>PLUE01000030.1 GCA_003164785.1 Gammaproteobacteria bacterium | reverse complement strand
AAAAAGGACCTAGCGTAACGTCCCGCCGCCGCTCTCTAGCTCGGCGCCGACCGGCGCCGATTTACGGCATCAGGGTGGAGGAGTTTGCCCCGGCCACGGGTGGAGGAAGTTGGGCGGCCGCCGGGGACCGCGTCGCGGCTTCAGTCGGCAAGGCACTTGGTATAACGATCGGGGCGCGAACCGTCGCGGCGAAGCGGTGGCGCGGTTACTGGAGCTATTTGAAACCCTAATCGAGTGGCGCCTCAACACGCAGTCGAACGCCCGTCGTCAACTGCGGGTTCATTTCGACGCTCTAGCTGGCATAGAGTTCCATCACCCCTCTGAGGCGGTTGCACGCAACGGCATGCAACAAACTTTTGGAGTTTCGGCGATGAAAAACACTGACCGCATTCTCAGACTACCTGAGGTTGAAACAAAATCCGGCCTGTCTCGTGACACCATTTACCGCGGCGCTCGCGAAAACTGGTTTCCGAGACCCATCAAGATTTCTCAAGGACAGGCGGTAGGCTGGATAGAGTCCGAAATCAACGCATACCTCGCGGCTCGAATCGCGGAGCGGGACGCCTCGTGATCGGTTACGAGTCCGCCAAACGCCGTAGACCGACAGAGGAGGTCGCACTGGCGTTGGCAGCTCAGTGCCTGGCCCATCAGGGTCTGACGGCTCAAGACATCGCGGCGGCCCTGGACGTGCACGCCAGCACTGTCGATCGAATGCTGGCACGCCCCGAACACGACCCCATCAACTGAACTACAGGATGATGCGATGAAATTGAAATTGAATGAGGACGGCACAGCGGTTATTGCCAATGGATTCCCGGTATACGTCTACGACGATGGCAACGAAGCGCCGTTCGATGCCGCGGCCAGCGTTAAGAAGACCAGGGATCTTGAGGCCGCGCTGATGTCTGAAAAGATCGCTGTCAACTTCGATCGCTCACGACTGGTCGCGGAAAAGCTCTCAATACCGCCTGACCTGGTCCGAGCCAAATTCGGCGATGCCTTCAAATTGGAAGATGGGAAGGTCGTCGCGTTCGATAAGAACGGAAAGAAAATCTACTCGCGCACTCGGCCCGGTGAAGTGGCGGATTTCGACGAAGCGCTCGAGACGCTCATCGACGCCTACCCGAGCCGCGACAGCATCATCAAAAAAGCTGGCGCCGGCAATAGTGGTGGAGCGGGTAATGGCCACGGTAGAAGCAGGACGCTGACTCGCTCCGCACTGGCTGCGTTGGCGCCGGCCGCGCAATCCGCACACTTCAAATCCGGTGGCACCGTCGTCGACGGCTGATACCAGGGAAATCACTATGT
Source organism: Gammaproteobacteria bacterium (assembly GCA_003164785.1). Classification (GTDB taxonomy): domain Bacteria; phylum Pseudomonadota; class Gammaproteobacteria; order Steroidobacterales; family Steroidobacteraceae; genus Bog-1198. The sequence continues at coordinate 114,669 of PLUE01000030.1, read as the reverse complement.
TCGAAGCCTACAACGCAGCAATCCGTCTTTCACAATCATCAAGACTCGTCATGCCCCTGTACGCCCTGACCGCGCTCGACATGCAGGACCTCGGCCTTTTCAAAATGATAAGGCTCGTGAAGTCTCTACAACCGGACGACGGGCTTTCGTATGTTCAACGGTTCTTTCGAGACAACGCCAAAAACAAACACAGCCATCACGACCAGAACCGTCAGCCCCACCAGAACGGTGCCGGTCCCGAAGATCACAAGCAAGACCCGCAACGAGAACGGCATCTGATGCCGGAACAATGGCGATCGTGGCCGCTGCGGGCCGTCGAGTCGATGGTACTGGACCCAGGTGATCCGTGCGCCGATTGAGCTGTTCCCGACCGAATTGATCGATTACATTTTTCTCAAACCAAGGTGAAATTTTATGCACGTGACTATAAACGAAACCACCCCCTCGCAACATGCCGTAGCCAAAGCGGCGGCCATAGTGGTTATCACAGATGCGAAGGGTCGGAAACTTACGCTAAAAAAGCCCGGCGTGCTGGCTGAGTACGACTTGATCGAGGCATTGGGTGAAACAGCGCAGAATTCGACGTATGTCGGCATGGTGCTGCCATTGATCTATGTGACAGCAATCGATGGCGAGGACGCCAGCCCCCCAATCAGCAAGCCCCAAGTGCGTGCACTCATCCAGCGACTGGGTGATGACGGAGTCAAAGCGGTTATGAAGGCCGTGCAAGAGAACTTCGTCACCGCTGACGTCGACGGCGACACGGCGGCCATAAAAAAATAGCAACGTCGACACAGATGAGGGAATGCCTTTGGCTCGTGAAAAACGGCATTCCCTTTGACGTTGCATTCAGTGTCGACGATACCAAGTGCACAGCCTGGTCGATTGCCTTTTCCGAATTCGAATCGGGGAAGGCATACAACTGGACGACCCTTGAATTTGAGAACGCAAAATGACCATAGAACTCAGCAGTCTCGCCGACTTGGCGGCGCACATCGCGGCGGCTGCGGTCGAGATCGAGACCGATCACGGCCGCCGAGCGCTGAATGCAGCGGCGAAGCTCATCAAGGTGGATGCTCGGGCGCAGATTGGTCACTACCAGGATGAGGTGGGAGCCTATCCCGCCTGGGCACCCCTTGCGGAAAGCACCGAGGACGAGAAGGCCCGGATTGGAGCGCCTGCGGATGCGCCCCTCGAACGCGAGGGGGACCTGAAGAAAAGCTTCCGCAGCAACTTCGAGGGGGATAGTGCCGTCGTGGTTGGCTCGACAGACCCAAACATGGAGTGGCATGAATTTGGGACGGTGAAAATGCCGCCGCGTCCCGTATTGGGTCCCACACTCGATAAAAACATCGACGCGATCCAGGCTCTGGTGGGCGCCTCGGCGGTCGACGCGATCGTCAATGGCCAGCGCCTCGGCTATCGGTACTCAGCCAAGGAATGGGGTACTGCACTCGAGGGAAACAAGGATTGGTCTTTCACGAGCGCCGAGACGAGCGGCGAAGACGAGACCACGGACTGACAATCAAATCGGAGATATCACATGTCGTACGCATACAGCGTTGCAATTAAATTAAGCCTCGCGAATCTCGCGAGTGCGGGCCTCAAGCTATTCGAACGCGATCTTCTAGGCGCCAATCTGGCAGCGACGAAGCTTGAGGATAAACTCAAGGCGCTCAAGATGATCGCCGTTGGCTATGGCTTGGAGAAGGCCGGCTCGACGATATTCGGTTTTCTCGAAAAATCCATCGATGCGAGCAAGGAATATACCAGCCAGCTCTCGCTGATGAACGCAGCCGGCATGAGCCAGCGCGATATCGCCCTCTCTACGGCCGCGGCCTGGCAGACCTCGCGCGACGTGCTGACCTCCACTGCGGCGGACAACCTCAAGGCCATTCGAGAGCTGCGTTCGGTGTTCGGTGTCGATCACATGGACGAGGCTTATAAGATCCTCCCCACGGTGCAGCGAATCTCTGCTATCCAGGAAGCGCTCACCGGAAAGAAGCAGGAAAACGTGGGCTTCGATGTTGTCAAAGCAATTGAGCTGCGGACACCAGGTGTCATGACTCAGGAGGCGCTAAACCGAAACGCTGAGCTGATGTCGCGCTCCATTATGGGGATGGGTGGCACGATCAATGTCAACGACTTCCACATGGCTTTAAAACAGCTAAAAACTCAGGCTTTCGGCTTCGACGATGAGTTCGTATACGACTACCTCCCGACTTTTATTCAGGAGGCGAAGACGAAAGGCGGCAGCGGATCTAGCGCGGCGACGGCGCTTCGCACGATGATGAATACGTTGATCGGCGGCATCGGGATCACCAAGGCATCAATACCTTTGTGGTTAGAATCGGGGCTCATTAAGCCAAGCGATGTCGTCAAAAATGCGACGGGACAATTCCAATTGAAGCCGGGCGCGATGAAGGACTCACTGCTGTTGCAGGCCGATCCGGTCAAGTGGGGCGAGAAGGATGGAGGGGCATTTACTACGGTTGCGAAGAAGCACAACCTCTCTCTTTTGCAAACCGTCATGGCGATGGCGAAAAACACCAACACTCAATGGGCAATCTACACGATACTCACCAAGCAGGCGCAATTCGAGCGTGACAAGAAGCTGATCGAGGGCGGCGGCACCAGCATCGAGACGTACCAAAAATTGATGAAGACGAATCCGGAGCTTGCGCAGCAGGCCCTCGCAGCGCAATGGCAAAACCTGCTGTCGATTATTGGCTTCCAGATCCTACCCCGGCTGATCCCGTACATGATCAAATTTGCGGACGGCCTCGACCATGTGTCGCAGTGGATGGAGAAACATCCGGACCTGACGCAGGATCTCGTGATCGGGCTGGTCGCGCTCGCCGGGACGCTGACAGTGTTGGGGACGGTGCTGATGACCGCCGGGGTGGTTAGTTTGCTCGGCGGTATCGGGCCGGTAATCGCTACCGTGGCCGGAGGGTTGGGGGTGGTCGCGGCGTCTCTTGCCGGCATAGGTGTCGCAGCTGCCGCCTTTATCGCCATCTATGAGACCGTTAAATACCTCAATGAAAAGGACCAGGAGGCGCACCCAAATCAGCGCTGGGTATCTGGCGGGTTCTCGGGAAAGGGCGGCACCGGCAAACGCGGTCATTGGGAATACGACCCCACGAATCCCTTCGGCTTCGATGCGTTCGCGAAGCCTCTCTTCAGGAATCCCCTCGACAAGGGTGATAACTCATATGTATTCCCGCGTGCAGCGGCGCCGATTCACGTGCTTGTACACGTGCACAACAAGATCGACAAGCAAGGGCTTGCGACCATGGTCACAACCGAGCAAACCAAGTCCGCCGCCGGGCCGCGCACGAGCGTCAACTTTATGGACGATCAGCGTTCACTGATACCGGCGGGCGGCATAGGGTATTGATTGGGGCGGCGACCAAGCGATTATCCGAGCGCTCCAGCCTTGAGGCCGATGCAACGCTAGGCATCGCCTGGGTTGGCACGGCATGACCAAGCAAGGCCGCCTGGCCGCTCTCCGGGCCGTAGAGCCCGAGGGACGCGCCAGCGCTGCTCAGGCGTGGCAGTATTGGAAGGCAACCACCGCGGGCTACTCGTCGCGAGTAGACGCGGTTTCCACGCAGGGGTTATCGAGCACAATCAGGCCCGATTTCTCCGTGGATGGGCCACCGGCACGACGGTAGGAATTCCAATCGTTTTCAACGACCTCATCGATGCGGACGGACTCCGCGCCGAGTTCGTAGCTGCGGGTCATGTTCTGGACACCCGACACTTCCTCAATCTTGCGCTCTCGTGCGATGACGATATCCAGGCGATCTTTCCTGTCGATGTCAGCGCGTAGCCGCTGCTGAGCCTGGAATATGTGGTAGTCGTCGGACAGTCGGCACCGCGCGGCCGCGCTCGCTCGAGCGGCGATCTGGGCCTGACGCTGGGCCTCGCGTTGCGCTTCGCGTTTGTTCGCCTCGGCCTGGCGCCTGCTCGCCTCCGCTTCGCGCGCTCGGTCTTGCGCCTCCTGGACCTGAGCGGCGGCATCTGCGCGGGCCTTTTCAATTGCATAGCCCTCGGCAATTCTGGCCCGCTCATCAGCCGCGCGTTGCTGCTCGGCCTGTTCCGCGGCGATCTGCTCCGGTGTTTTGAGCGCCTTCGCCTCGTATTCCCGCAGATGTGCGACGCGGGCCGGACCGAAGTGCTCATATCCCCTGACCACGCAAAGCCTAGCCCATTCAGCCGCCGCATCGTAATCGGCCCGGGTCCAGCCAGCGAAATAGCGCGCGTCCTCAATGCTGAGCGCGTGATCGAGCACGTTAACGCTATCGCAAGTGCGTCCCACGCCATGAATGACGAATACACTGGGCGGCGGCGGAGGGGGTGCGTATTGAGCGTGCGCGCTACCGACAACAGCCATAAGCGCAGCGGACCACGCGATCCGCGCCGTGTTAAGTGACCTCATTCATCGACCCCCTTCTGGGAGGGTTCGGACTAGATCCATATCGCGTTTCACCGATCTTCACTCTGAGCATCGTCTTCGTACTGGAAACCTCCGGAAGCACGCCCATCGGGAGTGTCGCACTGCATATTCAACTCCGTCGCTTTATGCGTGAATGGATTAAATCGCTTGCCGCCATCGTTGGCGAACTGCATGGCCTCTAGAACTATCCATTTCTTCGCACTCACGGTAGCGATCTGTACGTAATATCCGCCGCCGCCACTTTTCTCGTTCAAGCTGAAAGTGCAATTTGTCCAGGCAAAATCACTGTGATTGTGAATGCGGAATTTCGTATCGGTGGAGTCAATGGTCACGTTGAGGGGAAGCCGGTACGGCGGCGGGGTGACGGTCGCTGCTGGATCGATGGCCGGGGAAGGGCCCGCAGTCGCGGATTTTTTCGATCCATCGCAGGCGGGTATGAGCAAGAACACGGAAACCGTCAAGCAAAAACTAATCGCGATGCGCGCCATGTTGACGCTATTTGACAATGACACAATCATCCCCGCGTGGACTACTCAGGACGCGGCGCATCTGCCCGCATCGAATGGTTATTTTCTGGCCTCTTGAGAGTTGGCCGGCAGGGGCCTTATACGCCGCATCCAAGGCAAATATGGCCTCGTGATAGTCATCCGTTGCCATGACGATAATGGCGGCATCGGTAAAATCTTTGTCGATTGACTTGATGGTCCCCGTTACTTCGACAACGGCATTACCGATCTGCTGATCCGTCGCGACTTCATTCGTGTCGTAACGGCTTGATAGATCGGAGGCTGTCGTCTCAAAGATCGCGCGCTGGGGCACCGAATAGCGCGGGTCGTCTCGCTGGATAAAGGCGAAAACTGCCGCGATACCGAGCAGCAGCAAGATGAGCGCGCCCATAATCTTGAAGGGCCAGCGAATTACCGTCTGTTTCTTCGCGGCTGCTGGCGGCTGAACGCTCAGTTCAGAGCCGCAGTGTTTGCACTTAACCGCTGCGGCAAGCACTTCCTCGGCGCAATACGGGCATCGTTTCATTGCATCCATGCTAGATCTCCAGAACCCAAGACATCCATTACTCTGCCTCTCCACCTAAAATTCGCATGATGCCGGTCGGGGAAAGATCGTCCGGCTTATGCTTCAGCGCTTGTTGAGATAGCCCGATTTTTGGTTTTTTTTGTTGTCATCGACCCAGGCTCAAGCATCCCGACAAGGTCATTCGCCCCATGTAGAGATGATTTCGTGAGCGCAGTTCGCGCATTTAGCGACACCCATTACGTGCTGGCATTGTGGCAACCATCCCTGTGGTTTTTTAAAGCTGTCGGCCGGCTGGCCACTATTCTGCAATGAGCCAAGGAATGGCGCAACGGCGCTCTCAGTTTAAAAATCGTCTAGTGACGAATCTTTCCCCCGAGTTGCACGGTGATTTAGATTAGCCTTACGCCACTCGGCGAACGCTTTGGGGTTCTTGGGGTTTACGTTATTAGTTGCGAGCAAGGTCACAAATTCGGCGGGGCCGATTGGCGCCCACATGGACCAAATGCGGCGCCCCATCCAATAGATGGCGCCGCATTCGTTGATGCAGCAGTACACCACGATGCAGTCGCCGTCTGGCCCAGCGGCGTAGATGCTCCTTGCTTCATCGGCCAAAGTCTCCGGCGAGATGCCTCCGGGCGTGGGAATATGGTCCTCAAGAATAATGGAAGCCCAGAATATCTTGGAGTTCCGGCGCGCGGACAACGGACTGTGCGTCAAAGTAGGCGGGAGCGATGCGCTATCAGATGAGCCTTTCTGCTGTAAATCAAGAAAATTGAAGCGCGGTCGGCCGGCCTTCACATGTTTTCCCATGTGGCGTTGCCACTTTGCCCTGAATCCATCCTCCGTAAAACGGTCGCCATATTTGGTACGGATGACGTATTGCCGCGGGGATTCGGGCTTCATTGATCGGGCGCGAATAAGAACCGTCGCAAGGTGTGGAGTAATCGGGATGGGGGCACGCTTCCCGTCGGGATTGATGACCCATTCTGTGCGTGCACCCGCCATATTGACCTGTTGCCACATGAGACCAAGGATTTCCTTTTGGCCCAACGGGGTTAGCGACGCTAGATCCATTGCAAGTTGAACCGGTACGGGACAGTCTGATCGAAATGTATGAAGTTCTTCGTCAGTCACAACGCGATTGCGTGGCGTCGTCGGCCATCGCTTGATATTGGCGCACGGGTTTACCACATCATCGATGCGCCAATCGGTAATCGCCTTACCGAACATGTGGGAGAGGATCATGACCATGCGATTGCGGTGGACGCGTCCCTTTTCCACGTCTAGAAATTCCCGGATGTGGCCCGGCTTTACGTCCTGCGCTTGCATCTGGCCGAATGATGCGCGGAGGTAGACCATGATGCTGCCATAATCGCGCTGGACGCGGGGCGTAAGGGTCGGGACGTGTTCAGCGACGTACCTGTCGAGCAATTCGTTCATGACCATGGCGCCCTCCTTGGCTGCTTGTGCTTGGTGAGACAGTAATCCGATCGCGAGCTGTCTGCCAGCGTTGCATTGCGGGTGCGTCAGCACCAGGCGAAACGACGGTGGTGGCTCAGTACGGAATCTCAACTAGCGTAAATCTACCGTGAATTGTTGTTCTGCGCGATTGGTGTCGCAGGCTCATACCCCAAGGCGTACCCGACGTTCTGCCGTATGACCAGGGGTGGAGCAGACTGTCCGCATTACATTGCACTGCGCAATGCGACATAACTTGACCGGCTGTGAGCGGCCATGTACTGTCAGACGGTGGACAAACCGAATCGAACGTTTAAGCGCGGCACGATCTATCTCGAACCTGAAAAGTTCGAGTTGCTCGACTCGCTTTCTAAAACCACCCGAATTCCTCGGGCGGAGCTTGAGCGCGAGGCGATTAACGATCTGCTAATCAAGCATAAGGTGCTTAAACCAACGAAACGATAGTCCACAAAAGCGGCGCAGGCAGTTGTTACAAGCAGCCGCCCACGCCTAACCATAACGACCTGGATTGGAGATCATCATGGCTGCCGTGAAGTCTACTGTGAATTGCTGTTCCTGCACCACGAGTATGCAGGCCCTTTTCCACATCGAGCGCTCTCAGCTGCTGCTGAATGCCGCTTACGAAACACAAGGCCTCAGTGGCCAGGTGTATCGAAATACCCTCGCCGTCGCAATGCGTTCGCTCAAGAACGCCGCCACGGCCTTGCAGTCACGTCCCGTGCGGGAGGTGATCCATGCTTAGTCGCAGCGACAGGAGCGCCTCCGGATCACATGTAGACCGGACGGCCAAAACGCAACCCATTTATCCTCGTCTCTACCGCGCCTATGTTGGCGCCGAGCCATACGCAAGCGAGCGCACGGTGTTCGTCGAGGCGGCATCTCATCGCGCGGCCATCCGCAAGATCGCCAATGTGGTCGCGGCCCTCGAGATGCGCCTGCCGGAGACCGTCGAGGAGCGAATCTACAACTGCTCCAGCGCGCAAGAACTTGTTGACGACGGTATCAGCGAGGACCTCGAGTTGCGCCTGTTTGAGGTGGGCTGGAGCGGTACATCGGCCTATTTCGTCGAGGAACCGCTGTTCCTCGTCACGTCGCCGGCCTTGATCCGTAAGTGGGCGCAGATTCCGGGGGTGAGTCATGTCTGAGGTCACACCAACCCAGGCGGCCAAAAAACCGCACACCTCAAGCGATGACCTAGGGCGGGCTCCCACCCGAGGTTCTACTGTCCGCCTAGGGTCCCTGAACGACCCAGACACGTTCAAAGGCTTTACCGCCCACGACCTCATCAGCGGCCTGCATGGCGTGTGTGTGGCCATCGATAGCGCAATCGTGGACGGCGCTAAATTCGAAGATCACCACGGGACAATGTGCGGCCTCGCGATGGCGGCGAAGGTATTGTCTTCGATCCTGCATACGGAGGTGCACTCATGAGTATCGCGAAAGTTACACCGATCAATGGACGGCAGCCAGGTTCGCTATCTCCAAAGATACTGGAGCGTATAGAGCGAGCACGCGGCTTGGTCTTCGAAGCCCACTCAATCGCGGCGGTCGCAGCTGCGGCTGCTGTATCCGAAATGCCGGCAGATGAGCACTGCACGGAAACCACGCTGCGGCTCGTGGCCACGATGCTCGACAAGGTCGCTGCTTTGATCGAGCCGGTAGACCTCGCCCAAACGGGAATCGATCCGGAGGTGTCCGATGAGTAAGCGCAATCAGTTGGGCGTTCCCAAGACGCCAGCACCGGCGGCCGATCAAGTCGATTTCAACGATCTGCCCGTCAACGTCATTCACGATCGGCTGAACCAAGCCCACGCGACGCTCGACTTGATTTACGCCATGACGACGATCGGCGGCTGCCGTGATGAGCACATCGAAACGTTGTGCAAAAACACGCTCGGTGATTCCATCCACAGCGCGATGCTGCGCATTGAGGAGGCGATGGCCGCTGCTGAGCGGATGGTGGTGACTCATGGTTAAGCGCAAACAGAAGGCCGTCGCGGCGCCCGTGGTGGCTTCCGCTGGTCGTGAATTCGACGACATCGAAAGTGATCTCAATTCCGTGAAATGCACGCTGACGTGTGCGTGCTTTGCGCTGGGTCATGCTCAAGACACGGCCGATTTCGATCTGGGCGCCAAAGCTTGGAAGGCCGTCTATTCCTGCGTCGCTGCTCTTGATCGGCTTGAGGACGATCTCAATGATTGGGGCTTCAGACACGATCCTTCTCTGAAGGAGGTGTCCCGTGGCTGATACTGACAACGTGATACCCATCCGGCCGCCATGTGGTGCGGCGGGTTCGTCAGGCACTTCGAAAAGCCGACGGCCAAAACGTGCTCGGCCGCCGAAGGTGCGCGACATTGAGGCGGCAATCGATGAACAGCGGTTTAGGCTCTGGGAGTCTGCCGCGATCATCGAAAGCGTCGCCATCGCTCTCAGCAAACGCCTCTTTGACGGAGAGTGGCCCGCGGGAGTTCCGGAGTTCCACAGGGCACTTGGGGCTACCGCGCGGGTACTCGCCGATGTGGCGGATCAACTCGAAATGCCCTGTCTCGAGGATCGCGGGCAGCAGCTTGCCGGGGAGGCGCCCCATGGCCACTAGCATCGACCACGCTTTGAAATGCAAGGCTCGTATGGTGCTGGCCGACGAGCGTGCAATCAGCGTGTTGCCGGCCAGCGAGCGAATTGCGGTCGCGTTCATTCTGGATCGCGCGGACCTGTTCCCCCATGGCTACAGCATGCTCGACGCCGTCACTCGGCTGGGATCGGAGTTGACCGAGGCTGCGCGGCGCGTCCAGAGCGCTGGGGTGCAATGCTGCGAGGAGAGCGCCGATGGGTAAATCCAATCGTCCCGCGTTTCGGCGAGGAACGTTATCCGGTGGCGTCAGCACGGAAATCTATCTCGGTCGCAGTGTACGCATCATCTATTTCGGCACCCTTGAAGCCTTGCTATCGTCCGGCTGCCTGACGTCCTCCATGTTGGAGCTTCGCAAGAAGTTCCGGCCGGGCGACTCCCGTGGTTTGCACGATGAGGTCGCTGGGCGCTTCAACATGCATCGTCTGCCCACCAAGGCTATGCCTCAGCGTATGAAGCTCATCCGATGGATGTCTCTCGAGGCCGCCGTCCAGCTCCCTGGAGTCCGTGAATTGTTTCCGGAAGGCGTGGCACCACCGCCCGTGGAACCCGATGATCCTACTGAGGTGAAGCCACGCTCGGTCACCGCTCGGGTCTGGAAAAGCGAACAGATCCAAGGGATCGGGGAAGCCCTGGGAGCGCTCAACTACGACAGGAAGCAATGGCTTGGCCTGGGCAAGGGCGTTGCGCTTTTTCGGTTTACGGATCGTGACGTGCAGCGGCTGGAGGCAATCATCGGCCGGTTCCGAGGGGAGATGTCGGCGGCACTGGATCGGGCCACGGTCGTCGATATCCAGGGGACTGGTCTCCCCTCCTTCCTGCGCCTCGTGGTGGACAACAGTCGGGGGACGAACCATGGCTAATGCAAAGGTGACGCCGATCCGTCCTCCAGCACTAGAAGCGTCCTTTATCCGGGGCATTCGCACGTGCGTCGCAATGCTTGAGCCTGCATGCGATAGCGATGAGTTCCTCGTCACGGGAGCCGACCGGCACGGCGCTCCGCAAAACAACGTCGTTCGGCGCGCGCTGGAGGACGTGTTGCGGCGCGGAGATGACAGGGAACTGGAAGGCTTCTGCTCGGCTCTTACCGAGATCTGCGCCATTGCGGACAGCATGGGTGATTACACGCGTATCTTTGGCAAGTATGCGGATCGCCGAGAACGGGTGCTTCGACGAAGGTATCGCGGGACACAAAAGCAGCGGCATATTGCGAATGTGGAGGTGCCAAATGGCTGACGAAAACGTAACGCCAATCCGTCCGGGCGTCTCGGTCAAACCGAAACCAAAGCGGCGATCTCGCGGAGAACTGCGCGACGCCCGCATTAAGGATCGCCTCGACGATTTTCAATATCGTATCGGTCGTGCCGCCGCCCTTGCGAGAGCATTGGCGCTTGCGTGCGATGGCCAAGTGATGGCATTTGGAATAGAACCGACCGAGGGCTGCCTCGGTGTGGCGGAACTCCTCGATGGGATTCAGGGAGAGATGTACGATCTTTCCCAGAGCAAAGACTAGTAGCTTGATGACGCCAGCCGGCGGGCGGTTGTCCGCCGGCTTTTTGCCACTCACCGACAGGGAGATGTCATGCTGAGACCAGCACCGACGCGCGTGAATAATTCCCCAAAATGCACGCACGCAAAGCAGATTGCCGAAAAGGAGGGTATGTCTGTAGAGGCATCCCGCCGCAACGCCGCGGACGGACGATCTCCAACGGCCGGCGCGAAGCCAAAGCGCTTTCTTCGGTTGCCCGAGGTCGAACGACGATCTGGCATCAAGCACTCGCTCATTCACCGGTTGGAAACGCAAGGGCGATTTCCTCGGCGCATAAAGATTACGGATCACGCAAGCGCGTGGCTTGAGAGCGAGATCGAGGCTTGGATCGATCAGCGGGTGTCGGCCGGCCGCGCCACCGAATAACTATCCGGAGACTCGAATGAAAACGCGCGAACTACAATTGACACTTCAGGTATGGGCTCAACAGCAATGGGGCGAGCACGCGCCTTCGATCTTCACCCTGCGCGCCTGGGCCCGGAGCGGGAAGATCTACCCGATGCCGAAGAAGGTGGGACGCATTTATTTCGTCCGGCCAAACGCTGAGTACATTCGAAACATCAATAGTTTGGTGCACAGAATGCGGGAGGTTGAGGACGATGAATAACTGCGTCTAGTCGCGGCCCCATGCCCCAAGAATATGAGCGATGACACGCCAAAATGCTTCCTCAATCCCGCGCAAGCGGCTGCGCTTTTGGGCGTCAGTGAGAAGACAGTCAGGGACTACGCGAAGCGTTCGATCGTGCCTGCTCGGAAGCTCGGAAAGCATTGGCGATTTTTGGAAGCTGAATTGCTCGAATGCGGTACCAAAAACCAATGTTCGACGAATGCGATTGCAGCTCCAGTGATGGCTCGAAAGAGCATGCCGCGAATACGCGATTTGCCGCGCGGACGAGTAACGCAGATCGCAAGGCGATTGAGGGAGAAAATGCGATGAGCTGCGGACTGCAATAACCGATGGAGACAGTACGGAAATCTCCACGCGAGTTCGGGTATCTCGAGAAAACGACAACAGACGACAACCATTAGAAATGGGGAAAGAGCGGACCGGAGGGGATGGCAAGATAAAAGCGTGGATATCCCGGTCTCGCTAAGTCGCTGGTGTGACGAGGCTTTCCGCCAGAATTGCGGTTTCTGCCAAGCAACGCGGATATCCACCCGCCCCCTGACCATTTGATCGTTCGAATGATCTGAGATATCCCGATGCCAAATGCTCCATGCGGGCCCTGAAGCTACCGCCGGAAACTGGTCGTTACAGCAGACTCGAATCATGAAAAACATCATCTGTACGTGCATTGTTGGGGCGGTGCTTACTACCGATTTCGCTGAGGCTGGCTATGCAGAACGCTGCGAACGCCGGCCCGGCACAACTGACTGCGCACCCGCTATGGAGGCCGAATTACATGGCCACCACCAGGAACCGGAAATACCGCTTCCAACTAAAGCTGTAGGAGAGGCACGACCGCCGTCAGTGGAGTTTGAACCGATGCTCCAAGACCCCTGGCCATGGGACGAGGAAAGCCACGGGCTGGAGGAATTCGAGGCTACGCTTCCAGGCTGACCGGTTCGATGAGGGTGGCGTCGTTGTTCTTCGGGGTGTTCACCCGCGTGCTCACCGGCCACGCGACAGTGTGCTCGTCGGGGTAGGGTTTGAGCGTCTTCCAAGCCTCCTCCGGCGAACCCGTCAGCCAGGCCTCCCGATCGTCCCTCGCCAGGATCGCCGGCATGCGCAGCTTCGTGTTGTGGATCTCGCCCACCAGTTTGTTGGCTGGCACGGTGATATGGGTGACCGATTCCACGTACTCGCCGGCCTCCGTCTTGGACGAGTCCCAGAGGCCCGCGAAGGCGAACGTATCCTGATCGTTGACGTGAATATAGAACGGTACTTTGGTCTTGCCGTCCGGCTGCACCTGCCACTCGTAGAAGGCCGACGCGACGACCAAGCAACGCTGCCCTCGCTTCCATGGCCGCCGGTAACTGGCGGCCGTCTGGACCGTCTCCAGGCGGGCGTTAATGGTCGAATACTTGGGTGGAACGCCCTTGGCGAACCAGGGGATCAGGCCCCAGCGGAGGCGCGTACCGCGGCGTTCGCCCTCGACGCTGCGGACGATCGGCACCAGCTGCGTCGGTGCCACGTTGAAGCTCGGCGGGAACTGCCATTCGGTATGCACCAGATTGAACTCACGCTCGATCGAGGCCTCGTCCGGCGATATGTATCGTCCACACATCGGGGCAGACTATCCGGTCCCTGCGTCACGAGAGCGCCAAACTTCGTTCATCTAGCGGACGGAAACTTGATTTAAATTCAAGATTAATCAGGTCGGGCAGGCGCATGCTCGCAATGCAGCAGGACAAGGAGTCGTCATGCCAAAGCTCAAAGATCGACTGCTCAATCTAGCGAAACACGCCACATATTGGGCTGCCGAGCTGATCTCGCACGCCGCCACCATACGCACGTGGCCAATCGCGAGAAACGGAAGCGGCAGCCGATCGACACGATGATCGACGCGCACGTTTGGATGCGCCGACAGGCGCGCCTCCGCGGTGAATGGACCGGCGGCGACCAAGTACCGACAAAGCCAAAAACAATTGTCCGCCCAGCGGCGGATAGCGACCCGACGCTCTCTCCCGAGCAGTAATTTCCCACATCCACAGTGGTGCGGGGGTATCAAACACTGGTCGAGTTATACAGAAGCGCTCCACAGGCGCTCGGCGCTAACGTACGCCAATGGCCCGCCGCAACTCCTATGAACCGCTAGAACGATCGACCTACCCGCGGTGGGCGGTTGTTCGGGACATGCACCGCTCCGTCCTTGAGCAGCGCTTGCTGCCGCCCGGCAGCGATCTGTATGGCGCCTTCGTCAAGACGCTCGCGGCCCACGTCGATGAGGGCTGGCAAATGGAGGTATTCTCATCGAGCCACGCCTGCGCGTTCTGCGGTCGCAGCGGGGAGCGGCGAGTGATCACCGTGGAATCTGAGGACCCCGGCAGGCCCTTGCCATCAAGGTCATATAATTTCGAAAAGGTCATCTAGCGGTTGGCGCTACAAGAGAATCGCTTCGCCGGCATCGAGTGCACGGCGGTATTCCTCAGCCCAGTCCAAACCGGCCGACTCAAGCTGCGCCGCATGGGCGCACGAGGGGCACGGCTCCGCAAGCACTTCGCAGAAGCACGGGCCCCAGCGGAGTAGCCGTCGCCAGTCGTCGGGCAAGTTGGCGACAGATAGAAGGGGTATCGGCATTGGCGCTCCTCTGGTGCGGAGTAACCAGCAAAGATGCGACGTTGCACAAGGGGGATCAGAGAAACTGACGCCTTTAGATAGATTCGCGATGCCCGGGCGCGACGCGAAAAGAGCTTGCGTTGGCGAAGTGGATGCGAAACACTTTGGTCGCCTCTGCTCGCTGCGGCACACAAAGATACCCTTTGGCGTACCAGAATATCGGAATTAGCCGAGCCGTTTGGTAAGGGTCCCGAATACTGTCGAGACCGGCCGAGCAGAGGTCTAAATTAAATTAGTTGGTGCTAGGAACCCGGCGGAATTGCAGGTCGTGGAGCGGCTATGCTTGTGCTGATCGTCGGTCCCTCAAAGACCTTGAGGTATTTGTCGCGCCGGCAGTCGTGATCATACATGCAGTACAGAAGCCAGAGCTTTTGCCAGGTCTCGTCTTCAGGAGGGAGGTATTCGACAGACAGACCGAGCTGTGTGGCTTCACGATGGTTGATCACCGACCCATGAGAGAAGAAATGATCGCGGCTGGACAGTTTTTTAATGGTCTCCGCAATTTCCGCCGCCGGCTTTCCTTTCATCATCCCGTTAGTAAGCAGGCGCTCAGCCAGCCCTTTTGTCTGCTGGAGAGCAAACACTCCAGCCTTGTGCAGAGGGAAGTTCTGCTTCGCAATTTCGGGCGTATCTAAAACCGTGGACGGGATTCCGTTCAGATGGGGCTCGATCGGACCCAGCTCCGATGTCGCCCCCATGACGATAGACTTTGCAGCGAGACCGAGCAGCGTTCCGTTACTCTTCGCCGCGCTGACAACTATCACCCGAAGGTCAGGAACAACCGTCTGGATTAAGGAGACAAGCCCCTCCGTGGCATCGGTAAACCCGCCCGTCGTCTCCAGCATCAAGTCGGCCGGTTGCCCTGCGGTGTCTTTGCACAGCTCAGACATCAGGGCGATATCGCGCTGGTCTATCTGGGCATTTTCGTATCGGTTGGCAAAATAGACGATGAGCCGCCGCGTCGTCCGTTCCTGAATATCTTTTATTAGGAGCTGGCGAAGGTAGCGATCTTTTTGTGAGACCCAAAAGAGCGGCGACTGGGAGGGAAGCGCCACGCCTCTCGGAAACTTGTCAGTCGGCGTTGTCACCAGATTGCTGTACGGGCTCGCTGATCATCCGCCTCATCGCTTCGAAGTCCGGCTGGGGTTCGCGCACGCCTTCGAGCACATGACACACCACCACTTCGCCTACCTCGACGGTTCGAAGGAAATCTGCGGAGACCATCGCTAGTCCTTTCGTTGTTTTGTACACGCTTCTACCTCCGGGTTTGTACGCGAGAAAGTTGGAGCGGGCTGTGAACTGTACGCAAGTCCTGTTCCTACCGCCACCGCATGGTGCAAAATACCATATGTGGCCTATCGAGGCCCAATAAAGGGCCTATTTAGATCAATGAGTCGCAAGCCGAAGATGCTCCCCACCCGTCGGCTCAAATATTCGGGCAACGAGAAGATCGAGCGATATTTGGAGGACTTAGTGAAAACCGGGTTCTTCGGTCGATCTGCCGAAGAGGCGGCTGAGCGACTAATCAGTCAGGGTATCGATAGGGCGATTCGCGACGGGACCATTAAGTCGCGCCCTGATGAGGCCCCGGAGTAGGTCTACAAAGGCAGATTTGGTCGCGTCGCGGGCATTCCGGGCCAGGCGCGCGGATGCGCCTCGGGGTCCCAAGGCTGCGCCGAGGCGGTGGCGGGGGAGAGCAAGCAGAGGGTGATGCGGCGTTGCCAGCGGCGGGGGCGCTTGCCTCCGCACGCCGTGGTGTTCATGCCGTGGACAATAGGGAATAGATTAAATTCAATGCACCAAGGCGGGGCGAGACTCGCGCGGTGACACAACCGATTGACCCAAAACGACAATTCAGGCCGATTCCGTCTACATATGGGTTTTGACGCGGCGCAACTCGCGTGCGGTGGTATCAATTCCTACGAAGACTTGTGAAATGCGTGCTTGGCATCATATTGCTCTGGTATATACACTAGCTCGCAAAGGTGAACACGGATGGCGCTTCGATTCTCAGACGACGTAAAGAAGAAGCTCGCCGAAAAACACGGAGTTTCGGAAGATGAGGTGCGACAGTGCTTCGAAAACTTGGAAGGTGAGTATGTCATGGAGAAGCGCCCTGAGCACCTTACAGACCCACCATCCCATTGGTTCGTGGCAGAAACCAATAAGCGACGACTTTTGAAAGTGGTCTTTATCGCCAGGAAGATTAAAACTGAATCGGGGTCGGAAACACGCGTCGATATAAAAACGGCTTTTCCGCCGGACACGGCGGATATTGAGCTTTATAAACGACTGGGGATGTAGATTGAAACTGAAGTTAGGAGCAACAGACATGAGTAACACGGTAGAGACGAATGCGTCTGCGGACCCGTGGGTCACGGGCGAATTAGGGCGCGACGAGAAATTTGCCGAGCGCGCATCAGCCGAATTTCGCGAAGAGATTGACGCCGCCCTGGAACTCCAGATGATTTCCATTCGCCTCCAGAAAGCTACCATTAAGGACATGAAGTCAATCGCTGAATATAGGGGCATTGGCTATCAGCCCTTGATTCGAGACGTTTTGGCGCGATTTGTGCGCGCCGAATTAGGTGTGATAGTGCGCGAGCTGCAAGAGCAAAAGAAGGCAAAACAAGATTTGGAAGAGCTGACTAACCACCCAGAGCGTAAGCGCGCATAGTCTTGAGCCATAGCATAGTCGGGCGGCACACACTTGCGCGACGCCAGGTTTGCACACCTCTATACGTCGGCTGCGATTGCAGCCGACGGCATGTCGGCAAGGTCGTTGCCACGGAAACCGCGGTCAGTTAACACGGAGACGCCTTGAGCAGGCCAACCTTGGGGGTCGGGCCGTTTGAGGCAAACCGCACAATCTTCACAGTATAAAAAAGGGGCAAACTTGACGAAGCGGAACCGGCTCACTTCGGGCGGGCGCCCACCCGAGGTTGAAAGCGGGGTTCGGGTTGGCCGTCGTTGGGTCGTTGGGGGATAGCAATGGAAGCTTTGCTTTAAATCTTTTGGGGCGAATTTTCCTTTCCGGAGGCGAGGCCGAGGTTTCGGCGAAGACTGATCAAGCGTGGGGTACGCCTTTGGGGTACGAGCGGCTAAGACGAGCGGCCAATCACTAGGGAAACCAGGCGAAATCGCGTTAGTTCGAGTCCGAGCGGGCCCACCAATCCATCCATCCGCCGCGCGGTGGTGACCCGCGCGGGGTCAGTGAGCCGCGCGCTGCGCCGGCCTCTCAGTCAGTCGTGGTCGGGGCGACGAGTCCGTCGCTCAGGCTCAGGCTCAGTGTCGCTCAGGTGCCATGCTTCAAGAGAGGCATCGAGAGACGGGCGATCGCGACGGTCGGCGCGTTCTCGGGCTTGCGCAGCCGCACATAAGGACGTGCGGCCAAGCCTGCCAATAATTCGCCGACCATCCCTGGGGAGAACTCGCACCATTCGATGCCGACGCCGCCTTTGGTGCTGCGCGTGACGTAGGCCGCAATGTTCGGCGCTTCACAACGCGTCTTGTGCGGCATCTCGATCACTATCTGGATGCGCGACAGCACGCGCAGCTCGAAATCGGCTTTTATCATCGCGCCGCTGACGCTCAGATTCGTCAGTCGGCCGTGTCTCACGGTGAACGGATGAGCCGTTATGCGAACCGGCAAATCCACCCTTACTCTCTCGCCCCATCGGTGTTCCATAGGCGGATGGTTTCATAGGGGCCAACCCGCAAACATAGGACATGAGGCCGATCGGCACTATCCTCGAGTCCTACTGCACAACGCGCAATGGACTACGCGGCGTACGGGAATCCCTGCGCTGCGGTACTCGTGGCTCAAAAGTGCCGCGAGATGTATCCGATCAGGCTCTCGATCTTGTAAAAACTGTCCGGCCTGACGCCCTGCACATCGGTGGCGAGGACATGATTCCTCGCGATGTTCTGCGCGTAGCGGAAGTCGAGCCCTAAGTCCCACTTGGGCAGAACGTTCCGCCATTGTCCGCCGAGTCCGCCATAGAGCGAGTAGGCCGGGGTTGCGAGGTCGTAGCGATTGACGCCGGCAAACAAGCTGAGTGCGAACGTGTCGCCGAAGCGGTACCGGTAGTCGACGGGGCGCACGCCGATCAGGTTGTGGCCATCGACCTGATCCACCTCGACCCGAACTCCCAGATCGTTGTTGTCGGACACCGCGCGCCGCGCGCCCACGGCGAAGTGGGGACCGAAATTCACCTTGGAGGTGGTGATGGGGATGCCCTTCTCCAGGTCGGTGCGCACTTGATTGGCGTTCGCGCCGGCATCGACGAACAACTCGGTGCCGTAGGTGTCGCCGTTGTCGGTGGGCGTATCGTCATCGCTCGAGTCCTCGCGGGCGTGTTGCGGGCCGCCGTAACGCACGAATGCCGAGAGCCGCGAGAAGGATTCGCCGTAGACGTCGCGCCCGACCACGGCTTCGCCGCCGACGGTGACCTCATTCCAGGGGCGCGAATAGCGCACCGTGACGTCGAGATAGTGTCTGTACGGATACAGGCCGTAGTTTTGATTGACCAAGGTGCGCACCCGTTCTTCCAGATAACCGCCGAACGGCGGCTCCCAGCCGATGCGCAGCATCTGACTGCGGGCGCCCACGCCGTCGTTGAAAATGCGTTGATCGGCTCCCCATTGCCCGAGCACGAAATGGTTGTCGGTCATGCCATCCAAAAACACGCTGTTGGTGTACCAGGAGTTCTGCCACTCGGCCGTCTCGTAGGTCAGATCGAAGTAGTTCCACAGCTTGGGAAAGTCGATGCCGGCGGTGAGCGAGGACTCACCCAGCAGGTAGCTGCCGCCGTTGAGCGTGTTTTCTCCTGCGTATTGCACGTAGAACGCGAAGGGCGTCTTGCCGGGAAAGATGAACCGGCTGACATACGAGGCTTCTTGATTGCCCTGGGTTTGCGATTGGCCGCCCGGCTTGAAGAAGTCGCGTGCCAGGAAGCTGGCCGAATCCGGCAGTCCCGCGCCGCCGTACTGCAATTGCCGATTGAGGCCCAGCGACCAACCGCTGAAGGGCTCGATCGAGAACTGCGCCCCGAACAGCTTGGGGTTGCCGCGGCCTTCCTCGGTGGTGCCCTGGCCTTGGCCGAGAATGTGATCGGAACTCGCCATGCGGGCGAGGAAGAATTCGTATTGAAAGCCAAGCCGGGTCAGCGGTTCGTAATTCGACAGCGTCACGGAGGGCATCGTCGGCGCCTCGGTGCCGATCATCATGGTGCTGTCGGTGGCGGGCGAGAACCAATGATCGCGGTAGCCGACATCGATCTGAGCCCAGTTGAAGCCGAAACTCAGCACGGTCCCCGTCGGCATGGCGCGGCCCTTGTACGCGATCACACCGGCGCTCGCCAGAAAGTAGTCGTTCGGCTGGACGAATGCCTGGGCGGAAATCTCGTACTTGCTGTCCGACGGCATGCCACGCGCGTTTGGCGTGGTGACATCGGCTCCGTGCGTGAGCGATCCGGTGGCGCTGGCGTGGGTCACGCCGTAGTCATGCGAATACCGCTCCAGGTACCTCTTGACCTTCATGCACAGCGCCTTGTCACGCTCGCAGGCCTTGGGCAGCGCCAACTGCACCAGCGCCACGGCGAACGGCCGTTTCAATATGGGTTCGTCGGCGAGAATCAGCACGCGCTCGATCTGTCGCTCCATTTCCGGCTCGAGGTTGAGCGGAATGTAGGCGCTTACCCCGTCAGCCAGGGCACCGTGGGTGGCGGATGCCGCGAGTACGACGACTGCCAATCCAACTCTGAAGGTCTTGATCCGGAACGCCACGATACGGTGATCTCTTTGCGATGAATGATGCCGCGGTGCGCGGACGGGCATAATATCAGCAGCAGGTCCGCCCGGCACTTTGTAATGCAGAGTTGGCGTCGGCGTTGCCCAGCCAGTAATCTGGCGGCCATCCACGCGGCAATCGAAGGATTTCTCGTTGTATTTGCCTTCGTCTTTTCAAGAAGCCCGGATCGATGTTCTGCACGCGTTGATGCGGGCCAACCCGTTGGCGACACTCGTCACGGTGAACGGTTCCGTGCCGGATGTGCCCGAGCTCGTGGCCGACCACGTTCCGCTGCAGACATTGGCCACCCCGGCTCCATTCGGTAGCTTGCGCGGGCATATCGCGCGGGCCAATCCCCTGTGGCGGGTTCACGATCCGGGCCGTGAGGTGCTTTGCGTATTTCAAGGTCCTCAGGTCTATATCTCGCCGTCGCTGTACCCGTCGAAACAGGAGTCGGGCAAGGTCGTGCCGACCTGGGATTATGCGGTCGTGCACGCCCACGGCACGCTCCGGTTCATCCACGATGCCGCGTGGTTGTTGGCGCTGGTGACGGAACTGACCGACGTGCAAGAATCTCGGCGTTCCACGCCGTGGAAGGTCGATGATGCGCCGCCGTCCTACGTGAGCGGCATGCTGGCAGCCATCGTGGGCTTCGAATTGACGATCACGCGTTTGAGTGGCAAGTGGAAGGTGAGCCAGAACCGTGCCGCTGCCGATCGCCGTGGAGTCGTTGACGGATTGAGGGCGACCGGTGATCCGCAGTCGCGCGACATCGCGGACATGCTGGCCGCAAGGGAACCCGATGCGCCCATTGCCGGCTGAGTCATGAAGTGGTCCGTTCTCGATCAATCGCCGGCATCGGACGGCAGCAGCCAGGATGTCGCGATCCGCGACTCGATCGCGCTGGCGCAGGACTGCGACTCGCTGGGATACGAGCGTTTCTGGGTTTCCGAACACCACCACGCGCGTCGGCGCCTGGAATCTCGCTCATGACGATCATCTCGACGCCACGGCTGAAGTTGCGTGAGTTCGCCACGTCCGACGCGCCATTCATCCTGGAACTGTTGAACGAAGAGGGCTTCCTGCGCTTCATCGGTGACAAAGGGGTGCGCTCGCCCGCCGACGCGCGCGAGTACATCTTGAAGGGCCCGATCGACAGCTATCGTCGTTACGGCTTCGGGCTGTATCTCGCCAGTTTGCTGGACGGTACGCCTATCGGAATCTGCGGCTTGGTCAAACGCGCGACGCTGCCGGACGTGGATGTCGGCTTTGCATTCTTGACGCTTCATTGGTCGAAGGGCTACGCGTCGGAGGCCGCGGCGGCCGTGATGGAGCATGGGCGGCACGTATTGGGGCTTGGCCGCATCGTGGCCATCACCGCCCTCGAGAATCAAGGGTCGATGGCGGTCATCGGAAAGATCGGCCTGCAGTTGGAGCGGCGGGTGACGCTGGTCGAAGGCGGCCCCGAACTGAACCTCTACGGACCGGCGCCCCACGCGCCGGGCGGATGAATACGATGCCGGTCGCGGCCTGGTTGGGATTGCTGATGGGGCTGTCCGAGATGGGTCTGGCGCTGTTCAAACGCGCCAAGTCCGGCGAGACACGGTCTGCCGACGCCGGGTCGCTGCGCCTGTTGTGGTGCGTCATCGGCGCGAGCGTGTTCATCGCGTTCATGCTCCCCGCGAATGCACCGTCGCTGAACGTGGGTCGCCCCGCGCCGTTCATCGAGACGGGCGCCGCACTCTTCGTCGCCGGGCTGGTCCTTCGCTGGTACGCGATCCTCTATCTCGGCCGTTTCTTTACCGTGAATGTGGCGATTGCGACTGATCATCGGCTCATCGACACCGGGCCTTATCGATATATCCGCCATCCGTCATACACCGGTGGTCTAATGGCGTTCGTCGGACTCGGGCTCTGTCTGGGCAATTGGGGATCGTTGGCGGTGCTGGTCGTTCCTGTCGTGCCGGCCTTTTCGTGGCGGATCCGGGTCGAGGAAGCGGCGCTCACGCGGGCCCTCGGCGACGCCTACCGCGGGTACATGCGTCGCACCAAGCGATTGATTCCGGCCCTTTATTGATTTACGTCTCGTGGAGTTCGCCATGCATCCGTTTCCTCATCGCTACATCGTCAATGCCGTCGTTCGCCCGGTTGGAGACGTGCCGCTCGCTGCCGAGGGCATGCGGGTGATCGAATCGGCGCCACCGAAGGAGTTCGACGGGCCGGGCAATCAGTGGTCGCCGGAGGGATTGTTCACGGCGTCCGTCGCCGATTGTTTCGTGCTGAATTTTCGCGCCATCGCGACGGCATCGAAATTCGCGTGGACCAATCTGGACGCGCGCACGCAGGGGACGTTGGATCGCGTCGACGGAAAGATGCGGTTCACTCGCTTCGACACCCATGCCAGATTGACGGTGCCGGCGGGCGTCGACGTCGAGCGCGCGAAGAAGTTGTTGGAGAAGGCGGAGTCCACCTGCCTGGTCGCGAATTCGCTCACCAGCGAGCGGTATTTGACGATGGATGTGGTGGTGGGGTAATAAAAAAGCCCCGCGGGTCCATGCGGCCGGCGGGGCTCTTGGCTCTTTCAGCGAGCTCGAGGGCGGGTATCAATCGTCCATCAAGAAGCTGCGCAGCTGTTCGCTGCGGCTGGGATGACGCAGCTTGCGCAAGGCTTTGGCCTCTATCTGGCGGATGCGCTCGCGCGTGACATCGAACTGCTTGCCGACCTCTTCGAGCGTGTGGTCGGTGTTCATGCCGATGCCGAACCGCATGCGCAGCACCTTTGCCTCGCGCGGCGTGAGCTGCGCGAGCACCGAGTGTGTGGTCTCACGCAACGATTCGGTGGTGGCCGAGTCGATCGGCGAGGACACGGAGGTGTCCTCGATGAAATCGCCCAGATGCGAATCCTCATCGTCGCCGATCGGAGTTTCCATCGAGATGGGCTCCTTGGCGATCTTGAGCACCTTGCGCACCTTGTCTTCGGGCATTTCCATGCGCACGGCCAGCTCTTCCGGCGTGGGCTCGCGTCCCATCTCCTGCAGCATCTGCCGCGAGATGCGGTTCAGCTTGTTGATCGTTTCGATCATGTGCACGGGGATGCGGATGGTGCGTGCTTGGTCGGCGATCGAGCGGGTGATGGCCTGACGGATCCACCAGGTCGCATACGTCGAGAACTTGTAACCGCGGCGGTATTCGAACTTGTNNCCGATGTTGCCTTCCTGGATCAGATCCAGGAACTGCAGCCCGCGATTCGTGTACTTCTTCGCGATCGAGATCACGAGGCGCAGGTTGGCCTCGACCATTTCCTTCTTGGCGCGCCGTGCCTTGGCCTCGCCGATCGAGACCTCGCGATTGATCTCCTTGATCTCGCTGATGAGCACATGGAACAAGCCTTCGAGATCGAGGAGCTTGTTCTGACGGCGCTCGATCTCGTCCTTGAACTTGGCCAATGGGGCGGAATAGCGTTTTTTCGCCTTAATGTGCTTGTCGAGCCACTTGGTGCTGGTCTCGTTCTTCGGGAACGTCGAGATGAAATCCTTGCGCGGCATGCCGGCCTGCTTGATGCACAGGAACATGATCTCTTTCTCGAGCAGGCGCACTTCGGTGACGTGCTGGCGCAGGTTGTCGATCAGTTGATCGAACATCTTGGGCGAGAGCTTGAGCTCCATCAGCTCACCGCAGATCTTCTTGCGGATCTTCAGCGTCTTGGGGTCCTTCGCACCGACCTTGTCGAGCGAGCCCAGGAAACCGTGATGCGATTTCGCGATCGAGGCGAAGCGCCTGGCCGCCTCCTCGGGATCCGGGCCCGTGTCGATGACTTCTTCTTCCTCGTCGCCGTCGGCCTCTTCCTCGTTGTCGGCTTCTTCACGCTCGAGGGCCATCATCTTCGGATTCTGGGGCTGCGCGATTTCATCCGGCGCATTGGGATCGACGAAACCGACGATCACGTCGACGAGCCGCATCTGGCCCGCCTTGACGTTCTCGTAGGCCCGCAACAGGTAATCGTAGGTGCCCGGGTAGCTGCCGAGCGCGATCTTGACGGCTTCGAGACCTTCCTCGATGCGCTTCGCGATGCGGATTTCGCCCTCGCGGGTCAGCAACTCCACGGTGCCCATCTCGCGCATGTACATGCGGACGGGATCGGTGGTGCGGCCGAATTCCGCGTCGAGATTCGCGAGCGCGGCGGTGGCTTCCTCAACCGCTTCTTCGTCGGGAGCGGCGGTCGCATCGGTCAGCAACAATGCCTCGGCGTCCGGCGCCTTCTCATAGACCGGAATACCCATGTCGTTGATCATGTTGACGATGTCTTCGATCTGTTCAGGATCGACGATCTCGCTGGGCAAGTGATCGTTGACTTCAGCGTAGGTGAGGTAGCCCTGCTCCTTGCCGCGCGAAATCAATAATTTGAGTTGCGACTGACGCTCATCCGCAATCTGATTGCCGGTGCCTGTGGGGGCTTTTTTGATCAAGGTGGACGCCTCGGTGAAGTCTGGAGATTTAATACTCAGCCGGCAAGTATACGTTTGTGGTCAGTTCGTAGCCACAAAATGGTTGAATTATCATGTGGGCGGCCGCGGGCGCCCTTTCGCCTTGAGAAGCAGGCTTAATTCCGCCTTTTCGTCGTAATTCAAGCCCATATCGTCAGCTTTTCGCAGCAATTCGTCCATCCGGCGACCGGGCCCGTATTCCTCTATCAGTTTCTCGACCGCCATTTGCAACTCTTTAGCCATTCCCGCAGGTTCGGCCATCATCGGCGCCGCGATCGCCAATTCGCTCAAGCGGCCATATTCCGGTCGCTCGCGCCAACGCTCGAGCAGCATGCCGGTGCTCGGATTCGCCATATCCGCGGCTTGCTCCAACAACTCGCGGAGGACGCTGACCCCGGGTCGATCGATACTGGCCAAGGCGTCGATGTGCGTGACGGACCGCGCCGCCACAGGATGGTGCAATACCAGCATGATCGCCTGGCTGAGCAGGTTTCCGCGCCCCGCGCTGTTGCGGGATGACGATATTTGACCACGCCGGGGTGCTTCGGGTTCCGCGGCCGGTCGTTTGGGGTCCCCGGCGAACAGGTATTCCTTCAATTTGGCCGCCGGCATGCGGATGGTGGCGGCGAGCCGGTCGGCCAATAGCTCGCGATAGATCCCATCCGGCATGCGCGCGAACAGGGGCGCGGCGAGCGCCTTGAGCTTGGCGCGGCCCTCTTCATGCTCGAGCGTGAGATCGGCCGTCAGTTGCTGGATCATGTACTCCGACAAGGGCAGCGCGCCTTTCAGGCGGGCCTCGAACGCCTCCCGGCCTTCTTCGGCGACCAGCGTGTCCGGGTCATGGCCGTCCGGCAGGAACATGAATTTCAGTTCGCGGCCGTCGCGGGCCAGCGGCAGCGCATTTTCCAGGGCGCGCCACGCCGCCTTGCGGCCGGCGTTGTCGCCGTCGAAACAGAAGACGAGTTCGCTGGTCATCCGGAAAATCTTGTTCAGATGCTCCTGGGTGGTTGCCGTTCCCAGCGTCGCCACTGCATAGGTGATGCCCGCCTGGTGCAGGCGCACCACGTCCATGTACCCCTCGACCACCATGAGGCGCTTGAAGTCGTTGTGCGCCTGCCGCGCCTCATACAATCCGTAGAGTTCACGACCCTTGTGAAACAGCGGTGTTTCCGGCGAATTCAAGTACTTCGGCTCACCCTTGTCGAGCACGCGGCCACCGAAACCGATCACCCGGCCGCGCGAATCGCGAATCGGAAACATGAGCCGGTCGCGAAACCGATCGTAGAATCCGGCCGCGCGTTCGCCGCCGCGCGTGTCGCGCTCGATGATGAGGCCCACCTGGAACAGCCGGCGCCGATCGTCCTCGTGGTCGCCGAAGCGCGTCAGCAGCGCGTCCCAGGCGTCCGGGGCGTACCCCAGGGCAAAGGCCGCGCTGGTTTTGCCGTCGATTCCCCGCCCATCCAGATAGGCGCGCGCGCGCGCGTTGTCGGCCAGATTCTGCTCGAAGAAGCGCGATGCCTTCGACGTCACCTCGTGCAGATCGACGCTGCCCGGGTCCCGCGAGCCTTGGGCCTCGCGCGGCAATTCGAGCCCGGCGCGCTGCGCCAGATCGGCGACCGCATCCATGAAATCCATTTTCTCGTATTGCATGAGAAAGCCGATGACCGTGCCGTGCGCGCCGCAGCCGAAGCAATGATAGAACTGCTTGTCCGGGCTTACCCAGAAGGAAGGGGATTTCTCGTTATGGAACGGACAGTTGGCCTTGAATTCGCGTCCCGACTTCTTGAGCGGGACGCGGGCGCCGATGACCTCGACGATATCGGCGCGGGCAACGATGTCGTCGAGAAACGCTTGAGGAATGCGGCCGGCCATGGACCGGTTGCGATCAACCGCCGAGCTTGGCTTTGATCTTCGTGCCGACCTTGCCTAAGTCGGCCCGGCCTTGGGCCTTGCCCTTGATGATGGCCATGACCTTGCCCATGTCCTTGATGCTGGCGGCGCCGGTCGACGTGATCGCCTCGCCGATCAGGGCATCGAGTTCGGTTTCGCTCAGCTGCGACGGCAGGTAGGACTGCAGCAGGGCAACTTCGGCATTTTCCTTCTCGACCAGATCGGGCCGATTACCGGCCGCGAACTGGACGATGGATTCCTTGCGCTGCTTGATCATCTTCTCGAGCACCGAGAAGACTTGCGCATCGTCGAGCGTGATCCGCTCGTCGACTTCACGCTGCTTGATGGCCGACGTGACCATGCGAATTACGCCGAGGCGCTCCTTTTCTCCGGAGCGCATCGCCGCCTTCATGTCGTCGGTAATTCGCTCTTTGAGCGACATCAGGGTCCGGCGATCAATATGGACGAGACGGAGCGGCCGCGGGTGCGCTCGAAGGCGCTCCGCCGGCGCCGCGCATGTTCTCGCGTGACAGCTTTTTGAGGTGGCGCTTGACCGCCGCGGCCTTCTTGCGCTTCCGCTCCTGGGTCGGCTTCTCGTAGAATTCCCGGCGTCGAAGCTCGGTGAGTACGCCCGCCTTCTCGCAGGCACGCTTGAAGCGGCGTAGGGCGGCATCGAAATATTCGTTCTCTCGAACACGAACGCTGGGCATTCAAACCTCAAATTCTTATGGCAAAGTGCCGCCGGCAATCGGCGACAGGGGGGCGCATTCTAATGGGCGCCTTCGCAAAAGGCAAAGTTTGTGGTGCGCCGTCTTCAGCGGGCGCCATTTAATCGACTGTTGAGGCTGACTTTATGCGGGTAATCGGTATCG
Source organism: Gammaproteobacteria bacterium (assembly GCA_003164785.1). Taxonomy (GTDB): domain Bacteria; phylum Pseudomonadota; class Gammaproteobacteria; order Steroidobacterales; family Steroidobacteraceae; genus Bog-1198. Next base: position 87,200 of record PLUE01000030.1, on the reverse strand, counting down.
AGACGTCTTGCGATGAAACGGCCGTGGCGGTCTATGACCAGGCGCGCGGACTGCTGTCGCACCGCCTTTACAGCCAAATCGCCATGCACCAGGCGTACGGCGGCGTGGTGCCGGAACTGGCCTCCCGGGACCACGTGAAGCGGCTGTTGCCCCTGGTCCGCGAAGCCTTGGCGGATGCCAGATCCGATCGGGAGTCCATCGATGCAGTGGCTTATACGGCGGGGCCGGGACTGATCGGGGCGCTCCTGACGGGGGCAGGCTTCGCGCGCAGTTTGGCCTATGCCTGGGATCGGCCGGCTATTGCCGTGCACCATTTAGAGGGGCACCTGTTGGCGCCGTTGCTCGAAGACCCTGCGCCAGACTTCCCGTTTCTGGCGCTGCTGGTGTCCGGCGGCCACACGCAGCTGGTCGATGTGCAGGGGTTGGGCCAGTACCGCATCCTGGGCGGAACGCTCGACGATGCGGCGGGCGAGGCGTTCGACAAGACCGCCAAAATGCTGGGGCTGCCGTATCCGGGCGGTGCCGCGCTCGCACGTTTGGCGGAAAGCGGCCATGCGGGGCGTTTCGTGTTCCCGCGACCGATGTTGGACCGGCCGGGACTGGAATTCAGTTTCAGTGGCTTGAAGACGGCAGCCCTAGTAGCCTTGCGGGGCCGCGTTTTGGACGACGAACTCCGCGCCGACGTCGCGCGCGGCTTCCAGGAGGCGGTGGTCGACACTCTCGCGGAGAAATCACGGCGTGCACTGCGGGCTACCGGGCATCGGCGTCTGGTGGTCGCGGGGGGCGTCGGAGCCAATCGGAAACTGCGCGAGCGCCTGGGCGCCATCGCGGCCGAGAGCGGTGCGGCGCTGTACTTCCCGCGGACGGAATTTTGCACCGACAACGGCGCGATGATTGCCCTCGCGGGCTGTCTGCGGTTGGCCGCGGGGGGTGATGCGGCCGCGCCGGGTTTGGGACTGGGCGCGCGTGCGCGCTGGCCGCTGACAGACAACGAATTAACAGGGGTTTAGACGTTTAGATGGACAAAATTTTCATACATGCTCTCAAGACGGAGGCCATCATCGGCATCTACGAGTGGGAGCGGCAGGTCAGGCAGACGGTGGTCATCGACATCGAGATGTCCGGTGACATCCGCAAGGCCGCGCTCACCGATTCGATCGAGCACACGCTGAACTATCGAGGCGTGGCGAAGCGCGTGCTGGCCTTCGTCGAGGCGTCTTCCTTTCATCTGGTGGAAACATTGGCCGAGCACATTGCGATGCTGATTCTCGAGGAGTTCGACGTCGAGTGGGTGAGCCTGACGTTGAGCAAGCCTGGAGCGGTCCGGGGCTCGCGCGACGTGGGCGTGGCATTGGAGCGCAATCGCGTGCATCTCGATTCCTGGCGCATAGCGCGCGGCAAACCGTAGGATTTTATGTCGACCTCCGTAATTCTCGATCAGCCCCTCTCATGGCGGCAAGTGGCGGCCGTTGCAGAGGGCGCGCCGTTTTCCCTGTCTGCACGTGCGGAATCTCGCATCCGTGGTGCGCGGCTCCTGGTGGAGTCGATCGTCGCCAAGGGGATTCGCGCGTATGGCGTGAATACCGGCGTCGGCGCCCTGTGCGACGTCATCGTGGAGCCGTCGCAGCTGCGGCATCTGTCGCGCAACATCGTCATGAGCCATGCCGTGGGCGTGGGTGCACCGCTCAGCTACTGCGAGGTGCGCGCCATCATGGCGGCGGCGATCAATAATTTCGCCCATGGCTATTCGGGCGTGCGGCTGGACGTGGTGGATCGGCTGATGGGCCATCTGCGAAACGATTGGATACCGGAAGTGCCGGCCGCGGGATCCGTCGGCTATCTGTCGCACATGGCGCACGTGGCGCTGGCGGTGATCGGCGAGGGTTACGTGCAGCGCGGAACCGAGCGCCGGTCGACTCGCGAAGTGCTGAAGGCGGCGGACATCGAGGGACTGGTCCTGGAGGCCAAAGAAGGCTTGAGCCTGGTGAACGGCACGCCCTGCGTCACCGGCCTCACGGCGCTCGCGCTGCTGCGCGCCGAACGGCTGTTGAACTGGGCGGATGTGATCGCGGCGATGTCGTTCGAGAATCTGCGCGGACAGTCGAGCGCCTTCGATGCCGAGTCCTTAAGGCTGCGCGCGTCGCCGGCGGTGTCGGAAATCGGCGAACGATTGCAGGCGCTGCTCGACGGCAGCGGGATCCTCGCGGCGAGCGCCGGGCGGCGCACCCAGGATGCCCTGAGCCTGCGGGCGATCCCCCACGTGCACGGCGCGGCGCGTGAGGTGTTCGCGATGACCGCCGCGGTGGTGGATACGGAACTTCGCGCCATCACCGACAATCCGGTGGTCGTCGGAACCGAGGATGAGCCACGCTCGCTCTCGCAGGCCAATGCCGTCGGCGCTGCCATTGGCCTGAGTGCGGACGCATTGGGCGTCGCGATTGCCGAACTTGCGGCGATGTCCGAACGGCGCCTCGATCGATTGGTGAATCCGTTGGTCAGCGGATTGCCGGCGTTTCTCGCGTCGGACAGCGGAGCGGGGTCCGGTTTCATGATTGCGCAGTACACGGCGGCATCATTGGTCGCCGACAATCGACGCCTGGCGGCGCCGGCGAGTTTGGATGGTGGTGTCACGTCCGGTCTGCAGGAAGATCACTTGTGTCACGCGACCCCTGCTGCGCTCAAGCTGCTGAAGATTTTGGACAACGCCGAATTCATCTTGAGCATCGAATTGTTGGCGGCGATCCAGGCGTATGACCTGCAGCCCGGTCAATTGGCGCGCGCCCCCAACACCGACATCGTGTATCGCGCGCTGCGTGGGCGGATTCCGCACTACCGCGACGAGCGGCCGCTGGCCCGGGACATCGAGCGCGTGCGCGAGATCATCCGCGAACCGACGGCGGTGGACTTCGAGTCCGAGGTCGATGAAGAGCCCGGACGTCAAAGTGCCCCGCCGCGGCAGGTTCGGCCCGAGACGAGGCCGGAAGTCCCGCCGAGAGCCGCCCCGACGCCCAGGGTAGACCCGGTTGACGGGGGGGCGCGTGCGTTGGCGGCCGAGCCTGCAGCCAGGGCAGAGACCGTATTCGCCGCCGCGCCGGCGGTGATGGCGGACCGCGTAGCGGAATCGGAGACGGTGTCCGCCGCCGTGGCAGAACCCGCGGATGTCGTCGCAGAACCTATAAGTGCCGGGGAGCCCACTGTCCTCGCGCAGCCTGCGGTCGTCGCCGAGCGCGGAGCGGAGTCCGATCCGGCGGTCGTGGAAGCGTCCACGGTCGGGGAGGCGGCGGGTCCGTCCGAACCGGCGTCGGCGGCAACCGCAGATGTCGTCGAAGGAGCGGCAGAGGTCGAAGCCGATGGTGGCGCCAAGTCGCCATCCGCGCGACCGCGGGCGCCGCGGCGGCGGTCCAAGAGCAAGGCGCCGCGTAAAGCGGCTACGCCGGCGACACAGTCCTAAATGCTGCGCCCGCCATCGACGGCAATGATCTGGCCGGTGATGTAGGGCGCATCCTTGACGAGAAACAACGCGGTGCGCGCGATGTCCTGGGGTGTGCCGTGCCGCTTGAGGGCGGTCTTGTCGATGATCTCGCGCTTCAGATCTTCGTCCATCGCGCGCTCGGGCCACAGCACGGGGCCGGGTGCAATGCCGTTGACGCGGATCTCGGGGCCAAGCTCGCGCGCGAGCGAACGCGTCAACATGGCGAGGCCGGCCTTGGCGACGCTGTACACGGCATGTCCCTTGAGCGGCCGCAACGCGTGAACGTCGACGATGTTGATGATGAGGCCGCGCCGCACGCGCAGGCTCGGGGCGGCGGCCTGCGAGAGAAACAGCGGTGCCTTCAGGTTGCTGCCCATCAGGTCGTCCCATTGCGCGACGGTGATCTCGCCGATGCGGGTGGGGTAGAACGTCGAGGCGTTGTTGATCAGAACGTCGAGCCGGCCGAACACGCGCAAAGTGGCGTCGATCAAGGATTGCGGCGCTTCTGGATCGAGCAGTTCCGCGCTTGCCAGGGCGACGGAGCCGGCCCTGGCCGTGTTGAGTTCGTCGGCGAGCGAGTGAGCATCGGAGGACGAATTGCGATGGTGAATGAGTATGCGGGCGCCCGCGCCATGCAGGATGCGCACGATCTCGGCACCGACGCGGCGTGCGCCGCCGGTTATCAGCACCACGTGATCGCGAAGCGGCGTTTCGATGGTGGATGTGTCGTGGCTCGATGTCATGTGTCGGAACGATACCGGATTGTGGTTGCAGGGTGTACCCATGCGCCATGAGGCCGCGTTGAGCGCGGCGGAAAACGAACACACGGAACGGGTCCGCGCGCACATCGCCGCACAGATCGCCGCGTCGGGCGGCTGGATCAGCTTCGAGCGTTACATGGATCTGGCCCTGTATGCGCCGGGGCTGGGGTACTACAACGCGGGCGCGCGCAAATTGGGCCGCGGCGGCGACTTCACCACGGCTCCGGAGATCTCTGCCTTGTTCGGTGCGTGCGTCGCGCAGCAGTGTGCGGAGGTGTTTCGCGAACTCGGTGGCGGGTCGATACTGGAAATCGGTGCGGGAACGGGGCGGCTGGCGGTGGATGTGCTCACCCGCCTCGAGTCGCTGGGCGGCTTGCCGGACCGGTATTTCATTCTCGACGTGAGCGCCGATTTACGTGACCGGCAGCGCGCGTTACTTCATGACAAGTTGCCGCACCTGATGGGGCGCGTGATCTGGCTCGAGGCCTTGCCCCGCGAGCCGTTCGATGGCGTCATTCTCGCAAACGAGGTATTGGATGCGCTGCCCGTGGTGCGCTTTCGATGGTCGGGTGCTGGGTGCGACGAGTTGGGCGTGGCCGCAGCGGGGTCGGCCGGCGAAGAGTTCACGTGGGCGTCGCGACCGGCGAGCACCGTCCTTCGCGAGTCGGTCGCGGGATTGGCGTCGGCCGCCAACGGTTGGGACGATGGTTACGTGTCGGAAACCTGTGTGCGGATGCGGCATTGGGCCGGCAGCATCACGGCGGCACTGGGGCGGGGCGCGGCGCTGTGGTTCGATTATGGATTGCCGCGATCGCAGTATTACCTGGCCGAGCGGCATGGCGGCACATTACTCTGCCATTTTCGTCATCGAACCCATGAGGATCCGTTCCGCCTTCCAGGCCTGCAGGACATCACGGCGTGGGTGGATTTCACGACGCTGGCCGAGTCGTGCATGGCGTCGGGATGCGAATTGGCGGGATTCACCACCCAGGCATTTTTCCTCGCGGGTTTGGGCATCGACCGTGAGATGCATATCATGGCTGGTGAGGATGCGAATCGCTTCGCACGGCTGGCGAATCAAGCGAAGCAACTGATGCTGCCCGGTGAGATGGGCGAGCGGTTCAAGGCCATGGCCTGGACGCGGGGTCTCGATCGGGAACTGACGGGGTTTGCATTGCAGGATCTGCGACACACGCTGTAGAGGCGGCAATCCCTATAATGGGGCATCTGTTGCTGGGGTCGTCCGTGACGTTATGTAGAACTGTATTGCGGGTGGCACGGAATCTCGGCACGTCGGCCGTGGGGGTCTCGCTGGCGGCCGCGGCGGCGGCCGATGGGTCGCGTGCGCCGACCTTCAGCAGGGATGTCGCTCCCATCTTGTACAAGAGCTGCATCGGTTGTCATCGTTCGGGCGAGATCGCCCAGTCGATGCCGCTGACGACCTATGAATCGGCGAAGGTGTCGGCCAAGGCCATCAAGGAGCAGGTGGCATCGCGCCAGATGCCGCCATGGCCGGCCAATTCCAAGCATAGTTTGACGTTTCGCAACGATCCGCGGCTGGACGATGCGGATATCGCGACGCTGGTGGCCTGGGTGGACACGGGCGCCGCCAGGGGCAGCGACGCGGATCTGCCACCGTTGCCGAGCGCGTCGTCCGGGTGGCTGCACCCCGGAGGCATCAAGCCGGACGTGGTGTTGTCGCTGCCGGAGGTCATGCTCGCGGCCAATGGTGAGATTCCCTACGTTTTGCAGCGGGTCAAAGTGCCGCTGACGAAGGACAAGTGGATCGCGGCCATGCAGGTGCGCCCCGGCAACAACGCGCTGGTTCACCACATGGGGATCACGGAGGTCTCGGTGGCCGATGGTGTCACGCCCGAGGATCTGGATGCATTCGCCAAGGTGGGCCGCGAAATGGGCGTCGGCGGCGACGCGCTCGCGAACATGCAGCCCGCTGTGTCCGACCCGCTCAATCCCGGCGCCTACGACATGCTGGGTGTGTACACCCCGGGCACCACCTTCGAGATGTATGATCACGACAGCGCCAAGCTGTTGAAGGCGGGAAAGAATCTCTACATCAATTTCAACATTCATTACACGACGACGGGCAGGCCGGAACGGAATCGTTCGGAGCTCGCGCTGTGGTTTGCGCCGGATGCGCCCAAGCATCAGTTGTTCCGCGCGCCCGCGGCCGTGGCCACCGTCATCGCCAACGGTCGGCAATTACTGACCGACGATGCGGGCACCAAGGCGGAAGGCACGGACGTGGCGATCCCGCCGATCCCGCCGTATGCGTCGAACTACGAACTCGTCGGAGTGACGGCCTACACCGAACCGATGACGATTTATCAATTGCAGCCGCATGCCCACATGCGCGGCAAGGATTTCAAGTACAGCGTCGTGTATCCGGACGGGCACGAGGTCACCGTCCTGTCCGTGCCCCACTACGATTTCCATTGGCAGCTGGCCTACGATCTTGCAACACCGCTTGCGTTGCCGGCGGGCAGCAAATTGGTGGTGATCGCTCACTACGACAACTCATCCAAGAACAAGCGTCTCACGGAGCTCGGCGTCGATCCGCGCAACTGTGGGCCGGACAAGCAGGCTTACTTTCGCCGTCAGAATCAGAGTTGGCATGAGATGTTCAGTCCGCTCATCCAGTATTCCATGGGCGGCGAGCCGCGAGCCCGCTCCGCCGCAGCGCTGCACGTGGTCGAGGCGGTCGGCTGTCTTGCGATAGGCACGGGCAATGCGTGGCTGCTCGGGATGGCCAGCGATCCCGTCGTCACCCCATCACAGTCCGTCTCTTCCGCCGCGTTGCGCACGATGGCGGCGGTGCCCTTCGGGAATCGAAGCTACCAATTGCTGGGAGTCAATCCGTTCATGCCGCAACGTCACCTGAAGCAGAAGATGGCCGCCAAGGGTGTTCTCATCGAGGACGCGAACGTGAGCCGGCTGAACGTCACCTCGTTGCAGCCGATCGCCGGGACCTGTCCGTAACGTCATGCGACGCGCCATCCTCTTTGCCTTGATGTGCGGGCTCGTCGGCGGCGCGCGGATGGCCGCCCCGGCCACCTTGCCGCCGTCCGTGACGGTGACGCGGGCTTGGTCGCGAGCCACGCCGCCGGGCGCCACGGTCGGCGTGGCGTACTTTGAAATCGTGAATTCCGGCGCGGGCGACGAGTTGACCGGCATCGACAGTCCGGCTGCTCAACGTGTGGAAATGCATTCGACGACCATGAACGGCGGTTTGATGCAGATGCGCCAGACCGACTCGGTGGCCGTGCCCGCGCATGGTCGCGTGGCGTTCGAGCCGCAAGGCTTGCATGCGATGTTGATCGCGCTGAGGAAGCCGCTGAAAGAGGGTGATCGACTGGCCTTGACCCTGACATTTCGCCATGCGGGCAAGGTCGACGTGACGGCGGTGGTGCAGGGTCTCGGCGCGGAGACGGCGCCGCCGAACGATGATCATGGCGCGCGGCGCGAGTAATCTCCGCGCGTGCGCGTGCGCGTGCGCGTGCGCGTTGGCGGCCGGCGCGTTGGCGGCCGGCGCCTGCGCCGGAGCGGAAGCATCGGATGCGGTCATCGCTGCCACGGGGGTCGAGGGGTCGGCCGCAGACGTGGCGCAATCGTCGACTCACTTTCGTCTGGCGCCGTGGCCGCGGCGCGGACAGCAGCCGGACTTCAGGTTGGTGGATGCCGATGGCCGCCCGCGCAAGCTCGCTGATTATCGGGGCCGGGTGGTGGTGGTGCTCTTCGGCTTCGTCCACTGTCCCGACGTGTGTCCGGCGGAGCTGTTCAAGCTGTCCGTGGTCATGAAAAAGCTCGGCCTCACGAGCGACCGCGTGCAGGTGCTGTTCGTGACGCTCGATCCTGAGCGCGATACGCGCACGGTGTTGAAGGGTTACGTCGGCGCGTTCGATCCGCGATTCGTCGGCCTGACCGGGTCGACGGCGGAGGTCGCGGCGGCGGCCGAGCATTTCTTCGTCGAATACGCCAAGGTCGGCGACGGCGCGGATTACACCATCGATCACTCGACCTCGACGTTCGTCCTGGATGCCAGGGGGCGGCTGCGCTTGGTGGGTGCGATGAACGCCAGCATCGAGGACTACGCGCACGATCTGGCCGCGCTCGCGGCGGAGTGATGCCCTAGGTTCATGCTTTGAGCGCCCAGGACGCACGCGTCTGCGCGATGGCCTGCGACCTAAGCTCATGCAGCGCCGCCGCGATCTTCCCGCCGTTGCGGGTCGCGATGTCGTCCGCGGTGGGTTTGAGCGCGGCGGCGGCGTCCCGTGCCGCCGCGACGTAGGCGCGTTGCGGGTAGGGTTCCCGTTCCAGTCCCGCGCGCCCGCGGGCGTCGGCCTCGCATGCGAGGAGAGCCTTGGCGAATCGCTCGGCGCGGCGAAAGGCATCGGCGCGCTCCATGAATTCGAGCAACGTGGCCGGGCGCAGCTCGAGCGCGCGATGCACCTTGCCGTGGAAGCGCGCCACGATCACGGCGAGATCGCGGTAATCGGCGGGCAGCCGCAGGCGCGCCGCCAGCGCCTCGATGAGTGCGACGCTGCGTTCTTCATGGCCGTGGTGGCTGGGCCATTCCGTCGGCGGCGTCGTGCCCTTGCCCAGATCGTGCACTGCCGCCGCGAAGCGCACGGCCGGGTCATCGGACAGCGCGACGGCCTGATCGATGACCATGAGCGTATGGACGCCGGTGTCGATTTCGGGATGCCATCGGGCTGGTTGCGGTACGCCGAACAGAGCATCGATTTCCGGATAGATCGCGGCGAGCGCGCCGCAGTCGCGCAGCACGCGGAAGAAGGTGCTGGCTGCCGGCTCGCGCAGTGCCTTTTCGGTTTCCACCCAGACTCGTTCGGGCACCAGCGAGTCGACTTCGTGACGGTCGACCATGCTGCGCATCAATGCCTGCGTCTCGGGGGCCACGTGAAATCCGAGCGGCGCAAAACGAGCGGCAAAGCGCGCGACGCGCAGCACCCGCACGGGATCTTCGATGAACGCCTCGGATACGTGCCGGAGGGTGCGCGATTCGATGTCGCGCCGGCCGCCGTACGGGTCGATGAGCGTGCCGTCGGTGGCGCGGGCGATGGCGTTGACGGTGAGATCGCGTCGCGCGAGATCCTCTTCCAGGGTCACTTCGGGGCCGAATTCCACGGTGAAGCCGCGATAGCCGGGCGCGACCTTGCGCTCGAGACGCGCGAGGGCATATTCCTCGCGGGTCTGTGGATGCAGGAACACCGGGAAATCGCGGCCAACCTCCTTGTAGTGCAACCGCAGCAGCTCGTCACGCGTGCCGCCGACCACGACCCAGTCCTGCTCCTTCACCGGTAATCCCAGCAAGGCGTCTCGAACCGCTCCACCAACCAGATACACTTGCATGCGTGAATAGTAGCAGCAACCTCCCGAGGATCCGCATGGCGTTGGTCCTCGCGCTGATCTGCGCAGTGACCAGCGGCTGTTATTTGCTGGAGAGCGCGCAGGGTCAGCTGTCCCTCATGGCCAAGCGGCAGCCCATCCCCCGCGTGATCGAACGGCCGACGGCGGCGCCGCGGCTGCGCAGCCAGCTCGAGGCGGTCACCGCGATCCGGGACTTCGCGAGCCGCGAGCTGGGGCTTCCGGACAACGGCAGCTATCGCAGCTACGCCGACATCGGACGTCCCTACGTCGTGTGGAATGTCGTGGCGGCGCCGGAGTTCTCGGTCGAGCCCAAGCAATGGTGCTTTCCCGTGGTCGGGTGCGTGGCCTATCGCGGCTATTTCGTGGAGCGCCGGGCGCGCGCGCTCGCCGCCAAGCTGCGGGCGCGGCATTTCGACGTCAGCGTGGGCGGTGTGGCCGCTTATTCGACGCTGGGGCATTTCGATGACCCCATCCTCAACACCATGGTGGGTTGGGACGACGTCGAGTTGGCGGCCATCGTATTCCATGAGCTCACGCACCAGCTGTTGTACGTGGCGGGTGATGCGTCATTCAACGAAGCGCTGGCGACCACGGTCGAAGAAGAGGGTGTGCGGCGGTGGTTATCGGCCCAGGGACGCGATGCGGATCTGGCCGAGCATTTGCAGCAACAGGCGCACTACCTGCAGGTGATCGAGCTGCTGCGCGGGACGCGTCACCAGTTGGATCTCCTCTATGCCACCGGAATCGACGTTGAGAGCAAACGAGAGCGGAAGGCCGGCGCTTTTCGCGACCTGCGCGAAGCCTACGCCAAGCTCAAGGGTTCCTGGGGCGGCCACGCGCCGTTCGATGTCTGGTTCGAGGGCGACCTCAACAATGCCTATCTGGCGTCGATCGCCACTTATTTCGATTGCGTTCCGGGTTTCGAGCGGCTGCTGAACGAGTCGCATGGTGATCTGGGCGCCTTCTACGGCACGGTGCGCGAACTGGCCAAGCGGCCGCAAGCGACGCGCGACGCCGCCGTGTGCGGCAAGCCGTGAGGCGGCGGAGGGTGGGCGACCCGTGGCGAAGGGCTGCCCCGGGGCAGCCGGCGTTTACCGCCGGCGGCCCCGGTAGCGGTCTACGGGTTCAGCGTCGCCGCGAGCACGACGATGTGGCGGTTCGCCGGCAGCGTCAGGGTTTTCACCGTCTTCGCATTGTTGATGGTGAGCGAATAGGCATAGAAGTAGAACGTGCGGGCATCTTTTGCGCCCGTCGGCAGCAGTCGGTAGGCCATGGTCACCGCCGTCGACTCTCCGCCGTAGCTCTGCGGAGTGAACCAGTCGCTCAGACTCTGCGTGACGGTGGTGGTCGTGCCATCGGTGTAGGTCACCACGAACGGTTGCGCCGTCTGGGTGCCGTTGACCGCGGTGGCGAGCAGGTTGAGGGTCGAGAAGTTGCCCGCCGGCAGTGTGACCGTCGTTTCGGTCACCGCGTCCAGCACGTTGCCGCCCAGCAGCGAATAGGTCACACCGGAGGCGGTGACGGAGGTTCCCACCAGGTTCTCGGACGCCGCGTCCGAATGGGTGTCGATGCCGCCGTTCGAGACGGCCGTGCCGTCGGTGAACAGCGCATTGACGTTGGCGGCGGCGCTCAGGCTCACGGGGGTGGTGGTGCTCGTGGTGCTCGTGGTGGTCGCCGTGGTCGCCGTTCCGAGCAGCTCGGTTGCCAGGACCACGACGCTGCGATTCGCCGGCAGCGTCAGGCTCTTGACGGTCTTGGCCGCGTTGATCGCGAAGGCGTAACCGTACAAATAGAACGTGCGGTTGTCCGTCGCCCCGGTCGCGGTCAGGCGATACGCCATCGTCTTGGCGATCGATTCACCGGTGTAGGTGACCGGGGTGAACCAGTCGCTCAGGCTCTGCGTAATGGTGGTGGTGCTGCCGTCCGTGTACGTGACCAGAAATTTCTGGTTCAGCTGGGCCCCGTTGACGCCGCTGGCCAGGAGATTCAGGGTCGAATAGTTGCCCGCCGGGAGTGTGATGGTGGTGTTGCTCACGGCGCTCGCGCCACCGGCGGCGCTCAGGGTGAACGTCACGTTGTTCCAGGTGATGCTGGTTCCGAGCTGGGTGCCCGAGTAGGAGAATCCATGGGTATCCAAGCCGCCGTTGGTGGCCGCCGCGCCATCGGTGTCGATGCCATACACGTTGAACGTGCCGGCGAGGGAGACGGGGGTGGTGATGGAGCCCGACGCCGACGTGGTGCTCGAGATCGTGATCGTCGAGCTGCTCACCGCACTGTTGGTGTATCCGCTGGCCGCGGCGAGCGCCTTGACGGTCGTGGTGGCCGTGATGTTGATCGCGGCCGTGTACTTGGCCGATCCGGTCGTGGGTGTGGAACCATCGGTGGTGTAATAGATCACTGCGTTGGGCGTAGCGTCGGCCATCGTGACGGATTGCGCTGACGTATAAGTGCTTGCGGTCGGCGTGATGGTGGGGGCCGTCGCCACCGGCGAGACATTATTCAGCAGGCCGTAGGCGGATACCCCGTCGGCGCTGCCGACGTACACCTTGCCGTTGGCGACGGTGGGCGTGACGAACTTGACCGCGGTGCCCGGCACGTCGCGCAGATTGGCCGCCTGGCTGCTGTTGTAGAGCATGGTGTTCAGATTGGTGGCGTCGTAGGCGTACAGCACCTGGCAGTTCGAGCCGCTGACGCAGGTCGATCGCGCTCTGCCGTCGTCGATGCCCCACAAGATGGCATTGCTGGTGCCGTTGGAGGAGATCGACGGAACCGGGCCCGAGAAGTTGAACAGTTTGGCGCTGACGGACGTCGCGGCGGTGGAGATCTTGCCGCTGCCGCCCGCATTGAACGAGTACGCCTTGAGCGCTTCGGCGGCGCCGGTGTTGTCATTGCCGCCGCCCCAGTAGAGGTTGCCGTTCCAGAACGCGGGGACGCCCCAGAGGCCGGTCAATGCGCCGTCGACTTCCTGGACGATCTGGGGGTTGGTGTTGGTGCACGCGGGCGTCTGGGTGATGCAGTACTTGCCCAAATTGTTGCGATCCAGCAGGTAGATATTGCCCTGCTTGCCCATGATGGCGAGCAATTGCTGACCATTCGCGAGCGTGGGCAACAGGATCAAGCCGCCGGACGACAGGTCGGAGTCGACGCTCGCGAGGGATCCCTGATTGTACGGAGTGAAGGAATCCAGCACCGGCAGCGTCGCGCCGCTGGGTTGGCCGAGTTTGACGACGCTGTCGCCCAGGTCGGTGGCATTCCACGAGCCGTTGCCGGTCGCGAAGTAAATGTTGCCGGTGGCATCCGCAGCCGGCCCGCCGCCGCTCATCCAGATGCCGTTGCCGTAGCCGTTGGGCGACGCCATGTAGATGCCTTCCTGGGTCAGGGTGCTGGCGCTGTACGAGATGATCCAGCCATGCCAGGGGATCTTGTCGCAATGCGCCGTCCAGCCGATGATGACGTGGCCGTTTTCCAGGAGAAGCGCGGCGCGTTGATTTTCCTGACGCGTATTGAAGGCCACGATGCTGCCGTCGCCGTCGGAGGCATTGCCGGCCACCGTGGCGGTGATGCTCGTGGGTCCGCCGAACTTGTCGGTGCCCGTGGTGATGTCGAGCGCATGCAGATACTGCAGAATCACGCCGTTGAGCTTGACCTTGGCGACGACGTATAGCGTGGCGGTGGCGGGGTCGATGACCGGGGTGCCCGTGATGCCGACTTCGACCGAGATGTCACCGCAATTGAGGTCGACGCTGCTGCTGACCGTGCTGCCGCCGGCCGGAATCAGGCTCGTCTGCCAATAGACCGTCCCGGTGTCCGCGTCGATGGCATACACGCTGTCGTGTTGTGTCGCGACATACAGAACATTGTGCGTGCCGCCGCCGATGCCGACGTTGGACATATACAGCGGCTGGGCGTAGACGACGCCATCCACCGTGTTGGTGAACAGCTTGCCGAACGTGGTGCTGTTCACGTTGGCCGGCGTCAGCGTCGTTTCGTTGGTGTTTTGACCGGTTCGGGCGTTGTCATTGTGGTACGTGGTGACGTTCACTTGCGCGTTGGCTGATGCGGAAGCGAGCACGCCCAGGGCCGCTGCCATCGTGCCGAGCAGGCGCATACGGAATCCCATTGCTTTACATCCCTTAACAGATAACGGAAATGTTTCCCGCTGTTGTCCCGCAGAATATACAGCCGCGCCGCCCGCCGGCGACTAATGCGACATATTTTGATGAGGGACACACAATTGCCGGTAGAAAGTCAAATCGAATCCTTCATCCGCCACGGTACGGTCGAATTCAGGCGCACCAACCTCGCCATGTTTGCCGCTGGTATGGCGACGTTTGGGTTGCTGTACTGCGTACAGCCCTTGATGCCCGAATTCAGCCGGCAATTTCAGGTGAGCGCGGCCGAGAGCGCGCTGTCGTTGTCGCTGACCAGCGTGGTGGTGGCGGTCACGATGCTGTTCGCCGGACCCGTCTCGGATGCCTGGGGTCGCAAACGGATCATGACCCTGTCCTTGTTCGCCTCCGCCGGGCTCATGTTGCTTGCGGCCGCTGCACCCAATTGGCACAGCCTCTTGATGGTGCGGGCCCTGCTGGGGCTGACGTTGGGTGGATTGCCCGCGGTGGGCATGACCTACCTCAGTGAAGAGGTCCATCCGGAGTCGATTGGGCTTGGCATGGGCCTGTATATCGGCGGCAATGCCGCGGGCGGCCTGGGTGGTCGATTGATTGCGGGCGTGCTCACCGATCTTTTCGGCTGGCGCGTGGGCGTGGGCACGGTGGGGGCCATCGGCGCGGTCGCTGCGCTGTTGTTCGTGCGCTACCTCCCGCCGTCTCGACGTTTCGTCGGCCAACCGCTCCAATTCCGTGCATCGATCCGCCGCTTCAAGGGATTGTTCCGCGATCCGGGCCTGCCGTGGCTGTTCGCAGAGGGGTCCGTGTTGCTCGGTGGCTTCGTCACGGTCTACAACTACATCGGCTACCGGCTCATGGCGCCGCCTTATTCCCTGAGCCAATCGGCGGTCGGGATGATTTTCGGCGTCTACGTCGTCGGCATGTTCAGTTCGTCGTGGATCGGTCACCTGGCGGGACGGCTCGGGCGGCGCAAGGTGCTGTGGACCATGTTCGTCCTGGAGTTGCTGGGATTGGCGCTGACGCTGACGGGATTCGTGGCGCTCATCGTCCTCGGCGTCGCAGTCATCACGTTCGGATTCTTCGGCGGTCACTCGATCGCGAGCAGTTGGGTGGGCCGGCGCGCCGGCAACGCGAAGGCGCAGGCGTCTGCAATCTATCTATTCGCCTACTACATGGGAGCCGGCATTGCCGGCGCCTGGGGCGGGCTCTTCTACGCCGATTTCGGGTGGGACGGCGTGGCGGCATTCGTGGCCGCCTTGTTCATGCTCGGACTGCTGTTCTCCTGGCGGCTCTATCATTTACAGCCGCTGCCCGTGCCGCAAAAGCCGGCCGCCGAGCCGCAGCTGCCTTAAAACCTCGATGTGTGCGAGTGGGTGTCGCGGCCAACGGCGGCGCGGTTGTGGCTCAGGCGCGCATTGTCCTCGAAGGCGCCGAGGTACTGGCGAGCCGAGGCCACCATCGATTGCGGCTTGATGCCGAGCTTCGCCAAGCCGTCCTCGGTACACACGCTGTCGATGGTGAGCGACCGATAGTTGTCGCTGGAGAAGGGGCGCCCGGGAACGAAGTTCATGAGCATGCCCTGAAGGCGAGCCAGGATGTTCGGCAGTCCGATGATCCACCTGCGTTGACCGGTGACTTTCGCGACCAATCCGACGATCTCACGCAACGTGTACACCTGCGGGCCGCCCAGCTGGTAGGTGTGTCCGAGGCAGGCCGTGCCGTGCAGACAGCGCCGCAGCGCTTCGATCACGTCGTCGACGAACACCGGTTGAAAGCGAGCGTTCGGCCGGGCCAGCGGCAACACGAAGGGCACCGACGCCAGCAAGTTGGCAAAGCGGTTGAGGAACGAATCGCCGGGACCGAACATCACGGAGGGTTGAAAAATCGTCCAATCCACCTCTCGCTGGTCGCGGATCAGCCGCTCGGCTTCGCCTTTCGAGCGCAGGTAATAGCTGGGCGCATCGGGCGCCGCCTTGAGCGACGACATCTGCAGCAGCCGCGGCACGCCGGCCGACCGGGCCGCCTGCAGCATCACGCGCGTCAGATCGGTGTGGGCGCGCCTGAAGCCGCCGCCGCCGAACCCGCGCTCGTTGAGGATTCCGACGAGATTGATGACCACGTCCTTGCCGCGAAACCGCTCGCTGAGCTGCGCCTCGTCGTAGACGTCACAATTGTCGAGCGTCAGGCCGGGAAGCACCAGCAAGTGCTTGTGCCGTTCGCGATCGCGCGACAGGACCGTGACCCGGTGACCGTCTCTGATGAGGCGGGCGACCAAGCGTGTTCCCACGAAGCCGCTGCCGCCGAGAATGCAAATGGACAATAGTTTCATTGAGTTCATCGAATCTGGATTAATACGGTAAGCGGCCCGCGCCGCACGTTCAGTACGATAACATTAGCGCCCTTCGCCGCGGTACGGAATGCCTTCATGGAGGATACCGGCGTGCGCCCGACGCCGACGATCAAGTCGTTGGCCTTCAATCCGGCCTGCGCCGCGGGGCTGCCGTCCGCGATCGCGCGCACCAAAACGCCGCCTGCCTGCGGCGCATCGGCGAATTCTGCGCCCTCGAGACCGGGATTGATCTGCGCCGCAGTGGCGATGTCCGCTTCGCTGCGCTCGGCGACCACAGCGGTGACCTCGAGCTGCTTGCCGTCGCGCAGCAGGCCGATGTCGACCTTGTCACCCACCCGCAGCATCCCGATGGCGTTGCGCAACTCGCCGGGGCTCCTCACGGCGGCGCCATTGAGCGACGTGATGACGTCCCCGGTCTTGACGCCCGCCTTCTCGGCCGACGACCCGCGCCCGACGCCCTTGACCAGCGCGCCGCTCGTATCGTGCAGGCCGAACTCCTTGGCGATTTCGGGCGAGACGGCGTAGATGTTGACGCCGAGGATGCCGCGCCTCACCTGACCGTATCTGATGAGCTGGTCCATGACGCCCTTGATCATGTTCACCGGGATGGCGAAGCCGATGCCGATGTTCCCGCCGCCGCCCGACAGAATCGCGGAATTGATGCCCACCAGTTCGCCGCGCAGATTGACCAGCGCGCCGCCGGAATTGCCCGGGTTGATCGAGGCATCGGTTTGAATGAAGTCCTCGTATCCTTCGGGAGTGATGCCCGAACGGCCGAGCGCGCTCACGATCCCCGCCGTCACCGTGTGCTGGAGTCCGAACGGGTTGCCGATCGCCACCACGTAATCGCCCACCTCGAGCTTCGACGAATCTCCCAGCGCCATGGCGACCAGATTCGGCTCCTTGGCCTGGAGGACGGCGACGTCGGACCCTTCGTCGGTGCCGATGACCTTGGCCGAGAAGCTGCGATTGTCGAGCAGCGTGATGGTGATCTCGCTGGCATTCTCGATCACATGGTTGTTGGTGATGATGTAGCCGTTCTTGGCGTCGACGATGACGCCGGAACCGGCGCTTTGAAATTGCCGCTCGCGTGGCCTCGAATCGGGCGGCGCGTCGAAGAAGCGGCGAAAGAACGGATCGTCCAACAGAGGATTGCGCTGCCCGGCGCTCTCCTTGATGGTGCCGCGCGTGGCAATGTTCACGACCGAAGGCGACGCTCGCTTGACCATCGGCGCCAGCGAGGGGAGCGGCGTGTCGGCGCCGGGAGTGATCGGCAGCGCCGCCCAAGCTGCCGGGCCGACCAAGGTCGCTGCGAGCGAGAGGGCTGCCAGGGAGCGGCGGAAGTTCATGCGCGGTCCTTTTCGATGGCGTTTTCGAGCTGCGAACGCTACAACGACAAAGGGGCCGAACGATCAAGTCGTCCGACCCCCATGCGCCCGTCATGGGCTACGCGTCGCAACGGGTAGGCCACGCGCCGTTCACACCTTTCGGCGCGATCTTACACCGAAGATCACGCGCGTCCGACCCGTCAGGCGGCCTGCACCGTGATTCGATGCGGTTGCACCTGGGCAAGTTTCGGAATTGTGACTTCCAGCACACCGTTGCTCGACTTTGCCTGAATGCTCTGCACATCCGCGGATTCCGGCAGGCTGAAGCGGCGCTGGAATTCTCCATTGATGCGCTCGACCCGGCGGTAGCCTTCACGTGCCTCGCGGCGCGTGTCTTCGCGTTGGCCGCGAATGGTGAGCACACCCTTGTCCGAGGTGATCTCGACGGCCTTCGGGTCGACGCCCGGCAGGTCGACGCTCAGCACGAATTGCGACTCTTCTTCGTGGATGTCCACGGGAGGCAGCCACGCGCCGCTTTCGGTGGCGGTGGTCTGCGGCGCGCCGAACAGGCGATCGATGTCTTTTTGCAGGCGATTGACGAGCGACCAAGGCTCCGCGAACGTTAAGACAGTCATGGGATGCTCCTAAATGAAAAGTGGTGTTGATCTCAAGTTTTAAATTGCTTGCAGTACAACTCTGCGTGACAACAAAAATTGGGCCGGCGCAACCGATTTCAACTATTTTTTTGGTCGATTGCCCTATTCTCGATTGGGTGCGCGTACGCCTCTCGAGAATGTCAACGGGATATATTGTTAATAACCTGTGCAAACACAAGATGTTGCGATTGAGCCATTTCCTGCTTGACCACATGGGCATAAAGGATAATAAACCGATTTCTCGGAACAAATTCTCAACATATTGAATTAACAGTGATTTTTCGACATGAATTTACTTCAAAAATTCCTTGACGGAACTGGTTCACGGTCTTAACCTCCCCCTCCGGAACACAAGATGTTGTGTTCCTCCTGGTTCGCGCGTTCCCGCCCAAGCTGGTTGTTTTTTTCCAGGGACCGCGGTCTCTCGTTGCTACATTTCGCGCGATAATTATAAGGGAGCGTTCCAAATACCCATGAATACGGTGGTCAAAATACAGCCCAACGATGTAACCAGTATCACGTTCCAAGAAGCGTCCTTGGATATCTGGGACAAGAAGTACCGGCTCACGGCGAAAGACGGTTCACCCATCGACAAATCGATGGACGACACTTATAAGCGCGTCGCGCGCGCGCTCGCGGATGTCGAATCGGAGGAGCTTCGCGAACAATCGTATGAGTCGTTCCTGTGGGCGCTCCGGCATGGAGCGATTCCCGCCGGCCGCGTCACGTCGAATGCCGGTGCGCTCGAGCACAAGCCCGCCACCTCCACCATCAACTGCACGGTGTCGGGCACGATCCGCGATTCGATGGACGACATCTTGAACAAGGTGCACGAGGCGGGGCTCACGCTCAAGGCGGGATGCGGCATCGGTTACGAGTTCTCGACGCTGCGACCGCGCGGCGCGTACGTGTCGGGCGCGGGTGCATACACCTCGGGACCGCTGTCGTTCATGGATATCTACGACAAGATGTGTTTCACCGTGTCCTCCGCCGGCGGCCGGCGCGGCGCTCAGATGGGGACGTTCGACATCGGGCATCCCGATGTGCTGGAGTTCATTCGCTCGAAGCGCGAGAACGGCCGCCTGCGTCAGTTCAACCTGTCATTGCTCATCACCGATGAATTCATGAAGGCCGTCAAGGCCGACGGCGATTGGAAATTGGCCTTCCCCCTCGGCCGCAAGGAGTTCGAGGCCGACAGACCGGACCTCGACGACGAGACGAAATTCGTCTGGCGCGAGTGGCCGCACACCGAGGGTTACGTGGCGAACGAGGAAGGTCTCGTCGCCTGCAAGATCTACAAGACGTTGCCGGCGCGCCGCGTGTGGGACGTCATCATGTCGTCCACGTATGATTTCGCGGAGCCGGGCTTCATTCTCATCGACAAAGTCAACGACATGAACAACAACTGGTGGACGGAGAACATCCGCGCCACCAATCCCTGCGGCGAGCAGCCGTTGCCGCCGTACGGATCGTGCCTGCTGGGCTCGGTGAATCTGACGAAGTTCGTGGTCGATCCGTTCACCGAGGACGCGCGCTTCGATTGGGAAACCTATCGCAAGGTGGTGAAGGTGTTCACCCGCATGCTCGACAACGTGGTCGAGATCAACGGCCTGCCGCTGCCGCAGCAGCGCGACGAGATCATGCGCAAGCGCCGCCACGGCATGGGGTTTCTGGGCTTGGGGTCCGCGATCACCATGCTGTGCATGAAGTATGGTTCCAAGAAGTCGGTCGCGTTTTCGCAGAACGTATCGCGCGAAATGGCGCTGGCCGGTTGGGAGGCCGGGCTCGAATTGGCGAAGGAGAAGGGGCCCGCACCGATCATGAACGAGGAGTTCACGGTGACGCGCGAGATGCTGCGCAAGCGTCCCGAGATGGTCAAGGATGGCTGGCGCGTCGGCGCCAAGATCGCCGGGCGCGTGTTGCACGCCCGCTATAGCCGGTACATGCAGCGCATCGCCGAGGCGGCTCCGGAGCTCGTCGACGAACTCGCCGAGGTCGGCGCACGGTTCACCCACCACACGTCGATCGCGCCCACCGGAACGATCTCCCTGTCGCTCGCGAACAACGCGTCCAACGGGATCGAGCCGTCGTTCGCCCATCATTACTTCCGCAACGTGATCCGCGAGGGCAAGAAGTCGAAGGAGAAGATCGACGTGTTCTCGTTCGAGCTGCTCGCCTATCGTGAATTGGTCAATCCACGGGCGATACCGAATTCCACGGTACCTGCGGAGAAGCTGCCCGATTACTTCATCTCCGCCGACGACATCGGTCCGAAGGAGCACGTCGACATCCAGGCGGCGTCGCAGCTGTGGATCGATTCATCCATCTCGAAGACGGCGAACGTGCCCACCGACTACAAGTATGAAGATTTCAAGGACATCTACATGTATGCCTTCGAGCAGGGGTTGAAGGGTTGCACGACCTTTCGCTTCAATCCGGAGGCGTTCCAGGGGGTCCTCGTCAAGGAAGACGATCTCAAGAACACGACCTACGTGTTCACGCTCGAGGACGGCACCGAGGTCGAGGCGAGAGGCGATCAGGAAATCGAATACGACGGCGAGATGCACTCGGCCGCGAATCTGTTCGACGCATTGAAAGAAGGCTATTACGGGAAGTTCTGACATGGCGCACATCAAAATCGACAAGAAGATCGCGAAATACCGCGTGCTGAAGCCGGAGGCGAAAGACGCGCCGGCGGTCCCGAAAGAGCCCCTCAAGGCGCAGGACAACGTGATCTGGATGCACGAGAAGCTCGAGCGCCCGGAAGTTCTGATCGGCTCGACCTACAAGATCAAGACACCCGTGTCGGATCATGCGATGTACGTGACCATCAACGACATCGTGCTCAACGAGGGCACGCCGCACGAGCAGCGCCGGCCTTTCGAAGTGTTCATCAATTCGAAGAATCTCGACCACTTCCAATGGATCGTGGCGCTGACGCGCGTCATCTCGGCGGTGTTCCGCAAGGGCGGCGATACGACGTTCCTGGTCGAGGAACTGAAGGCCGTGTTCGATCCCAAGGGCGGCTACTGGCAGCCCGGCGGCAAGTTCATGCCGTCCACGATCGCCGAACTCGGGTACGTGATCGAGCGGCACCTGCAATCCATCGGCATGATGAAGAAGCCGGAACTCGACGTGCACCAGCGCAAGCTGGTCGACGAGAAGCGCGCCGAATTCGAGGCGCGGGCCAAGCAAACCGACGCCTTCTCGAAGAACCATTTCCCCGAGGGGGCCCAGCTGTGCGCCAAGTGCAGCACCGCGGCGGTGGTGATGATGGACGGCTGCAACACCTGTCTGAATTGCGGGGATTCGAAGTGCGGGTGATTGCGGCTTCCTCTACTTGAAGTCCCACTTCATCTGATCCGCAATCGAGATGCCGCGTGCCGTGTCCACGCAGTGCGGCAGATAGCTCGTGAACGGCGGTGACGCGGCCAGGCCTTCGCGGCGCAGCCGCTGGTTGTCGAAGACATAGTTGAGCTCCGCGAACCCGCCGTACAGCTGCATCGCGCGCAGCAGCAGCCGGCGATTTGCGCCTGGGGCGATCTCGCGCATTCTCGGCAACATGCGCACGATTTCGGAGCCGGATACCTTGCGGTAGGCGCTGCCCATCGGCGGCATTTCCAGTGCTTTGGCCATGACCACGTCGACCGCGGCGAACGAGACGCTCGATTCCATGCCGGCGGACAGGTGATACAGGTCGTGTTCCAATGACTCCCGCGTCGCGAGCGCCAGCAAAATGTTCGCGCACCAGTCGGCCGGGATGACGTCGATGAGGTCATCGAGGTCGCAGGTGAAGGCGCGCATCAACTGACCGACCAGGAAAACCCAGAAGATGCTCTGGGACGGGGCGACCCCCAGTTCCGTGTGGCCGACCACGATGGATGGGCGCGCGATCACCAGCGGCATGTTCGGCAGTTCGAGGCGCAGGCGGCGCTCGGCCTCGGCCTTGGAGGCAGTGTAGGGCACTAGATGATCGTCGTTGGCGGCCAGGTCGTCCGATTCCGCGATCACCGATCCGTGGCCCCTCGACGGCCCGACCGACATGGCGGTACCGACGAACACGAAGCGTTTCATCTTGCTCTGATCGAGCGCATGCGCGAGGGCGAGCGTACCCTCCACGTTGACCGCCGGAATCGCGGGGTTGTTCGAAAATGTGGGCAGCGCGGCCGAGTGAATCACCCGCGTCACCGACCGCAGTTGGGGATGTCCGCGAAAGGCGTCGGGCGACGCTAGGTCGGCTTCCAGGATGAAGTCGGTTCCCAGCGAGTGAAGTTCCGCGTCGGTGGCGCCGAGTCTGCGTAGATTCTCGATGAGGCGTCGGCGGGGCGTGCCTTCGGTCGACGCGCGCGCCAGCAGCAACAACTCGTGACCGTAACCGGCGCGCAACGCCGCAACCGCAACGGCGCCGCCCAGGAAGCCGGTCGCTCCGGTAATCAGAAAACTGCGTTGCGGTTCGAGCATGAAATTTACCTGGGCGTAAGACAGAGGAGCAGGAACGCTCGTCCTTCGGGACACGCAGGATCGCACGCTCTCCTTGTCGGCCCATGTCAGTGATCCGGCTGCACATTTCAAATGTAATATCAAGCAAAAATGGATTATTTTTTTCTTCCGCGTATAGAATCCGGCGATGGACACCATCGCTCCGCACATACTTGCCCTGGACGACGATGCGGACATACGCAAGATTCTGCTCGAGTATCTGAGCGGACAGGATTTTCGTGTGAGCGTGGTCTCGAGGGGGGAGGAAATGCTCTCGGTTCTCGAGCGCGAGCCTGTGGATCTGTTGTTGCTCGATCTGCGATTGCCCGGAGAGAGCGGCCTGCAGTTGGCGGCCCGGGTACGCGAGTTGTCGAAGGTTCCGATTCTCATCCTGAGCGGGCAGTCGGACGAGGCCGATCTGGTGATGGGCCTCGAACTCGCGGCCGACGACTACGTGACCAAGCCGTTCAGCCCGCGCGAGTTGCTGGCCAGAATCCGTGCGTTGCTGCGTCGCTCGCAGTCCAATGCGGTTGCTTCGCCCGAAAGCCAGGTGCGCGCCTATCGCTTCGGCGGCTGGGAGCTCAACACCCGGCTGCGGCGGTTGACCTCCGGCAGGGGGCAGCTCATTCCTCTCACGAACAGCGAATTCAGTTTGATGTGCGCGTTCCTGTCGGCGCCGCTGCGGGTGCTGAGCCGGGATCAGCTGCTGGAGCGCT
Source organism: Gammaproteobacteria bacterium (assembly GCA_003164785.1). Classification (GTDB taxonomy): domain Bacteria; phylum Pseudomonadota; class Gammaproteobacteria; order Steroidobacterales; family Steroidobacteraceae; genus Bog-1198. The sequence goes on along the minus strand of PLUE01000030.1, from coordinate 63,905 downwards.
CCCGGCTTCATAGTCTCGAGGTCTATGACCGCTCGATCGACGTCACCATCCTTCGATTGCGCCGCAAGATCGAATCGGATCCCTCGAATCCCACGCTGCTGACCACCGAGCGTGGTGCGGGCTACATTTTCAACGCTGCGGTCAGCGTGCTTCGATAGGTGCAGGCCGCGCCGGGACCCCGTCCCGCCACAAGCAGGGAAACGACCTCGCTACGGCGTTGGGTGACGGCCGCCGGCATCGCATTGATCGTATTGATCGTCGCGGCGGACAGCTACGAGGCCTGGCAGGATTATCGCCGGGTCGTCACCGAAAACCAGCACGTCATGCTGGCGCTCAGCCGCTCGCTGACCGAACAGACCGAGCGATTGGTGCAGGAAGTCGACGTGGTGCTCGCCGACTACGCGGGCTGGATCATATCCGCCGAGGGGCGGGCCGCTGATCCGCGCGCCATCACCGCGCGCTTGAATGTCGAGATCGTCAGTCTGCCGTTCGTGTCATCGGCAACCCTTGTCGGGGCCGACGGAAAAATCCGCGCGAGCACCCAGGAGAGCGAGGCCGGCGTGTCGACTCTCGAGACCCTCGATGTCTTCTCCGTCATCGCCGCCAGCACGGGAAACATGCTGTACATCGACAGGCCCGGCACCGGCAGCGTGCGCGCGGCCCGCACGTTCGCGATGGGCCGACGCGTCGTGGGCCACGGCGGGACCTTCGACGGAGTGGTGATCGCGCGCGTGGCCTTCGAGTATCTCGAGGCGTTCTACGCCGGAGTTAACGTCACGCCGGACACGTCGATCCGACTCGCGCGGACGGACGGAGTGACGTTGGTCGAGTATCCGGCGCGTCCTGAACCGGCCGGCGCTCACGAGCAGATCATCACGATCAGCCGCAAGGTCGGCGGCTATCCGATCGTGGTGACGGTGTCGCGTTCGGCAGCGAGCGTTTTGCGGCCTTGGATCCAAGAAGAACGCAGCAGTGCGGCGCGGACGGCGACGCTCGCGGTTCTTGCCAGCTTGTTGCTGCTGGCGTTGCGTTCGGCGCTGCACCGCCAACAGCAAATGGACCAGGAGCGGCACCGGCTGGAGCAGGAACTGGCGGGCATCCAGCGGGTCGAGGCGCTCGGCCTTCTGGCGGCGTCCGTGGCGCACGACTTCAACAACGTGCTGACCGCGATCATCGGCTATGCGGAACTCTTGCGCGACATGGTCGACGCGGAGCCGGCGGCGCTGAGCAATCTCGATCGGTTGCTGGCGGCGACCGAGCGCGCCCGCTTGTTGGTGCGGCAGGTGCTCACCTTCGACCCGCGCCGCAGCGTGAGTTACCGGCCGACGCCCCTCGAGCCCATCATGGAGGAGGTGGCGCAACACGTTCAGGCCACGTTGCCGTACTCGATCGACATCGAGCTGAAAGGCATCGAGGGCGCCACGAACATCCTGGGCGACACGACCGAGATCTATCAAGTCGTGATGAACCTGTGTACCAATGCGGTCCAGGCCATGCCGGCGGGCGGAAAGCTCCAGCTGCAGCTCGATGTGCTGGATATCGTCGAACAGAAGACGCTGGCCCTGGGCCAGTTGCAGCCGGGACGGTGGGCTCGCCTGACCGTGCTCGATTCCGGAGTGGGTCTTGCCGACGAGCAGACTGCCTCGATCTTCGAGCCGTTCTACACCACGCGGCAATCGACCCACGGAACCGGTATCGGGCTCACGGTGGTGCGCAACATCATCCTGCGCATGAACGGCGCCCTCGATGTCGACAGCCGCCTTGGATCGGGCACGCGCATGACCGTCTATTGGCCGGTGGTTGCCGCGGTCGCCAGGTTGGTGCCGCAAATCGGTCCGGAAATCGCGGGCGCCGGCGAAACCATCATGGTGGTCGACGACGAACGGGAGCTCGTGGTGCTCACCGAGGAATTGCTGGCGTCGTTGAGCTATGAGCCGGTGGGATTCTCCGACGCGCGCGCGGCCATCGAAGCCTTTCGCTGCGATCCCACGCGGTTCGATGCGATCTTGACGGACGAGCGCATGCAGCTCCTGCGCGGCCTGGATTTTGCGAGATTGATCCATGAGCTGGAGCCGAAGCTGCCCATCATCCTGATGACGGGTCATCGGGATGCAGAGCTCGATGCGCGCGCCAAAGCGGCTGGAATTGCCGAGATCCTCGACAAACCATTGCGGGTGCAGACGCTGCGCGAGGCGCTGGCGCGTCAGCTGCGGGCCGCCAAGCCCTGAGGAGCGGGTCGGCGACGTGGCGAACGCATTGTCGGTGGCCCCAGCGGGGTCGCCGATATACTCTGTACAGCTCTACGACCAGGGCTTGCACTTTTACTTGAATCGCACCGTGGTGTTGGTCGATTACCGCGACGAATTGTCGCTGGGTCTCGATCAACATCCGGAGCTGGGAATTGCCGATATGACCGACTTCACCACCCGCTGGCGCCGACTGACGGATGGCTTCGCCGTCATGCGGCCGGCCACCTACGGCGGATTACAGGCGCAGGGGCTTCCCATGCGCATGATGGCTCGCCTGCACCACCGCGTCGTCGTCAGCCGCCGATGAGGCGAGCCCTGCTGCTGTGCGCCGCGCAGCTTTTCATGTGTTTGGGGGTTCTCGGCGACATGGCTGCGGCAGACGAGCTGCCCGATGACGCACACATCTCGGTGGGGCCGGGGATCTATCTGACGCCGAGCTATCCGGGCGCGCGCAGCACGAGGAGCGTGCCGATACCGTTCATCGACGCGGAGTATGGCAACAACTTATATTCGAGCGCGGAGGATATACTCGGCGTCTACGCATACAAGAGCGCGAGCACCCAAGTCGGAGCGGCGTTGGAATACGACTTGACGGAACGACTGTCCAGGGACGACGAACGGTTCCGCCATCTTCGCAACATCGACGAGACCGAGCGCTTCAAGTTGTTCGGTACCCGCACGGTCTCGTTCATCACGGGTGACACCAGCGTTGCCACGGATGTGGCGGCGCGCCGCCAGGGAACTTTGGCGCAGGCGAACCTGTGGGCAAGCATGCCGCTGATACCAAAGACGATGATTAGCGTGGGACCGGGCATCAATTGGGCCGATACGCGCTACATGCACACCTTCTTCGGCGTGACGGATTTCCAGGCCGCAGTGTCGCCCCTCACGCCGTATGTTGCGCGCGCCGGCCTCGTCGATTTTCATTGGAACGGACTCGAAACCTACGAACTATCGTCCCGCTGGAGCGTCGGTGCCTCGGAATATGCCGCCCGCCTGCATGGCACCGCCGTCGACAGTCCGGTGACGCAGCGCCGCGCGCAGACCACCGTGCTGGCGTGGCTCGCCTACAAGGTGAAGTAAACCGCATGCCTTTCGTCACTGCTGCGAAAATCGACAAGGAATACGACGTGATCGTCGTGGGTTCCGGTGCCGCGGGCGGACAAACCGCCTATACCCTCAGCATGGAAGGCGCCCGGGTGCTCATGTTGGAGGCGGGCAGGAAGTACGTCCCCGGGACCGAGACACCCATGTTCAACACCCCGGACCAGGCGCCGCTCGGCGGCGTCAGCACGCCCGACAAGCGCTTCGGCTTTTACGACGCCACCGTGGACGGGGGTTGGACTGTGCCGGGCGAGCCCTATGTGCAGACCACGCAGGAAGCGAGCGGCCGCTTCGACTGGTGGCGCGCCCGCATGCTGGGTGGCCGCACCAACCATTGGGGCCGCATTTCCCTGCGCAACGGTCCGTACGACTTCAAGCCCTTCAGCCGTGATGGTCTGGGATTCGACTGGCCGATTTCATATGACGACGTCGCCCCGTACTACGACAAGGTGGAGCGGTTGGTGGGCGTCTACGGCACCTCCGAGGGGCTGGAGAACACGCCGAATTCACCGGAAGGATGCTTGCTGCCGCCGCCGGCGCCCTTGGTCAGCGATCTGTTGATTGCGCAGCGCGCGCCGCGCGTCGGGGTCCCGATCATTCCCGCACACCGTGCGGTGCTCACGCGCCAGCTCGACCACAAGAATTCACCGGCGCTGCTGCATCCGGGCAACGCCAAGGCCCAGCGCATCATCGCCGCCGACATGCAGCGACGGGCGGCGTGTTTCTGGGCGACTCCGTGCGGCAGCGGTTGCTCGATTCGTGCGAATTATCAATCGCCGACGGTGCACTTGCCGCCGGCGCTGGCCACCGGCAAGCTCGACATCGTCACCGACGCCATGGTCAGTCGGGTGGTGGTCGGCAAGACCGGGCGCGCCAGCGGCGTCACGTTCATCGACAGAATGGACGGCAAGGAGCGCCATGCCGCCGCGCGGGTGGTGGTGCTCGCCGCAAGTGCGTGCGAAACCGTGAGACTCCTGCTCAATTCCAAGAGCGCCCGATTTCCGGACGGGCTGGCCAACTCGAGCGGCAAGGTCGGCCGCTATCTCATGGACACCGTGGGCAGCACGGTTCGCGGCCAGGTGCCTTTGCTCGAGGGTCTGCCGCCGCAAAACGAGGACGGAGCCAGCGGACATGCCCTGTATGCACCGTCGTGGCTGTACAAGGAGCAGCATGCGGGCCAGCTCGACTTCGCGCGCGGCTACCACATCGAGATCGGCAGCGGCAGGCGCATGCCGGGCGTCGGCACCATGGAAGGCGTCGAATGGCTGACCGGCGGCAGCTATGGCAAGCAATTCAAACAGGACGCGCGGCGTTTTTATGGTTCGTTCGTGAGCTTCGACGGTCGCGGCGAGATGATTCCCAACGAGCAGTCGTATTGTGAGATCGATCCCGCCGTCAAGGACAAATGGGGCGTCCCGGTCCTGCGCTTTCATTGGCAGTGGTCGCCGCACGAAACGCGGCAGGCCGCCCATATGCAGAAGACGTTCACCGCCATCATCGAGGCCATGGGCGGCCGCGTGAAGGATGGGGCGGTGACCGACGGCGCCAAGGCGATCGCGCCGGGCGGCTCGATCATCCATGAAGTGGGGGGCGCGATCATGGGCGCAAATCGCGGGACCTCGGTCACCAACCAGTGGGGGCAGACGTGGGACGTCAAGAACCTGTTCGTGACCGACGGGGCGGTGTTCGCGTCGAATGCCGACAAGAACCCCACGTTGACGATCATGGCGCTCGCCTGGCGCGCCGCCGACCATATCCTCGATCGGATGCGTCGCAAGGAGTTGTGATGGATCGACGTACATCGCTCAAGTGGATGCTCGCGGCCTCCGCGGCGTTGCCTCTGTGGAATCCGCGTGCGCGCGGCGCCGATGGCCAGGCGGCTCCCGTGACGGGGGGCTACGGAACCGACCCGGATCTGCTGAAGACCTACCGACGGGGCGAGTTGTGGCCGCTGCTGCTGGACGCGGCGCAACGGCGTACCGCGTCCGCGTTATGCGACGTGATTCTACCAGGCGACGAGCGCTCGCCCGGCGCGGTGGCCGTCGGCGTGGTCGATTTTCTCGACGAGTGGATCAGCGCGCCGTATCCCCGTCAGCTGGAAGATCGTCCAGTCATGCTCGAGGGGCTGGCGTGGATGGACCGGGAAGCGCGGCGCCGGTTCGGTCAGCCTTTCGCCGATCTCCGTGACGCCCAACAGCGGGCGATCTGCGATGATATTTGCCGCGAGGAGAAGGTGCAGCCGGCGTACGCCGATGCTGCGAGGTTTTTCGGACGCTATCGTGATCTGACCGCCGGCGGCTTTTATTCGACGCCCGTGGGTCGACAGGACATCGGTTACATCGGCAACGTACCGCAGGTGAACTTCGCAGGCCCGCCGCCCGAGGTGCTGCGCAAACTTGGGCTGGAGCCCGCCACATGAGCCTACGTGAGGAACCATGCAGAACAACTTGACCAGACCCGTTACACGCCGATTCGTCGTCGCGGCCATGCTGGCGGTGGCCTTTACGGCAAGCGCGACCAACGCACGCGCCGCTTCTGCCTGGCGCCCCCTCTTCGACGGCAAGAACACCGATGCGTTTCGCGGTTGGATATCGGGGGTTCTGCCCGCCGGTTGGCACGTCGTCGACGGCGCGTTGGTGAAGGACGGCAACGTCGAAGACCTGCTGACGCGCGACACGTTCGGCAGCTTCGAGCTCGAACTCGACTGGAAGATCGGCAAGGACGGCAACAGCGGCGTGCTGTACCGGGTCACACGGGAATACGATCACCTTTACTGGAGCGGACCGGAGTATCAACTCCTCGACGACGTCAATGCGCCCGACGGCCGCAGCCAGTTGACCGCGAGCGGTTCGGCCTATGGCATCTACCCCTCGCCGGCGGGCGTGGTGAAGCCGTTCGGCGAATGGAACACGACACTCATCCTGGTCAACGGGTCGCACGTCGAACATTGGTTGAACGGTCGCCAAGTCGTGAGCTACGAACTGGGCAGTCCGGATTGGAAGGCGAGGGTGGCCGCCAGCAAGTTCTCGAAGTACCCGCATTACGGCCTCGCGACGCGAGGCTTCATCGGCATCCAGGGCGATCATCCCGGGGCGTTGGCGTTGCGCAACATCCGCATCCGCGCACTCCCATGATCGTTGAGTTGCCGTGGGTCACAGTACCGCCGTCGCGAAGCTGACATAATACGACGCGCGTTCACTGTCGAGGTCATCGATTTTGCTGGGACTAAGCTTGAGTGTAGGGCGATTTCTGAGAGTGGCGACGTTCGGGCTTCTGCTTGCGCCGTTTGCGAGCACCTGGGGCGCCGCCGCTGACGCCGATCCCTTCGCGCATCCACCCGAACTGGAGCGGGATGTGCGCTTCTGGATCCGGGTGTACACGGAGGTCACCACCGACCAGGGCCTGCTGCACGATGATTGGAATCTCGGCTTGGTCTACGAAGTGCTGCGCTTCGATCCTGGATCATCCCCGGCGCAGCGCGAACGGCGTGTCGGCGAGGCGAAGGCGCGCTATGCGGCATTGCTGCGCAGATTCGCCGCAGGCTCGACCGACGATCTGACCCCGCACGAGAAGCGCATTCTGCATGCGTTCGGCGACGGTGCGACCGCGGCGGATTACCGGGATGCCATCGATCGGATCCGATTCCAGCTCGGGCAGGCGGATCGATTCCACGAGGGTTTGATACGGGCGGCGGTGTGGGAGAAACAGATTGCGCAGACGCTTATGCAACGCGGCGTCCCCGCGGAGATCGCCGCGCTGCCCCACGTCGAGTCATCGTTCAACCTGGCGGCCTATTCGAAGGTGGGCGCGGCCGGGCTGTGGCAGTTCATGCCGGCGACGGCGAAACGCTACATGCGCGTCGACAGCTTGGTGGATGAGCGGCTGGATCCCTACAGTGCGACCGATGCCGCGGCGAACCTGATGTTGTACAACTATCGTCTGGTCGGGACCTGGCCACTGGCCGTGACCGCCTATAATCACGGGCCGGGAGGGCTGCGCAGCATCCAGGACGAACTGGGCACCAGCGACATCGCGGTCATCGTCAAACGCTACCGCGGCAAGACGTTTGGCTTTGCGTCCCGCAACTTTTACGTGGCGTTTCTCGCCGCTCTCGAAGTGGATCGCAATGCGGAGAAATATTTCGGCCCCATCACCCGGCTTCCCGAAACCGAGAGCACCACGGTGGAATTGCCCGACTATATCTCCGTCGACGTGCTGGCGAAGGCATTCAAGGCCGACGTGGGAGCCTTGCGGGTGCTGAATCCGGCGCTGCGGCCGCCCATTTGGGATGGCAGCCGGTTGGTGCCGCGCGGTTATAGATTCCGGCTGCCGGGGGCCCAGCCTCAGTTCGAAATCGAGGCGGGATGGTCGCATCTGCCGCTGGCGCAGCGCTACGTGGCGCAGCGCAACGACGGAAGCCACCGGTTGCGTCGAGGGGAAACGCTGGCCGGCGTCGCCGCCGCCAGCGGCATCAGCATCGCTCGGTTGCTGGCGGCGAATGGCTGGAGCCAGGGGATCTCGGTTCCGCGCGGCACGCTGGTGCACATCCCAATGCCTGCCTCGCGTGCCGACAGCGCCGGGGCGGGCGCAAGCCCGTCCTTGGCCGCCAACGCGCCCGCCCCGCCGAGCGCACCCGTGGCGGAGCCCCCAAGGCCGTCGCGGCCGAGCGCGGCGCTGCCGGCGCCGGTCTCCGAAGCCGTGCCCCCGCCGGCCGTCGTCGCCGAGAAGGTCGCGCCACCGCCCAAGGAGCCGGTGTCGGCCCGGCAAATCAATCCTGACGCGCTGTTGCCGGTGGCGAGTCCGACCGGCAGTCCTGATACCACCAACTACGAGGTCGGTGCCGATAGCACGGCCATCGTGCAAGCCGGGGAGACGCTCGGTCATTTTGCGGACTGGTCGCAGGTCAATTCGGCGGATTTGCGTGCGCTCAACAAGCTGCACAAGAACGCCATGGTGACCCAGGGCAAGAAGATAAAGCTCGATCTATCGCACGTCGGCGCGGCGCAGTTCATCGCGGCACGACGTGAATATCACCATCATCTGCAGGAGAGCTTCTTCGCCTCGCATCGCATCGCCGGTACGGAGACCTATGCGTTAAAGCACGGCGACTCGTTGTGGACCATCGCCCTACAAAAGAATGACCTGCCGGTGTGGCTGGTGGCGCAATACAACCCTGACGTGAACTTCAACGACATGCGGCCCGGAACCACCATCACGCTGCCGCAGGTCGTCGCCATCAATCGTCAGTGATGCCCCGGGTGCGCGCGAACTCCGTCAACGTCGCGCGCGTGTCGTGACTCGGAAGAAAGTTGACCGTCGAATTGTCGAGCGCCCGAAAATCCAAGGCGAACTTCGCGCTGGCCGCCATGCGCCTGAGCATGTCGGCATTGACTTCGTAATAGGAGGTCTGGCCCCAGGACACCACCGGCTTGTAGGGTCCGTGACCCTCGCTGGGCGCATCGACCGGCGACAACAGCATCGGGCCATCATCGAGGTTCAGCGTGACCGCGCCGCGCGCGTGGATGTCGCCCACTTGTTTGTCGTTGCCGGGCGCGACGTGTATCCAGATGGCGTAGGTGATCTCGCCCATCCGATCCCATTCGATGGGTCCCAGATAGGCAAAGCTCGACCGCTTGGAGTTGGAGAAGCCGGCGTTCTGCACGTTTTCCACGAACTCGATGGGTTCCTGCAGTGCGCCCACGGTCATGCCCGTCTGTTCATCGAGACGGTCGGAGGGCTTGATGGTGCCGGCGCAACCCACCAGGAAACCCATCATCACGGCAACTCGCACCAAGGGCAGCTTCATCGGTCGCATTATACCTGCTCCGTGAGCTACAGCCGATTATGTCGGAACGTGGACACGGTATAATTTGACCATGCTAAATCGAATCCGCCGTGGCGCGGTTATCAGTCTGTTGACGATGGGGGTTCTTGCGACCGGCGTGCCCGCTGGTCCGGCCGTGGCCGGCGACATCGTGACGGCCAATCACGTCGTGGTTCACAAGGCGCAGCGCAAGCTGTATCTGTACAACGGCAACCGGTTGCTGGGGGAGTACAAAGTGGCTCTGGGCCTCAATCCGGTGGGGACCAAGGAGCGCGAGCGGGATTTCCGCACTCCGGAGGGCCGGTATTATCTGGCGCGCCGTAACACCCGCAGCGATTACTTCCTGTCGATCCAGGTATCCTACCCCGACAAGAACGACGAACTCAGGGCCAAGAAGAACCATTGGGCGCCGGGCGGGTCCATCATGATCCATGGCTCACCCAACACGCCGAAGCATCCAGCGACCTACTATGCGTCGAACGATTGGACGGACGGGTGCATCGCCCTGTCCAATTCCGACATGGTCGAAGTGTGGCTGCGCACCCAGGACAGCATCCCCATCGATATCTACCCGTAAGGTGCAGCGTGGAAACCACGATTCTTTCGTCAGATTTGGTCGATGCGCGCGTCGCGCCCAAGGGTAGCCTGGAGCACCTGTCGCAGCAGGAGATCGAAAAGCTGCTCGATTCGGGTCAGGGAGGTCTGTACCCGCTGCTGCGCAAATGCGCGCTCGCCGTTCTCAATACCGGCAGCGATCTGGACGATGCGCGGGTCATATTCCAAAAGTACAAGGATTTTGACCTCAAAATCGTGCGGCAAGCGTGGGGCATCAAGCTGGAGATCAAGAACGCTCCGGCGGCCGCGTTCGTCGATGGTGAGATGATCCGTGGTTTGAAGGACCATCTGTTCGCGGTGCTGCGGGACGTGGTCTACATTTCGAACGAGATCATGGAGAGCGACCGCTTCGACCTGACCGCCTCGACCAGCATCACCAACGCGGTGTTTCACATCCTGCGCAACGCGCGGGTGCTCGAGCTGCCGGCGCGGCCCAACCTCGTCGTGTGTTGGGGTGGTCATTCGATCCGGCGGGTCGAATACGATTACACGAAGAAGGTCGGGTATGAACTCGGATTGCGCAGCCTCGACGTGTGCACGGGCTGCGGTCCCGGCGCGATGAAGGGTCCCATGAAAGGGGCGACCATCGGGCACTCCAAGCAGCGCATCGTCAACGGCCGCTATCTCGGGATCACCGAGCCGGGGATCATCGCGGCCGAGTCCCCCAATCCCATCGTCAGTCAGCTCATCATCATGCCGGACATCGAAAAGCGCCTCGAAGCGTTCGTGCGTCTGGGCCATGGCATCGTGATTTTCCCAGGCGGCGCCGGCACGGCCGAGGAGATCTTGTACCTGCTCGGCATTCTCCTCGAGCCGGCAAATCAAGACATGCCGTTCCCGGTGGTATTCACCGGTCCCGCCGATGCGGCGGACTACTTCGACCAGATACATGCCTTCATCGGGACGACGTTGGGGCCGGTGGCGCAGTCGAAGTATCAAATCATCATCGACGACCCCGCAGGCGTCGCGCGCGCCATGGTGAAGGGTCTGGCGGAGGTCCGCGCCTATCGGCGCCGTGAGAGCGACTCCTACGGGTTCAATTGGCTGCTGAAGATTCCGCTGGATTTCCAGCTGCCGTTCCAGGTCACGCACGAGACGATGCGCGCGCTGCGTTTGTCGCATGATCAACCGTTGCACGAGCGGGCCGCGAATCTACGCCGCGCGTTTTCCGGCATCGTGGCCGGCAATATCAAGGAATACGGCATCAGCGCGATCGAGAAACATGGGCCGTTCGAACTGACGGGCGAAGCCTCGATCATGGCGCCGCTCGATCATTTGCTGCGCTCCTTCGTCGCCCAGCATCGCATGAAGCTCGCCGGAGCGGAGTACACGCCGTGCTACCGGTTGGTTGCGTGAGCAAAAGTCGCCGCCGGCGCGGAGCCGGTGCAGCGCGATATGTCACGTCGACGGTGTGCGGCAGCCCGCATAACGAGTTTGCCGCCGCGGCTCCGTTCGAGGTCGCAAAAACCCCGAAAATTTCCGCCATTTAACTCATCGTGACAGTCGGTGAGATGCTTATCCCATCCCTCACTGTTGCCTGGCGACGCGGCCGATGCGCCGTGACACAGTTCCTGTCGAGGTCAGTGCGCCGGACATACTGTCACGCACGTCCGAGGAGAACGAGTATGAGCGACATCAAGAACCACAATCGATACACCGGAATAGATCGCCGCGCTCCGCGTGGCGACGGGACCGTCAAACCGGCTCCCGCTCCGTTCAAATCCGGCGGCAGGCATGCCGCAATCACCACCAATCTGTACAACTGGCACAGCTACAAGAGCTGGGCGGACAAGGTCCGCGGCAGCTGGGAAGACAAGAAATAAGCTTCGTGACACCTTGCACGCACGGCCCGGCAGCGGCCGCGTAGACTTGAAGACATGGAATGGGTGCTACAAGTAGTCGATGAGGTGGACGATGCCATCTGTGCCGCAAGGCATCACTGGCTGGGTTTGCATGCCGGATTCGGCGTGATGTGGGCGGCGGCGCTGTCCGGCTTCCGGCGGCGCCGCCTGACGCGGCCCGGCCTGGGCGGCCCGGCGTAACGACGCCCGGCAAAATCCTTTAAGATGCCTCGATCATGGCATCTCACTCCTTGCGTCGAATCATCCCCGGCATCGCTCTGGGACTTCTCGTGGCATGCAGCGGCAAGCCGTCCACGACAGGCACTGCGGCCACCACCAACCCAGAGGCTCCTCCCATGGTCAATTCACTGGAAATCGTCGAACTCAAGCCGGGCACCGGCGCTGCAATTGCCGCGGGTCAAAAGGCCGTCGTGCAGTACACCGGGTGGCTGTACGAGACTTCCGCGCCGGACAAGAAGGGCAAACAATTCGACAGCTCGCGCGGCGGGCAACCGTTTCGCTTCACGGTGGGCGGAGGTCAGGTCATCAAGGGCTGGGACCAAGGCGTGCTCGGCATGAAGGTCGGCGAGACGCGTCGTCTCACCATCCCGGCAGATCTGGGCTATGGCGACGTGGGCGCCGGCGGCGTGATTCCTCCGGGCGCCACGCTGATCTTCGATGTCGATCTCGTCTCCATAGATTGAATGACTGTCGCTGCGCTCGAGCGCGTGATGATCGGCGGACCCTCGGGATCCCTCGAGGCGATCGCCGAGGACCCCGGGCGGCCCGCTGACGCCTCGGCGAGCCGCTGCTACGCCGTCATCTGCCACCCGCATCCGTTGTTCGGGGGCACGATGGACAACAAGGTGGTCACAACGCTCGCCCGGGCCATGCACGAGAGCGGCATTGCGACCTTGCGCTTCAACTTCCGCGGCGTCGGCAGCAGCGAGGGCACGTTCGATGCCGGTATCGGCGAAACCGAAGACGCGCGCGCCGTGGCCGCTTGGGGCGCCATGCGCTGGCCGGGCCGTGGGCTCGTCATCGGCGGTTTTTCATTCGGGGCCTACGTCGCCCTGTGGCTGGCGCAGGATGCGCAGGTCGTCCGGCTGGTCACCATTGCGCCGCCCGTCCTGCGTTTCGACTTTTCTGCGCTGAAGGCGCCTGGCTGCCCATGGCTCGTCGTCCAGGGCGATGCCGACGACGTCGTCGAACCGCGGAGCGTGTCGGAGTGGGTGAGCGGCTTGGAGCCGCAGCCGCGATTGCTGGTAATGCCCGGGGCGGGGCATTTCTTTCACGGCCGCTTGTTGGAATTGCGCGCAGCCGTCATCGATGCGGTCCGGGAAGATTGAACGGCGCGAACGGCTTCCAATCTCCCCGGGGCGCGTCAAATCTCGATCAGTTGACGAATTCTTTGAGCGTCTTCAATGCGGCAATGCGCACTTTCTTGCTGGCCGGCTTCGCCTTGAACATCATCTTCTCGCCATTGAACGGATTCACGCCTTCACGTGCCTTCGTCGCCGGCTTCTTGACCACCTTCATCTTCAGAAGGCCGGGCAACGTGAATATGCCATGACCGCGCAGGCTCTTCTTGATGGTGGCGGAGAGTGAGTCAAACACTGCTCCGACCTGCTTTTTGGACAGCTCTGTTTCCTTCGAAATCGTAGCGAGAATTTCAGACTTGGTCGGTGCTGCATTCTTTTTCGCCATATAAAATCTCCTGCTGATGTTTCCGAGCGCGGGCGATGATCGCCCACATATTCAACTCGGCGCCGAAAATAACATAGAAAAAAGCTTATGTTTAGCGCATTTGCGAAAAAAGATTCGATGCACAGTTGCGCGCGAGCCTATTTTTTCAGTGTTCCGCGTCGATTCATGGATATGCGACGCAACGAAAACGCGTCGAAGTGAGTCTTTTCAAGCGGGTAGAGCAGCATATTCAGCGCAGTAATATCAGAAGCGCGCCGATCGCGATCGACACCCACAACACGGAAAAATCGATCTGCCCGATGGGGGGAATCGCCCGGCGCACCGGCTTCAAAACAGGCTCGCAGAGTTGCGCAAGCAGCCGGAGGCCCGGCGCATAACCGCCGGGACTGACGAAACTCGTCAGCCAATAGAGCAGGAGAGCGAACAGGTAGATGCGCAGGGTCAGGTCAACGAGGCCGATGAGCGTGATGCGCAGGAACAGCAGCGGGTCGGCGAAGCCGCCGCCACTGAGCCAGATCAGGGCGGCGGTATGGGTCGCCGCCACTGCAATGATGGCAACGACGGTGGCCGTGTCGATCTTGCCCATCGGCGGCAGCAGCTTGCGCAGCGGCAGAATCAGCCAATTGGTCACGCGCACGATGGCGTCGGCCAGTGGATCCCGAAAGTCTGCGCGCACCAGCTGCAGCAGGAAGCGCAGCAGGAACGCGAGTGTCAGCAGCCACAGCAACGTATCGACGATGTATCGGATCGCTTCCATATCGGGGGTCCTCGAGATCTACGCGGTCGCCCCTACGGGCCGCCATATTCCGCTGCGAGCTCGGCTGAGCGGCGATCGGCGGCTGCCACGGCGTGTGCGACGATAGCACGAAGGCCGGCGGCATCGAGCACGTCGAGGGCCGCCGCGGTCGTGCCGCCCTTGGAGGTCACCTGTTCCCTGAGCACGCTCAGGGGTTCGCCCGACGAACGCGCCATCTGTGCCGCGCCGAATGCCGTCTCGAGGGTCAGCTTGTGCGCGATGTCGCTCGGCAAGCCGCGCGCATGTGCCGCCGCCTCGAGCGCTTCCATGAACAGGAAAAAATATGCGGGGCCGCTCCCCGAGAGGGCGGTGACGGTGTCCATTTGCGACTCGTGTTCCACCCACACGGTGGCACTCACGGCGGACATGATGGCCTCCGCCAGCGCACGATAGGCGGCACCGACACCGCTGGGCGCATACAGGCCGGTGGCGCCAAAGCCGTTGAATGCGGGCCGATTCGGCATGGTGCGCACGACCGGCACCTGCGGGCCGAACCAACGCGCGAGGGCGGCATGCGGAATTCCGGCAGCAATGGACACGACCAGGGGCTTGGAGATGGACAGCCGCGGGGCGAGTTCGAGCGCTACCTGCCGCATCTGCTGCGGTTTGACGGCGAGTACGACCACCTCGGCGTCCGCCGCCGCGCTCACGTTGTCGCTGGCCGCGACGATGCCGTAGTCACGTGCCAGGACGTCCAATTGCGCGCGACCGGGATCCGCCACGACGATGCGTTCGGCGGGAAGCCCGCGCTTGGTCAATCCGCTGATGAGGGCGGATGCCATGCTGCCGCCGCCGATGAATGCCAGCCTTCGAATGTTGTTCATGGTTGCCTCTTCCTCACGGGTGTTGTTGTTCATCGATCGCCAAACAGGGCCGTTCCGATCCTGACATGGGTGGCGCCTTCGGCGATTGCCGACTCGAAGTCGCCGCTCATGCCCATCGACAACGTGTCCAAATCGTGTCCGGAGGCGTTCAGTTCCTCGAGCAGGCTGCGCAATCTCGCAAATATCCCGCGTGCGGCCGCCTCGTCGGGTTGCGGCGGCGGCACGCACATCAAGCCGCGCAGTTTGAGCCGCGGGAGTGCGCAGATCGCCGTCGCGAGTTCCGGGACGCTCGCCGGCTCCACGCCCCCTTTGGTGGGTTCCGGCACCAGGGCCACCTGAATGCAGAGATTGAGCGGCGCGGCGTGGAACGCCCGCTGTTCCGACAGGCGCCGGGCGACACTGAAGCGGTCGATGCTGTGAACCCAATGGAAGCGGTCCGCGATCGGGCGGGTCTTGTTCGATTGAATGCCACCGATGAAATGCCATTGCAGCGGCAGATCGGCAAGCTGGTCGAGCTTCGAATTTGCCTCCTGCACATAGCTTTCGCCGAAATCCGTGACGCCCGCCGTGGCGGCCGCCCTCACAGATTCGGCAGGCTTGCCTTTGCTGACGGCGATCAGGCAGATCGAGGCTGGGTCACGCCCCGCCGCGAGCGCCGCCAGACGTATCCGGGATCGGACGTGGTTCACCTGAACCGCTAAATTCTGCGGACCGATTAACATATTGGGTGACGACACCCTCTTATATACTGGTGACGGCTGACCTTAGCCGACCTAGGAGCCGTAAATGGCGGTTGATATCGCGCAGCTTCTCGCCTTTGCGGTGAAGAACCACGCTTCGGACCTGCATCTGTCGGCGGGGGTGCCCCCGATGATCCGGGTGGACGGCGACATGAAGCGCGTGAACATGCCTGCCCTGATGCATAAAGAAGTGCATAGCATGGTGTACGACATCATGAACGACAAGCAGCGCAAGGCCTTCGAGGAGTTCTTCGAGACGGATTTTTCGTTCGAGATTCCCAAGCTGGCCCGCTTCCGCGTCAATGCGTTCAACCAAAATCGCGGCGCCGGAGCCGTTTTTCGCAATATTCCGTCCCAGATTCTATCTTTGGACGAGCTGAACGCCCCGAAGTCCTTCAAAGATCTGTGCATGCTTCCCCGCGGTCTCGTTCTCGTCACCGGGCCCACCGGTTCGGGCAAATCGACGACTTTAGCCGGCATGGTCAATCATTGTAACGATAACCGGCCGGATCACATCATCACGATCGAGGATCCGATCGAATTCGTCCACGAGAGCAAGCGCTGCCTGGTCAACCAGCGTGAGGTCCACCGGGACACGCTGGGCTTCACGGAGGCGCTGCGGTCGGCGCTCCGCGAGGATCCGGACATCGTCCTGGTCGGCGAAATGCGCGACTTGGAGACCATCAGGCTGGCCCTGACGGCCGCCGAAACAGGCCACTTGGTGTTCGGCACCCTGCACACGAGTTCGGCCGCGAAGACCATCGACCGTATCGTGGACGTATTTCCGGCCGCCGAAAAAGACATGGTGCGCGCCATGATGTCCGAGAGCCTCCGGGCGGTCATCTCACAGACTCTGATGAAGCGGGTCGGCGGGGGCCGTATTGCGGCGCACGAGATCATGATCGGCACGCCGGCCATCCGCAACCTCATCCGGGAGGGCAAGATCGCACAGATGTATTCGGCCATCCAAACCGGGCAGGGGGTGGGCATGCAGACCCTCGACCAATGTTTGCAGGACCTGGTGCAAAAAGGGGTGGTCAGTCGCGAAGAGGCGAAGTATAAGGCGCAAAACAAGGACAGTATCTAATGGAGCGCGACCAAGCCATACGACTGATGCAAGACCTGCTCCGGCGTATGGTGGAAAAGAAGGGATCGGACCTGTTCATCACCGCGGGCTTCCCCCCGGCCATCAAGATCGATGGCGAAATCCGCCCGCAATCCGATCGCTCGTTGAGCCCCGAGCAGAGCGCCGGGCTCGTGCGATCGATCATGAACGACCGGCAGACCAAGGAGTTCGACGCCACCAAGGAATGCAATTTTGCGATTTCGCCGCCCGGAATCGGCCGATTCCGCGTGAGCGCGTTCGTGCAGCAAGGATTCTCGGGCGCGGTGCTGCGCACCATCAATGCCAAGATCCCCACGCTCGAAGAGCTCGAATTACCGCCCGTTCTGAAGGACGTGGTGCTGTCGAAACGCGGTTTCGTGATCCTGGTCGGCGGCACCGGGTCGGGTAAATCGACGTCGCTCGCGGCCATGGTCGGCTATCGGAACGAGAAGACACGGGGTCACATCGTCACCATCGAGGACCCGGTGGAGTACGTGCATGCCCACAAGGGCTGTGTGGTCACCCACCGGGAGGTCGGCGTCGATTGCGAAAGCTGGCACCTGGCCCTGAAAAACACGCTGCGCCAGGCGCCGGATGTCATCCTGATCGGCGAAATCCGCGATCGTGAAACGATGGAGTACGGCATCCAGTTCGCCGAAACCGGCCACTTGGTGTTGGCCACGTTGCACGCCAACAGCTCCAATCAGGCGCTCGATCGCATCATCAATTTCTTTCCCGAAGAGCGCCGTGAGCAGCTCCTCATGGACCTGTCACTCAACATTCGCGCCCTGATCTCCCAGCGCCTGATACCGCGCGAGACCGGTTCGGGACGAATCGCAGCCATGGAAATCATGCTGGCATCGCCGCTGATCTCGGATCTGATTTTCAAGGGCGACGTGGCCAAGATCAAGGACGTGATGTCGCGCTCCAACCGGCTTGGCATGAAGACCTTCGATCAGGCCTTGTTCGATCTCTACGAAACGGGGTTGATCTCCTACGAGGACGCGCTGCGCAACGCCGATTCCAAGAACGAATTGCGCCTGCGCGTGAAGCTCGAGAGCAAGCGCGAGGTCAAACATCCCGAGGAGGGTGGACAGGCGTTGCAGATCCTCCAGGAAGAAGAAGGCCAGGTGTATTAGCGCATGAACGCCGCCGTTCCGGCCCAGGTCATGAACACCAAGCCGCTCTTCAAGCTCATGGTGGAGCGAAAGGCGTCTGATCTTTTCTTCACCTGCAACGCGCCGGTGAAGATCAAGATCGAAGGCAAGATATTCCCCGTCAACAAGCAGGTGCTCAGCCCCGAAACGGTGCGCCAGGCGGCGCTCGGGCTCATGAGCGCCGAGCAGATCGAATACTTCAACGAGGAGTTGGAGATCGACTTCGCAATATCGGAATCCGGGCTTGGCCGCTTCCGCGTCAACGTGTTCTACCAGCGCGGCTATCCGGCCATGGTGCTGCGCTACATCACGGCGGACATGCCGAAGCTCGAAGACCTCGGCATGCCGGAAATCTACAAAGATCTCGTGATGCTGAAGCGGGGCTTGGTCCTCATGGTCGGCGCGGCAGGCGCCGGCAAATCGACGACGCTGGCTGCGATGATCAATTATCGCAACGAGACATCGTCGGACCACATTCTGACGATCGAGGATCCGATCGAATTCCTGCACACCAACAAGAAGTCCATCGTCAATCAACGCGAAGTGGGCATCGACACCAAGTCCTTCGCGCGTGCGTTGCGCAGCGCCATACGCTCGGCGCCGGACGTGATTCTGATCGGTGAGATCCGCGACAAGGAGACCATGGAGTCCGCCCTTGCCCTGGCCGGCACCGGCCACCTGTGCATCGCAACATTGCACGCGAACAATTGCGCGGAGACCCTGGACCGGGTCATCAACATGTTTCCGCGCGATCAACACAACCAGGTTTTTCTCGATCTTTCGCAGTACCTGCGGGCAATTCTGTCGCAGCGGCTGGTGCCTGCCAAAACCGGGCTGCGGGTCGCGGCGTCGGAAGTCATGGTCAACACACCCTACATCTCCGAACTCATCAAGAAAGGCGACGTCATCGCCGTCAAGGAAGCGATCCGCACCGGCACCGAGCGCGGCATGCTGAGCTTCGACAGCGCGTTGTACAGTCTGGTGCGGGAGGGGAGGATCGAACTCGAGGAGGCGTTGGTGAACGCCGATTCACGCACCAATCTCGAGGCCAAGATCAACTTCGGCTGACGCCGCGGCGCGGTGCGGCGTGTGCGCCGGACGGCACATCACCAGATTGCCCTCGAATTCGCGCGCGCTGGCATCCCACCCGAATCGCAGTGCCTGTTCCCGGCATCGAACCGGATCGAGCGTCAGCGCGCGCCGCGCGGCCCGGGCCAGATCCTCGTCCAGCGCGCCGGAGACCCCGTCGTCGATGACATCGATCGGTCCGGTGACCGGGTAGGCCGCAACCGGGACGCCGCAGGCCATCGCTTCGAGGTTCACGAGCCCGAAGGTATCGGTGCGGCTCGGGAACACCATGACGTCCGCCGCGGCGAGATGAGCGGCGAGATCCTCTCCGAAGCGAAATCCCGTGAAACGGGTTTGCGGATACTGCGTCTGCAGCCGGTTGCGCGCGGGTCCGTCGCCGATCACGATCTTGCTGCCGTCCCACGCCATTTTCAGGAATGCCTCGATGTTCTTTTCCACCGCGACGCGCCCGACATAGGCCGCAATGGGGCGTGGCAGCGACAGGAAATCCTTGGCTCCGGGCCGGAAAACCTGGGTATCGACGCCGCGCCGCCAACTCGCCAGGTTATCGAAGCCGCGCGCGGCCAGGTCATCGCGCAACGACACGGTGCTGACCATGCAGCGCACCGCCGCCCCGTGAAAGCGGTGCAGCGCCCAATACGACGCCGCCAGCGGAATGGGAAACCGTGCCCGCAGGTACTGGGGAAACTGGGTGTGGTATGAAGTCGTGAAGCGCATCTGGTGCTTGATGCAATAGCGCCTGGCCGCGAGCCCCAGCGGGCCTTCGGTTGCGATGTGCAGGGCGTGCGGGGCGAACCCGGCGATGCTGGTGACCATGGCATTGCGGGGCAGCAACGAGAGACGTATCTCGGGGTAGGTGGGGCAGGCGATGCTGCGGAAGTCCCGGGGCGTCAGCATGCGCACGTCGTGGCCGAAGCGGCCCAACCATTCCGAGGTCTGCGTCAAGGTGCGCACGACACCGTTGGTCTGGGGAGCCCACGCGTCGGTAACGATCATGATTCTCATGTCCGCCGACATTCGCACCCCAGCGTGACGGACAGATGAACGCTGGATCACAGTTTTCTTAAAGCCCGGGCCCGAGTGGCCCCGGCGCGCGGCTCGTTGCAGCAATGTGAACGTTGTCATTGGGGTGTAACCCAAATCCTATATTTGGTTCGTGGAGACTTCAAACCACGCCTATGAGGAAACCTCCATGCAAAGCTTTCTGGCAGAACTGCGAACACAGCGTTGGGACGATCACCGTTACTACCATCACAGCCGCATCAATCAGTCGCTGCATTTTCTGAGTGCCATCACGTTCATCGTGGCCTACGCGTTGATGTTCAAGGATCCGGTGGCCGCCGCGCTGCTGGGATGGTTGGTGGCGATGGTCAGCCGCCAGTCCGGACACTTCTTCTTCGAACCGAAGGGTTACGACGAGGTCAACCAGGCCACGCACGAACACAAGGAGAGCATCAAAGTCGGGTACAACCTGCGCCGCAAGGTGATCCTGCACATCGTCTGGGCCGCCGTCCCGGTGTTGTTGTGGCTGAACCCCACCTTGTTCGGTATTTTCGAACCCTTTACGGGAGGTGAGCAGTTCCTGCGGCACGTGGGCCTCATCTGGCTCATCGTCGGCGTCGGGGCGTTGCTGTTTCGCACCTTCCATCTGTTCTATTTGAAGGACGTTCAGACCGGACTGGTGTGGTTCACCAAAATCCTCACCGACCCGTTCAACGACGCGAAAATCTACTGCAAGGCGCCATTTCACTTGCTGCGCGGCGAACTCATCGATCCCAGGGGTGAGAGCCGGCGCGCTTGAAACATTTCCCGAAGCACGCGCCGCTTGATCGAACCGTTGGTCAGTTCGTCAGCCGTCCACCACCAACCGGCGCCGTGCATCGCCCGGGCCGCCGACAGCATCCGGTCGGCGACCTCGGCGAATTCCTGGTCGGTATAGTTGAGGCTGAAAATCAGGCGTCCGGTGCCGATCCAGCTCAGGGCCAGTCCGGCCTCGCGAAGATAGTACTGATACATCCAGTTGTATCGGCACGGTTCGGTGTAGCCGATGGTCCAGATGGACGAGAGATTCGCGACGCGCACCGGCAGGCCGGCCGCTCTGAATCGATCATTGAGCGCGTCGGCGCGGACCTCCCAGACCGCGAGGTCGCGGTACAGCGCCTGGATGGGCTCGCTGTCGAGCCCATCCAGGAACTCGGCCATCGAGCCCATCACATAGGGGTGCGAATTGAAGGTGCCCCGCGCGAAGCAGATGTCCGCCGGCCGATCCGCGCGAAAGCGCTGCATGAACCGGTGACGGCCGCACAGGACGCCGATCGGCAGGCCGCCAGCCACGGTTTTGCCGTAGGTCACCATGTCCGCGCGCACGCCGAAGTATTCCTGAGCGCCGCCGCGCGCCAGGCGGAACCCGACGAACACTTCGTCGAAGATCAGCACGATGCAGCGCTCGCTGCAGACGGCCCGAAGCTTCTGCAGCCAGGCAGTGTAGGCGGCACGGTCGAAATGCGCCCTACGCCCGCTGTCGACGAGCGAATAGTCGCCGGGCGCACCCGCGTTCGGGTGCAGCGCCTGCAGCGGATTCACCAGCACGCAGGCGATGTCCTTGCGCGTCCGCAGCACGCGCAGGGCGGCGTCGTCCATGTCCTGCAAGGTATACGTGTTCTGGGGCGCCAACGGATTGCCGACGCCCGGCTGCACGTCGCCCCACCAGCCGTGATACGCCCCGCAGAAGCGCACGAGATGACTGCGTCGGGTGTGATAACGGGCCAGCTGCACGGCCTGCATGACCGCCTCGGTGCCGGACATGTGAAACGAGATCTCATCCAGACCGGCGATGGCGAGCAGGCGCTTGACGTTCGACGCGGTGACCGGGTGATACGCACCCAAGACCGGACCGAGTTCCTTCACGCGCTCGCCACCGCGCGCGATGCATTCCTTGTAGAAGTCGTAACCGAACACGTTCACGCCATAGGAGCCGGTCAGGTCGAAGAAGCGGTTGCCGTCGAGATCCGTGACCGTCACGCCGGACGAGGCCTCGAGAAACACCCCCGTCTTGAAATGTTCGCGCACCACGCGGCTGAACTGGAAGGGTACGCGGTACCGCGACGTGAATTGCAGATCGGAGACGGTATCCGTGATCGCGCCGGTGGCCGCCGCGGTCTTCGCGTAGCGTTCCCTGAAGGTCGCCGCCAGTCGCATGAAGTCCTCGCGCCTCGTGGTGGCAATGCCGGCGGGCGCGCCATCCGCCTGGAAGAATTGCGTTTCGCCGTAGTCGTAAAACGGCACGAGCCTGGCGAAGCGGCGCGCCATTTTCGAGTGGCCCGAGAGCGATCGATGCTTGGCGCGCGAGAGCTGCAATCGCACCAGCGCCTTTCGCATCAAGAGCACCAGGATGATGGCGCCTGCAATGGTCAATAAAATCTTTGGCATCACGGTTTTCCTCCGCGTCCAATGTATTTCAGATGAGTGACACTACGATGACTGCCCGTTCCCTGATCGACCGCCTCGTCCAGCAAGAGGACGTCAATTTCCTGCTCACCAACCGGATCCCCCGGCGATGGCTGACGCTCGTCATGGGACGGTTCAGCCGCATCGAAAGCCCGTGGTTGTGCGCGCTGTCCGTCCGGCTGTGGCGGCTGTTTTCCGACCTCGATCTGAGCGAGGCAAAGCTCGATCGCTTCACCAGCCTGCGCGCGTGCTTTACGCGCGAGCTGAAGGAGGGCGCGCGGCCGGTCGACGGGGACGCCGCGGTGCTCAGCAGCCCCTGCGATGCGCTGGTGGGTGCGAGCGGGCGGGTGCGGGATGGGATGGTGCTGCAGGCGAAGGGCTTTCCGTATCCGTTGATGGATCTGCTCGGCGATTCCGAGCTGGTCCATTATTACCGGGGCGGGCAGTTCGTCACGCTGCGCCTGACCTCGAGCATGTATCACCGCTTTCATGCACCCGCCGATTGCCGTGTGGAGCAGGTCAACTACATCTCGGGCGACACCTGGAACGTGAATCCCATCGCGCTCAAACGGGTCCAGGGCCTGTTCTGCAAGAACGAGCGCGCGATCATCCGCTGCCGTCTGCCATCGGGGGCCTTGCTGACGCTGGTGCCGGTGGCCGCGATTCTGGTGGCGAGCATCCGGCTGCGATTCCTGGACGTTCAGCTGCATCTGAAATATCGCGGGCCCAACGTCATCCCGTGCGACGTGAGCGTGCGCAAGGGCGAGGAGATGGGATGGTTCGAGCATGGCTCGACGATCATCGTGTTCGTGCCGAAAGGGGTGGATCTGTGCGAGGGGATCGGCGACGGCCACCGCATCCGCATGGGAGAGGCGCTGCTGCGGTTATGCGAGGATGAGGTGCAACTCTAGGTTCTAAAGCGGCCGGCGGTGCCGCGTCAGCGTCATGGCAATGGACGCCAGAACCGACATGCGTACCGCCACGCCATTGTTCACCTGTTCGCGGATCACGGAGCGGGGCCCGTCGGCGACTTCCGACGAGATCTCGACACCGCGGTTCATCGGGCCCGGGTGCATGACCAGCACGCTGGGGGAGGCCAGCTTCAGACGCTTGGCGTCCAGGCCGAAATCGCGAAAATAGGCCGCGTCGTCGAGCGAGGCGGTTTGCTCCATGCGCTCCTTCTGGATGCGCAGCATCATGACCACGTCGGCCCCCGCGATGCCGTCGTCGATTCGCGTGAAACGCTGTGCGCCGCGAAACTCGACTTCCGACGGCAGGAGCGCCTCAGGCGCCACGAGGCGCACATCGGCGGTGCCCAAGGTCATGAGGGCGTACGCCGTGGAACGGGCGACCCGGGAATGTTTGATGTCGCCGACGATGGCGACCTTCAAGCCGGCAAAACGACGTTTGTGGGTGCGTATGGTCAACACATCCAGGAGTCCCTGGGTGGGATGCGACACGTGCGCTTCCCCGGCGCTGATGACCGAGACGTGCGGCGCGACGTGGTCGATCAGGAACTCAGGTATTCCCGCCTCCGAGTCGCGAATCACGAATACGTCGGTATTCATGGCTTCCAGGGTGTAAATCGTGTCCAACATGGTCTCGCCCTTGACGCGCGAGCTCGAGTTCAAATCCAGATTGAGGACGTGCGCGCCCAGGCGCCGGCTGGCGAGATCGAACGAGGCGCGTGTGCGCGTGCTGGGCTCGAAGAACAGGTTGGCCACCGTGACGCCCGCGAGTTCGCGGCCCTCGTACGCCGGTTGTCCCGGCAATCGGCGATAGGTCTCCGCCCTGTCGAGAATGGCGGTCAACGCGTCGCGTGTGAGCCCGTCGAGCGT
This sequence comes from Gammaproteobacteria bacterium, assembly GCA_003164785.1. GTDB lineage: Bacteria > Pseudomonadota > Gammaproteobacteria > Steroidobacterales > Steroidobacteraceae > Bog-1198. The sequence goes on along the minus strand of PLUE01000030.1, from coordinate 39,569 downwards.
GATGAGGTGGCGCAGGCCCCCGGCGCTGTCTTGTTGTGATCGCATGTGCGCCTCAAGTTGATTCGATAAACCAGCGTTCCAAGATCACGCATGCCGCCGCCGCATCCACGTCGGCCTTGGCGATACGGCGCTTTCGCACACCCGATTCACGCTCCGATCGCAGACGGGTTTCCGCATCGATCGACGAATAACGCTCGTCGATCAGACGCACCGGCAACGCATAGCGCTGCCCGAGCTCGCCGGCGAACCCGCGGGCAGCCGTGCTCATGACACTCTCGGAATCGTCGACATTATACGGCAGGCCGACCACGAGGAGGGCGGGCTGCCAATCTCGCATCAGGGCGTCAACGGTCTCCCAGCGTGGCCCGGCGCCGGAATTGGCGACGCCGGCGAGCGGCCTGGCGGTGCGGCTTACGCTGTCGCCGCACGCCACGCCGATCCGGCGCTTGCCGAAGTCGAATGCCATGACGAGCTGCGGCCCACCCCTCGCCGGGGCTTCAAGCATTGCCGCTGATGTGGCTGATGCGGGATAGGTCGACGCCGAGCAGTCTGCCGGCTGCCTCCCACCGTGATTCGAAGGGCAGATCGAAAATGATCCCCGCGTCGACCGGAGCGTTCAGCCAGGCATTCGCCCGGATCTCGTCCTCCAATTGGCCGCCGTCCCAGCCGGCGTAGCCCAGGGCGACGATTGCCTCGCCCGGCCCTTGACCGCGCGCCATGGCCGCGAGTATGTCACGCGACGTCGTGACATGGATGGTGTCGGAGACCTTGAGGGTCGAGTCCCAGTCGCCGCCCGCCCGGTGTACCACGAAGCCGCGGTCGGTTTGCATGGGTCCCCCACGCAGCACGTGGCGTTTGGCCAACGGGCTTTCGACGAGTTGGATCTCGAGCTGCTCGAAGACTTCGCCCATCCGCATGGGTAGCGGTTTGTTCAGGATCAGGCCGAGCGCGCCGCGCGCGTTGTGCTCGCAGACCAGGGCGACCGTCAGCGAAAAGTTCGGATCGCCCATGGCGGGCATGGCGATCAGAAGTTGGTTGGTCAGATAACCCGCTTCGCTCCCGGATGCTGTCACGGGGTGTCCCCGCGCGTGTTCGGATCGGCGTAAAACACACTCGAGCCCTGCGGCGATCCGCCGAGGAACTGCCATTCGTAGGCGATCCGGATCTGGTCGTGCTTCGCAACCAACTGGCGCGGAAACGGATCGTAGGGCGACGCGAGCTTCAAAATCCTCATGGCCGCCTCATCGATCTCGGCGTGCCCGCTGCTGCGCCGTACCTTCGTTTCCAACAAGGCGCCGTCTGCACCGATGGTCACTTCGATCACAGGCGTGCCCGATAGATTCTTGCGGCGCGCGATGCTCGGAAAGTTCATGGTACCCACACGCTCGATTTTACGCCGCCAGCCGTCCAAATATACCGCGACGTCGGATTCGCGGGTGTCGGCGGCGATCCACAGCTGATTCCTGGCTTCGCCGCGCAAATGGAGCTCGACCCCCTCGTCGTTGGCGGCCATCGCGAACTCGGGTCTCTTTTCGAGCGATTGCGGCATCTTGGATGCTTCTTTGGCGGCGGCGGCCGTCGCGAAGTAAAGGACCTTGGCGCTCGGCGCGTGCGTTGCGAGGACTTCTTCATCGCCGAATTCCTGGGACGCCTGCTGCCCGGACAGGCCTTCCCCTGCCGCGGCGCCGTCCTGGTCCAGCGCGCGCCGGGATGACTTGGGAATGAGCGTTTGTCCGTTTTTCAGCATGTTGCCGCTGCCGATCTGGGTGCGCTGCGCGATATAACGGGCATTTGGATTGGTTTTGGCGCTCGGGACCTGCTCGTTGACCAACAGCACCTCGAGGGCGGGGGCGTCGGGACCGCCACCGCCCTTGGGCGCGCTGAACGTGACGCCGAGGATGACGATGCCGTGAAACAATGCCGCCAGGAAGCACGTCGTCAGCATGCGGTCGCTCGGGGGCGGCAATCCGGCCCGTAGGAGATCGCCCGACTGCGATAGATCGCTGGATGACAAGAGATCGGAAGTCACGCGATGCCCAGGTTCCTCGATATGGCGCTCACCAGCATGCCACCAATATCGATATCATGCTTTTTGTTTAGTTCTTGAATGCCCGTGGGGCTGGTGACGTTGATTTCGGTGACGTAATCGCCGATGACGTCCAAACCGACGAAAATCATGCCGGCGCCCTTCAGTTTCGGCCCGATGATGGAGCACAACCAACGGTCGCGATCATTGAGCGGGCGGCTTTCGGCGCTGGCGCCGGCGGCGAGATTGCCGCGGTTGTCGTCGGACGCCGGGATGCGCTGCAAGGCGAACGGCACCGGCTCGCCGTCCACGAGGAGCACCCGACAGTCCCCGGCGGTCACGATTTCCGGCAGGTAGCGCTGGACGATGGCGTAGCGGCGTCCATAGTCGGTGAGCGTCTCGAACACCACGTTGCGGTTCTTGTCACCCTGTTCCAAGACGAATATCGATCGGCCGCCCATGCCGTCGAGGGGTTTACACACGGCTTTGCCGTGTTCCTGCAAAAACTCACCCATGTCGTGCATGTCGCGGGTGACCAGCGTTGGCGCGCAACATTCCGGGAACCAGGCGGTGTACACCTTTTCGTTCATGTCGCGCAGGCCCCGAGGGTCGTTGAAGATACGGGCACCCTGGGCCTGCGCGCGATCCAGGATGTAGGTGGTGTAGATGAATTCCATGTCGAAAGGCGGGTCCTTGCGCATCAAAATGGCGTCGAAGTCGCCGAGTTTGGCGACCATCCAGGCGCCGTGCTCGAACCACGTTCCCAGGTCGGAAAACACCTGCAGATGAGCCACGCGCGCCCAGGCGACGCCATCGCGCAAAAACAGGTCCTTTTGCTCGGCGTAGAACAATTCCCAGCCGCGTGCCTGAGCCGCGATCAGTATCGCCAGCGTGCTGTCTTTCGACGGCTTGATGGCTCCGATGGGGTCCATGACCACGACCAGACGAACTCGTGACGACATGCTCGATCCTCTCAATGTGCTGCATGGCTGCCGGGGATGCGGCAGTCTAGCTCAAGCGACCGCCGCATCCGGCCTCTTGGGGAAACTGTGAACCACGCCACCGTTGTTTACGCGCGCTTGCCGCGAAATGGCGACCCCATACCGTGGCTTGCGAGCACTGGATATGTTAAAAAGCCATAAGAATACAGCACCTACGAATGCGTAGCCTTCGTTCCTCAAGGGCGGTTTCATGGAGAGTGTGATCACTACGGTCAAGCCAAAACTCACCGGACTCAAGGTTCTGGTGATCGACGACAGCAAAACGATCCGGCGGACCGCTGAAACCTTGTTGACCAAGGAAGGCTGCGAGGTCTTTACTGCGGTCGATGGGTTCGATGCGCTTTCCAAGATCGCCGATCACCAACCGGATATCGTGTTCGTGGACATCATGATGCCGCGCTTGGATGGGTACCAGACCTGTTCGCTCATCAAGCACAACAAGGTATTCAAGCAGATCCCCGTCATCATGCTCTCGAGCAAGGATGGCTTGTTCGATCGTGCGCGAGGGCGAATCGTCGGATCGGAACACTATTTGACGAAGCCGTTCACCAAAGACGAACTGTTGGGCGCTATCGAAGCACACGTCGGAAAATGACGGAGAAAGCGAAAATGGCACTGATCCTTATCGTCGACGACTCACCCACCGAAGTCTTCGTCATGCAGAAGGCGCTCGAGAAGCATGGCTTCAAGACCGCCGCGGCCGAGAACGGCGAAGAGGGCGTCCGCAAAGCGAAGGCAATGAAGCCGGATCTCATCTTCATGGACATCGTGATGCCGGGCGTGAATGGCTACCAGGCCACCCGCATGCTCATCAACGACCCGGAAACCAGCCTGATTCCCATCATCATGGTGACCACCAAGGGTCAGGAAACGGACCGCGTCTGGGGCCTGCGGCAGGGCGCGGTGGATTATCTCGTCAAGCCGGTCACGGCGCAGGCTCTGGTCGAAAAGGCTCAGGCCGCGCTGGCCGTATGACGAATACGGGCGGGATGGACACGAATTTGCGCAGTTTGCGCGATCGTCCGTTCGAACTGCTGAAAGAACTGGAGAAGCGCAGCCGCAGCGTGACGGCCAGCAGCGTTCCCGATACGACGGCCACCAACGAGTGGGTGGGCATTGCGTTCCGCATGGGCGGCGAGACCTTTCTCGTGGCGCGCGAGGAAACCCGGGAAGTGCTGGGATATCCCTCGGCGGTGACTCGCATTCCGGGGGCGAAGACCTGGGTCAAGGGGCTGGCGAATGTCCGCGGGCAACTACTGCCGATGCTCGACCTGCGTCAGTTTCTGGGCAGTGGGGCCACGACCGCGGGGCGAAACACGCGGGTCGTGGTGGTCAATCATCGGGAAGTTCCGGCGGGACTCATGGTCGACGAAGTGTTGGGATTCAGGCGTTTTGCCGAGGCGGAGTTCAACGTCGAACCGCCGCCGACGGTGATCCGCTGCGATAGCTATCTTGCGGGCGCATTTCGCCGCGGCGGCGAGGTCTGGCCGGTGTTGAGTTTGAAGAGTTTGGTGGAGAGCCCGAGCTTCTTACAGGCCGCGAGCTGATGGCTGCGGGAATCAATCCATGAGTACTAGAGACATCCCAGCCCCCAAATCTAATTTGTTGCCGGCATTGCTGGTGCCGATCGTTCTGTGCCTGGCCGGCGCCGCCGTGCTGACCCTGATGACGCGCAGTGTTCCGCCGGTGGCGGCGCCTGCGGATCAAGTGTCATTGATCGTGCAACGGATGCCGTTCGAGGCTGGAAACGCGCTGCGCGGGGACGCGAGCGCTTTCGATGCTCTCGGCCGCAGCGAGGCGCGCCTCAAGAGCCTGCGCGGCGTCCTGACCAATCCCGCGTTGGCGTCCGATGCCGCGTGGAGCAAGATCGACGAAGACGTCGCCACCGTCGCGGCCGCGCGCTCGTCGGTGCAGACAGTCCAGGTTGCCAATCAGGCGGTGCGAGAAGTCGCGCCGAAACTGCTCTCGGAATTGGGTGACTTGATGAGCGCGGTCGGCGTCCAGAAACTCGACGGCATGAGCCGCTATCTGGAGCGCTTCGAACTGACCGTGCAGCGCGTCCAGCAGGAACTGACCGGGCTGGGCTCGGGTGTCAGTGACGCCTCGCCGACGGCGCAACGATTGGCGGACAGCTTGGAATTTCTCGACCAGGTGGTGCGCAACCTGTCGGGCGAAGAGTCGAGCTTGGGACTGGCGCGCGTGACGGGCGCCGATGCCGAGCAACGCCTCAGAGTCGTGGTACAACGCAACGCACAATTCGCGGTCGCGGTTCGCAAGGCGATCGGCGCGGCGCAGCCGCTCGCGAATGCCCAGGTGGCGGCCCGGGCGATGCCTGCCCTGTCCAGCGGTCTCGCCGGCAAGATCGGCGAATCGGCCGCCGCCAGCGATGCCAGACCGAGCTTCAAGCCTTTGATTTTGATGCTGTTGGGCCTGGCCGTCGTGCTGCTGGCGGCGTTGACCTGGATCTTCCTCAAGTCGGTCAACGCGCGCCGCACGACCGAGCTGCGCGTGCGGGAGAACGAGCGTAACCAGGAAGCCATCATGCGCTTGCTCGATGAGCTGTCCAGCCTGGCGGACGGGGACTTGACGGTCCAGGCCACGGTGACGGAGGACATCACCGGCGCGATTGCCGACAGCATCAATTATGCGATCGAAGCGCTGCGCGAGCTGGTCACGACCATCAACGACAGCGCGATCCAGTTGGACGGGGCGGCCAAACAGACTCAAGGCGCCGCGGCGCACATGGCCAAGGCGAGCGGCGCACAGTCGCGGCAGATTTCCGCGGCCAGCGAGTCCATGCAGGACATGGCCGCATCGATCGAAGAGGTGTCGGGCAATTCCGAGCGCTGCTCCGACGTGGCCCGGCACTCGGTCGACATCGCGCACAAAGGCGGGGACGCCGTTCGTCGCACCATCGATGGCATGAACGCCATACGGGAGACCATTCAGGAAACCAGCAAGCGCATCAAGCGCCTCGGTGAAAGCTCCCAGGAGATCGGCAACATCGTCGAACTCATCAACGACATCGCCGAGCAGACCAATATTCTCGCCTTGAACGCCTCGATCCAGGCATCGATGGCGGGCGAGGCCGGCCGCGGCTTTGCCGTGGTGGCCGACGAGGTGCAGCGCCTCGCGGAACGCGCGGCCAACGCGACCAAGCAGATCGAGGTTCTCGTCCGCACCATTCAGACCGATACCAATGAGGCGGTGGTGTCCATGGAGCGCAGCACCACCGACGTGGTCGGCGGTGCATTGCTCGCCGAGAACGCCGGTGCCGCACTCGAGGAGATCGAGCAGGTATCGAATCAGATCGCGAGCTTGGTGCAGAACATTTCGGCGAGCGCGCGCCAGCAGGCGGTGGCTTCCGGCAACATCTCCAAGAACATGCAGGTGGTGCGGGAAATCTCGACGCAGACGGCCGAAGGGTCGACCGCAACGTCGACGTCGATCGCGAAGCTGGCCGCCCTGTCGGCTCAACTGCGCAAATCGGTCGCCGGATTCCGACTGCCGGACTACAGTGAGGGGACCGCGACGCTGGGAACGCCGAAGATCGCGGCGCCCACGGCCCAGGATACGATGCATGTCCCGGATCCGGCCCGACTGCGCAAGGCGAGCGGCGTCGGCGCCTAGTGCCCGATGCTCCTCGAGATTCCTGCATGACCGACATCAGCTCTCAAACATTGCACATCGTCGCCAAGGAATTGGCGGCGACCCTCAACGAGGCGCGGGCGGCGCTCGAGACCTATGCGGACCGCCCCGACCAGGTCGCTTTTCTCGAGAAATGCGCCGATCAGCTGCATTTGGCGCATGGCGTGCTGCGCTTGGTCGAAGTGTACGGCGCCGCGCTGCTTGCCGAGGAGATGGAGCTCGCCACGCGCTATCTGCTGGCCAGCGGAAACGATCAGAAACGGCAGATCGAGGGTCTCGATGCGTTGATGCGGGCGATGGTGCAGTTGCCCACATATCTGGAGCGCGTCCTGTCCGGCGGCCGCGACATGGCGTTGGTGTTGCTGCCCTTGCTCAACGACCTGCGCTCGGTGCGCGGCAGTCCGTTGCTCTCCGAGGGCACGCTGCTGCTGCTCAATTTGAAATCCGACCAGCCGGCCGAGCCGCAATCGGTGCAGCCGGGCGACCCCGAGCTGACTGTCGCGCAGTGGGCCCGACGGCTGCGGCCCAAGTTTCAATTGGGCCTGCTGGGGTACATCCGTGGCGAACGGACGATCCAGAACCTGGAAATCCTGTCCAAGGTCGCCGAGAAGCTGGAACGTGTGGCGACGACCCAGCCCGTATTCCAGTTGTGGTGGGTGGTCGGGGCGCTGTTGGAGGGGTTGCGGGCCAATGGCCTCGAAGACAGCGCCACGCTGAAGCGGCTCATGGGTCAGGCCGATCGACAGATCAAGACCCTATACGAGGTCGGCGAGGCGCGGTACGCCGAGAGCCCGCCGGTGGATCTGCTCAACAACTTGTTGTACTACGTCGCACGAGCCACCATCAACAGTGGGCGCATTGCGGCCGTGCGGGCGTCCTTCAAGCTGTCCGAACTGCTGCCCGTCGACGAGTCGGTCGAGCAGGAACGCGAGAGCCTTTCGGCGCCGAGCGTCAAGTTGATGCGGACGGTCGCCGCCGCCATCAAGGAGGATCTTTCCAAGGTCAAGGATGTCCTCGATATCTTCGTACGCCGCGGCGGGGGCCGCGGCGACGAGCTCATTCCGCAACTCGATCTGCTGAAAAAAATCAGCGACACCCTGGGCGTCCTCGGGCTCGGCGAGCTGCGACAACGGGTCCAGCAAGAAGTCACGGAGTTGTCCGATATCGTCACCGACGGCAAGATGCCGTCGGACGCGTCCTTGATCAAGGTGGCCGGCGTGCTGCTGTCGGTCGAGGACAGCCTGGACGAGCAATTGGTGCGGTTGATACTCCCTGCTTCCGCGATGTCCGCGGATGTGCCGGTGGATCAGGACCACGAATTCCGCCTCGTCAGCGAAGCGGTGCTGCGGGAGTGCATCGTGAACCTGGCGCGCATCAAGGAAGCGGTCACGGTCTCGGTGCAGAAGCCGAGCGAGTTCCCGCCGCAGGGGTTGGACAACGTCCCTCAGCTGCTGCGCGGCATCACCGCCGGACTGCTGATGCTCGGGAAGGTGCGTGCGGTCGAATTGATGGATGCGATCGGGACGCACGTGCGCCAGCTCGTCGAGCCGGGCGCACCACCATCCGATGCGCTGCGTCTGGAGCGCATCGCCGATGCAATCGTCAGCATCGAGTACTACATGGAGACGTTGCAGAACGGACGCAACGATCCCTGGTACATGCTGGACAACGCCGAGATCTGCATCAAGGCGCTCGAAGAAGATGCCTTGACGCGGGTTGCGGACGTGGAGCTGCCGGAAGTCGAAGCCGCCAAAACGATGAAAATCGATTCTGGCTTGCCGCACGACGTGACGGTTCAACAGCTGACCCATCCCTTGGTGTCCGTCTCGTCGGCTGAGACCGTCGATCCGCAATTCATCGAATTGTTCATCGAGGAGGCGAAGGAAGAAATCGGCTCGATTCAGCGTTGCTTCCCGATGTGGGACGAAAATCCCATGGACGTGGAGTCGCTGGGCGTGCTGCGTCGCAGTTTCCACACGTTGAAGGGCAGTGGTCGCATGGTGGGGGCACGCCTCATTGCCGAATTCGGCTGGTCCATCGAGAATCTGTTGAACCGCCTCCTCGACAAGACGCTGTCGCGCACACCGGGCATGATGGCGTTGCTGCGAAGCGCGGTTGCCGCTCTTCCCGGACTGGTCGAGCAGTTGGAAACCGGCCGGCTGAATTTATCGCCTGCGAACGAGATCATGACCCGCGCGTTTGCCTATGCGGACGGCCGGGAAGATGAGCCTGCCGCCATCGCCGCGCCAGGCGCAGCCGAGACCGCCGGAGGCGGCGCGTCGGCCGAGCCGGCGAGCATCGAGGCCGCGGCGCCCATCACCGTGGATGCTGGCTCGCCCTCTCCCGCCGGCGTGGTCGCTGCGGCTCTGCCGAGTACTGCGGCGGAGGAGAGTCGGGAGACGGCGGGCGAGTCGTTGACGACCGCCGGCGACGCCGGCGAAATATCAGCCGATGCCGTGGATGCGTTGCTGGAGCGTCCGCCGACCATGGATCCGATGCTGCACGACATCTACAGCAAGGAAACGGCGAGCCATGTCGCGGAGATTCGCGCCTATCTGCGTAAACGCGCGACCCAGCCCGCCCCGCATGACTTGCCCGAGTCGGTTTACCGGGCCGTGCACACCCTGAGCGGCAGCTCGAAGATGGCCGAAGCCGAGCAGGGCATCCGGGTCACCGAGCCGCTCAACGATTGGATCCGCAAGGTTTACGACAACGGCTACAGCCTGAGCGATCGCGGGCTCGAGACGCTCGGCGACGCGGTGCGAGCGATCGAAGAGGTGATCGCCCATATCAACGAGTCCACCGCTTTTTTTGTCGATCAACCGGCGCTTCTTGCCCGTCTGCGTGCGCTCGAAGCGGAACTCGATGCGGAACTGGCGAGCAGTTCCGCCGATGCCAGCGTCTCGATCGTGGTGACCGAACTGTCCGAGCAAGGGGCAGCGGAAGCACCTGGTGAGGAAGCACCTGTAGTTCAAGAACTGCCCATCGAGCCGCCCATCGATCACCTGGCCGCGGACCGGGCGACTCCGGCCGTGGAGTCCGGCGACGCGCAGGAGATCCCCGCGGCGGAGCCGGCGACGCCGGTGGCGGAGGATTTCGATCACGAGATCGCCGCCATCTACAGCGAGGAGGCCACCGAGCTGCTCGAAGCGGCGGAAGTGTCGTTGAGCGCCTGGAACCGCGACCGTCGGGACAAGGACCGGGTCGCCGAATTGCAGCGTCAGCTGCATACGCTCAAGGGCGGGGCGCGCATGGCGGGCATTTCCTCCATGGGTGATCTGAGCCATGAGCTCGAAACGTTGGTGATCAGCATCGAAAGCGGGCGTGTACCGTCCGATGACCACGCGCATGCCGTGATGCAGGCGAGCTTGGACGAACTGGCGCGCATGCGCGATACCGTGAGTGCCGGTTCCCTGCCTGGCGCTGCGACGTCGCTCCTCGCGCAAATCCGCGCCCTGGAGTCGGGTGAGGTTCCGCAATTCGCCGGCAGCGCCCCGGTCGAGGCGGCCGCGCCTGAGCCGGGCGCCCCTGTGCCGGGCGCCCCTGAGCCCGCATCCGAGGCCGTACCGGTGTCGCATGCCGCGGACGCGGCGCCGGCTGCCGTCCAAGATGACCTGCCCGCTCCGTTGTCGCTTCCCAGCCTGTCTGACTCGGCGTTCGCCGTGTCGTCGTCCCCCGATGCGGCATTCCAATCGGCCGCACCGAACGACGACCGGTTCGAGACGCCGCCAGCGTTGCAAACGACGGCGGCAGCCGCCGTGAACGCACCGCCGCTCGGTGAGGATTCGGTGTCGCATCTCGAAGTCAGCAGCGCCCTCATCCTGCCCGGTCGCGAGAGCGCTCCGGCGGAACGCGTGGAAATGGCGCGAGTGGATGCCGAGCTGCTCGACACCATGCTCAACAATGCGGGTGAAGTGAGCATTTTCCGGGCCCGACTCGACCAGCAGGTCAACTCCATCGATTTCAACCTGGCGGAGCTGGCCCGCACGGTCGTCCGGCTCAAGGAGCAGCTGCGCGGCTTGGAAATCGAAACCGAGGCGCAGGTGCTCAACCGTCATCACGACGGGAGCTCGCGGCGCGACGATTTCGATCCGTTGGAGCTGGACCGTTACTCCGCATTGCAGACGTTTTCGCGTGCCTTGGCTGAGACGTCCAGCGACGTCGCCAGCATTCAAGGGTTGCTCGAAACGCTGACCCGCGAAGCGCAAAACCTGCTGACCGGGCAGGCGCGCGTCATCACCGAGCTGCAGAACAGCTTGATGCGCACGCGCATGGTGCCGTTCCAGCGCCACGTGCAGCGTCTGACCCGGCTGGTGCGCCAGGCGGCGAACGACACGGGCAAGCGCGCCGAGTTAGTGGTGCAGGGTGCGGCGGCCGAGCTTGACCGGCAAATGTTGGAGCGCATGGTGGCGCCGCTCGAGCACATGCTGCGCAATGCCGTGATTCATGGCATCGAGACGCCGGAACGCCGCGCCGATCTCGGCAAGCCGGAAGTCGGGCGGATCTCGGTCAGTCTGACGCGCGACGGCGCGGAAGTGGTGGTGGTGGTCAACGATGACGGCGGCGGCATCAACGTCAAATTGATCCGCGAGAAGGCCATCGCACTCGGGCTCGTCGACCGCAACGGCAAGCTTACCGATGAGGAAGCCATGCAGCTGATTCTGGAGCCTGGCTTCAGCACGGCGGGTCACGTCACGCAGGCGGCAGGCCGCGGCGTGGGCATGGACGTGGTCGCCACGGAGGTCAAGAAGCTCGGCGGTGGTTTGTTCATCGAATCGACTTTGGGGAAGGGATCGCGGTTCACCATCCGTCTGCCATTCACCCTGGCCATCAGTCAGGCGTTGATCGTGCGCGTCGCCGAGGAGACCTACGCGCTGCCCCTCGCGACCGTGGAGGGCGTCGTGCGCTTGCCCCGCAACATCGTGGTGCGTCATCTCGGCAAGGACGCGCCATTGTTCGAATATGGCGGCCAGAAGTACCGCTTTCAGCAACTGGGCTCGTTCGTGGGTTTGGGTCCCACCCATCTGCCCGACGCGGACGTATCGATGTCCGTGGTGCTGATCCGCGCCGGCGAACATTCCACCGCGTTGGTGATGGACGAATTGATCGGCAGCCGCGAGATCGTCGTCAAATCGCTCGGACCGCAGGTCTCGGGGATTCGCGGCATCGCGGGCGCCACGATCCTGGGCGACGGGCGCATCGTCATCATTCTCGACATGGGCTCCCTGGTGCGTTCGGAATGGAGGGCGAAGGCCGCCGATACGCCGGTGCTCGACCAGCGCGACCGGCGTACCTTCGCGCTGGTGGTCGATGACTCCATCACGGTACGGCGCGTCACGCAGCGGTTGCTCGAGCGCAACGGAATGCGGGTGCTGACCGCCAAGGACGGAATCGACGCCGTGTCGCTGCTTCAGGAGCACCTACCCGACATCATCCTGCTGGACATCGAAATGCCGCGCATGGATGGCTACGAGGTTGCGGCCCACGTCCGCAACGATCCGCGCCTGAAGGATATTCCGATCGTGATGATCACCTCGCGGGTCAGCGAAAAGCATCGGGCGCGGGCGATCGAGCTTGGCGTCGACGATTACCTGGGCAAGCCGTACCAGGAGAGTCAGCTGCTCGATGCCATCGAGCCGCTCGTCAATCGCCGCAGCGCCATGGTGAATTAGCGCCATGGCGCCCTAGGGAACTCATGTCCGATCTGCGCGACGAATTGTACAGTCTGTTGGTGCCGCTGGCCGGCGAACGCCTGATCGTGCCGCGTGCCTGCGTGGCCGAGGTCATCAGCTACCAGGTCCCTGCCGAGATGACCAATGCGCCGCCCTGGTACGCTGGCCTCGTGAGCTGGAGCGGGCGAAACGTGCCCATCGTCTCGTTCGAAGGGGCTTTCGGGCAGACCTTGCCGACGGTGTCCAGCCGCACCCGGATCGTGATTTTCCATGCGCCAGGCGGCAAGTTGCAGTCCGGATATTTCGGCATGTTGACCCAGGGTTTCCCACAGTTGGTGCGGGTGAATGCCGACGTCGTGCGGCCGGATCCCTCGCGCAGCTTTCCGGAACGCTCACCGGTCATCTGTCAGGTCAGGATGGTCAACGAAACGCCGTTGATTCCCGACCTGCAGCGATTGGAGGAAATGATCGCCGAAGAAACGTCGGTGATGCCCTAGTCGACAAGACCTTGGGGCTGCATGTCGCCGAAGCGGGTTTGCAACCACGTCAGCGCGGCAATGGCGGCGGTTTCGGTGCGCAGAATGCGGGGACCCAATTGCATGCGGGCAAATCCTGCGATGCGAAATGCCTCGAGTTCTTCCGTGGCGAAACCGCCCTCCGGTCCGATGGCGATCTCCGCCGCGCCGCCGAGGTGGGCGGGCGGCGCGCGCGACTCCGAATCGGGCTCCAGAACCAGCCGGGTGCCCGCGGGCGTGGAGCTTCCCAGGTAGTCGATGAGTTGCGAGGGCGTTTCGATGGTGGGCACCCGGTTGCGCCCGCATTGTTCGCAGGCGCTCACCGCGACCGCGCGCCAGTGCAGGGTCTTGGATTCGGCTTGACCGGCATCGAGACGAACGACGCTACGGCGACTCAGCAGCGGCACGATGCGGGTCACACCCAGTTCGGTGGCCTTTTGCACGACGAAATCCATGCGGTCGCCGCGCGGCACGCATTGCAGGAGAGTGACCGTCAACGGTGACTCGCGGTCGACCTCCATGGCGGCGCCGACGGATGCGGTCACGCGCGAACCGCGGACGTTCTCGACCGCCCCTTGAAACTCGCGGCCGTCGCCGCTGAACAGCACCAACTCATCGCCGCTGCGCGCGCGCAGCACCTTCGCGATATGCGACGCCGTTTCCGGGGGCAGCTGAACGATGCTGCCTGGAGTCAGATCCTGCTCGACGAAGATTCGGGTCAATCGCATGTCGCGGCATTGTCGCATATGCTATCCGCCATGCAGGTCGATCCCTCAAGCGGGCTTTTGCTGGATGCGGCTCAGGTGCCTTCGCCGAATCACGACGCGCGTCCGGCCGGAGTCGACGCAGACCTCATCGTCGTGCATGGCATCAGCATGCCGCCGGGCGAGTTCGGCGGCCCCTGGATTGATCGCTTGTTCACCAATAGTCTGCCGCTCGACGCGCATCCGTATTTTGCCGAGGTGGGATCGAGGCGGGTGTCGTCGCACCTGATGATCAGGCGCGACGGTGCCGTGACGCAGTATGTGAGGTTTGGCGATCGTGCCTGGCACGCAGGCGTGTCGAGTTACGAGGGCCGGGAGGCCTGCAACGACTTTTCGATCGGGATCGAACTCGAGGGCACCGACACGCTGGCCTACGCGGATGCGCAGTACCAGGCGCTGGCAGTGACCGTGGCGGCTTTGTGCGCGGCCTATCCGTGTTTATCCCCCGATCGGCTGGTCGGCCACAGCGATATCGCCCCCACGCGCAAGACGGATCCGGGCCCCGCCTTCGACTGGCGGCACGTCCGGCGCTTGATAGCGGCAGCCTGCAAAGGCCCCTGCCGGACATAATATTGCCGGGATTCCCGGCTTTGAGCCCAACGTGATTCGCGTCACATTTCGCGCCAGCAGAAATTCCTGCGCAGGCCGACACCCCATGTAGAGGCGGGAATTCCGCAATTTCAACATGGGAGGGCTATTGATACGTTGGTTGGCGGACCTCCCGATCGAACGCAAACTCAGAGTGGTCATCACGTTACCCGCGATGGCCGCCTTCGGCATCGCGTTGGCCATGCATGTGGCGACGAACGTGTTCCAGGCGCGCGAGGACATGCTGCGCCAAGCCGCTCATATCGCCCGGGTCTCCGGCGCCCCCATCCTCCTCAGCGCGCAAACCGGCGACGAGGAATTGGCGTTGCGCGCCCTGACGGCGCTGCGCGACGACCCCCTGGTCAGCGCGGCCGACTTCTATCTGGCGAACGGCAGGCGTCTGGCCCTCTATCAGCGTCGGCCGGAGTTGGTTCATCTGGATCCGCTCGCGCAGCCGTTCGCTCCCGTGTTGCCCAAGACGCTGTTTCCCGATCCTGAGCATCCAAGCCTTTTACTGCACGCGGGACGGTTCCACATGGTGGCCGCCGTGATGAACGAGGGCGAGGTCCTGGGCTACATCCGGGTCGTCGCTCCGTTCGACGCGGTCTATCCCGATTGGCTCGGCTATCTGTTGATCACGCTCGCGGCCATCGCGGCGGCGGTCGTCGCGTCCTATTGGTTGGCGGCGCGCCTGCAGCAGCAGATCTCGGGTCCGATCGTCAATCTGGCCGACACCATGAAGCGGGTGTCCGCGGAGGAGGATTACAGCCTGCGAGTGGAGCGCAGCTCACAGGATGAGATCGGCTCGCTCATCGACGGTTTCAACCAGATGCTCGGCCAGATTCGCCATCGGGACTCCCGGCTCGAAAAATACAGGCAATTCCTCGAGTTACAGGTAGCCGAACGGACGGTGAACCTCGGCAACGCCAACCGGGAACTCACGCGTGCGATCGACGAGGCGAACCGGGCCAAAAATGCGGCCGAACGAGCCAGCAGCGCCAAGAGCGAATTCCTGGCCCGCATGAGCCACGAGATACGGACGCCCATGAATGGCGTCATGGGCATGTCGGAACTACTCCAGGGTACCGAGTTGACGCCGCGCCAGCGGCGGCTGTCGGAAACCATTTCACGATCCGCCGAAGCGCTGCTGCAGATCATCAACGATATCCTGGATTTCTCCAAGATCGAGGCCGGCAAGCTCGAATTGGAGCGTATCGAGTTCGGCCTGCGGGAGGCGGTCGAAGAGACGGTCGAACTCTTCGCCAGCCGGGCGCTCGCGAAAGGGCTGGAATTGATCTGCGTCATCGAGCCGAGTGCCCCGCGCATGGTGCGGAGCGATCCGCTGCGGCTGCGGCAGGTGCTCATGAACCTCGTCGGCAATGCGGTCAAGTTCACCGAGACCGGCGAAGTGGTCGTGCGCGTCAAGGCGGCCAATGACACGGGCCTGATGCGGTTCGAAGTCACGGATACCGGCATCGGCATTTCCGACGACGCGCAGGCTCACATTTTCAATGCCTTCAGTCAGGCAGATTCGTTCACCACCCGAAAATACGGCGGTACCGGACTGGGATTGGCGATCTGTCGCCAGTTCGCCCTGCTGATGGACGGCGAAATCGGCGTGCGCAGCAGCCCCGGCGGCGGCTCGACTTTCTGGTTGGAGGTGCCGCTGGAGCCGGTGACCACGTCCCTGGAACCGGACGGAGAGTTCGCGCAGTTGCCGCGCCTGAACCTGAACGGCCTGCGGGCACTCGTGGCGGACGACAATGCGAACAATCGCGAGATCTTGCAGCAGCATCTGACGGACTGGGGCGTCAACGTCGTCGCGGCCGGCGATGGCGCGACGGCACTGGCTCTGCTGGGCGCGGATGACGCACCCGGCTTCGATCTCGCCCTGTTGGACGATCACATGCCGGGATTCAGCGGCACGGAAGTGGCGCGGCTCGTGCGCCAGGATCCGCGTCTGGCCGATGTACGGCTCGTGTTGTTGAACTCGCAGGACCTCGCCGATGCGTCGGCGGAGTGCGCGGAGCTCTTCGCCGCGGTGTTGCCGAAGCCATTGCGCCGCTCGCAGATCTTCGGTTGCCTGATCCGCGCGATGACCTCGCACCTCGGCCCCGCCGAACCGCCGCGCACGTTCGCGGCCCGGCCCAGCCCGGCGGCTCCGTCGGGGCCGAGAATCCTGCTGGTCGAGGACAATCCAGTCAATCGCGAAGTAGCCGTGGGTATGTTGGAGAGTCTCGGCTGCCGTATCGAAGCCGCCGACAACGGATGGGTGGCTATCCAGGCGATGAACGACTCGGTTTACGATGCGGTATTGATGGATTGCCAGATGCCGGTCATGGATGGATTGACGGCCACCGCCGAAATACGCCGGCGTGAGCTCGGCATGCGCGGTGATCGTATTCCCATCATCGCGCTCACCGCCAACGCCATGGAGGGAGATCGCGAACGGTGTCTCGCCGCCGGCATGGATGACTTTCTCAGCAAGCCCTTCACCCAGCAGCAGCTGGGATTGCTGTTGAAGCGCTGGCTGGCACTGCGGATGCTGCCGGAACCCGAGCGGCGTGATCCCGCACGGGCGCCCCTCATCGATGTCGGCGTGCTGCGGAACATTTCGGCGTTGGCGCGTCCGGCGTTGCTCAACTCGTTGATCGATTTGTATCTGCAGCATACGCCGACATTGCTCGCGGCCATCGACGGGGCCGCCGCGGGGATGCATGCCGCGAGACTGACCGAGGCCGTGCACTCGCTCAAGTCGAGCACGGCCAATTTGGGCGGCACGCGACTGGCCCTGGTGGCCAAGGAATGCGAGGTTTTGGTTCGCGACGGCGGCATCGCGCAAGCGGGTCCGGTCGTCGCAAAGATTCGCAAGGAATATCTGGATTTTTGTTCGGCATTAATGCGCGAGCGCGCCGCGAGCGCCGCTTAGAGGAATCGATGAGCATCAGGGAATTGACCGCGAACATGTCCGCCACCGTGCTGATCGTCGATGACGATCCGGGCGCCCGCTTGTTGATCGGCACCGCGCTGGAAATGGCGGGCTTCCGAGTCACCACGGCCGCGGACGGTGCGAGTGCCTTGGACGAATTCCGGGCACGGCCGGTCGACTGTGTGATCCTGGACGTCGTCATGCCGGGCATGAGCGGCTTCGACGTCTGCAGCGCATTGCGCTTGTTGCCGGAATGCGTGCATCTGCCCATCCTGATGCAGACCAGCCTCGACGACATGGAGTCGGTGAATCGCGCCTACGAGGCCGGGGCGACGGATTTTTCGTCCAAGGGCATCAACCCGATGTTGTTGGCGCAGCGGGTCAAGTTCCTGGTGCGTGCCAAGCAAACCCAGGATCAATTGCGCGAGAGCGAGGCGCGCATCCGCTATCTGGCCTACTACGATCCACTCACCGCGCTTCCCAACCGGGCCCGGCTGCTGCAAATCCTGGAGCAACACGTTGCCTGGGCGACGCCGCGTCATCGCGGCATCGCGCTGTTGATGCTCGATGTGGAGAATTTCTCGAGAATCAACGACACCCAGGGACAGGCGGTGGGCGACGCGCTATTGAAGGAAATAGCCAATCGACTGCAGTTCTGCGTTCGTGACACCCACAAACCCGACGAAAAGCCGGGCAATGTCGACTCGCAAGAGATCAATGATTGGGTGGCGCGCACCGGTGCGGACGAGTTCGCGCTGGCGCTTCCGGGGGTGGCGACGGTGGATGCGGCGCAGCTGGTGGCGCGTCGCGTCCAGCTGGCGCTGGAGAGGCCGTTCGCCTTTGCGCAGCAGGAAATTCCGCTGTCGGCGAGCATCGGCGTGACTCTCTTCCCGGGCGATGCCGCGAATGCCGAGGCGCTCCTCAAGAATGCCGAGGCGGCGATGCACCACGCGAAGAAGAGCGGGCAGACCGGCGTGGAATTCTTCAAGAAATCGATCAGCGCCCGCGCGGCGAAGCATCTGTCGCTGGAGGCGGATCTGCGCAAGGCCCTGGAGAGGCAGGAGTTCAGTCTGCACTATCAACCCCGCCTGGCACTCAGCGACCTGCGGGTCGAGGCCGTCGAGGCTCTGCTGCGCTGGCATCATCCGCAACGTGGCTTCGTGTCGCCGGACGAGTTCGTCCCGCTCGCCGAACAAAGCGGCCTGATC
The DNA here is from genome assembly GCA_003164785.1 of Gammaproteobacteria bacterium. Taxonomy (GTDB): domain Bacteria; phylum Pseudomonadota; class Gammaproteobacteria; order Steroidobacterales; family Steroidobacteraceae; genus Bog-1198. The sequence goes on along the minus strand of PLUE01000030.1, from coordinate 21,218 downwards.
GTGGAAATCGGCGATTGGGTCCTGCGGGAGGCATGCGCCCAGGCGCGCCGGTGGCGGGACGCGGGCGCCCCCAAGCGGCAGGTCGCGGTCAATGTGTCGGGTGTGCAGTTCCGCGATGGTAGTCTGGTGCGACGCGTGTCGAATGCCATCGATCTGGCGGGCATCGACTCGCGCACGATCGAGTTGGAATTCACCGAGGGCGCGCTCATCGAATATTCGAGCGCCGTGAACAAGGCGGTCAAGTCGCTCAAGGATCTCGGCGTGGCGACCGCGCTGGACGATTTCGGCACCGGCTACAGCTCCATGTCGTATCTGCGGCATTTTCCGATCGACACCTTGAAGATCGACCGCATTTTCGTACGCGACATCGCGTCAAAAAAAGCCGGTAATGCGCCGCTCGTGGATGCCATCATCGCCATGGCCAAGAGCTTGGGCCTGGCGACGGTCGCCGAAGGCGTGGAAACCGATGCGCAATGGCAATATCTAAGGGACCGGGATGCGACCCAGGTGCAGGGCTTCCTGTTCTGCCGCCCGCTGGCCACTGCGGACCTTGAGCGCTGGCACGCCGATTGGCTGCATTCGCACCAGATGCGGATCGAAAGCGTCGCTTAGTCGCGGGAGCGCCGCCAGATGACCTCGCTGCCTCGTTCGTGCCGCGCGAGCACGCGGGCCAGGACGAACAGCAGATCCGACAAGCGGTTCAGATACTTGAGTGCTTCCGGTGAGACTTCTTCGACGCGTGCCAGCGACCAGACGCGCCGCTCCGCGCGGCGGCACACGGCACGCGCGACGTGGCAGGCCGCCGCGGCAGGGCCGCCACCCGGCAGGATGAAGTCCTTGAGCGGCGGCAGTTCGTCATTGAACTCGTCGAGCGTGGTCTCCAGGCGCTCGACATAGGCGGTCGTTATCATGCGGTGTCCCGGGATGCACAGTTCCCCACCGAGATCGAACAAGTCGTGCTGCGCCCCGACGAGGCAGGCGGTGATCGCGGGCGGCAGCCCCGCCACCGCCAGCACCACCCCGATCGTGCTGTTGGCCTCATCGACGGTGCCATAGGCCTCGACCCGCAGACTCTCCTTGGCCACGCGGGCGCCATCGCCGAGGCCGGTGCTGCCGTCATCGCCCGTGCGCGTATAGATCTTGGTGAGCCGGTTACCCATGTCGTGCACTCCTGTTCGGGGTGCGACGGTAGCACACAAGGTTTGTTAAGGTGGCGGCCCCCAGGGGAGAGCAGTCATGAATTTTTCGCCGGAATTGCAGGCGGCGCTCGACGCGGCGACCAACGCTGCGCAAATCGCCCGTTCTCTGTATCAGCACAATATCGAGGTGCGCATCAAGGCGGACAAGTCGCCGGTCACCGAGGCCGATGTGCGCTGCGAGAATGCGATTCGCGAGGTGCTCGAAGCGCGCTTTCCGTCGTACGGGTTCTTCGGTGAGGAGACCGGGTCCCGTGGCATGGATGCGGAATATCTGTGGCTGGTCGACCCCATCGACGGCACCAAGGCCTTCGTGCGCGAGTATCCGATGTTCTCGACCCAGATCGCGTTGATGCACCGGGGCCAGATCGTGCTGGGCGTGTCGAGCGCGCCCGTATACGGCGAATTGGCCTATGCGGAGCGCGGCCGCGGCGCCTATCTGAACGGCAAGGCACTGGCGGTCAGTCAGATTTCGAAATTGGAATCGGCCGCCCTGTCATCCGGAAACCTCAAGACCTTGGCGGGCAGCGATCGATGGAGCCGTTATGGTGCGCTCGTGGCGCGGGTGGGTCGCATCCGCGGCTATGGCGATTTCCTGCACTATCACCTGCTGTCGGCGGGCAAGATCGATGCGGTGATCGAAAGCGACGTGAACATTCTCGACATCGCCGCGTGCGTGGCGATCGTGCGGGAGGCTGGCGGACGCTTCACGGAACTCGGCGGTGCGCCGATCACACTCGCCTCGACGACCGTGCTGGCGAGCAATGGACACCTGCACGCGCCGGTGTTGGCTGCACTGGGCTAGCGGGCGTGCTCCGGCCAACGAATCTCGAGGGCCGTGGCTTGTCCGCTGGACACCTCGTTCCGGGGGGACGTGGAGGTGTGAGCCATCAGTCGGTCGGATCCACCCGCAGGTCGTTCAGCTCGCCGTCCTGCGCCGAATAAGAGATCAGCATCGGCCTGCAACAGACGGGGCAATCTTCGATGTAGGACTGTTCGGTCACCGATAGATCGAGCGTCAGCTCGATCGTCTCCCCGCAATGTGGGCAGGACGCGTCGTGGCCTTGCAGGAGGTTCACGGCTGCAAACGCGTCGCCGACCAGGCGGCGTTGGTGGCATCCTGCGGCTGCCCGACCGCGCGCGTCCAACGGGCACGGTCGTGGATGCGAAATTCGCCCTCCACCCATAATTCGATCGCCTCCACGCGAAGGCGAAAGCCGCCCCAATTGGGCGGCCGCGGAATGTCGGTGGAGATCGCGGCCGGCTCCGGTGTGCCGGGTCCGCCATACGGGATGTCGAAGCGCCGGGCCGTGCTGGCCACGGCAGCGACCAATGCCTCCCGGGAGGCGACGGGCTCGCTTTGCTGGCTGGCCCAGGCGCCGAGCCGGCTCTGCCATGGGCGGCTGCGGAAGTAGTCGTCGTTTTCGGCCTCGGACAGGGGCTCGACCCGTCCTTCGGCGCGCACCTGCCGATGCCGATGGTCCCAATGGAATACCACGGCGGCCCGCGGATTGCCCCGCAGCTCACGTCCCTTGTGCGACCGATAATTGGTATAGAACTTGATGGAGCCCTCCCGGGGATCGATTTCCTTGCACAGGACCACCCGTGCCGATGGTTGACCCTGGTCGTCGACCGTCGCCAACACCATGGCGTTCGGGTTGGGTTGTGAGGCGTCCCGCTGGGCTTGCTCCAGCCAGCCCGCCGCGACCAGCAGTGGGTTGGAAGGCAGCGGATCGGGCAGAGTTTCGGTCCAAGGGGCGTTGTTGGCGTTCATGCGGAGATGGTATCCGGGCGGTGCCGCTTGCGGTAGCGGTGCGCGCACCGTAAAAGGGGAGCCGGCAAAAATGGGAAGGATCATGACGCTCGACGAATTGCGAAACACATTGACCGAACTCGATGAGCAGCTGCTCGTCCTGGTTGCCCGCCGCCAGGCGCTTAGCGAGCAGGTGGCTGCGGTCAAACGGGCAACGGGCCGTGCCACGCGCGACTTCGGGCGTGAGCGGGAGGTCATTTTGCGGGCTCGCACCACCGCCGAACGATTGAACATATCTGCCGATCTCGCCGAGTCGTTGCTGCGTCAATTGATCCAGTCGTCCTTGGCGACTCAAGAGCATGCGCGCGTGGCCGCGCATGCCCATGGCAGCGGCAAACGGGCGTTGGTCATCGGCGGCTGCGGCAAGATGGGCGGCTGGTTTGCGGATTTCCTGGCATCGCAGGGCTTCCGGGTCAGCATCGCGGACCCAAGCGGGTCATTGCCGGGATTCGAGCAGCTGGACGATTGGGAGCACGATGCGCTGGATTTCGACCTGATCGTGCTGGCGACGCCATTGAGCGTCACCACCGGCTTGTTGATGGCTTTGGCCAAGCGCGCCCCGCGCGGGCTCATTTTCGATCTCGGGTCGTTGAAAACCCCCCTGCGGGCCGGACTCGACGCACTGGTCAAGGCGGGCTGTCGAGTGACGTCGTTGCATCCCATGTTCGGTCCCGATACCGAATTGCTGTCGGGCCGGCACGTGATTTTCATCGATTTGGGCAACGCCGAGGCGCTGCGGGAGGCCCAGGATCTGTTCGCGCCCACCATGGCTGAACGCGTCGTCATGGGTTTGGACGAGCACGATCGACTGATCGCCTACGTCCTGGGTCTCTCGCACGCCTTGAACATTGCGTTCTTCACGGCCCTCGCCGAGAGCGGCGAGGCGGCGCTGCGCCTGGCCCGGCTCTCGAGCACGACCTTCGATTCGCAGTTGGAGGTGGCCGGGCGGGTGGCAGCCGAGAGTCCCGACCTGTATTTTGAGATCCAAAGTTTGAACGAGTATGGCGGCGAGTCCTTGTTCGCCTTGCAGCAGGCAATCGAGCGGCTGGTGACGGCGGTGAAGACGAAGGACGCCGCTGAATTTACGGCGCTCATGAATCGCGGCCGAGCCTATTTGGATGTGCGCGCCGCGGCGCGAGCGGAATAGACGATAACGAACGGCATGGGGACGAATGGACGAAACGCTGCAAGAGCTCGAGAGCCTCAAGAAGCGCCTGCGCGAGATGACGGCCGAGGCTGCCAATAACGAAACCATTCTAAAGCGCACACAGGCGCGCGAGCTCTCCTTGCTGCGCGCCGACACCCTGGCGCAACTGTTGCGGGCGTTGGCCCTGGGCCTGCGCGAGTCCTATTTGCTCGACGCCGTGAGCGTCGTGCTGCTCGATCCGCAGCATGAAATTCGTCATTTGCTGCTTGCCTCGGGTGATCGGCCGGACGAGTTCAAGCAGATTCTGTTCGTCGATTCCTTGGTCGGCCTGGCGCCGCAGCTGTCGGTGCTGCACAAGCCGTGGCTGGGGCCTTTCGTGGGCGCGGATCATCATCTGCTGTTCGGCGCAGGCTCCAATTTGAAGAGCGCGGCGTTGATACCGCTGCCGCGCAAGGACCGGGCGACCGGTGTGCTGTGTCTCGGCAGCAGTGACCCCGGTCGGTTCACGCGCCACCACGCGACCGATTTTCTGGCGCATCTGGGGGCGGTCGCCGCGGTCTGTGTGGAGAATGCGGTGAACCGAGCCCGCTTGCTGCGCGCGGGAATCACGGACTTCCTGACCGGCTGGCACAACCGCCGTTATTTGCAGCAGCGCTTGAAGGAAGAGCTGGCCCGCGCCCAGCGGCGCGCCGGCACCATCGCGTGTTTGATGATCGACATCGACCGGTTCAAGAGCATCAACGACGGCTACGGACACCTTGCCGGGGACAATGCGCTGAAAGAGGTGGCGCAGCGGGTCGATACGCAGATTCGCAGCATGGATACGGCGGCCCGGTTCGGGGGCGACGAGCTGGCGATTCTGCTTCCGGAGGCGAGCGCCAACGAAGCCGCCCGGCTGGCGGAGCGTATTCGCGAGGTCATTGCTTCTGAACCTTTCGCCCTGACGGCGGAAATCCAGCGCCATTTGACGGTGTCCGTGGGGGTAGCCTCGGTCTCGCCCGGGCGCCACGAAAGCGATATGAAGGCGGTCGCCGACCGATTGCTCGCGGATGCCGATGCCGCGCTATATCGTGCCAAGGCGTTGGGACGCAATCGCGTGCAATTGGGTGCCGGCTAAGCGTCACAAGCGCCCGGTGTTGTGGAACAATCGCAAGCTATGCCCGTTCAGCCAAACACCGACTACATCGACAAGGACGGATTCCGCGCCAATGTCGGCATCGTTCTGACCCATGGCGGCGGCGAACTATTCTTGGGAGGCCGGGTCGGCGGCCGGGGATGGCAGTTCCCCCAAGGCGGCATCAATCGGGGTGAGCGTGTCGAGGAGGCGCTGTTCCGGGAGTTGAAGGAGGAAATCGGGCTGGACGCGCACGATGTCGAGGTGCTCGGTTCGACGCGGGGATGGCTGCGATATCGCCTGCCACGCCAGTACGTACGCGACCGCTGCATCGGGCAGAAGCAGCGCTGGTTTCTGCTGAAACTCACCGCCGACGAGTCGAAACTCCATTTCGATAGCACCAGCGAGCCGGAGTTCGATCGCTGGCGGTGGTCCGATTATTGGACGCCCGTACGCGAAGTCGTCTATTTCAAGCGCCGGGTCTACGTCCGGGCGCTGCATGATCTGGGAAAGATCGTGTATCCGAACGGGCTGCCGCCATATCCGGCCTGGTGGCCGGAGGTGAGCGGCGGCGCCGCTCCGGTCTCTAAAACGGCTTGACGATCGCGAGAATCACGATGCCGATCAGCAGCAGCGACGGCACCTCGTTGAACATGCGAAACCACTTGGCGCTGTGGGTCCTGCGGTCATGGGCGAAGTCCAGCACGAACTTATAGCAGACCAGGTGGTACGCGATCAGCACCGCCACCAGCGTGAGCTTGGCGTGCAGCCATCCCATTTTCAGGTAACCGGGAGCGGCAACGATCATGGCGACGCCAAACACGACGGTCAGCAGGGCGCCGATGGTCATGAGCATGAAGAGCCGGCGTTCCATCACCCGGAACCGTTCGACACTGATCCAATCACCGGCGTCCGCGTGATAAACGAACAGGCGGGGTAGATAAAACAGTCCCGCGAACCAAGTCACCATCGCAATCACATGAAAAGCCTTTAACCAGAGCAAGCGTCTTCCTTAGCCGTTGAGGGGGCAGGGATGATAACGCGCGGCAGCCGGCTTCGTGTAATGTCTCTCACCCCCATGGGACTTAAGGCAGGAATCACGGTTCATGACGGATTTGTTCGGCAAGCTGGTGGTCCGGGCGCCTGCGCCGAGACGCAAGGCCGTTCTGGTGGCGTCGGCGGCCCTGGCGGGGTTGTTCCTGCTGTATGCGGCATTCGAGTTGGGCCGCTACGATGCGGGCTTCCGGTTGGTCGATGCGGTGCGCGGGGCGCTGGCGGCGAGCACGCGCATTCGCAGTCTGGAAGCGGAGAACGATCGCCAGCGTGGCGAATTGGAGGCCGCCGAGGTGGCGCGCCGCGTCGATCGGGAAGGCTATAAACAGGTGGAACGGAGCCTCGGCGACATGCAGAGCCAGATTGCCCGCCTCACGCAGGATCTGTCGTTTTATCGCGGTTTGGTACAGCCGGACTCCTTGGTGCACGTGAAGGTGCAGACGATGCAGATCGTGCCGGCGCCGACGCTCGGACAGTTTGGCTTGAAATTCGTGCTGATGCAGACCGGCACGCCGGAAAAATCGGTGTTCGGCAGCCTCACCGTGACGATCGATGGTTTGCAGCGCGGCAAACCCTCCACCTTGAATCTGGCCCAGGTCGCGCCCAGCCGCCGTGGTGGTCTTGCCTATGCGTTTCGGTACTTCGAGGATTATGACGAACTCATGCAGCTGCCGCCGGGGTTCGAGCCGACACGGGTGGGTGTCGAAATTCATGCCGGCCGCGACCTGCAGCACAGCTACCGACAGGCGTTCGTGTGGAAGGCTCAAGGGATGTCGATGGAAACGGAAACGGAACCGGCCCTGCCAGGCGCGGCCGGCCCAGGGTTGGAGTCCCGCGGCGGGAAAAATGTTCAAGTGGAAACTGAATAGGGGGGCCAGAAGATGCCTCGATCGCCGCCCACACGCGCGTCAACGGCGATATCGATCAAGCCACCATTGAAACGGCCGTAGGCGCCCAAATATGAGAGAACTTGATCCATGGAGCGGCTGCGGAGGCCGGTGACCCTAGAAACCGGTGTCCAAGACGACTCTCCACTTTGATTGGGCACGGCATGCCGAGTACACTAGAAGCATGAGCGTCAATTTAGAAGCAGCCTTTTCGGATATTGCCCCGCCGCCTCCGGACGTGCTTGTATTCACCGATGCCGCCGCCGGCAAGGTGGGGGAGCTGATTCGCGAGGAAGCGAATCCGAACCTCAAGCTGCGGGTTTTCGTCTCGGGCGGGGGTTGCTCCGGATTCCAGTACGGCTTCACCTTCGACGAAAAGATGGAGGAGGGTGACTTCTGCGTCGAGAATCGTGGTGTGCAGTTGTTGGTGGATCCCATGAGCGCCCAATATTTGATGGGTGCGGAAATCGATTACAAAGACGATTTGCAGGGCGCTCAGTTCGTCATTCGCAACCCGAATGCCAAGACCACCTGCGGCTGCGGGTCTTCATTCTCCGCCTAGAATGTTGAGCGAGTAGTGGCCGGGCGTGTGCCCGACGTGCTCGCCGCCGTCGATCTGGGCTCGAACAGCTTCCACATGGTCGTCGCGCGGTATTCGCACGGCCAGCTCGTCATCCTCGATCGACTGCGCGAAATGGTGCGCCTTGCCGCCGGCCTGAACGACGGTGGGCGGCTCGACGAGGCGGCGACCGAGCGTGCGCTGCGATGCCTCGAGCGGTTCGGGCAGCGCCTGCGCGCGATGAATGCCGACAGTGTGCGTGTGGTCGGCACCAATGCCCTGCGCCGTGCCAAGCGCAAACGCTGGTTTCTGGAGCGCGCCCGCGCTGCGCTCGGTCATCCCATCGAAATCATTTCCGGCCTCGAAGAGGCGCGCCTGATCTATTCTGGCGTGGTGCATACCAGCCCGTCGAGCCCGGACAAGCGACTGGTCATCGACATCGGGGGCGGCTCGACCGAAGCCGTGATCGGCGAGGGACTGAACCCGTTGCTGCTGGAGAGTTTGTCCGTGGGTTGCGTGGGACTCACGACGATATGCTTCGACGACGGCAGGATCTCGGATCGGCGTTTCGAACGGGCGCGCACGTCCGTGAGGCTCGAACTGGAGCCCATCGTCGAGGCCTACAAAAAGCTCGGCTGGGTCCAGGCCTTCGGCAGCTCCGGCACGGTGCGCGTGATCGCCGACGTGATCCGGCGACTCAGTCCGGACTCCCCGCGCATCACGCTCGACAATCTACGTACGCTGGCCGACCGGGTCATCGCTGCCGGTCATGTCGACGAATTGGACCTGCCGGACGTGGACGTGGAGCGCGCGGCGGTTTTTCCGGCCGGGTTGGCGATCCTGTTGGAGGTCGTCGAGAACCTCGGGATCGACCGCGTTCGTGTGGCCGAAGGGGCGATGCGCGAGGGTCTGCTGTACGACCTCATGGGGCGCTTCACCGACGAGGATGCGCGCGTGCGCAGCGTGCGTGCCATGGAGAAGCGCTACCACGTCGACTCGCTGCAGGCTGACCGGGTCGAGGCGACCGCCATCAAGCTGCTCGCGCAAGTCAAGAATGACTGGGGGCTCGAGGACCCGCTGGCCGAGTTGGTGCTGCGCTGGGCGGCCCGCCTGCACGAGTCGGGGCTCGACATCGCGCATTCAAAATACCATCGGCACAGCGCCTATCTCATGCAGCACGCGGACATGCCGGGGTTTCCCCGCGAGGAGCAGTTGTTGCTGTCGGCACTCGTCGGAGGACATCGGCGCCAATTGTCGCAGGAGGCGCTCGAGGATCTGGTGACGCCGTGGGATCGTCACGCCGAGTTTCTCATCGTCCTGCTGCGCCTGGCGGTGCTGCTGCACCGTGGCCGCAGCCCGCAACCGCTTCCGGACGTCCGGCTACGGGTCAAGGGCCGCAATTTGACGCTGGAATTGCCGGCCCGTTGGATGAAGGAACATCCGTTGACTCTGGAGGACCTCGAGCAGGAGCGCGGCTATCTGAAGGAAGCGGGATTCCGGCTCAACAGCGAGTGAGCCCCGCGCCCGCGTGAGGTTCGCGGGCGCCGGCCATGCGCCGGGTTGAGCTTCACGATTCCGTGAGCGGTGACGGACGGTCGTCGTACTGGGTCAGCAGTCGCGCCTGGGCGTTGACCTCGAAGGCCGTTCCGGCCCGCGCGTAATGCCCATCGAATGCCAGGGTCCAGGCGTTGCAGTCGTCGGACAGGTACAGATTGAGATCGTCCGCAATGCGCTTCTGCAGATCCGGCGCTTCGATGGGAAACGCGACCTCGATGCGCCGGAACAAATTCCGGTCCATCCAGTCCGCGCTGCCGCAGTAAATCTCGCGCGCGCCGTCGTTCTCGAAGTAATAGACGCGCGAATGTTCGAGGAAGCGGCCCACGATGGACCGCACCTTGATCCGTTCGGATACGCCGGCGACTCCCGGTCGAAGACAACAGACCCCACGCACGATCAAATCGATGTCCACACCGGCGCGCGACGCGCGATACAGCGCCTGTATCACGGTGGGCTCGGTGAGTGCGTTCAACTTGGCGATGATTCGCGCCGGCTTCCCGGCCCTGGCGTGTTCGGTCTCGCGTACGATTTTGGCGACGAGCGCCGAGTGCAGGCTGAACGGCGCTTGCAGCAGCTTGCGCAGACGCGGCACCCGGGTAAGCCCGGTGAGCTGCAGGAAAATCTCGTGGATGTCCTCGCCGATGGACTCATCGGCGGTCATCAGTCCGTAATCCGTGTACAGGCGGGCGGTCTTCGGATGGTAGTTGCCCGTGCCCAGGTGACAGTAGCGCCGCAGGCCTTTTTCCTCGCGGCGCACGACCATGACGAGCTTGGCGTGCGTCTTGTAGCCGAACACGCCGTACATCACGTGCGCGCCGGCCTCCTGCAATTTGTTGGCGAGTTCGATATTCGCTTCCTCATCGAACCGTGCGCGCAGTTCGATGATGACGGTCACGTCCTTGCCGGCCGCGGCGGCATCGGCCAGCGCACTGACGATGGCCGAATCGCTGCCGGCTCGGTACAACGTCTGCTTGATGGCGAGCACCTGGGGGTCGCTGGCGGCCTGCTTGATGAAGTCCATGACCGGGCCGAAGCTCTGAAAGGGGTGGTGCAGGAGCACGTCGCCGGAGCGCAGCGTCGCAAAGAGGTCGCCCGCGATCTTCAGCCGCTCCGGAATGCTCGGTGTGAAGGCGGCATACTTCAATTCCGTGCGATCGACCAGGTCATAGACCGCCATCAACCGATTGAGATTGACCGGTCCCGATACCTTGTAGAGATCTTCGCCGCTGAGGCCGAACTGTTGGAGCAGGTAAGCGAGGATTTCTTCCGGGCAGTCGTGCGCCGTTTCGAGGCGCACCGCATCTCCGTAGCGACGTTGCGCCAATTCGCCCTCGACGGCGCGCAGCAGATCGTCGACCTCTTCCTGTTCGACGAACAAATCGCTGTTGCGCGTCACGCGGAACTGATAGCAGCCGCGCATCCGCATGCCGCCGAACAGTCGCGAGACGAACGCCTCGACGATGGTGCCGAGAAAGACGAAGTGACGGCTTCCCAGTTCGTCGGGAAGCCGGATGAGCCGCGGCAGGGAGCGCGGGGCCTGCACCACCGCCAGGCCGCTGTTGCGGCCAAAGCCATCCTCGCCTTCGACCACGACCGCAAAGTTGAGGCTTTTGTTGAGGATCTTGGGAAACGGTCGCGCCGGATCCAGTGCCAGTGGGCTCAGGACGGGCTCGACCTGGCGGCCGAAATAGTCGGCCAGCCACTCGGATTGCGCTTCCGTCCAGGTGTCCGGTGTCAGGAATACGACCCCGTTCTTGGCCAGTTCCGGCAGGAGTGAGTCATTCAGAAGCTGGTATTGCTCATCGACCAGCCGAACCGCGCGATCACGGATGGCCTTGAGGGTCTCGGGGACCGACAGACCGTCCATCGGTGTCTGCAGGGCGCCGGCCTCGATGAGCTCCTTCAGGCCGGCCACGCGAATTTCGAAGAATTCATCCAGATTCGCGCACGAGATGCAGAGGAACTTCACCCGCTCCATCAATGGGATGCGGACGTCCTTGGCCTGCTCCAAGACCCGGTGATTGAATTCGAGGAACGACAACTCGCGGTTGATGTAGAGCTGGGGAGTCTGCAGGTCGATGTCATTCATAGGGGCGCCAGTGTGCGGGTCTGGGTACGACAACTTCATGAAACCACGCGGCTTTCGGCGACGTTCACGCGTAGCGATACACTCCACCCAGGATACGCGGGCTGCGGGCCCCCGTGACGCTGGCCGCGCTCGACGTCATTCCGGCCAGCGTACGCTGCGCAAACCAGCCAAATGCGATGGCTTCCACGTAGTCGGGATCGAGGCCCAAGGATGCGGTGCTCGCAACGCGATTGGGCGCGACCAATCGAGCGATGGCGGCCAGCAATCCTAGGTTGTGGGCGCCGCCGCCGCAGACATAGACGGCCGCGCCGGGCGCGTACTGACGCACGGCGGCTGCGACGGTCTGGGCGGTGAACTCGAGCAGGGTTGCCTGGACGTCCTGAGGGCGGCGGTCGAACAGACCGAGACGGCTCTTGAGCCACGGCATGTTGAACAACTCCCGTCCGGTGCTCTTGGGGGGTGCCTGGCGGAGATAGGGCTCATCGAGCAGCTCCTGCAGCAGGGAAGGATCGCAGGTGCCGGTGGCGGCCCAGGCGCCATTCGCATCGAAATGCAGGCCCTGGTGCTCCGTGATCCATGCATCAAGCAAACGGTTTCCGGGCCCGGTGTCGAATCCGGTGACGGGTGCGTCGCGGCTCAATATCGTGACGTTGCCGATGCCGCCCAGATTGACGATGACGCGATCCTCGTCGTCGTTGCGGAACACCTGGTCGTGGAATACCGGCAGAAGCGGTGCGCCCTGGCCGCCGGCCGCGACATCGCGCCGGCGAAAGTCGGCGACCACGGTGATGCCGGTCATTTCGGCCAGGGTGCTCGGATCGCCGACCTGGGTGGTGAACGGCGGGGACAGATCCGGGCGGTGCCGGATGGTCTGGCCGTGGCTGCCGATGGCGGTCACGGCTCCGACTGGGATGCCGGCGACGTCCAGTAACGCCATCGCCGCCTCGGCGAAGGCCCGGGCGATCGCGACGTCGACCTGTCCGAGTTCATCGAGGCTCACGCGGTCAGGCGATTCGATGAGCGCCGCGATGCGCCGCTTGAGGTCCGGCTCGAAGGGGGTGGCCGTGCAGGCCACGGTTCGCAGGGGCGTGATCTCGAAGTCGACCAGCGCGGCGTCGATGGCGTCCATGCTGGTTCCCGACATCAAACCGAGGTACAGCCCCATCTCGTGTCTCTAGAGGAGCCGCAACACGAGGCGGCCGCTCAGTTGACGGAGGTCTTCGATTGCGTATCGCTCAACGATTGCGGCGCGACCGATGCCGCGGTGGTCGGCGCGGCCGGCTGAGGCGTGGCCGGCTGAGGCGCTGCAGCCATCGATGTCGATGCGGCCGCCGGCTGCGGCGGGTTCGCCAGGCTGCTCAGCAGCGGCGTCGCCGTGCTGTGAAATTTTACCAAGGCGTCGGCGCGCAGGGGTTCCGCGCCCGGTAGCCGCACCGTCTGGGGATTCATGTGCACCCCGTTCATGAGGTATTCGTAGTGCAAGTGCGGGCCGGTGGCGAGGCCGGTCATGCCCACATAGCCGATCACCTCGCCCTGGCTCACGTGGGATCCCACGCGGAGATTCTTGGCGAACCGCGACATGTGGCCATAGAGTGTCGAAACGCTATTGCTGTGCAGCAGCATGATCGCATTGCCGTAACCGCCGCGCGTGCCTTCGAAGCTGACACGTCCTTCACCGGCGGCGTGCACCGGCGTGCCGGTCGGCGCGGCGTAATCGGTGCCCATGTGGCCGCGAATGCGATTCAGGATCGGGTGCATGCGCGCGGGGTCGAACACCGAACTCACCCGGGTAAAGTCCACCGGCGCGCGCAGAAACGCCTTCCGCATGGGCTTGCCGTCGGGCGTGAAGTAGCTGGCCGAGCCGCCGTCCGGCGCGAAGCGGACGGCGCGATACACCTTGCCGCTATTGACGAATTCGGCCGCCAGCACTTCGCCGTCCCGCAAATACTTGCCGTTCTGATAGATCTGCTCGTACGCCACCGTGAAGTGGTCGCCGTGGCGGATATCCAGAACGAAGTCGATATCCCAGGCGAATACATTCGCCAGCTTGAGCGCCACGACATCGGAGATCGCGGATGCCTCGGCCGCTTGGAACAGCGAGGAGTCGATTGCGGCGCCGGCGGTACGGATTCGCGTTTCGACCGGATTGCTGATCATCTCCGCGGCGAACCCTGCGTCTTCGCGCACGACCTTCAGCGTCTGAGTCTCGCTGACCTTGCGCGACAACTCTTTGATCTCGCCGCCCGTCGTATGGGTGACCTTGATGGCGTCGCCCGGTTTCATGAAATCCAAGCTCTGGCGGATGCCCGGCAGGTTGCGGATGGCCGCGAGGTCGGACTTGTCGAGCGCCATGCGACGAAAAATGGCATCCATGGTGTCGTTTCTGCCCACGATCACTTCGATGGTCGATGCCACGCCGGCCTGTTGCGCGGCGATCGGCGCCGCGGGCGCCGGCGCGGTCACGGCCGCCTTCGTGCCGGGGGCGGAATTGGGGTAGACCAGCGGAGCCGGCGCATTGACCGTGACGGCGGGCCTGTCGCGCGCGGCATGCCACAGCAGCAGCAAGGCGCTGGCGGCGGCCGCGAAGGGCGCGACCCGGGTCATGATCGCGTTGAACCGATGTCGTACTCCGTCAGTTGCGATAATTTTACGGTTCAACGAGATTCCTCAATCCTGACGGGTGCTTAGGCTAGCCGGCCATGCTGCGCGGCGCAACCCCGGGGCGGCTCGCCACACGGTTCCATTCCGCGAAACTCGCGGAAACCTCGCTTAAAGTCAATGATCTGGGTCCCGTCATCCAATAAATGGTGCCTCAGGCGGGATTCAAGGCAGGCAGAAGCTTGGCGACGGCCTCGGCCGACATCGGTCGGCTGAACAAATAGCCCTGCGCCTCGTCGCACCCGAGCACGTAGAGCCGCGAGGCCTGTTCCTCGGTTTCCACGCCTTCCGCGACGACAAAGATGCCCAACGCCTTCGCGAGATTGACGATGGCGGACACGATCGCCATGGCTTCCATGCTCTGGGTCATGTTGGCGATGAAGGCGCGATCAATTTTGAGCGCGTCCAGCGGCAGGTGGGCAATCTGGCTAAGTCCCGAATAGCCCGTGCCGAAATCATCCAAGAACACCTGAACGCCGGCCTGGCGCAGCTGCAGCAGCTTCTGCACGTTCGAGCCGGTGTTCCGGGCAATCATGGTTTCGGTGATTTCCATGTCGATGCCGGCCCCGTACGGCTGCGCCGGGCCCAGCGCGGAGAGCACGGTGGCCACGAAGGTCGGCTGTTGCAGTTGCACCTCCGACACGTTCACGGCGACGCGCGGCACGTCCAGATTTTGGCTGCGCCAGGTCGCCATATCGGCAACGGCCTGCTCGATCACCCAGCGTCCGACCTCGACGATCAAGCCGGTCTCCTCCAGCAGCGGCACGAAGTCCATCGGTGGGACCAAGCCCTGCTCCGGGTCGTTCCAGCGGATCAATGCTTCGAGACCGCGAATGCGCCGCGTCGACAGATCGACCTTGGGTTGATAGTGCAGGACGAACTGCTTCTGGTGCACCGCCTTGCGCAGGCGGCTCTCCAAATGCAGGCGATGCGCCAGGCGGGCATTCATCTCCGGGGAATAGAACAAGAATACGTCCGCGGCCTCTTTGGCGCGCTTCAATGCGGCCTCGGCATTCAGAAACAGCGTCTCCGCGGTTTGTGCGTCGGTCGGATACAGGGCGATGCCGATTTTTGCGGTGGTGCGCAACTCGATGTCATCGATCACGATCGGCTCGGCAAACGAGTCCACGATCCAATCCTCGATCCAACGGGCCATGGCCTGGCCCGGGAGATTCGGCACCACGAGCGCGAAGCGGTCCGCGCCAAGCCGCGCCGGCAGCGCGGATTCCGTGGTCGTGCGCTGTAGACGTCCCGCAAGCTCCTTCAAGACCCGATCGCCGGCGTGGCGGCCGAGAGTGTCATTTACGCGCCTGAATCGCTGCAGATCGATGATGATGACCGCCAGTTCGCGACGCTCCGCGCGTGCAACCTGGATCGCTTGCGCCAGTCGGTCGAAGAATAATTGACGGTTCGGCAAGCCCGTCAGGGTGTCGTAGTACGACACATAGGTGAGTTGCTCCTCCTTGCCGATGTAATCCAGGGCGAACGAGATATCGCCCGACAGATCCTTCAGCAGTTTCAGTTCCTCGTAATCGAAAAAGCCGGTTTCCGAGGCGTAAAGCACCAGGATTCCCACCACCTCGTCGGCGACCAAGAGCGGCATGGCGATCAACGAGCGGTAGCCGCGGGCCAGGGCTTCGTGTTTGAACACGGTGTACGGATCTGTTTCGATGTCGTTGGCAACGACCATCTTCTTGTACCGAATGGCCTTGCCGACAGAGCCAGGGTCTTCATTCGCAGTGCCGAGAGCGGCGCCTACTTCCTCCAGATAACCTTCGTTCATACCCTCCCAGACCAGGGGCGAGGCGCGCAGCGCGCCCGGCTCGACGAGACCGATCCACGCCATTCGAAAGCCGCCCTGCTGAACCGCGATACGACACGCCTCGCGAAACAACGCGCGCCGCTCGCGAACCCGCACGATGGTCGAGTTGATGCCGCCGAGCACGGCTTGTATGCGACTCAGGCGCGTGATCCTCTCTTGTTGGGCGCGTCGCTGCGTGATATCGCGCGCGACACCGCGGTAACCGACGACGTGACCGCCTTCATCCAGCAGCGGCAGGGCATTGTTGTCGACCCAGCGGATGCCGCCCTTCGCGTGACGTAAATGCAGTACCTGGTCGCGCCAACCGCGCTTCTCGTTGGCGCTGCGCCGCAGGAGGTCGGCGAGCGCCGCACGCGTGCTCGGCGCCACCATGTCCAGGCAGCTCTTGCCGAGCAGATCGGCGGGTTTGAGCCCGAGAATCACTTCGACGGCGGGGCTGCAAAAGGTATATACACCGAGCGAGTCGATTTCCCAGATCCATTCCTGAGTTGCCTCGGCGATCGAACGGAAGCGCTCCTCGCTCACGCGTAGCGCCTCCTCGGCGCGTATCCGATCGGTGATGTCCTGGATCTGGTAGATGAAGTATTGAGGCTGACCGCTCTGCAGCCAGACCAGCGATCCGCTGATCTGCGTCCACACCACCCGCCCATCCTTGCGCACATACCGTTTGTTCGCCTGGTAGGCGTTTATCTTGCGCGCGAGCATCTGCGCCACCTGAGCGCTGTCTGCGTTCAGGTCGTCCGGGTGGGTCATCGACTGGACATCGCCGTTCAGCAATTCCTCTTCCGTGTAGCCGATGATGTCGCACAAAGCGGGATTCACGCCGAGCCAGCGGCCGTCAGGGGCGACCAGCGCGGTGCCAACCGACGAATAATGCATGGCGAAGCGAAAGCGTTCCTCGCTCTCCTCGAGTTCCCGCAGCGCCCAGCGTCGGGCGTCCCGATCCGCCACTTCTCTCAGGGCCCGCTCGATGGCCGGAACCAGTCGGGCCCGGCTGTCCTTCAGGACGTAATCCACCGCGCCCTGACGCAAGGCCTCGATGGCCCGCTCCTCGCCTATGGTTCCCGAGACGAAGATGAACGGCGTGTCGGGCCGGCACTGCAGCGCGATCTGCAATGCCAGCGGCCCATCGAAGCCGGGCAAGGTGTAGTCGGACAGGATCAGGTCGGGGGCGAAGTTCTCGAGGGCGTCTTGATAGTCGGCTTCGGTTTCGACGCGTCGCGTATCGACGCGCAGACCATTGCGCCGCATCTCGCCCAGCAAGAGCTCGGCGTCCTCCGGGCGATCCTCGACCATGAGTACTTTTATGCTTGCGCGGGGATTGACGATTGCCATGCGGGTCGGGCGCGGTTACGTCGGTAGCCGGTTCATGACGGCCCAGTACAGACCGGCGTGTGCCACGACGTCCGTGAAGGTCGCGCAGTTGACGGGTTTGACAAGGTAGCTGCTGACTCCAAGATCGTAGCTGTCGATGATGTCGCGCTCCTCGGCGGAGGATGTGAGCATGACGATCGGCAGCACCTTCGTCCGGGCGTCCGCCTTGAGTCGGCGCAGAACGTCGATGCCGCCGAGTCGCGGCATCTTCAGGTCCAGCAGAACGAGCTTTGGCTGGCCGATGGGGCGTTGGCTGAACGCGCCTTCCCGGAACACGAAGTCGAGCGCCTCGACTCCGTCGTGCACCCGCACGAGCTTGTTGACCACGCTCCCCTTGCGCAGCGCGCGCAGGATCATCTCCGCGTCCGCATCGCTGTCCTCCGCCAGCAGTATATCCACGGCCGTATAGTCATCCATCGGTGCCTCCCCGTGGCAGCGCGAAGGAAAACACCGCGCCGTCACCCAGTTTTCCTTCGGCCCATACGCGGCCGCCGTGCCGGCTCACGACCCTGTGGACGATGGCGAGCCCGACTCCGGTGCCGCTGAATTCGTCGGCGCGGTGCAATCGTTGGAAAACACCGAACAATTTGCCGGCGTAGTCCATGTCGAATCCGACGCCGTTGTCGCGAACCGAATAATGGGTCTCCGCGGCGGTCTGGCCTCCGCTCACCTCGATGCGGGGATGTGTCTTCTTGCTGCTGTATTTGATCGCGTTGGCGATCAAGTTGGTCCACACCTGACGCAGGAGCCCGCGATCGCCGCGCGCCGGCGGCAGCTGGCCGATCTCGACATGGGGCGCGGCCCCGCCCGCGGCGTGCCGGCCATGTTCGTGAAGCACCTCCTGGACGACCTCGTGCACCAGTTGTTCGACATTGATGTCGTGACTCACGACGGGAAGGCGGCCGAGTCGCGAGAACTCGAGCAGGTCGTCGATGAGGGCTCCCATGCGCTTGCTGTTCTCGCGGATCACCGCGACGTACCGGCGTCCCTCGGTGTCGAGCTTCTCGCGGTAATCTTCCTCGATCATCAGGGCAAATCCGTCGATCGCGCGCAGCGGCGCCCGCAAGTCGTGGGAGATCGAATAGCTGAAGCTCTCCAGCTCCTTGTTGGAAATCTCCAGCTGGCGTGCCTTGGCTTCCAGCGCCGAATTCAATTCCTGGATGGCCTTTTCCGCGAGTTTTCTCTCGGTCACATCCTCGGAAATGCCGAGGAGATATTGCGCGGCCCCGCTGTCGTCGAATATTGGCATCTTCATCGTATGCCGGCTTCTCGGTCCGCGGTCCGCCGTGCTGACGACTTCCTCCTGAATCTCGGTCAATCGACCGCTGGTGAGGGTTTCCAGATCCGTGATCTCGATCGCCGCGGCTTCCGCGGGCGGTAGAATATCGCGGGCGGTCAGTTCAATCGTCGCTCGACGCTTGAAGCCGGTGATGCGTTCGCACTCGCGATTGATCCGGATGTAGCGCAAGGTGCGTGCGTCCTTGACGTAGACCATGAGCGGCAGCGCCTCGAACAACGAATCGAGGAAGTGATTGGTTTCCCGCAGCTCGTTCCTCTTGCACCTCGCATCGCTGATGTCGCGTGAAACGGCGAGCAGCCGCTCTGGTTTGCCGCTCGCGCCATTGATCGGCATGACGATGACGTCCCACCATTTGGGCGTGCCTTTCACCGTTGGGCAGAAGCCCTGAAACCGCCGATCGATGCCGCGGCGGGCGCTGTCGAGCGCCGCTTTGGCGGCATCGCGATCCGCGCCCTTCCATATCTTCACCCAGTCCGCGTTCTCGACGACGGCGAAGTCGTCGATGTCCATGAGCCGCAATCCCTGCGGCGTCATCTGGGTCAACCTTCCCTCCAGCGAGAGCACGCCCAGGCAGTCCGGGGAACTATCGAGGATGCTGCGGGTATAGCGAGCGCTCGCGCGAACGGCGTCTTCGGCGTCGCGACGCGCCAGCATTTCGTGGCGAATCCCGCGGAACAGCGCGACAAACAGAACGGACGCCATCGAAAGCGTGGCCAGCAGCGAAATCAGGATGGTCCCGCGCACACGCGCCGTGGCTTCTTCGCGTTGTTCGAGCAACCGTCCTTCTTCGCGATCCAGGCGCGCGATCTGCGCGCGGACATCCTGGGTGGATTGCAGGTTTCGCGTCACAGCGATGACCGCGCGCGCCGCGGGCAGGCCGAAATCACGGTACGCGGTCAGGGTGCTCGCCATCGCAGCCAGCCGGCCGGAGAGGATGGGACGAAGCAGCAGGACGTTCTCCTGCAGGACAGGGTTGTCCTGCGTCAGGCTCCGGGTGCGTTCGAGGTGATTGTGGATTTCCCGGGAGAGAGTCTCGTACTCCGCGAGATTCTCGTCGTTCCTGGTCAGCAGATAGTCGCGCAGCGCCACTTCGGCTCCCGCCAGCGAGCCGTAGACGGACTGCCAGGATCCGCGGACTTCCTGGATGTGGGCGATCCATTCGGCGGAGTCGGCGAACCGCACGCTGGTGCGGTAGGTGTAGCTGCCGCCGATCAGGAGCAACGACAGAGAGATGATGAAGCCGGCGAGGATCTTGATCTCGACGGCCGCGAGCGCGGCAATCTGCTTGTCGAGATCCGTGCTCTCCTTCTGCGGAGTCAGGAGAATGCCGCCGCCGAGCAGGGCGAAACACCCGCCGGTGTTCAGGGCCACCGGCGGTATCCAGCGATCGGTGATGATTTCCGCAGCGCTCCAAAGGTAGCCCAAGAGGGAGATGCAGCCGATCAGAATGGCGCCTCCCGCACCCAGAATGGCGACGACGCGTAACCGTCGATGGGACAGCGCGACGAGCGCCAAGCCGGTCGCGATGAATGCGCTGGCGGTCGCGGGCGACATGCGGCCGCGGAAGACGTTGAATGCGCCCGCGGGGTCCTTGCCGAGCAGTTCGTCTATGCCGAAGGAGCGGCCGAGGTAGTATTCCGCGATCGTCGCGAGTCCCAGCAGGAACACCCCGGCGCTGGCGATTTGTGCGGTGCATTGCAGCTTGGTCGACGGACGGTCGGCGAGTATCAGCAGGGACGCGCCACAGAGGACGAATCCCACCGCGGTGTTGAGCTTCATCTCGGGCGATCCCGGAATGATGCTGGTGAGCGGCTGAATTCCGAGCACCCAGCCCACGACGGAGGCGAGCCCGAGCAATATGGTTATCGTGGCTGCGGCTCGGGCCGGCGCAGCACGGTTGCCGAGCAGCAGGCCAATATTTCGCATTGTGTGGGGTCCATCCGTTACTCCCGTAGTATGGGCTTCATTCCCGGCCCCTGAATACATGGGCCGCGCTGCGATATGGCGCGAGTGTGACGTGCCGCGAAAATTTTTCGCGGCCAGTGCGGCGCTGCGCAAGAACCCCGAGCCGTACAGATTGCACCGCCAAGGTTTCCGCCGCGCCCGCGGAGTTGTGCCGCCGCAAAACCAGATAAATCAGCTTCGCCATAACCCGGAAGATTCGCGCGAGCCACGCCGCGCGCAGGCCAGACAAACATCGTCAGCCAATCGCGCGAGCTGGTGGCGGCGCATACCTACGTGGTCTCGGTGGCAGGCGCTCCTCCACCAAAATCAAGCTGTTATCGAAGGGTCAATCGAGGGCAAAAAAAGATTTGTGACAAAGCGTTGACAGGCCCGCGACCCCGGCTATACTGCGCGCCCTTCTGAGAGGAAAGGCGCTTCGAGAGATTCACTGGTAGTTGACCAGCTCTTAAAAAGCCTCTACAATTAGAAGTCTTTCCCCGGACCTTTGTCGTCCTGGGCGCTTTTTAAAAATTCGAACAGGTAATTTGTGTGGGGACTCGCGTCATCTGCCTTTAGTGCAATTGATGATGATGAGTTCCAGAAACGACCAGCTGTTCATTCGTGCCTTAGAAACACGCTTGAATGGGTGAGAGTTATGGATCTCGATTGCTTCAGTATGAAAGTGTTATTAACTGAAGAGTTTGA
>PLUE01000067.1 GCA_003164785.1 Gammaproteobacteria bacterium | reverse complement strand
ATCCACAAGCAGCGCTGGATCTATTCCTGCGTGAAGCAACTGCTGGACCGCATCATCTATGCGTACGGGCAGCAGGGATTGCAATTCACGCTGTTCCGGCCGTTCAACTGGATCGGTTCGGGGCTCGACAGCATGGACGATCCGAAGGAAGGTAGCTCGCGGGTGTTGACCCAGTTCCTGGGTCACATCGTGCGCGGCGAGCCCATCAAACTGGTCGACGGCGGCAGCCAGACCCGCGCGTTCACCTTCATCGACGACGCGGTGGAATGCCTCACCACGGTGATCGACAATCCGAACGGCATCGCCGACGGCAAGATCTACAACATCGGCAACCCGTACAACTCCTATTCGATTCGCGAGCTCGCGAACATGATGTTGGAGATCGCGCTGTCCCGCCCCGAGTACGCGCCGACGGCGCGCAACACCAAGCTGATCGACATTTCGGCGTTCGATTACTACGGCAAGGGGTATGCGGACATCCCGGCACGATTGCCGTCGATCAAGAACACCACGGCGGAGCTGGGGTGGACCCCGAAGACCGACATGCGCGCGGCGCTCAAGGCGATTTTCGATTCCTACGCGCACGCACTGCCGTCGGCATCGGCCCTGTTGTCGAGCGATGCTTGAAGGCGCGCGCATTGGCCTGAAGGTCGATGTCGATACGTTGCGCGGCACGCGCGAGGGCGTGCCGCGGCTGGCCGCACTCCTGAAGAAACTGGGCATGGACGCCACGTTTTACTTCTCCGTGGGGCCCGACCACACCGGCCGGGCGATGCGCCGCGTGTTCCGCAAGGGTTTCGCGCAAAAGGTCGCGCGCACCTCGGTGCTGAAACACTATGGCCTGAAAACCTTGCTGTACGGCGTCCTGCTGCCGGGCCCCGACATCGGCAGGAAGGGCGGCGCGGAAATGCGCGCCGTGCGCGACGCCGGCTTCGAGGTGGGTCTGCACACCTATGACCACGTGCGTTGGCAGGACACCGTGGCGCATGCCACGGCGGCCTGGACGCGCGTGGAATTCGAACGCGGTCTGCACGCCTTCGAGTCGATATTCGGCTTTCTGCCGCAATCCCATGCCGCCGCCGGATGGCAGATCAACGACCACGCCTTGCGCCTCGAGCGGGAGTACGGTTTGCGTTACGCCAGCGACACGCGGGGCGGGGCGCCGTTTTTCCCCTCATTGGACGGCGGCGCCAGCACCTGTGCGCAGCTGCCCACCACGCTGCCGACCTTGGACGAATTGCTCGGCCGCGACGGCATCGACGAGTCGAACATCGCCGACGCGGTGTTCGGGCTCTCCCGGTCCGCGCCCGATCCGAGCCTGCAGGTGTTCACGCTGCACGCGGAACTCGAGGGGATGTTGCTGCTCGACGTATTCGAGTCGCTGCTCATCAAGTGGCGGGAGGCGGGCGCCGTGGTCACGCGGATGGCGACCCTACAGTCGGTGACGACGCAGCGGCAGCTGCCGATACGCGCGGTGATCGAGGGTGAGATCCCGGGACGCTCCGGACTGTTGGCGGTGCAGGCGCCCACGGCCGACGCGTGAGCGGCCGGGCGTCGTTCGAGCTGCCGGGGCGCTGGATCTACCTCGGCCTGGCGTCTTTCGTGGCGATTTTGTGGCTGGCCACGCTGTCGTCGCGACCGTTGTTCAATCCCGACGAAGGGCGCTATGCCGAGATCCCGCGGGAGATGTTGAGCAGCGGCGATTGGGTCGTTCCGCACCTGAACGGCCTGGCCTACGTCGAGAAGCCGCCGCTGCAATACTGGGCCACCGCGCTCAGTTTGCAGATATTCGGGCAGGGCGAGTTCGCCGCGCGCCTCTACACGGCGCTGTGTGCTCTCGGGACCTTAGGTGTGGTCGGGTGGGTCGCCCGCGAGCTGTGGGGCTCGGCGGCGGCCTGGCGGGCGGCCGCGGTGCTGGCGAGCCTGCTGTTGTTCGTCGTCCTGGGGCAACTCCTGACGCTCGACATGAGCCTGACGTTCTACATGACCTTGGCGCTGGCGGGCTTCTTGTTGGCCCAGCGACGGCCCCACTCGGACAAGGCGTCGCGCGCCGCGGCCCTGGAGCGTCGTTGGATGCTGGTCGCGTGGGCGGCCACCGGCTTGGGCGTGATGACCAAGGGACTGGAGGCTGCCGTCATTCCGGCGGCGGTTCTCGTTCTCTACAGCGTGGCCGCGCGCGACTTCTCGCCGTGGCGCCGTCTGTGCTTGGCTCAGGGATTGCCGGTCTTTCTGGTGATCAGCGTGCCCTGGCATGTGATGGCGGCACGCCGGCTCCCGGATTTCCTGCAGTTCTTCTTCGTGCACGAACACGTCTCCCGCTTCCTCACCCCGAGCGCCGACCGTGAGGAGCCGTGGTGGTTCTTCGCGATGGTGTTGGCGCTCGGCAGCATTCCCTGGACCTTGTCGGTCCTGCGC
Source organism: Gammaproteobacteria bacterium (assembly GCA_003164785.1). Lineage (GTDB taxonomy): Bacteria > Pseudomonadota > Gammaproteobacteria > Steroidobacterales > Steroidobacteraceae > Bog-1198. Next base: position 52,865 of record PLUE01000067.1, on the reverse strand, counting down.
GTGCTGGCATCGGGGTGGCGGCGTCGGGCGCCCCGCGGGCAATTCGATGCCGGCGTGTTCCTCTGGGTCTGGGTGGTCTTCATTTGCGGGTTCTTTTCGCTGTCCGATTCGAAGCTGATTCCGTATATTCTGCCGGCCATTCCGGCGCTGGCCCTGCTGATCGCCGAGTCGCGGGCCGACGTCATCCGGCGCGACGTGGGGATCACGGCGGTCATCTCGCTGCTGGCGGCGGCGCTGCTCGGCGCCGCCAGCGTCTATGCGCCCGCACACGTCGAATCCGCCGGTCGCAACCAGTATTTCCTGCTGTTGGCCAAGCCGTTGATCGAGATCGCGGTGTTGCTGGCGCTGTCGGGCGCGATCGCCCTGTTCCAGCGCGGCCGGGACGTGACCCGGGCGACCGTGTTGCTCGGGGTGGGTTGGTGTGTCGCGGGGATGCTGCTCATGCGGGCGGCGGCCGTGGTCGCGCCGGTGTACTCGGGCGTCGTATTGGCCCGCGCCTTGGGCGATGTGGGGCCCGACGTGCCGATTTATAGCGTCGGCACCTACGATCAGACGCTGCCGTTCTACTGGCAGCGAACCGTCAAGCTCGTCGCCTACCGCGGCGAGCTGGATTTTGGATTGCGCCACGACGAGCGGGCGCAGATGCCGAGCGTTGCGCGATTCGTGGAGCAATGGAACGGCCTGTCGCAGGCCTATGCCGTCATGGAGAATAGTATGTTCGACGATTTGACGAGCCGCGGTGTCCCGATGCGCGAGGTCGCCCGCGATGTCCACCGGACATTGGCGGCGCGCCGATGAGCTGGGTGACGTGGGCGCTGATCTTGGCGGGTGTCGGCCTCAATGCGGCCGCGCAATTGCTGATGAAGGTGGCGGTGCGGCCGCTCGGACATTATTCCGATTTCAGCCTCCAAACGTTGCTGGGCAGCGTCTGGATCCTGTGCCGGAGCCTGCCGTTCTGGTTCGGCATGGTGTGTTATGGCACCAGCGTCTGCGTGTGGCTGGCGGCGCTGTCCAAGGCGCCCGTCAGCACCGCGTACCCGATGCTGTCGCTGGGCTACATCGTCGTGGCCGGCGTGTCGGTGTTATGGTTGGGCGAAACGTTGTCGCCGGCGAAAGTGGCCGGCATCGCCTTGATCTGCCTGGGTGTGGTGTTGGTTTCGAGGAGTTGACATGAGTGCGTTCCTGCCTTTCACGCGGCCGTCCATCGACGAGGCCAGCATCGCCGCGGTCGCCGATGTGTTTCGCTCGGGTCAGATTGCGAGCGGACCCAAGGTGCAGGCCTTCGAGGCCGCCTTGGCGGCGTATATCGGGTCCGGGCGGCACCTGCGCGTGATGACGTCCGCCACCGCGGGTTTGGAAATGGCGCTCGAGGTTGCCGGCGTCGGCGAGGGGGACGAGGTCATCGTCCCCGCGATGAGCTTTGCGGCGAGCGCGAACGTCATCGCGCGGGTGGGCGCGAAGCCGGTATTCGTCGACATCGATCTGTATACCCGCAATCTCAACATGGACCTGGTGCGCCCGGCGATCACGTCCAGGACCCGCGCCATCATGCCGGTGCATTTCGCCGGCCTGCCCGTGGACATGGATGCACTCTACGATATTGCATCGCAGCATGGTTTGCGGGTGGTCGAGGACGCCGCGCATGCCATCGGTTCGCGGTATCAGGGAAAGCTGATCGGTAGCTTCGGCGATCTGGTGGTGTTCAGCTTCCATCCCAACAAGAACATGACGAGCATCGAAGGGGGCGCCATCGCCGCCGCGGATCCGCGCGAGGCACAGCTCTTCGAGCAGTATCGCTTTCACGGCATCCAACGCAACCCCGAAGGCGAGATCGACGTGATGTTTCCGGGCGCGAAGAGCAATCTTACCGACGTGGCGGCGCAGGTCGGCCTCGACCAGCTGCGCCGGCTGGACGGCTTCAACGCGCGTCGTCTCGAACTGGCCGGACGCTACTTCGAGGCGCTCGAGGGCTTCTCTTCCGTCGTGCTGCCGGCCCGCGGCGATGCGGGCCATAGCTGGCATATGTTCCAGGTGCTCATCGACTTTCCAAAACAGGGCATGACGCGCCCGGAGTTCCAGAAGCGATTGGCGGAGCGCGGCATCGGCATCGGGGTGCATTACCCCAGCATCCCGAGCCTGCGTTACTACCGGGACCAGGGTTACGATCCCCAGGCGACCCCCGTTGCCGCCCGTGTCGGTCGCGAGACGGTTACCTTGCCGCTGTTTCCGGCCATGACGGACGACGACGTGTTGCGTGTGTACCGGGAACTTCGCGATTTGTTGCATTAGCCGAGCCATTTTCCGGGCGGAAAATGGCTCGACAGCGGCCGTCTTGCGGGGAAAAACGGGTTGGCGCAGACTCGCCCCGAGCCCATCCCGCTCCCAAGGAATTCCAATCATGAAGCGTTTTATCTCCATCGCCCTGGCAACCAGCTTCCTGGCGGCGCCGATCTATGCCGCATTGCCCATCGGTGCGCAAGCCCCCGACTTCACCACCCAGGCGACCCTCGGCGGCAAGCCGTTCAAGTTCGCGTTGGCGGATGCGCTGAAGAAGGGCCCCGTGGTGCTGTACTTCTACCCGGCCGCCTTCACGCCCGGCTGCACGGTCGAGGCGCACGAATTCGCCGAAGCCACGGACAAGTTCAAGGCCCTCGGCGCCACCGTGATCGGCGTCTCGCACGACGACATCGACAAGCTCAACAAGTTTTCGGTGACCGAATGCCGCAACAAGTTCGCGGTCGCGTCCGATGCAGACCAGAGCATCACCAAAGCGTATGACTCGGTGATGGTGCAGAAGCCCGAGTATGCGAACCGTACGTCCTACGTCATCGCCCAGAACGGCAAGATTGCCTATGAGTACACGGCGATGGATCCGTCCAAGCACGTGGAAAACACGATGGCGGCGGTGGAGAAATTGCAGGCCGGGAAGAAGGGAAGCTAAGGAGTCTCCAGGCGTGACCGCTCGGCACCGGGTGCGAGCGGTCTAGCGCAGGTACTGCGACGGGCCGGAGCCGGCAGGTGTCAGGAATTTGCATGCGGTCGTCGACGCTTTTGAGAGCTTCTCATCCAGGGTCGCGAGCGGTAAGTCGAGCGCTTCCGCTATCGCGATGTACCACGCGTCGTAGCTCGTCACGTTGTGGCGTAATTCCCAAATTCGATCAGCGAACGGTCTGAAGTCGAATAGCAGGATACCGAGGTCCATCAAGTCGTGATGAGCGGCCTCGGCCTCTAGGTTGGTAATGGCCTTCGACCGTTCCAAGCGACGAAGTACGTTCGTTGCTTCGACGAGAATGAGCTCCGGCGCGCAAAGGCCGCCCGCTGCCAGAACATCCAGGGCCCAGTCGCCGAGCGGCCCCGCGTCGATGAGCGCTGCGACGAGCACCGACGAGTCGATGACCGCGCTCAACGTCGCTCTGAATCGCGGTCCTCGAGTATTTGCTGTGCGGTAATGCGGTTCGGCGACAGGACCTTTCGCGTACGCACTCGATTCAGCCAGCCATCAAGCGAAGGACGGGATGCCAGTTTTTCCAACTCGATGCGCAGGAATTCCTGCATCGACTTGCCCTGAGATGCGGCACGCTCGGCCAAAATGTCGCGGACATCGTCGGGAACGTCGCGAATGTTGATTTGGACAAGCATGCTGGCATAATGCCAGCACGTTTGGTGCTTGGCAAGAATTCGCCAGCCGGCGGTCAAGGGGCAAAACTCGATGCATGGGACCGCCATGTGAGGGGTTACCATGGCAGCACTTCTTAGTTCGACGAGTAGCATCGATTTATGAGCATGTCATTACGCGACCAGCTGCTCGCGGCCGGTTTGGTCAGCCAAAAGCAGGTCAAGGACGCTGAGCGGCAGAAGCAGCATCAGCAGAGGCAGCATCACGGGCCCAAGCGGAAGGACTCTGCCGCCGCGCCGGTGGTGGCTCCGCGTCCGCCCGCGCAAAACGCAAAGGTCGTGCGCGATCAGGCGTTGAACCGCCAGCAGCAGGAGAAGGCGCAGAAAAAGGCGCTGCTTGCCCAGATCAAGCAATTGGTCGAACAGAATCGCCTCGCGCCCATCGAGGGTGGCGACGCGTATAACTTCGTCGACGGCAGCAAGATTCGGCGGATCGCGGTCAACGCCGAAGTGCGCGCGCGCATCACGCGAGGCGAGTTGGCCATCGTGCGACATGGCGGTGGCTACGATCTGGTGCCGAAGGCCATTGCTGAACGGATTCGAGAGCGCGATCCGCACGCGGTCGTGGCCGCCGGGCCGGCCGCCCCGCCGCAGGACGCCGTGCAGCCGGACGATCCTTACAAGGAGTTTGCGGTACCCGATGATTTGATGTGGTAAGGCCTTCTGGTTGATCGGGGTCCACGCAGATGAGTTTCGTAGTACCTGGCTCGAGCATTTCGGTGGTTGAGGTCATCAACGTGTCTCGGCATGGCTTTTGGCTGTCGAGGGTTACGGTCTGATGGTGTAGCGGCGCCCGTGAGGCGCCGCGTCCCTAGCTCATGCCGAAACGGCGCCGCCGTCCATCCCAAGATTTTGGGCGGCCGATCTTCCCCTGAAGTTTCGATAGCGGTATGATAACTTATCATACCAAGGACTGAGCTCATGGCAAGCGTCAAAGTTGCAATAACACTTGAACAAGAAACGCTGCGACAGGTGGATAGCCTGGTGGCGCAGCGAGTGTTTCCGAATCGGAGTCGCGCGATTCAAATTGCGCTGCACGAGAAGATTGAGCGCGTGGAAGGCGGTCGCCTGGCCGCCGAGTGCGCCAAGTTGGATCCGAAATTTGAGCAGTCACTGGCGGACGAGGGATTGGGCGTGGACGCGGCGACATGGCCCGAATTCTAAGAGGCGAAGTTCGCTGGGCAGACCTGAACCCAGTGCGCGGGCATGGGCATGAGCAGTCCGGTCATCGCCCGGTGTTAATCCTTAGCCACGATATTTTCAATGCCCGCTCCGGTACCGTCATCGCAGTGGCGTTGACCAGTCAGCCCCAGAAGGCAGGATTTCCATTGACGCTGGAATTGAAAGTGACCGAATTTCGCAAACCCACCTGGGCAAAGATTAGTCAGATCCGAACCTTGTCGGTGGAGCGGATCGGCAAGCGGATGGCGCGGATACCGTCGCCGGATGTGAAGAAAATCATTGAGGGGCTAGTCGAAATTTTAGGCGAATAACATTCCCAACAATATCCTTTTCAAAAAATCGTAGTGATGGCGGTGTGTCGGCCGGGAACATTTCAATGCCGAAACGGCGCCGCCGTCCACCCAGGGTTTCCGGGTGCATAGGGCACGCTGATCGCCTCGTATTCCTCAAGCGTATGCGCGGGCGGCGCGTAGCCTGCGGGATAGGGACGGTGCGAGACGCTTTGAAAATACGCGAGCGACGCATCCCGCCACCACGTCGCCTCCTTTGTCTTCCGCGGTATCGCTTCGTCACCGCCGCGCAAACGGCGTATAACTCCTCGAGTCGTTTGCGAGGAAGGACCCGTGCCCGCAACAAACAAGGAATTCGCGCTCGTCACGGCATGCTGTCTCTGGCCGCCGTCGCCACGGCGCACCGCGAGCATCGTTGCGGCCGCATCGGGAATCGATTGGACGCGGTTTCTGCAAGTGGTCAAGCGGCAGCGGGTGCCAGGCTTGGCCTGGCAGGGCTTGGCGCAATCCGGTGTCGAGATGCCGCCGGACATTGCCGCGTGCCTCGCGGGCGCGGCGGACCGCGCCGCTCGCGTGAGCCTGGCCCATTGCGCCGAGGCCATCCGCCTGCAACGGCTCTGCGATGCCTCAGGACGACCCTGCGCGTTCGTGAAAGGGGTCGCGTTGGCCGCACTGGCGTACGGCAATATCGTCATCCGCCAGGCCAAGGACATCGACATGATCGTGGCGCCGGCGGACTTCGTGGCGGTGAACGAGTTGCTCATCGCGGCGGGTTATCGGGCGTCGCGGCCGGTGGGCGCTCTCTCCGACGCGCAGTTGGCGCTATGGCGCGCCCATGGCAAGGAGATGGAGTGGCGGCATCGGCAGACCGGCATTGCGCTGGAGCTTCATTGGCGCATGACGGATATCTCGTTTCTGCTCGCCGAGTCGCCGAATTTGTCGGCACTGTACCCGGTCGAGTTGAGCCCGACCGCCCGGATCATGACGCTGCCTCCCGCCGACCTGTTCCGCTACCTCTGCGTGCACGGCGCGAGCCATGGGTGGTGTCGGCTGAAATGGCTGGCGGATGTCCATGCGCTGATCGTGGGAGAGCCCGGTCTGATCGAGACCTACCGCCGTCGCTCGACGACCGATGGGACGGAGCGGGCGGTGGGCCAGGCGTTGCTGCTCTGCGCGGATCTTTTCGAACTACCCTTGCCGGGTCCCATGGCCAGGGCGCTGCGTGGTTCATGGGCGACGTCGATGTTGGCGAGGATCGGACGGGCGTCCATGACGCGGGGCGATGCGGTGACGGAGGTATACGATCTGCCGTTCGGCACCACCTTGATCGCCGTCTCGCATTTTCTTCTGACCAAGAGTCCGAAGCTCGTCATCGGCGAACTGTGGTGCAAGGCGCTCAATCTGGACGACGTCCTCGACTGGCCGCTGCCCCGGGCACTCGGTTTCCTGTATCGCGTGTTGCGCGGGCCACTGTGGATCCTCCGTCGCGTGTCCAATGGGGGCGCCTCGCGCGGGAAATAGCCGCGATTACGCGTGGGTCTACATTACTCGCTGTCGATGCGTCGCAACGCCTCCGCCACCTCGACGATGGCGATGCCGGCATGACTGCCCAAGGGCAGCAGATGCTTGCGATCACCGGAGACGATCAGGTCGGCCTGCGCGGCCACCGCGGCGGCGATGACTTGATCGTCATCGACATCGCCGGGCACGACTCGCGGCACGTCAGTAGGCGCGACCAACTCGATGACCTCGACGTAATCGGCGAGCACCGTGGCTGCCATCTTATCGATGAGCGCGAGGCGCTTGGTGGTGGATGGCCGGGTGAGTACGTCGGCCAGCTCTTCGAGCAGCGCGGCGCTGCTGTAAAGCTGCGTGTTTGAACGCTGGTGGATCGCGTCGAGCAGCCGATACGGGGTGCCGCGCCACAACAGCGCCGACAGTACCACGTTGGTATCAAGAACGATCCGCACCCGGTTCCGCCGCTTGCATCCGTGCGCGCCGCGCAGCGCGTGCCGCCTTGATCTCGGCGGCGACTTCATCTTCGCTCATCAGTGCGACGCCTGCTGCTTCCAGTGCCGGTGCAATGGCCAGCAGTCGAACCCATGCTGCGCGCTTTTTGGCTTTGGCGGCCAGGAACTCCACGAAATCCTCGACTTCCGCCCGCTGCTGGGCTGGCAGGGACCTTAAGGTCTCGATCAAGACTTGGTCTGTCATGCTCATGGCTTTTTAACCTTAGCCGCTGGTAGCTGGGCTGCTGCTGCGGCGCTTGAGTTGGCCGCGATCGATGAACGCATCGACGAATAGAGTGTATTACACAATGAACGTAAAGCCGAGCTGACCCGCGGCGGGCGTCGTGAAGTCATCCGGCGCGGGAAATAGCGTCGCCCCTTCGGATTGCGCCGCGCACCCGGCCGAAGCAGCCGAATTAGCCGAAGCGCGCCAGCGGCGTCACGGCGGTGATGCCGGCGCCGCCGACCGACAGCCAGGCATGGGCAACCAGCTTGCCGTCGGCACCGATTCCAGCGCCGAGATGAAGGGAGGAGGCGACGCCCCGCCGCGCGAGCATGGACTTTGCCGCCATCGCCTGGGGCAGGCATACGGCATTCCATGGCACGTTGCGGGCCGCCGTCGTGACGGCATTGCGCACGCGCAGCAGCGATGCGGGATCGCCGCAGCCGCCGGAGGACGGGCGCGATAACTGCGCCGCCACGAGCCGAAATGGCACCGTGAGCACGAGCAGCCGCGCCCATCCGAGCCACACGATGGCTTCGCACACCAGCACCCGGTCCCCGCCGCTCATGCGCATGAAAGTGCCGAGCTTGCGCGCGGGATTCATGGCGGAGTTCGATATTCCATCGGGCAGTCCTTCGCGCCGTCCGGTGCATCGATGTGTTCGGGGGCGCCGCTCAGGATACGCCGAGACAGGCGGTGAGAGAAACCCAGGTGTGGCGAATGGCGTCTGGGCGAAAAATTCATGCGCCGCAGCGTCTCGACAGCGCCAAGTGACATCAGGTCCGGGTGAGCCGAGTGCAGGATGTCGAGGCGCGGTTCAATACCCGGGTGCTCACGCCCCGCACCGCTGAGCCAGCCCGCCCATCGCTCAGAGGGATGTGACGCTACACTGTCGTGATGACTGCAGTCACGCGCTTACCGACCCTCACCCCCTTGGGCCATCTGATCCTCGCGCCCGCCGCGGACGCCATGGTCATGTCCGAGGAGTTGCGGTCACGGATCGACGCAGCCTTCGAGGGCGGCGCGATCCAGGGATTGCTGCTGCTGGGGCTGCGCGAAATCGGTACGGCGTTGCCGCCGGCGGTCGCGTTCTGGCGGGACTTCGCCGCACGCTACGTGACCGCCCTGTGCAAGTCCGATGACGCGGATGGCGTCCCTGCACCGGCCGACCTGGATGCGCTGCTCGCCGCCGCGCCCCCGATGGCCGGCGGCGAGTATTTGACCGTCGCGGTCCTCGAGTCGCTGTGGGAGCAGATCCACGGGGCGTATGTCGCGGATCGGGCGCGTTCGCGGCTCACGCTACAGGACTATCTCAAGGCCCATCACGCTGCCTGGAACCTGGTCGGACGCATTCATTTCAACCTGGCGGAGAACCGCAATGACGTGGAGGCGCCGTTCGCCTTCATCGCCACCTACACCACGAGACTCTCGGCGCAGGGTCGCGCCCAGCATCTTCCCCTCGCGGAGGCGCTGCGCGAATACGCCGGCGCCAAGAACTCGGCTCGTCTGCTCTCTCTTCTCCAGCCGATACAGCGGGCGGCTGCGCAATGTGGATGGCTCGGCGCCATGGTCGATGCGGGCGAAATCTACCACGCCATTCGCTGGACGCCGGCGGAGGCATTGCAATTTCTGACCGACACGCCGACGTTGGAGGCTGCGGGCATCGTGGTGCGCAGTCCGCGTGGTTGGGCGTTGGGGCGGCCGGCGCGACCGCAGGTGAGGGCGACGGTCGGCGGCAAGGTGCCCTCGTTGTTGGGCGGGGAGGCGCTGCTGGATTTCAGCGTGGAACTCACCCTCGGGGACGAGCGGCTGACGGCGGCGGAGATTCGTTCGCTGCTCGCCTGCGCCGATGGCCTGCAGTTTCTGCGCGGCCGGTGGGTGGAAGTGGATCGCGAAAAGCTGGTGCAGTTGCTCGAGCGCTTTCGCCGCGTCGAAGCCACGGCCGCGGCGGGCGGCCTGGCATTCGGTGACGCGCTGCGCCTGGTGGCGGGCGTCACCGTGGGCGCTCATGAGGGGGCTGAAGCGGATGCCACGTGGTCCGCGGTGGCTCCGGGCCCCTGGCTCGCGGAGACGTTGCGGGGACTGCGGGGGCCCGAGGGACTGGCGCAGGTCGAGCCAGGGCCTGCGCTGAGGGCGATTCTGCGGCCCTACCAGCAGGCGGGAGTCCGCTGGCTGTATCTGCTCAACCGGCTGGGTCTCGGCGCCTGCCTGGCCGACGACATGGGTCTGGGCAAGACCATCCAAGTGTTGTCGCTGCTGTTGGTGCTCCGGGAAAGAGGCGGCACGGACCGTTCACCGAGCCTCCTCGTGGCGCCGGCGTCGCTGTTGGCGAACTGGGAGGCGGAAATCGAGCGGTTCGCGCCCAGTCTCGCCGTGCTCGTCGCCCATCCGTCGTCCATGAGCCCGTCCGAGTTGAGGGCGGTGACGCCGGAACTCGTGGCGTCGCAGGACCTGGTGATCACGAGTTACGGGGCGCTGCTGCGCCATCCGTGGCTGTCGAGTACGACCTGGCGGATCGCGGTTCTCGACGAGGCTCAGGCGATCAAGAACCCGGGCGCGAAGCAAACGCGCGCGGTCAAGAAACTGAACGCCGGCACGCGCATCGCGTTGACCGGCACGCCGGTCGAGAACGGTCTGGGTGATCTTTGGTCGATTTTCGACTTCACCAATCCGGGTTTGCTGGGATCGGCCAAGGCATTCGCGTCCTACGTCAAGCGCCTCTCGCAGCAGGGCGATTTCGGAGCGCTGCGCACGCTGGTGAAGCCCTATATTCTGCGGCGCCTCAAAACCGACAAAACCGTGATCGCGGACCTGCCCGACAAGACCGAGGTGAAGGCGTACTGCTCCTTGAGTCCGACGCAGGCGGCGCTCTACCAAAAAGCGGTCGCCGACCTGGCGACGGCATTGGACGACGCCGAGGGCTTAAGTCGCAAGGGAACGGTTCTGGCATTCCTCATGCGCTTCAAACAGATCTGCAATCATCCGTCCCAGTGGCTCGGCGATGCCGCCTGGGCGGAGGGCGGCAGCGGCAAGTTCGCGCGCTTGCGGGAGATCGCCGAGGTCATCGCCGCGAAGCAGGAGAAGATGCTGGTGTTCACGCAGTTTCGCGAGGCCGCGCAACCGCTGGCGGCCTTTCTCGGCGGGATTTTCGGCCGCGAAGGGTTGGTGCTCCATGGGGGCACGCCGGTTGCCGCGCGCAAGGAGCTCGTCCGTCGATTCCAGGAGGACGAACTCATTCCGTTCTTCGTGTTGTCGCTCAAGGCGGGCGGCTCCGGGCTCAATCTCACCGCTGCCTCGCATGTGGTGCATTTCGATCGTTGGTGGAACCCCGCCGTCGAAAATCAAGCCACCGATCGCGCGTTCCGGATCGGGCAGTCGCGCAACGTGCTGGTGCAAAAATTCATCTGTCGCGGCACGGTCGAGGATAATATCGACCAGTTGATTGAGTCCAAGCAGGATCTCGTCAAGGATCTGTTCGGAGGCGCCGAGGTGCGATTGACCGAACTCAGCGATCAGGAATTGCTCAATCTCGTCAGGCTCGACATCCAGTCGGCGCAGGCGGAATAGCATGGGCTTCGATTGGAAACCCTATGTCCCCGCGGCACAGCGCCGTCAACTGGCACAGCGCGCCGCGGAGAAGCTCCAGCTCTCGGGCAAGCCGGTGTATCCCGTGGCGCCGAGACGCGGCGCCATCGCCACGACATTCTGGGGAACGTCCTGGTGTCGCAATCTCGAGCGCTACAGCGACTACTCGAATCGATTGCCGCGCGGACGGACCTACCTGCGAAACGGATCCGTGATCGATCTGCAGGTCGCCGCCGGCGAAGTCATCGCGCGGGTGATGGGCTCTTCCCTCTACCAGGTGTCGGTGACGATCGGCCCGGTCCCTGCCGCCCACTGGGAACGCCTCGCCGGCGCCTGTGCCGGGACCATCGATTCCTGGGTCGAACTGTTGCAGGGCCGATTGTCGACCGCGGTGATGGCGCATATCTGCCACCCAGCCACGGGGCTGTTCCCGTCGCCTCGCGAGATCCGGTTTCGCTGCAGTTGCCCGGATTCCGCCGCGATGTGCAAGCACGTGGCCGCGACGCTCTATGGCATCGGCGCACGGCTGGATGTGGAGCCGGAGCTGTTGTTCAGCCTGCGCCAGGTCGATGCGAAGGACTTGCTGGCGAGGGCCGGCGAGGCGGGATCGGCGCTGCGCAAGGTGCCCGCCGATGCGCGCATTTTGGACGCCTCGAAGTTGGCGGACGTATTCGGGTTCGATCTGGACCTGGCGCCAGCGGTGGCGCGGGGGGTGCCTGCGGCGCCGAAGAAGCCGGGCGGGAAGAAGGTGCCAGCCAAGAAGCGGCCCGCGAAAAAGAAATCGCGGTCTGCCGGGAGGAGGGGCAACCGATGAGCATTCGAATTGAGGAACTGGCAAAAACGGATTTCAGCTCCGTGACGGTCGCCGGCGGCAGGCGGATTGCACCGACGTCGCCTGGCGAAATGCTGCGCGAGGAGTTCTTGAAGCCGCTGGGTCTCAGCAACTACCGGCTGGCGAAGGAGATCGATGTGCCAGCGCAGCGCATCGGCGACATCATCGCGGGCAAGCGCGGCATCACGGCGGATACGGATCTGCGGCTATGTCGCTTCTTCGGCCTCACCGACGGCTGGTGGCTGCGCCTACAAGGCGCTTATGACACGCGCCTCGCCCGGCCGGCACTTGCCAAAAAACTCGCGAAGATCAAGCCTTGGTCGGCGCATCTTGATACAACGGCATCTTGAGTATCGCTGAGATTGGGAAAGATCAACGCGTTTTCGCGTTACTTATCGACAACACAATCGCTATTCCCGCACCCTCGGCATCAGCAGCTTGGCGATCAGCCCCGTCCATCCGGTCTGATGGGGCGCGCCGGCGCCGCGGCCGTTGTCGCCGTCGAAGAACTCGTAGAACGGAATGCAATCCCGGTAGTGGGGATCCGATTGCAGGTGTAGCGCCGTGTATTGGCGCCCGTGATCGTGCCGCAGCCGTAGCCGCCGAGACCGTTGGTGACCAGCCACTCGCGCTGGACGGCGGTGTTCCAGTTCCCGCAGATATCGCAGCCCACCATCAGAAGCGGGCCTTGTTCAATGCATAGTCCAGCGACCATTTTCCCGGCCCGTAGACCATCAATGCCAGGATCAAGGATCCCCACAAGATGTGCTGGCCGAGCGCCGCTTCGGAGCCTTCGGCGAGCAACACCTGCGAATAGGAAACGACCGCCACGGCGTTCACCACGAACAGGCCGATGGCGCTCAATCGAGCATATAGGCCCAGCACCAGCAGTGCAGGGAAGAACAACTCGCCAAACGTGCCCGCCACCGCCGCATCGTGTGGCGACAACCACGGCGTGTGATACTCGTTCTCGAACAGGTACAACGTGGCGTTCCAGCTCGTCAGCTTCAGATACCCGGCTTTCAGGAACTGCGCGCTCACGTACCAACGCGCCCCTAAGGCGAACAACGACTGCAGCGGATTCAATACCCGCGCGGCCAGGGTGGTGGGGCTGCAAATTACGTCCAGAAATGACATGCCATATCCTTCCAGGGTCCGGGTGATCACCGACAGTCGACGATCGCTTCGATCGACACGAAGCGCTGCAGCGCCGCCGCGGCGTCGAACTCGGCATCGCTTCGAGCTGCCGCATCGACGGCCTCCATGAACGTGGCGCCCCGCCGGATCTCGTCCAACAAACGATGCTCTCCCGCGCTCAAGCGATGAAATCGCAGTTGCAGCCGATGGCGCATGATCGCCAGTCGCTCGCCGCCCGCATCGAGGTTCACCGATTCCGGTTCCTCGTCGCTGCCGACGTTGACCTCCCAGATGCGCAGGGCGGGATAACGGGACTCGAACAGCCGGAGTGACGGGTGCAGCTCGAAACGTAGGGTGTCATACGCCGATGCGGCAACGCCAGCCATTTTTTCCAGATCGAGCGGCGCATGCTCGGCCGCCAGGAGGGCGTCTTGGATCAGCCATTCGAGACGTGCCACGTCGGCGAAATAGCGATACTTGGATTCCGCGTGCAGTTCATCGAGATGATCGGCGAAGCATCTGCCGGCATGTACCAAATCTCCGGACTGGGACGGCTGCCGCCGTTGAAAGTTCCGCGCGGTCTGGCGAAAGTAGTCCTCACCCACGAGGCGCCAGATGGCCGGATACGTTAAGCGCAGGGCATCCGCGAAGTTGGCCAGCACGTTGTTTCGATACACCTGCAGCCGGGACAGCGCGATGGGTGCGGCCGCGTCGATGAGTTCGGCGGCGTCGCCGGACGGTCCGTTCAGCAGCGCCTCCAGCATCCGCGTTTGCAGTTCACGCAGCGACGTCATGCTCAGGGGTCGACAGGGCGTCGGCTTTCTGTGCTTCGGTCTGCAGCACGTGGAAGGCGGGGATGTCCGTGTCCCATTCGATCAAGGTGGGCCGCGGGCCGAAACGGCGCAGCGCGTCCCGATACAATCGCCACACCGCGTCGCACACCGGCGCTCCGTGCGTGTCGATCAGGATGTCGCGACCAGCGCTTTGGATGCGGGAATGTCCCGCCAGATGAAATTCCTGCACCAGGTGGCGCGGTATGCCCCGCAGGTAGTCCTCGCAGGAGAAGCCGTGATTGTGCGCGGAGACATGGATGTTGTTCAGATCGAGCAGGATGCCGCAGCCGGATTCGGCCGCCACGCCGGCGAGGAACTCCCACTCCCTCATGCTCGATTCCCGATACTCGAGGTAGCTCGATACATTCTCGATCAGGATCTGCCGTCCCAGCGCGTCCTGTGTCTGCGCAATCCGGCGGCTCACATGGCGCAGCGCTTCCTCGGTATGGGGCAGCGGCAGCAGATCGTTCGCGAAGCGGCCGTCGACGGAAATCCAGGACAAGTGTTCGGAGACCAGCCCCGGCTCGAATCGAGCGACCACGCGGCGCACGGTCGCGAGATGCCCGGCGTCGAGCGGGTCGGTCGAGCCCAGGGACAAACCCACGCCATGCAGGGACAGCGGATGGCGTTCGCGAACTTTCATGAGGCATTCCACATGCGAGCCGCCATCGGCACAGTAATTCTCGGTATGCGCCTCGAACCACGCCGCCGGCGCCGCGGCCGCCAACACATGCAGATGATGTTGAGCTCGAAGGCCGATGCCGGCACGTGCCGGCATCGAACCCTGCAACGCGGAGGCTTCCGCGCGCATGCGACGGTGCGCCTACTTGGAGGTCAGACTGCCGCCCGCGAGTCGCTCGCAGGTGCCCTTCGGTACGGTGATGAAGTCCTTCGGGCTGGCGTCCGCCTTCGCCTGGCCTGAACAGGAGTGCGCGGCGCCCGCGCAATCGTTCTTGCCGGCCTTGGCCACGCCGTAGCACTTCTCCATGTCAGGTTTATCCGCGGCAAATGCCGGGGTGGCGAACACCGCCGCACCGAGCGTCAACAAGCTGCCGATCGCCGTGATCGTCGCATGGGTCTTTTTCATCGGTCTCTCCTTTGGGGGGTAAACAACCATTATTTCATGAAGCGATACACGACAACTCCCAGCACCGCAACTCCGCACATCACGCCGCTCATCGCGCGGGCGCTCCCATCGTACAGTGCGCTGACCGCGGCGCCGCCCAGCCCCGCGAACAGGAACTGCAGGGTGCCGAACAGGGCGGAGGCCGTGCCGGCGGAGGAGCCGAACGGCGCGAGCCCCAGGGCGAAGCCGTTGGAGAAATTAAAACCCAACGTCGAGATGAAAAGGAACTGCGGGATGGCGAGGCCCCAGAATCCGCCCCAACCGCCGATCGACGTGGCAACCATCATCAGGCCGAACACCGCGGTCGCGAGCATGGATCGGCGGAAAATCAGCTCCGGACCGAGCCGCGCCACGATATGGGCGTTGATCCGCCCCGCGATCATCAGGCCCACCGCATTGCAGCCGAACAGCCAGGCAAATTGCTGCGGCGTCAATTTCAGCAGGTTGATGAAGACGAAAGGTGCGCCCGAGATGTAGGCGAACACGCTCGACTGGACGAGATTGGCCGGAATCGCGTAACGCAGGTAGCGCCGATCGGTCAGCAATCGTATCCACAGCCGCGGTCCGATGGCCGTGGCGCGCGTGGCGGGAATCGATTCGGGCAGATGGAAATACGCCATGACGAGACAGGTCAGCGCCAGGGCGGAGAGCAGCCAGAATTCGACGCGCCAGGTGGCCAGCAGCAGGATCGCCCCGCCCAACTGGGGGGCGAGTATGGGTCCCAATCCGGTGATGAGACCCAGCAACGAGAGCGCGCGGGCGGTGTGCGCCACGTCGAATCGATCGCGCACGATGGCCCGCGGAATCACGCTGCAGCTGCCGACGCCCAAGGCCTGAACCGAGCGCCACACCAGCAGCGTGACGACGCCGTGGGACAGCGCGCAGCCCACCGATCCCAGCATGAGCAGGCCCAAGCCGCACAGCAGCGGCGGCCGGCGACCCACGTGGTCGGCGACCGAGCCGAAGAACAGCTGGCTGATCGCCAGGCCCACGAAGAAGGCCGGCAGGGTCAGCTGCACCGCGCCCGCGGTGGCGTGCAGATCGGTCGCGATGGCCGGCAGCGCCGGCAGGTACAGATCGAGCGAGACGGGGGTGAGGACGGAAATGGCCCCCAGCAGGAGCAGGAGCTTGGACATTCGGGGTGGCGTGCCGGCGCGACGGACGTCGACATTGGGTGAAGCAGTCAGCATGGGTTGACGATAGAATAGCGGTTTGGCAGAACTGGGTGTGCATGGTGAATCAGGGTGGCAGCCGCAAGGCGGCATTGATCTGCGGGTCGGTCGCGTACGATACGATCTTGGTGTTTCCGGACCGCTTCAAGGCGCACATCCTCCCGGATAAGCTCCATATATTGAACGTGTCGTTCATGGTGCCGGAAATGCGGCGCGAATTCGGCGGCTGCGCGGCCAATATCGCCTATGGCATGAAATTGCTCGGCGACGAGGGCCTCAGCATGGCCACCGCGGGCCTGGATTTCGAGCCCTATCGTCAACGCATGCAGTCGCAGGGCATCAACGTCGATTACATCAAGGTGGTGGATGGGAGCTTCACGGCCCAGGCGTTCATCACCACGGACCTCGACGACAATCAGATCAATGCCTTCCATCCGGGCGCAATGCAATATGCCCACCTCAACAAGGTGGCCGATGCCATCGGCCGCGCCGGCCCGCAGGTCGCCTTAGGGGTAGTGGCGCCGGACGGCCGTCAAGCCATGATCGAGCATGCGGCTCAGTTCAAGGCGGCCAATATCCCGTTCATCTTCGATCCGGGCCAGGGAATGCCCATGTTCGGCGGCGAGGATCTGGCGCGGTTCATCGAGCAGGCGACCTGGGTGACCCTCAACGACTACGAGTGGGAGCTTTTGCAGCAAAAGACGGGTCTGACCGCCGCCGACATCGTCGCCCAGGTCGAGGCGTTGATCGTGACCCGGGGCGCCGCGGGCTCGGTGATTCACACCAAGGAGCGTACGATCACGGTTCCGGCGGTGAAGGCCAGGGCGGTCGTCGATCCGACCGGTTGCGGTGATGCCTATCGCGCTGGTTTAATCCACGGGTTGCTGCAGGGGCTGGACTGGGAAACCACGGGCCGGACTGCCTCGTTGATGGGGGCCATGAAAATCGAATCGCGTGGGCCCCAGAACCATGAATTTACACGAGCCGAGTTCGATCGGCGTTATCAAGACAATTTCGGCTAAGGATCCATACATGAGCAAGAGCTTCTCTTTCACGTCCGAATCGGTTTCGGAAGGGCATCCCGACAAGGTTGCAGACCAGATTTCGGACGCGATGTTGGACGCGATCCTGACCCTCGATCCGCTCGGCCGGGTGGCCTGTGAAACGATGGTGAAGACCGGGGTGGTGATCGTTGCCGGCGAAATAACCACGAGTGCCTGGGTGGATGTCGAGGCGCTGGTGCGCAAGACCGTCCTCGACATCGGCTACGACCACTCCGACATGGGCTTCGACGGCGCGAGCTGCGGCGTGCTCAACATCATCGGCAAGCAATCGCCCGACATCGCCCAGGGCGTCGATCGCAAGGACGAGCGCAAGCAGGGTGCCGGCGATCAGGGCCTGATGTTCGGCTATGCCAGCAACGAAACCGAGGTGTTGATGCCGGCGCCCATCACGCTGGCGCATCGCCTGGTCAAGCAGCAGGCCAAGGTGCGCAAGAGCGGCAAGCTGCCCTGGCTGCGGCCGGACGCGAAGAGCCAGGTCACGCTGCGCTACGAGAACGACAAGCCGGTGGGCATCGAGGCCGTCGTGCTGTCGACTCAGCATTCGGACGACATCAGCACCAAGCATCTGCGCGAAGCGGTCATGGAAGAGATCTTGAAGCCGGTTCTGCCGAAGAAATGGATCGACAAGGGCACCAAGTACCACATCAATCCGACCGGCCGGTTCGTGATCGGCGGTCCGGTGGGCGACTGCGGCCTGACGGGCCGGAAGATCATCGTCGACACCTACGGCGGTTTTGCCCGGCATGGCGGCGGTGCCTTTTCCGGCAAGGATCCCTCGAAGGTCGATCGCTCGGCCGCCTATGCGGCGCGCTATGTGGCCAAGAACATCGTGGCGGCCGGTTTGGCGGATCGCTGCGAGGTGCAGGTGTCGTATGCCATCGGCGTTGCCGAACCCACCTCGATCATGGTGGAGACCTTCGGTACGGGCAAGCTGTCGGATCAGCGCCTGACCCAGATCGTGCGGGCCCATTTCGATCTCACGCCGTTCGGTTTGCGCGAGATGCTGGATCTGGCGCGTCCGATCTATCAAAGAACAGCCGCTTACGGCCATTTTGGCCGCAAGGAAGCCGAGTTCACCTGGGAGCGAACCGACAAGGCCGCGATGCTCGCGTCGGAACTCAAGGCGACGCGCGCCGCCTAGGCGCCGTCTCGCCATCGAAGCCCAATTCCCAAGGAGTCAATTTATGAACGCACAAGTCAAAGCGCAGCCTGATTATCTGGTCAAGGACATGAGCCTTGCGGCCTGGGGCCGCAAGGAAATCAAGATCGCCGAAACGGAAATGCCGGGACTCATGGCCATCCGCCATGAATATGCCGTGAAGCAGCCGTTGAAGGGCGCGCGCATCACCGGGTCGCTGCACATGACGATCCAGACCGCGGTGCTGATCGAGACGCTGAATGCGCTGGGCGCCGAGTGCCGCTGGGCCTCGTGCAACATCTATTCGACCCAGGACCATGCGGCCGCGGCGATCGCCGAAGGCGGCACGCCGGTGTTCGCGATCAAGGGCGAATCTCTGGCCGAGTACTGGGATTACACCCACCGCATCTTCGAATGGACCGACGGCGGCTACTCGAACATGATCTTGGACGACGGCGGCGATGCCACGTTGCTGCTGCACCTGGGTGCGCGCGCCGAGAAGGATGCCTCGGTGATCTCCAAGCCGGGCAGTGAGGAAGAGACGCTGCTGTTCGCAGCGATCAAGGCCAAGCTGAAGGTGGATCCGAAGTGGTATTCGACCCGTTTGGCGAAGATCAAGGGCGTCACCGAGGAAACCACCACGGGCGTGAAGCGTCTGTATCAAATGGCCAAAGACGGCCAATTGGCCTTCCCGGCGTTCAACGTGAACGACTCGGTCACCAAGTCCAAGTTCGACAACCTGTATGGTTGCCGCGAGTCCTTGGTCGACGCCATCAAGCGCGCCACGGACGTCATGATCGCGGGCAAGGTGGCCTTGGTCGTCGGCTACGGCGACGTGGGCAAGGGCTCGGCGCAGGCGCTGCGCGCCCTGTCGGCGCAGGTATGGGTGACCGAGATCGATCCGATCTGCGCGTTGCAGGCGGCGATGGAAGGCTACCGCGTCGTGACCATGGATTATGCCGCGGACAAGGCGGACATCTTCGTCTCGGCCACCGGCAACTACCATGTCATCACGCTCGAGCACATGAAGGCGATGAAGGACCAGGCGATCGTGTGCAACATCGGGCATTTCGACAACGAGATCGAAGTGGCCGCGCTCAAGCAATACCCGTGGGACAACATCAAGCCGCAGGTCGATCACGTCATATTTCCCGACGGCAAGCGCATCATCCTGCTGGCCGAAGGCCGGCTGGTGAACCTGGGTTGCGGCACGGGGCACCCGTCCTATGTCATGAGCTCCTCGTTCGCGAACCAGGTGCTGGCGCAGATCGAGCTGTTCGCGGACACCGCGAAGTATCCGATCGGCGTCTACGTGTTGCCGAAACACCTCGACGAGAAGGTGGCCCGCCTGCAGCTGTCCAAGTTGGGCGCGATGCTCACCGAGCTGACGGACGAGCAGGCGAAGTACATCGGGGTCTCGAAGCAGGGCCCGTACAAAGTCGATCAGTACCGGTACTAGCTGCATGGGAAAAGCAATTGTGCTGGACGGCAAGGCCGTCGCAGCCCGCGTGCGCGCGGAAGTCAAGACCCGCGCGGCGGAATTCGCCCGTTCGCGCGGGCGGCCCCCAGGCCTGGCCGTGGTGAAAGTCGGGTCCGACCCGGCTTCGGCCGTGTATGTCCGTAACAAGCGACTCGCGTGCGAGGAGGCGGGCATCAAATCCTTTGCCTTCGACCTGCCGGACAGCGTCTCCCGCGAGGCGCTGGTGGCCCAGGTGAAGGCCCTGAACGCCGATCCGCTGGTCGATGGGATCTTGGTGCAATTGCCGTTGCCCAAAGGCCTCGACGCCAATGAAATCATGGATTTGGTGGATCCGGCCAAGGATGTCGACGGCTTTCACCCGTACAACACCGGACTGCTCGCGCAAAAGCGCCCGCGCCTGCGCCCGTGCACGCCGTTTGGGGTGATTCGGCTGGCCCATGAATATGGCATCACGCTGCAGGGGCTGCGTGCCACCGTGGTCGGCGCGTCGAACATCGTCGGCCGGCCGATGGCCCTGGAACTGATGCTGGCGGGCGCCACGGTCACCGTGTGCCATACCCGCACTCGGGACCTGCAGGCCGAAGTCGAGCGCGCTGAGATCGTGGTGGCGGCGGTGGGCAAGCCCGGCATGGTGCGCGGCGAATGGATCCGCCCGGGAGCCGCCGTGTTCGACGTCGGCATCAATCGCACCGCGGCGGGCCGGCTCGTGGGCGACGTGGAATACGACGCGGCGGCCGAGCGCGCGGGGTGGATCACGCCCGTTCCCGGCGGCATCGGTCCCATGACGATCGCCATGCTGCTGTCCAACACCCTCGATGCCGCGGTGGCGCGCAGCTAACTCGCGATCACGGCGCGGAAGTATACTGACGCGCTGACATCGCTGATGGAGAGGACGAGCGGTTGAACATGACGACGAGTTCCAAAGTGTTTCCCGACGCCCGCAGCGCGCTCGACGGGGTCGTCAAAGACGGCATGTTGCTGTGTTGCGGCGGCTTTGGTTTGTGCGGCGTGCCGGACAAGCTGATCGCGGCGCTGCGGGACTCGGGTGTGCGCGACTTGACCGTGGTCTCCAACAACGCCGGCACCGATGGTGCGGGGCTTGGGTTGTTGCTGCATACCCGCCAGATCAAAAAGATGATCTCGTCGTATGTCGGCGAGAACAAGGAATTCGAGCGTCAATACCTGGCGGGCGAGTTGGAGCTGGAGTTCAATCCCCAGGGAACGTTGGCCGAGCGGGTGCGTGCGGGCGGCGCCGGCATCTACGCGTTTTTCACCAAGACCGGCGCCGGCACGCTGGTCGCCGAGGGCAAGGAGTGGCGGGTGGTGGACGGAGAGACGTATATTCTCGAGAAGGGAATCGTCGCGGACGTGTCCCTCGTCAAGGCGTGGAAGGGCGATACCGAAGGGAATCTGATCTACCGCAAGACGGCGCGCAATTTCAACCCGAACATGGCGACGGCGGGCCGCATCACCGTCGCGGAAGTCGAGGAACTGGTCGAACCCGGCACGCTGCATCCCGACGCCATCCATACTCCCGGCATCTACGTGCATCGCATCATCAACGGCAGCCCGTACGAGAAACTCATCGAGAAGCGCACGACGCGCAAACGCAGCGGGGGCTCCGATGCCGTGGTCACGTGAAGATCTGGCCGCGCGCGCGGCCCGCGAGCTCAAGGATGGGTTCTACGTGAACCTGGGCATCGGCATTCCGACGCTGGTCGCGAATTACATCCCTGCGGGCATGAAGGTGGTCCTGCAGTCCGAGAACGGCATGCTGGGGATCGGGCCCTTTCCCTTCGAGGGGGAGGAGGATGCCGATCTCATCAACGCCGGCAAACAAACCGTCAGCGAGTTGACGATGAGTTCTTATTTTTCGTCGGCCGACAGCTTTGCGATGATTCGCGGCGGCCACATCGACATGGCCGTCTTGGGCGCGATGGAGGTGTCCGAGAACGGCGATCTCGCGAACTGGATGATTCCCGGGAAAATGATCAAGGGCATGGGCGGCGCGATGGATCTGGTGGCGGGCGTGAAGCGCGTCGTGGTCGTCATGGATCACACGTCCAAGGATGGCGAGCCGAAATTCAAGACGAACTGCGAGCTGCCTCTCACGGGCACGAATTGTGTGGACATGGTCATCACCGACCTTGCCGTGTTTTCACGCGCCACCCGCCATGAACCGTTCGAGCTGATCGAGCTGGCGCCGGGCGTGACGGCCGAGCATATTCGCGCCAAGACGCCCGCGAAATACCGGGCCTGAATGTCCCGCCTCGATTATCTGCAGCGGCTCGAAGCCGAGAGCATCCACATTTTTCGCGAGGTCGTCGCGGAATGCGAGAAGCCGGTGATGCTGTATTCGATCGGCAAGGACAGCTCGGTGATGCTGCATCTGGCGCTCAAGGCGTTCGCCCCCGCGAAGCCGCCGTTCCCGCTGCTGCAGATCGCGACCGGCTGGGATTTTCGCGAGATGCTGGAGTTTCGCGACGTCACGGCCAAGCGCCATGGCCTGGAGTTGCTGGTGCACACCAACCAAGAGGGCGTGCGTGCCGGGGTGTTGCCCTGGTCCCACGGCGCGGCCTATTCCGACATGATGTTGACCCAGGCGTTGCGGCAGGCGCTCGACCACCATGGCTTCGATGCGGCATTCGGCGGCGGCCGCCGGGACGAGGAGAAGAGCCGCGCGAAGGAGCGCGTCTTTTCGTTCCGTTCGGCGCAGCATCGTTGGGACCCGAAGAACCAGCGGCCCGAGCTTTGGCAGTTGTACAACACGCGCAAGAACGCGGGCGAAAGCATCCGCGTGTTCCCCCTGTCGAATTGGACCGAGCTCGACGTCTGGCAGTACATCCACGTGCAAAACGTGCCCATCGTGCCGTTGTACTTCGCGAAGCCGCGTCCCATGGTGCGCCGCTCCGGACAACTCATCATGGTCGATGACGACCGCCTGCCCATCTCCAAGGACGATCGCATCGAGACCCTGAACGTGAGATTTCGAACGCTGGGCGACTATCCCTTGACCGGTGCCACGCTGAGCAACGCCGATACACTGCCGCTGGTGATACGCGAAATGCTGCTCGCCCGGGGATCGGAGCGCCAGGGTCGAATGGTGGACCAGGAAGGGGCCGCGTCCATGGAGAAGAAAAAGCAGGAGGGTTACTTCTGATGCCTTCGAGCACTCCCATCAGCGCGACCTCCACGCCCGGCGACATCGAAGAGTATCTCGCCGCCCACGCGCACAAGGGACTGCTGCGGTTCATCACCTGTGGATCGGTGGATGATGGCAAGTCCTCGCTGATCGGGCGGCTCCTGCATGAATCGAAGATGATCTTCGAGGATCAGTTGGAAACGTTGGAGGACGATTCGAAGAGAGTCGGCACGCGCGGAGGGGAGCTGGATTACGCCTTGGTGGTGGACGGCCTGGCCGCCGAGCGTGAGCAGGGAATCACGATCGACGTGGCTTATCGGTTCTTCTCCACGGACAAGCGCAAGTTCATCGTCGCGGACACGCCTGGCCACGAGCAGTACACACGCAACATGGTCACGGGGGCATCCACCGCGGATCTCGCCGTGATCTTGATCGATGCGCGCAAAGGCGTGCTCACCCAGACCCGGCGCCACAGCTACCTGGTCGCGTTGCTCGGCATACGGCACGTGGTCGTCGCCGTCAACAAGATGGATCTGGTCGATTACTCGCAGGAGGCGTTCGCCGCCATCGAAGCCGCGTACCGCGAGTTCGCCCGGCAGATCAATCTGGAGTCGATCACCTGCATTCCGGTCTCGGCGGTGGCGGGCGACAATGTGGTTGCGCGCAGCACGCGCACACCCTGGTACTCAGGCCCGGCGCTTTTGGAGCATTTGGAGACCGTGCCGTTGGCGGACGAGTCGGCCGGCGCTCCGTTTCGCATGCCGGTGCAATGGGTCAACCGTCCGAATGCCGAGTTTCGCGGGTTTGCAGGAATGATCGCGAGCGGCAGCATCCGCCGCGGTGATGCGGTGCGTGTGCTGCCCTCGGGGCGCCGCAGTGCGGTGTCCAGGATTCTGGTCGGCGATGTCGACGTGGAACAGGCGGTCGCCGCGCAGTCGGTGACGCTGACCTTGGCGGATGAAATCGATGTCAGCCGTGGCGACGTGTTGAGTGCCGCGGATGCGCCGCCCGCGGTGGCCAATCAATTCGAGGCCACCATCGTCTGGATGCACGATGAGCCGCTGCTGCAGGGTCGTGCCTACCTGCTGAAGATCGGCACCAAGACCGTGACCGCCACCGTGGCGCCGATCAAGTACCGGGTCAATGTGAATACGCTGGAGCATCTCGCGGCGAAGAAACTCGAGCTCAACGACATCGGCGTGTGCGGAATCGAGCTCAGCGGTGCCGTCGCCTTCGAGCCCTACAAGGACAGCCGGGTGCTCGGGGGATTCATTTTGATCGATCGCTTGACCAACAACACCGTGGGTGCGGGCTTGCTTCACTTCGCCCTGCGTCGGTCGCAGAACGTGCATTGGCAGGCGTTGGACGTGAACAAGACCGCGCGAGCACAGCTGAGCCACCAAAAGCCGTGCATATTGTGGTTTACGGGTTTGTCGGGCGCGGGGAAATCGACCATCGCGAATCTGGTCGAGAAGCGGTTGTTCGCCGACGGCCGCCATACGTATCTGCTGGACGGCGACAACGTGCGGCACGGGCTCAACAAGGATCTGGGCTTCACCGATGAGGACCGGGTCGAAAACATCCGGCGTGTCGCGGAAGTGGCGCGACTCATGGTCGATGCCGGTCTCATCGTGCTGGTGTCGTTCATTTCGCCCTTCCGCTCGGAGCGGCGCATGGCGCGGGGCTTGGTTCAGGAGGGCGAGTTCTTCGAAGTGTTCGTCGACACGTCCTTGCAGGCGGCGGAAGCGCGGGACGTGAAGGGTCTTTACAAGAAGGCGCGTCGTGGCGAGCTGAAGAATTTCACCGGCATCGATTCGCCTTATGAGGCCCCGGAAACCCCCGAAATCCGGCTGGACACGGCATTGTTGGAGCCGGAGGCGGCGGCATCGCAGGTGATCGATCACCTGCGAAGGGCTGGAATCATCGACGGCCTCGCAGGCCGCGGCGATTCCAGCTGGGATATCTAGACGGCGGTGGCGGCGGCGCGGACGGCGGCGCGGCGCTGCTGTTCGTCGCGCACATCGGCATCGGTCAAACCGGTGTTCGCGGCGATGATCTCGACCAGGTTATGGGCGGAATCGCGCGGCAGGTTGACCTCGTGAATGCGCTCCCAGATCCGGATCCGCTCCTCGGCCGTCTTTAGCCGCGATGACTGTTCGGCCAAGTCGAGCCGGCGGCGCTCCGCAGCTTCCGCCTGCTGATGCACCAGGCGCGCCCGAAAATCCATCATCGGATCATCGCCGGGCGGTGAAATGGGTCGTCCCGACGAGGGGCTGGGTTTGAATTGGTTCACGCGCATCTCCTGTTAGCCCCCCACGGTACCACTCTCGAGGGGGGTAGCGGACCAGAATCGTACATTCCGACGCGGTTGGGTGCCGGGCCGGCCCATAATAGCCCAAGGGGCCCTTGGAAAATGGCGAACCGGTCAGGGTTTGACGTGCTTGGATCGAAAAACGATGAATCGGCTCGACACGAAATTGAACAGCGTGCCGGCCAGCACGCCAATGAGCGCAGCCACTTGCGTGCTGGGGATGATCTTCGCCAGCTGCAAGGCTGGGAGACATCGTCAAGTCAGGTGATCGGTGAAAAGCTTATCAAGTTACAGGCCAGCAAAGTCAGTGTCATCACGACGGCCGACAGGCAGATCACGTTGAGATGAAGGCGGCCGATGCGTGCGATGCCGGTCAGCGGCCGTCGATCGATGTCGTGGACCTGGTAAATCAACACGACGCTCGCGGGAATGGTCAGGAATCCGCAAACTCGTATGATCTGCAGTGGCCACGAAATACCCTCGAAATAGCTGGCGCCGAAAGCGCGCAGACCGAACAACGACGCGATGCTGCAAGCCACCACCGCAGCGTATCCCACCGCGGCCAGTCGCGCCCGTGCATTGATGCCATATTTCGTCGGCAGCGCGAACAAACCGCCTGACAGCGCCGTGGCGACCAGCACCGCCAGCAGACGGGGAAGGAAATTCCGCTTTTCGAGCAAGCTCGGCCGTTCGTACGCAGAAGGGCGGTCGGATGTGCTCAAAAAGAGTTTCCCGGTCGCCGGGTCCTTGATGAAGGAGAACGTCTCCGTGTAGGACGGGCTGCCGAAGCTTCCCGGAGAGATTTCGACAAACCCCGCATGTCCGTCGAGCTTCAGTGATTGGCCCTCCCGCTCGATGCGCAAGAACGTGGGATGGAGCAGGGTTCGGAGCCGCGAAAAGCCGTGATGGTGTCGCGCGGAATCCACGTAATCCCCCAGATAGGCGTTCCACGCGTTCTTCCATGCAGGGGCCGGATAATGCGTGCAGTCATCGCCCGTGTCGGCTGCACAAGCGGTGAATGGCTTGAGCATCCGGCCGCCGATATCTTCAAAAGCGGGGGGAGAATCGGCTGGATTATCGTCGAACCGCACACGGACGTTGGCGTAGCAAAAAAAGACCCCGGCCTCGGCACCGATATCGAGATCCATCATGCAGTTGATGCCGGGTCCGACGCCGCCGTGAGTGAACAGCGTTTTCCCGGGTTGGCGGACCGCATCGAAGATCAAGCCATGCGCCGCACCCCGCTCGCCGTTCGTCTGCAGAACCTGAAATATCAACCGGCGCATCGGTTCGGTGACGGCGTCTTGGGCGCCATCCGGCCCCAGCAGAGCGCCCATCATTTTCGCCACATCGCTCAGTGTGGAAACCGATGTCCCGACGAGCATCGCGGATGCTTCGGCTTTCAGCGGAGGCCCGCCGTCGGTGATGGTTGGCGCCTTGACTTGGAAGGCGACGAAGCGGTGTTCCAGCGCCCGGGGTGTCGCGACCAGATAAGTGTGATCCATGCCCAGCGGACGGAGAATGGATTGCTCCACGTAGCGTGGAAACGCCTCGCCGGATACTTCAGCGACCATGAACGCCAGTAGTTTCGGCCCGTAATTTTCATAGGCCGAAAAAAGCGCATCATTGCGGAAGTACCCCGGAAATCGCTGGTCGAAAAACCGCGCAGGATCGGACTCGAGCTTCCCTGCGCCGAACGCCGGCAAGTCGAATCCGGCACTGTGAGTTGCGATCGCGCGAATGCTGACCTCGTGGCCGAAGGCGAGCGGCAGCCGGTAGTGCTTCAGATATTTGTTGATCGGGTCGTCGATGCTGGCGATCTTGCCGCGGTCGACCAATTGCGCGATGGCGATGGCGGTAAATATCTTGTTGATCGAGTTCAAATCGATGAGCGTCGAGTCGACCGAGAAGGGCACCCTCGACCCCGGCGCTTCGGTGCCGTAGCTCGCTGAAAATCTCGGAACGCCGCCGCTGACGAAAACCGCCGCTGCGAACGAGGAGCGACCCTCCCTCACCAACCCGCCGAGCGTGGTTTCAGTCTGCTCGCGTACGCGCTTTTCCAGCGAATCCTGCGTCTGTGCGCGAGCGGCCGATGGCGGCGAGCCGGCTGCGATGAGCACAGCCAGGAAAATCGCGGCAACGATGGGCCTGGCGCGTACAACAGGCATTGCGGATCCTTGCAGTCTTGGTGGCCCGCATAATCGGGAGGTTGACACCCAGTGTATCAAAACCACAATCAATTCAGCCGCCGCCTGACCGGAGAGTCGAAATACCGGTCGACCAGCCAGCATGTCAGCAGCAGTGCAGCGACGATGGCGACGCCGAAGAAGACCGATCCCGACAGCGCCTGGGTGAGCCGCGCATCGTGCCGCATGAGGGAATACAGAACCGCGGAAAGCGGACTGTGCAGCACGTAAAGAGCATACGACGTGAGGCCCAAAAAAAGTCGCGAGCGACCGCAGCCGGGAACTCGGATCGATGGGCGGTACAGGGATTGAACTTGTGATCCCTGCCGTGTGAAAGCACTAAATACCATATAAAATCAAAACCTTACCCCTACCCAGAGTCATTTGCAACTACTTGATGGAACAAGGGGTTGGGTTCCGGTACTCGCAAGTGACTCGCAAGTCGTAGCCACTCGGGTTTGATCTCCACCAGCAGCTTTTCCGAGGTCTTGAGCGCCGGAGGCAGATCCGCTTCAGCATATCGTGAGGTCTCGCTGCCGTCAGCAAATTTGTGCGCGAGCAGGGACTTCTCCATCGTCTCCAGGAAGGCTCTGTCAATCCAACGATTTACTGAAACGCAGAACACTGCCCGTGAGCATCACCACCGCCAATAGGGCCAACGCCGACAGATCGGGCCAGAGCACGCCGACACCGACGCCTTTGAGGAACTCCGCACGGATGATGACCAGGAAGTAGCGCAACGGATTGATCATCGTGAACCATTGCAGCACCCGCGGCATGGCGGCGATCGGAAAAGCGAATCCGGAGAGGATAAAGAACGGATTCACCAAGAAGAAGTTCAATGCGAAAGCCTGCTGCTGGGTGTGCGAAAAGGTCGACAGCAGCAGGCCGAGACCGATGGCCGCCAGGAGGAATAGCGACGCCCCGAGCAGCATGACCAGCGGGCTGCCGACGAACGGGATGTGGAACCACAGCACACCGAAGATCGTTATCAAGGCTACTTCGGCGAGCCCGATGAGGAAGAACGGCAGCGCCTTGCCGACGATGAACTCGACCGGCCGGATGGGACTCACCATGATTTGTTCCAGCGTCCCTACCTCCCGTTCGCGCACCACGGCGAAGGCCGTCAGGCTGACGACCTGGACCAGGGTTAGCGTGCCGATCACGCCGGGGATGAAGAACCACCGGTCTTCGAGTCCTGCATTGAACCAGGGGCGCTCCTGCAGCGACACGGAGGCGCCGCGAGAGGCTGCAGCGGGCTGCGCCGGCCAGGTATTAGCCATCTGCTCTGCTTGGAATTGTGCAACGACCTGACTGACGTATCCCAAAGCGATCAGTGCGGTGTTCGAATTGGTTCCGTCGACGGAGACCTGCAATGGCGCTGTCCGACCGCTATACAGGTATTGCTCGAAGCCGGCATGGATCACGATGGCCACG
Source organism: Gammaproteobacteria bacterium (assembly GCA_003164785.1). Lineage (GTDB taxonomy): Bacteria > Pseudomonadota > Gammaproteobacteria > Steroidobacterales > Steroidobacteraceae > Bog-1198. The sequence goes on along the minus strand of PLUE01000067.1, from coordinate 24,043 downwards.
GTCGCCCGACCGCTGTCAAGATCTCGGGTGATCTGACGCTGAGTCTCGGCGATGTCGATGACGTCGAAGCGGCCGGTCGCGACGAAATGCGACACCAGCCCGCGGCTAGCCTGGCTGTGATCGAGATCGAGTACGCAAGTGGCGACACGATTGACCGTGAATGTCGCGGCGTAGCCGAACACGACCACCTGAATGAGCAGCGGCACGATCAGGCGGAACATGGCCCATCGGTCACGGCGCAGCTCCAAGAACTCCTTTATCAGCATGACGCGGAGACGATCGAACATCGGCTAGTCCAGCCGCTTGCGGAAGGCGCGGGCAGCGATCCAAATGATGGCCGCCGCGTACAGGACCAGCGCCAGGATGGGCACCGTCAGCTCCGCGATCGTGCTGCCCTTGAGGAACACCGCCCGCAGGATGGTAACGAAATAGCGGGCATAGACGATCAGAGTCACAGCCTGGATCGGGGCCGGCATTTGATCGATCGGGAACGTATAGCCCGACAGCAAGCTGATGGGTGTCATGGTGAGAATGAGCGCGACCTGGCTTGCGCCAAGTTGGCTGCGGATACGCACCGATACGAGATATCCGATGCCGAGCACGACCAGTATGAACAGGGCGGTGGTCAGCATCAGGGTCCCAAGGCTGCCGCGGAACGGCACCTGAAACCAGAAGACGGCCGCGCAGAGGCAGAAGGCCGCATCGAACAATCCGATGACGAAATACGGGACGAGCTTACCGATCATCATTTCGAGCGCAGTCACCGGCGTCGACACGAGTTGTTCCATGGTGCCGCGTTCCCACTCGCGGGAAATGGTGAGCGAGGTGAGCTGCGCGCCGACCAGGCCCAAAATGACAGCGACCACGCCGGGGATGATGAAATTGCGACTGTCCAGTCCTTCGTTGAACCAGACGCGGGGCTCCAGATCGACGTTGCCCACGGTTTGAGGAGCCGTTCCATGTGCCGCCGCCCAACGCGCTTGAAAATCAGCGGTCGTCTGGGCGATCACGCCTTGAGCATAGCCAATGGCGATGTTGGTCGTGTTGGCATCGGTGGCGTCGAAGACCGTCTGTACCGACGCAGCTCCCGTCGTCGCCAGAACCCGTGAGAAATTCACCGGAATGGTGACCACTCCGACGCAGGTGGCGCGGTCCATGGCATCACGGATTGCCCGTTCCTCGGTGAGTATATGGGCGACCATGAACCAGTTCGAGGCGACGAACCGCTGCACCAGCTCACGGCTGGTTTGGCTGTTCTCCTGGTCATAGACGCAAAGCGGTACGCGCTTGATGTCGAGGCTGACGCCGTAGCCGAGCAGCGCCATCTGCATGACCGGCATGAGCAGGGCGATGGCGAGGCTGCGCGGATCCCGCCAGACCTGCAGCGTCTCTTTGTACGCAATGGCGAGGAGACGCCGCGCGTTCATGCAGTAGCCGCCGCCGCCTGCGGCTTGGAGACGAGCTGGACAAACACATCCTCCAGGCTCGGTGTGATGGCGCGCAGCGGACCGGCCGTAATCCCCTGGCGCCCCAGCAATGGCGGCAGATTGGCCGCTATACCCCCTGGCCCGAGAAGCACGTGCAGCTTGTCGCCGAAAATCGCCGCATCGATGACGTCGGGGACTTGGCGCAAGGCGACCAAGGCCGCGCCGAGCGCGGCACAATCGAATTCGTACAGTATTCCGCCCAATTCGCGCCGTCTCAACTCTCCCGGGCTGCCGAGCGCCACCAACTTGCCTGCATTGATCAGTGCGATCCGATTGCAGTATTCCGCTTCCTCCATGTAGTGGGTTGACACCAGAATCGTGACGCCTTCCGACGCGAGGTTATGAATCAGATCCCAGAACTTGCGGCGCGCTTCGGGTTCGACTCCCGAGGTGGGCTCGTCGAGGAACAATACCGGCGGACGATGCAGAATGGCACAACCGAGCGCGAGCCTCTGCTTCCAGCCGCCCGCGAGGGTGCGCACGAGCGCATCCTCGCGGCCCTCCAATCCGGCCATGGCAATGGCTGTGCGCATGCGCGCCTCGATGTCGCGCCGCGGCACGCGGTACAGGCCGCTGAAAAACTGCAGATTTTCGCGCACGGTCAGGTCGCCGTAGAGCGAGAATTTCTGGGACATGTAGCCGATGTGCTCTCGGACGGCCTCCGGCTCGCGGCCGACATCGAAGCCGGCGACGGAGGCGCGTCCCTCGCTTGGGCGCAACAGTCCGCACAGCATGCGGATGGTGGTCGATTTGCCGGCGCCGTTCGGACCGATGAATCCCACGATTTCGCCCTTGGCGATGCTGAGATCGAGCCGGTCCACCGCGGTGAACGCGCCGAACTTCTTGGTCAGTCCCTGGGCCACCACGACCTGGACGTCTTCCGTCATGCCGCGTCCCCTGACCCGAGCAGGGCCACAAACACGTCCTCGATGCCCGGCTCGATCCGCGTGATCTCAGCATCGCCGATGCCGCGCTCGACGAGCCGGGCGCGCAATGCGGGCAAGCGGCGCTCGGCGTCATCCACGCGAACATTGACGCGGTCGCCCATGAGCAGTCGGCCGAGCACACCGGGCACGCCCTCCAGGGCCGCGTGAGCACCACGCACATTGTGCGTCACGACCGCCAGCAGTGCGCCGGGCATTAACTGCTTGAGTCGCGCTGGCGTGTCGCAGTGGCGAATCTGCCCGGCGTGCAGCAGAGCGAGACGCGAACAACGCTCCGCTTCGTCCATGTAGGCGGTGGAGAGCAGAATCGTGACGCCGTGCTCGCGCAAGCCATAGAGGATGCCCCAAAAGTCGCGGCGGGAGACCGGGTCCACGCCGGTCGTCGGCTCGTCGAGCAGCAGAACCCGCGGCGTATGGATCAGCGCGCAGACCAGGCCGAGCTTCTGTTTCATGCCACCGGAGAGCTGGCCGGCCAAGCGTCGGCGGAACGGCTGAAGGCCGGCCGCCTCGAGCAACTCCTGGCTGCGCTCGCGGCGAACCTTGGCGGGGACCTCGAAGAGCGTGGCATAGAAGAAGATGTTTTCGTCGACGGTCATGTCTTCATAGAGGCCGAAGCGCTGCGGCATGTAGCTCAAGTTGGGCTTGGCACGCTCCGGGTTGGCGATGACGTCAATGCCTTCCAGGAGAATCTCGCCGGAATCAGGCCGCAGCACGCCGGCCAGCATGCGCATGATCGTGCTCTTGCCGGCGCCATCAGGGCCCACAAGACCGAATATCTCCCCGTGTGCCACCGTAAAATTGACGCTTTGCACTGCCCGAGTGGAGCCAAAGTTCCGAACGAGGTTTCGGGCGACCACCGCGACCTCACTGTCGGTGTTGATCATCGTCCCGCCGGCAGCAACGCGATGCTGGCATCTGTCGGCATCCCCGGCAGGAGTTCGTGCGTGGAGTTGTCGATGTCGATGCGGATTCGATAGACGAGCGTCACCCGCTCGGCATTCGTCTCGACGGTCTTCGGCGTGAATTCCGCCTCCGGGGAGATGAAGCTGATGTGGCCGTGGTATGTTTTGCCCGGATAGCTGTCTGCCGTCACGTTGGCCGGTTCACCCAGACGTACCTGGCCGATGTCCTTTTCGTTCACGTAGGCACGAAGCCAGATGTGGTCGAGATCATCGAGCGTGAAAATCGCGACGCCGGGTCCGGCCAACTGGCCGAGTTCGGCCTCGCGCACCGAAATCACGCCCGAGAATGGCGCGCGAAGCGTCGTATAGCCGATCGTCACTTCGTCGAGCGCGAGCTTCGCCGCCGCTGCCGCTTCGTTGGCCCGAGCCAGAGTGACATTGGTGGTTGCCACGTGCACCAGGGCCTGATCGTGCGCCAGCGCCGCCGCCGACTGATTTGCCGCGGTGAGTGTCAAATCACGAGTTTGTACCGACGTCGCGGCGGTCCTCACCAGTTCCTCGGCGCGGGCCGCGTCGCGCTGTTTCTCCGCGAGATCAAATCGATCGCTGTCGACGCTGCTGCGCGCGGCGATGAGGCTGCTTTCGTTCACCGCCACCTGGGCTGATGCGACCTGTTCATTGGCGCGATCAATCCCGACCTGCTGCTGATAAAGACGATCGTCGACACGCGCCAACACCGTACCTCGAGCGACAGAGGCGCCCTCATCAAATGGCAGCTCGACGATGGCGGCCTGCACTTGCGTGAAACTCAGGACGCTCTCGTGAGCCTCGATGTTCCCGGAAACGGTGATTCGGTTGGGGCCGGCTGCCGTACCAAACAACGCGGCTCGAAATCGCCAGGTTCCGTACCCGACTGTAGCGAGAACGAGGACAAATGCGATCAGCAACAGGGTGCGTCGTCGGTTCATCGAGCTGTACACTCTCCGCCTCAAGAATCCAAGCATTTACCCGCCGAGCCAGACGATGCTGAATCGTCCCATCTCCAGCCGACTTAAGGCAGACCCTGCCATTTCCCTCCATCAGAGAGCTACGACCGTTTCCCACCAGGAATCATTCCGATGGTAAAAAGCGAGTTTCCGCCGGTTTCGGACGTCTCGATATACGGGGAAATACCCACATCGTCGGGGCGCATCAATGATGTAGGTTATACGCTTCGGCGCGCTTGTGGCGGATCAGATCGCAGTGGATTGATCTTCGGCCAGGCTCTCGTTGCCGGGGCGGAGGGATGAAGGTGCGGGCACATTCGGGCAATGTTGCAGGGTAAACGAGGAAGTTGAACTTGGGCCGTAAAGTCTGCTTGGTCGTGATCGCTATGGCCTCAACCTTAGCTTTGGGGGGCTGCGCGGTCGGACCGGATTTTCAACGTCCGCGGGCGCCCGAGGTTGTCGGCTACACGCCGGAACCGCTGGCTGCGGCGACCGGGTCGGCGAACACGCCGGGCGGTGAAGCACAGCGCTTCGTGCGAGATCTCGATATTCCTGGCGAGTGGTGGACGTTGTTCCACTCTGACGCGCTGAACCAGCTCATCGAACAAGCACTGCAGAGCAATCCCGACGTTGGTGCCGCACAAGCTGCTTTGCGGCAGGCGAAGGAAAATGTCTACGCCCGCGAGGGCGCGTTACTTCCCTCGGTCAGCGCTGCCCTGCAGCCCGAGCGCGAGCGGCTGGCCGGCGCCAGTATCGGCGAGCCGCAGTTCAATCCGACATTCAGCGTGGTCACCGCCTCGCTCAACGTGTCCTATGTTCCGGACGTGTTCGGCGGGACGCGGCGGCAAATCGAATCGCTCGCCGCACAAGCGGAGTATCAGCGCTTCCAGCTGGAGGCCACGTATCTTACCTTGACGTCCAATCTGGTGGTCGCCGCCGTGCAAGAGGCATCGCTACGCGGCCAGATCACGGCGACCGAACAGATCATCAAGATCGAGAACGACGAACTCGATCTGGTCCGTCAACGATTCAGGGTGGGTGTTGTGTCGCAAGCCGAAGTCCTGCTGCAGGAGGCGACGCTTGACCAGACCCGTACGACCTTACCCCCCCTGCAGAAACAGTTGGCACAAGTGCGCAACCAGCTCACGGCACTCACTGGACGGTTGCCGAGTCAAGAAGTGAGCGAGACCTTCAATCTCGACAGCCTCCGGCTGCCGCAAGAGTTACCGGTCAGCCTCCCGTCGCGGCTCGTCGAGCAGCGGCCGGATGTGCGTGGGGCCGAAGCGCTGCTGCACGCGGCCTCGGCCGACGTGGGCGTCGCGATCGCCAATCAACTGCCCCAGTTCGCCATCACGGCCGCCCTTGGCACGACGGCGAGCGGGATCGCCGCTCTGCCCGGCACAGGCGTATGGAGCATCGCTGGAAGCGCCGAGCAGACGCTGTTCGACGCCGGAATGCTGCGGCATAGAAAGCGCGCCGCCGTAGCGGCCTTAAGCCAAGCTGCCGCGCAGTACCGCAGCATCGTGATCAAGGCATTCCAAAATGTATCAGACGCCTTAAGGGCCCTGCAGGCGGATGCAGATGACTTGGTCGCGCAGGATGCGGCCGAGCGATCGGCCCTCGCCAGCCTCGAGCTGGCGCGACGGCAATTCCACGCAGACACGATCGACCATCTGAGTGTGTTGATTGCAGAACGAACTTGGGAGCAGGCGTACATTAATCGCGTTCAAGCCGAGGGCAATCGTTATGCGGATACCGCCGCGTTATTCCAGGCACTCGGCGGCGGATGGTGGCATCGCACAGACGCGAACCAGTCGGGCGACAGTGCCGGTCGGCCGATGTCATCGGTCAGTTCAACCGCGCAGCACTGACAGAGACGTACAATAGGACCAAGCAGGGAGGCTTGCCAGTAATACAACACAGGCACCAATGCAGTGCGCAAAGAAACCGCCGAGTGCGCTTGTCGAAATCGTCGACTATTCGACAACAGCGCTGCTCGGCGGACACATTGGCCTTATTCCCATTGAATGACTAGACGATTATCGACAGTGGCGACGCCCGGCGCCGCCCATGCGGCGCGCGCGGCATCCTCGTGTTCCTGCCACGTACGGACATGCCCATTGAGAGTGACGGTCGAACTGTCAACTTTCACTTGAATGTCCTTGGCGTCGAGGATTGCGTGCCGCTTGAACGCATCTTCAATCTTTTGTTTCACATCGGCACCCTTGATCGTGGCGGCCAATGTGATGTCATTGGTGACCCCTTTAACGCCCATCAGAGTCCGTACGGCATTCTCGGCCGATGTTTTTTGAAATCCCCAGGTCACCTTGCCGCTGAGCGTGACCCACCCATTCTTGACGACCGGTTTGATCTGCGTGTCACCCATTGCCACATGCCATCGCAATGCACCCGCTGCTGCCTCCGCTATGTCGGTGTCAGTGCGCACGCTGGACAGCGGAATTGCCACTTGAATGTCGTTCGCGACCGCCCGTACACCGATGACGCGCTTGGCGATATCCTCAGCCGCCCATTTACCTGGAAAATGACCCACCTCGCCGGTCAACGTCACGACTCCGTTATTGACGATGACGCCAATCTTTTTATTATCGATACTGGGATCCCACTGCAACTCGGCTTCCACATCGCGACGAATGTCTGTATCAGCTCTCATATCAATCTCCTTCGGTTTGGTCACATATGCCGGGGTAAACACGTCTCGGTTGAGCGACAACTTCATCCTGCCGCCATCGAATCCTCGATCTCAGATTGAGGCTCGAATCTATATGGCTCAAACATGCCCGATGGTGCCGACGGCGCGCGCAACACGCGGTACGAGATGATCTCGACCGAACGGCTCACTCATATTTTATTCCCGCGCCCAAGACGATTACTCACTGATTGATACTGGTGCGTCAGCGGTGTGCGTACTATTCGTAGTTTCCATTGCCCTATTGCTAAATTCACGTAGACGGCGGTGGTACGTTACTGCTGTTGATGATCCCCGCCATGTTGGCCGATGCGGGGATGGGCGCCGGCGACTACACCTTTACGCTGGACATTCCGCCCAATTGTCAACGCGACGTGCTGGCTTCCGCAAGACCATCGGCCACATGGCCTGATCTGAAGGTTGCGCTACGGACAATCTGCAGCGCCCTAGGTTGATTCCCTGTAGAAAGCATGCCAGACACCTGCGCACACTCGTCTTAAGATCGGTCGGACATTGGGACAATGCCATGGCTTACAAGCAATTGCTGTTTGGCTCCGCTGCACGCGAGAAGATTTTGCGCGGGGCCACCCAGTTGGCGAATGCTGTTCGCATCACTCTGGGCCCCAAGTCAAAGTCGGTGTTGATCCAAAAGCAATGGGGGGCTCCGATCGTCTGTAACGACGGCGTTGCCATCGCCAAAGAACTGAGCCTCGAGGATGCCGAGGAAAATCTCGGTGCACAAATGCTTCGGCAGGCCGCAGAGAAGACCGGGGACGCGGTAGGTGATGGCACCAGCACGTCAACCATTCTGGCCCATGCCATTTTGTTGGAGGGCGTTCGCAATGTTACAGCCGGCGCCAGCGCGATTGATATCAAGCGCGGCCTGGATAAGGCGCTCCTTGCCGTCATCGAGGAGTTGAAGAAGTTGTCAAAACCGGTCATGACGCGCAAGGAGAAGGCCCAGGTCGCGACCATCTCGGCACATAATGACGAAAGTATTGGTGAGCTCGTTGCACAGGCCATGGAGAAGGTGGGCGGCGATGGCGTCATTACGGCCGAGGAGTCCAAGACGATTGAGACGGCACTGGAAGTCGTGGAGGGCATGCAATTCGATCGCGGCTATATATCCCCTTATTTCGTCACGGATAACGACAAGATGGAGGTCGTTCTCGAAGACGCTTATGTGCTGTTGAGCGACCGCAAATTGAACGTACTGAAAGATTTATTGCCGTTGCTCGAGCAGGCCGCCAAAGCCGGTCGGCCGATATTGTTGATTGCGGAGGATGTCGAGGGAGAGGTCTTGGCGACGCTCATCGTCAATCAGATGCGGGGGATATTCAAGAGCGTAGCCGTCAAGGCCCCGGGCTTTGGCGACCGCCGCAAGGCGATGCTTCAGGACATTGCGACCCTGACGGGCGGTCAGGTCATCGCGGAGGAGCTAGGGATCAAATTAGAGGACGTCCACCTGGAGCAATTGGGCCGCGCAAAACGAGTCGTTGTGGACCGTGATAATACGACGATAATCGGCGGAGCGGGGGCGCGCAAAGCCATCGACGATCGCATGCAGCAAATTCGACACGAGATCGACAAAGTCACCAGTGATTACGACCGGGAAAAGCTCCGAGAGCGCTTGGCCAAACTGGCCGGTGGCGTTGCTGTGATCCGCGTGGGTGCACCTTCCGAGTCGGAAATGAAGGCCAAGAAAGATGCGCTGGATGATGCCATCAACGCGACGAAGGCAGCTGTCGCCGAGGGGATCGTGCCGGGGGGTGGATTGGCCTTGCTCCGCGCCAGCCGCGTCATCGCGACGATCGAGATGCAATGTGAAGGCGACGAGCGGACCGGCGTTCAGATTCTCAGGCGAGCGCTCGAAGCCCCGGCACGCCAAATTGCCGACAATTCCGCTGTCGATGGCGGTGTCGTCGTCAACAAGATGTTGGAGTCTGCCGGCAATGTCGGTTTCGATGCCTCGCGCAAACAATATGTCGACTTGATGGAGGCTGGCATCATCGATCCGACCAAGGTCGTGCGAATCGCACTTCAAAATGCCGTGTCGGTGGCCAGCATTCTGTTGCTCACGGAAGCCACCATGACGGAGAAACCGGAGCAGAAGAAGCCAAGCGCACCGGCCATGGACGCAGAAATGTAGCGCGATCGTGGGCGTACCAGTCATAGAGTTCAACGATGATCCGCCGATGGCAAGTATTTACGAACCCGGTACCTAAACGCTCAACGCGAAATTGGCGGCGAATCGATATCGTTCATCCACTTCACCTCCGGGAGTAGTTACCCGGAGTGCTGTCAGGCAGGTTTTTCCAAATTCCTCCGGCCGGATAGCTTGAGATGCGTCACCTTCAACCACACAGGTATTACGAACATGGCGTGACGCAAATCCAGGTTTCGGCAGATTACCGTATGGAGGGTTGCCGAGGAGGGAAAAGGCGTCTAACTACTTGATTTTATTGGTGGGCGGTACAGGGATTGAACCTGTGACCCCTGCCGTGTGAAAGCAGTGCTCTACCGCTGAGCTAACCGCCCGATCCGGACAGTATAGCCACTCGCGGCGTCGCAAGCTACGGCGCGGCGCGTCCGGCGGCGTCTGCCGCTGCATGATTTGCCTCTGTTAAGCTTCAGCCGCATTTTTCCGGAACCAAGGCTCATGACCGTCAGAACTCGCTTCGCCCCCAGCCCCACGGGCTATTTACATATCGGCGGTCTTCGGACCGCATTATTCTCCTGGCTATACGCACGCCGCCATGGCGGAGCGTGCGTCTTGCGCGTGGAGGATACCGATCTCGAACGCTCGACGCCCGAGGCGATCCAGCAGATTCTCGACGGGCTGGAGTGGGCCGGGCTGGGTTATGACGAGGGGCCTTATCTTCAAACGCAACGTTTTGATAGATATAAGGAAATCATCGATCTGCTGCTTGCCGAGGACAAGGCCTATCTGTGCTATTGCACCAAGCAAGAGCTCGATGAGCTGCGCGCGGGCCAGATGGCCCGCGGCGAGAAGCCACGTTACGATGGCCGCTGGCGCGATCGCAAAGATGCGCGCGTCGGCGTCCCGCCGGTCGTGCGGTTCAAGAATCCGCTGGATGGCACGATCGTGGTGGAGGACGCCGTGCACGGGCGGGTCGAATTCCAGAACAGCGAACTCGATGATCTCGTCATCGCCCGCTCCGACGGGTCCCCGACCTACAATTTCTGTGTCGTGGTCGACGACATGGATATGGGCATCACCCATGTCATTCGCGGCGACGACCATCTGAACAACACGCCGCGGCAAATGAACATGCTGCTCGCGCTCGGCCACACGCCGCCGATCTATGCGCATCTGCCCATGATCCTGGGCGCCGACGGCGCGAAGCTCTCGAAGCGGCACGGCGCGGTGAGCGTGCTTCACTATCGCGATGAGGGCTATTTGCCGGAGGCCCTGCTCAACTACCTCGTGCGGCTCGGCTGGTCGCACGGCGATCAGGAGATCTTCACCTTGGGTGAGTTGATCCGCTTGTTCGATATCGCGGATGTGAACAAATCGGCGTCCAGCTTCAACGGCGAGAAGCTTGCCTGGCTGAATCAGCAGCACATGATGCGCGCCTCCACGGCCAGCCTGGTCGCACCGTTTCGCTGGCAGCTCGAGCAGCGCGGCATCGTGGCGGGCGATGACGGCCAACTCGAAAGCATCATCTCCGTTCAACGGGAGCGTGCGAAAACGCTGAAGGAGATGGCTGCCAACAGCGAGTTCTTTTTTCGCGCCCCTGCATCGTTCGATCAGAAGGCGGTCCGCAAACATGTCACGGCGGAGCTATTACCGGTCCTCGGGCAGCTATTGGCAGATCTCGACACGGGAGACTGGTCCGCGCCCGCACTGCACGAGCTTCTGACGGCTCGAGCCGCCGCGAGCGGGTTACCCCTCGGAAAACTCGCTCAACCCGTCCGCGTGGCGCTGTGTGGCGGTGCGGTCTCCCCGCCGATCGATGCGACCCTGGCGATATTGGGCAAGGAGGAGGGCTTGTCGCGGCTGGTCAATGCCCTGGCGGAATGGACGCGCCTTGACGGCGCGTCGGCTTGACGAACCGGCCGACCTCAGGTAACGTGCCGCGCCTCCATGTGGGGCCATAGCTCAGCTGGGAGAGCGCTTGCATGGCATGCAAGAGGTCGGCGGTTCGATCCCGCCTGGCTCCACCAGTCTTCTGTCGGATTGATTGTTTCTGGCCTGCGTCCCCATCGTCTAGAGGCCTAGGACACCACCCTTTCACGGTGAGAACCGGGGTTCGAATCCCCGTGGGGACGCCATTTTAAAGGCGCGGTAATGCGGGATAGAGACGGACGACGGCAAGTCATCTGTCATATCAGGCAACCACCACGCTCCAATTACAGTTCCCTAAACCCATCGAGCGCTTGCGGATGCTTAACGAGCAGGGTCTCGATCTTCGGCAATCGAGAGAGTGCTGCGTTGCGCAGCTCCCGCGGCGCGCTGCGGAAGGACTCGCGCAGCGACACGCTGTCCTGTTCGACCAAAATCGCCGCCAGCGTGACGGCTTGCAAGAGATCTTTGTCGGCCTTGGTTGGGTCGTTCACGCGTTGAGTACTCGCGTAGAGCTTGTGCCAAATCATGCGCGTCGCCTCCGGCAGCAGGATGGGAATGCAGTGCCCGCCAGCGAGCATTGCGGCCCTGCGGCTGCCGTCGAGCAGATACTCGTAGAACGGGATGCCTTGGGCATGCCATTGGAGCTCCGGTACCGCGACGATTTCACCGAGCGTCGGACCGGGAGCGAGGAGATCGACCCGCAAACCTTCTGCACCCGGCAACTTCACGGACGTCGAGCGTTGGTGACTCGGCAGGCCCGGGATGCTGACAAAGGGGAGTTGCGTCGCTTGCATGCTGGATAAAAACGAGACCGTCGTTGCAAGCTTCAACGTTTGTCGGCGCGCAAGATCGATGTCTTGAGTCCGGGCTGCGATTGCCAGAGCGCCGTACTCATTGAGCCAGCTCATGTAGGCCAAGGTGCCGACTACGATCAGGCCCGCTTCGAAAATCTTTCGGTTGTGCAATTCGACGAGGACGCTGGCAACACCTTTGTCGGCGACTTGATAGCCTAGCTTCCTGAGCGCGGACACTTGCTTCGTAGTCCAGTCTGAGTATTCGATGCGACTGCGCATCGCCTCGTAAGCCGCTTTATTGGTCACCGGGCCCACAAATTCTTCGGAGCGCTTTTTCGGCAAAGGATAGTAAGAGCGGTACCAGTATTCATGACCGGTCCCTGTCCGCTTGACTAGGGTGCCGGGGGTACCCCGCAGCAGATCGCCGGCGGCGTTCGCGCGCTCCTTCACCTCCGAGTACAGGGTGCGAATGGTCAATTCGTGGAGGCGATAGAGAGAATTCGTCGTTGCCAAGCTACCCACCAATCGTGTGTTTTAGTGGGTAATATATGTTACCCACTGTATTCGTATTTTAGTGGGTAATTAACTTCAAATCAATTGATAAGCCGTACGCGGGCTTGCTCACGCATTTTTCACCCGGACCCGCATTCAATCGAACTTTATCTGCCGTCGGTTGCGGAAAGCCGGACTCGCTGTTCCCGCGCAATGACCTCCGCTCTGAGGAAATGGACCGCCGTGAACTCGCCCCAATTCGGCCATGCGTTGCTCGGAAATCATGGCGGGACGAACCGCGGACAGCGCAGCGGTGGTGCACATCATCGCCTGCATCAAGGATGGGCAGGCAGGTCATCGAGAAGATTCTGCAGGGCTCGGGGTTTGGCGGCCTGTTCGGTATTTACGGGGGTTAAGTTGGTGTACCCGTGGGGACGCCATTTTAAACGCCGGGCAACCCGGCCTCCGGTCCGTCGCGGTCTTCATCGGAGCGGATTGCCATCTCAGTCGGCTCCTGCACCCTTTAATCTCCATCGATGCGGCAATCGAGCCGCGTCATGTCGGTTTGAATGTCTTGACGCCTGCTTTATTCGCTGCGCGCCGTAGGTCGTCATCAAGAGTCGCTATCGGGCCGCCGTTGCGCAGGGCAAGCTCCAGATACGATGCGTCGTAGGACGACAGCCGATAGCGTCGTGACAGCTGCAGGGTATCGGAAAGGACATGCGTGAACGTATCGGCATCGACCTCCATTGATATGCCTTCGAGCAACGAGATGAACGACCCGCTTTGTGCTGCGGTCACCAGTTCTTTGGCTTCACTGCGCGCGATAACGTTCGCAACCTCGAGTCCCCACGTCGTTGGTACTATGGCCACGGTGTCGGGATCTCGTAGGGCATTCAAAACTGCCAAAGGGTAGGCCTCGTCGCGCGGGGCGGTGTCCCGCAGTAACCAGGACAACGTGACCGAGGCGTCGAGAACAAATCTCATTCCCGGCCTTCTTCGATGGCGGCCCTGATGTCGATTTTCGTTCGTACCGGGTTGCTTTTCTTGAATGCGAGAAATTGATCGATGGCTGCCGCCGGGTTTTTGGCAGTCTGGCCCTTGCTTGGAACGAGATCCGCGATGGCCTTGCCCCTATTTGTAATGGTGAAGCGTTTGCCCGCCTGGACTTGGCGCAACAACTCCGGGAGTTTTGTTTTTGCCTCGTAGGCGCCGATTTCAATCTTCATGAGTAACTGCCTCCATTCGATATTTAAAGACTAGTCTATAGACTGGTCGTTTGCAACTTGGCGTGTATACGCACGTGTCAGGCGGGAAGGATCGCCCGGTATTTACGGGGGTAAAGTTGGTGTACCCGTGGGGACGCCATCTTAAACGGCCGCCAGGCCGGTAGACCTAATGGTTACCCAGGGCCTGCTGCTGCAGCCAGCGCGCGGCAAGCAAGTACAATCGTTAAAGGCGACAACGGCTCGATGTCCGCGAGAGAGTCAAATCGCTTCCGCCGCAATGACGGGGAGCGCAGTAATTATCTACTGAAGGCCGCGTCTTTATACTTGTGATACCGGTATCTTGAAACGGGCACCTGCTAAGGGCGGAGTGCCCGCTCGGGTCGGCGTTGAGTCGATTGACGGCTTTTTTCCCGCATGAAGGACAATGCGCGCGAGCTTGACCGCAGCAAGGCGCCCGTGGTGGCGCCGGATGTTTCCATGCCACATATACCTATAGGCACGTTTCGTTGCCTGAGACATCATGAACCGAATCCGCGCGACGGGTCGAGATCCCAGGTTGAAAAAGGAATTGAGCATTGTGAGAAATCCGAGATGTATCGACGTTCTGGCAATGCTGCTCCTGATGGCCGTGGCCATGCAGGCCAGCGCCGGTCCGGGGACCGTGATTAATTTCTCGTCGCTCGACAAAAGTCACGATCACGATGTTCGGGGCACGCTCTATCTGCCGGACAGCGGCTCTCCTCCGTACCCGGCCATTGTCATGGTGCACGGGACCGCGGGCATCGATGAAGTCGGCGCGTTCTATCGCGATCCGCTACTGAGCGCGGGAATGGCCGTCTTCGAGGTCGATTTCAAGACCGGCATCTACCACGGCCCGATGGATCGGCCGCCGATCGCAACCTTTCTGCCGTTGGCGTTTGCGGCACTGAAGGAACTGCGCAAATTGCCAAACATTGACGCCGATAGAGTCGCCTACATGGGGTTTTCTATGGGAGGTGCGATAGGCCTGAGAGCGGCTGTCGACAGCATCCGCAAATCATGGATGGGGGATGAGAAGGGGTTCGCAGCGTTCGCTGAGTTTTACCCAGTAACCAAGCCGTTCATGCCGGTACTTGAAAAGAGCGGGAGCGGCTTGACCGGCGTGCCGATGATCATTTTTTACGGAACCAACGACTGCTACGGTGAAGGGCAATCGGTCCCTGAATTCAAGAGACTGCTCGCGGGTAGGTACCATTTCGATGTGAACACCGTCGAATACCAAGGTGCGGCGCACGATTTCAATCGCAATGTGCCTCCGCTGAATTATCGCGACCCCGCTGCAATAGACCAAAAGGGTTACACGGAATGGAGCGCGGATGCCGCTAACGACTCGTTGACCAAGGTTCTCGAGTTCTTGCGGAAGAGTCTGGCTCTGAAGTAGCCATCGTTGCTTGCGGACGCTCTGACGCAACAGGATCCGACGGAATTGGAATTTGAAGCGACTCGGGTAGCGCTTGGATCGGGCGACCGGAAGCTTCGGAATGCACTAGCCGGTAGAAGCTGCTTACAGAATCAATAGTTTCTTCGTCGTAGCTTTCCTGACCGCGGCGAGCGGAATGCCGGTATCGAAAGTAACGAGCCTCCCTTCATGCTGAACCGCGAGAGCAAGCAGGTATGCGTCGGTCAGTTGCCGTGGTCCATGAATTCGGGTCGAATCCACGACATCCGAATCCAACAGACTGACTTCATCCGGCCAGAATTCATGGATATCTTGGTGGCAGGCCTCGGCTAGATGCTCAATGACAGCGTGGACTGGTAACGGGTTTGGATAGCCCGGATTCGACATGATAAGGATGCACCCGTTTTGCGTGATTGGACATGATGCCCAACCCTCCCGCGCATGCTTCGCGAACCAATTAATCGCTGAATCGTGGGATGCATGATCGGAGTCCAGCAATGCGATCAGCACATTGACATCCAACAGTGCGCGCACTTGCTAAAGTCCGCCGATCGCAAGCCCACTTGTGGCGGCATGACGCGCACGAGACCAGCTTGGGTGAGCGCGGCTAGTACGCATCTTCGTCACGAAGCTCGTCGATCAACTCATTCGTGACGATACCGCCACGCCGCGCGAACGGCTTAAGTCCATAAACTGCCTTGGGTTCCTTCACGTAGAGCGGTTCATGCGGAGTCGTCAGAGCGCGCCGAGCTAGCTCGGAGATCATCTCGCCGATGGTCTTCCGTTCCCGCTTAGCCCGCTCCTTGGCAGCCTGTAGCACATCGTCAGCAATGTCGAGCGTGGTTCTCATGCATCAGATGTTAACGCATCACGCATCACGCATCACGCATCACTACTCCAGCCTTTGGCTTTCGTACCATGCTGCCGCTTCGATGAACTCAGCGCGGGCGGCACGACGAAAGGTAACCGATAGGCTCATCTCCCGATTTGCGTCAGCGCGGAGTCCTTTACCTCATCCCAGGGGACTACATCGTCCGGATTGGCGGCATGGTCGGCAAGCCTCCGGTCGAGCTCCGCCTTCTGAGAGCTTGTCGGACCTGGCACGGCATTTCGGCCCACAATGCTATCCCAAAGCGCCTCGACCAATTCAAGCTGCTCTTCCACCGAGAGTTCGCGAACTTGGTCGAATAAGGAAGTATTCATTGTCGAATTATAGCGCCGATGGCCGGCCGAGTTAACTGCGCAAATGAACGGATATTCGATGGGCTCCTAGCCCTAGAAGCATTTACGCCGGTTATGACGGCTCCGGCCATCCCGACTTGAGGCCCGGCCTCGCGCCGCTCAACGACGCGGAGTTCTGAGAGGGAACTGAGTGTTCCTCGACTCGGTAGCAGACCGTGCCCGGCGCTGCACATCTTACGCAATGCCAAGCGGAGTAGGGCCTTTGTAATTAGCTACTACCCGCCGCCAGATCATCGGTCTCCCGTGAGCCCTTCACCCTATCCGCGCGCGCCCGCAGCCAGCTCAGCAACTCAGTGGGCGGAAGCGGCCGGCTGAAGAAATAACCTTGGGCGATATCACAGCCATCGGCGCGCAGGCAATCCAGTTGTCCCGCAGTCTCCACGCCTTCCGCCACCACCTGCATACCAATTGCATGTCCCATTTCGATGGTCTTCTGCACGACGACGCGGGCACTGTGATCGGTATGCATGGTTTGGACAAATATTTTGTCGATTTTCAGCTCCGTGGCCGGTACGAGCCGCAGTTGCTGCAGCATCGAGTAGCCGGTTCCGAAATCGTCGATCGAAAGCTGAACGCGCTTCATCCGCAGACGCGCAAGTATGTCCAAGGCACTCGCAAGTTCGCGGATCAGTCCACTCTCTGTGATCTCCAGGATGACGTTCGCCGGCGACACGCCGTATCGTTCGGTAAGTTCCACAAATCTGTCGGGAAAGGAGAGATCGTGGAGCGAATAGGCCGATACGTTCAATGATAACGTAAGAAAGGCACCGTTCTTGCCGGTGAACCGTCCGATTTCGAATAGTCCCCTCTTTGCCACGAGCCAGCCCAGTTCGTCAATCAAGCCGAGCGACTCTGCAAGCTGAATGAAAGCGTCCGGAAAGACGAGGCGTTGCTCGGGGTGCTGCCATCGGACCAGCGCCTCCAGTCCGACGACACGGTCTGACTTGATTTCAATCTGGGGTTGATAGTGCAGCAGAAACTCGTTCCGCGAGATTGCACGCCGCAAATCCGCTTCCAAGACGATGGTCGGCTCCACGACCAAGTTCGGCGGCCGAGGCGCATTCGCGGGTCGCGCGCCGGCCTTTGTGAGGCTTCTCAGCATTTCCTCCAACTCCACCAGCCTGAAGGGCTTCTGCAAGTGTCCGGCCACGGACAGCCCGAGTTCCCTGGCCAGTTCTTCCGCAGTCTCTAGCACTCGAACGTCAAAACCGCTCATGAGGACAACTCTTGCTTTGCAAGCTGCTTGCCCAAGCAACCTCAGTAGTTCGATACCATCCGTGTCCGGCATCATCAGGTCCATCATGATCAGTTCCACATCCGGATTGAGCGCCAGCATGAAATCGGGCGTGTTCGTAGTCATGGCGCAACTCAAGTCCAACGCCTGTGCCGCGGCAGCGATGAACTCGCCGACATTATGGTCGTCGTCTATGACCAGTATCCTTGGAAGCGCGTCCCCGGGCTTGTCGTCCCTCATGGTCTAGATCCTTCTGTTACGTCGAAATCTCATGATGAGCCGTGTAGCCGGCGTCATTGCCTTCCATTGCGCGGCGAATGATGGCCACAAATTCATTCCGCTGATAAGGCTTGTACATCAAGGGACCGTCAATCCGCTTGCCGCTCCTTTCAGCCAGCCTATCGGAAGCAAATCCCGACGAGTACACGATCTTGACGCCCGGTTTCAGTTGCCGGACTTTGTTGGCAAGTTCTACGCCGTTCATTCCACCAGGCATGATGACGTCCGTCACCAGCAGATCGATACCCGGCTCGCGAGCGATGATTTCCAGCGCCCTGGGGCCGTCGGTGGCGTGGAAAACTTTGTATCCCATGTCCTCCAGGTAGACGACCGCGATTTCGAGCAAGTCGACTTCGTCGTCCACCACCAGCACGGTCCCGTCGGGCTTGGCTTGCATGCCCTTTATCGAAACGCCGGCCCGGGCTGACGCGGGGCTGCCGTTCGCGAAAGGCAGGTAGAGGGACACCGTGGTGCCGATGCCCGGTTCGCTGTAAATTCTGACATTACCGCCCGATTGCTTGATGAAACCGTACACCATGGCCAGACCCAGTCCGGTACCCTTGCCGCGCGGCTTGGTCGTAAAGAATGGTTCGAACGCCCGCTCAAGCGTTTCGCGGGCCATGCCGTGCCCGGTATCGGATACCCTGATACAGGCATAGCGTCCCGGCTTTAACTCTCCGGACTGCACGAGCAGGTAGCTTTCCTCCAGTTCGCTCAGTTTGGTGGAAATTGTGAGCGAACCGCCTTGGGGCATCGCATCGCGGGCATTGACCGCAAGATTGAGCAGCACGTTGTCCAACCCCGCGGCATCCACGAATACCGGTGGAATCGAGCTGTCGAGGTTCGTCACGATATTGATTTCCGGGCCGAGTGCCCGCGCCGCCATATCGAGCAGGTTCTGAATCGATTCATCCAGCGAGGTTGGCGCCGGGTGCAAGGGCTGGCGGCGCGAGAACGCCAGCAGCCGCTTCGTGAGAGCCGCGCCGCGCATGGCGGCTTTCTGCGCGATCCTCACCCTATTGCTGGCCGTCTCGTCCTTCGCGACTATGCGCTCGACCAGGTCGAGGTTGCCGAGTATCACACCGAGCAGGTTGTTGAAATCATGTGCCACGCCTCCCGTCAACTGGCCGATCGCCTCCATCTTCTGGCTCTGGCGCAACTGCTGTGCGAGACGCTTGGTCCCGGTAATGTCGCGCGCGATTTTGGACGCCCCCACGATCTTATAGGCGGTGTCCCTGATCGGGGAAACCGTAATTGAGACGTCAATGAGTTGCCCGTTTTTTTTCTTCCGTACCGTTTCAAGGTGCTCCACGTTTTCGCCGCCCCTGATGCGATCGAGGATCTGCTCTTCCTCCTGTCGGCGATCGGGTGGCAGCAGGCGCGTGATCGGCTGGCCCATCATTTCATCCGCGGGATATCCGAACAGCCTTTCAGCGCTTTGATTCCAACTGGTGACGATCCCGTTTGTGTCCTTACCGATGATGGCATCATCCGAAAACTCTACGATTGCCGCCAATCGTCCTCGGGTCGCCTCGATTTGTCTGCGTACCGTGATATCGATTCCCGTGCCCACCAGACAGATCGAGCCGTCGAAGACCAAGCGCCGGCCGGTAAAGAAATAAGGGGTCGCCCTGCCGTTCTTTGACACGAAATCGGCTTCGACGGATGATTCGCCTTTGTCGAGCGCCTCGCTCATTGCCTGTGTCAATAGCTGCTTATCCTCACCACGAAATAACTCCGAGGGATGCATGCGGGCAATCTCATCGGCCGAATAACCGGACACGCTGACGAAATTCCGATTCCAGCGCAGAAACTTTCCCTGCTCGTTGTAGAAATAGAAAATGCCCGGCATGCTTTCGATCATCGCATCAGTGAACATTCGCTCGCGCCAGTGCTCGCTCACGTCGCGCATGATGGCTGTATAGAACTTTCGCCCATTTACTTCGGCCTGCGAGATGCTGGTTTCGATGGGGAACTCATCGCCATTGGCACGCAGTCCGGTGACATGGCCCAGCCTGCCCATGCGCCGGGCGCTCGTCGCGGTGTGTCCGAAGCCCTGTATATGCGCGGCATGCGGGGTGCGGAATCGTTCCGGAATGAGCGGGGCCAGCGACCCGCCGACGACTGACGCTGCAGTAACCCCGAACATCCGTTCGGCAGTGGAATTGAGCAGCATGATGTTTTGCGCCGAATCGACCGTAATGATTGCGTCCATTGCCGAGTCGATCAAACCTGCCAGGCGGGCACGCTCTTCGCGCAGCGCCGCTTCGGCCCGTACCCGGTCGCCAGTACGCGCGTTGAGAACAAACAACCCCAGGGACATAATCACAACGTTGAGAAACGCTCCCAGCGGCGTGAGCAGAAGGGTCTTGGTAAAACTCGCGCTGGATTGGTTCTGCCGCTGATCGAGCAAGCGGTCTTCTTCGTCCGCCATCTCCCGGGCAAGCTGCCGTATGCCGTTCGCGATCACGATACCCCTGTTGGTGGCAAGCACGTGCTCGGCACCGGGATAACCTTGCTGCCTGCGGGCCTCGAGAATTTGTTCGCCAAACTCTGTCAGTTGAACGATCAGCGGCGCCAGTTGATCGAGGCGGCGTTGTTGATTGGGATCATCCGCCGTAAGTCTGCGGACAGTTTCAAGGTGTTCCTCAATTGCAGCTTTGGTATTTCCCCGTTGTTCGAGACGCTCATCGCTCGCGATGATGTAGCCGTGCTGGCTGTTTTCGAGGTCTATCGCGCCGGTTGTGATGTCCTGAATCTCCTTGAGGACTTCGTGTGTTTGGCTGACTCGCAAGGTTTCCTGCTGCAGTTGGTTGGCCAAGCTGTGAGATAGTCCCTCCGCCGCCAGTAAGACCATGATACTGACCACGAATCCGGCAGTTGTTGACCTATCCAACGACCACGCCAGGCCGCTTTCGCTTCGCACCAGCGCCAGCAGCCCGCAACCCAGCAACATAAATCCCGCCGCCGTGTGCGGGGCTGCGCCGTCATAACTCCACTCGCGCAAGTGCAGCAGCACATCCGAAACATGGCCGACCAGCACCAATCCGCCAACGACGATCGTCCCCGTGCCTAGCGCTGCAATTACAGGAAGACCCCAACTCATCGGGATCGGTTGGGCCGCCAACAACAGCGCGCTGCCCACCAGTACAGAATGCAAGGCCGTGACCGGTGAGAGTTGCCCCGCGCTTGACGACTCCACCGCCCCCGTCAATTCGCGAAAGAACCACTGATCAATACCGAGATGCCAGCCGAATAGCTCTTCTCCCAGGTTCAACGCGCCCATGGCGATCACCGCTGCCGCCAGCGCCCCCGTGACTAAGCGGATCGGCTTCCCGACTGGTTCCCGCGATAACAGCGCCAGCGCTGTTCCGCACAGCAACATCGCCGCCGCCGTGTTTGGCCTCATTGTCACCAGGGCCGGGGCAACGTTTTTCAGCGCGGTAATATCCGGCATCCAGGCTGCGAGTACGGCGATTCCGAGAGCGGCTACGAATAAACCTATCAGTAGCGCGGCCTGGCGCGGCTCCCTCATTCCATGCAGGTGGTATGCCATAGTATTTCTGTGATGCAAGCGCCATGCAACGAGTCTTTATCAGCAGGGCGGCAGTCCAGACGGAAACCTATTGGGCACACAAAAACAAATCCGGATTCGGACCTTCGTCACAGAATGAAGTTTAATCTGGGATTTGAGTACCGAATGGACGGTTATCGGAAGCTTCCCCAATCCGTTCCGTTGCTAGTCAAACCTCAAAACCTCCGTGTATCGCTCGCAGATTCTTGGTCCGGCGGAGAACTGGGACGTTTCGGTGCGGCGCATCGTATGAGTCGCGTACGCCGCGGCGTCCAGCCTGATTTCGGCCAGCCGGGCGCCGACAATCCGCGCACAGGATCCTGCCCCGGCTGCGGGAACGCCTGGCAGGATTCTCACGTGGTCTTCCTTCGCTTTTTGAGGTCGCGAATCAGCGAGATTTAAATATACCCAATTTGGCTCTTGCCGAGATCGCGGGTGTGTTTGCACGCCAAACCGGTAAGGCTCGGCTAGCGACCCGGACTGTACGGGCCGTACTCGCATTGCCGCGTGTGCATCGTCATGGACTGAACGACGCGCTTGGAGATCGGGCTGCTGCTTTGGCGGCGAGTTGTAAACTGCGCGGTGCCGATGCGGTCTTTATCCGAGGCGTAGCGGCGCTTCCTGTCCCGCAGTTCACCCGGGCATTTCCTAGAACTTTCTCTCTCGCAGTCCGAGACGATCAGGCCAAAAGAAGGGCGGGTGCTCTCCCGGCCGCCGGCGGCCTCGAGCGTCCCCTGAGGAGTGGCGCAGCTTCTCAAGCGCACACGCGAACGCCATCTGGTACGGCGATGTGCTGCACGGATCCCCCTAATGGCATGGACGCCCCTGCTTTTTACGGCATCAATTGTGCCAAAGTAGAAGTGTCTAGCAACTACTCAATCCAGCAGGAGCGTCCACGATGAACACTACGACGATTGGGATCGATTTGGCAAAATTAGTATTTCAGGTGCACGGGGTTGATGTTCGAGGCAAGGTCACGTTGCGCAAACAATTGAAGCGGCAGCAAGTAGTCAAATTTTTTACCCAGATGACACCGTGCCTCATTGGGATGGAAGCCTGCGGCGGCGCGCATTTTTGGGCGCGCAGGCTTAGCGATCTCGGGCATACAGTCAAACTGATCGCACCGCAATTCGTCAAGCCGTACGTGAAGTCCAACAAAAACGATGCGGCCGATGCCGAAGCAATTTGCGAAGCGGTGGGCCGACCGAATATGCGTTTTGTGCCAATTAAGAACACAGAACAGCAAGCACTGCTAGGTATTCATCGGGTGCGGCAGGGATTTGTTGTTGAACGTACGGCGCAATCCAATCAGATCCGAGGTTTGTTGGGTGAGTTTGGGCTAGTGATGCCGGTAGGAATTCGTTGCATCGAGAGCAAGGTGCCAGAGATCCTCGAGGATGCCGAAAACGGCCTGTCTGGAGTCACCCGCGCGCTCATCGCGCGTCTCCTTGCGCATTTCCGCGAACTTGATCGCCAGGTTGACGAGCTGGAGCGGGAAATCAACGCGTGGCACCGAGAGGACACTGCAAGCCAGCGCCTGCAGGCGATTCCGGGGATCGGTCCACTCACAGCGAGCGCGCTGGTGGCAAGCGTGGGAGATGCGAAGGTTTTCCACAACGGCAGACAGTTCGCGGCATGGCTCGGACTCGTCCCGCGTCAAAACTCATCAGGCGGGAAGACTAACCTGCTGGGCATTAGTAAACGAGGCGATGTTTATTTGCGAACGCTACTGATCCACGGGGCACGTTCGGTGCTACGAAATCTCAATCGACATCCGGATCGAGCGGAGTCATGGTTGGCACGCGTGGCGGCAAGGCGTAACCCGAATATCGCCGCGGTTGCATTGGCAAACAAGAATGCGCGCACCGTTTGGGCGTTACTGGCTCACGGCCGCGACTACCAAAGCGGGTACCATTCTTCAAACCCGATGGCTGCATAACACACTAACGATCGATATCGAAAGCTTGACACAACTTTCTCACCACCGATTGCATAGGCGTTTCTAAAAGTGATGGCATCACAGGTAAGACCGGGGTTGACTCAACCTAATTGGCACAGGGTACTTAAACAGTCCGGCCCCCTGATCAGGCGTCAACCAGCATATTCCATCAGGGCCCGCGACTATGCGTCGCACTCACAGGCCGGATGTATGGCTGCAATCTCATCTCGTGATACCGAAGCCGATAAAGAAACGCTTGGCAACGTGGGGGCGTCCATGTATGTGCCAATGTGATCCTGTCCAACTAACGAATCGGCCGAGACCCCTGATGGCGGCGCGAGCTATTTGCAGTTCGCGCTGGTGGCGACGCAGATCAAGTGGGCCTTGAAGTACACGCCGTAGCCGTCGGTGGGGGTGCCGTTGGCATCCTTGATGAGGACGTTGCTGGCATCCTGCCAGATGTCCCAGGCCCAGCCCAGGTAGGAGGCGCCGGCTTGGTCGGCCCAGGGCAGCAGCTTCGACTCGAAGGGCGCGTCCGGGGTGCCGGGGGAGTTCTGATCGCCGCTTTCGGTGATGAACACCGGGATGCCGGCGCTGAGGATGGATTGGGCATTGGCGTAGGAGGCCTGGCCGCCGCCCGGCAGGGTGTAGGCGGCGGTGCCGAAGGTGGTGCCGAAGGCGGGGTAGGCGTGCCACACGGCGCCGA
>PLUE01000037.1 GCA_003164785.1 Gammaproteobacteria bacterium | reverse complement strand
CCTTGGCCTGTGATTTTTCGGATCGCTGAGACAAGGATTCCAGCCGCTTTTCGAGTTTGGATCGGAAGACCGTTGCTTTGCGCAACTCGGTACGCGCTTTGAGCAAGTCCTTCTGTAGGCCATCGTGCTGAGCCTGAGTTTGAACAGCCATGGTCTGCAGCTCCTTCGCGGCGCGCGGCGAATGATGGAGGAATCGGCGCCACCGCGTATCCCGCGCGGTACCTAGGAGCTATTTTCTGTGGTCACTGGCCGCCCTCCTCGCTTGTTAGTCCACCAACGATAAGAGATGCTTATCGGAGGTGTGTAGACGATGGACGGGACCTGCTTAGGAGCCCGAAAAGACCCTGAACTGAACTAAATAGGTATTTCACGTCGGTGTCGTCGAGGTCGACTGGGCCTTGTCACATTGATGCAATGGCAGCGTAGGAGAGTCGCCAATCAGCGCGCTCTTCGTCCACCGATGGATGGCAGTAGTAAAGCGCCGTTCGTGGACCAGGCCGAGCTTCCACACATCGTGGGCAACGAGGTGCCTTCAAGTTTGCGGTACCAGGGTCGAGGACAAAGCGGTCTTCCGAATCTTTGTGGTATGAGTTAGACTAACTATACCGGGTTAGGGTATAGTTAGACAATGAACCATGAAACCTTGAGAAGGAGAAGCATAAGTTATTGAACCGTCTCAAGCGAATGCGCGGCCAGGTGGAGGCGATGGAGCGGGCCGTCGAAACGAACGTCAAGGGCGCCGCCGTACTGCAACAGGTAACTGCGTGCCGAGGCGCCCTGGACGGATTTATCGCGGAGGCATTGAAGACCACATACGCGAACGTATGGTCGATCCGAATGCAGTACGTGACGCTCCGAGAGTTCTCGCAGCAGAAGAACTCATCGAGATCGTTCACCGATACCTGAAGCGATAGGTCGACGACGATGACGGCACGAACCCAGATTGGCCATGGCTCAGCATGAGCTTGTATCGAATCGACGTCGTGGCAAGCGCTCCGTATCGCTCAAGTGAAAACGTGAAAAGAAGCAAAAGGTTCCCAATTTTGAAGCTCGCCTGTTTGATCGCCCTCGCGATGTTCGACCACTTGGCCTTTGCACAGGAGCAAGTGGCCGAGAATGACCCGTCGTCAGCATCTCAAGCGCCTGTTGCGGCCGCTCCCGAGGCCGATACAGACAAAGAGGAGCGTTGGAACGCTTACGGTCAATTCACCACCATCGTGCAAAAAAAAGATGCCTTCCATGCGGCGTATACCAATTTCGACGGAAGTACCAACTCGCTTCTGCCGGGCAAGGAAATCAGTCACACCACGAGCGCTACCGAGTTTCTTGGGCTAAGGGTCTGGCAAGGCGGCGAATTTTATCTGGTGCCTGAAATGATTTCCGAAATCCCGCTTTCCGATCTGCACGGCCTCGGGGGGTCAGTCAACAATGGTGAATTGGAGAAAGCCGGGAGCAACGCTCCAACTTTCTATCGTTCTAGATCGTTTCTTCGCCAAACCTGGGGATATGGCAGCGACTCCGTCCAAGAGGAATCGGGGCCGATGCAACTAGCGCAGTCGGTCGACAGCCGCCGTTTTGTCCTGACCTTCGGCAATCTTGCAATCATCGATATATTCGACAAGAACTCGTACACCGGCGATGTGCGTCAACAATTCTTAAACATCGATTTCATGACCTATGCCGCTTATGACTTTGCCGCGGACGCACGAGGATATTCTTGGGGCTTGGTCGGCGAGTATTACTACGATGAGTGGGCCGTGCGGTATGGGCGATTTATCGTTCCGCGCGATCCCAACCAGTTGCCACTGAATGATTCGCCCCTGAAATATTACGGCGACCAGTTGGAAGTCGAACACGATCACAAGATTTTCGACAAGCCGGGAAAGGCGCGCTTGCTGGTCTACAAAAATGTCGAGAGAATGGGGCGTTGGGATGACGCGATCAATGCATTCGTAGCAAATCCAGCCGAGAATGCAACCACCTGCACAGGCTTCAATTATGGTTCGAACAACGCAGATGCGCCTGATTTATGCTGGGCACGGAGGCGCAATTCCAAAGTCGGGTACGGCCTGAACGTCGAGCAAAGCATCACGCCGGACGTCGGTGTATTTTTCCGTGGTATGAAGGCCGACGGTAAAACCGAGGTCTATGCGTTTACGTCCACCGATAGCTCGGTAGCTTTCGGGGTTTCCGTTAAAGGAAACGGCTGGGCCCGAGAACGCGACTCGTTTGGTATTGGTGTCGCGCAAAACTGGTTATCCGCCATCCACGTCGAGTACTTGAATATGGGAGGCATCGACGGGTTCATCGGCGACGGCAGGATTAATTACAAGCCGGAACAAGCATTTGAGGCGTACTACAACATCAACTTGATCAGGAATTCGTGGCTGACATTTGATTATCAACACGTCAATAATCCCGGCTACAACGCCGACCGTGGCCCGGTCGACATTTTTGGCGTCAGATTGCACTTGGAGTTCTGAAATGCGAGATCGAAGGCGCTCGATTCGGCCTGGACGCTAACGTGGCCCGAGGTCGTCTATCGGTATCCGCAAGAGCAGGATATCAGTGCCACATGGCCCGCGGAACTTCCAGACCCGATGACCGCACTGCACCGTGGCGTGCACGGCGCGCGCATCTTAGCCGTGGTTATAGCATGGCTCGCCGCCTTGTCGTTCCGGCCTACTCCTCTAGCTTTGCCCCGCGGATCAGGTCGGTACACGCGCTGATCGTCGAGGGCGATCGCCTCGAGATCAGCGCCTGTCTGGATTCAGCCCAGCTCCCCGTGAGCAAGGGCCACGAATTCAAACGCATCCGCTGGAGCGACCGCATTTCGGATGAGAGCGTGGTGCGGGAATATCGCTGGGTCGATTTCCAGGTGAGGTGCCCCGCCGGGGGTGGCTCCCTATTTCTTTAGATACTGATGTACGACCTCGATCAGCTCCTCGGCTGCGAGCGCCTGCGGCGAATCCCGCTCGGCTTTCGGATCAACCATGTGCTCGCGGATGTGGTCCTCGATGACCTCTGCGATGAAACCGTCCAAAGCGCCACGACACGCGGTTGCCTGCTGCAGTACCGTGGCACATTCATTATCCGCATCGACGGCCCGCTCCATCGCCTCCACCTGGCCGCGCATGCGCTTCAGGCGATTCAGCAATTTGTTTTTTTCTCTTGCGATATGAGTCATAGCAAAAAACTCTCTTGCGTTAATATACGTGGGTAGGGTATGTTGCCGCCGTCGTAGTATACCGGAGATTCGAACACCCTATGAACCCGCACCCTAGCACTCCCTCCCGCGATGCAGGTGAGGTGCCGTTGTGCGCAGCGGCCTACCCCATTGGTCGCGTGGAGCAGAAGGCCTGGAAGAGAGTCGCCGCCAGGGATTTCGCGCTGATCGCCTAATTCCCCGAAAGCCATTTCCTCCCAGGCTTCAGGCAATGACGCTTCGAGCACGTGAGGAATAAGAACATGGCTGCATTGTTGAATCTGTATTTCGCTCCGCACGCCCGCGTGCCCGCGGTCAAGCGCCTGACGGAGCTTCTGGCAATTGAGTTCGCGGAACTCGCCCGCCGAGTCCGTGGCAGCGTCGCGGAGATCCTGGTGTTTCTGTGGGCGACCCTGGCGCTCGGGGTCTTTGGTTTAGTCGCCGCCGGATTTTTGGTTGCATCGGAAGGAGCGCGTGGTTTATGAACAAGCGTCTTAAGCCCACACCCAAATTTGCCAGTGAGGCTGCGGAAAGAGCGTTCTGGGAAAAGAACGATTCGACGAATTATTTGGATTGGAAGAAAGCTCAACTCACTGTGCTTCCAAAATTAAAGCCGTCCACTCAGACGATTTCGCTGCGGCTTCCACAGCATCTTCTTGATTCGATCAAGATAGCCGCCAATGCTCGAGATGTTCCTTATCAATCTCTAATCAAGGTTTGGTTGCAAGAGAAGCTTCAGGGATCCTGAAAGTGGTTGCGTAGATATCATAGAGCCCGATTCACGCTAATCGCACCGCGCTACCGTTTGGCGTAATACCGCGTTCCAGGCAACCCGTCGAAGTCTGAATCTTGAGTCCAAAGCATGGCGCGGTGTCGTTGTGCGGTCGCGAGCATCACGCCATCCGCCATAGCTAGACCATGCTGGATTGAAAGGCGCGCGGCCTCCAGCGCCGTGGCTCGATCCAGATCCACCACCGTCCCTTGCTCCATGACTGCAATGGCTCGCAGCGCTTCGTCCTCGTCCCGCTGCTGGGTTACCCGCTTGAACACTTCATAGAGCGACAGCGACGGCACGACCAGAGTGCGGGTGGTCTCGATCGGTTTCGCGAATACCGCCGCGTTGGGTCCGTCGGCGAAGTACTCGAGCCAGGCAGAGGAGTCGACTACGTTCATACTCGATCGGCATCCCGGGGCACGTCAGTGTCGATGCCCTTCAGGGACCCCCGCGCAGCCTTGACCGGCCGTACTGGCACGAGTTCGATCCGGCCACGATACTCGATGGCATGAAGTTTCTCGCCGGGCTTGATACCGAGCGCTGTACGAATCCGCGACGGGATAACGATCTGGTACTTAGAGGACACGGTGATTGTGGTCATACGATTCTCCGATCGATCAGGCAAACGTAAAGCAATAGCTTGGAGCTTACCACGGACACGCCTCGGTGTGTTCGCGACTCGACCGATCGATGGGGTCAAACGTCCGTTCTTCGGCAGGTAACTCGGCGCCGTGGCCGTCCGTTGGCCGGATGGCGCCTATGCATGGCGCAGGCCGGCGAATGAGTCCTCTCGACCCGTCGCGGGCAGAAGCGTCCATCGAGAATCTTGCTGCGGAACTTGACGATCCAATCCCCCGTACCGTCCGAGACGGTTGCCTTGGGTCTTGCGCCACCCACGGTGGTACCGGCCGCGAGCAGACGCCGCAGCCGGGAATCCTCCACGGGAAGTCCGGCCTCGAACTTCTCTGCCGCGTCGAGCAGAACGTCCAACCCAAGTGCGCTTTCCGCTGTCGGGGGGGCGGCCCGGGTTCCCTGCTCGATGAATTCGATGGAACCCAAGCCGCTGCGCCCGCGCCGCGTCAGGAGCACCAAATCGGAACGTTGCGATAATGGGATCCCATAGAGGAGCAATGAGCGGCCCCACCGATCCGGCAGGGCATCATTGAATACGCCCAGCGGAGGATTGAGATTGGACCCCGCAAAAATACCGCTCGCGAGTGGCAGTGATTCGGGGTCGAGGGCAGGTCTTTGCCCTGCCCTCGATATGGGGCGCAGCGCGGGCGCCCTCGGTCTTGACAATGTAGCCTCATGTGGCTACATTGTTCGCATGAAGACCGTCGGCATCCGCGAATTGAAGAATCACTTGAGCGAGTATCTTCGCCGGGTACGACTCGGAGAAAGTGTGCTCGTGACTGACCGCGGCGAAGTGGTCGCCGAGTTTTCTCCGCCGAACCGCGGCGCAAGCGACAACTCGATCCCTGTCGGCTTGCTCGCCCTCGCGAAGCGCGGTGTGGTCACACTCGCCTCTCCGCGCGAAGGCTCGCGATATGAACAACTGCCGCGCACGCGCCGCGGGACTCGGACTGCCGCACAACTCCTCGACGAAGAGCGCGGATTGCGGTGAATCTGTATGCGGAATCCAGCGCAGTCTTGGCTTGGCTTCTGGATGAACCCTCGGCCGCCGAGGTCCGCCGCTGGCTTGAGTCGGCCGACATCATCGTGACCTCGGACGTCACCCTGATCGAATGCAACCGTGTGCTCAGCCGTGCAGCCGCCCTGGGGGAATTGACTGAGGCAGAGACGTCGGACAGACGAGCGCACCTCACGAGCGCGGCAGGACATTGGCATGTCTTGCATCTAGCAGCCGAGATCATCGATCGAGCCAAGCTGCCGTTTCCCGAAGAACCGGTTCGAACACTGGACGCTTTACATCTTGCGTCGGCGCTTACGGCCCGCGCTGCCGTCGCGGAACTGGCGATTTTGAGTCTCGACGACCGCGTCCGTAGATCCGCCAAGACACTCGGCCTGTCGGTCCTGCCGCAGAGCTGAGCGGCGGCCGCGACTAGCGCCGCAATCCATCCATCATCAGGTCGATGAGTCGCCGTGCGCTCGCCTCCCAACCCGCGTCGGTATTGCCGAAACTGACGCCCACCATCCCCCGCAACAGGTCGGTAGGACTGATGTCCTTGCGCACCTTGCCGCTCTCGACGGCGCGTTTCACGAGCGTGGAAATCGCGTGGTTAATGAGTTCACTGGAGGACGCATACAACGCGGGCTTGCGGGCTGCCGCGGCGCCCAGCGATGGGGCGATCAAGCGCTTGGTGGCGATGTAGTCGATGAACAGGTGCATCCAGCGGTGCAGTGCCTCGGCCGCCGGCAACGTCTCGATCAATCGGGGCGCGGCCTCCGTCAGTTGCTCGACCTCGTGTCGATAGACGGCTTCCACCACGTCCTCACGCGTCGGAAAGTGGCGATAGAGCGTACCGATGCCGACGCTGGCGCGCCGCGCGATGTCCTCCAGGCTCACCGTCAGACCCACCTCCGCGAAGGCACCCTTGGCAGCATCGATCAGTGACTGACGGTTGCGCGTGCTGTCGGCGCGTGGTTTGCGCGCCGTCGCCGTTGCCGTTGCCCTGCGTTTGACGTCGATCGCCCTGCTCCTCACATGATGCTTGCAAAACGGAGGTTCCCTCCGTATATTATCCGGAGGCTTCCTCCACTTCCAATTAGACCATGTTTGCCCCTACAGCGGTAGCACGGCGATCAGGCCACTAGGACGCTTCGACTTTTGATGAACGCCACCACACCGCTGGCGACGCTCAGACCCCCGATTTACTCAAGGAGACGACAATGTTTACATCGAAATCAAGAACAGGCATCCACGAGGCCGGTTCGGCCAACGTCCTCATCCCGCTGATCCGAACGGCCGCCACCATCGGCTTTGCGATTTCACCGTGTTCGCTCGGCTTCGTCATCATCGCCGTGTCCGAGCATCTGATCCGCTCGATCATGGTGGGAGATGACCCGGAAGTCTTGTTGACCGATTTACAAAATCAATTTCCCAACGCGAACCTGAAGATCGACCACGACTACAGCGCCAGCCTGGTCGCGAGCGCCGTGGAATTGATCGAGCACCCGGACATGCCGTCCGACTTGCCCGCCGATGTCCCCGGCGCCGATTTCCAGTCGCGCGTGCGGGATGCCGTGCGGGTGTGCCGTCAATGTGGACGGCCACGTGTCGATGGATGAAGGCGTGCGTCGCACGTGACGAAGCCCTGTATCCGCGAAATACCGGATTGACGCACGGCATCTTTGGACATGCTCGCTGTGAGAGCATGGGTGTGCAGCGGGTGCGGTGGCACTCACGACCGGGACGTCAATGCTGCAAAAAACATCGTGCTCGCGGCGAGGTGCTCGCCGTCCGTCAGCGGGAACGA
Source organism: Gammaproteobacteria bacterium (assembly GCA_003164785.1). Lineage (GTDB taxonomy): Bacteria > Pseudomonadota > Gammaproteobacteria > Steroidobacterales > Steroidobacteraceae > Bog-1198. Next base: position 240,498 of record PLUE01000037.1, on the reverse strand, counting down.
GTCTTCGCCGTCAGGCGCGCCGCCGAGCCAGGCATCTCGCCTGCGCGAGGCAGCGATCAGCGCGCTGACGGCGGCGACATGAACACCGGTCTCCCGGATGATCGCTTGGCGCACGGCGAAGACGGATGTGGATCGGGGCGAGGATCCGGCCGAATTTCGGTACAGGCGGCGTGAGGACGCCTCATCCTTTCGAGGAGTCGCGATCTCATGCTGTCGTAGCACACGACACGTCCGTTGGAACCCACCTCCCCTCATTCTCTCCCGAGCCATTGAGTCGACAAGCTCAACGGTGACAGGCTGGCCGCCCGCCCGGGCGCGGCCAGGGATTTCGGTGCCGGCTGTTTCAGCAGCTGGGCTACGCGCTCCGGCGTTCCCAAGTCGAACCATCCGCACGGGGGCACCGGCACCACGCGCAGCGACGGAACGTTGTGCTGCAAAATGTCCTGAGAAAAGTCGAGCGGGGCAAGGCCCTCATAGGCATCGAACAGTGGCCCGTGGTTGGGCGCCTCGTGGGATCGCGCGATGACCTCGTCGAATGCGTCGACGAGGTGTGCGTAGGATGCTTGGTATAGCCCCAACAAAGCGCCGACGGACCCCGCGACGATGAACACATTCACCAAGGCTCCCTGCTCCAACAGAGCCGGCAGTTCGGTCATCGAGGGCTTCTCGACGAAGGTCGCGACGCTCGAGGATCCGTCAGGTTGGACCTCGGCCGGTACGACATACCCAAGGTTGGGATCAGACCCGCTCGGGTTCGCGCCCAGAAGATAGACGGCCCCGGTGTCGGCCGCGGCGAGATCGGCCACCCCTCGCAAGGAGAGCGCCATCGTCGATTCGTCCTGCAAGTAGTGATCGGCCGGCATCAGCACGATGTTGGCGAAGGGGTCTCGCTTGTGCACGCAGAGCAGCGACAACAGAATCCCGATGCCGGTGCCACGATTTCTCGGTTGAACGATGACGTTTTCATTGGGGAGAAAGCCCAACGAGGTCGACCACCATCGGCGATGGGCGGAGGCAACCACGGCGCAGATTCGGCGAAGGGGCGCCACGGCCGTGGCACGCTCCAGAGCGCCTTCGATCAAACTCGGGCCGTCCCAGATCGAGCAGTATTGTTTGGGTACGGGCACACCATTGAGATTGGTGGTCAAGGACTGCAAACGGGTGCCATCCCCGCCGGCCAGGACAATCGCCCACGTGTTGCCGAAACTATCCATGCGTAGCACCACTGTCGCTTCGAAACATCGATTGGAAAGGCGTCGACTCGTGCGACGCTGATGAGCAAGAAGCGAGCGCAAGTATATTGGGCAAACCGTTGCCCGACAAGAGTCTATCCGCACGGCTTTCCATGGTCTGTACGATGGATACATTGCATCCGGCGGCCCCCCGGCCAATCCGGGGCCACTGAGCGGTCAGTGCCTTCACACCGCCGTTGCGATCCGTTCCCAACATCGCATGAATCGTTCCTCGAGCCGTGCTTGCACGAGGGGAGATACGCCGCCCAATCCGACCCATTCGAGCGCCAGCGCCTCCGAACTCACCTTGTCGGCACGAACGCCCTGGCCCAGGCCGTCCATCAGCCGCTGGACCTGGTAGGCGCGCCGCAGCGCCTCGTCTTCCGGCGGCGTCGGCGTTTCACTGTAAATTTCGCAGCGAATACAAAGTGTTCTCAACGCCTTTTCACGTATGTCTTGATCGGCAGCGGCGATCGCACCCGCACTCGCCAACGCCTGCTCGATGGCGGGTTGCCCCCCTTTTGGCCAGTGCGCAACGCTCGCCATGAAGCGCTCGGCGTTCTCTTTCAACTTGCCCTGCTCGTCCTCCTCCGCGTGCGTGGCCACGGCCCACGCGTAGGCCCGAACGCGTCGAGCGGCCTGGAAGAGATCAGCGAAGGACTGCTGCGCATCGCGGGCAAGCTGGCGCGCCCGCTGCGTATGGCTGAGTTCGACGGCGCGCTCGAACCGCGCCTGGATGGCCCGGGCATCGGCGCGCGGCATTTCGCCCAGCGCCTCGAAATCGGCACGCCACTGCGCAATGCGGGCGGCTCCCTCGATCAGCGCGCTTCCCGAGGAGGCGGCAATCCGCTCCGCCTCCTCGCACAATGCCAATGCCTTCAGTTTGTTGGCCTCGAGGCCGGCGGCGTAGTCGCTATAGGCCTGCTGACGCCTTGCAAAAACCGCATCGCAGAGCTCGCGAAATTCGCTCCATAGCGACCGGTCCTGGTCGCGCGGCGCCGGACCGCTCGCCTTCCAGGCGAGCTGCAAGCGCTTCACCGCGTCGATCGCCTCACGGCTATCCTCCTGGGTGAGCAATGCGCGCGCCTGCGTGATGAGGGATTGCTTGTCCTGCACGTTGCCGGCGAACCAGGCGTCGAGCTTCGAGTGCAGTCGCGTCATCGATGCATCGAATTCGACTTGCGCGGCGCGACCGGCATCCCGATCGACCGGCGCATACCGCCGCCATTCCAGCGGCGCTTCGCGCAATACGCCCGTGAGCAACCGCCAGTCCGGGCTCTCCTCATCGTGGCGTGCTTCGACGGCCTGCAGGCGCTCGAGAATCGTCTTGCGACCTTCCAGATTCTCCTGACGCAGCTTGGTCTGCGCCTCGAAATACACGCGACACGGCTGATAGGCCGTCTGGGACGCCTGATGAAACCGCTCCCATTCCGCCGGCGCCTCGCTGACGATCCCCTGGCTGATGGTTCGCCATTCCTGCTGCAAGCCCTTGATCCGCTCGGCCAGCGCCTTGGCCTCTTGCTCCGATCCGATGAGGGATTCCATTTCCTCGATCAGCTCGATGCGCTTGGGCGCGACGGCATAATCCTTCCACTGCTTCAATTCGTTCAGTTTGTCGTCGAGCTGCTGCAGGTGCCGCGCCAGATGGGGCGGCAGGATGGGGGCCGTGGTCAATTTCTCATCGAGCGCGCGGCGGATGCCGGCCGCTCGTTTCGTGTCACCCTCGGCGAGCGCGCCATTCGCTCGACGAATCAGGCCGTCGACCTGCCGGTAGGCCTGATCCTCGGCGGCGCGCCTCTCGGCACGCGCCCGGTGCTCCGCCTCGGTGGCCGCGGCGGCCTCCAACCGCTGCCGCGTCTCGGCGTCGCTCTGCACCGCCGCCACCTCCTCGGCTGCTTGCATCGCCCGCGCCCGCAGGTCCCGGGCGGCCGCTTCCGCGGTGAGTTCCGCCGCGCGACGCTCGGCTTGTTCGGCCACCTGTTGCGCGTGCGCCGCGATCACCGACCTGCCGTGCTCGATCGCTCGTTGCACGCGCTGCTCGAGTTCCTGGGGCGGCGTCGGCAGCGCGCACCACTGTTGGCGCAGCCGCTCGAGGGTCGCCGCATAAGACGCATCGTGGCTCCGTGAACCATGGCGTTCGAGCGATGCGCACAGGTCGACCGCCGCGGCGACGCGTTGGGCGGCGCTCCGTTCCTGCGCGGCCAGCACATCGCACTTCTGTTTGAGAATCTTGTAGACATTCTTGTCCTTGTTGCGGACCTGCTTGACCAACTCCTTCAGTTGCTCCGGATCATCGATCCGCTCCGCGGCGAGCTGGCGCAGCCGGCTGGAGGGGCTGCCCGTGACCAGACCGCCGATGACGGCCGGATCGCTGATGGACGACAACGCCCGCGTCAGAGGCCCCGGGCTCTGGCATCGGGCGACGACCGCGAACAGCAGCGAGCGATCGACGATCTGGCCACAGAACTCGTTCAGGTCGATCGATCCCGAATCGATGAGGCGAGCGAGGCGCGCTTGGGCCGCCAGTTCCGTGGGGGGACCAGGCGCCGGCCGGCCCGCTTGTGCGGAGAGCCCGGCGAGCATTCGTAGATCTGCGCCATCCGGCAGTTGCTGGATCGCGGCCGTTCTCAGCGCCTCGTCACCCGCACCGAGGGCCGTGCGCCGGATCAGGTCGGGCGAGCCCGCGCTCAGGTCTTCGATGCGCTGTTCCAGGGTCTTTGTCGGAGGTGGGGTCGGTGCCGCGGGCCGAAAAAAGCGTGACAGGAGATTCATCGGGTTTCCCGCGACGCCAAGAGTTGAGGGAAAGTCAATGAATAAGTCGGTAAACGATTGAAAAACATCGGTAAAGACCCCTGAGCGCCGGATTGACGATGAATTATACCGGCGCCATGATCTCGCACCGGATAATCGTCCCGCACGCCCGCAGGCTCACGCGGGTGTCGGGGGGGCGTGGGGCTCGACGGGAGTCTCGACGAGACGCACGTCCGTCACCGCGTGCCCGATTCGAATGCCCCGCTTGACCAGCGCATCCGCCACACGTTCGATCACGGCGGATTGAACGATCGGCACGTTGGCGAAATCATCGATGGCGAAAGTCAGGTCATACGCGACGAGTTCGCCCACGAAGGCGCGCGCAGTGGCCTGCGGCACGCTGCCCGCCGGCATTCCGGGACTGCCGAGGGCGGCGCTCTGCAGGACATCGATGACCTGCCGCGTCGGCACCGTGTGATCGACGGAAAGCGACACCGTCTGCCACAAAGGTTCGTTGAAATGCCGGTGGGTCGTGACGACGGCTTTGGCGATCACGCTGTTGGGAATGACGATCAGATCATTCGAGGCGGTGCGGATGCGGGTGGCCCGCCAGTTGATCTCCAACACACGCCCTTCCGCGAGCGTGTTGACCGTGATCCACTCTCCCGCGCGGAAGGGCCGTTCGATGTTGAGCGCAAGGCCGGAGAACACGTCCGCGAGGGTGTTTTGCAGCGCCAATCCCAGCACGATGGCCAGGACGCCCGACGTCGCCAGCACCGTCGTGATCGGCACCTTGAGCACCGTGTCCATGATCCCGATCACGGCGATGACATAGATGAACCCGGATGCGAGGTCCGCGAACAAACGCCGGGAGTGCGGCTGATTGTCGTTGGGGAACAGCGTCCGGCTCAAGACCAGATCGAGCGATCCTTTGAGCAGCCATGCTCCCACGATCCACCATGCCACGCCAAAGCAATCGGTCACGACGTTCTGCACGCCCGCATCCGCTCCGAACACGGCGTGGGCCAATCGATTGTCGTGACGCGGATATAAGGCGGTGAGCGCCAGCAGCAGCGCCGCCCCCCGCAGCAGCGGTCGGTAGGGTCTCGCTCGCCGTGCGATCCCGCCGCATAGGAACGCCGCGGATGCCAGCAGCAGCCAACCCTCCGGACCGAGCAGCGCAGGGGCGTCCGGCGTCACGGGACGAGCACAGCCGCGCCGTCGAACCGGCCGCCTCGCAGATCCGCGAGCGCTTGGTTGGCCTGCCGCAGCGGATACCGCGTCGTGCGCGTGACGATGCCGGCCTCGGGGGCCAGACGCAGGAAGTCGATGCCATCCTGGCGGGTCAGATTGGCGACCGACAGCAATTCGCGCTCTTCCCACAGCAGGCGGTACGCGAACGACGGGATGTCGCTCATGTGAATGCCGGCGCAAACGACGCGGCCGCCCTTTCGCACCGCCTGCAGAGCCAACGGCACGAGATCGCCGCTCGCGGCGAAGATGATCGCGGCGTCCAGCCGCTCGGGCGGCATCTGGTCCGAGCCGCCGGCCCAGACCGCCCCCAGACTCGTCGCGAACCGCTGCGTGTCGACGTCGCCCGGCCTCGTGAAGGCGAACACATCACGACCCTGCCACCTCGCCACCTGCGCGATGATGTGCGCGGCCGCGCCGAAGCCATATAGTCCCAAGGACTTGCCGTCGCCGGCCATGACCAGCGAGCGCCACCCGATGAGCCCGGCGCAGAGCAACGGCGCCAGCGCCACGTCCTCACCGGTCTCACCCAGCGGAAACGCGAATCGCGCATCGGCGATCGCGGCGGTCGCGTAACCGCCATCGCGGGTGTAACCGGTGAACAGCGGCCGGTCGCACAGGTTCTCGCGCTTCATCCGGCAATAGGCGCATGTCCCGCAGGTATGTCCGAGCCACGGGATCCCCACGCGCTCGCCGATTTCGAGGCCTTCGACGCCGACGCCGATGGCATCGATCCGGCCGACGATTTCATGACCCAGGATGCGCGGCAACCGGATATCGGGGAGTTCGTTGTCGATGACGTGCAGATCCGTCCGGCACACCCCGCAGGCGAGGACACTGACACGCACTTCGCCCTGCGCGGGTGGTCGATCGGGAAGTTCCGTCCACTCGAGCGGCAGCCCATGCTGTCTCAGGACCATCGCATGCATGTCACTCTCCGCTGTTCAATTTCTTGCGCAGCTCCACGAGCTCTTGGTTGTAGGCCTCCGCATCGCCGTAATCCGCGAAGGCGTTATACCGATCGTGAGCTCCCACGATTCGCCGCGAGTGCTTGATGGGACACCAGTACTGCTCCGTGCGGCCGGCAACCTCGCGCACGTAACTGATGACGCCGTTCCCGTACGAACAGAAGGAGCAGTTGAATCTTTCGAACAAGTTCAGATACGCGAGCTGGCTGCGATCGAATATCAGGTAATCCCGGCGCCGAACGACGGGTATGCCGTACACCGGAAAGCAGACGAGCTGATAGGCGCTCACGAAGGCATCGAGCAGCGCGAAGGGGATCACCATCGAGTAGATGAGCGGCGCCGTGAGCACGATCAACGGTCGCGCCTCGAGAAGGTAGCCGAGCCAGGGACTTCTCAGCTGCTTATGATGCTTGAGAACGTGTTCCGTGAACACCACCTTGCCGTGATCCACGGTGTACGCGAGTTCCAGGCGGCGGTGCGCCAACTCCGCCTCGAGATCGCCCTCGAGTTGCCGGATCGTGGCAATGATGCTGGCGATTTTCGTGTTCATGTGCTGTTTCGGCGTCCACCTTAGCACTTCCGCCGGCACAAAATCATTCGATGACAAATCGTGCAGCGCGCGGAACGTGCTCTAGGTAGTATTCCCGATGCGGCAGATGCGGCGTTGGTTTATGCCCGCGTGCTCCACTCCCGCACTCCCGCGGGCCTGACCCGTCCGGTCTGCCATACCCATTGAAGAGTATCCATCGATGCGAAATTACCGATTGCTCCTGAGCATGCGCTCTCTGGTGTGGGTCATGACCATGATCGTAGTGACCCTGCAAATGCATCCCGCCCGCGCCATCGCGGGCGATGCGGTTCCAGGCATCGATGCAGCGGACGAAGACCCGATATTGCACTCGCTCTACACCCGGCCTGGCGCGGCGCTCCTGTGGAGTGCGGCCGGCCAATTGACGGGTCAGGCCCGGCAACTCATCGCGCTATTGCAGACGGCCGACGCCTGGGGCCTGGAACCCGCAGATTATGGGGCGGATCTGCTGGCCGCAGAGGCCGGCCGCTTGTCGAGCGCCTCCACACCCGCGGACTGGGCAGCCTTCGATGCGTTGCTGTCCCGGGCGACCGTCCGCTTCATCTCGCACCTGCACTACGGTCGTGTCGATCCGCGCGCCGCGGGGTTCGAGCTCGACGAGCCGCGCAAGGATCTGGACGTCATGACGTCGGTCGTGTCCCTCGCGTCCTCCGTTGACGTCAGAGGCTCGCTCAACGCCGTGGAGCCACGGTTTCTTCACTACGGCCTGCTCAAGGCAGCACTCGCGAAATACGCAGCGCTGCAGGGCGATCCCACCTTGACGGCCATTCCGGGCACCGCCGGTCGCAAGCTCCATGTCGGGGACGGGTATGCAGGAGCGCCGGCGCTGCGCCGGCTGCTCACGGCCTTGGGCGATCTGCCGGCGGCCGTTGCCGCGCCGGCCACGGACCCAATACTGGACGCCGCACTGGTCGGCGCGCTCAAACGCTTTCAGTCCCGCCACGGTTTGGCCGCCGATGGAATCCTCGACAGCCGGCTCGCCGCCCTGCTCGCTACACCGCTCACGGTGCCTGTCGAACAGATCAAGCTGACGTTGGAACGGTGGCGTTGGCTCCCGCCGTTCGACACCCCGCCGATCATCGTCAACATCCCGCAATTCAGGCTGTTCGCGTTTCAGACGGTCGAAGACCGGGCCGCCAGCATCATGCAAATGGACGTGATCGTCGGGCAGGCGTATCCGCGCAAGCAGACGCCGGTGTTCTTGGCCGAGATGCGCTATGTGATCTTCAGGCCCTATTGGGACGTCCCGCGCAGCATCACGCTGCGCGAAATGCTGCCGAAGCTGCACAAAAACCCGGGCTATCTACAGAAAAACAATCTCGAGATCGTCCGTGGCGCGAGCGACGAGAGCCCCGCGCTGCCGCCCGATGCCGCGGCGTTGGCGGCGTTGACGAGTGGCGAGGCGCGGCTGCGTCAACGGCCCGGCGCGGACAACGCCTTGGGTCTCATCAAGTTCATGTTTCCGAACGTGCACGATGTCTACCTGCATTCGACTCCCGAGCACCAGTTGTTCCTACGGTCGAACCGGGCTTTCAGCCATGGTTGCATCCGCGTCAGCGACCCGGTCGCCCTCGCCGCCTTCGTGCTGCGCAACGCCGACGGCGTGTGGGACACCGCACGCATCGACGCCGCCATGCAGCAGGGGCCGGACTCCTTCCGGGTGGAGCTGCGGACCCCGATCCGCGTGATGGTTCTCTACGGCACGGCGCAGGCGACGGAAGCGGGCCCGGTTCTCTTTTTCAATGACATCTACGGCCAGGACCGCAAATTGGAAACGCTTCTGAACGAGGCCCGCGCCCGCCATGGTTCAACCGGTCGGTAGCTGCTCCTCCGCAGTCCACCACCCATGGATCTGGCCGGCGATGCGGCCGGGTAGACGGACCGTGGCGACCGGCCCAGCATCGAGATGCTCGGCATCGAGAATGATGAGGTCGCAGCGCCCATTCTCATGCTGGCGTGTGGCCACACCCATCAAGTAGCCGTGGCCCTCCGGTGCGTTCTTGCTGCGGGGCGCGAAGCACGCTTCCGCCAGCAGGGTTCCCGGTCCAGCGTCGAAGAATTGTGTCGCGCGGGTTTGGTTGTCGAATCGCGCATAGCCCGCATTGGCCGGTTTGCCGGCCGCGGGGGTGGGATCCGGACACGGCAGGAAGCCGATGCGGTAAGGCACCGTGTGGTAGCGATCATCCTGGCGCGGGAGCGCGCCGACGTGGGGGTACAGCGGCTCCATCGAATAGGATGTCAGGCTCTTGTCGGACAAGTCGACGGACAGTCGCGTGATATGGCTCGCCCCCTTCACGGGATCCCAACGCACACCGTCGCGCATCGGCATGAAGGGAAACGGGTTATAGGCCGACATTTCCATGTCGACGTAGATCTTCTCGCCGTCCTCGAACGCACCCATGACATGCGTGGCGCTGCGCTCGGGGCCCTTGAACCAGCGGATGTCCGACCCGTCCCCGCCGCGGCGCATGACGCCGAAATACGTCGGCTTGGAGCCATCCCAAGACCAATGGATGCCTCCGCGCTGCATCTGCTCGAGATCGATCGCGAGCGGGATGACCAGGAAGATCACATGCCGGCGTGTCACCGCAAAGTCGTGGATCATCCCGATATACGGCACCTTGATCCAGGCGCTCCAGATCTTCCTGCCCTGCGGGGTGTACTCGAACACGTTGACGTCATCCGTGTTGAAACCCTTCGCTTCATATCCGAACGCGATCAAATTGCCGTTCTCCGAATCTATCTTCGGATGCGCGGTGAATGTCTTGCTTTCCAGCTGACCGTCGAACGTGTAGACCGGATCGATCGTCTCGAGGGTGAGCGGATTCATGGCGACCGGCGGGCTGTCCTCCTTGAATGCCAGCAGCTTCCCGTCGTAGGTGATAATGTGGGTATTGGACGTGCCGCGGGTCAATCCCTTGACGCTGGGATCGTCGAGATGCGGGTTGCGATACATCGGAAAGAGAATGCGATGCGCTTCGGCCTGCGCCATGTAGCGTTGATTGCGGACGTAGCGGCTCTTGTAGCTGACGTGGCCATCCTTGAAACGAAACATGCTGGCATGGCCTTCGCCGTCGAAGGGGATGTTGCCCGGCGCAAGCGGGTACTGGGCGTCGGGTCCCACACGATAGAACGCACCGCTGAGATCCGCGGGCAACCGGCCATCGACCTCGCAATCGGCAATGTCCATTTCCGTACGGAACAGCGGCGGCGCATGCATCGCGATCGCACCCGGTATTTGCGGCCGTGCTCCGGCTGGCGGAAGATCGTCCATACTCATTGTCTGTACCCCTGAAAACTGCAATTTTGGAAAGTTGGCAACCGACGCCGCCCTGAAACGACTCGCACAGGACGATCCCACATTTTATAGATCCCGGAGCCCGGACGCAGCCGGCTGACGCCTCATGAGTCCGTGACCATCAACGATGCCCCTCGGGCGGCACCGCCCCTGCTGCGTCGCACCAAATTTATTCTCGAGCGGATGACATTCCCCCGTACAATCGTTGCTCCATGCATGACCGCAACCGCCAGACCCGCCACCCCGCGGTCTCGATCAACCTAGCCCGTCCACTGATGCTCATCGCAGCTCTCGGGATCGGCGCGAGCGCACCGAGCTTCGCCCAGACGCCCTCGCCGCTCCAGGAATGGCAGTACTCCAGCGGGATCGTGCTCGAAAAACTATTCCAGCCGGACATTCCCGACTGGCGCGATGTGCTCGGTGTGGGCGTGGAGCACAAGCCGCTCTACGATGGCTCGCCGCTCACCCGGACTCAAGTGGGACCGGTCATCAACATTCGCTACCGCGACATTGCCTTCGCCTCCATCGGGGAAGGCCTGGGGGTCAATGTCTTCAGCGGCCCTCAGTATCGGGCGGGCATCGCCCTCGGCTACGATCTGGGACGACGAGTGTCGGACGACGTCGGCAACCTGCACGGTTTGAACGACATCGCGCGCGCGCCTCTCTTCAAGATGTTCGGGTCCTACGTCATCTCGAAGGACTTTCCCCTGGTGCTGCGCGCGGACGTGCGCCAGATCATCGGCGGCGCCGACGGGATGCAGGGCGATGTCGAGGCCTACATGCCCCTGCCCGGAAGCTCGAAGCGATTGATCATGTTCGCCGGACCGTCGATCACCTTCTCGGACCGACGATATACGGAAAAGGTGTTCGGGGTGACGGCCGCCCAGACGGCCTCCTCCGGCTACGACGCGTATGACGCGCACGGCGGACTCACCGCCGCGGGCTTCGGGTTCAGCGCGACGACCTTCGTGACCGAGCATTGGCTGGTCAATGTCGATGCCGCCATCGACCGGTTGCTGGGCAGCGCGAGAGACAGCCCCATCACGAAAACGACCACCCAGCGCGTGCTGGCCTTGTCGCTTGCCTACAGCTGGTAGGGCCGGCTCACGGAAGAACCTTTGCGGCGGGCGTGCCGGGCGCCGCCGGCGTGCCAGGTGCGGGCCGGACGACCGGCACGGGCCGGACGATTACGGTGCACGTCATGCCGGACGTCAGCACGACGCCCGCCGGCACGGCGTCGATGCCGATGCGGACCGGTATGCGTTGTGCGAGGCGGACCCAGTGGAACGTCGGATTCACATTCGACAACAACCCCGCGACATCGGGCTCGGAGATGGCCCGGGCCAGTCCCTCGACATGACCCGATAACTTGATGTCGCTGCCGAGCAGTCGCAGCTCCGCCACATCGCCGGGGTGCACCCGCGGGAGTTTCGTCTCTTCGAAATAGGCTTCGATCCGAAACGAATGTCGATTGACGACCGCGATCAGGGGATGACCGACGACCGCATAGTCGCCCGGGTGCACGTTGAGGTTGACCACGTAGCCGTCCTCCGGTGCGAGCACCTTCGTGCGCTCGAGATTCAATTGCGCGCCCGCCACCACACTCTGGGCGAACTCGACCCGGGCGGCGGCGGTGCTGGCGGCCGATTTGGACGCCTGCTGATTCTCGCTCGAGACCACGACGGCATCGAGCGAGGCACGACGTTGCGCCTCGTCGCGCTTGAGGGCGGCCTCCATGCGGGCGCCTTCCAGCGTCGCCTGAGCCTGGGTGAGCGCCACCCGGTAGCGCGCCTCATCGACCGTGAACAACACGTCGCCCTTTTGCACCTCCTGGTTGTCCACCACCGCCACGCTGGTGACGATCCCCGCCACGTCGGGGGCCACCGAGATCACGTCGGCCCTGACGCGGCCGTCGCGGGTCCACGGCGCATCCATGTAGCGTATCCACAGCGTGTATCCCACGATCGAGGCCACGGCCACGATGACCAACGTCAGGATGATTCTAAGCAGGCTCTGTAACATGATCTTTCCAGGTCGCGGCGCGGCGCATCAACGATAGAGATAGATGCCGAGGGCGCCGAACATGATGATGAATAAACACATGCGAAATAAATCGATATGCCACACCCAGCGGTACAGGCCGGCGCGCGCGAGCGCACCATCGAGCAACCAGTAAATGGGCATCGTGACGATGAGCGCCACGAGCAGGGATGGAACGTAGACACCCAGAACATCGAGCTCACGCGGCATGCGGCACCTCGCCCAGGAAGTCCTCGATCGCGAGACGCAGCGTGCCGAGCGCCACCAGCAACGAGACCTTCTCCTCGTCCCCCAATGACACGGCGACGACACCATCCTTCCCGGACATCGCGCTTTCATGGAAGGCTGCGAGCTGCGCATCGAGTGCGGTCAAGGCGGGCGGATCCTGATGCGAGACCGCCTCGACGAGTGAGGCGCTCCATCGGGCGATCTGAGCCGCCGCCGCATCGTCAAGCCGGGCGGAGGCGCCTCGCAAGCGGATGATGGCATCCCCCATCTCGAGGATGACGAGTCCGAGCGACTCGTCAGCGTCGGGACTGGTCCCCGCGGGGCGAAGCGCGATCAGCTGGACGGTCAGGTCGCGCACGCGGCTCTCGAAGCGCGACTGCAGGCCCGCCAACGGTTCGTTGCGTGCCATCGCCAAGCTGCTCAGCAGCAGCTGTTTCGCCCGCTGCGGCCGCCAGGATCGATCGGCCGGCACGATGACGGCCAGGCTCAGGGTGGACACGACGATGCCGAACAGCAGTCCCAGGACGTTGTTGAACATGCCGACAAAGTCGTAACTCATCAGACCCGTGAGACCGAGGCCCGTCAAAAAAAACAGAAAGTAGCCGCTGCCGGCGAGCATTTGGCCGGGCCGCGTCATCAACCATGCCCCGAACACCAGGAACGGCAGCAACCCCAGCGCCAGCATGTCGAAGTCGCCCGCCGCGGGCAGCACCCAGGTGTAGCACGCGATCAGCGCGGGGAATCCGATCACGAAGCCCTTGCACATCTGCAGTGCCGCGCGCGCGGGATTCGGCGCCGAGGAGAACAGCGCGCAACCGACCACGGCAAGGAACGTCATCGAAAACCCCTCCGGCCAGGAACTCGCAATCCAGAACGCGCACGTCACGATGACCAGCAGCGCCGCGCGCGCCCCGGAGATGGCCGCCTGCACCGCGTCTGAGTGAAAGCGCGGACGCGCGTAAGGCAGGCTCAGTCCGCCGCTGCGCACGGAATACAGATCGGCATACAGAGCGGCAAGATTGCGCGCCGCCTGCACGGATTCCTGCAGCAGAAACCGGGTGCTCGCGAACGCCGTGGCGGTCCGGGCATCGCCGTGAACCAGTTCCGGCCGGTCCGTGTCCAACGCCGGCAGCTGCTTCAGCAGATCGTCCAACTGGCCCACCACCGGTGCAGCCTCCAGAGCGTTCGTGGGTACGCGGCCATTGACGAGCACGGCGCCCCGGAATGAGTTCAATACCGGAGCGACGGCCGACAAGACGGCGCTGCGGCCGCCCGACTGCAGCGAGTCCAACTGCCGGTGCAAGAGATGCAGCCGGCTGCTCGCGAACATGAAGCCGCCGATGAAGCCGAACAGTCTCCGGCTGCGGATTCGGGTGGACGGATCCTCGAAGACGCTCGACGCCCGAATGGTCTCGAGGTTGGCCAGGTCTCTCGAGAACTGATGCTGTGCGCGTCGGATGCGGGCGCCGTCTCCTGCGTGCGTGGCGGCCTCCAGGAATGCGCTGAAATCGACGAAGCTGCGACGCACCACCTGGACCAGGGAGGTGGTCGATCGCAGCGGCAGGATGACGGCATTGACGAACCCCGCGCTCACGATTCCCACGCTGACGATCGTGACCCGATCCACAGCAATGTCGAAGGCATGCGGCGCATCCATGAATGCCGGAAATCCGATCAAGCACGTGGTGTAGCCGCACAGCAGCCAGCCATAGGCCTGGAAGCCACGGAACCACGTGGATGCCGCCGTGCACAGCCCGATCCACACCGCGACGGCGAGGATGAAGGTGTCGCGATGCTGCACGAGGTTTGCCAACAGAATCAGGGTCACGACCGCGCCCAGCAGTGTCCCGAGCAACCGATAGAAGCTCTTCTCCAGCACCATGCCGGCCTGCGGCAGGGCGATGATCGAGACCGTCACCGCGGCACTTCCCGGCGTGCTCAAATCGAGCCGGAGGGCGATGGCGAGCGCCAGCAGCATCCCCACCACGGTACGCAGCACGAACAGGCCATTGGACGCCTCCACTCGCAGCCATTGCGGCCAGGAAAGACGCGGTGCGCGGACCAGGCTCACGGATTGGTCACGTCGGCTCTATCGATGTTCTCGATCTGGCGGCGCAGGAGCATCGGCATGAGCTTCAGTTCGGCCGCGGAAAAGCCGTTGAAACGCTGCCTCCACGTCGCCCAGATGAGAGGTTGTGCCTTCTCGAGCAAGCGCCGGCCTGCCGTCGTCAGCGCGACCTTCACGCGGCGTCGATCCTCCGACTCCGGCGTGCGCGTGATCAACTGACGCTCCTCGAGTTCATTGCAGATGTGGGTCACGTTGTTGGGGCGCTCGCCGGTCAGTTGCGCAATCTCGCCCGGCGCAATCGAGCCCTGCTCGCCGCCGTAGATGATCATCATCGACTGATACAGCACATACGTCAGATCGAGCGGACGCAGGACGGCATTGGCCGCCTCGGCGGTGCGCTTCTCCAGCTGCCCCGACAAGCGCGCGGCCAGCGCAAGATCGTAGGGATAGCCCGGGACGCGGTCCGTCAGCCGCCGGATGAGGCGTTCCAACTGCAGCGTGTCGCCGCCGACGGGCACTTTCGCGGACGGCGTTTTGACTTTCATGGGGAGACCTGGAGGCCGCCGCCCAATGCTTCGTTGAGCGCGGACATGCTGGTGATCTGCTGCAAGCCAATTTCTGCGATGAGAGTTTGTGCGCGGTTCAAGGCGTCCTCCGTACTCAAGACATTGTTGTAATCCGTCAGGCCGGCGCGAAACGCGATGACCGCCAGCTCGTGCGCCCGATTTGCATAGCTCAGGGTCTGCGCGCGCCGCTGCCGCAGCGTTTCGAGCGACGCCAGATGGCTGATGCCGTCGGCGACCTGGCGCAGCGCTTCGATGACGGCCGCGTTATAGGCGTCGACCGCCAGGTCGTACTGCGATGTCCGAACATCCAAGCCCGCGCGCAGCTTCCCGCCTTCGAAAATCGGCAACGTGACGGCGGGCCCGATCGACGAGCTGACCGCCGACGCACTCAACAGCTGTCCGAAACCGATTCCCACGAGACCCAACGAAGCCTTCAGGTCGACGTTCGGATAGAAGGCCGCCTTGGCGACCACGATCTGCTTGGCCGCGACCTCCACGCGCCACCGCTCCGCCTGCACGTCGGGCCGGCGGCCGATGAGCTCGGCGGGAATCCGGCTGGGCAGGCCGACGACCTGGTTCAGGATCATCGCAGGCCGGGTGATCGCATCGCCCGCGCCGGGTCCCCTGCCACCGAGCGCCGCCAGCTGATGACGCAGGAGCACCCTGTGGTTCGCGACCTCCTCGAGCTGCGCCTCGGTGGCCGCCACGGCGTTCCTCGCCTGCTGGATCTCGAGTTCGGTGCCGAGTCCAGCCTGCAGACGGCGCGCCGCGAGATCGAGCGTCTGTTTCTCGGCGTCCAGGATGGCCCTCTCGTGATCCTCGATCTCATACGCGTACTCGAGCTCCGCGTAGGTTCGAATCACCGTGCCTTGCAGGGTCAGACGCGCGTTCTGCGCCTCGTATTCGCTCACCTTCACCTGGCCCAGCGAGGCCTCGAGCGCCGCGCGATCGCGGCCCCAGAAATCGAAGCTGTACGCCAGCGTCAGTCCCGCGCTGTTGTTCCAGACGGGCCGGAAGAGGTAATGCCCGTTGATGTCTTCGGGAATGTAGTAATCATGCGAGAACCGGGTACGGTCGATGTCCGCGCCGCCCTCGATCGAGGGCTGCAGCGCAGCGTCGCTGATGCTCGCCATGCCCTGCGCGACCCGGATCCGCGCCTGCGCGGCGGCGATTCGCGGACTCCCCGCCACGGCCTCCTCGATGAGCCGGTTCAATTGCGGATCGCCGTAGAGCCGCCACCATGCCGCATCGGGCCAGGCGGTGGTTGCGGCGCCCTCGATATCGCCGCCGGCATCCAGATCGTTCGCCTGCAGCTTGGAAGCTACGGGCTTGACCGCCGTCATGCTGGCGCAGGCGCTCAGACAGAGTGCGCAGATCCATGTGAGCAGGCGGGTGCGATGGGTGACCACATTAAAATTATATAATACAAGGTTGCACGATACAACATTGTACTATACATATTTGCAATGATTATGCGCCGCGCCGCGGCAGGGGCGGACACTGCACTGCGTCAGTCGCGGATCTCCAATGCCCGGTTGACACTGAGCGCCGCCAACGTGCACGCGGCGCCGGACAGCAGGTAGACGCTGACGTAGCCCAGTCCAAAGTGCGCAGAGAGCCCAAGCGCCACCAGGGGCGCGAACGCGGCGCCGATCAGCCAGGCCAGATCCGAGGTGAGCGCGGCGCCGGTGTAACGATACTTGGCCTCGAAATTCGACGTCACCGCGCCGGCCGCCTGTCCATACGAGAGGCCCAGCAGGCTGAAGCCCAGGAGGATGAAGATATCCTGACCCACGCGGCCGCCGCCCAACAAGGTCGGTGCGAAGCCGCTGAACACGGCGATGAGCACCGCCAACGTGCCCAGGGTGGTGCGGCGCCCGACGCGGTCGGCGATCTTGCCCGAGGCGACGATGCCGATGGCCGCGAGCCCCGCTCCGATCATCTGCACGACCAGGAACTCGCTGATCGATTGCGTCGAATACAGACGGATCCAGGACAGCGGGAAAATGGTGACCAGATGGAACAGCGCATAGCTGGCGAGCGCGGCGAACGCACCGATGAGCATCGTCGACCCCTGGGATCGAGCCATTTCGACCACACTCGTGGGTTCGAGTTCGCGCTCGTCCAACAGGCGGGAGTATTCGTTCGTGGATACGAGCCGCAGGCGCGCGAACAGCGCCACCACGTTGATGGCGAAGGCGACATAGAAAGGATACCGCCAGCCCCACTCGAGAAAATCGTCCGTCGCCAGATTGGCGTACAGGTAGGCGAACAAGCCTGCTGCGATGATGAATCCGATCGGGGCGCCCAACTGACCCAGCATCGCATACCAACCGCGGCGGTTCGCGGGCGCATTGAGGGCCAGGAGCGACGGCAATCCATCCCAGGATCCGCCCACGGCAATCCCCTGTCCGACGCGAAAAATCGACAGCAACACGATCGACGTCGGCCCGAGGCTGGCGTAGCCCGGCAGAAACGCGATCCCCGCGGTCGACACGCCGAGCAGGAACAGGGCGATCGTCAACTTGCTCTCGCGCCCGTAGCGGCGTTGCAGCGACATGAACACGACGGAGCCGATGGGCCGCGCCACGAAGGCGAAGGCGAACAGCACGAACGCATACAGCGTTCCCTCGAGTTCCTTGGCGAACGGGAAGAACACCGATGGGAAGACCAGCACGGACGCGATGCCGTAGACGAAGAAGTCGAAGTTCTCCGACGCGCGCCCGATGATGACGCCGATCGCGATCTCGCCGGGCGCGATCTTCGAGTGGTCCGTGTTAACGCGCCGCACATCCCGTCCGAATGACTGCGCCGCTGGTTTGCCGGGGTGTTGATCTACGTTGGACATATTTTCATCAGTTCGAGTGGTACTCTGATCCAAGCCGCTATAGAGTCGCACCAACCTTGGTTCAAAGCGATAGGACAAAACGTCCAATGCCGTTGATCCGACGTTGGGCATAGCATAGGGTCCCTATGGCCACTTTCAAAATAATTCGCGGCGTGCTGCCCGCCACGACCGTCCTGATGTCGGGCTGCGACTTGGTCGTCCTGCATCCGGCAGGCGATGTCGCTGCGCAGCAAGGACACCTCATCGTCGTCTCGACGATCTTGATGCTGCTGATCGTCGTTCCGGTCATCGCGCTGACGCTGATCTTCGCGTGGCGCTACCGGCAGTCCAATCGCACCGCCACCTACCAGCCGGACTGGGACCACTCCACGGGGCTCGAATTGCTGATCTGGGCCGCGCCGCTCCTCATCATCATCGCATTGGGGGCCGTGACCTGGATCAGCACCCATACGCTGGACCCTTATCGGCCGCTCCGGGAACTCTCGGCGCACCGCAACGTGCCGGCCGGGACGAAGCCCCTGACCGTCGAAGTGGTCGCGCTCGACTGGAAGTGGCTGTTCATTTATCCGGACTTGGGGGTCGCCTTCGTCAATGAGCTTGCCGCTCCGGTCGATGTCCCGATCCGCTTCAAGATCACCGCGTCCTCGGTGATGAACTCGTTCTTCATCCCGGCACTGGCGGGACAGATCTATGCGATGCCCGGCATGCAGACGGAATTGAACGCCGTCATCAATCATCCGGGCGCCTACGAAGGCTTCTCCGCCAACTACAGCGGCGCCGGCTTTTCCGGCATGCATTTCAAGTTCCGCGGCATGAGCGCCGCCGACTTCGAGCGCTGGGTGCAGCACGCGCGCGACGCGGGCTCGCCGCTCGGCGGCGACGTCTATCGTGAGCTCGTAAAACCCAGCGAGCGCGATCCCGTGCGCCTCTACTCGTCCGTGGATCCGGGCCTCTACGACGCCATTCTCAACCAGTGCGTGACGCCGGGCACGCTGACAAAAGATCATTCATGCTAGACCAATTTAGTCTCACCAAGCTCGTTCTCGGCCGCCTCACCTGGGATGCGATTCCGTTTCATGAGCCGATTCTGCTGTGGACGTTCGTCGCGGTCGCGTTGGGCGGTGTCGCCATGCTCGGGGCCATCACGTATACCCAAGTGTGGGGCGTGTTGTGGCGCGATTGGATCACGAGCATCGATCATAAGAAGATCGGGATCATGTACATCATTCTCGGGCTCGTGATGCTGCTGCGCGGATTCTCCGACGCCATCATGATGCGGGCGCAACAGGCCATGTCCTTCGGGGACGCGGCGGGCTTTCTGCCGCCGCATCATTACGACCAGGTGTTCACGGCGCACGGCGTCATCATGATTTTCTTCGTGGCCATGCCGCTGGTGACCGGATTGATGAATTTCGTGGTGCCGCTGCAGATCGGCGCGCGCGATGTGGCGTTTCCGTTCCTCAATAATTTCAGCTTCTGGATGACCACCTGCGGCGCCGTCCTGGTGATGATGTCGTTGTTCGTCGGGGAATTCGCACGCACCGGCTGGCTGGCCTACCCACCCCTCTCCGGCATCGCGTTCAGTCCCGATGTGGGCGTCGATTATTACATCTGGTCGCTGCAGATCGCCGGTGTCGGCACGCTGCTCTCCGGCATCAATCTCATCGCGACCATCGTGAAGATGCGCGCGCCCGGCATGACGCTCATGAAGATGCCGATCTTCACCTGGACGGCGCTCTGCACCAACATCCTCATCGTCGCCGCCTTCCCGGTGCTGACGGCGGTTCTCGCCCTGCTGTCGTTGGATCGCTATGCGGGCACGAACTTCTTCACCAACGAACTCGGCGGCAACGCCATGATGTACGTGAACCTGATCTGGATCTGGGGACACCCGGAGGTCTATATCCTGATCCTGCCGGCGTTCGGCGTGTATTCGGAAATCGTGTCCACGTTCAGCGGCAAGCGCTTGTTCGGCTACGCCTCCATGGTGTACGCGACGGTGGTGATCACGCTGCTTTCCTACCTGGTCTGGCTGCACCATTTCTTCACCATGGGCTCCGGCGCCAGCGTCAACTCCTTCTTCGGCATCACCACGATGATCATCTCCATTCCCACCGGCGCCAAGATGTTCAACTGGCTGTTCACCATGTATCACGGGCGCATCCGGTTCGAGCTGCCGATGCTGTGGACGATGGGCTTCATGGTCACCTTCGTGATCGGCGGCATGACCGGCGTGCTGCTCGCGGTGCCTCCCGCCGACTTCGCCCTGCACAACAGCCTGTTTCTGGTCGCCCACTTTCACAACGTCATCATCGGCGGCGTGTTGTTCGGCATGCTGGCCGGGATCACCTACTGGTTCCCGAAGGCGTTCGGATACAAGCTGGATCCGTTCTGGGGCAAATGCTCGTTCTGGCTGTGGCTGAGCGGTTTCTATTTTGCGTTCATGCCGTTGTACGTGCTGGGTCTGATGGGCGTGACGCGGCGCTTGAGCCACTTCGACGATCCCTCCCTGCGCATCTGGTTCGAGATCGCCGCCTTCGGCGCCGTGCTCATCTTTCTGGGAATTCTCGCGTTCCTCATCCAGCTCGTGGTGAGCTTTCGGCGTCGCGACGCGCTGCGCGACACGACCGGTGATCCCTGGGACGGCCGTACGCTCGAGTGGTCGACGTCGTCGCCCCCGCCGGCCTACAACTTCGCCTTCACGCCGGTCGTCCACGACAACGATACCTGGGCCGACATGAAGAACAACGGGTACGTGCGGCCGCAGCAGGGGTTCATCGACATCCACATGCCGAAGAACACCGGCGCAGGATTCGTGATCGCGGTGTTGAGCGCCCTGTTCGGTTTTTCGATGATCTGGCACATGTGGCTGCCCGCGGGCGCGTCCTTCCTTGGCGTGCTCGTCGCCGTCATCGTTCATACCTTCAATTACGACCGGGACTACCACCTGCCCGCGGGCGAAGTGATCCGCGTGGAGGCCATTCGCACCCGGATGTTGAGCAACCATGTCTGATATGACCACCGCCACCCCTGGCTCATCGGCGACGGTCGCGGAGCCTTATTTCTATACGACGCACGAGCATCACCCGGAAAACGGCACGCTGCTCGGTTTCTGGCTGTATTTGATGAGCGATTGCCTCGTCTTTGCCTGTCTGTTCGCCGTCTACGCCGTGCTCGGTCGCAACTATGCCGGGGGCCCGACGGGAGCGGAGTTGTTCGATCTGCCGGTGGTGGCGACCAACACGTCGCTGCTGCTGCTGTCGTCCATCACCTATGGCTTCGCCGTGCTCCAGATGCAGCGAAACCGGCTGCGCCCGACGCTCGTCTGGCTGGGCGCGACCGGCCTGCTGGGCGCCGGTTTCATCTTCCTGGAACTGCGCGAATTCGCCCATTTCATTCATGACGGCGCCGGTCCCCAGCGCAGCGCCTTCCTGTCCTCGTTCTTCACGTTGGTGGGCACGCACGGCCTGCACGTCACCTTCGGCATCGTCTGGCTCATCACGTTGATGGTGCAAACGGCCAAGCGCGGACTCGTTCCCGAGAACCATCGCCGACTGATGTGTCTGTCGATGTTCTGGCATTTCCTCGATGTGGTCTGGATCGGCGTCTTTACCTTCGTGTACTTGATGGGAGTTTTGCCATGAGCACGCATTCCGACACCGCCGAAGCGGTCGGCAGCCTCAAGGAATACGTGACCGGCTTCGTCCTGGCCGTCGTACTGACGGCCATCCCGTTCTGGCTGGTGATGGGCCGGGAGATTCACAGCTCGCGGATCACCGCCGCCGTGCTTCTCGGGTTCGCCGCCGTGCAGATCGTCGTTCACATGGTGTATTTCCTGCATATGAACGGCAAATCCGAGGGAGGCTGGACCCTGTTGGCGCTGCTGTTCACCGTGATGCTGGTCGTGATCGCATTGAGCGGGTCGTTATGGGTCATGTACCACCTCGACACCAACATGATGCCGCCGGGCATGCATGGGCACGACATGCACGACATGCGCACCATGCCATGATCCCGGGCCGCCGTGCTGCGGCACTCGCGGGGGCGGCGCTGTTCTTCTGTGCCTTCGTTGCCCTGGGGACCTGGCAGCTCGAACGTCGTGTCTGGAAGCTCGCGCTCATCGAGCGCGTCCAGGAACGCGTACACGCGCCGCCGGTGCCCGCCCCGCCGCCCGCCGAGTGGCCGCGTGTCGACCGGCCTCACGACGAATATCGTCACGTCGGCGCGAGCGGCGTGTTTCTCGACGACGCGGAAACCCTGGTCCAGGCCACCACGGAGTTGGGTGCCGGCTATTGGGTGCTCACCCCGCTGCGCTTGGGCGACGGCAGCACGCTCTTGGTCAATCGAGGCTTCGTCGCCCCCGAAGAGCGCGGCCTCGCCGCGCATGGTGCGGCGCCGGCCGGCCTCACGGCGGTCAACGGGCTGCTGCGTCTCACCGAACCGGAGGGTGCGTGGCTGCGACGCAACGACCCGGCGGCGAACCGGTGGTATTCGCGTGATGTCCAGGCGATCGCGCGCGCCCGCCATCTACGGAACGTCGCGCCGTATTTCATCGATGCGGATGCCCGGCCGGACGCCCGTTCGGACGCCGCCGCGGCGCGGGCTCCCGTCGGCGGCCTGACCGTGATCTCCTTTTACAACAACCACCTGGTATATGCGATCACTTGGTATACGCTTGCACTCATGATCCCGCTGGGTCTGTGGCTCGGCATACGCGAGCGCCCCTCAACCTGAGATCGGAGACGATTTGACCCGCATCGCCGACAACCCCACCAGCGTCACTCAGGTGGGGGGCGAGAGCCGCGGCATCGCGCTCCTGGAGGACTCCACAGGCCGCGACAACATGCAGCAATTGATCCAGCTGCGCTGGATCGCGGTCGTGGGACAGATCGTCACGATCGCGGTGGTCCATTTCGCCTTCGATATTCATCTGCCGTTGCTGCAGATGTCGATCGTGCTGGTCTGCCTCGTCACCTTTAATACCGCGAGCCTGTGGCGTTGGCGGGCGCGTCGCAAGGTCACCAACGGCGAACTGTTCGTCGCGCTGCTCGTGGATGTCGGCACGCTGACCGCCCAGCTGTATTTGAGCGGCGGCGCGAGCAATCCCTTCAGCTTCCTGTATCTATTGCAGGTGATCCTCGGTGCGGTGCTGCTCAGATCCTGGTCGGTCTGGACCATGGTCGCGATCACCAGCGCCTGCTTCACGGCCCTGACGCTGGTCTTCCGACCGCTGGTGCTTCCGGCCGCCAACGGCGTGCTGTTCAATCCCTATACGGAGGGCACGTTGATCTGCTTCGCTGTGAACGCGGCGCTGCTCGTGATCTTCATCACGCGCATCAACCGCAACCTGCGGGCGCGGGACGCGCGCCTCGCGGATCTGCGGGAGCGCGCGGCGGAGGAGGAACATATCGTGCGCATGGGCCTGCTCGCATCCGGCGCCGCGCACGAGCTCGGCACACCGTTGTCCACCGTTTCGGTGATCCTCGGCGATTGGCGACGGATGCCCGTGTTCTCGGACAGTCCCGAATTGCTGCAGGAGATCCACGAAATGCAGACCCAGCTGCAGCGCTGCAAGAGCATCGTCAGCGGTGTGTTATTGTCGGCGGGCGACGCACGCGGAGAATCCCCCTCGGAAACGACGATTCGCACGTTCCTGGATGAACTCGTCGAGGAATGGCGTGGCAGCCGATCCCCGCTCCACTTCACGTATGACAACCGCTTCGGCCGGGACCTGCAGATCGTTTCCGATTCGGCCATCAAGCAAATGATCCACAACGTGCTCGACAATGCACTGGAAGCGTCGCCGGATTGGGTGGGGTTCGAGGTGACGCGCACGCCAGACGACGTCCAGCTGACCGTCACGGACGCGGGCCCCGGCTTCACGCCCACGATGTTGGCGCAGTTGGGCAAGCCCTACCAATCGAGCAAGGCCCGCCCGGGAGCCGGTCTCGGCCTGTTCCTCGTGACGAATGTCGCCCGGACGCTGCGCGGCAGCGTTACCGCCAGGAACCGGCCCGAGGGCGGCGCCGCCGTGACGGTGCTGTTGCCGCTGCCCGCGCTCGTTCTGGAGGAAACTTGAAGTCCGTGGCCACCGAGCGCCTGCTCGTCATCGTCGAGGACGATGTGCCGTTTGCGCGAACGCTCAATCGTTCGTTCGAACGCCGCGGTTATACGGTGCTCCCCGCGACGAGCCACGAAGACGTGAGCCGCATCCTGCTCACGCGATCGCCGGAATATGCCGTCGTCGACTTGAAGCTCGGCGGCGGCGCATCCGGATTGGCGTGCGTGCAGACATTGCATGCGCATGATCCGCAGATGTTGATCGTGGTCCTGACCGGTTACGCGAGCATCGCGACCGCGGTCGAGGCAATCAAGCTCGGCGCGTGTCATTACCTCGCCAAGCCGTCCAACAGCGACGACATCGAGGCGGCTTTCGGGCGCGCCGAGGGTGACGCCGAGGTCAGGCTGACCGAGCGGCCGACCTCGATCAAGACACTCGAATGGGAGCGGATTCACGAGACGCTGGCGGAAACCGGCTTCAACATATCCGAGGCGGCGCGCAGGCTCGGCATGCACCGGCGGACGCTCGCGCGAAAGCTCGGGAAACAGCGCGTCAAGTGAACGGGTCCGGCGACGCGGGATCCTCTGGTTCGATGTCGCCATCGGCGTTCAGAAAATTCTCGGTCTCCCGCTTCGTGAGCGGGTGACTGATGAGATAGCCTTGGATTTCGTCGCATCCGAATGCGCGCAGGCGTTCACGCTGCGCGTCGGTCTCCACTCCCTCGGCCACCACCCGGATGTCGAGGCTGTGCGCGAGTGAAATCATGCAGGCGACCACGTCGGCACCCGCCTCGCTCGACATCGCCGAGATGAACGAGCGATCGATCTTGATCGCATCGACCGGAAGTCGCGTGAGATAACGCCATGACGAGGCGCCCGTTCCGAAGTTGTCGATCGCCACGCCGATGCCGAGTTCCCGGATGGTGCGCAGCGTTGCGATGGCCTTGTCGGGATTGCCCGTGAGGACGGCCTCCGAGATCTCGATGTCGACGCCGTCCTCTCCCGCGCCAGCCACACGTTGAAGTTCGCGCAGGAAGTTCCGGTCACGGAATTGCGCCGGCGACACGTTCGCGGCGATGCGGGGCGCGTTCAGACCCTTCTTCATCCAGTCCCGATGATGATCGGCGGACTGCCCGAGCACCCAGGCCCCCACTTCGAGTATCAGGCCGGATTCTTCGAGCAGCGGAATGAAGTCATTCGGCGAGATCAAGCCGTGACCGGGGCGGTCCCAGCGTATGAGCGCCTCCAGGCCGGTGGTCGCGCCGCTCAGCAGGCTGACTTTTGGTTGATAATGCACGACGAATTCACCGCCTCGTACGGCGTGTTTGAGCGCGCCGAGCGCGTCCCTCCGTGCACGATCGCTGCGTTTGAAGGTGGTCAGGCGGCGACGCAGTGCGAGTTGCGCCACGACCAGCCGGCTTAAGGTGAGCAGCGCGTCCTTGTGCTCGAAGCTGAATTCCCGCTCGACCGTGTCCATGACGCAGAGGGCGCCCAGCACGTGGCCGTCGGCGTCGGTCAGCGGCGCCCCTGCAAAGAATCGGATGGGGGGATCCCGCCGAACCCAGGGATTGTCGACGAAGCGCTCATCCTGGCCGGCATCGTCGACCACGAACACATCCGACGCCTCCATCGCTTGGCTCACGAATGATCCCTCGCGGGCCGTGACAGTCTCCGGCCACTCGACATGAGCCTTGGACCAGAGCCGGTCGGCGTCTGCGAAGCATAGGAGGGCGAAGGGTGTTCCCACGAGGGACGCCGCAAGACGCACGAACTCGTCGAAATCTGCTTCGGGTGGTGTATCCAGGATGTCACAGGACAGCAGGGCCGCGGTGCGGTCCTCTTCCTCCGTGTGGATTGCCACTGGTTGCGGCGTGATTTCCATGGGCCGCGCGCTGGTCTTAAACTTAATCATGCTTCCTCGAAATGTCCCCACTGCTAAATTCATGCTTTCCGATCCACTGTAGGGAGTATTGCGGTTTCGCAACAGGGAAACCGTGACCCACCGCTGTTAGCACTCCTGCGCGATCCACGCTATTCTCGCAACTGCCACTAAGGGTTTGCCTTAGTGGTAACGGCGGGGGTCGCACTGCTACAGGCAACGGCTCCGAGGTCATTACGTACACGCCGCGCAGGCAAACGATGGCAACACAGTGTCGATTCCGGAATTTTATATCGCAGCCTGCCCCGCTCGCCCGGCCCCGCGTCGCCACGATGTAAGACGCCTCCTTCCACCGAATGGGCGCTCGTGGGGTATCCTGTGCCGGGACGATGGCCGCACGATGGGCGGCAACATCCAAAGGGGGGAGTGCCATGAGATCAATCTATCGAGCCCTGGCGGTTGGCACGACCGGCGTCATCCTGTGCGCGGCGGCCGTGGGACAAACACCGGCGCCCGGCGCTGCCCCGCCGCCCGCGAGCACCGCGCCCAACCCGCATCCGGCGCATACCTCGACGTCGGAAACCGATGAGTCGATCCCGAAGAGTTCCGGGGCGGCAGCCGCGTCGACGACGGAACGTGGCAATCTCAAGGAGACGGCCGGCACCGATCCGGACCCGGCGTCGGTGAGGGCCGTCACTGACTTCGTGACCCGGGCGAGCATTGACGGCATGACGGAGGTTCAGATGGGCCGGCTGGCGCTCACCAACTCGCGCAGCGACCAGGTCCGGCAATTCGCGGAGCAGATGGTATCGGACCATGACGCGTCCGATGCCAAACTCGCCGCAGTGGCGAGCATGAAGAACGTGTCGGTGCCGAAACAGCTCGACGCGGATCATCAAGGCATGGTGCAAACGCTCAAGGCCAAGCAAGGCCCCGCCTTCGACGCCGCGTACCTGAATCAATTGATCACGGCGCACACTCATTCGATTGCGCTGTATACCACGGCCGCGGGCCAGAGCGACTCGGAAGTCGCCGCCTACGCCTACCGGACGCTGCCCACGCTCAAAAGCCACAAGCAGATGGCGGAGTCGCTGCGAGCCTCGAACAAGAGCGCCGCCGCCGGCGCCGCGAAAGGCTCCTGAGCGGTGTGGCGAACTCATTGTCGGTCAACCCGGAGAAGCATGTGGGTCCAGGAAAGAGCATCGTCTGCAGCGTGATCGGGATGGTGTGCGCCGTTGCGGCGTTCGCCCAGGCGCCACCCGTCGCCGCACCCGACCAGGCCGCGCTTCTGAAGAGCACCGACGCCGCACTGGCGGCGAACAAGAAGCTGGTCTTCGACATGTGGCGGGCCATCATTCAGGGCGGTCATACCGAACTGGCGCCGCGCTACTTCACCGCGGACTACATCCAGCACAATCCGAACGTCGCCACGGGCCGGGATGCCATGGTCGCCTACATGAAGGCGACCCGGCCGGCTCGCCCCATCGAGCCGACGATCACCTTTCCGGTGATCGCCATCATGGCGGAGGGCAATCTCGTGATGGTGGCCACGGTGAGTTATGCACCTGACCCCGCCGCGCCCGGCAACAAGTATGCGGGCACGCATTTCGACATGTTCAGGATCGCAGGCGGAAAGATCGCCGAGCACTGGGATAGTGTGGCCAAGGATCCGGCCGCCCTGCATTACGACCCGAACGTTCAGAACAAGCCGTGAGTGCAAGCCAAGAGTATGAGAAATAGGTCGCGCATGGTCGAGCGCGATACAACCGCTCTGCTAAACTCTTTGGACATTAATAATTTGGATGGAGTACCAGAATGCGAAGATCCCTAATGCTCGGTTTGGCCGGTGTTTGTGCACTCGGCGCCATCTCCACCACGGTCCTGGCTCAGGACGCGCCGCCGACCCCGGAGCAGCAGGCGCAGCGAGCTGTCGATCTACGACAGGGGCTGTTCAAGGTGCAGGCATTTTCCTTCGCACCCACCGGAGCCATGTTGAAAGGCGCACCGTTCGATCCCGCCGTCGTCGCCAAGGGCGCGGCCCGCATCGTATCGACGTCGGGCATGATTTCCGAAGTTTTTCAGCTGGATACGCATACTTATCAATTAAAGACGAAAGCACGCGATTCGATCTGGACCAACAAGTCGGACTTCGACGCCAAGGCCAACGATCTGGTGACCGCCGCGACCGCGTTGGAAACTGCGGCGAAGAGCGGCGACAAGGGAACGACGTTGAAGGCGGCCGCTGCTGTCGGCAAGGCGTGCGGCGCCTGCCACGACCAATTCCGCGACAAGTAACCGACGACCGCGGCCCCCCGCGCCACCGCGTTAGTTGAATGAGCTCGCCGCGCTGGGCGGTGGCGCGGCACTCACCAGCCAGTACACCAGTCCCGCACTGATCAAGGCAATGATGACCGCCTTGATCATTGCGGAGCTGCCAATGGCCTCGTGGTCGGGCACGATCTCCGAGGGTTTGCGGCCGCTGAACATGGCGGGAATCAACCGCTGCTTCTTCGCGAAGGTATAGAAGCCGATGGCCAGCAGGTGCAGCGCCACGGCGGCCAGGATGAAGTTGAAGTTCAGGTGATGCAGATGGCCGAGCGTCTTGGCCATCGAGTCGCTCACCGCCCCGTTATAGGGACCGGCATACACGATGTCATCCGAGGTGAACAGGCCGGTCGCCGTCTGTATCGCCAGCAGCAGCAGCATCACCACCACCATCAACGCCCCCAGCGGGTTGTGCCCCACGCTCTGCGCGATCATCGTGCCCGTCGCCATACCGCGCGCATAATGCACGATGCCGGCGGGTCCTTTCAGAAAGTTGACGAAGCGCGCGTGGCGCGGGCCGACGAAGCCCCAAACGACCCGGAACAGCACCAGTCCCATCGTGCAGTAGCCCAGCCGCATGTGCAGCGGTCGCCAATCGAATCCCGCCTTCGCGGTGGCCCAAGAGGCCGCCAAACTCAACACCAGCAACCAGTGGAACAGCCGCAACGGCAGATCCCATACGAGACGAGTGACAGGAGGGCTTTTCATCACGTCAGATTAGAGAGTTCGCTTCGCCTGGGCCGCATCAGGTAGGGTCGGTGCGCCCGACGTATTCTGTGCCAGCTGTTCGAGCAGCGTCGCCGTGCCTTGATGCACCTCCGGCGACACGCCCCCGCGGCCATGGCCGCCTGCACGACCCATGGCCGAATCGATCGGGGTCATTCCCTTGTGGTCCTTCGCGCCGACATTGCCGCCGTGGGCCACGAGCACCTTGACCGCGTCATCCCAACCCCAGAACGCCGCGCCGTGCAAGGCGGTGCGCCCCAGCGAGTCGCTCGCGTTGATATTGGCGCCCGCCGTCAACAACAGCTGAATCGCCTCGGTCGCATCCTTCGAGGTCTTGAAGTGGCCGCGCGTGTCGATGTCGTTCGAGCCGATGCCCGCCGCCGCGAGCAGCGGCGTGATGCCCGCGCTGTTCGGCAGTTCGAGGTTGGCGCCGTGCGCGAGCAACAGCCGGATGGCCGGCGCATCGCCGGCCTTGGCCGCCCGGAGCAGCGGCGTCGTGCCGATCGTCAACATCTGATCCGCGCCGCGATCCGGTCCAAGCGCGCGATACGGAGGAAACAGCTTCAATTGCGCGTTGGGATTCGCCCCGGCAGCCAACAACATCTCGATCAGCTTGAGGCTCGAGGTCGCATCCAGGGAAATCCGATCCGGCCTGCCGCCGAACGGAATGGTGTTCACGTCCACGGCCGCATACAGCGGCGCCCTTCCCCACCAATCCCACCGGTTGGGATCCGCCCCTTTCTTCAAGAGATACGCGGCGGCATCGAAATGCAAATTCTGCGTCGCCATGAGCAACGGCGTCACGCCGTCGGGATCGGCCAGGTTCAGGTCCGCCCTGCCCTCGACGAGCAGACGCACGCACTCGTCGCAGCCCTGCCGCGCGGCGTAGAGCAGCGCCGTCAGGCCGCCGGTGGGCCGCGCCTGCACACGGGGCTCGGAGGTCACCTGGCGCAGGCCGGTGTTGACGATCTCCCGGGCATTGACGTCGGCGCCGTGACGCACCAGAAACTTCACCATGGCCGGCTGGCTTTCGGCGGCGGCCCACATGAGCGCGGTCTGGTCACGCCATTTCTCGCGCGCGTTCACCTTCGCGCCGTGACTCAACAATAACTCCGCAGCCTCGACGTTGCTGGTTCGCGCGATGATCATGAGCGGCGTCTGACTGTCCGCGCCGGGCACCTCGGCATCCACGCCCGCCGCCAGCAGCTTGCGAATCACGCCCGTGTCGCCGAAGACGGCCGCTTCGGTCAGCGCGGTCGCGCCGTAGGCGTTCACCGCCTTCGCGTTGGCGTGTCGCGCGAGGAGTCGATCGACCAACGGCACATCGTCACGGTGCACCGCCCACATCAGCGGCGTCGTCCCGTCGCTCGAGGCCGCATTCACGTCGGCCCCGTGGTCGATGAGGGCAATCGCCGCCGCGACGTCGCCCGACTTCGCCGCCCCGACGAGCGAGTCGTCCGCGTACGCCACGCCGCACGATGCCGCCGCGACCAAGCATGCTGTCAGCCAGTTGCGCATGCTAAACCTTGATCTCCACGATCTGGCCGGTGCTGTCGCCGAGCTTCTCGGGAAGCGGCACCTTCGCGCGGTCCAGCAGGGTCAGGTGCAGGTTGGCGAGCGGCGTGTGATCGGGATAGCGCAGATGCTGGCCGCCCTTCAAGCGCCCGTTGCCGCCGCCCACGACCGCCGTCGGCAGCGGGAACTGGTCGTGTGCGTTGCTGTTGCTCATGTTGCTGCCGTACAGCAGGATCGAGTGATCGAGCAGCGAGCCGTCGCCGTCCGGCGTCGCCGCCAGCTTGTCGAGAAACTTCGCGAACTTCTGCGTGTGATAGGTCTGGATCTTGATGAGCTTCTCGATCTTGGTGGCGTCGCCCTGATGATGAGACACCGGATGGAAGGCATCCGGAACACCGATGAAGTTGTAGGTCATGTTGCTCACCTCGGCCGCGATCATCATGGTCGAGATCCGCGTGAGATTGGCCTGGTAGGCGAGCGCCGTCATGTCGAACATGAGGCTCAACTGCTCGTCGAAACGCTCCGGAATGCCGATCGGCACCTGCGGCAGCTTGAGCGCGGACAAGTCCTGCTTCTCCATTTTCTGCACGCGCCGCTCGATTTCGCGCACCGTTTCCAGATAGTCATCGAGCATCGCACGGTCGCTCGAGCCGAGTTGCCGCTGCAGATCCTTCGCGTCGGCCGTCACCATGTCGAGGATGCTGTCGTACTGCGCCCCGAGGGCCTTGCGCTCCTCGGCGGTATCGCCGCGACCGAACAGCCGCTGAAACAGGTTCCGCGGGTTGTATTCCATCGGCAGGGGCGTCGTCGGCGTGCGAAACGCGATCGTGCCCGAGTAGCTGCAACCGTAGACGCGATCGCACGCGCCGCCTCCCCCGCCCGATTCCGTCGCCACCTCCAGCGACGGCAGCGGCGTGTCCTGACCGATGTGCTGTGCGGCGATCTGATCGATGGTGACGCCGCCGTACGGGTCCTGGGTTTCGCGCGGATGCACGCAGCTCAGCCACGTTCCCGGCACGATGGCGTGCACGGCGGCGCTCTCGCCCGGCTTGTTGCCGAGTCCGCTGACGATGGTCAGCTGCTTCTGATAGGCGGCCAGCGGCTTCAAGATGCGCGACAGCTCGAAATCCGTCCCGGTGGCGGTCGGCGTCCAGGCGCTCATGATGGCGCCATGCGGAAAATAGAAGAAGCCCATGCGCACCGGCGGGCTCGCCGCCGTATTGGCGAGCGCCGTGGCGGCGGGAATCATGGCATCGAGCAGCGGCAGCGCGATCGCCGCGCCAAGCCCACGCAGTACCGTGCGGCGGGACAGATACTTACGGGTGATGAACATGATGGCGGTCCTCTGGTCAACTCAATGCGGTGTGGCGGCTTGCGCTGGCGGTGCGGCGACTTGTGCGGTGGTCAAGCCCGCCGGCGCGTCGTTCGACAGCTGCTTCATCTGGAATGGGTCGCTCTTGACGATCCCTAAGACCAACGAAGAAAAGCGGTAGTCGTCCGCGGCGGCATGGTGCACGATCGCCCTGATCGTCGGCATATCGTGATATTCGACCGTTCGACCGAGCGCAAAGGTCATCAACTTCATGGTCAGGGTCTGCACGAACTGCTCGGGGTTCGCCATCAAAGCGGCGCGCACGTCATCCGGGCCGTTCAATTTCTGGCCCGTCACCATCTGCCCGCTCGCGTCGATCACGTCCCCGGCTTCGCGATCCCGATCCCGCCACTGGCCGATGGCATCGAAATTCTCCAGCGAGAGGCCGAGCGGATCCATGATGCCGTGACACGCGTTGCACGAAGCCTGGTTGCGATGCAATTCCATGCGTTGACGCACCGTGAGTGCCGTCGCCCCCGGGACGTTCTCCTGCAGGGCTTTGATGTTGGCCGGGGGCGCCTTCGGCGGCGTTCCGGTGATATTCTCGAGAATCCAGGCGCCGCGCAACACCGGCGCCGTGCGATTGCCGTACGAGGTGCCCATCAACATCCCGGCCTTGCCGAGAATGCCGAACCGGTGTGAATCGGTCAGGGTGACGCGACGGAACACGCTGCCCCTGACATCGGGAATTCCGTAGTGGAGGGCCAGCCGTTCGTTGACGAAGGTCCAATTGGCCGTCATCAACTTCTCGACGTTCAGATCCTGGCGGAACACGCTGTCGACGAACAGCTCGATCTCGCGGTGCATGGCCACGCGCAAATCTTCGTCGAAGCTCGGAAACAGCGTCGGATCCGGGTCGACCTTGTCGATGCTGTCCACCTGCAGCCATTGGTTGGCAAAATTCGTCGACAACGACCGCGAACGCTTGTCCGCCAACATGCGGCGCACCTGGGCCTCGAGCACCGCCGGTTCGTGCAGCTTGTTGTTGGCGGCCACCGTGAGCAGCTCGTCATCGGGGCCCTCGCTCCAGAGGAAGAAGGCCAGCCGCGAGGCGAGGTCCAGATCGCTGATGCGGAAGGACGCCCCGGCGGTCAGGTTCGTCGGCACATCCTCGGCACGATAGAGAAACTTGGGGCTCGCCAGAATGGCGACGAGCCCGCTCTGAATGCCCGCGTCGAACGATGCCGTCTGCCGCGCGGTCTGATAAAAGCGCATGGGCGCCTGCAGATCCACGTCCTTGATCGGTCGTCGAAACGCATGCAGCTCGAGGGACGCAAAGATCTGCCTGGCGCACGGCTCTTCGTCCGCCGCGCTCTTCGGATGGCAAACGAAGATCCGTCGACGGCTCGGCGTCTCGCTCACGCCGGCCGCATTGAAGGGACCGACGATGTCGACGCCGCCGACGTGAGGAATGCGATCCATGCCGCCGCCCGGCCGGTAAGGCTGCAGCATCTCGTCCGATTCGGCGAAGCTGTGCGAGACGAAAGCAAGCCCGACGTCGTGCGGGCCGGCGGTCACCTTGGCGCGCACGTGTTGGAAGCGCTCCTTCAGTGCGTTGACGAATTCGACGCCGGTCTGGTCAGCGGCTTTCAGGTCCTTCGGGCCGCCCAGATCCGCCTGAAAGATCTTTTTATCGTCGATGGTGAGTATCAGCGTATTCGCCGTGTCGAGACCACCGATGTAGCCAACCCCCGACAACGCCGAGATATTGAACTCATACTCTCCGTCCGCCGGGAACACGTGGGTGGCAAGCATGCCGCCGCGCGTGCCGAGCGGCAGGCCCTCGATATGGTCGTTCTGATCATGATTGCCGGCACGGTAGGTCGTGACGCTCTTCGGCGCCGTGGCGTTCCCGAGCGCCGCCGCACTCACCGTCCGCGCCGCGGAAATATACTGGTCGAGAAAGGTCGGCGAGACCTTCAGGACATTGGCGACGTTGTCGAAACCGTCGCTTTTCGTGTCCTTCGGCAACAACGCCGCCGGATCGATCTTCAAGTCGAGCATTTCCTGGACGGCGCGCGCGTACTCGGTGCGGTTCAACCGGTGCAGGACGACATTGCCGGGATCGGGATGAGCCGCATCGGCCTGATCGAGCCCGTGCTCCATCCAGGATACGAACGAATTGACCGCGGCTTGATCCGGTTGTGGTTTGCCCGGCGGCGGCATCATGCGTCCCCGCAGCTTGCTCACCACCGCCTCGAAAGTCTTCGCTTCGGTGGGGATGTCGTCGGGCGTCATGGTGTCGTACGCGATGCCGCCGGCCCAGTCCGTCGCATTGTGGCATTCGCTGCAATAGTCCTTGAGCAGATTCCAACGCGGATCCACGGGCGGCTCCTGCGCCGTATCGGCCGCCATGGCGGCGCCGCCCCAGGACAGCAATCCATACAGCGCCAAGACCTTATACCGCTTGCGATTCATCGTTAGCTGCCTCGGTGGCTAAACCACGCCGCCCATTTCCCGTATATGACCATACATGCCCATGTAGGCGTTCGCGATCAATAGGTCCGGATTTCCCCACTTCGGGTCGAACTCCTTGGTCGGCGCCGCCGCGATCATGTCCTCGGCACCGAACCCCTTGCGTATCATCTGCCAAAGCGTGTCCTTCACCTTGGCCAACATCTGCTGCTCCGCGACCACGTCGGCGCGAGTCTGCACCGGCCCCGTCCCCGGAATGATGCGGGTGCTCTCATTGGACAGATTGACCAACTGTTGCGTCGCGTCGGTCATGCCGCCGATCCACCCTCCGGTCGTATAATCCAGAATTGGGTAGCTTCCTACAGATACGACATCGCCAGCCACCAAAACGTTCGCCTGCCTGAAGAATATGTAAATGTCCCCGTCCGTATGCGCCTGGCCGAGGTAGCCATAGTCGATCTGCTCGCCGCCGAACTCCATTTTACCGGTCGTGTAAAACGTACTGTTCGGGCGCGCCCGCACCGGCAGCGGTTCGACCACGCGATGCGCCCACTCCTGACGCACCTCGGTGCCGAGCCACAACTTGGTGTTCTCGTGCGCGATGATCTTCCCGCCCGCCTTGCCCACCCGTTCATTGCAGCCGACGTGCTCGGGATGCCAGTGGGTATTGAACAGAATGCGCGGGGCCGAACCGAACTCGTGCTCGATGGCCTGCAGAACCTCGGCGGAGCGATCCGCGGAACCTCCGTCGACCATCAAGACGCCGTCGGGCCCTTTGAGCGCCACGATGTTGCAGCCCGAGCCGCTGATGAGTAGCAAGCTATCCGTCAGATGCTCGACCGAAAGAGAGGTCGTTTGCGACCGCGAGTGCGCTCGAGCGCCCAGCAAACCGAGGGGCAGCGCGGCCGCGGCACCGAGCGCGGATTTCAAAAAGTTTCGACGATCGGAAGTCGCATTCATAGCCGCGTATTATACGATAGTATAGATAAGCGAACGGGCAGTTTTGTCTCTATCTCGCGGTCACAGGGGAAGGTTTAATGATTCGCGAGACGGCACCGGCCGGCATTGCGCGCTCACAATGGCGCGTCATCATCCTATCGAGCCTGGGCGGCGCGCTCGAGTTCTACGACTTCGTCATCTACAGCGTATTCGCACAGTACATCGGCACGGCGTTCTTTCCGGCCTCCGATCCGCTCACCTCGCTCATCCTGTCGTTTTCGGCGTTTGCGGTGGGCTACTTGTTCCGTCCGTTGGGCGGCATCGTGTTCAGTCATTTCGGCGATCGCTACGGACGCCGACGTGTGTTCATCATCGCGATCCTCATCATGTCCCTGTCCACGGTGGCGATGGGCCTGCTGCCGACATTTGCCACGTGGGGGATCACCTCGTCGATCCTGATGGTGATGCTGCGGTTGATCCAAGGCTTCTGTCTGGGCGGCGAACTTCCCGGGGCGATCACCTACGTGGTCGAGACCGCTCCGCGGCGGGCGGGTTATGCGGCCGGCGTCATCTTCTTCTGCGTCAACTCCGGCGTCGCACTGGCCTCGCTGCTGAGCCTCGTGGTGCACACCGCCTTGCTGCCCGCCCAGGTGGCGCAGTGGGGCTGGCGAGTCGGCTTCCTGTTCGGCGGCCTGACGGGGTTGGTGGGCTTCTGGCTGCGCCTGTCGCTCGAGGAAACGCCGGGCTTCAAACTCATGCAGCATGCCGCGGCCAAGCGACCATTCATCGAGGTCATCCGCGCCTATCCGGTCCAGGTGGTCATCGCGGTGACCGCGATGACGGCGACGGCGGGCTTCAACGGCTTGCTGTTCGCCATGCCGGCCTTCCTGCCGCGGGTCATGGGCTACACGAATCTGATCGCCATTCAGGCGCAAAACGTCTGTCTGGTCGTTCTGTCCTGCGGCCTGCTGGTCGCGGCATGGCTCGGCGACCGGATTCCACGACGACGGATCCTCGGCACGGGCGCGTTCTTGATTGCTCTCTTGAGCTTCCCCTTCTTCCAGGCCGCGGCAGATCACAGCGTCGGCATCATTCTCCTGTTCGCGGCCGCCGGATTGGTGGCGTCCCTCATCAACGGGCCGATGAGCGCGATCGCCGCTGACCTGTTCCCCACGCGGATCCGCTTCACGGGAGTTGCGCTCTCCTTCAACCTCGCCTTTTCCGTGTTCAGCGGCGCGGCGCCGCTGGCGGCGACCCTGCTCGTCAAGCTGACCGGCTCGCCGGTGGGTCCGGCGTACTTCATGTGCGGATGCGCGTTGGTCGCCCTGGTCGGCTCGCTGTTCATCGGACGCTACGACGGTCGCATTTTGAGCGAACACGCGGCAGCGGCCGCCCCGCAATCGTGAACATCATGGCTTGCCGCCGGTCGGCGGTCGTCGGATTGGCCCTGAGTGCGGCGCTGGGCAGCCAGCAGACCGCGACGGCGGCGCCCACGCCCGTTTCTCCCGGCACGAAGATCGCAGCATCTCCTGCCTTCACCGACTCCCAGCTCACGGCGTTGCCCACCGACGGTTGGATCACCAACGGCGGCACTATCTACAATCAACGCTACTCGCCGTTGACTCAAATCAACCGCGACAATGTGAAACAGCTCAAGGCCGATTGGCGGACGCACCTGAACGGTTCCGGGGTCGGGCCGCAGTACTCCGCTCAGGCCCAGCCGCTCGTTTACGACGGCGTGCTGTACATGGTCACCGGCGCCGATGACGTGTTCGCCGTCGACGTGGACACCGGCGCTATTCTCTGGAGCTACCAGGCGAAGCTGGACCCGGCTCGCGTGAAGATCTGCTGCGGGTGGCTCAGCCGCGGACTCGCCATGGGCGACGGCAAGATTTACGTGGGCCAGCTGGACGCCAAGCTGGTCGCTCTCGATCAGCGCACCGGCAAGGTAGCCTGGTCGATCCAGGCGGAGAATCCGCTGGAGGGTTTCTCCATCACGGGTGCGCCACTGTACGCGGATGGCATGATCATCACCGGCTTCGTCGGTGGCGACATGGGCATGCGCGGACGCATCAAGGCCTATGACGCGAAGAACGGCAAATTGCGCTGGACCTTCTACACGATTCCGGCGCCGGGAGAATTCGGCAGCAACACCTGGCCGAAAGACGGCGACGTGTGGAAATACGGCGGCGCCGCGGTCTGGCAAACGCCCGCGTACGATCCGGCTCTCGGCCTGCTCTATTTTTCGACCGGGAACGCCGGGCCTGCCTACAACGGCGGCGTGCGCCCCGGCGATAATTTGTTCACCGTCTCGATGATCGCGGTCGACATCAAGACGGGACAGCGCCGCTGGCACTTCCAGCAGGTGCATCACGACATCTGGGATTATGACTCGCCCAATCCCGTGATTCTGTTCGATGCGCCCTACGGCGGCACGATGCGTCACGGCATCGCCGAGGTCTCCAAGACCGGCTGGATCTATATCCTTGACCGGGCGACCGGCGAACCGCTGCTGGGCATCGAGGAACGCCCCGTGCCACAGGAACCGCGGCAGGCTTCCGCGGCCACCCAGCCCTATCCGGTGGGTGATTCGGTGGTGCCACAGAGCGTCGACATGGCGCCGGAGGGCTTCTCCCTCGTCAATGGCGGCAACATTTTCACGCCCTTCTGGGACAAGGTCGTGGTGTACAAGCCGCAGATGGCAGTCAATTGGCCGCCGAGTTCCTACGACCCGGAGACCAATTACTTTTATTTCTGCGGCATCGACAATCTCGCCTCGTCGTTCGTGGATCTCAAATCTCCCGACAAACCCCAATTCGGCGGCATGTGGCAGAAGGGCGGCGGCGCCATGACCGGGGTCGCGGGACGCGGCGTATTCGGCGCGGTCGATCTGAAGAGCAACCGCATCGTCTGGCGCCAACAATGGCACGAGGGCTGCTTCAGCGGGTCAACCGCGACGGCGGGAGGCCTGTTGTTCGTCGGCCGCAGCAGCGGTCTATTTACCGCCCTCGATAAATCCAACGGCGACAAACTGTGGCAATTCCAAACGGATGCGGGCGTCAATTCCACTGCCAGCACCTTTATGTACAAGGGTCAGCAGCGCGTGGCCGTATTGTCTGGCGGTACGTTGTTCGCCGGCAATAAAAAGGGCGACAGCGTCTGGATGTTCTCGCTGGCCGGCATGCTCGAATCATTCCCGGTCCAGACCGCTCCGTCACGTTTCGGGCCACCGCCGGCAGCGGATACAAAAATCGCGTCTGGGCCGGCGGACATCGCCAACGGCAAACGCGTATTTCGCAGCTACTGCGTCGCGTGCCATGGCGATACGGGGCTCGGCAGCCACGGCGGCGCACCGCTGCAGAATGCAGCGCACGACCCTGCGTTCATCGTCGCCACGGCAACGGCGGGTCGCAATGAGATGCCGTCGTTCAAGGGCATCCTCAAGCCCGAGGAGCTGCGCGACGCGGCGGGTTACATCAGCACCGAATTGTTCGCGCCCGGGCCGCGTTGATCCGCGATCCTTGGAGGACGCTGACTAACTAACGCCGGGCGAGGCGCCCCGGCCGAGCCGACGCCGCTCAGTTGACCTGGGCGGCCCCGGTGCCGCGGGTCTGGGTGTTCAGCGTACCGGCGAACTCCTTGGGGGCACGGCCCGTCGCCGCGACGATATCTCCCGTCAGCAACTTGATCGTCGACTCCTGACGAACATGCTCGGGTTCGAGAAACGCCCGCTCGTGCCGCCCGACCGCATGATCGAGAGGAGTGAGGCCCTTGGCATCGAGCGGCTCGAGCGGCGCGCCGTCCGCGACCAGCAACGTGACCGTCTCGTTCCAGCCGTGCTCCGCGGCGCTGTGCAGCGGAGTCAGACCATCATTGGCGTGGGCAACGATCGACGCGCCCGCTTGTTGCAGCAAGCGCACCGACTCCGCCGCCTCGGCGTCGGTTTTGTATCGCCCGCGCGTCGGATTGAAGCTGTGGCCCATGCCGGCCGCCGCCATCACCGGGGTCACCCCGGCCGCCGTCGGCAGATCCACGATCGCGTGATACTTCAAGAGCAGCGCGACCGACGCCGTGTCCCCGATCTTCGCCGCGACCAGCAACGGGGTCGCGCCGGTGGAAATCACCTGGTCGCCGCCGCGGTCGAACACGCCGTTCCGATAGGGAGGGCGAAGGATCAACTGGGCATTGGGGTTGGCACCCGCCTTGAGGAGCATTTCCGCGATCTGGTAACCCGTCAAGGTATCCGTCGACGGCACATCGGGCCGGCCGCCGAGCGGCAGGGTGTTCAGATCGATCGCCGAGTACAGCGGAGTCCGACCCCAAAAATCCCATTTGTTCACGTCGGCGCCGGCGCCGATGAGGACGGCGGCGAAATCGAAGTGCATGTTGGTGAGCGCCAACACCAACGGCGTCGTGCCGTCCGGATCGGTCAGGTTCAGATCCGCGTGTCCCTTGATGAGGTACTTTGCGCACTCCGCGCAGCCTTCCCGGGCGGCGTAGAGCAACGGCGAGAAACCGCCGTGATTCATATTCTTGGGCCGGCCTTCCGCCGTGACGCGGCGCTGCCAATCGCGGACCGCCGAGCGCGCGTTGACCTCGGCGCCCTTCGAGATCAGGAACTTCACCATCTCCGGCTGGCTTTCGGCCGCCGCCCACATGAGCGCTGACTGGCCGCCCCATTGCTCGACGGCGTTGATCTTGGCGCCGTGACTCAGCAACAGCTTGGCCGCCTCGACGTTCCCGCTGCGCGCCACCACCATCAGGGCGGTCTGGCCCTCGGCATTCGGCGAATCGACGTTCGCACCGGCCTTGAGCAGGGCCTTGAGCACGACCGGATCGGCAGCAACGGCCGCCTCCTGCATCGGGCTCGAGCCGTAATCGTTCACGGCGGCGACATCGGCGCCGTCATGCAGCA
Organism: Gammaproteobacteria bacterium; assembly: GCA_003164785.1. Taxonomy (GTDB): domain Bacteria; phylum Pseudomonadota; class Gammaproteobacteria; order Steroidobacterales; family Steroidobacteraceae; genus Bog-1198. The sequence goes on along the minus strand of PLUE01000037.1, from coordinate 200,513 downwards.
GTCGCGCGACCAGCACGGCATCGTCGTTGTGAACGGCCCAATGCAGCGCCGTGGTGCCATCGACATCGCGCGCCTTGACGTCGGCGCCGCCGTCGATCAACGCCATTGCGGCCGCATGCTGATTCGCGCCGGCCGCATCGATGAGCGGAACGCCGGCCCTCGCAAATCCCGCGCCCGGTAGGCCGGCCCCCGCAACTCCCGCGCCGAGCCCGGCGACCATCAACAGCATTCGCAGCGGCATTGTCACGTCAAACCTCGGAGAACTGTCCGGTGCTGTTGCCGACCGATTGCACCGGGACACCCGCGCGGTCGAGGATCGTCACGAGCAGATTGGCGAACGGCGTGTTCTGCGGATAGTGCAGATGCTGGCCGCCCTTGATCTTCCCATAACCGCGACCCAGGATCGCCGCCGGCAGCGGGTCGTTGTTGTGCAGGTCGCTGTTGCTCATGTTGCTGCCGTACAGCAGGATCGAATGATCCAGCAGGGAGCCGTCGCCGTCCGGTGTCGATTGCATGCGCTTGAGGAAGCGCGCAAACGCCTCGGTGTGGTACGTCTGGATCTTCGCCAGCCGATCGAGCTTGGCCGGATCGTTCTGATGGTGCGAGAGCGGATGAAAGGCATCCGACACGCCGATCTGGTTGTAGGTGCGCATGCTCACCTCTTTGGCGATCATGAACGAGGTCACGCGGGTGACGTTCCCCTGATAGGCGAGCAGCATCAACTCGAACATGGCGTCGAGCTGCTTGCCGAAGTCCTCGGACACGCCGGCGGGCGCGTTCGGCAGGTTCATCGCCGAACTTTCGCCCGACTGCATTTTCTGCACGCGGCGCTCGACCTCGCGGACCGAGTCCAAATAGTCGCTCATCATCGCGCGATCACGCGCGCCGAGTTCGCGCTGCAGATCCGACGCGCTGCCGCTGACGAAGTCGAGCAGGCTCTGGGTCTCGCTCACGATGGCGTGACGTTCCTCCGCCGTGTCTCCCTGGCCGAACAGCTTGTAGAACGCCTTGCGCGGATTGTTCTCCATGGGTAAAGGCTGTGTCGGGGTGCGGAACGAGATCGTCCCCGAGTAACTGCAGCCGAAGGATGGATCGCAGGCGCCACCACCGCCTTCGCCTGCGAGTTCCAGGCTCGGCAGCGGGGTGTTCTGTCCGATGTGTGAGGCCGCGATCTGGTCCGCGGAAATCCCGCCGTTGGGTGCCTGGCTCACCGGGGGAGCGACGCAGCTCAGCCAGGTGCCCGCGATGATGGCGTGCGGCGCGGGGCTTTCGCCCGCCTTGTTGCGCAGTCCGCTCACGACGGTCAGGGAACTTCGGTAGGGCTCGAGCGGTTTCAGGATCTGCGGCAGCACGAAATTCGTTCCCGTGGCTTCCGGCATCCATCGCGCCATGATCGCCCCATGGGGAAAGTAGATGAATCCGAGCCGTGGGTTGGGCGCCGCGGCCGTGTTGGCCAGTGCGGTCGACGCCGGAATCATGGCGTCCAGCAGCGGCAGCGAGAGCGCATAGCCCATGCCGCGCAGCATCGTACGACGTGAGAGATGTTTTTTCGTGATGAACATGGCTATTTCCTCGTCAAGCTTTGCGTAGGTCCGGTGATCAGCGATTGGCACTTTGAATCGGCGCCGGCACGGCATCCATCTTCGGCACCCTGCGCATTTGAAAGGCATCGCTGTTGACGATGTTCATCACCAGCGATGAGAAGCGATAATTGTCGTGTGCGGCGTTGCGCACGATCTGACGGACGGTCGGCATGTCCGACGGCTCGATGGTGCGTCCCGTCGCATATGTCATGAGCTTCTCAGTCAGCGTCTGCACGAACTGGGTCGGGTCGCTCACGAGCGCATTGCGCAGATCCACCGGGCCGTTGATGTTCGTTCCATCGGGCAACTTGCCCGATGCATCGATGACCGAGCCGGCAAACCGGTCCTTCACGCGCCACACCCCGACCGCGTCGAAGTTCTCCAACGACTCCCCGAGCGGATCGAGCACGCCATGACAGGCAAAGCAGCTCGGGTTGTCACGATGCTGGGCCATCAACTCGCGCACGGTGTGCGCATGCTCACCCAGCTTGTTCTCCTTCAGTGACGGTACGCTGGCGGGCGGCGCATGCGGCGGCGTGCCGGTGACGCGCTCCAAGATCCACGCCCCCCGCAAGACGGGCGAGGTTCGATTGGGATACGACGACGCCATCAGGATGGCGCCCTTGCCCAGCAGACCGAACCGGTTCGGATCGGTGAGCGTCACGCGGCGGAACGCGGAGCCCTTGACGTTGTTGATGCCATACAGCAAGGCGAGCCGCTCGTTCAGGAAGGTGTAGTTCGCCGTCATCAGATCGAGGACGCTGCGGTCCTCGCGGAAGACGCTGTCCACGAACAGACGGATCTCCGTCCGGTAGTCCTCGCGAGGATCGCCGGCATACGGGAACATTTTCGGGTCCGGCTCGATTTCCGCGAGCTTGTTGATGTTCAGCCACTGGAACGCGAAGTTCGTGGCGAGCGTCCGGGAGCGCGGGTCGGCCAGCATCCGCTTGACCTGGTGCGCCAGCACGTCCGGTTCGTGCAGATGGCCATTGGTCGCGACGTTCACAAGTTCGTCGTCGGGCAGGCTGCTCCACAGGAAGAACGACAGGCGCGACGCGAGTTCCAGGTCGTTCACCCGATACGATGAGCCGTCGCTGGCGTTAACCGGCGTCGGCTCCGCGCGATACAGGAAGTTGGGGCTCGCCAAAATGGCCGTCAATGCCATGCGGATCCCCGCGTCGAAGTCGTGCTCCTTGCGCCCGGTGCGGTAGAACTTGAGCAAGGGCTGCATGTCCGCCGTCGTGATCGGGCGGCGGTACGCCTCGCGCGCGAGCTTGGAGATGATCTGCTCGGCGCACGGCTGCTCCTCGGCCTCGGCATGCGGGCGGCAGACGAAGATGCGACGACGGCTGACCGTGTCGCTCACGCCGGTCGGCGAGAAGGGCCCACGCACCTCGAAGGACGCCAGGCGCAGCACCCGATCCTGGCCGCCGCCCCGGATGGTCTGTTCCAGCTTGTCGTCCGATTCCGCAAAGGTACGATGGACGAAGGTCACGGCCACCTTGTGCGGACCCGCCGTGGCATGAAAGCGGATCTTCTTCAGGCGCGCGTTGATGGCATCGACCGCGGGATCCTGCTTCTGGTCGATCGCCTTCATGTCCTCTTCGCCGCCGATCTTGGTCTCGAAGAACTTGGCGCCGTCGAGGGTCGCCACCACGGTGTGCTGGAACTCCATGTTGTAGACCCAGAGCGCGACCGCCAGGTTTCCGATGTTCAGTTCGTATTCCCCATCGGCCGGAAAATCGGCATCGGCAACCAAGCCGCCGCGCGTGCCGAGCGGCAACCCCTCTTCGTGGAATTGCTGATTGTCGCCGCCCTTCGCAGTGAACTGCACGCCGACGGGCTTCGCCGCCGGGTCGCCCAAGGCGTCGGTCGCCACGAGGCGGGCGGCCGTCAGATAATTGTCGAGGAACGAAGGCGACACCTGCAGCACGTTCGCGACGTTGTCGAAGCCATCGCCGATGTCGTCCTGCGGCAGCAGCCCCGAGGCATCCACCTTGACCGCGAGCAGATCCGCCACCGCGTTGGCGTACTCCTTGCGGTTCAGCCGATGCAGTGCGACGAAGCCGGGGTTGGGGGGACGTTCCGCGCTCGCCTGGTCGAGGGTTGCCTCCATCCAGGAGACGAAGGACTTCAGTTCCGGCGTGGGGGGCTGCGGTTTGCCCGGCGGCGGCATCAGACGGCCGCGCAATTTGCCGACGGCGTGTTCCCACACATCGGCATCGTCCGGAATGGCGCCGGGCGACATCGTGTCGAAGGCGATGCTGCCCGCCCAATCCTCGGCGTTATGACACTTGCTGCAATACTGCTTGAGCATCGGCCAGTGCGCGGCCGCGCCGGGCACCGCGGCGATCGTGGGGTCGACCGGCGCGTCGGCGGTTGCGCTCGCCAGCGCCGGTGACGCCGCTGGGGGCGCGGTTGCAGGGGCGGCTACGGAAGCCCACGACGCCGCCGCCAGCACACATGCGGCGCCAGCCGACAGCAATTCTCGTTTCAACCGTCCGGTCATCGACGTTCTCTCCAGCTTAGGCGTCCTCGCAAGCCCTGCGCGCCCCCGCGCACGAACCCATGGACATAATGATAGCATTCTACTTACCGACCGGGCAATTATCCCGTTCAACTGTTGGAGAGCTAATACCCGACGCGGCGCGAAACGAGGCGCTAACGGCACTTTACGGCCCTCGAATCTGCGTTAGAGTGCGAGCCCATGATGATACCCAGTGCTCGCAGACGGTTTTTGAACGCGGCCCTCCACGGCGCCGCCGGCCTTACCCTATTTGGCATTGCCGCGGCCCCTGCGACGGCGAAAAGCCGCGGCCCCGAGATCGGAGCGACACCGCTGACCGACGAGTTGACCGTATTCACGGGCGCCGGCGCCAATGTGGTCGCATTGCGCGGCCCGGACGGCCTGCTGCTCGTGGATGGGGGCCTCGAAGAGCGTTCCCGCGACCTGTTGGATGTGGTTTTCAAGCAAACCGGGCGGAAACGCGTCCACACGCTGTTCAACACCCACTGGCACCCCGAACAGACCGGCTCCAACGAGCGTCTGGCCGGGGGCGACACGCGCATCATTGCGCACGAGAACACCAAGCTGTGGCTCGGCTACAAGACGCCGGTGCCCTGGGAGAACCGGTCGTACGGCCCGCTTCCGCCGAAGGCGCGGCCGAATGCCACCGTCTATGGGTCGGCCAAACTGACGTTCGGCGATGAGCCGGTGGATTATGGCTATCTCCTGCAGGCCCATACGGACGGGGATATTTATGTCAAATTCGCCCGCCGCAATGTGCTCGTCACCGGCGGCGCGGTCTCCGGCGACGGCTGGCCGGTCATCGATTGGGGCACCGGCGGCTGGATCGGCGGCATGGTCGATGGTCTGAAAACGCTGATTGCGCTCGCCGACGCCAACACCCGCATCGTGCCGGCCAATGGGCCGGTGTTGACGCGCGCGGATCTCGAGGCGCAGCGCGACATGTACGCGGCCATCTTCGACCGCCTCGGCAAGTTGCTGCGCAAGGGTCTGGCGCCCGACGAGGTCGTGGCCGCCGCCCCGGCCCGGGAATTCGACGCCAAATGGGGCAATTCCGACGTGTTCGTGACCATGGCGTTCAAGAGCCTGTGGGGCCATTTCGCGCCCGATGCCTGAGAGGAAGCAGTCGATGACCCAAGAGAGCAGCCATTGCGTGACGATCCTGTACCCGGCCGGAGCCGGCCTCACGTTCAATGCCGATTACTACCGCGACCACCATCTGCCCCTCATCATGCGGCTTTACGGCGACTCCATCGCGCGCTTCGAATTGCGCACCGTGGACCCCACCCCCGCCGGGGCGCCGGCGCCGGCCTACGCGGCGGCGATCAATATCTGGATCCGGGACTTTGACGCATTCCAGCAACACAATGAAACCCATGGCCCGGCATTGATTGCCGACGTGGCCAACTTCACCAACACGATGCCCACCATTCAGTTCGACCGGGTCCAGGGCGAGGATGGGACGGACCGTGGCGCGATGCAGCTCGGCGACACCTGCCTTACCATCCTCTATCCGAACGGCGCCAGCGTACGTTGGGACGTCGACTATTATCGGCGAGCCCACATGCCGCTCATCATGCGCCTGTACGGCGCCGCGGCAATCAAGCGCTTCGAACTGCGCCGCGGCGAGAGCGGCGCGCCCACCGGTGCCCCGCCCTACATCGGCTGCGTTAACATCTACATCAATGACCACCAAGCCTTCGGCGCGGCCGGGGTGGCCCACGGCCAGACGTTGATCGACGATGTGCCCGCCTTTTCGAGCGTGATGCCGACTGCCTTTGCGACGACGATCCACGGGATCGGCGGCGCCTGACAGCGATCACCACGCGAGGGCCCTCCGGCCACCGCGCGATGCCATAATCAAAACACGTCAAGGGAGAAGCTAGTGAATGTTGCGCAAGTGACCGCAGAGATTTTGAAGCGCGAGGGCGTCGAGTACCTGCTGGCGTATCCGCTCAATCCGCTGATTGAGGCCGCGGCCGCCATCGACATCCGACCCATCATCGTGCGCCAGGAGCGCGTGGGCGCGCACATGGCCGACGCCATCAGCCGCCAGACCTCCGGCGACTCGGTCGGCGTGTTCTGCATGCAGGCCGGTCCGGGCATCGAGAACACCTTCGGCGCCGTCGCCCAGGCATATGCCGAGGCCGTGCCCCTGATCGTGATCGCGGGCGGTTCGCCGCGCTCGCAGCTCTGGGTCAAGCCGAACTTCAACTCCGCGCTCAACTTCCAGCACATCACCAAGTCGAGCGAAACCATCACCACGCCGGAAATGATCGTCGCGGCCATGCGCCGGGCGTTCACCCAGGCGCGCAACGGCCGCCCCGGGCCGGTCTTGATCGAGATCCCGGGCGACGTATGGAACGAAGAAGTGCCGGGTCCGCTCGAGTACGTGCCCACCCGCCGCTTCCGCTCCGCGCCCGATCCGGCCGCGGTGGACGCCGCCGCCGGTGCCCTGATCGCGGCCAATCAGCCCCTGATCTATGCCGGCCAAGGGGTCCACTATGCCAAGGCATGGCCCGAACTGTTGGCCGTGGCGGAAATGCTGGAAGCGCCCGTGACCACCAGCCTGGAAGGCAAGAGCTCCTTCCCGGAGACCCACCCGCTGTCGCTGGGGTCGGGCGGTGTGGCCATGCCGGGATCGGTGTTCCAGCACGTCCAGGATGCCGACGTGGTGTTCGGTGTCGGTGCGAGCTTCACGTTGACGCCGTTCGGCATCAAATTTCCGACCGCCAACAAGACCTTCGTGCACAACACGATCGAGCCGGGCGACATCAACAAGGGCATCGCCACCGACTTTCCGCTGGTGGGCGATTCGAAGTTGGCGCTGGGCATGCTCGGCAATGCGATCAAGGACCGGCTGGGGAACAAGCCGCGCGGCCGGCTTCACGACGTGACCAAGCGCATCAAGAATCAAAAGGACGAGTGGCTCGCCAAGTGGATGCCGCTCCTCGAGAGCAAGGCCAAGCCCATGTCACCGTACCGGGTGATCTGGGATCTCCTGCACACGGCGGACGTGGCCAACACCGTCATCACGCACGATGCCGGCAGTCCGCGCGACGAGCTGTCGCCGTTTTGGACCACGACGACGCCGATGTCCTACATTGGCTGGGGCAAGTCCACCCAGCTCGGCTACGGTTTGGGTCTGGCCATGGGCGCCAAACTCGCCCGTCCGGACAAGCTCTGCATCAATGTGTGGGGCGATGCCGCGATCGGCATGACCGGGATGGATTTCGAAACCTGCGTCCGATGCAACATTCCCATCCTGTCCATCTTGTTCAACAACTACTCGATGGCCATGGAATTCAAGGTGATGGCGTTGTCGCGCGAGAAGTACAAATCCACGGACATCTCGGGCAATTACGCCGACTGGGCACGTGCCTTGGGCGGCTACGGCGAGCGCATCACCGAACCATCGGAAGTGAAGGCGGCGTTGCAGCGGGGCATCGCGGCGACCAAGGAAGGGCGCCCCGCCCTGCTGGAGTTCATCACCACCGATGAGAAGATTTATTCGACCTTCGCCCAGGGCTATCAGAGCTAGGAAATGCGCCGGATCGAGTCGGGAGACGACCGCCAGACCCGGACAAATCCGGGTTCTCGCGGTCCTGTTTTAGACGGCAAACTTTGAGCTGTCGGCGTTCGGAATCGATTGGCAGGACGCCAATCGACCCGAACGCTCTATTACCAAGACTCTAGAACGTTCCTCTCACGCCGACCTTGAACATCCGGCCCAACGTATCGTAGAACACCGCGTTGGTGCCGCCGAAGTTGTCGTTCGTGCCGAAGGCGCCGGTTCCGGCCGCAAAGGGCGGTTGCTTGTTGAGCAGATTGTTGACCGACCCGAACAGCGTCATCTTCAACCCGCGCATCTCCGGTAGCTTGTATGCGCCGTTCAGATTGAACACGAAGTAGTTCGGCACGTAATTGTCGTTGAGCGCGTAGTCGCCCCCGGGAATCGACGCAGTCGGGGTCGAGATCGGCACCGCATTGTAGTTCATGATGCCCGAGGAAACGAACCGCACCTGACCCGTGATGGAGAACGGATCCTGGTTGTACGTCGCCACGAAGTTCGCGACCCAGTGTGCGGTCGGCTGATAATCCGCCAGGAACGTGTTGCCGGTACCGTTCTGCCCCACCAGGTTGACGAAGGCCCCCCCCGGAATCGGCTCATAATCCTGCGCGATCATGTGCGTCGCAAGGAGCCGCAGATCCACGCTGCGCGCACTCCCCAGGTCCAAGTGGTAGCTGGTCGTGAAGTCGATTCCCTTGAACAGATAGCCGCTGCCGTTGGTCGCCGTCGCCGTCAGATCGACGATGTCGGTGTAGCCGGTGGTGCCCGGCGCCTGCGTGAGCTGGGCGCAGTCCGCGGCGACATGGTTGAGCTGGCAGCCCTGAAGCACACTGGTCACATTCGCCTGCTGGATCGCATCGGTGATCTTGATATTGAACCAATCGGCGGCGAACTGAAAGCCCGGGACGAGTGCCGACGGTGTCAGCACGAATCCGACCGTGGTCGTCTTGGATTGTTCAGGTCGTAGGTCGGTGTTGCCCTTCAGAGTCCAGTTACAAGGATCGTTGCGCGTGCCGCTGGCGCCGCAGAATCCGAAGTCACCGCCCGCACCGATCAGCTGCTCGTAATACAGTTCGCGGAAGTTCGCGGCGCGCGCATCCTTCGACTCGCTGCCACGGAAGCGGAACCACTCCACCGGCTCCCAATTGCCGCTCAGTTTCCAGGTGGTGATGTTGTGCTGAGCGTAGCTGCCATCCGTGCCGGCCTCGCCCTGATTGTCATAGCGCGACTCACGCGCCGCCAGATCGAGATCGAGCCGATGCGCGAACGGCATGTCCTTGAGGATGGGCACGCTGGTTTCCGCAAACAACTCGTAGACGGTGACCTTGCCGGCGAACGACGACCCGTACTGGATCAGATAATCGCTCGACACGTTGGCCGGCACGCCCGGATTGTCGACGTTGTTGCCGGCTTCCTCGCGATAGTCGCCGCCGACGGCGGCCGAGACCGGGCCCGCACCGAACCCGACGCCGCTGAACAGGTCGCCGCTCGCATTGAGGTCGACCACGTTCTGCGTGTAAGTGAGGTCTTCGACCAGATTGCCGAACATGTAGGCCTTCTGGGCGGCGGTAAGCGCCTGCGTGCCGAACGGACTAACGGCAACGCAACCGTTGGCGAGAGCCGGATCCGCGGTATACCCGGCAGGATAGACCCCGGTCGCCGTCGAGCGGCACTCCGGCACACCGGCCACCAACACGCTGTCGAGCGCCAGCGTGGACTCGTTCAAGTGCAGGTTGTCTTCCACTTCCTGGGTTCGGTAGGTATGGCCGTACTCGTAGTAGCCATCCCAACTCCAGGATGAACTGCCGAACTTACCGTCGAAGCCGATCACCGTGCGCCACACCGTCGTATCGACGTCGGTCTGCGAACTGACCTGGTTGTCCCATTGCTTGTCGACCAACGAGCCGACCGCGCCCGCAAGGCCAGGGTTCAGCGCCACGTAGGCGTTATCCGCCGCGATGGGTCCCGTGAAGAGCGAGGTCACCGCGGCCGTGTAGTTGGTGGTCGTCACCTTGCCGTAGGACGTATCGACCTTCATGTTGACGGTGTCGGTCAATGCCAGCGTGAACAGCTCATCGATGACTTTCTTGGTGACCGGCGCCGTCAGGTTCGTATGGGCGTAGATCGATTGCCCCTGCCCGCCGGAATAACTGTTGAACGGCGATGTACTGCTCACGGGCTGCTGGCCGATCGCAAACGGGACGAGACCCGTGCCGGCGGCATTGCCTTGAAGGGTGGTGGCTCCCGGGGCGAAATTGAACAGCGTGCCCGTGGGGCTGGTCTGCGTCAGACGCAGGTTGTTGCCCACGACGAAGCTGGATGCACCCGTCGCATAAAAGCCCTCGCCTTTTTGACACCAGCTGCGCTCCAAGCACGCCGCGTTGCCGGAATCCTCGTACTCGGCGCCGACCACGAGGTGAGCCCTGCCGTCGAGGAAATCGAAGCCATAAGCGGCGGCGACATGCTTGTCCTTGGCATCCTGTTCCTGCGTCTCGCCGTAATCGGCGGTGAACTTGCCGCCTTCCAGCTTGCGGTTCATGACCAGGTTGACCACGCCCGCCACCGCACCGGAGCCGTAGGCCGCGGAGGCACCGCCGGTGACGACATCCATGTGATCGATGAGCACCGAGGGAATGAAGTTCAGATCCAGACCGTCGCCTTGGTTCGTGGGGACGAAACGCTGGCCGTCGACCAAGGTCAGCGTGCGGCTGCCGAAATAAGGATTCAGGCCGCGCAGGTTGGGAATGACGGAACCGGCGAAGAAACTGGAATTACCGGTCGTGGCCGGTGTGAACGTCGACACGTTGGACGGCAGCTGAGTGAGGGCTTCGCCGACATTGGTCAGGTTGAGATTCTGCAGATAGGCGGCATCGACCACCGTCGTCGGGGTCGCCACGTCGAAATCGTTGGCATGCTTGATTCGCGAGCCAGTGACCGTGATCTCGTCGAGGGCCGCGGCGCGCTCGCCGCTTCCACCGGACGGGGTGGTGCTGGTGGCAGGCGGCGTTTGCGCCTGGACCGTCATTCCGGCACCCAACAACAGAGCTGACGCCCAGAGAACCCGCGGAACATGCGCCGGCAGCGCGGGAATCGAGAAACACTTGGGCACCCTGCCGCGCAACGCAGCGTCGAGTGCAACACGAATCATGGTCATCTTGAGGCTCCCCCTTAGAAACAATGGCGATCGATTGCGGTTAAGTCTTCAGTTCAAGCATCGAAAAGGTTGGCTTGGGGATACGCCGGGCGCATGGCGAATCGGCCGAGTCGCTGAACAGGTTTTACTCATTAACTCCCCCTGCAAGTACACTTTCGCCTTATCCTAGGCGTCGCGTTACCGACCTATCCTTGGGCATACGTTAGTAAGATGTAGGTCAGGAGGTTTTCCGGTATCGGTTCGGAAAATATTTTTCACGACCTGCACGCTCCGCGGATTGCGGCTCGCCAACGGAGAGGCGCGCGCCGGGGTTGCCAGTGGTCGGCACGCGTTATGACGGGTGCCGACGGGTCGAGGGGCCGCCCGGATGGCGGGGTCGCGCAATCGGTGGCATAGGATATCGAATTACTTCAATATCCTACGCCATTAATATCGATTCTACTTTATACGGCGAGCGGCTCCAGACATCGAGCCGCCTCACGCCGCTTCATACCTTCGGCTTCTGCTTGGTCGTGTCGTACGTGCCGGTGCCCGGCTTGTAGCTCTTCTCGTCCAGGAATTGACGGATGCCTTCCTTGCGGCCTTCGTTGTCGAAGCTGTTCGCCGCCTCCTGGGCGCGGATGAGGTAGTCCTCGGCGTTCTCGTAGGTCATCTCCTTGACCCGACGCACTGCATCCTTGGTGGCCTTGAGCGCAAACGGATTCTTCTTGAGCAGGATGTTGGCCACTTCCTCGACGCGTGCCTGCAGTTGCGCCAGCGGCACCGCCTCGTTCACCAACTTCCAGGCCGCCGCCGTCTTGCCGCTGATGGGCTCGCCAGTCATCGCGTGAAACATGGCATCGCGCATGCTCATGAGGTCCACCGCGACTTTCGTCGCACCGCCGCCCGGTAGAATGCCCCAGTTGATCTCGGACAATCCGAATTGGGCCTCCTCCGCCGCGAAGGCGAGGTCGCACGCGAACAACGGGCCGTAACCGCCGCCGAAGCACCAGCCGTTCACCATGGCGATGGTCGGCTTTTGATAGTTACGCAGCCGCCGCCACCAGGTATAGGCCTCGCGCTGCGCCTTGCGCGTGCCGACCAAGCCCTTGGCTTCGGTCTCGCGGAAATATTCCTGCAAATCCATGCCGGCGGACCATGCCGTGCCTTCGCCGGTGAGAATCAGCACACCCACGCCCACGTGGAACTCGAGCTCGTCGAGGACCTCGAGCATGCGTCGGTTGATGGAGGGGCTCATGCAATTGCGCTTCTCGGGACGATTGAACTTAACCCACGCGATTCGGTTCTCGATGCGGAAGGAAACTGTCTCAGCCTCGGGGCGTTTGGTCGTCATAACGGGTCCTCATATGGTTTCGGTTATGCTATGTAATATAACAATGTTGAATGTTATAGGTAATAGCAGTTATGGACAAGAAACAGACCTCGCCCGCGGCGGCAGACGATCCCTTCGGGTCGCTGGTGGGCTATCACCTGCGGCGACTGTCCGTGCTGGCCATGACGGACCTCTCGAAGGCGCTGGCTCCCTTGGGCCTCAAACCCGCGGACGCGTCGGTCTTATTCAGCCTCGCTGCCAACCCCGGGATCACCCAAAGCGACATGGGAAAGACCCTCGGGATTCGTCGCGCCAATATGGCGCCGCTCATCGCGGCCTTGGTGGAGCGCGGCCTCATCGATCGCCAGGCGGTCGATGGCCGGTCACAGGCGTTGCGTCTATCGGCCAGCGGTCGCTTGCTGCAGAGTCAAGCGCGGAAGGTCACCGAGACGCACGAACAGCTCTGGTTCGGTGAACTCGCGCCGGACGCCCGCGGTGACCTCATCGCCCTCCTGCGCGGCTTGTGGCAGGAACGGGTCTAGGCGCGGCCGGCTAGGCGAATTACAGGAAGTTATTCGGCCAGATCATCGTGCGCCACATGTGCGCCGAAGCCGACCCATCGAATCCCAGCCCCTCCTTCGGCTCCTTGAAGTGGCGGCCGATCAGATCCGTGAACTGTTCGGGATCGACGGTCCAATTTTCCTGGAATGCGTAAACATCATAGATCGTGATGAGACGCGAGGTCATGTACCAGCGATGCCGACGCGCCTCGTCATGCGCCTGACGGATGTATTCCGGCGGCTCGTAATCCGGGCCGAAGAAGTCGTTGTAGGCGTCGGGATATTTGAAACCCACGGATTCGTCGGCAAAGTAGCGCAGCGCCTGGTGATACCTCACGGCCCACGCCACCTCCTCGCTGACGTACGGCGCCACCAATTGCGCACTCCAATACCCATGATCCGTCCGCAGCAGACATCCGTTGGAGATGTCGTGCAGCAGGCAGGCCATCACCACCTTCTCATCCTGGCCGGCGTCCAGGGCGGTCTTGGCGCTCTGCAGAAGATGGCGATACGTGATCTCGGAGAAGCGCAGGCGGAAGAAATCGAGCAGCTTCGGCGCCTTGGGCATGCGCGGCAACGCGGGGTTGTCGCCCATCATGAACACGGTTTTGCTGTCGAGTCGCTGCAGCTTCGCCTTCTCGTCGTAGGGAATGCCGGTTCCTTGGGCGGCGATCGGTTGAGCCAGAATCATTCGCTCGCGCCCACGCTGCGGCTGATCGGCTGCCTCGGCGGGATCGGCTGCGGGATCGACTGCGACGGTGGGATCGGCGATTCTGGCGGAATTGTGCACGGTTCAAGTCCTCTCGGTGAGCGCAGCCTCCATTATAGGGGTTTGGGCGGCGTAACGGCGGGCGAGCCATGCGCAAACGATCAATTGCAGCTGGTGAAAGATCATCAACGGCAGGATGGCGGCCCCCACGTGGGGGCCGGCGAACAGAACCCGGGCCATGGGCACGCCTGAAACCAAGCTTTTCTTCGAGCCGCAGAACACGATGGATATCTGGTCGGCGCGCGCAAATCCCGCCGCCCGCGCCACGTAGCTCGCGCTCACCAGCACCGCCACCAGGAGAACCGCGCACACGAGGATGAGCAAGCCAAGGGACCCCAGCGGAACCTGGTCCCACAGCCGGCCGATGACCGCGGCGGAGAACGCGCTGTAGACCGCGAGGACGATGGTGCCGCGGTCGGTGATCGCCAGCAGCGCCTTGCGCCTGGCGGCCCACGCGCCGATCCACGGCCGGCACAGATGCCCCAACACGAACGGCAGCAGCATTTGCAACACGATGTTCCAGATGCCCGAAAACGAGATGCCGGTGGCCTGCGCCTTGGTGAGAAAACCGATGATGAGTGGCGTCAAGGCAATCGCCAGCAGGTTCGACGCGGCGGCGGATGCGACGGTGGCGGCCACGTTGCCGCGCGCAATGGAGGTGAATGCGATCGAGGACTGAACCGTCGACGGTAGCGCGCATAGAAACAGCACGCCCTCCCATAGTTCCGGCGACAGGGCGCGCGGCAGCGCAAGGGACAGCGCCAGACCGAGCAACGGAAACGCGACGAACGTGAGCGCGAGGATCGTCACATGCAGACGCCAATGACGGACGGCCTGCAGCAGGTTGTCGCGCGACAGTTTGGCGCCATGGAGAAAGAACAGCACCACGATCGCCGCCGTCGCCAGCGCGTTGATGGCGACACCGAAGCTCCCGCTCGCAGGAAGCAAGCTGGCGACGCAGACGGTCGCGAACAGGATCAAGATGAACGGGTCCGGAAACATCCGGCGCAGGCGCGCGATCACGTCGTTCCGACGTCGCGTGCGGGAGGGAAATGTTCGGTCGGCATACGCATGGGGAACCTCGAGGACGCGCAATCCTACAAGATCATGCGGGCCGCCGGAAGGATTTCCCCCAAATGCTGGGCGAAGTTTTAACCCAGGCAAGTGTGTATGATTACAGAGCTGGATGTGCTGAAACTGCTCGGCGAGTGCCTGACCGCTTCGAGGCTGCAATTCATGCTCACTGGCTCTTCCGCGCTCGCCTAGTACGCAACGCCTCGAATGACGCGCGACCTGGACTTGGTGGTGCTGACTGGCACGGGCAACGTACGAGGATACGCATATGACTGAAACTCTCGGCCAGGGCGAGCGACCCGCGGTCTACACCTGGGATCCGAACTCGAACTCGGGCAAGCCGCTGTTCGTCCTCAACGAAAAGGGCGTGGACTTCGATTATCGATACATCAGCCTGCCCGACTTCGAGCAGCACGCGCCGGAGTATGTCGCGATCAACCCCGACGGCACCGTGCCGGCGCTCGTGCATCGAGGCCGGGTCTTTGCCGAGTCGACGCCGATGTGCGAGTACATCGACAAGGCATTCGACGGACCGTCCCTGACACCGGACGAGCCCGAGGCCCGTTATCGGATGCGCGATCGCTGCCGGCGCACCGACAAGGCGGCGGAGTCGTTGAGCGTGATCGGCTGGCACCTGCACTTAGGTCCCATGGTCAGATCGAAATCGCCCGAAGAGCTGGCCCGACTCATCGCGCGCATCCCCACGCAGGAGCGGCGCATTTCGTGGGAGACGGCCTCGAAGGCCACGTTCTCGGAAGCGCAGCTCGCCGACGCGCGCCGCCGCGTCGGGGACTACGTGAAGGAACTGGAGGCGGACCTGGCCCATGGTTTATGGCTCGTGGGCGACGAATACTCGCTCGCGGACATTTTGACGTTCGCCAATTTCTATGCGCTGCCCGCCGGCTACCCCGAATTCGCAACCGATGGTTATGCACCGCGCGTGCTCGATTGGCTGAGGCGCATCTATGCACGCCCCGCCACCGCGAAGACCTTCAACATGGCCCGCTCCATTGCGCGCCGGGCGTTCGGCATCGCCGCCAACCTCGGCTGCCCGATGATGGAGTTGGCGCATGCTTGAACTTCACGGCGCAGCCGATCCCGCAACATTGAAACTCGTGATCTGTCTGGAGGAGTTCGGACTTCCCTACACATTTCACCCGCTCGACCTGAACGCGTTGGCGCATTGGGCGCCGGCGCACCGGACGCGTGCGCCGCAGGGCGAGGTGCCGGTCCTGGTCGACGGTGAATTCGTTATGACCGATGCAACCATCGCCCTCCTGTATCTGTCCGAATCCAATCCATCGCCCAAGCTGCTGCCGAGCAATCTGGTCGATCGCTACGATGTTCAGGCGCTCGACGACGTGCTCGATGCGGCGTTGCTGAACAGCGTGAATCTGATCGGCTGGCATGCGCAGACCGATGCGCAGACGCGGGCGGCGTACGCGGACGCGCTGAGCCGGATACCCGGCCGGCAGACCCTCGCCGGCTGGAGCGCGGTCTGGAACGACGCCGAGTCGGATCGACTGCGCCGAGCGCAGGAGAAGATCATCGCCGGCATCGCCAAACTCGACGCCGTCCTCGGCGACCGACAGTGGCTGGTGGCGAGCAGCTTCTCGATCGCCGACATCAGCGCCTTCGCACTCCTCGAAGGACTGCCGCTGGTGGCGCCGGCATTGCTCGCTTCAGAACGGCATCCGCGGGTGGCGTCCTGGCTCGAGCGGATGCATCACCGGCCCGCGGTACGCGGGACGCTGGCCTCGGTCGCCTCGCTGCGCCCCAACGGGGCACCCGTCTATGCTCCACCCCGCTGAGTTGTGCATCGAAACCTCGCCGCCGGCGACAGGCCTTCGCCATAGCCTGAGGCAGCGTCACATGTCGATGATCGCGCTCGGCGGCGTCATCGGTGCGGGGCTGTTCGTCGGCAGCGGCGTGGTCATCAAGGCGGCGGGACCGGCGGCGGTCGTGTCGTTCGCGATCACCGGATTGCTGGTGGTGCTGGTGATGCGCATGCTGGGCGAAATGGCCGTGGCATTGCCCAGGGCGGGCTCCTTCTACGAATACGCACGCCTGGCGTTCGGCGATCGGCCGGCGCTCGGCGAACTCGCCGGCTTCATGACCGGGTGGATGTATTGGTACTTCTGGGTGATCGTCGTCGCCCTCGAGGCGGTCGCCGGGGCCGGATTGGTGCAGTTCTGGCTGCCGCATCAGCCGGCGTGGCTCATCAGCTTGAGCTTGTTGCTGGCATTGACCCTCACCAATCTGATCTCGGTTCGTGTTTTCGGCGAATTCGAATTCTGGTTCTCCTCGATCAAGGTGGCGGCCATCATCGTGTTTCTGTTGCTGGCGAGCCTGTACGTCCTCGGGCTATGGCCGGGCATCATGATCAACATGAGCAATCTGACCTCGCACGGCGGCTTCGCGCCGAACGGCATATTGCCGATTCTCACCGGCGCGGTGTCCGCCACGGGATTTTACTTCGGCGCCGAGATCGTGACGGTGGCCGCCGCGGAGACCGCCGAGCCGGCCAGGGCGGTCGCCAAGGCTACCAACTCCGTCATCACCCGCGTGCTGGTGTTCTACGTGGGTTCCATCCTGTTGGTGGTGTGTCTCGTGCCGTGGAATTCCGCCGGCATCGGCACGCCCTATGTCAGCGCGCTGCGCGCGATGGGGACGCCCGCGGCGGCGCAGATCATGAACGCGGTGGTGCTGACGGCCGTGCTGTCCGCGCTCAACTCGGGTCTGTATGCCTCCTCGCGCATGCTGTTCGCCTTGACCCGCCGCGGCGATGCACCGCGCGGATTCGACCGCCTGAATCGCAAGGGCGTGCCGGTACGTGCGATCTTGTTGGGCACCGTGTTCGGCTACGGCACCGTCATCATGTCGTACGTGTCGCCGGATACGATCTTCGCGTTTCTGGTGAATTCATACGGCACCGTCGCCATCTTCGTCTATGTGCTGATCGCGATGTCGCAGCTGCGCCTGCGGGCGCGCCTGGAACGCGAGGATCCGGCGAAATTGCGGCTGCGGATGTGGGGCTACCCCTACCTCACCTATCTGGCCATCGCAGGCATGCTGGCCATCGTGCTCGCCATGGCCTTCATCCCGGATCAGCGCAAGCCGCTGATTTTCGGCTTCATGAGTCTCGGCATCCTGCTGGTGGCGTACCGGATCCGGGTGCGCGTCGGCCGCGACCCGGGATCCATTACCGGCTGACCGGCTTTGGGGGCTGAACCGGCATCACCCGAGGATCGACGTGCTCGGTTTTGCGGGAATCGCCGGGTCGGTCTTGCTGTCCTTGCCTGTCTCGACATGACCCGCGATCTCCTGCCGGAAGTTGGCGTCTTCCACGACGGCGAGCAACAAATCATACCAATGGTTGTTCGCATCCACCGGGTAGGACTGTTGGAACGTGGCCCCCGCCTTCAGGACCTTGCTGGATAATGCCGACGTGTAGACGTTCGTCACCTGCAATTCGATCGTGGTCGTCCCCTTGTTGACGGCGGTGAGCGTGACGCTGCCGCCGCCGCTGTCGTAGGTGAGCGCGCTTTGCACGATGGCCGACGTGCCTGCAATCAGCCCGCCTTGGAACGCCCGAAAGAACCCGTTGGGACCGTAGACGGCCAGGTTGTATCCTTCCAACGCCAGCGCACCGTAGGTCCACACATCGCTCAAGTGGGTGTTCAGGTTGACCGTGTAGCTGCGCGGGGCCTGCAGCAGACTGGCCGACCGCACCTGGAACACCGCCGCCTTCGTGCCGGTGTTGCTGAACTCCAACGTGACTTCCTTGCCGGCGATGTTGAAGGTCGGTGCCACATTGGGAACATAGGGCACCGGACGCGCGAGCCGCTGTCCCGATTCCTGGACGGGCAATGCCTGCACCACGGGCGGCACGGGCAGATAGCTGGCGTGCCGCTGATCGTCCGTAGGCACGTACGAGCCGGTTCGGGGCAGTGACACCACATCGCTATTGGGCGTGGCGAAGTTGAAGGCGGATGTCAGGTCGCCGGATATGGCGCTGCGCCACGCCGTGATGTTGGGATCCTTCAACGGTGTCTTGATGGTTCCGAAACGCTTCTCGACGAAGCGGATCAACGACGTATGGTCGAAGACCTCCGAACTGACCCACCCGCCCTTGCTCCACGGCGACAGAATGAGCATGGGAACGCGCGCGCCCAAGCCGTAGGGACCGCTCGGATATTCATCATTGCCCGGATAGATTTCGTTGGTGATGGAGACATTCGACAGCCCTTGCGCTGCGGTTTGCGGCGGCGTCGGCGGCACCGCATGGTCGAAAAAGCCATCATTCTCGTCATACACGACGATGAACACGGTCTTGCTCCACACGTCAGGATTGGCGGTGAGCGCGCTCAGCATCTCGGAGACGTAGTAAGCGCCGTAATTGGCGGGCCAGTTCGGGTGCTCCGAATAGGCCTCGGGAGCCACCAGCCAGGAGACCTGCGGCAGCGCGTTGTTCAGCACATCTTTGCGAAACTGATCGAACAGCGTGCCGCTGACCGCGATGTTGGTGCCGGTGCGGGCTTTCTCATAGAGCGCGCTGCCCGGCACTGCGTTTCGGTATGCGTCGAAATACAACAGCGAATTGTCCCCGTAATTGCCGATGTAGGCATCGTCGGTGCTGCCCCAGGTTCCCGCAGCGTCCAGCCCCAGGCCGATATCCTGATACACCTTCCAGGAGATCCCGCCGGCTTCGAGGATCTCCGGGAAGGTCTTCCAGGAATACCCCGCTTCGCTGTTGTCGATCACCGGGCCGCCGCCGGTGCCATCGTTGCCGACCCAGCCGCTGAACATGTGATACCGGTTCGGATCCGTGGGCCCGAGCAAGGATGCGTGGTAGGCGTCGCAAAGAGTGAACGCGTCGGCGAGCGCATAGTGGTAGGGAATATCGGCGCGCTCCAAATGCGCCATGGTCAGATAGGTCTTTGCCGGCACCCATTGGTCGTAGTTGCCGTTGTTCCAGGCCAGATGCGTCGTGGTCCAGTCATGCTCGAGATCTTCGAGGAACTGCATGCCGAGATTGGCGGCCTTCGGGTGAAACGGCAGCACGTAGCCGCCAGCCCCATCAGGTTGGTAGAAGACCGATTTGCCCGTGTGCAGGTAGTGGGCTCGCGGATCACCGTACCCGCGCACGCCCTGCAAGGTCCCGAAGTAGTGATCGAAGGAGCGGTTCTCCTGCATCATGAAAACGATGTGTTCGACGTCGGCGATCGTTCCAGTCTGGTTGTTGGCCGGTATGGCCAGTGCCTTCGCGATGCTTTCCGGGATGCTTGCGGCAACGGCGCTCGAACTCAAGAGCTGCAGGAACGTTCGACGGTCCAGGGACATGGAATACCTCGCAAATGTCGGCAATTTAGGTCTCGACTCGTGACAATTGCATGAATTTATGCGTACCGCTCGGAAATCCGACCCGGCAGTCGGCGATCGCATCCGGCATACGGATGCGGCGCGCCAAAACCCGCTGCGTCCCTTAGAATAGCCGACCTTTTCCGACCCAGTCCCTTAGGAGCGAGTATGTCGATCCAACGCATCGAGAGCGGCCCCCGCATGTCCCAGGCCGTCATTCACAACAGAATTGTCTATCTCGCCGGCCAGGTCGCCGACGACGGCACCGGCCCGGATGTTGCGCTGCAAGCCGCCAGCGTGCTTAAGGCAATCGACACCCTGTTGGCCCTAGCCTTGAGCGACAAGTCACATCTGCTCTCGGCCACCGTGTATCTGACCAACATGGCCGATTTCGGCGCGATGAACAGTGCTTGGGACGCGTGGGTCGACCCCAAGGCGACGCCGGCCCGGGCGACGGTCGTCAGCACCGAGTTGGCGGGATCCGAGTATAAAATCGAGATCTCGGTGATCGCAGCACAGCGTTGAGCCCCGGCACATACCGGTGAGCACAAGGTCGCCGATCTGGCATCCCTTCACGCAGCACGGCTTGCGTCCGACTTTGCCGGTCGCCGTGCAGGCCGAGGGCGCCTATATAGCGACGTCCGATGGCCGTCGCATCGTGGACGCCATTTCGTCGTGGTGGGTGATCACGCACGGCCACCGGCACCCCCGCATCGTGGCCGCCATCGAGGCCCAGGCGCGGATCATGGACCAGGTGATCTTCGCCGAGTTCACGCACGAACCGGCGGAGACGCTCGCGCGCCGGCTCGTGCGGCTCGCGCCGCCGGGTCTCGACCACGTGTTCTTTTCCGACTCCGGCTCCACGAGCGTCGAGGTGGCCCTGAAGATGGCGCTCGGTTTCTGGCGCCACACGGGCCGCCCCCGGCATCGCATCATCGTGATGGAGCATAGTTATCATGGCGATACGGTGGGAACGATGTCCGTCGGTGAGCGCGGCCCGTTCACCGCTGCCTACGATCCGCTGTTGTTCGAGGTCGCGCGCATCCCCTTTCCGGCAGCGGGAGGAGAAGAGGCGACGTTCGAGGCACTCGAGGTACACTGCCGTCGCGGCGATGCGGCGGCGTTCATCGTCGAACCCTTGATCCTCGGCGCGGGCGGCATGTTGATCTACCCGCCGACAGTGCTCGCGCGTCTGCGGCAGATCTGCTCCGCACACGAGGTGCTGTTCATCGCCGATGAGGTGATGACGGGCTGGGGCCGCACCGGCAGCCTGTTCGCCTGCGAGCAGGCGGGCATCGCCCCCGATATCGCGTGCTACTCCAAGGGCCTGACCGGCGGCAGCATGCCGCTCGCGGTCACGCTCTGCAGTGCCACCATTTTCGACGCCCATCTGTCGAGCGACCCGCGCCGCACCTTCTTTCATTCGAGTTCCTATACAGCGAATCCGATCGCCTGTGCGGCCGCCGTGGCCAACCTGGACGTCTGGGAGGACGAACCGGTCCGCGAACGGATCACGGCGCTGGCGGCCGCGCAGGCCGGACAGCTGGACCGGTTCCGGGATGATGCCCGGTTCAGCAGTGTGCGGCAGCTGGGAACCATCACCGCGCTGGACCTCAATGCCGAGACCGCGGGATATCTTTCCGAGGTCGGTCCGCGACTGCGGCGGGCCTTTCAGGATGCCGACGTATTGCTGCGGCCGCTCGGCAACACCATTTACGTCATGCCACCCTACTGCGTGACGATTCAGGATCTAGATCTCATCTACCGCGCAATCGAGCGCGCGGCTGAACAGGCGCTGAGCTGAAGCGCCCTTGACCATGGAGAACCGATGAAGCGAGTTGTAATTACCGGAATGGGTCTCGTGTCGCCGCTGGGCTCGGATGTCGAGACCGCGTGGCGCCGGCTGCTCGCGGGCGAATCGGGGATCGTCAGGCTTCCCGAGGACATCTTCGGCGAATTGCCGTCGAAGATCGCCGGTGTCGTGCCCGATTTCGACGCGGACGCAGTGGCCGACTCCAAGGAGCAGCGCAAGATGGACCGGTTCATTTTGTTCGCGTTGGCCGCCGCGGAGAAGGCGATCCGACAGTCGGGCTGGGCGCCCACCGACGGGATCAGTCGCGCCCGCACGGCCACCGTGATCGCCTCCTGCGTCGGCGGCATGCCGGCCATCGCCAATGCGGTTCGCGCCGTCGGACAGGGCCGCGCCCGACGCCTGTCGCCGTTCACCGTACCGTCCTTCCTCGCCAATCTGGCCGCGGGACACATCAGCATCCGCCATGGATACAAAGGTCCCATGGGCACACCCGTCACGGCGTGCGCCGCCAGCGTGCAAGCCATCGGCGACGCCGCGCGCCTGATCCGTTGCGGCGAGGCGGACGTCGCCGTTTGCGGAGGCGCGGAGGCCTGCGTTGAAATCGTCACCATGGCATCGTTCGCGGCCGCACGCGCGCTGGCAACCCAGTTCAACGACACGCCGACGCTGGCGTCACGGCCGTTCGACAGGCATCGCGACGGTTTCGTGATGGGCGAAGGCGCGGGCATCCTGGTGATCGAAGCGCTCGAGCACGCCCTCGCGCGCGGCGCGACCCCCCTGGCGGAACTGGTCGGCTACGGCACCACGACGGATGCCCATCACATCACCTCCGGACCCAAGGACGGTGAAGGCGCCCGCCGCGCCATGCAGATCGCGCTCGCCCAGGCCGGACTTAAGCCCGGTGACATTCAGCATATGAATGCTCACGGCACCTCCACGCTGGTGGGCGACCAGGGCGAGCTCGAAGCGATCAAGGCGGTATTCGGCCGCGACGAGAAACTCGCGGTCAGTTCCACCAAGTCCGCGACCGGGCATCTGCTCGGCGCTGCAGGCGGCCTGGAGGCCATCTTCACGATCCTCGCCCTGCGCGATCAGATCGTTCCGGCCACACTGAACCTCGCCGACCCGGATCCGGCTGCCGTCGGCGTGCGTCTCATCCGGGGGGCCCCACAACCGCTGGCGATGGAACACGCCGTGTCCAACGGCTTCGGCTTCGGCGGCGTCAACGCCAGCGTCGCATTTCGCCGGCTGTAGCCCCACGAAAACCGAACCGATCCCGATGGTCAGTGTCGGATCAAGGGTGCCGGCATTGCGCGGCACGTTGATTCGTCAAAATCCACCTGCGAGGGTTCTCCATGCGCCATCACCTGCTTGCCTTGTCCCTGCTGAGCTCCGCCATCGTGGCCGTCGCCTCCGCTCAATCGACGTCCGGTAATCCGAGCGACCAGCCACCGCAGGACTTCGCCACTGCCAAAGCCCAGCACATCGCCCGACTCGAAAAGGAACTCGCCTGCATCCAGGCCGCCGCGACGCCGGAAGCGATGCATGCGTGCATGCCGCAGCATCCCGGCGGCCACATGGGCCCGCCTCCCGCGCACTAGCGGCGCCGGCGTCCATGTCGATCCATGACTGGGTGCGGAAGGGTCGCGAGCTCGGGGCCAGCGATCTGCATATCGAAGCAGACACATCGCTGGTGGCACGAGTCCGCGGCGACTTGGTGGCCGTAGGCCCCGTCGTCGGCGGAGCCATACTGACGCAGACCGGCCGCGACCTGCTCGGGGTGGACGGATGGACGCAGTTCATGGGCCGCGGCTCGGCCGACCTGTCGCGCACGATCTCCGGCGTGCGCTGCCGGATCAACTTGTTCCAGACGGTGCGCGGCATCGCATTCGCCGTGCGCCTCCTCAGCTCGTTTCAGAATAATTTACGGGCCTGCAATCTGCACCCCGAACTGAAGCGATTGACCGAGCCGACGACCGGACTGATCGTTCTATCGGGACCCACGGGCAGCGGCAAGTCGACGACCCTCGCTGCATTGATCGAGGAGATCAACACCTCGAGCGCGCGCAACATCATTGCGATCGAAAGCCCGATCGAATTCATTTTCACCAATCGCCGCTCGTTCATCCGCCAGCGCGAAATACCCACTCATTCGCCGAGCTACGAGCAGGCGCTCGTGGACGCGCTGCGCGAGAACCCCGATGTGCTCGTGGTCGGCGAGATGCGCACGCCCGAGGTGATGCGCCTCACCTTGAATGCCGCCGAAACCGGACACCTGGTGATCGCCACCATGCATTCTTCGACCGCCGCCGAAGCGCTGACCCGCCTGTGCATGTCGTTCCCGGCGGACCTTCAGGGCAGCATCCGCGCGCAACTCGCCGACTGTTTCGTGGGCGTCGTCTGTCAGCGACTGGATTTTCTGCCCGAGCATCAATTGCGTGTTCCGGTATGCGAGATCCTTCTGCCGAGCGCCGCGGCCAAGGGAACGATTCGCGGCGGCCAGTTCAGCCAGATCGCCAATGTCCTGCAAACCGGGGGCGAGAACGGCATGTGGAATTTCGATCGCTATCAACGCTGGGTGGCCCAGAAGCGGGATTGGGTGCCGCCCGCCCTGGCGACGCCGCTGACCGACGATCGCGGGACGCCATCCAAGCCGCCGCTCGTGCGGCGCGAGGCTCCGCCGACGGCCCAGAAGGACGACGCGCTGGAGATATCCATCGAAGAAGACGTCGATCTCGATGAGCTGGCGAAGCGCATCGAACAGCGCTCACGCGGTTCCTGACCGCCGCGCGTCGCGCCCGCCGTGGTCTAACTGCGGGGCGTGCAAGGCGGCGCAGTGCCATCCCGGCACAGGGCGGGTCCCTGGTCCCGCTTGTTCGCAGCCGGATCATCGGCATGCGAGACCGGATCGCCGGCAACGCAGCCGGCCAGGAGCAACATCAATACACACAGTCTTGTCACGAGTTTCATGGGGTCACCACGGTGGTTGGGCTTCATCAATAGCACCCGACATCCAACAAAGAAAGACGCGCCGCAACCACTCGGTGAATAGCGGACGTCGTCGATCCTACCTGCCGGCGAATCGCTACGATGCTCCGGATACTTCCAGTCCATGAGCTGTGACAGCGGCGTCGTGCTCCCCACGGCAACCGTCACCACGCCACCGGCTCGTTGACCCCGTCGCTCGCGGCACAGCGAAATGACAGGAGCTTGTCGCGGCCAGCGGTTGGTAATTCGCATGGTAGACTCCCCGCCCGTCCGGACAGGCACGACGTATAGCGAGTGTCGCCGAGTTTCTCGACATGGTCTATGATATGTCTTTAACTCAATGAAAATATTATAAATGGATAAGGTCTTTATCTCCGCCAACTCGCTGCTGGCGGACTCCATGGAACTGGCCCGGCTCATCGTACGAAGCGGCTTTCGACCCACCTATCTCGTCGCCATGTGGCGGGGCGGAGCGCCCATCGGGATCGCGGTCCAAGAGGTGCTGGAGTATCACCACATCCACTGTGATCACATTGCCATTCGCACCTCGTCATACACCGGCATCAACGATCAGAGCAAGACGGTGCGCGTCCACGCCCTCGATTATCTCGTGTCCCGGCTGTCGGCCGAGGACGAGTTGCTGCTGGTCGACGACGTCTTCGACTCCGGACGCAGCCTCGATGCGGTGATGAGCGAACTGAAGCGCCGCTGCCGGCGCAACCTGCCGGAGAAGATCCGCATCGCCACGGTGTATTACAAG
Organism: Gammaproteobacteria bacterium; assembly: GCA_003164785.1. GTDB lineage: Bacteria > Pseudomonadota > Gammaproteobacteria > Steroidobacterales > Steroidobacteraceae > Bog-1198. Next base: position 175,041 of record PLUE01000037.1, on the reverse strand, counting down.
CCGGCACGCAATCGCAGCAGCCTCGTCCCCGACTACTACGTGCGCGATACCGACGCCTGGCTGGTGTTCCCGCACGAAATCCAGGGCCTCACGCGGGAAGAGATCCTGGCGACCAAACCCGTGACGGAGAACTTCTTCGATCCGATTTAGCGGGAGACGCCGCCAACCCATGCGCACATGGGGAACACCATTGCAGTAAAGAGCCGGCTTCGTCGGCGACGACTCCGTGGCGTTCGATCGAATCGGCGTTGCCGGCGCGTACGGTTATCACGAGTACACGATCAAGGTCCGCTGAATTCCCCGTCAGGCAATTTCCCATCGGAGCAGGCCCGAAAAACAATTTCTATATCCCATCCCTCGGCCCCGGGCGTCAAGCGAACAAAGGCGCGCAATCGCCCAGAAAGAGCGGGCGCCCACGCCCAGGCTAGTGCTTCAGCAACCCATGCTTCTCGATGAAGTCGACGACCACCTGCAGACCCTGGCCATCCTTCAGATTGGTGAAGACGAACGGTCGATCGCCGCGCATGCGCTTCGCATCGGTATCCATCACTTCGAGCGACGCGCCCACGTACGGGGCCAGATCGATCTTGTTGATGATCAGCAGGTCGGACTTGGTAATACCGGGGCCGCCCTTGCGCGGGATCTTGTCGCCGGCCGCCACATCGATCACGTACAGCGTCAGGTCGGACAACTCCGGACTGAACGTCGCCGCCAGGTTGTCGCCCCCGCTTTCCACGAAAACGAGATCCAGCAGCGGAAATTTCAGCGACAAGCGGGCGACCGCCTCCAAGTTGATGGACGCATCCTCGCGAATGGCCGTGTGCGGGCATCCGCCCGTCTCCACACCCAGGATCCGATCCGCCGCCAACGCCTGGTTGCGCACCAGGAACTGAGCATCTTCTTCGGTGTAGATATCGTTGGTGACCACCGCCACTTCGTAGCGGTCGCGCAGCGCACGGCACAGGGACAGCGTCAACGCCGTCTTGCCCGACCCGACGGGACCACCGATGCCGACGCGCAGAGGGGAGTTCTCTTGGGACATGTTATGACCTGAATAATCTCGAATATTGAGTTTCGTGTTGGGACGACAGTATGGCAAGGCCGGGCGCGAAGTTAGACAGGGCCACTTGAGGCCGGCTCGCGCCAGCCAGGGTCGCGTCGCCGCCCGCCTCCCAGCGTTGCGCGACCTCCGCGATGTGCGTACCGACGCCGAGCAGGATCCGCTGACCGGATGATTGCCCGATGGGCACGCTCTTCATCGCCACCAGCACCTGGTTCTCCGCCCAAACCCACAGGTAGGCCACCATCGACTCGCGGCGCCCGATGCCCCAGGCGTGCGCCGCGCCGCTCCAGACCAGCGGCAGGCTGGGCTCGGCGATCTCGTGCAACGTACGGACCAACGCGGCGGGCAGATCCGGCAACACCTCGAGCAGCGCCCGCATCGAGAACCCCATCTGAACCGTCGCTCGACGTAGCTCCGCCGACTCGCGCGTGGCGAGAAACTCCTGGTTGAGCTCAGCCATCGCGTTGAGTTCGGCCATCGCGGCGGTGCAGGGCCGCGGCTCTGCAGCCGCCGCCTCCCACGCCCCGCTCATGGCATGCAGCATCGGCATTTCATAGGTGTTGATCGAGAATTCCAGCACATCGACGATCCATTGCCGGACCGTCTCCTCGCTGCGCACCAGACCTGACTCGATGGCCGATTCGAGTCCTTGAGAGTGGCTATACCCGCCGATCGGAAACGCCTGACTGGCCATCTGCAGGAGCCGGGTCTGCGCCAACACCGTCACGAGGCGGAATACGTGTGAATTTTCGGTTGAAGCGACGGCACTTCGCTGGCATGCGCATGGCTGTGGCCGTAGGCGCCGCCCTCGGGTTCGAACGGCGCGACCACGGGCGTCACCGCGAGCCCCAATCCGGCGACCATCTCACCGAGCACGTGATCCGCGAGAAAGCGCAGTCCATCGCCCATCAATTGGACCGCAACGTGGCGGTTGCCGAGGTGGTACGCGGCCTTCGTCACCAACAACGGATCGGTGCTCGAGGCCTGCAGCAGGCGCTCCGCGGCGGCAACGATCTCGACCGCCCGACCGTCCTCGAGCGTCACCGTGTCACCGCCACGCAACAACCGTCCCCGCTCCATGATGAGCGCGGCCTGCTCCCCGTTCTCCAGGCGCACGAGCAGCCGGCTCTTGCTGCGCAATTCGAAATCGAGAACGGCGCGCAACGGCATCAAAACAAAAAGTACCGCTGCGTCATCGGCAGCGTGACGGCCGGCTCGCACACCAGCAGTTCGCCATCCGCGCGCACCGCATAGGTCTCCGGGTCCACCTCGAGCAGCGGCCGCGCGTCGTTGTGGATCATGTCTTTTTTCTGCACGTGTCGCGTGTCCTTGATGGGCTCGATGCGCCGGCGCAGTTGCAGCGCGGCGAACCCGGGATCCTCGAGCGCCGCCTGCGAAACGAAGGTCACCGACTTCTCCAGCGCCCGCCCGAAGGAGCCGAACATGGGCCGATAATGCGAGGGCTGCGGCGTCGGGATCGAGGCGTTCGGATCCCCCATCGGCGCCGCGGCGATCATGCCGCTCTTGACGATGAGGCTGGGCTTGACGCCGAAAAACGCGGGCTTCCACAGCACCAGATCGGCCAGCTTGCCCACCTCCACCGACCCCACGAGGTGCGACACGCCGTGGGTGATCGCCGGATTGATGGTGTACTTGGCCACGTAGCGCTTGACCCGCGCGTTGTCGTGATCGGCGTCCTCGGCGAACGCCCCGCGGATCTCGCGCATCTTGTGCGCGGTCTGCCAGGTCCGAATGATGACCTCGCCCACGCGTCCCATGGCCTGGGAGTCCGAGGACATCATCGAAAACGCCCCGATGTCGTGCAGGATATCCTCAGCGGCAATGGTCTCGCGGCGAATCCGCGATTCCGCGAAGGCAATGTCCTCCGCGATGCTCGGATCCAAATGGTGGCACACCATCAGCATGTCGAGGTGCTCATCGACCGTGTTGATCGTGTACGGCCGGGTCGGGTTGGTCGAACTCGGCAGCACGTTGGCGTGCGACGCAATCTTGATGATGTCCGGGGCATGACCGCCGCCCGCCCCTTCGGTATGGAAGGTGTGAATGGTCCGCCCGCCGATGGCCGCGACGGTCGCCTCCAAAAAACCCGACTCGTTCAGGGTGTCGGTATGAATCGCCACTTGTACGTCGTATTCATCGGCGACCCTCAGGCAGTTGTCGATGGCGGCCGGCGTCGTGCCCCAATCCTCATGCAGCTTCAAACCGATCGCACCCGCGCGGATCTGCTCGCGCGCAGGTTCGGGAACGCTCACGTTGCCCTTGCCGAGAAAGCCCAGGTTCATGGCGAACCCCTCGGCGGCGAGCAACATGCTGTGAATGTGCCACGGCCCTGGTGTACAGGTGGTGGCGCTGGTGCCCGCCGCCGGTCCGGTGCCGCCGCCGATCATCGTGGTGATCCCGGAGGTCAGCGCCTCCTCGATCTGCTGTGGGCAGATGAAGTGGATGTGGCTGTCGATGCCGCCCGCCGTCACGATCATGCCTTCGCCGGCGATGATCTCGGTGGCCGCGCCGATCGGAATCGTGACGCCGGACTGCACGTCCGGATTTCCGGCTTTGCCGATGCCCCAGATATGGCCGCCCTTCAGGCCGATGTCGGCCTTGACGATGCCCCAGTGATCGATGATGACGGCATTGGTGATGACGGTGTCGGCCACCGTCGCGCTGGTACCCTGCCCCTGACCCATGCCGTCGCGGATGACCTTGCCGCCGCCGAACTTCACTTCCTCACCGTACACCGTGAAGTCCTTCTCGACCTTCACGATCAACGCGGTGTCGGCGAGCCGCACCCGGTCGCCGACGGTGGGGCCGAACATCTCCGCATAGGCCTGACGGCTGATCTTGACCGGCATCTAGAGGGGCCCCATGATTTTGCCCTGAAAGCCGAAGACCTGGCGTGCTCCGCCATATTCGACCAGGCGCACCGTGCGGGACTGGCCCGGCTCGAAGCGCACCGCGGAGCCCGCCGCGATGTCCAGGCGAAAACCGCGGCTCAGCGCACGGTCGAAACTCAGGCTCGCGTTGGTTTCGAAGAAATGATAATGCGACCCCACCTGAATGGGCCGATCGCCGGTGTTCTCCACCCGCAGCATCAGCCCGGTCCGGCCGGAATTGAGTTCGATGTCACCGTCCAGGATGAACATTTCGCCAGGAATCATGGGAGCGCCTCAGCTTCAGACTATCGGTTGATGAACCGTAACCAATTTCGTGCCATCCGGAAATGTCGCCTCGACCTGGATGTCCGGAATCATCTCGGGGATGCCTTCCATGACGTCGTCCCGGGTCAGAATGGTCTTGCCGTAGCTCATCAGCTCCGCCACCGTCCGACCATCACGCGCACCCTCCATGAGGCTCGCCGTGATCAGGGCGATCGCCTCCGGGTAGTTGAGTTTCAAGCCACGCGCCCGCCGCCGCTCGGCCACGAGGGACGCGGTGAAAATCAACAGCTTGTCTTTTTCTCTCGGCGTTAATTCCATCGCAATCTCATTGTCGGATCCTCTAACAGGCCCACACCCGCGGCGGGCATGCGGCTCTGGCCGTCAGGGCGGGGCGCAGCACCGCCCACAAGTCGTTGAACCAGTCGAACGCTTCTTCGGTGGAATCACCGAGATAGCGCGCGATCAGCACCTCGGGCACGCACGTGATGCCGATGCGTCCCGCCGCGCGCGCCGGCTTGATCTGGCGGCACTCCGCCAGCAGGCCGTTCGCGACCTCGTAGCCGGCCACCACGAAGGTGCCGCAGACGGACATCCCCGCCAGGCCCACCGGCGACTGCGCGAACCCGCTGCCGGCATCGACATTCGCAACCTCCGACCATAGCAAGCGCCCGTCACGACGGATGGCGGACCGCAGCTCGAAGCACCCGGCGCGCCAGGACTCGCCGGACGCCCGCCGCCCGAAGCTCATGATGTCCCAGCCAAAATACGCGGCGTCGGGCGACAATGCCACGTCGAGTGTGCTCGAGATCCGGGCCTCGTCGAAAAAGATATTCTCGCGCGGCAGCCATTCGAGCACGGCATCACCCAGCACGTCGAAACGCACCGCCTGACGTGCCCATTCTCCCTCCGAACGATACCACTTCGTCGCGCCGGGCGTGGTCAGCAGGGCGCGCGATCCGCCGCCCAACGACGCACCGACACTCAGTCGATCGCCGGCCGCGATCCCGCCGGGCGGATGCAGGATGGCGATGTGGCAGGTGCCACCGCCTTCCGGATAGAGCGCCTTTTGGACTTGCAGCGGGCCCTTGTGCAGGTTCCCCGTCAGCACGGTGCGCCCGTCGCGACGCTCGAACGACAGATCCAGATTGGCCTGCCAATGCGCCCCAGCCCCAACCCCAGACGCCGCGCGACCGGTCTCCCGCGGAAAGGTCACGGCGGCTATTGTCGCGCCCCTTCCGACACCCGCGGGGTCGACGCGCTCATCAGATCGACGAACATCTTGCTGAATTTCGGCATATCGAGATCCATCTGGACATGGACCAGCTGCAGATCCACGGCCGGCTTGAATGCCGCCTGCCACGTCAAGGTCTCGCCATACGCAGGGCCATGACTCACGTCAAGGAGAAAAACGCCGTCCGCCTCATCTGTGATTCCGTCCTCACCGTGATATTTTAGATTCCCATGCAAGAAACGCGCATCGAAAAATTCCTCCGCGGGCTGCCCAAGGCCGAACTGCATCTGCACATCGAAGGCACCTTGGAGCCCGAACTCGCGTTCGAACTCGCGCTCAAACACGGGGTCCGCCTGCCCTATGCCTCGGTCGACGAGCTGCGCCACGCCTACCAGTTCGCGAACCTGCAGGACTTTCTCGACATCTACTATACCGGCGCAGATGTCCTGCGTGACGAGGAAGATTTCCACGCCCTGACCGAGGCCTACCTGCGCAAGTGCCGGGAACAGGGTGTGGTCCACGTCGAGATCTTCTTCGACCCGCAAAGCCACACGGCCCGAGGGGTGGCTCTGGCGACCGCCCTCGGCGGCATCCGCCGCGCGCTGCTGGAGGCCGAGCGGCGCGACGGGATCACGTTCCGCATCATCGTGTGCTTCCTGCGCCATCTGAGCGCCGATGACGCCATGCGGACGCTGGAGGAAGTGCTGGCATTCCGCGATTGGGTGACCGCCGTGGGCCTCGATTCCTCCGAGGCCGGGCACCCACCGTCGAAATTCGCCGCCGTGTTCGACCGCGCACGGCGGGAGGGGCTGCTCGCCGTGGCACACGCTGGCGAGGAAGGGCCGCCCGCCTACATCTGGGAAGCCTTGGATCTCCTGCACGTGCAGCGTATCGATCACGGCGTGCGCTGCGAGGAGGATCCGCCGCTGGTGCTGCGCCTCGCCCGCGAGCGCATGCCGCTCACGGTGTGTCCGCTGTCAAACGTCAAACTCAACGTCATCGATCGCATCGAAGCCCACAACCTCAAGCGTCTGCTCGATCAGGGCCTGTGCGTCACCGTCAATTCGGACGACCCGTCGTACTTCGGCGGGTACCTGCTCGAGAACTACCTGGCGATCCAGGCGGCGCTGGACTTGACCGATGCCGATCTCGTCGGACTGGCCCGCAACTCCTTCGAAGCCTCGTTCTTGACGCCGGCGGACAAGGCTCGCTGGCTGGCGGCGATAGACACCTACGCCCTGTCCGCGAATGCCTGACCCGGCTCACACACGGCGGCCCGCCACCCAGACGTCGCTGATGTTGGAACGCCCCGCGTTGTAGACGATCTTCTGCAAGACCTGTTGCGGTGAATCGCCAGCCTCGAGCCGAAGGTTGCCGCCCGCGGCATTGCCGACGACCATGGCATCGAATTGATACCCCACGCGGAACAATCCGATCGGCAGGTCCAGGGCGATCCCGCCCGAGGTGGTGGCGAGCCAGAAGGCCGTGAGCGCATCGATGCGCGACGCCTCGCGCCGCCGCTGCCCGCGCTCCAACGCAGCATCGACTCCCGACTCCAGCAGACGCGAGGCGATGACCGCCTGGCGTGCGTTGTCCAGAATGGAGGGGCTCGCGCCGCCGGCGATATCGGTTCCGAGCCCGACATGCACGCCGCGATCCAGCAGGCGGCGCAGCGGCAACACCGCATCCGAGAAATACACATTCGACAGCGGGCAGTGTGCGATGCCGGCGCCGGCGCCGACGAGGCGCGTGACGTCGTCGTCGCCGACGAAATTCCCATGGGCCAGAATGGTGCGACGGCCCAGCAACCCGAAACTCTCGAGCGCCGCGGCATCGCTGATGCCGCAGCGTTCGAGCACGTATCGATGCTGCCAATCGCTTTCCGAGCAATGGGTTTGCACGTGGCAACCGCTTTCTTGCGCCAGTGATCCGAGTCGCTGCAGCAAGCCGTCCGTGCAGGAGGGAATGAAGCGCGGCGTAATGACGGGCGAGATCAACCCCCGATTGCCCGGCAGGGACTGCACATAGGCGATGAACGCGCGGGTGTCCGCCTCGGCCGACGCCGCCGACGCGTCGCGATAATAGGGAGGGCATTGCGCCGGGTCATCCATCGACACCCGGCCGATCAATGCGCGTTGCGAGCGCCTGAGGCAGATGTCGGCGAGCGCCCGGGTTGCCGGCAGATGAATGCTGGCGTAATACATGACGGTCGTCGTCCCGTTGGCGAGCAGTCCGTCCACGAGCGACTCGTACACGGCCGTCGCGAAGTCCAGATCGGCATAGCGAGCTTCCAGCGGAAACGTGTACTTCTGCAGCCAGACTTCGAGCGGTTCGTCGAGCGCCAGTCCGAGTTGCGGCCATTGCGGCGCATGAACGTGCAGATCGACCATCCCCGGGAGCAGATACTGATCCGGCTCCAGCGTGCGCAAGGTTCCCGCCGTCCGATGACGGGCGGCCGCCGCCATGCCGTCGCCGGAGGCGCCGGGGTGAATGGCATCGATGGCGCCGTCGGGGCCGACCAGCACGATGACGTCGCGCAGGACCTCGAGCCGCCCGGGTGCGGGCGCGTGCAATGCGGTGCCGAGGAATGCACGGTCGGACGCGCGTGCGGCGGTTGAATTGCGGTCGGACAAGATCGACTCTCCCATCATCGGTCGGGCTGAAACGGCTGTGCCAGCGACATGCTTCAAGGAGCCCGGACGAACGGATGCACCGTCATCCAATGCCGGGCGATTTCCACGCGCCGGCAGATCCAGACGTGCTCGAATTGCAGCACATGATCGAGAAAGCGCTCCAGCGCCTCGATCCGACCGGGCCTTCCGACGATCCGGCAGTGCAACCCCACGGACAGCATCTTCGGCTCGTCGAGACCCTGCGGATCGCCTTCGGCGTACAAGGTATCGAAGGCCGCCCGCAGGTAATCGAAGAACTGCGTGCCGGAATTGAAGCCCTGCGCGCTGGCGAAACGCATATCGTTGGTATCGAGCGTATACGGCACGACCAGATGCGGCGTGGGGGCGAGTTCCTCCACGGCCACTTCCGTCCAATAGGGAAGATCGTCCGCATACGAATCCGAGTCGTAGATCAGTCCGCCGTGCTCGACCACCAAGCGTCGCGTGTTCGGACTGTCGCGGCCCGTGTACCAGCCGAGCGGCGCCGACCCGTATAGATCGCGGAGAATGTCGATGGCCTCGGCCATGTGGGCGCGCTCGGTCGCGACGTCGATCTGCTGATAGCTGATCCAGCGCAATCCATGACAGGCGATCTCGTGCCCGAGTTCCTTGAACGCCGCGACCGCCTCGGGATGCCGCCTCATGGCCTGCGCCACCGCGAAGATGGTCAGCGGCAGACGGCGGCGCTCGAACGCGCGCAACACGCGCCACAGACCCGCCCGCGAGCCGTACTCGTAGAGCGACTCCATGCTCATGTGACGCATGGGAAATGCCTGGGCGTTGACCATCTCCGACAGGAACACCTCGGAGGTGGCATCGCCGTCGAGCACGCAGTTCTCGGCGCCCTCCTCGAAGTTCAACACGAACTGCAGGGCGATGCGGGCGCAGCCCGGCCACCGCGCGTGCGGCGGGTGCCGCCCGTAACCCACCAGATCCCTCGGATACTTCGTGGTCATGGCCGGTGCCCCAGCCACATCAACAGCGATGCGCGTTCCTCGTCGGTCATATGCGTGAGATTTCCCAGCGGCATCGTGCGCGTGGTGAGCTGCTGCTGCACCTCGGGCAGATGCGCCAATAGTTGATCGATCGATTCGAACACCAGTCCGTTGGGCGCCGCGTTGAAGCCGGCCTGGGTCGGGCTCGTCGCATGGCATGGAACGCAACGCTGCGCGACGATCCGCTCGGCCTGCGCTCGATCCACCGGCGGCGCGGCGAGCCGTGCAGCCGGCGTCCCGTTCGGCGCGAAGGACGGCACCAGCGCGGCCGCGACGCCGATCAGGGTCACCACACCCAGCACCGCGGGCAGCGCCATGCGCGCCTCGTTCCCGGCGCGCCTGTGTCGCGCCACGAACCACGCGCGGATGCACGCGCCGGCGAAGCTCATTGCAATGAGCACCAGCCAGTTGTTGCGCGCACCATAGGTCATGGCGTAATGATTGCTGATCATCACGAACACCACCGGCAGCGTGAAGTACGTGTTGTGCACGGAGCGCTGTTTGCCACGCAGGCCGGGCGCGGCATCGGGCTCCCGCCCCTGGCGCTTGGCATGGACCAGCTCCCGCTGACCGGGAATGATCACGAACAGTACGTTCGCCACCATGATGGTTCCCAGGGAACTGCCGAAGATCATGAAGGCGCCGCGCCCGCTGAACAGGTGACAGACGCCCCACGCCTCCACCGCGACCAGCAAGGCCACCGCACCCGCCAGCACGTTGGCCTGTCGGCCGAGCGGCGAGCGGCACAGCGCGTCATAGATCAGCCACGCGGCGATCAGCACGCCCATGGCGATGCCGATCGCCGCCGGTTTCGACAGCGGCGCGACCGCCGGATCGATGAGGTAGGCCTCGGCCCGAATGAAGTAGAGCAAGCAGAGCAGGCCGAAACCGGACAGCCAGGTGGTATAGGCTTCCCAATAGAACCAATGCAGCGTCTCCGGCAGCATCGCCGGGGCGACCCGGTATTTCTGCGACCGATAGAAGCCCCCGCCGTGCACCGCCCAGAGCTCGCCGCCGACGCCCGGGTCCACTCGTTCGGGCTCGGCCACCGGCCGCAGATGATTGTCGAGCCAGACGAAATAGAACGATGCGCCGATCCAGGCGATGCCTGCAATCACGTGCAGCCAGCGCACGAGCAGCCCGGCCCAGTCGAGCAGGTAAGTCACCATCCGCACATCCTTATTTCTTTCCGCCTGCGACTATAGCTCGTTTGCGCAGCGCCCGATGATGCTCAAAGAGCATCGGCATGCTCTCCAAGTTCGTGCAGCGCGGGGCAGGATCGTGCGCCGCCCGCTCGACCGCTCATCGAAGCACGCCCTGCTGCGCCGTCTGCTACCCTTCGGCCCGATGCGCATACATTCCCTGGCAATCCGTTATTTCGATGCGGTCCGAAAGGCCGGCTCCATTCGCGAGGCAGCACGACGCCTCTGCGTCGCCTCCTCCGCCGTCAACCGGCAAATACTCAAGCTCGAGGCGGAACTCGGCACGCCGCTGTTCGAGCGCCTGCCGGGCGGCCTGAAGCTCTCGTCCGCCGGCGAGGTGCTGACCCGCCACGTCGGCATCGTGCTGCGGGACGCCGCGCGCACGCAATCCGAATTGGACTCGCTGAAAGGCGTCAAGAGCGGACGGGTCGAGGTGATCGCGGTGGAGAGCCTCGCGGCGGATTTTCTGCCCACCGTCATCGGTGCGCTGCTCGCCGATCACGCCCGCGTGCGGGTCAAGGTGCTGATCGAGGGCTCGCTCACCGTCCCCGCGGCGATCGTGAACGGCGACGTCGACGTCGGATTCGCCTTTTCGATACCGCGCAATCCCGAACTGCGGCAACTCGCGATGGGCCGATTCCTGTTGGGGGCGGTCATGACCCCCCATCATCCGCTCGCGACACGCGCGCGGATCAAGATCGCGGACTGTGCCGACTACCCGCTGATCCTGTCCGATGCCCAACTGTCGATACGCACCCTGATGCATCCGATCATCACGCACGCGCGACGAACAATGAGGAGCGACACGATGACCACGATGACAGAGCACGACAGGGGCGCGAAGCGGTCGACGATTCCACGGCCGCGCGATTGCACGTTTACCGAGGGCGATTGGACCATCCTGTCGCAGCATTGGTTTCCGATCGCGGTCGCGGCCGAGGTGGCGGATGCACCCGTGCCGGCGCGCTTGCTCGACGTCGACCTCGTGGTGTTTCGCAGCGGCGACAGGGTCGTGGTGGCCCGCGACTTGTGCCCTCATCGCGGCATGATGCTGAGCCGGGGATGGGTCCAGGGAGGCCAGATCGTGTGCCCCTACCACGGACTTCACTTCGACGGCACCGGCCGCTGCACGTCCATACCCTCCCAGCCGGATGCGCGAATTTCCGACCGCTTGTCGCTCACGGTTCTCCCCTCCGTGGAGCGCTTCGGGCTGCTCTGGGCCACCTTGGCGGGCGATGAAGTGCGACTGCCATCGTTCGATGCATGGGACCGGCCCGGCTTCCAACGAGTCGTGTGCGCGCCATTGGATATTGCTGGGTCGTCGGGGCGTCAGCTCGAAGGCTTTTTGGACGTTGCGCACTTCGCCTGGGCGCACACCGGCACCTTCGGGGATCGATCCAACCCCGTCGTACCGGACTATGCGGTGGACAAGAGTCCGAACGGTCTGACCATCCACTACGTCAGCAATGTCAGCAACTACAGCCCGGACCAAAGTCACCGCGCGCCCGCCGGCTTCCTCTGGCGTCGCACCTTCGACGTATTCCCGCCATTTGCGGCCCGCCTGGTGGTCGATTACCCGGACGACAAGCAGCTCTGGATCCTCAATGCGGTCTGCCCCGTGTCCGCCCGGCGCACGCGCTTGTTCTGCCCGATCGCCCGCAACGTCGATACCGAGAATTCGGTCGAATCGGTGCGGGAATTCAATGCGCGCGTATTCAACGAAGACCGCGTGCTCGTGGAGAGCCAGAGGCCCGAGGATCTACCGCTCGACCTGGGGTCGGAGATCTCCATCCCCGCCGACCGAACCTCGGTGGCCTACCGCCGGCTGCTCCGCGACATGGGGTTGAGCCTGGTGTTCACGGGCTAGCCGGCGTCGCCGCCGGGCGGCTCCTTGGACTTCGCCTCCGTGTTCTCGGCGAGCCGTCGCAAGGCCTCGCGCGGCAGCTCGTCGAGCCCCTGCTCGCCATGCGCCAATTTCGCGGTCAGCTTGTCGCGCATGCGGCGCGTCCAAAAGCTTTTGATGTGATTTGCGATGCCCGCGATCGCGTCCTCACGATTCGGCTGGGCACGGAAGAAGTTGCCGATATCGTTCGCCATTTGAATCAACTGGTCGCTGCCACTCATGATCTTTATCCTGTCGTTTGCCCGGTGCCGCGTCAGTCACGCAGCATCCCTTGAACCTTCGCGGATGGCCTGATCCAATGCGTCACCCTGCTATTCTAGCCGCTTAAGGCCGGTCGACTTGGCAAATAACTGCCACCGGATGCCGTGCCGCAGCGGCGGGTTGCGGTGCAACCCTGGCGTTATGACATGCTGACGGCCCGACAGGCCAGCGCGGAACATGCTCCATTTCGAGGCGACAACTTGGGCCGATGCGGGCTACCGCGCCAGACGCGCCTGTATCTAGACCGATGGAGGCGGCCCACCGACTCGCAGGACACCCTTCAAAATGAGCGCCGCGACGCGCCGCACGTAGGCCTCCGGTTTCTCCAAGTCCGTCGAGGCCCGGAACTCGCGCAGCACTTCACGGCAATTGAAGAAACATTGCGTGGCGCCGCACAGGAGCATGGCGGCCGCCCCGGGATCCACCGACGAGTGAAATTCGCCCCGCTGGCGACCTTGGTCGAAAATGTTGACCACGGCCGTAAAGTTTCGCTGGAATATCGTTTGCGACAACTGGTGCACACGGGCATGGCCGACCTCCGACACCTGACGCAGCAGCAGCCGCGCGGCGCTCGGATTGTCCAGCATGTCGCGTATTTGGAATTCCAGGAGCTTGTGCACCTTGTCCGCCGAACTTCCCGGCGCGCGGTACAGGTCTTCCGTGTAATCCGCGTGGGCCGCGGTCACCGCCTCGAGCACCGCGAAGTATAGGTCTTCCTTCGACGGAAAATGATGGAACACATTGGCCTTGCACACGCCGGCCTTCTCCGCGATCGCCGCGACCGATGCGCCATCGAACCCCGACTCCGCGAACAGCGCGGTCGCCGCGTCCAGAATGGCTCGTGCACCGACGGCTGGTCCTGGGACGGTCATGAGTGCTGCTGCGCCTACGGGACTGCGGCGCGCGCCACCGGCGCCGCATCCGCAGCGTTCGTTTCGCGCCAGCCCCCACCCAGCGCCTTGTAAAGCGTCACGAGATTCTGCAATCGGGCCAGCTTCACGCCGATCAGCGCCTGTTGTGCGCTGAACAACGAGCGCTGCGAATCGAGAACGCTCAGGAAATTATCGATGCCGCTGCGAAAGCGCATGTCCGACAACCGATAGCTCTCGCTCGTCGCGTCCACCAGCGCCTGATCGGCCGCGATCTGATTGTCGAGCGTGGCGCGCCCCGCGAGCGCATCGGCCACTTCGCGAAACGCCGTTTGAATGGCTTGTTCGTACTGCACCACGTACACGTTCTTCTGCACCTTGGCGAGATTCAAGGAAGCCACATTGGCGCCCCCGGCGAAGATCGGCAGGCTGATCTGCGGCGTGAATGTCCATGCACTCGACCCCCGGTCGAACAGGCCGGACAACTGCGTGCTCGCGGTCCCGTAGTTGCCGGTGAGCAGGATGCTCGGGAAGAAAGCGGCTCGAGCCGCACCGATGTTCGCATTCGCCGCCAACAAGTTGTGCTCCGCCGAGAGGATGTCCGGCCGCTGCGTCAGCAGGTCCGACGGCAGACCGGCGGGCAGGTCCGTCACCAACCGCTGCTGGTCGAACTCCTCGCCCGCCGGCAAGTCCGCCGGCAACGGCACTCCCAGGAGCAGCACCAGGGCATTTCGGTCCTGGGCCACTTGACGGGTATATTGCGCGAGACTCGCACGGGCGGTGAACACCGTCGTTTCCGCCTGGTGTAGATCGAGCGCGGTGGCGACTCCCCCATCGAAACTCATCTGCACCAGCTGCAACGAATCCTGCTGGCTGTTCAACGTATCCTGGGTGATGCGCAGCAGTTCCTGATCCGCGAGCAGCGCGAGGTACGCGCTGGCCACCTCGGCCACCAAGCTGATCTGCGTGGTCCGGCGGGTCTCGACATACCCGAAGTACTGTTGCTGCCGCGCATGATTCAGGGACCGTACGCGGCCGAACACATCGATTTCGTACGACGTGAAGCCCACGCCGGCGTCGAAATAGCGAAACACCGTGGAACCGGTGTCGACGGCCGTGGTTGCGCCGACGCCGGTGGCGCCACCGGTGCTCGAGGTGGCGATACCGGCAACCGAGGCAGGATACTTCTCCACCTCCTCCACCGCGGACGCGGAAATCTTCGGGAACAGATCGGCACGCTGAATCTGGTACTGCGCGCGCGCGGCGATGATGTTCAACGCGGCGATGCGCGCATCGGGATTGTGCGCGATGGCGATTTCGATCAGCTTCTGCAGCCGCGCATCGGCGAAGAACTCCCGCCAGCCAACGTCGGGCGCCCCCGGCGTAGGTACGGCCGGCGCAGGCGCGGCCGGGCCCGCCGGAGTCGTGTCGGGCCACTCCTTGGCGATCGGCGCATCGGGGCGCTGATAATGAGGCTCCATGGTGCAGCCGGCCAGGCCGAGTAAACAGCCCAGCGCGCCCGCGACGATGAATCTGCTGCCGCTCATGGCCGATGCTCCGACTCGCCGGCGCTGCGCGGCTGTGACCCTTTGGACAGCTGCAGTGTCGCCACGAAGAATACCGGGACGAAGAAGATGGCCAGCACCGTCGCCGATATCATGCCGCCGATCACGCCGGTCCCGATCGCGTTTTGACCGCCGGATCCCGCGCCGCTCGAAATGGCCAACGGCGTGACGCCCAGGACAAATGCCAGCGAGGTCATCAAAATCGGCCGCAATCGCTGCCGCGCCGCGTGCACGGTGGCATCGACCAACCCCATGCCCCTGTCGTAATTCTCCTTGGCGAATTCGACGATCAAGATCGCATTCTTGGCCGACAGACCCACCGTGGTCAACAAGCCGACCTGGAAGAACACGTCATTCGACAGGCCGCGGAACAGCGTCGCGAGAATGGCGCCCAGGACGCCGAGCGGGACGACCAGCATGACCGCCACCGGGATGGACCAACTCTCGTAGAGCGCCGCCAGACACAGGAACACGACGGTCAAGGAAATGGCATACAGAGCCGGTGCCTGCGATCCGGACAACCGCTCCTCGTAGGACAGCCCCGTCCATTCGAGGTCGTATCCCGGCGGCAATTGCTTGACGTACCCTTCGAGGGCATCGAGCGCGGTTCCCGTGCTCACGCCGGCGATGGGCTGGCCGAGGATCTCGATCGACGGGACTCCGTTGTAGCGTTCCAGCTTCGGGGAGCCGAAGCCCCAGGTGGCGTTCGAGAAGGCCGAGAACGGAACCATCTGCTGCCTCGAATTGCGCACGTACCACGCCGTCAGATCCTGGGGCAGCATCCGGGACGGCGCGTCGCCCTGGATGAAGACGCGCTTCACGCGGCCGCGGTCGATGAAGTCGTCGACATACTGGGAGCCCCAGGCCGCGGACAGCGTGCCGTTGATGTCGGCGATGGAGAGACTCAGCGCGCTGGCCTTTTCCCAATCCACGTCGAAATGATACTGCGGCTCGTCATCCAATCCATTGGCGCGCACCTGCGTGAGTTGGGGGTTCTTGCGCGCCAGGCTCAAGAATTGGTCACGCACCTGGATGAGCTTGTCGTGGCCCTGGTTGGCACGGTCGAGCAACTCGAGATCGAAGCCGCTGGCATTGCCCAATTCGAGAACCGCCGGAGGGGCGAACGCGAATGCCTGGCCATCCGCGATCTGGGCGAATCGTTGACTTGCACGGGCCGCGATGGCCTGGACCCGGTTCTTCGCTCCGGGCCGCTCCGACCACGGCTTCATCTTGATGAACACCAGGCCAGAACTCTGTCCGCGGCTCGCGAAATTGAACCCCGCGATGGTGAACACGCCGGCAACCGCGTCCTTCTCCTCGTTGAGAAAGTAATCGCGCATTTCGTCCAACGATTTCTGGGTGCGCTCGGAGGTCGCGCCCGGCGGCGAGGTCACCTGGGCATACATGATGCCCTGGTCCTCGTCCGGCAGGAAGGATTTTGGGATGCGCACGAACAAGACCGCCATCAAGCCCACGAGCAGGACAAAAATGATGAGGTACCGGCCCGTGCGGGTGACCACGTTCGCGACCGCCCTTTCGTATTTCTTGTTGCCGCTCTCGAACGTCCGGTTGAACCAACCGAAGAATCCCTTGCGCTCGCGCGACTGGCCGCGCGGCTTCAACAGGGTCGCGCACAGTGCCGGCGTGAAGATCAACGCCACCAGCACCGACAACGTCATCGCCGACACCATCGTGATCGAGAACTGGCGATAGATGACGCCGGTCGATCCGGAGAAGAACGCCATCGGCAGGAACACCGCGGACAGGACCAGCGCGATGCCGACCAACGCGCCCGTGATCTGCTGCATGGACTTGCGGGTGGCCTCCTTGGGCGAAAGGTTTTCCTCCTCCATCACGCGCTCGACGTTTTCCACGACGACGATCGCGTCGTCGACCAACAGGCCGATGGCCAGCACCATGCCGAACATGGTCAGGACGTTGATCGAGTAGCCGAACGCCTTCAGGATGCCGAAGGTGCCGAGCAACACCACCGGCACGGCGATGGTGGGAATGAAGGTGGCGCGGATGTTCTGCAGGAACAGCAGCATCACGAGGAACACCAGGCCGATGGCCTCGAACAGGGTCTTCACCACCTCCTCGATCGAGACCCGGATGAAGGGTGTGCTGTCATACGGATAAATGACCTGAAGCCCGGGCGGAAACGATGGTCTGAGCTTCTCCACGGTCTTGTACACGGCATCCGCCGTGTCGAGTGCATTGGCGTTGGTGGCCAGCTTGACGGCGATGCCGGACGCGGGCTTGCCGTTATACTGCACGTTGGCGAATTGGTAGGTCTCGCTGCCGAGACCGATGCGCGCCACGTCGCGCACCCGGACCTGCGAGCCGTCCGGATTGACCTTCAGAAATATCGCCCCGAATTGTTCAGGCGACTGCAGGCGCGTCGGACCGATGATGGTGGCGTTCAGCTGCTGCCCCTTGACGTTGGGCAGACCGCCGAGCTCGCCCGACGCGATCTGCACGTTCTGGGCCTGAATGGCGTTGTTCACGTCGACCGGCGTCAAACCATAGTTGTTGAGCTTTTCCGGGTCCATCCAGATGCGCATTGCATACTGCGCGCCGAACAACTGGTAATCGCCCACGCCGGGCGTGCGGCTCAACGCATCCTGAACGTTCGACGCGATGAAATCCGCCACATCGGCGGCGGTCATGCTGCCGTCCGTGGACACGAAGCCCACCGCCAACAGGAAATTCTTCGTGGCCTTGGCGACCCGGATGCCCTGCTGTTGCACCTCCAGGGGCAGCAACGGCGTCGCCAGCTGCAGCTTGTTCTGCACCTGCACCTGGGCGATGTCCGGATTCGAGCCCTGCTCGAAATTCAGCGTGATGACCATGCTGCCGTCTTTGTCGCTCTCCGACGAAAAATACAGCAGATGATCGATGCCGGACATCTGCTGTTCGATCACCTGCACCACGGTGCTCTGTACGGTGTCGGCCGATGCGCCCGGATAATTGACCGTGATCGCGACGGCCGGCGGCGCAACGCTGGGATATTGCGCGACGGGCAGCGTCAAGATCGCCAGACCGCCCACCATCATGATGACGATCGCGATGACCCACGCAAAGATCGGGCGCTCGATGAAGAACTCAGACACGCGGGCCGCCTACGGCTTGTTCGACTGGGCGGATTGGGTCGGCTCTAGGTCGGGTTGGTCGGGCGACACCTCGTGCGGCTTGACCTTGCCGCCGCCTTGCACGCGCTGCAGGCCGACCACGACCACCCGGTCGCCGGCGGCCAAGCCATCGCTCACCAGCCATTGATCGCCCACCGCCCGGTCGGTCTTGACGATTCGCGTGGCGACCTGATCGTCGGAACCGACGACCAGCGCCGTGGCTTCACCACGCTGATTATGGGTGATGGCGCGCTGCGGAACCAGCAGGCCCTTCTCGTCCACACCCTCGTCGAGCCGCTCATGCACGAACATGCCGGGCAGCAGCACACCGTCCGGATTCGGGAATATCGCGCGCAACGTGACGGAACCGGTCCCCGGATCCACGGTCACTTCCGCGAATTGCAGTTTGCCGTCGCGGTCGTAAGGCGTCCCATCCTCCAGGGTCAGCTTCGTCTGAGCTTGATTCTCGCCCGCGCGCTTCAATTGACCAGCGGCCAGCGCCCGTCGCAGCCTGAGCAGCAGCGTGCTCGGCTGAGTGACGTCCACGTAGATGGGATCCAATTGCTGCACCACGACCAACGCCGCCGCCTGCGCCGTGCTGACCAGGGCGCCTTCGGTCACCGAGGAGCGACCGGTGCGACCCGAAATGGGCGAGAACACGCGCGTGTAGGCCAGATTGATTCGGGCGGTCTCCACGGCGGCCTTCGCCGACGCGATGTCGGCGAGCGCCTGATCCTGCGATGCGATGGCGTTGTCGAAATCCTGCTTGCTGACGGCGCGCGCCTCGCTCAACGGCTTGTAGCGCTCCGCCAAGGCTCGGGTCGACTTGGCGGTCGCCTCCGCCCTGGCGAGCGAGGCCAGCGCGCTGGCCAAGCTCGCCTGGAACGGTGCAGGGTCGATCTGATAGAGCTGCTGGCCGCTCTTCACATCGCCGCCCTCGATGAACAAGCGCTTGAGAATCACGCCGTTGACCTGCGGGCGCACCTCGGCGATGCGATACGCGACCGTCCGGCCCGGCAAGTCCGTGGTGATCGACACGGGTTTGGTCTGCAGCGTGACCACCCCGACTTCGGGTGGCGCTTTGGGCGGTGGTGGCGATTTGCTGGAACAGGCGGTCACGAGGACCATGCAGAGGGCGAGAATGATCCGCATTGAATACTCGGTGACCGATCGGTCAGTCGAGCGTAGCGAACGCGTGGTGGAAATGCAAAGTGCGCCACGCATGAAGGGATTGCCTGTCAGAGGAACACCTACACGGGTTGCTGCCGCGCGCCCTTGAATGCCACATCTCGCATATCATACTACTGCATAAAGAGCGGCATCCCAGTCGCGGGAAGTCTCATGAAATATCCACTCAGCGTCCCCCTCCTCGTCGTCACATCCTGCGTGATGGGTTCAGCGCTCGCCGCACCACCGCCCACCCAGGCAGCAAACAACCGGAAACAACTGACCGACTGCATGACGAAGCAGATGAGCGCGAGCAGAACGATCTCCTATAACGAGGCGACGAAGGTCTGCAAGGATCTCATCAAGTCGCAGAACGGGAGCATCGTTGCGAGCAACGAGGCCAAACCGCGTCTCGCGCATTGACTTTGCATGTTCCGGTGCACCGCGCGCGTTATGCGCCTCGCGCATTGACCTTGCTCGTTGCTGCGCGCCCGCCCCGCGTACACCAAGTACTGGTTGCCCGCTGCGTCGAGCGCGATCATATTAGCAGGCCTTTGCTGGACCGTGGTCCGTTGGCCCTGATGCTCGCTTTCAAAGGATTTGCGCATGTTCATTCGAAATGCCTGGTATGTCGCCGCCTGGGACCGCGAGGTCACCGATAAACCGCTGCCGGTGAGCCTGTTGGGTGAGGCGGTCGTGCTCTACCGGCAGTCGAACGGCAGCGTGGCGGCGCTCGAGGATGCGTGCGTCCACCGCAAGCTGCCGCTCTCCATGGGCCGGATCCAGGGCGACCTGCTGGAGTGCGGCTACCACGGCCTGCGCTTCGACGCACACGGCGCCTGCGTGCACATTCCCTGTTCTGACCGGATCCCGCGCAATGCGCGGGTGCGAAGCTACCCCCTGGAATCACGCTATGGCCTGCTGTGGATCTGGATGGGAAATCCTGCCTTGGCGCGGACGTCCGAAATCATGGACGTCGCCCATTGGGGCGAGCCTCGCTGGGCTGCCACGCACGGCGATTCGATGACCGTGGACTGCAACTATCTGTACGTGACCGACAACCTGCTCGATCCGTCGCACGTGGCCTGGGTGCATCCGTCGTCGTTCGGCGATGCCGCCTGCGAGGCGACACCCGTGCAGATCGTCGCCACGGACACCGGCGTGTGTGCCTCGCGCTGGATGAGTTCGGCGGAGGTTGCGCCGCTCTATCGGCAATTCGTCCGCTTCGACGGGTTATGCGATCGACTGCAGCACTACGAGGTCCGCTTCCCGTCGCATGCGTTGATCAAGGCGATTTTCGTGCCCGCCGGCGCCAAATCCGAGGTCGCCGCCGAGCATGCATCCGCCTTCGTCATGGATTCGTATAACTTCCTCACCCCCGTGGATCAGAGCCATACCCGATATTTCTGGTTCCAGATGCACAACGCCGGCGACGATGGCAGCGGCGATGCCACGGCCGCGCTGGCGCGGGGCGTGAAGGGTGCATTCGAGGAGGACCGGGTCATCTTGAACGCGGTGCAAAAGAGCTTCGATCGCACCCGAAGCGGCAACATCGATATCGCCATCGACTCCGCGCCGTTGCGATTTCGCCGGCTCACGAAGAAGCTTCTGGACGCCGAGCGCAGCGTGGTCCCGGTGAGTTCAGCCGAAGCGCTGCCCAACTAAAGTTTCGACCACGGACAATCCCGTCGTAAGCGGGCCTTAGTCGGCGCGGGCCGCCTGCCCGTCGCGGGGCATGTCCTCCCACCCGCCGCCCTGCGTGCGCGCTCGTGTTCATGGCGCCGGCGCGGGACGATGCGCACGCCGCGTCGCCCGTTAATCGCAATTCTGCGTCGGACGATTCCTGGTCCTGACACACACCGGCAACGCATTCAACAATCGCTCATCAGCGCGATGGCGGCGTTATACTGCCGCGATGAACACCCCAACATTCCCAATCGATCTGACCAAGCTCGAGCCGCTCAAGCTTGATCCCGCGGTAACCGCCTTGACGGACGCACAGAAGGCGACACTGCGGAACAACATTCAACTCTGTCGCGACGCCATCGTATTCTTCACGGCATACGCCGGCGCGAGAGGCCTGTCCGGCCACACCGGCGGCGCGTACGACACGGTTCCGGAAGTCATGATCATCCGTGCCTTCATCGCCAACGGCACGCCCATCGTCCCGATCTTCTATGACGAGGCGGGTCATCGAGTCGCCACCCAATATCTGTTGAGCGTGCTCGACGGCGCCATGCCCGCCGAGAAATTGCTGCACTACCGTGAATACAACAGCGGCCTGCCGGGACATCCTGAGAAGTTGCTGACGCCGGGCGTCGAGTTCAGCTCGGGCCGTCTCGGCCACATGTGGGCGTTCTGTAACGGCGTCGCCATCGCGAATCCGGGCAGAGCCGTGATCCTGCTCGGCAGCGACGGCAGCCAGATGGAGGGCGACAACGCCGAAGCCGCTCGCCTGACGGTCGCCAAGCAGCTGAACGTCAAGGTGCTCATCGACGACAATAACGTGACCATTGCCGGCCATCCGCAGGAATACATGGTCGGCTATGATTTGAGCCGCACGCTGTCCGGTTATGGCCTCATCACCGAGACCACGATGGGCGAGGACATCGATGCGCTATACATCGATCTATGCCGCGCCTTTCGCGACGCGACTCCGCATGGCCTCGTCATCAAGCGGCTTATGGCCCCCGGCATCAAGGGAGCCGAGGGCAGCCCGCATGCGCACGAGGTGTTGAAGGCGGAAACCGCGATTCAATACCTCGAAGCCCGCGGCGGATACGACCGTGCAATCGAGTTGTTGAAGGCTGCGAAGCCGGAGAAGGTGCCGCTCACCTTCAGGGGCTCCTCCGGTGTCGGCAAGAATCGCGACGACTTCGGCAAGATCGTCAACGGCCTTCTCGACGCCATGAGCCCGGAGAAGCGCCTCGAAAGCGTGCGCGTGTTCGACAACGATTTGGAAGGCTCCTGCGGCCTGCACCACATCAGAAAGGCCCACCCCGAGATCTTCGTGCGCGGCGGGATCATGGAGCGCGGCAACTTCTCCGCGGCGGCCGGCTTCGGCTCGACGGCGGGCAAGCAAGGCATCTACGGCACGTTCAGCGCGTTTCTGGAAATGTGCATCAGCGAGATCACGATGTCGCGCCTGAACTTCGCCAACGTGCTGGCGCACTTCAGTCACAGCGGCGTTGACGACATGGCGGACAACACCTGCCATTTCGGGATCAACAGCATGTTCGCCGATGGCGGCGTGAAGCCCGGACATGCGAACGACACGACCCGCTTGTATTTTCCCGTGGACCAGCATCAATTCGCGGCCTGCGTGAAACGCATATTCAACGATCCCGGCCTGCGCTTTCTCTTCACCACCCGCGCGGCGGTTCCCGACATTCTCGATGAATCCGGCAAACCGCTGTACGAAGGGAAGGAGTTCGAACCCGGCAAGGACTACGTGGTCCGCGCGCCGAAGTCCGCGGGCGGCGGCTATGTCGTGGCCGTGGGCGAGACGGTGTATCGCGCCCTCGATGCCGTCATCGCGCTGCAGGAGGCGGGTGTCGACGTGGGCCTCATCAACAAGCCGACCCTGAACGTGGTCGACCACGCGATGATGAAGACCCTGTCGGCCGCCCCATTCGTGCTCGTCGCCGAAGGCTGGAACGTGAAGACCGGCCTCGGGAGCCGTTTCGGCAGTTATCTGCTGCAGGCCGGCTTCAAGGGACGGTTCAACCACATCGGCACGCACCTGGAGGGAAGCGGCGGCCTATGGCAGCAGATGGGCTACCAGGGCCTCGACTCGGCCGGCATCCAGAAATCGATCAAGGAACTCCTCTAACGCCGGCAGACCGTGCGCGGCCGCTCGGCGGATGAGCGCGGGTTTTCGCATCATCGAACGGGATACTTCGCGGATTGCTTTTCGATGAGAACCACGTACAACAAATACCACTCATGCGAATCGATCTCGTCACCACCTGCTCGCGAGCCGTACGCGCCCGCGCGCTCATCGCCTGCGGCCTTGCGGGGCTGCTGAGCGCTTGCCGCCGGGCGGGCGTCCTCGATCCCCGGGGTCCGGTATCGGCGGCGGAGCGCCTGATCTTATTCAATGCCACCGGGATCATGCTGGTGGTCGTGGTGCCGGTGATCCTCATGACGCTGGCATTTTCCTGGTGGTTCCGTGCCTCCAACAAGCGCGCAACCTATCGGCCGGAGTGGAAATATTCCGGCCAGATCGAACTGGTCGTGTGGGCGATACCCGCCATGGTGGTCTTGCTGCTCGCCGGCGTGACCTGGATCAGTTCACACGATCTGGATCCGCGGGCAAGGCTCGAGTCGACCGCCAAACCCCTCCGAATCGAGGTGGTGTCGCTGGATTGGAAATGGCTCTTCATCTATCCGGACCAGCACGTGGCGACGGTCAATGAACTCACGGTACCCGCCGGAACGCCGCTCGAATTCCTCTTGACCTCGGCCACGGTGATGAATGCGTTCTTCGTCCCACAGCTCGGAACCCAGGTCTATACGATGCCAGGGATGACGACCCGCGTGAACCTGATGGCGGATCACCCCGGCGATTATCCGGGCCTGTCATCGCACTTCAGCGGCGATGGCTTTTCCGACATGCACTTCGTGGTGCACGCCGTGAGCCGGCCCGCGTTCGAGCGCTGGGTGGCGGACACGGGGCGTGACACGGCAGCGTTGACCGACGAGGCCTACGCCGCGCTGGCGCAGCCGACCAGCAACGTGCCGGCGCAGACGTACGGCACGGTCGCGCCCATGCTCTACGACCATGTTCTTCAATTGGCGGCGCCGCTGGCCGCGTCCGGCAAGGAGCATTAGTGGGCAAGCTGACCTGGGCTGCGATCCCGTTTCACGAGCCGATCCCGATGGCGACGTCGCTGTTCATCATCCTCGGCATGGCGGCGGTCTTGAGCCTCATCACGTGGAAAAAGTGGTGGCCCTATCTCTGGCGTGAGTGGCTGACCAGCGTGGACCACAAGCGCATCGGCGTGATGTATGTGCTGCTGGCGTTGGTCCTGCTCCTGCGCGGCTTCGTCGACGCCATCATGATGCGTTCTCAGCTGGCCTTGGCGGCCGGCGGGGCTCCCGGCTATCTGCCCCCGGCGCATTACGACCAGATATTTTCGGCCCATGGCACGATCATGATCTTCTTCATGGCGATGCCGTTCATGGTCGGGCTCATGAACTTCGTCGTGCCGCTGCAGCTGGGCGTGCGCGACGTGGCCTTCCCGGTGCTCAATGCGGTCAGCTTCTGGCTGACCGCCTCCGGCGCACTGCTGGTCAACATCTCCTTGGTGGTCGGCGAATTCGCGCGCACCGGCTGGCTGGCCTATCCGCCGCTGTCCGAACTACAGTTCTCGCCGGGCGTCGGCGTCGACTATTATCTGTGGGCATTGCAGATTTCCGGGGTGGGCACCCTGCTCTCGGGCATCAACCTGGTCACCACCATACTCAAACTGCGCGCACCCGGCATGAGCTATCTGCGCATGCCGGTGTTCTGCTGGACCGCGCTCGCATCGAATCTGCTGATCGTCGCGGCATTTCCCATCCTGACCGCAACCTTCGGGATGCTGTTGCTCGACCGCTATGTCGGCATGCATTTCTTCACCAACGATGGCGGCGGCAATGCCATGCTGTATTTCAACCTCATCTGGGCCTGGGGGCATCCGGAGGTCTACATCCTCATCCTCCCCGCCTTCGGCATCTTCTCGGAGGTGATCGCCACGTTTTCCGGCAAGCCGTTGTTCGGCTATCGCTCCATGGTGATGGCGACCATGGCGATCTGCATCCTATCCTTCATGGTCTGGCTGCACCATTTCTTCACGATGGGAGCCGGGGCAAACGTGAATGCCTTCTTCGGCATCGCGACGATGATCATCGCGGTGCCGACGGGCGTGAAGATCTTCAACTGGCTGTTCACCCTCTATGGCGGCCGGGTCCGCTTCGAGGTGCCGTTGATGTGGGCCATCGGCTTCATGGTCACCTTCGTCATCGGCGGATTCACCGGCGTGCTCATGGCGGTTCCTCCGGCCGACTTCGTCCTGCACAACAGCCTGTTCCTGGTGGCGCATTTTCACAACGTCATCATCGGCGGCGTGCTGTTCGGCGGGATGGCGGGCTACAACTATTGGTTCCCCAAGGCGTTCGGCTTCACCCTCGACAAGCGCTTGGGCGCCCTGAGCTTCTGGTGCTGGCTGATCGGCTTCTACCTGGCGTTCATGCCGCTGTATGTGCTGGGGCTGCTGGGCATGACGCGACGGATGCAGCACTACGCCGACACCAGCTGGCAGCCCTACCTCATCGTCGCCGAGGTGGGCGCCGTGGTGATTCTGATCGGCATCCTGGCGACGATCCTGCAGCTGGTGGTGAGCATCCGCACCCGGGATCGGCGCCGCGATCTGACCGGCGATCCGTGGCAGGGGCGGACCCTCGAGTGGTCCACCGCCTCGCCGCCGCCCCACTACAACTTCGCCGTTATGCCGGAGGTGAGTTCGCTCGACGCCTTCTGGGCGAGCAAGCAGCGGGGGACCCCGGTCGCGGCCGCCCCGCTCGAACCCATCGACATGCCGGGCAACAGCGCCAACGGCTTCGTGACCGCCTTCTTCGCGGTGGTGCTGGGCTTTGCGATGATCTGGCACATCTGGTGGATGGCCATCCTGGGATTGGGCTGCGCGGTGATGACGCTGATGGCTTTTGGCTGGATCGAACGCACCGACCATCGCATCCCGGTCGAGACGCTGATCGCCGAACAACGCGCACGCCCGCCGGCGGCGGGGACAACATGACGCAGGCCGGCACGGCTGACGCCGCGAATGTCCCGGCCGCCCTCGAGCAGGCCGGGGCGGGCGGCCCTGCGCCGGTGCGAATCGTGGTGTCCTACGGCTTTTGGATTTTTCTGCTGAGCGACATCATCATGTTTTCCGCGCTGTTCGCCACCTACGCGGTGCTGTCCGCGCAAACCGACGGGGGACCCACCGGCCACGACCTGTTCGAGTTGCGCACCGTCGGCATCGAAACCCTGTGCCTGTTGTTCTCGAGCTATACCTGCGGACTGGGCACGCTGTTCCTGCAGCATCGCCGCACGCAGGCCTTTTATGGGTTCTTCGCGCTGACGTTCGCGTTGGGTGCGATTTTCCTCGGCCTGGAGTTGCATGAATTTGCCGGCATGGTCGCGCGCGGCGCGGGCCCCACGCGCAGCGCCTTCCTGTCCTCGTTTTTCAGCCTCGTGGGTTTGCATGGCGCGCACGTCAGCGTCGGCCTGGTTTGGTTGGCGTTCACCGTGGCCCAGGTCGCGGCGAAGGGGCCACGGGATTTCGTGATGCGCCGCCTGCAATGTTTCAGCCTGTTCTGGCATGCGCTCGACATCATCTGGGTCGCCGTGATGTCGCTGGTTTATCTGATGGGAGCACGTTGATGAGCAACTCGGAACAGCCCGACCGGGAATTCTCGGGCAGCATTGGTGCCTACACGGCTGGGCTGGCGGTCGCCCTCGCCCTCACGGCCGCATCCTTCATCGTGGCGCAGACCCATCTGCTGTGGGCCCCGGGCCTCCCGGTGGGTCTTGCCGTGCTCGCGGTGGCTCAGATGGGGGTCCACCTGGTCTTCTTCCTCCACATCGGCAGCGGGCCCGACAACACCAACAACGTGCTGGCGCTGGCCTTTGGCGTCCTCATCGTCACCTTGGTGGTGAGCGGCTCCCTGTGGATCATGGCCAACCTCAACGAGAACATGATGCCCGCCTCGGCCATCATGGAGATGCAGCGCTAGAGCCTCGAATCTACATTCTGTATTCTCGTCAAGTTATTGATAGATAACTAATTTTGTCCATAATCAATACATGACGGGCGCGCACCCCCGCCGCGGGAGAGGGGGGCGGCATATTCCTACCTACGGTCGCGACAGGTTTCACTGGCGTGAAGTCGTGAATCGGCGGATGCTTGGAAACTGTCGTGAAAGTAACTCCTCACAACCAGACACTGATCCTTGCCAGTGAGCGCCGCGCGCAAGGTGACAAATCGAGCTCCACGCTCGACCAAGCGCTGAAGACCGCTTCGACCGGCGGCATCCTCAAGCGCGTGATGATTGTTGCAAAACAACCCGACGCCTCCCTGCTCTACATCCGCGCCGACTATGCCACCGGGAACGACGGCAAGAGCGCCAACGAGGGTGACTCTGCGACCGCTGCCGCCTCGCGAGACGTCGCCGTGCCGACCCTCGCACGGTCCGCGCGGCCTGGGAGCGCGCTGGTGGTGGCGGCCGCCGCTTTCGATGCACGCGACGGCCATGGAAACCTGCAGACGACGAGCCGCACGGTCGGACTGTCCTCCTATCTGAGCCCGGCCGAGCAATACGCTCAGACGCAGCGACTCTCGAGCCGACCGAAAGCCAGCGCGGGCGTCGACGTCCTGGCGTAGCGGGCGAGCCGCGGGATTCGTCGAAGATCCAGGCCGATTTGCCAACTTTTACAAACGTTTACCAACGTACCGCAGCCCCGCCGGGGGCACCCATACTATGATTTGCTCTGTTCGATCGACCGTTCCAGGAGCAGGTAAATGCGCGTCAAAAGACAGAGTTCTTCTTCCACACGGCTCCTGCTCGCAGGCACCGTTCTGCTGCTGCCGCTGTTCTCGGGAGCCGCGTCGTCGGCGCCGCCGGACGCAGGGCGCCCGGGCGGCTGCGACGCGGGCTTTCATGGCGGTCCGCCGCATCCGCCAGGCCCCCCGGGACCCGGGTTCGGCCCCATGGGCGGCGATCATGAGGACTTCCGCGCGCCGCCGTTTCTGATGGGCCTGAAGCTCACGGATGAACAGGATGACAAGGTGTTTGCCATCCTGCATGCCGCAGCACCGGCGCTGCGTGACCAGTTCAAGGCCTTGCGCAAGGCGCGCGACGCCCTGCACGACCTCACGCGATCCGCGCAATACTCGAACGACGCCGCGGCGAGCCTGGCGCAGGCCCAAGGCAGGGCCGAGTCCCAGCTTGCGCTGTTGCGCACGCGAACCGACCATGACATCTACGTGGTGTTGACGGCGGATCAACGCAAGGCCATCGACGATCATGAACGAGACCGGGACGCGCATCGCGGCGAGGGGCCGTCGCGCCCTTGACGTCGTCTAGGCGAGGGGCCTCAAGGGCAGGTCTATTTGCACCATGAGGCCCCCGTTCGGCCGGTTGCGGGCATCGATACTTCCACCATGTGCCTGGATGCTGCGCCGTGCGATCGCCAGGCCAAGCCCGTAACCCTCGGTCCGGACCGACTCCGCGGCTCGAAAAAACGGCGTGAACAATCCCGCCAGTTCCTTCTCGGACACGCCCGGCCCCGTATCGAGCACCCGCAGCGTGTAGCGTGTGCCGGCGGCATCGACCGACGTCTCCACGCGCACTTCGCGGCTCTGCGCGGCGTGCTTCAACGCGTTGCGAATCACGTTCTCGATGGCTCCGTGCAACATCTCCGGCCGCCCCGTCACCGTTCCCGGTGTTTCCTCATCCCACGTCACCACCCTGCCCATCGCCTGCGCCTCGAAGTTCGCATCATCGAGCACCTCGCGCACCAACTCCTGCATGTCGACGTCCTCCTCGGGGCCGGCAAGCTCGCCGGCCTCGAGCCGCGACAGCTTGAGCAGATCGCCGACCAG
Source organism: Gammaproteobacteria bacterium (assembly GCA_003164785.1). Classification (GTDB taxonomy): domain Bacteria; phylum Pseudomonadota; class Gammaproteobacteria; order Steroidobacterales; family Steroidobacteraceae; genus Bog-1198. The sequence continues at coordinate 146,156 of PLUE01000037.1, read as the reverse complement.
CCGGTCGATGCGCACGATCTCCTCCTCGATGCGTTCGATCGCCGGCTCCTGTTGGCCGTACTTCAGCCGGATGAGACCCGTGGCCGCCTGCAGCCTGGCGAGCGGCGAGCGCATCTCGTGCGAGACATCGTGCAGCAGACGGCGCTGGCCATTCATGGACGTCTGGAGACGATCGGCCATGCGGTCGAAATCGTGGCCGAGATCGGCCAGCTCGTCCTGGCGTCCACCCAACGAGGGCGTGACACGAAATCCAAGATCGCCGCCGGCAACGGCGTCGAACGCGGTACGCAGGCTGCGAATGGGCTTGGCAACATACCAGGCAAGCGCCAGCGCGGTGACCAGACTGGCCATCAAGGTCGCGATGGTCGGCGACAGCGGTGGAATGCCGCGCTGGCCGGGCCGCGGCCGGGGCGCTGCTCCGGGGGGCCCGCCCATGGGTCCCCCGGGAGGCCCGGCTTTCGCGAACAACAAGTAAAGGCGGCCGCCCGGGCCGCTGACGTCGCGCACCGGCGCGGACCCGCGCGGGCCGCCATCGCTCTGGCGCGCCGCCGTCAACACGTCCGCGCCCACCACCCGCCCCAGCAGGTCGTGACCGGATTCGTCGACGGCGAACACACTGGGTCCCGGCTCATGGCCAACCCACTCCCTGAATCCGGCGATTCCGCCGTAATGAAGTATGGCCGCAGCCGCGCCGACGCGCGTCCCCGCACCCGGCCCGGTGTCGATCATCTCCGCGAACGCACGGTCCCGTGATTGCATCAACCAGAAGCTGGCGGTAATCGCCACGATCCCCGCGAACTGCGCGAGCCAGATGAACGCGAAGAACTTCCAGAACAGCCGGCCCATGCTATTCCTTGAGCAACTGGTAGCCTTGACGGTGCACGGCTTGGATCAACGAGCGCCCGTCGGGCAGCATGCCGAGTTTGCGACGGATGCTGCTCAAGTGCACGTCGATGCTGCGGTCATGGCGTGAATGCGGCCGGCCGAGAGCTCGCTCGGACAGGTCGTTCTTGCTGACCGGGTAACCGACGTGACGCAGGAGTACTTCCAGCAGGCTGAATTCGGTGCTCGTCAAGGACAACGGCGAGCCGCCCCATTCGGCGCGGCGCTGTTCGGGCCACATGGTGAGGTTGCCCGAGACCAGCATGCCCGGCGCGGCATCGGCCCCCGGGGCGCTCTGGGTGCGCCGGAGAATCGCGCGCAGGCGCGCGACCAGTTCACGCGGCGTGCAAGGCTTGGCCACATAGTCGTCGGCACCCAGTTCGAGTCCGGTGATGCGATCGACGTCATCTCCGCGGGCGGTGAGCATCAGGATGGGAACGGTGCTCTGCTTGCGGATTTGCCGCAGCGCGTCGATGCCGTTCAAGCGCGGCATCATGACATCGAGCACCACGATCGCGTAGTCGCCCGACAGCGCCTCCATCACGCCGCGATCCGGATCGCTTTCGACCCGGACCGAAAAGACCTCCTCCACGAGATAATCGTTGAGCAGCGCGAGCAGCTTCTCATCATCGTCGATCAACAAGACTCGAATCATGATGCCTTAATCCACCGTTGCCGCGCCGCGTCGGCGCGGCCAGTGGAACAGCATAGCGCGACGGGCGGACGATGACCGGCAATCACGCCGATCGTCGTCCGCGCCGGGCCGTGTCGAGGCATCCATCGATCGCGCTTGGCTTCGCGATCTCGCGCTTATTTCGCGATATTGACGATCCGCGACTGGGTGAATTCCTCGAGACCTTCCTGCCCCATCTCGGTACCGAAGCCCGACTGCTTGGCGCCGCCGAACGGGATGTCGGGCGGCAATTCCAAATGCTTGTTCACCCATACCGTGCCGGATGCGATGCGCTGCGCCACGTCGACGGCGCGCTTCGTGTCCTTGCCCCACACCGTGCCGCCCAGGCCGTACTCCGATGCATTCACGCGTGCGATCGCATCATTGAGATCCGAGTACTTGAGCACCGGCAGCACGGGTCCGAACTGCTCTTCCTGGACCAGACGGGCGCCGTCCGGAATGTCGCGCACGATGGTGGGCGCGATGAAGAATCCATCGCGATCCAACGCCTTGCCGCCGGCGATGATCTTGCCGTTGACGCGGGCGTCCTCGAGGAATTCCTTGACCTTCTCGAACTGCACCTTGTTCTGCAGAGGGCCCATCTGGGTGGCCGCGTCGAGTCCGTCGCCGACGACATGCGCATTGGCGAGAGCGGCGAGTTCGGCGCACATCTCCTCGTACATAGCATCGGGCACATACACGCGCTTGATGGCCAGACACACCTGTCCGGAATTCACCATCGCGCCCTGGAAGATCTTCGCAGCGGTTTCCTTGACGTTGACGTCGTCGAGCACGATCGCCGCATCATTGCCGCCCAGCTCCAAGGTGACGCGCTTGATGGTGGAGGCGACGCTCGCCATGACCTTGCGGCCCGTGGCGGTCGAGCCCGTGAAGGCCACCTTGGCCACATCGGGATGCGTGGTGAGAAAGCCGCCGAGGTCGTTCTGGTCGACGATGACGTTGAGCACGCCCGGCGGCAGGATCTGCGCACACAGCTCACCGAACAGCAGCGTGGTGAGCGGCGTGGTCGGCGCCGGTTTGGCGACCACCGTGTTGCCGGCCAGCAATGCAGGAGCCACCTTGATCATCAACAGCACGATCGGGAAATTCCATGGCGTGATCGCCGCGATCACGCCCAATGGCGCGTGCCGCTGGATGATGGTTTCGCGCGCATCGTCGCGCAACACCTTGTCGGGCAGGTCCATGGCCGCGAAGGCGTGGAGCATCGCGACCGCACCGCCCAATTCGCCGGCCGCATGCGCCAGCGGCTTGCCCTGTTCTTCCGTCAACAGTTTCGCAAACTCGGGAATGCGCGCGCTCAGCGCGTCCGCGATTTTCAACAGCGCCTGGCGGCGCGTCTCGATCGAGGTGGCGGACCAGGCCGGGAACGCCGCCTTCGCGGACGCGACGGCGGCATCGAGCTGAGCCTTGTCCGCGCGGGCACAGGTGGTGAACACCTTGCCGGTCGCCGGGTTGACCACGTCGAGTGTCGCCGCGCCGTCCACCAGCTTGCCGTCGATCACCAGTTTGAATTCGGGTTCCACGCCCTGCATTACTTTCGGATTCGCGCTCATACGTACCTCATTTGAACGATGTTCACAGCCCGCCCCCCGGCGGGCGCCGTCACTGCGGAATGTCGACCGCCGTTGCATGAAAAGGCTTCGGGCCGCTGGTCATCGCGGTCGCGGACGACCGATGGCTCATCCCCCAGACATACGCCGCCAGGGCCGACACCTGATCCGCCGACAGCTGCGCCCCGCCCATGGCCGGCATCGGCGCGCGGTACTGCTTGGGTTGACTGACGCCCGCCGTGATGGTGGCCGCGATGCCCTTGACGCTGCCGTCGCTCCACAACCAGGTCTTGTCGGTCAAATTCGGTCCCAACGGCGTGCCCGACCCGTCCGGACCGTGACAGCCGGTGCAGCTGGCGCCGCCCACTTCACCGTGATAGATGCGGTTGCCCAAGGCGACCATTTCCTTGGTCGCGCCGGGCGGCACGGGCAGCGCGGCTCCGGCATCGGGGTTCGTGCCCTCGGGCGGCTTGGAATCGTCCAGGGCGACCGGCCCGGCACCCGCGGTCAAATCGGGACACGGCACCACCCGGCCGCTGCCGGCGCCCTTACCGGTGTAGGTCACGCGATAGATCCGGCCGGTGACGTCGTCGGAAACGAACAGCGTGCCATCGGCGCTCACGGCCAGACCGTCCGGCCGGTGGACGGCCTTGCCCGGCGACTTGGTGGCTCCCGCGAAACCCTCCGCGAAGATCTCGCACTTGCCGGCCGCCTTGTCGCCGGCCAGGGCCTGAAACACGACGTTGTAGCCCTGCTGGGCAAACGGCGCGCGGTCCCAGGAGCCATGGAACGCGATGAACAAGCCGTTGCGGTAATGGGTCGGGAACTGTGCCTTGTCGTAGAACACCATGCCGTTGGGCGCCCAATGCGCGGGGAATGCGGCCACCGGACCGGTCTTGGTCGCGCAGGGCCCCACCGCCTTGCCGCCGTCGCCGCCGTATTCGGGCGCGAGCACGAGCTTCGCCCGGGCTGGGTCGTAGTAGCACCTGGGCCAGCCGTAATCGGCACCCTTTGCCAATAGCAGAACCTCTTCCGACGGCAGCATCGCTTCGGCCTCGGCCGGATACAGATCGGGCCAGTTCGCATGCAGCTGGTCGCGGCCATGTTGGGTGATGAAAATGCGGTGCCCGGCCGTGTCGACGCCGAAGCCCTCGGCGTTGCGAACGCCGGTGGCGTAGCGCTGCGCGGGCGAGAACACCTGACCGGTCTTGTTGGCGTCGTAGCGCCAAATGCCGCCGCGCGTCTCCTGCTCGATGCAGGGTTCGGCGCCGGGCGACTTGAGGCTGCGGTTCTTCAGCTGGCAGGCATTGGTCGCCGTGCCCATCTCGACGAACAGCGAGCCGCTGGCGTCGATGGTGAAGGCATGCATGGGGTGGTCGCCCTCGAGCGGCATGCCGGACAGGATGGTTTGCGGTGCGCCGGTGGGAACGATCGATCCCTTGGTCATGCTGTAACGCACGATCTTGTCGTTGATTTCGGCATACAGGTAGCCGTTGTACAGACCGATGCCGGTGCCGCCGGCGCCGCCCGTGGCGACCGTCTCGCCGAAGCGCTTGACGACGTCGGCCTTGCCGGTGCCCCGGGTGTCCTGCAGAGCGACCAGGAAACCACCCTCATGGGGAGGCGTGTTGCCGTAGTAGCGGCCACTCCACGTATTGACATACAGCGTGCCGTCCGGCGCCGCCACCAGGTGGCGCGCATGACCGATGTCGTCCGCGAAAATGGTCGCGCAGAATCCGGCCGGAAGCGTGAGTCCGCTGTCATCGTGCGGACAGCTCGGGTTGCCGGCCGGCACGGCGGAGGCTGCAGGCGCCTGGGCAAGGACCGAGGAGGCCGCAAGAGGCGTCCCAAACAAGGCCAGCAGCGATAAACGCGTCCAACGCCAACAGGATAACTTCATCACAACACCCCTGGAAACGGTTCGAGTTCGCACAATCCGTGATTAAACCGCTTTTCAGGAAGCTTGTAATCTACATTGAGTGAATGCGTTCCGTTCCGACGGCGTCATCGACCACGGGCGCATCCGGGCCGCCGCTCGCGGGACGATGCAGGATGGGGTAGGCAAAGCTCGCCAGATGGGAATGGATGCGCCGCAGATCACGCACCGAGCGCAGCAGCAAGCCGCTCTCCTCCGCGACCGCATCCGCCGCCCGTGCGGCCGCGTCGGTCCCGGCGAAACGCGCGGTGGTCGCGACACTGCGCAGCATACGCACGCTCAGCGCCATCGCGGTCGCCTCGAACTCGCGGAATTCCGTCTTGCTGGCGACGAGCCGTTTGGCATCGTCCGGCCCGGCCTGCAAGAACACCGCCAGGGCCAGACGCAGGCTGTCGAGCAGTTCGCCGTGCATGAGGGCCACGATCTCGATCTCCGCCGACGACAGATGCCGGCCGCGCTTCAGATTGCGCAGGGCGAACTCCACCAGACTGTTGGCGATGATGTCCGCGACGTGTTCGAGGTTGATGACCGCCGACAGGATGTCCTGACCGCGCGCGCCCTCGCGCCGGTGGTCGAGCGACTGCTCGTCGCCGATGTCGGCCAGATAGCGGCGGATCGCCTCGCCCAACTGATCGACGCTGCTGCCGGCCGCGGCCACCGCGACGCCCCGCCCGATCGACTGCCCGGAGACTACTTTCATCGCATCGCGCAGCATCAGGTCGATCATGTCGGCCATGCGCAGCGTCTCACGCGAGGCGTTCGCCAACGCGACCGTCGCCGAGTCGAGCGCCGCGGCATCCAGATGCAGCGGCCGGCCCGGATCGACGGCCAGCGGCGGATCCGGCAGCCAACGGGTCAGCAATCGGGCGAAGGCGCGCACCGGCCCCAGAAACGCCAGCGCCAGCGCCACGTTGAACAGAAGGTGAAAATTCACGACCAACCGGCCGGCACCCGGCGACGCCGCACCCAGGGCGCCGGCGATCGTCGGCAGGAATGGCAGCGCCAAGATCACCCCGGTCGCGCGCACCAGTAAATTGCCGAGCGGCAAACGCCTCGCGACCGACGTGGAGGCATTGAACAGCGCCGGCAGCGCCCCGCCGAGATTGGCGCCGAGGACCAGCGCCAAGGCCCCGGTCGGTCCCACTAGATGGCTGGCCTCGAACGAACCGATCAGCAGCACCATGGCGATGCTCGAGTGGCAGGCCCAGGTCAGCACCGCCGCGATCAGGACGGCGAGCACCGGATCGCCCGACAGCGCCCCGATGATGGGCTTGAGCAGCGGAGCGCTTTCGAGCGGGGCGAACGTGTGCATGAGTCCCGCGAGGGCCATCAGCATGAGACCCAAGCCGATCACGATGCGGCCGACGTTCCGGGTGCGGCCATCGGCGGCCCAACGAAAGGCCAGCACGCCGAGCAAGACCAGCGGTGGCCCCACCAGCGCCATGTTGAGCGACAGCAACTGCGTGAGCAGCGCGGTGCCGACATTCGCGCCCAGCATCACCGCCAGCGCCGGAGCGAGCGCGATCACCCCCGTCGCGGTGAACGAGGTCGCCAGCAATCCCGTCGCCGTACTGCTCTGCAGTAACGTCGTGATCCCCAAGCCGGTCGCGAACGCACGCAATGGGCTGTCGAGGTTCTTGCCCAGCCAACGCCGTAACACCGGCGCGAACCCTCGCTGCACGCCTGAGCCCACCATGTGGGTTCCCCAGAGCAGGAGCCCCACGTGGCCGGCCAATTCGACGAGCATGAGAGTGCCGTTCATTCAGTCAAAGAATGTACCACGTAAAGGACTCGCACCTTGATGACACGCACAGTTTTGGGTCACGGTCAGTGATGCGTCCCGCGGTCCTAGCGGCGATACGCCGGCTCCTCCACGTCGAGAATGGCTTTGATGTTGTCCAGGTGGTCGATGGCCAGCTGTCCGTAACCCCGCCATTGCCTTTCTGTGAGCGCCGCCACGTCGTCGGCCACGACGCGCAGCGGCTTGCCGGTCGCATAACACGTGAGCAAGGTCGCGGCGGCGCGTTCAAAGTAATAGAGCTCGTCGAAGGCGTCCGCCACCGATGCGCCGATCACCAGTACCCCGTGATTGGCCATCAACAGGACGCTCTTGCCATCGCCCATCAGATCGGCCACGCGGTCGCCCTCGCTGTCGGACAACGCCATTCCCGCGAAATCCCGGTCGAGCGCCACCCGACCGAAGAATCGCATCGTATTCATGTCGATGGGGTACAGGGTCGGGTCCTCCAGGCACGCCAGCGCGGTCGCATGCTTGGAATGCAGATGCATCACGCAGCGCGCGCCCGGCATGCGGGCATGCAGCCGGGCGTGCAGGTGCCACGCCGTGGGGTCTGGCGCGTTCTCGCGGGCCAGCGTCGTCGCATCGTTCGCATCCAGGAGGAGAAGCTCGCCCGCGGTGACGCGGGAGAAGTGCCGGCCTCGGGGGTTGATGAGGAACCGGGAGCCATCCTCGCTGACGCTGACGCTCAGATGGTTGGCGACCGACTCGTGCATGTCGAGGCGCGCGAACCAACGGAAGGCGGCCGCGAGGTCGGTGCGCTCGCGCGGATGATCCAGCAGGGACGAGATCGCGGACGCATTGGCTGTCATGGGGTTCCTAAGGTTTCAACGCTGTGCCGTTGCCCAGCGGGGATGAGTCCAAACGGGGGCATCGTCGCGCGCCAGTGCGCTCCTGCCGCGCAACAGATCGCTCATTTTCTCGGCGATCATGATCGTCGGCGCGTTGGTGTTGCCGCTGACGATGGCCGGCATGATGGAGGCGTCGATGACGCGCAGCCCGGCGATTCCGTGCACGCGGCAATCCGCACCGACGACCGAATCGCGGTCGTTGACGCCCATGCGACACGTTCCCACCGGGTGATAGCAGGTCTCCACGCCTCGGCGCACCCAGGCATCGATCGCGGCATCACTCTGCACCTCGGGTCCCGGATTCAATTCCTCGCCACGATACGGCATCAAGGCCGGCTGCGCGAGGATCTCACGCGTCAGGCGTACCGCCGCGCGCAGGTCCTCACGATCTTGGCGGTCGGCGAGATAGTTGAACAGGATCGCGGGCGCCGCCGCCGGATCGGCGGATCGGATCGTCACCCGGCCCAGGCTCTTCGGGCGCATCAAATCGATGTGGACCTGGAAGGAATGAGACCCCACGTCGTCCACCGTGCCCGGCTTGATGGCCAGCGGCATGAAGGTCAATTGGATGTCCGGCTGTTCGACACCGGCACGGCTGCGCAGAAACCCGCCGGCCTCGAAGTGATTGGAGCCCGCCAGCCCGCCCAGGCGCGCGAACCAGCGCAGGCCGGTGACGATCTTTGCGATGCCGCGATTCGCGCCGAAGATGGAGATCGGCCGCAGACAGCGATGCTGCACGACCAGATCGGGATGATCGTTGAGATTGGCGCCCACGGCCGGCAGCTCGTGCCGCAGCTCGATGCCGGCGCTCGCGAGGGCCTGGGCCGCGCCGATACCCGACAGCTGCAACAGCTGCGGCGAATTGATGGCGCCGGCACAGAGGATCACATCGGTACCGGCATGAGCTCTCGCGACGACGCCGCCCACCGAGTACTCGATGCCGACGGCGCGCTTGCCCTCGAGCAGCACCCGGTGCACCAGCGCGCCGGTGACCACCTCGAGATTCGCGCGCTTCATCGCGGGCGCCAGGTAGGCTCGTGCCGCGCTGCAACGCCGTCCCCCGGGGGTGGTCGTGCGATCGACGCGGCCGAAACCCTCCTGGCGTTCACCGTTCGAATCGGGCGCCGATCCATACCCCGCCTGCAGCGCCGCCTCGACGAACGCGGCGGCGAGCGGCGTGCGCGTGATGTCCGGCGCATACACCGCGAGCGGTCCGGCGGCGCCGTGATACCGGTCCGCGCCATGCAGATGATTCTCCGCACGCTTGAAGTACGGCAACACGTCAGCGTAACCCCACCCCGCCAGTCCGGCCTTGGCCCAACCATCGTAGTCGCCCGCGTGACCGCGGATGTACACCATCCCGTTGATGGACGATGAGCCGCCCAACACGCGGCCGCGCGGATGCGTGAGACGGCGTCCGTCCAAGAACGGCTCCGGCTCCGACACATAGTTCCAGTTGAAACGGTCGGAACTCAACAGACTGCCCACCGCCGAGGGCATTGAAATTCGCCAGCTGCCGTCCGTCGGTCCCGCCTCCACCAACAGCACGCGGATGGTCGGGTCCTCCGTCAGGCGCGCCGCCAGCACGCAGCCTGCGGAGCCGGCGCCGACGATGAGGTAATCGAAGCCGGTGTTCACGAACGGATCGCGTCGTAGCAGAGCTTGTGGAAATGTTTGACCAGATGCTCGCTGCGATTCTCGAATCCCTCACCGATGATGTAGCGCCCGCGCTCGAAACCGAAGGAGCGCAATCCCTTCTGGTTCGAGACGTTGAGCTTGATGTCCTCGGGACCCAGGTCCTCGTTCATCCATCGAATGCAGGCCTTGGTCACGTCCGGCAGCGGCCGACCCTCGATGCCGTAGTACCCGAAGCGCAGCATCGAGGTTTCCGGACCGGTGGGCATCATGATGAAGGTGCCCACCACGTCGGCATACGGGAACACATAGAGGGTGGCATTCGGCCACAGACCGAAATTGAAAAAGCCGCTCGACTGCCAGGTCGCCCCCGCGAGCGGCAGGCCGTAGGCCTCGGTGGCCCCTGGTTTGGTGGGGCCGATATAGGTCCACCAGTCGCCGTGCGGCGTGAGCGTGTAGCCGGCGAAATCGATCAACCTCACCAGCTGTTTGTGCGCCGGGCCGGATTGGTCGAAATGGTAGCCCTCGATGGAGTTCTCCTGGATCACTTTCCAGTTGGCCGCCACCGGAACGTCCACCTCCTGCAGCAACGTCAGGCGATCCAGGTCCGGGATATGGCGGCGAATCTGCGCCTCGGCGCCGGGCGCCATGTCGGCAATGGACTTCGCGTCCGGATCGAGATTGATGTAGACGAAGCCGGCGAAGACTTCCACCTTGACCGGCTTCAGGCCGTGCTTGTCCTTGTCGAATCCGGCCACGTTCTGCGTCTGCGACGCGCCGCGCAGGCACCCGTCCAGCGAATACGTCCACGCGTGATAGGCGCAGGTGAGCATCGCCACCTTGCCGCGCCGGGACTCGACCAAGCGATTGCCCCGATGCTGGCAGACATTGTGGAACGCGCGCAATTTGCCATCGCGGCCCGCCACCAGAATGATGCTCTGCTCGAAGATTTCATGGGTCAGAAACGTGCCCGGCTCGCGCAATTCGTTGACGTGCCCCACCAGGTGCCACGACTTGAAGAAGATCTTCGTCTTCTCCTGCTGAAAGATGGCGTCGTCATAGAAGAACTTCGCCGGCAGGGTGTAGCCCGCTTCCTGATCCTCGACGCTCCAACTGGCTTCCTCGACGCTCATGACTGCCCCTGATTTTGAGATGGGCCAAACTAGAGCGCATCGACTCGCCGTGCCTGCTGAAAAGCGTCATCATGCTGTCGTATTTACACAGATCATATCGACACAGGAGCGCGCGTGCGGAAGGTCGCCTTTTTGGTGTTGCCGGAGTTCTCGAGTCTCGGGCTGGCCGCGGCCATCGAACCCTTGTTCGTGGCAAACTGGCTGTCCCAGCGGCCGCTCTTCGACTGGAAAGTCATCTCCGTCGATGGCCGGCCGGTGCACGCCAGCAACGGACGCATCACCGCGGTGGACGGCGCCCTGGAGGTGGCCGCCGAGTGCAAATCCGTGTTCGTCCTCGCCAGCTTCGATGCGCAGCGCGCGCTCGGCGAGCGGCACGCGGTTCGCTGGCTCAAGCGCATCGCGCGCTTCGGCGTCGAGATCGGCGGCATCGAGAACGGCAGCCTGGTGGTGGCGGAGGCCGGCCTGCTGAATGGTCACCGGGTCGCGGTACATTGGGACAATGCCATCGGCTTCCAGGAACACTATCCAAAGACCGAGGTCGTGTCGCAATTGTTCACCCGCAGCCGCGACCGCATCACCTGCGCGGGCGCCGCCGCGATCCTCGACATGATGGTCGCATGGATCGACTGGCACGCCGGGGCCGATCGCGGCAGTCCCGATCGCGCCGGCGCGGACCTGGCAGGCGAAGTCGCGGAGCATCTGCTGCTGGGCAAGCCACGCTCCGGCGAGACCGCGCAACGCCTCGCGATCGGCGGCGCACAATCCAGTTCCGACGAAGCTGTGCTGCGAGCCCGGATGCTCATGGCCGAGCACATCGACGAGCCGCTCAGCTGTGCCGAGATCGCGCGCCGCGTGGGGATGTCGCTGCGGCAGATCGAGCGGCGCTTCAAGGACGAACTGCGGTCATCGGTGCTGCAGCAATACCGGCAGATCCGCATGACGAAGGCGCATCAGCTCCTGCAGCAAACCGACCTGAGCGTGACGCAAATCGCACTGTCATGCGGCTTTGCGTCGCCCGAGTACTTCTGCCGCCTCTATCGCAGCATGTTCGGTTGTTCGCCGAGCCGCGATCGCACACAATCCACCACCGCGCCGGTTTTGCGCCGAACAGGAATGAGACATGTTTGATTTCACGGGCAAGCGCGTGCTGGTCACCGGCGGCGCACGCGGCATCGGCGCGGCCACCGTCGCGGTCGGCGCGCGCAGCATGGTCTCCTACCAGAACTTCATCGAGCGCACGGGCTTCACCGACCTGCATCCGGCCGTCGGCGACATCAGCACTCGGACCGCCGCGCAGGCCGTCGTCGCCGCGGCGATCGGCGTCCTGGACGGACTCGACGTGCTGGTGAACTGCGCCGGGATCTTCCAGGAGATCGCCATCGCCGACGTGACCCAGGAGCATTGGGACACCACCCTCGCCACCAATCTCGGCGGCACGTTCTTCTGTTCGCAGGCCGCCCTGCCGGCGCTGCGCGGGTCGCGCGGCAATATCGTGAACGTGGCACGGCCGGATTCTGATGACGTTTAAAATTTCGATCCTGTTCGCGCTGTTGTGCGTGGTCTGGGGCATACCCTACTTTTTCATCAAGCTCGCGCTCGTCGACATCTCGCCGCTGTGCGTGGCCTGGGGCCGCATCACCCTGGGCGCGCTGGTGCTCGTGCCGCTGGCCTGGCACCGCGGCGCGCTGACGGCGGCGCTGCGCCACAAAGGCGCCATCGTGGCGTTCGCCGTCACCGAACTCGTCATTCCCTTCTCGTTGATCGCGTTCGCCGAGACTTCCCTGACATCCTCGATCACCGGCGTGTTGGTGGCCACCGTGCCGCTGACCGTCGTCATCATCGCGCCGCTGTTCGGGGTCCGCGAAGAACTCAGCGCGCGTCGGCTCATCGGACTCGGGATCGGCTTGCTGGGCGTCTTCGTGCTGCTCGGGTTCGACACCATCAGCGGCTACCGTCAATGGTTCGCCGTCGGCTGCTTAGGCATAGCCATCGTCGGTTATGCCGTGGGGCCGCTGATCGTGCAGCGGCACCTCCGGGGGGTCGATGAGATCGGCGCGGTGGCGATCAGCCTGGCGGTGGCCTCGGTGATCCTCCTGCCGTTCGCGGCATGGAGCATGCCGCGCGCCATGCCTTCGGCATTGTCGCTGGCCTCCATCGGCGTCCTCGGCCTGTTCAGCTCCGCGAGCGCCCTGCTCCTCTATTTCTACGTGATCCACGCCGCCGGCGCCGCGCGCGCCGCGATCGTCGCCTACGTCAGCCCCGCCATTGCCGCGCTTCTCGGGGTGCTGGTCCTGCACGAACATGTCGGGCCCGGGCTGGCCGCCGGACTCGCGCTCATCCTGATCGGCTCGGCCCTCGGATCGAGCGGCACGCGCACCGCGAAACCCACCCTGGAATCAGGACGCTCGTAGTTTCAGCGGCAACGCCCGCCCGGCAACGCCGTAAGTCTCCGCTTTCGTCGTCCATCGACCTGATATAGGATGAAGTCGTCGTCCGGAATTCGCAGGCTGCCAATGCCCACTCTCAAGCGACCCTTGCCCCTTGGTTACATGGTCGTCTCGATCGTCGTGGGCCATCACTTTCAGCCTATCGCGACGGATCTTTTCGTCATTTTATTTGCCGTGTTGTTCATCGGCTTTTGCCTGCAGATCTATTTCATGCCGGTCAAACGCAAGCTGGAGAACATCGCCAGATTAAAGGTGAGGCATGGCATTCCCTTGGATCAGCCGCACAACGTCGACAGGATCTTGAAGGAAGGCTTTTTCAAGATTCCTTAGGCCGGCTCCCAAGAACGCCGAGCCCAGGCGTATCCGAGACCGACGCCGGGCTCCTCACTCTCATTTTCCCTTCTCGGACCGGGCATGTGCCTGCGAGTACCGATCCAGAAGCGCCCGTATCATGCGTTGATACTGCGTGCCGTGAAGGCGCGCTTCTCGCTTGAAGAAATCCACGCTTCGCTTCGAGAGCGTGATCGTGACCTTCTCCGTGTCCTCATGAAATACCAAATCACCCGGCGGCGGAAGAAAATCCTCCACGACACTCACACGCCCGAGCGGTTCATTTGTGTACTTTATTGGCTTTTTCATAGATTTGCAGACCTCGCCTCCAATAGCCGGCTCCAAAAATTCGAAACTTGCCTTCGCCATCAATGCATTTTAGCGTTATATGGTTTATTCGCCATATGATTATATGGCGAATAACATCGTTGTCATGGATCTCCGGCTCGGGGCCGCCGCGCTCGCCTGCACGGCGTCGTGGGCGCTCTACAGATTTGCCGCGAGCATACGCCGCGACCGCGTTCTCGCCGATACGCCGCTGGTCAGGATCCGCTCCGCCGCCGCTCCGCCGCCGCACCGCCGAATTGCCGCAGCTGCGGTCACTTTGCCAACTCGGCGCCGGCCCTGGAGGCGGCCATGCCGGGACTCTCCAGCTTGAGTTCGGCATTCACCGCGGTGCGCGCCGCGGACGGAATCTGCGGCCGGCATGACCGCTACGTCACCGCGTCCAGCATCTGCGACGCCTACAGCGGCTCGACCTCGACCAGACAGTCATAGAACGTCGGCCCCCTTCCTAAGTCGGTGAGCGTATCGCTGCTCGTCAGCTCGTTGGCATTCTTGCCGTCGCGCGCGAGCTTCTTCCACCATATCGACAATGCCACCACCACCCCGGGGCGCGCGCGGTCGGTGACGCGGGCTCGAAGTTCCAGGCTCCCGCGATCATTGAAGACCCTCACGTAGGTATCGTCGGCGATCGAACGCGCGGCGGCATCGTCCGGATGCAGGTCGAGCCACGGCTCGCCCTCGACGATGCGCAAGCTCTGCACATTCACGAAGCTGCTGTTGAGAAAATGCCGCGCGGGCGGCGATATCATCGCCAGCGGATATTGCCGGGCCAGTTCGCTCCGGGTGTCCTCCTGCGGTGCAATATAGTCCGGAAGCACGTCGACTCCCAATGCCCGCGCCGACGAGGCGAGAAACTCGACCTTGCCTGACGGCGTGTCGAAGCCACCGTTCGCGAAGCGCGCGGTGCCTTTCGGCGCACCGACGCGTGTCCATCCCACGTCGCGCACGTCGTTGAAATTCCAGCCGGGGACGGCGGCCTGTGCGATGACCTCGTCGGAATCCTCGAAGCACGGCTCGGTGAAGCCCATGGCTTTGGCGAACAGGCGGAAGATCTCGGTATTCGGCTTCGACTCGCCCAGCGGCGCGATCGCCGGATTGTTGGCCACCATGTCGTAATGACCGTACGGCTTCACGATGTCCAGATGTTCCAGCTGCGTCGTGGCCGGCAGGATGAGGTCGGCATAGTCGGCGGTGTCGGTGCGGAAATGCTCGAGCACCACGGTGAACAGATCCTCGCGCGCAAAGCCGCGCGCCACCCGCGTCGAATCGGGCGCGACCGCCACGGGATTCGAGTTGTACACGATGATCGCGCGGACGGGCGCACGTTCGTCCAACAACGCATGCCCGACGGTCGACATGTTGATGATGCGGGGCTGGCGTCCGGCCAGCAGATCGGGGCGCGACAATGCCGCACCGTCGACCGCGAAATTGCCCGAGGTCGACAGGAGAATCCCGCCGGCGGCATCGCGGAACGCCCCGACGAGCGCCGGCAGACAGGCAATGTTGCGGGTCGCCATGCCGCCGCCCCGCGCGCGCTGCATGCCGTAGTTGGCGCGGATCAGCGCGGGTCGGGTGGTGCCGTACAGCCGGCCCAGCGCCTCGATGTCGCCGGCCGAAATCCCGCAGATCGCGGCGACGCGTGCCGGGTCATACAGGGCGGCCCGGCCCTGCAGCTCGTCGTACCCCAGCGTATGTTTCGCCACGTAGTCGTGATCGATCAGATCATCGCGAATCAGCACGTGCATCAGACCGAGCGCGAGGGCCGCATCGGTGCCCGGCAGCGGCGCGATGTGCAGGTGACATTTTTCGGCGGTGAGGGAGCGATACGGGTCGATGGCCACCAGCGTCGCGCCGCGGCGCTTCGCCGCCTGCGCACGCGCCCAGAAATGCACGCTGGAGGTGATCGCATTGCAACCCCAGAACACGATCAGCCGCGCTTCGTCCACCATTTCGATGTCGGTGCCCACGCGGCTGCCCAACGTGATGCCATAACCCACGGTCCCTGCCGACGCACAGATGGTCCGATCCAACCGGCTGGCGCCCAGCTTGTGGAAGAAACGCTGCGCCATGGACTCGCCCTGCACCAACCCCATGGTACCCGCATAGCTATACGGCAGTATCTGCTCGGGGTCCTCCGCGGCGAGCCGCGCGAGCCGCGCCGCGATGCTGCGGATCGCCTCGTCCCAACCGATGCGTTCGAACCGTCCCGAGCCCTTCGGCCCCACCCGACGCAAAGGATGGAGGAGCCGGTCGGGGTGATAAGTCCGTTCGGTGTAGCGCGCCACCTTGGTACAGAGGACACCGGCGGTCGGCCCATGCGCCGCCGACCCCGTGACCTTGAGCGCGACGCCGTCCCTCACATGAATTTCGAGGGCGCAGGTGTCGGGACAGTCGTGGGGACAGGCACCCTTGACGATCGAGACGGGCGACGGCTCCGCCACGAGGCTCACGATGGCGCGTAGCCCGTCTCGAGGATTCGATTCATGAAGGCTTCGCATTGCGCCAATTGGTCGAGCGCGACGAATTCGTTCGGACGATGCGCCTCGGCGATGTCGCCGGGGCCGCAAATCACGCTGGGCACACCCATTTGTTGAAAGAGGCCCGCCTCCGTTCCATACGAGACCTTGCCGACGGTCGAATTGTTCGACAGCTGCATGGCCCACTGCACGATCGCATCGGTCTCCGCCGCGGCCAGGCCCACCGTCTGGCTCGCGTACACGAGGTCGATGCGCGACTCGGGGTCGACCGCCTGCATCTCGCGGGCCAGCACTTCCGCGTAGCCGCGGATCTCCTGGTACAGCGCATCGGCCGAGGCATTCGGCAGGGTGCGCATGTCGAAACTGAACTCGCAGTCCTTCGGCACCACGTTGGCGGCGATGCCGCCCCGAATCAGCCCCGTCGACAGCGTCGAATACGGCACGGTAAACCCGTAGTCGCGTTTCTCGATCTGCGCGAGACGATCCGCGATCTGGCGGATGTAGACCACCAAACGGGCCGCATATTCGATGGCGTTCACGCCGTAGGTGACATAGCTGGAATGGGCCTCCCGGCCATGCACGGCACAACGGAAGCGATGCGTGCCCTTGTGCGCGATGATCGGCTGCATGGAGGTGGGCTCACCCACCACGCAACCGGCCGGGCGAATGCCCTGCTCCTGGAGATCCTTGATGAGGCCGCGCACCCCGAGGCAGCCGACCTCCTCATCGTAGCTCAGCGCATAGTGCAACGGCGCGTCCAGGCGATTGCTGTTGAGCGCCTCGACGAACTTCGGCGCCTGATCGAGAATGATGCCGATGAAGCCCTTCATGTCGGCCGATCCGCGCGCGTACAGCTTGCCGTCGCGTTCGGTGGCAACGAACGGATCGGTGTCCCAATTCTGCCCGTCGACCGGCACCACATCGGTGTGGCCGGACAGGATCAAACCCGGCTTGGACGATTCTCCCAAGGTCGCAAACAAATTGGCTTTCTTGCCGGTGGCATCGTAGGTGAGGCGGGTTTTCGCTCCGTGGCCGTGCAGATAGTCGCGCACCCATTCGATCAGCCCCAGATTCGAATCTCGCGAGACGGTGTTGAAGGCGATCAGGCGCTCGATCATGGTGCGTGCCGACGCACTCAAGGGGGCGCCGCGAAATTCGGCTGTCATGGCATTCACTCGTCGGTAAATACCTACTCTACCTCAAAAGCGATCCTTCTCCACACGGCTGGCGGGGTTCGCGTCCGTCAAGCGCCGGACTACTTTGGCAATGCTGGCCAAGGTCACGACGTCGGCCGCGGCGCCGATCGCAACGCCGCGCAGGTTGAGCACCCCCAGGACATGCGGTGGCACCTTCGGTATCCTCGTGACCGGACTCCACCCGCGGATCTCCTGGACGCGTAAGATGTCGACACCGAAGTTCTCCGTTCCCAACGAAAAGGTGAGTACCTGGTGGGATGAAATTGCGGTCATGCCTCGGACTCCAATGGTGGCGCACGCGTACCCAATGACGATCGACGACGAACAAAATCACCGGAGCGAACCACGTCGCAGCTGCCTGTTGGCGCGATACGGTACCGCATCCGACGGCGCCTGAAATGTTCGGCGCCATCGAGGCGGGCGGCACCAAATTCGTCTGCGCCATCGCCGACGAGGCGGGAATCATCTGCCGCGAGGAGCGCTTCGAGACCACCGATCCCGATACCACGCTCGGACGGGTGCTCGCGTTCCTGCGCCAGGCCCGCTCACAATTCGGCGCGCTCGACGCCCTTGGATTGGCATCCTTCGGACCCGTCGAACTGCGACCCGGCTCGCCGCGGTTTGGATGCATCGGAGGGACGCCCAAACCCGGCTGGAGTTCGACCGATATTCTCGGCGCCCTCGGCAGCGAGTTCGGCGGACCCATCGGGTTCGATACGGACGTCAACGCCGCTGCGCTGGCCGAGCATCGATGGGGCGCGGCGCGCGACGTACGCGATCTGGTGTACCTTACGGTCGGTACCGGCATCGGCGGCGGTGTCATCGTCGACGGCACACCGATCCACGGGCTGATGCACCCGGAGATCGGTCATGTGTTCCCGCGTCGCCACCCTCTGGATGTGGAGTTCCGCGGCGTCTGCCCGTTCCACCACGACTGCATCGAAGGCGTCGCGGCGGGACCCGCCATCATCGCGCGCAGCGGGGCGCCCCTCTCGGCGCTGCGCCACGACCATCCGCAGTGGGAGATCGAGGCGGATTACCTCGGCCAACTATGCGCGCAGCTCGTGCTGACCCTGTCGCCGCAACGCATCGTGCTCGGCGGCGGCGTCATGGCGCAGACGCGGCTGTTCCCGCTCATTCGGGGCGCGATGACGTCGTGGCTCGGCGGCTATATCGACCGGTATGAATTGCGCGACGGATTGGACCAGTATGTCGTGCCGCCTGAATTGGCCGATCAGGCCGGTGTTCGCGGCGCCGTCGCCCTGGCGATGGACGCGGCGCGCGCCGCGGGCAACGCGACCGCGATATAGTTGCCCCATGCATCCTCTATTTCTGTCGTGCGGACTGCTCTGCGATGAAGCGATCTGGGCCGATGTGCCCGCGCGGCTCGCGGACGTGGCGGACGTGCACGTCGTCTCCTTTTCCAGCTTCTCGAGCCTCGGCGCGATGGCCGACCAGGTGCTGATGGCGGCGCCGGAACGCTTCGCGTTGGCGGGCCATTCGATGGGAGGCCGCGTGGCGCTCGAGGTCTGGCGGCGTGCGCCTCAGCGGATCACGGGCCTCGGCTTGTTGAACACGGGCGTGCATCCGACCCGCGGCGCCGAGCATGACAGCCGTGCGCTGCTCGTGCGTCTCGCCCAGACGCATGGCATGAAGGTGCTCGCCGCCGAATGGCTGCCGCCGCTGATGGGCGCATCCGCGGCGCGCGTGGCCCAGGTCATGCCCAGTCTCACGGCCATGGTGGAACGCGCGACGCCCGCCATTTTCGCCGCGCAGAGCAATGCACTGCTCGACCGACCCGACGCGCGGCCGCTGCTGCCGACCATCAACGTGCCGACGCTGCTGTTGAGCGGCACCAACGACACGTGGTCGTCCCACACGCAGCACGCCGACATGCAGCGCCGCGTTCCCCATGCCACCCTGGTTGAAATTGCCGGCGCGGGACACATGGCGCCCATCGAGAGGCCCGACGCCGTCGCGCGCGCGCTGCGCGGCTGGCTGGCGGCAGTTTGTCGCCCTACGAGGCCGCTCGAATCAGGTCAGGATCGTCCGCGCTCGCGGAATTGATAGGCCGGCTCACCGGGGGCCGGCCTACCGGGACAACAAAACGCTGGCACATGACCCAAAGATACGGGCCGATAAGTCACAAGAATGTGACGAACCACGCTCTTCGAACAATGCTGCGCTACGCTACCTTGCTTCTCGTCGCCCAGTCCCCGGTTTCGACGGATTCCTGTCCCATCAGCGCGGTCAAATCCTTCAGAAGCGCCGCGAGTTCGCCGGCCATCACCGCGAAATCGATGTCGAACTGCTCCGCGGGATCGACGTCGTCGCCTTCCGTGTCGTCCTTGCTCATCTCGAGAAAATCCAGCCGCTTGACCTGCAATTTATCCGTGAGCACGAACGACACGCGATCGTTCCACGTCAGGCCCAGCCGCGTCGGGTATTTCCCCGCCGTCAGATGCGCTCTTATTTCCTTGCCGTCGAGCGGATGACGGGTGTACTTGATGATGGCCTTGACCTTGTCGGCGCTCTGCAGCTCGAGCTCGTCATCGATGCTGAAACGCCCCGGCACCTCGCCGCCCAGCAGCCACGAAGCCATCGCCGCCTGCGGCGACCGCGCCGTCTCGATGCCGACGGGAGCGAAGCTGCCCAGGGTGTCGCTCAGTGTCTCGATCACCAACTCGGCGCGCGGCACGCTGGAGGCGTCGACCGCAAACCAGCCCGCCAGAGGGTCGATCCAGGCACGGGTCACCCGGCGACGCGTGAGCGCTCGTGCGCGCAGCTCGTCGGCGACCCGCATGCGCAAGTCGCGCATCTGTTTGCGCCCGACGGGGAAGCCCTGCTCCTGCGCCTGAATTTCCGACCGCTCCTGCGCGACCTGCTTGATGATGGACCCCGGCAACAGCTTGTCGTCCGTGCCCAAGGCAATCAGATGCTGTTGATTGACGGTGTGCAGCAGCCGGCCGCCCTGCGTCACGGGCAACCAGCCCTTGCTCGACATGTCGAACGGTCCGCACGGCTGCAGTGTTCGTCCGGCCAGCTGGCCCTCGAGTTCGGCGGCGGACATCTCCCATTTGGCCGGCAGCCGATGGAACACCAAATTCTTGAACAACATGAGCATCATCCCGAACGAGAGGAGCGCGAATTATATTGGGCGCGGGGGCAGATTTTTATTTTTATTTTTCGTTGACTTGAGGGCGCGTCACGCGGTGCCTTTTCGCCAATAAAAACGCCCCGGCCGAGCTGGATGCAGCGGCCGGGGCGCCCGTGAAACGCGCTCGACTAGGGCGCGACGGTGTAGCTGTAGGGCAAACGGACCACTTCGTCGCCGGTGCCGAGATACTGATTGTAGGTATCGATGTAGACATACCCGCTGACGGTCTTGCCGACCTGGCTCGGGTCGGGCGTAATCGTCAAGGTGATCGCTCCTACTTCCCCCGGCAGGATCACCACCGGGTTGAACGTGGTCGTTCCCAGGGTGACGTCCGCCCACTCATCGCCGCTGTCCGCCGACGCGGCCGAGTCGAAGGGCAGCGTGACCACCGAGGCGCTGAACGTCACCGGCTTGGTCGGCGCTCCCGCTGACGTGTAGGGCCCGATCTCGGACGGATCCAGATACCACGCGCCATAGGGAATTTCCGGTTCGGTCAGGGCGGCAACCACCGTGTCGGTCGCCGTTTGTCTCGCGAAGATATCCGGATTGTCCGTACCCAACGCATAACCCACGTAGTTGTACGCGTCCATTTGAATCGGCACGGAGGACTTCGCGGTGAACGAGGCCTTCGTCACCTCGGTCGGCAGGACGAACGCGGCGCAAGCCCCGGGAAGCGTCGCCGTCGCCGAGCATGGCACCTGCGACAGCGCCAGTGTGGTCGGCGTTCTCAATCGCGCGTCGGCGAAGTATTCGCCGGTCAGCAGGCCGGTGTTGACGACATCGATCTCGACCGACAGCGGCTTGCCGCTGGCCGACAGCTTGGTCGAGGGGCTGTTGGGCAACGCGCTGGCGAACACCTGCGCCTGATTGAAGCCGATACGCGCCGTGAACGGCAACGATGTCTGGTTGCCGGACGAGATCAGCGTCTGCACCAAGACGAACCTCCAGCGCCCCGGTTGCGGATTGTAGCGGAAGTGCTGCAAGCCATACTGGGGGGCGCCAAACGGATCCAGATTGGCGCTGATGCTCAATTGCATGCCCTGGGGGTCGACCAGGAAGCCGGCGAGCAGGTAGCCATTGTCGGCGACCGGTACGATCAAGCTCATGTCGCTGACGCCGGCCGGCACGTCGAATTCGTACGTCTGCGCATTGCCGACGCCGCTGCGGGCATTGCCGCCCGTGAGAACGCCCGAGAACGAACCGCCTGTCGGGCCGATCGGCACCAGCGTGCGCAGCGTCACCGGAATTTCCGGAAGATCATAGCTGCCATCGGTCTCGGTGAAGCGGATTCCCGCCGCCACGTCGCCCGGGTCCGCGGGCGTGAAGAAGCTCGCGGTGAAGGACTGCGTCGCGCCGGGCGCGATCGAGGCCGTGGACGGCCAGACCGAACCGATGCCCACGAACTTCTCCACCCCCCACGT
Source organism: Gammaproteobacteria bacterium (assembly GCA_003164785.1). Taxonomy (GTDB): domain Bacteria; phylum Pseudomonadota; class Gammaproteobacteria; order Steroidobacterales; family Steroidobacteraceae; genus Bog-1198. The sequence goes on along the minus strand of PLUE01000037.1, from coordinate 124,304 downwards.
GAACTGCACCGGGCCCGTGTATGCCCCGGTTCCCGACGGCCGCGTGTAAATGACGGCCGTCCAGCTGCCGCTCACCGGATTCACGACGTCGACATGACCGTAGCCGGCTGCGAGCCCCTGGGGCACGCTGTATTGAACCTGACGTCCCGACGGGTCCAACAGCGCCAGATACACGACGGGCGTGGCGGAACTCGTGAGCGAGACCTGGTAGGCCACGGCGGCATCCAAGTGTTGCGCCCCGGCCGGAACCGTGAACTTCTGCTTGATGTAGGACCGCGGCGCGCCCGACACGTTGGGGAAAGTCGGCTCATTCGCGGGATTGAGCTGCACGTTCAGGGTGGCGCCGGCAAACGGCGCGCCCAGCGTCTGCAATGCCGGCGATATCTGGCGCGGCGTGGAGCCCGTGTTGGTGATCTTGAAGGTTTCGGTCTCGTGCGTACTGCCGACCGCGGTGATGACCACGCTGCCCGTGTTCGAGAGCAGTCCGTGGCCGTGCGGGCCCGGCTTGCCGTTCGCATCGGCAACCGACAGCGCCAGATTGACCGCGCCGAGCGCGTTGATGAGTCCCGCGCCTTGCTCACTGGAGGGCGCGCCCAGGTCGGTGGCCGAACTCATGATGATCTGCTTGACCACCGCGGGCGTCGGATCCTTGCCGCCGTGCGTGCTGCGATAGGCCTGGATCACCAGTGCCGCCTCGCCCGCCGTCAGCGGCGCCGCTTCGCTGGTACCGCCGAAATCCTCGATCGCCGCCGGATTGCCGTTGTAGTCCGTGCAATCGGAATAGAGCGCGACGTTGGTCGAGCACAGCGCCCACCCGTCCTGCCCCGGAGCCGTCACGTCCACGGTGCGCGGGTTCAGCTGGGCGAAGCCGCCCGAACTGAACGGCGAAATGTTGTTGCTGACGTAGCCCTTCGCAAGCGGGATCACGCCCTGCCCGGTCTGTGCATACAGTCGAAACTGCGTGCTCGCGCCGACCGCGATCACGTTGGAGTCGGTCGAGGGAGACCCCAGCGTGCCGTTGGAGCCGGCATCGCCGGTGCTCACCGTCACGGTGACGCCAGCCTGCACAGCCGCATCGTTGGCGAGCGAAATCGGGTCGACTTCCGTGTCCGGGTACGGGTTGCCGCCGAACGACTCGTTGATGACGTCGACGTCGTCATGAGCCACCGCGTATTCGATCGCCTGCACGAAATCGGAGGCGGTCGTCACGCTGTTCGAGAACACCTTCAGGCCCACCAGCGAGGCGCCGGGCGCCATGCCGCGGATGGTGATGTTACAGGGCGACGGCAGGGGATGCGCCGCATTGACGAACTTGCTGATGTCGAATGTCAGAGGCTTGCCTTTCGGCATGTCCTGGGCGGCGATGGAGCTCGCGTCGCCGAAGGCCTCGCCACCCGCCGTGACGGTGCCGGCGGGATCACCGCTGAAATCCTGATAATCGATGAACACGTGGGTGCCGTCGGGACGGATGAAACCCGCGATATTTGGGTCCATGCCATCCGCGAGGAACGCCACTTTGACGCCCTTGCCCGTCACCGGCTGCCCCTTGCCATCGAGAACCGTCTGGGCCGACGCCGTACCCGCCGTCGGGAACGCCGCGCGGGTGAGCTGCAGCGCCTCGGGCTCCAGGGTTCCGCACAATCCGCTCGCGGTCGCGGCGGCGGTCGTGCTCGCGCTGAGCGCGGCCCCCGTGACCGGCTTGGTCGACTCGCCGCGCGGCAGCGCATGGATGGTGCGGTCCGGCAGCACCGCCATGACTCCTGGCTGCGCCTCCAGGGTCGCCCGCTCGGACGCCGTCACATTGGTGGCGAACGCGTTGATCGTGCTGAACGACGTCACCTTGCGAGCACGCAGCTTCTGCAACTGGGAGACCAACGAACTCTGCGAATCGGCCAGCGCCGCTGCACGTGCGACCATGGCCCGACGGGCCGGCGGGACACTGGCAACTTGATCACGCAGGACGACGATCACGTCGCTCAGCGCCGCCTGTTGAGCTTGGGCGGCCGTCAGCACCGTGCTGGGCAGCGCCCTGCCCGCGGCCGACATGGCGATTATTGCGGCCATGGACAACCTCAACGACAAAGACACTGATATCTTCATTGATATCCCTCGAGTTCGTTTTATTGTTATCGAAACCGGCGCAAGCCGCCGTCACGCACTTCCGATGCGCTTCGGCTGCCGATTACGATGATTGGCCATACTTGACCACAACCGCCCACGGGTCCGCAAGTTAAAGTTGAACGCGCCACGTCCGCCCCGAGCACGCGTCGAATGCACGAGAAAAAGCTTGTGTTAATGTGAAATCAGGCGTGTGAATCAGGGGCCCGTCGAGGTTTCGGCCTGCTTCGTCTGCGCCTCGTGACTCTCTTGAATCGAGCGCGCCGCCACCGCGCCCGCCGCGCCGGCTCCTGGCGACACAGGGTTGCCGCCAATCCGCAGGATCAGGTCGCAGACGCTCATTGCCGAAATTTTTACGTCGCTGGTCTGGGTCGTCATGGCATGCCACTCCGACTAATGGTTCTGGTTATACTTTGCTCGTTCCACGAAAACGAGTGCCGATGAAAACACATTGCCTGATGTTGAGCGCCTGCGCCCTGTCGATTTTCGGAGCCGGACCGGTCCTCGCCCGCACCCCTGAAACTCTGTTGATCCATGGACATATCTACACGTCCGAGGCGACCGTCGGTTCACCCGCCGCCTGGTCCGAGGCGCTCGCCATCGAGGGGGCGCACATCGTGGCCGTCGGCCGCGACTCCGAGATACTCAAGCGCCGCGGTGCCCATGCCAAGGTCATCGACCTGCATGGACGGACCGTCATACCCGGCATCGTCGACTCCCACATGCACATGCTCTACGGCGCGTATGCGCTGCACGGACTCAATCTATCGACGCCCGACGCCAGCGTCACGCCGGACCAGCCGGAGGAGCTCGTGCGACGATTGAAGGCCTACGCCGCCGCGCATCCGACGGATGCCGTGATCCTCGGACGGGCCGACTTCAGCACCGCACCCCCGACCACGCCCGCCTCGGGGTTGCTCGATCGAGCGGTGGCCGACCGACCGGTGATCATCCACAACACCTCGGAACATGCCCTGTGGCTCAACACGGCGGCGATGAAACTCACCGGCATCACGGATCTCCCGGTCTCGGACCCCGACGAGGAGCGCGGCGTGGTCCGTGATGCCAGCGGCAATGCAACGGGTGTGCTGCTCGAGGCCGCCATGCAGCTCGCCGGGGCCGCCGCCTCCCGGATCCCGGTGGATGCGCAGCTCGCCATGCTCAAGGACGCGGGCGCTTATCTCAACAGCTTGGGCATCACCAGCGTGGTCAACGCCACCGGCGATCTCGCCGAGATCAAGTTGTATGCCACGCTGCGCGATCGCGGACAGCTCACCGTGCGCACGCGAACCGCCTTCGGCGCGGTGGCCGTCCAGCATCACCTCACCCCCGCCCTGCTCGCCGACCTCGACCAGGCACGCACCCTGTACCACGACGACTGGGTGGCAGCCAATCTCGTGAAGTTCTTCTCGGACGGGAGCACCGGCCTGGTGCCGCCGTTGGTGTACGTTGCGCGCGACTACCGGGCACTGGTGTTCGAACTCGACCAGCGCGGCTACCAGATCGCCACGCACGCCATTCGTGCCGACTCGGTTCACATGGTCCTCGATACCTATCAGGCACTGGAAGAGTCCCACGGCAAACGCGATCGACGGCTGCGCATCGAACACGCCGATGGGATCGATCCCGCCGACGTACCCCGCTTCGCCGCGCTCGACGTGATTGCGGACATGCAGCCCACGTTCTGCTGCGGCGAGGAAGGCGCCAACCCCGATCCGGCGACCGCCGCAGACCCCTGGCACTCGCTGCAACAGAGCGGCGCCACGCTCGCGTTCAGCAGCGACTGGCCCTGCACGTGGCCGCCCAATCCGTTCGTGTCCATCCAGGAGGCCGCGACGCGCCAGGCATGGCGCTCCGAGGCCACGGCCGACATTCCCGGTCAAGCCTTGGACGGCGCGGCGCAGGCCGGCGCGCATCCCACCGGGGCAGGCTACTTTCCCGCCGAGCGGATTTCGGTGGAGACCGCGGTGCGCGCCTATACGCAGGGCTCCGCCTACGCCGCCTTCTCGGACGACCGGGTCGGAACGCTGAAGGTGGGCAAATTGGCGGATCTCGCGGTGCTGTCCCAGGACATCTTCTCCGCCGATCCGCTGACCATCGGCAAGACCCACGTCACCATGACCATCGTCGGCGGCAAAATCGTGTACGGAGCACCATGACGCCGATCGAAACCGAATATGCATTCACCGCGAGGGTGTCCCTGTCCCCGACCGTGGTCATCGGACACGGGCCGCCCGAGGTGATCGCCCGACTCACCAGCGGCCAGCCCGTCGCCCCCGCGAGTACTACTTTCGCACGGTCGCGCAGTTCGAAGCACCCGTGGCTTCGGCGTACGAGTGTTGAACCCAACGTCTCTATCCGGGCCACAAGGAGCCAGTCAGCACTTTCGCCAACTTGGCTGGTCGGTGTACGGACAGCCGCTCGATATTCGGCGGCTCGACGAGATCCGGTTGTCAAGTTCCGGCAGCGTGCTCCGGATGGACTGGACGGTCACAATCGGAGCAGGCCCGCGTTTCATTACACGTACCCATTGGACCGCTGCCAGAAGCGGCTACTGGCATGCCGGGCTGCCTCGGCTCGATCACTGTGACGCACGACTGGGTGCGTTGTCGCACAGACGCTGGACGTATGTGAGCCTACATTCCCCGGACTGGCGCGGATTCGCAGTGTGGTGCTATAGCCCTTCAATCTCAGAGGTCGTTTGCCGAGTGTGGACCGCGGGCCCTCTCTTTTCACTTTGGAGCGTTCATGAAGACCTTGCTTGCTATGGCTGTTGGTACGGTGCCTCTACTCGCTACTGATGTCGCGTTGGCGCAGAACGGAAACATGATGAATGGTGGCGGGTGGGGCATGGGCTGGATGGGCGGATCCGGCGGGGTATGGGGACCGATCTTGCTTGTCATCGTAATTGTCGGCGCCGTCGTGTTGATCATGCGGCGAAAGGCCAAGTGACCCATGATTCGAATCTCATCCGAAGCCCTCTGAGCACGCCGTGTTCGGACCAAACGCCGGGAGCGAGGGAACGGCCGCTTTTGGGCACGGTGAACGTCAGGTCGGGGTCAACTGCGGGCATCCAGCGTGCTCGCCGCCCTGGTCCGGCGCACGCTCGCGAATGATCGTCGTCACCGACAGCCCGCGCTTGATGCGGCCGGCTGTAGCCAAAGTGCTCCACCGAACGGACGGAGCGCGCCGCTTGTGATCCACTACCCGCCTAAACAATCGCGCCTCCACCTGACCTTACTATCAACACTGGCGAGCGCGGGTCCGTGCAGGGTGCGCTCAAGGCACCTTGCATCTATTGCGGCGGCCGTTACATAAGATTCACTTAACAGAGGAATGCATCATGCCGATACGACACACCGCGCCAGCGCTGCTATCCGGCCTCGTCGCCTCCGTCCTCCTGACGGGAATCGCGCTCGGGGCCGACGCACCGGCGAGCCGACCCGAGCCCTCCAAGGAGATGCGGCAGAAGATGGCCACGCTCCATGAACAGATGGCCGCGTGTTTGCGGTCCGACAAGGCTCTCGCCGACTGCCGCACCGAAATGATGAAAGGATGTCAGGAGCAGTTGGGACCCAATGGCTGCGGGATGATGGGCGGCGCCACGAGCGGAATGGACGGGCGTAAGCACATGATGTCCGGCCCGAGCTCTACGGCGCCGACGCAATAGGCACGCTCGAAGGCCTCCTCAACCAAAGCGATGTCGGTGCCCGCCGGCGACATGGGGCGGTGGGCGCTTAGTCGAGTGAATAGGTCGAGGTAAATACTGCAGTCACCGCGAGGATGGCGACGATCAGCTCGTACTCAACGGCGAATGACGGTACCAAACTGCGCGGGCTTTAGCAGACTCTCAATTCCTCGCCAACAGTTAGCCCCGATGCCCGCGGCGAACGCTTCGCCGGTCGCAATTTCGGTGGTGTGCGCGAGCGCTCTTGCTGCAAAATCCTTCGCGAAAGGCAAAAGCCATAAGTGGGTCTTTGTGATCCTACTGCAAGAGCTGAATGTCCGCATCCGGGCGCCCTAGGTTGGCGTGTCGATTTGACTCGCCTTGGCCGAATGCAGCAGTTTGCCGCGCCTGCCGACTTTGACGCAGGCCTGGGACGCAGGTTAGGCTAACCTAAAGCCATGTGCGGACGCTACGTTTCACCCGACGACGCCTCCATCGAGCGCGAATTCAACCTCGTGCGCCAAGAGTGGTCGTTCCCTCCGAGCTTTAATGTCGCGCCGACTCAATCGGTGCCGGTCATCCGCACCGTCGACGCCCATCCTCGAGGCTCGCGAATTCGCTGGGGGCTGATCCCGTTCTTTGCAAAAGGTGAACCGCCCAAGTATTCGACCATCAACGCTCGGATCGAGACGGTCGAGACCGCGGCCTCGTACCGCGGTCCGTGGAAGCGCGGGCAACGCTGCCTCCAGGTCGCTACCGGCTTCTACGAGTGGCATTTGAACCCGGAAGGCCGCAAAGCGCCGTTCTATATCACGCTCGTGGACCAGGCGGCATTCGCGTTCGCCGGTCTCTGGGATCGCTCGGCGAAGGCAGACGGCACCACGGTGGATAGTTGTGTGCATATAACGATGCCGGCGAACGATCTTATGCGCCAAATTCACAACACGGGCAACAACCCGCACCGCATGCCCGCGATCCTGAGACGCGAGGATCGGGATATATGGCTGAATGGCACGCCGGACGATGCCCGGGGTGTATTGGCGCAATACGAGTCAGGCTTGATGGTCGCCCAGGAGGTGTCGACTCGGGTCAACAGCCCTAAAAACAATGATCCGACCCTCGTGCAAGCCGTTTAGCGGCATCGTCCCAAACAAGCTGAGGGCCGTTGTATCGAACGAAATGGCCATGGCCGCATGATTGCCCAAACGATCACCTATAATCATCCAGGATTCTCCAGGGAGCGCTGTTCGCATGACCAAGGTTCTAATCACGGCTGGCGCTTCCGGCATCGGCCTGGCGATTGCGCGGGCATTTCATGCCGCGCAGGCTCGCGTCTGCATCTGCGACATCGATGTCGCCGGCTTGGAGCGTGCGGCCGGGGAAATGCCAGGCCTGCTCACACGCCACTGCGACGTCGGCGACCGCGAGGCTGTCACGACGATGGTCGCCGACGCCGTTGGCAGCCTGGGCGGGCTCGACGTGCTGGTCAACAACGCTGGGATCGGCGGCCCGACGCAGCCGCTGCATGAACTGGATCCGGCGGCCTGGGACGCCGTGCTGCGCGTGAACCTGACCGGCACCTTCGACGTGACGCGCCATGTGATTCCGCATCTCATCCGTGCCGGTGGCGGCGCGGTGATCAACATGTCGTCGGCGGCGGGCCGGTTTGGTTACGCCAACCGCAGCCCGTATGCGGCGACGAAGTGGGCGCTGATCGGCCTGACCAAGACGCTGTCCATCGAACTCGGCGAGTATGGCATCCGGGTAAACGCCATCGCACCGGGCGCCGTTGACGGCGAGCGCGCCGAGCGTGTGTTCCAGGGGCGCGCCCAGGTGACGGGCCGGTCGATCGACGAGGTACGGCGCATCGCCATGACCAATCAATCGCTCAAACAACTGGTCGATCCGAAGGATATCGCCGCCCTGGCCGTGTTTCTTGCGTCCGACGCCGCGAAATCAATCTCGGGCCAGGTCATCCCCATTGATGGCGACATGCAGCGAGCTTAGGACTGCGACGCATGCGTCACGCGCCTTTGATCGGAAGGCGCAAGTCGAGCAGATTACAGGGACGCAAAGGTGAAAGGTCGCCTGTATGGCGCTCGTTCACCGATATCAGTGGTCCCATTCCGAGAAGAACTCCGCCCCGGGAGGCTTGCCGTCGACCCACATCTCCGAGGGGTCCCAATGCTCCGCGATCAGTCCGTGATCATCGATGCGGAACCCGTCGAACCAGGTGACGTAGTAAATGTGGTCGGGATTGGCGCGATCGCGCACCTTGCGGGCCGTCAGCACCATCACCTGATCGCGGTCCGCGATGATGGAGATCACCGGCGCCTTGATGCGGTCGGCGATCGGGCGCGGGGGCCTGATCTTCTTGAAGAACTCGAGCCAGATTTCCCGGCCGGACGCCATGTTGGGGTTGTGCTGGATGTAGCCCTCGGCCATGTACTTGGGTGCGAGGTCGGCATGGCCGCCCTCGTACACGATCCGCCAGAAATCGAACACGATGCGCTTGTTGCGCTGGGCGAGGGCGTCACCGCTCTTGAGGAGCGCCACCTGATCGGTCGTCGGTACCGGCGGCACCTGCGCCTCGACGACCGACACGAAAACACACACCGCCGCCACAGACAACCATGATCTGATCGACATTGCCGGATCCCCCGTGATGAATCTTGCCTCGATTGCACGCCCGCGACTGGCGCGTTACCCCGAGCCGGACCCGGGTTCCCAGTCCGACGGATGACGCGGAGGGGCATCGCCCTCCTCCGCGTCGGCAGAGGAGCCGACGGCTCCCTCAGCCCCAGACCTCTTCCGCCGTCTCGACGATCAGGCGCAGCTTGTTGGTCTGATCTTCCATGGTCAGCGCATTGCCTTCCACGGTCGAGGAGAACCCGCATTGCGGACTCAGACAGATCTGATCGAGCGGTACGAACTTCGCCGCCTCGTCGATGCGCCGCTTCAAGAAGTCCTTGGTTTCCATGTCAGCGCGCTTCGAGGTGACCAGGCCCAATATGACCATCTTGCCCTTCGGCACGAAACGCAGCGGCTCGAAGCCGCCCGATCGCTCGTCGTCGTACTCGAGAAAAAAGCCATCGACGTTCAGGCGCCCGAACAGTGCGTCGGCAACATGGTCATACCCGCCGGCCGCCACCCACGACGAGCGGAAATTGCCGCGGCAAAGATGCGTACACACCGTCATCCCGGCAGGCTTCTTGACCAAAGCGGCATTGATGAGATCGATGTACACCTCATGCTGGTGTTCCGCGTCCCCGCCGATGTGCGCGATGTGATCGCGTTGGGTCGGGTCATTCAGATACGCCAGGCTGGTGTCGTCGAGCTGCAGATAGGTGCAGCCCAGTTTGCCGAGATTCTCGATTTCGTCCGCATACGCGGCCGACAAGTCCCGCCAGAAGTCCTTCATGTCCGGATACACGGTCTCGTCGATGGCCGCTCGGCCGCCGCGGTAGTGGATCATGCTCGGGCTTGGGATGGTGAGTTTCGGCGTGCGCTTGGTGACGGACTTCAAGAAGGTGAAGTCGTCGCCGAAAATGGTCTTTTTCAGTTCGACCTTGCCCGTGACGCGCAACGAGGCCGGGGTGAACTCGATGTCACCCTTCTCGTTGTGGAATTGCACCTTCAGGTTCTCGTCCTGGACCTTGGTGGCGCCGCCCAACTGATACAGAAAGTCCATATGCCAGGAACTGCGGCGGAACTCGCCGTCGGTAATACCCTGCAAACCGACGTCTTCCTGCATCTTCACGACGGCTCGGATGGCGGTGTCTTCGATGGTTCGCAGCTCGGCGGCGGTGATCTCTTTGTTCTTGAAGCGGTCGCGGGCCTGCAACAGCTCCGGCGGGCGCAGCAAACTGCCCACATGATCGGCGCGAAACGGGGGATTGGTTCTCTTCATGCTCAACTTGTTCTGGTTACGGGCCGAATCAATTCGGAATCCGCGACATTATACATGCCATCTTGAGCGACAACCGGTGAGCCGCCTGCCGGTTACCCGGGGCGCTGGCCGTCGAGCTTGGCACCCAGGCGCGGGAATATCCGCCGCGCATTGCCCTCGAAGATCTTGTACCGATCATCATCACTCAATGGCAAAGCGTCCAGATAGCGCTTGGTGTCGTCGAAGTACTGGCCCGTCTCCGGATCGATGCCACGCACCGCACCCACCATTTCGGAGCCGAACAGGATGTTCTCCGCGGGAATCACCTTGAGCAGCAATTCGATGCCCGGCAGGTGGTACACGCAGGTGTCGAAGAACACGTTCTTCAACAAGTAATCCTTGAGCAGAGGCCGCTTCATGTCCTGCGCCAGTCCCCGGTACCGCCCCCAGTGATACGGCACGGCGCCGCCGCCGTGCGGAATGATGAAGCGCAGCGTCGGGAAGTCCTTGAACAAATCGCTGGCCAGGAACTGCATGAACGCGGTGGTGTCCGCATTGATGTAATGCGCGCCGGTGGCATGGAAGTTCGCGTTGCACGAGGAGCTGACGTGCACCATGGCGGGCACGTCGAGCTCCACCATCTTCTCGTAGAACGGATACCAATATCGATCGGTCAACGGCGGCGAGTTCCAGTGGCCGCCCGACGGATCCGGATTCAGATTGCAGCCGATGAAGCCGAGCTCCTTGACGCAACGCTCCAGCTCGGCGGCGCTCCGGACCGGTTCCACGCCCGGCGATTGGGGCAGCTGCGCCACGCCGATGAAGTTCTCCGGGTACAGATTGCAGACCCGATGGATCAGATCGTTGCAGGCCTCCGTCCAACGTTGACTGGTCGTCTCGTTGCCGATGTGGTGGGCCATGGCGGAGGCCCGGGGCGAGAAAATGGTCAGGTCGGTGCCCCGGGCGCGTTGCAATTTCAGCTGCGCGTTCTCCAGGCTGTCGCGGATCTCATCGTCGCTGATCGCGGTTTGCGCGCTGGACGGGACATCGATGCCTTCCTTCAGACCCGCGATTTGCGTGTCGCGGAATTTCTGCAACGCAGCGGGCGCCGTCGTGTAGTGACCATGGCAGTCGATAATCATGAAGTTCCCCAGTACATGCGCGTCGGATTGTCCACCAGAATTTGCGTGCGGGTGGCGGCGTCGGGGCAGATTTCACCGAACAGATCGACCAGTTCGCCGTCGTTCGGCATGTCCTTGGTGATGTTCGGGTGCGGCCAATCGGTGCCCCACAGAATGCGCGATGAGTCCACCGCGATCAACGCCTGGGCGAACGGCACCGCGTCGCGGAAAGGTCGCTTGCCGACGGAAACGCGCTCCGCGCCGCATACCTTCACCCACGCCAACGGGTTGTGGCGGAACAAATCGAGCAAGGACTGGAACGGTTTCTGGTCAAGACCGTCGGCGGCCTTCACCCGGCCCATGTGATCCACGATGAACGGCACGTCGATGCGGCTCAGCAGATCGTGCTGGGTCAAGATGTCGTCGGCGTCGAAATGCAGCACGATGTGCCAGCCCATGGGCTTGATGCGCGCCACCAGTCGGTGGAACACGTCGAGATCCGGCACGCCGCCGAGATGCTTGACGAAGTTGAACCGGATGCCGCGGATGCCGCCATCGTGCAGCCGCTGCAGTTCCTTGTCGGTCACGCCGTCCTCGACGCAGGCCACGCCGCGATAGGTCCCGTTGCTCGAGGCAATGGCATCCAACGTGACGTCCATTTCCGTGCCATGGCAGCTGGCATGCACGATCACGGCGCGCGCGACGCCCAGCTGGGCATGCAGCCTGCGCAGGTTCTCCACCGGCGCATCGGGAGGCGTATAGCTGCGGTCCGCCGAATAGGGAAACTTGGCCGCGGGCCCGAATACGTGGCAATGCGCATCGCACGCACCCGGCGGCAGCGCGAGCGTGGGCTTGATCGGATTGGGATCCGGCGGCAGGCAGCTCTTCAGCGGATTCTTCGGCGGAATGGCGGCGGCGCTCATCGGTTCGACTCCTTCTCGTAGGCAGCCTCGTCGTCGAAGTATTTCAGACCGGCGTTTGCCAGATTCTCGCGCATGCCATAGACGTCCAGGCCCAATTCGCCGGACGCCAATCGCTTGCGCACCCCCGCTTCCTTCGCCTCCCGCTTCGCGCTGGCTTCCGCCACCGTCGCGGCATGCGCCTTGGGGACGACCACGACGCCATCATCATCCGCGATCACCACGTCGCCCGGATGAATCAGCGCGCCGGCGCAGATGATCGGCGTGTTGACCGATCCCACGGTGGCCTTCACGGCTCCCTTGCTGAACACGGCCCGGGACCATACCGGGAACCCCATCATCTTGAGGTCGGCGGTGTCGCGGCAGGCCGAATCGATGATGAGCCCGACGCCGCCGCGCGCGCGAAACGAGGTGGCGAGCAGGTCGCCGAACATGCCGTCCGCATTGGCGGTCGATGTACCGACCACCACGATGTCGCCGGGGTGCAGCATTTCGGCGACCACGTGCAGCATCCAATTATCGCCGGGATGGGCCAGGGCGGTGACCGCCGTGCCGCACGCCTTCGCGCCCGGATAAATCGGCCTCATATAGGGGGCCAGCAGCCCGACCCGGCCCATGGCTTCGTGAATGGTGGCGACGCCGTACTTGGCGAGTTCGGCGACCGCCGCGGGATCCGCTCGCGTGATGTTTTTGATCGCAATTCCTGATTGACCAATCATAGGTTTTTACCTTGGGATTTGATGCAAGTAGTTAGCGGGTGGGATTATCACGTATACTAGCAAGGAAATAGCTATATACCTGTTATAGCGTAACTTGATAACACGAGGCAATCCGTTCGATGGATCTCAAGCAGCTCGAATACTTCCGACACGTCGCGGAACTCGGCAGCTTTACGCGAGCCGCCTCCTTTCTATCGGTCGTGCAGCCGGCGCTGAGCCGCCAAGTGCGACAGCTCGAGGTCGAACTGGGCCAGAACCTCTTCGAGCGCAACGGTCGCGGTGTGGTTCTCACGGATGCGGGCTCCCGGCTCCTCGAACATACGCGCGGCATTCTCACCCAGATCGGCCGCGCCCGGCAGGAACTCGAAGATCAGCGCAATGGCGACTCCGGTCACTTCGCGCTCGGCCTGCCGCCCAGCCTCGGCAGCAGCGTCACGGTGCCGCTGGTCAAGGCCTTTGCGGCGTCGCTGCCGAACGCGCAACTCGCGACCGTCGAGGGCCTGTCCACCTATATCCTGGAATGGCTCAACATCGGCCGCGTCGATTGCGCCCTGGTCTACAACGCAGCAACGTCGGCCGCCGTCGACCTGCAACCGCTGCTCGAGGACCAGTTGTTTCTGATAGCACCGGCCGCCGCCGCCAGCCACACGGCCATCACGGTCGGCGATCTCGCGGACTATCCTCTCATCATACCGAGCCGGCCCCATGCCATGCGCATGGCGGTCGAGAATGCCCTCGCGGGTGTCGATCGCAAGATCAGCGTCGCGCACGAAATCGAATCCATTCCGGCCATCATCGATCTGGTGCGCCAAGGGCACGGATTCGGCGTTCTGCCGCTGAATGCCGTAAAATCCACCCAATGGGCCGACGAGGTTCTCGTCAAACCCATTGGGAATCCGGTGTTGAGGATTTCGCTGTCCATCGCCACGTCCGCGCAACGGCCCCGCAGTCCGCTGGTACGCAAGGCGATCGAAGTGATTCGCACGATCGTGCGTCAACAAATCCATTCCGGCGAAACAACCTACGCCGTCGCCAACGGCACGGAGATCACATGACTCAGAGCAACGATTACGACAACATTCCGGGCACCTATGTCTACAACGCGGAGCGCGGGCGCATCGGCTACGCGCTCAACATGTTTTGCATGTCGCTCAACAAGGCGGAGAACCGCCAGAGCTTCAAGGAAAACGAGCCCGCCTATCTCGACAAGTTCACGCTGACGCCGGAACAGCGGCGCACGGTGCTCGCGCGCGACTGGCTCGGCATGCTCAAGGTGGGTGGGAACATCTACTACACCATCAAGATCGCCTTCTGCGACGGACTCACCTTCCAGGACGTCGCCGGAATGATGTCCGGCGTGCCGAAGGACACCTACGTGCAAATGATGCTCGCCGGCGGGCGCAGCGTCGAAGGCAACCGCTTCAAGGATGCGGCCAAGGCCGCGGAGTAAATCATATGGCAAAGATTGTGGCAGGCATTGCGTGTTCCCATGTCCCGGCGATCGGCGTCGCCATGGACAAGGGACAGACCGGCACTCCCTACTGGGAACCGCTGTTCAAAGGCTACGGCCCGGCTCGCGAACTGGTCGCGAAGTTGAAGCCCGACGTGGCGATCGTCGTATACAACGACCACGCGAATGCTTTTTCGCTGGAGATCATTCCCACGTTCTTGATCGGCGTGGCGGACAAGTTCCCGATCGCGGATGAAGGTTTCGGCGCCCGTCCGGTGCCCGTGGTGTACGGCCACCCGCAGCTCGCGTGGCATCTGGCGGAATCGCTCATTCTCGACGAGTTCGACATGACCATCGCGAACGAGATGACCGTGGATCACGGCCTCACGGTGCCCCTGTCGGTGACCACCGGACAGCCCGCGGAGTGGCCGTTCAAGGTGATCCCGCTGTGCGTTAACGTGGTTCAGTATCCGCCACCGACCGGGGCGCGCTGCTTCAAGCTGGGCCAGGCGATTCGCAGGGCCGTCGACAGCTTTCCGGAGGACCTGCGCGTCATCATCTACGGCACCGGCGGCATGTCGCATCAATTGCAGGGAGAGCGCGCCGGACTCATCAATCGCAAGTTCGACACCGACTTCCTCGACAACCTGACCAAGGATCCCATCGGCCTCACCAAGATCTCGCACACCGAGTACATGCGCGAAGCCGGCTCGGAAGGCGTCGAGATGGTGATGTGGCACGTCATGCGCGGCGCCCTCGACCTGGATGCCGTCGAGGTCTATCGGCATTACCATGTTCCGGCGTCCAACACCGCTGCGGCATTGATGATTCTCGAGAACAGGAGCGCCGCATGAAGGTATGTGTAGCAGGTCACGGCGCCTTCGGGATCAAACATCTGGAGGCCATGGCCAAGATCCCCGACATCCAGGTGATTTCGCTCGCGGGCTCGAACATGGAATCCGCCGGCGCGGTGGCGAAGGAATGGAAGATCCCGCATTGGAGCGCCGATCTCGCCGAATGTCTGGCGCAGCCCGGCCTCGATGCCGTGATTCTGACCACGCCCACGCAGATGCACGCCAACCAGGGCGAACAGTGCATGCGCGCGGGCAAGCACGTCATGATCGAGATTCCGATGGCCGATTCGGTGGCGGATTCCGAGCGCCTGGTGCGGGTGCAGAAGGAGACCGGCGTGGTCGCGATGGCGGGACACACCCGTCGCTTCAACCCCAGTCATCAATGGATCCACAAGCGCATTCTCGCCGGCGAATTGAAGGTGCTGCAAATGGACGTGCAGACGTATTTTTTCCGCCGCACGAACACCAATGCGCTCGGCAAGCCGCGCAGCTGGACCGATCACCTGCTCTGGCATCACGCCTGCCATACGGTGGATCTGTTCGGTTATCAGACCGGCGAGGCCATTTCACAGAGCTATGCCCTGCAAGGCCCCAAGCATCCCACGCTGGGCATCGCGATGGACATGAGCATCGGTCTCAAGGTGCCGTCGGGCGCCATCTGCACGCTGTCCCTGTCGTTCAACAACGATGGACCGCTGGGCACTTTCTTCCGCTACATCTGCGACAACGGCACCTATATCGCCCGCTACGATGAGCTGCTCGACGGCAAGAACGCGCCGATCGACGTGTCGAACGTCGATGTGTCGATGAACGGCATCGAGCTTCAGGATCGCGAATTCTTCGCGGCAATTCGCGAAAAGCGTGAACCGAACGCGAGCGTCGCGCAGGTGCTCGGGGCAATGCAGACCCTGGGACGCCTGGAAAAGCAGCTCGAGGGCTGACCGAACGTCAGCGCGGCCACGCCGGGCTGCAAACCGCCGCAGGGTCGCTCAACGGCGTTGAGCGACCCCAAGCCGGCTTCACGGCGGGGTATCGAACGGGAGCCCCACGTAGTTCTCCGCGAGACTGGCCTGCGCCGACTCCGATCCTGTCAGATAATCGAGTTCCGCGAGCTGGATGCGATGCGAGAAGGCATCGTCGTCGAACTTGTGCATGACGGACGTGAACCACCACGAAAACCGTTCCGCCTTCCAGATGCGCCGCAGGCACCGTTCGGAGTAGCGATCCAACAAGCCCGTGCTGCCGGTGCGGTAACGCTCCACCAAGGCCTGGTACAGGATCCGCACGTCGGCGGCCGCCAGGTTCAATCCCTTGGCGCCCGTCGGCGGCACGATGTGCGCCGCATCGCCCACCAGGAACATCTGCCCGAAGCGCATCGGCTCGACCACGAAGCTGCGCAGCGGCGCGATGCTCTTCTCGATCGACGGTCCCGTCACCACCGATTGCGCAACCTCCGCCGGCAGGCGCAAGCGCAGCTCGTCCCAGAACCGTGAATCCGGCCACGCCTCCAATTGTTCGTCGAGCGCGCATTGCACGTAGTACCGGCTGCGCGTCGCCGAGCGCATGCTGCACAGGGCGAATCCGCGGGCATGATTCGAATACACGAGTTCGTGCGCCGCGGGCGGCACGTCCGCCAGGATGCCCAGCCATCCGAACGGATACACGCGCTCGAAGGCCTGCATTGCCGTGGCGGGAACGCTGCGCCGGCAGACGCCGTGGTAACCATCGCAGCCGGCGATGAAATCGCAGGCCAGTTCATGGAGACGCCCCTCGTGCAGGTAGCGCACCGTGGGCCGCTCACCGTCGAACCCCTCGACGGCAACGTCGGTCGCCTCGAAGATCAGCTTGCCGCCGCCCGCCACGCGCGCGTCCATCAAGTCCTTGGTCACCTCGGTCTGACCGTAGACGGACACTGCATCACCCGTGAAACGTCTCAGGTCGATGCGGAAGCTGCGGTCCGCGAAGCCCAACGCGAATCCGTCGTGCACCAAGCGCTCGCTCAACAGTCGCTCGCCGACGCCGGCCTTGATGAGCAGATCGACCGAGCCCTGCTCGAGCACGCCGGCCCGAATGCGCCCTTCGACGTAGTCCCGGGATTGCCGCTCGATGACGACGCTGTCGATCCCATGCAGGTGCAGCAACTGGGACAGCAAAAGGCCGGAGGGGCCGGCACCGATAATCGCCACCTGGGTACGAGCCATACGCGCTTCCACTGTCATGTGCCGCGAAGACTAGCAGGGGCCGGCAGCCGGTATTGTACGATCCGGGTACCGGCTGGTACTTATCCGCCACCGTGGCGGCGGCGGAACGCGCTCGGCGACGTGCCGTTGTGCTTGCGGAAGAAGCGGCAGAAATACGCCGGATCCTTGAACCCCAGCTGCGCCGCGATGCCGCCCACCGGCCCCGCGACATGCACCAGTCGACGGCGTGCTTCGAGCGCCAATCGCCGTTGAATCAAATCGAAGGCGGTGCCGCCGGCGAGAGCTCGACACAGCCGGTTCAAGCTGCTTTCGGACACCGCCAGACCCCTCGCGTAACGCGCCACCGGCCAGTGCTGAAGAAAGTGCGCCTCGACGGCGGCGCGAAATCGTCGGAGCCGCTCCGCGTCATGCCGGACCATCGTGGCCATGGGTGCGCTGGAGACGAGCCTGGCAGCGAGCATCCACAGGACCGAACACGCCAGCCAGCCGCAGACCGGCGCCGCGAAACTGTCGGGTTCGCGGAACTCCTGGAGCAACGTGCCGAACAGCTGCGCCGCGCGTGCGGCGAGACGACGGTCCGAGTTCAAGTGGCAGGCGCGCGGAACGGAAAAGAGCGTCGCGATGGCCGGCCGATGGGACGCGCTCGCCGCGCTCAACAATCGGTCGAGATCCATGGTGAGCACATAGCCGTGGCTGTCCGCGCGGAACGCGAAGCCGTGTGCCGAGCCGGAGGGAATGATGATGACGGCAGGCCCGTCGAACTCCAGATGCGCCTCTTCCAGATCGACCACCACCGGACCCGACATGACGAATACGCACTGACTCGAGCGGGTGTGCCGATGCGTGCCGATCTGCCAGAGATACTTGCGGCTGCGTGACTGAATGTCTTCGATGTGCAGCGGTTCGGTGGGTCCGACCTCGCCCGACTGCTCCCCGTACAAGGAGAAGCTCGGAATGCCGCGGATCGACCGGGTGAGGTTCATGATGCCGCCAGCTTAACGGACCACGGCAGTGCGCTTCCATGACGTCGGTCGAACGCCCGCAGGGCGTTACCGCGACGGCCCGAGCGCTGGTCGCGCCCGGGCCGGACATTCATCATTCAGCCTTCAAGGCAATACCCGACATTTACGCGCCGGGCTTCTGCGCCCACACCTTGCACCAGCCGGCAGCGGGGACACTATGTCCGGCGAAGATATTGCAACCGGCAGTCGCATCGGACGCCTTGCCTTGGTACTGCGCACATGTGGCGCACTTTTGACCGGCCTTGAAGGTCGGATTGCTGGCCGCATCGACTTTCGTCGCATCGGTGAGGAAACCCAGCGCCTTGGCGGTCGGATCGCCCACATCCAATGGAGGCAGCCCGGCTGCATTGGCGTTGCCGGCAAAAAAAGCGAATGCCGGCACGAAAGCGCCGACGGTGAGACCGCCCTTGACGATCGTTCGACGTGAGAATTTGGTTTGCATCTTAAGATCCTATCGTTGAGAAGCTCGGAAATATGTTCCCGCGTTTTGCATGCCGGGTTTCATAAGTAATATTAATTCTTTGCGAACCGCTACGGTACATCATCCCGTTCGCCGCGTGGCCCATCGCAGCTTCAATCCAGGTCACGATCTTCATGCGAACGAGAATCAATACGATTGACCCGTTGAGTTGCTCGACGCCGCGTTTCAATTTACCGCGGGCGTATGGCCCGATACCAGTGAGGCCGCCGCCGGTCGTTCGCCGCTCTTCGCCGCGTTTTGCACCACGCGTTCCGCCATCGACAGCAGACGCGCGGTATTGACCAGCGCCATGTGGGTGAGCGCCTGCGGAAAGTTGCCCAGCATGCGTTTCGCGCGGGGATCGTATTCCTCCGCGATCAGCCCGACGTCATTACGCAGCGCCAGCAGACGCTCGAACAGCGCCAGGCCTTCTGCTCTTCGCCCCGTCAACGCATAGCAATCGGCCAGCCAGAAGGAACAGGGCAGGAACGCGCCCTCGCCAGCCGGCAGGGCATCGACGCCGCTTTCCGTCTGATAGCGCAACACCAAGCCGTCGACCACGAGATCGCGCTCGATGGCGGCGATGGTGCCGAGTACCCGCGCATCGTCCGGCGGCAGGAAGCCGACCTGCGCCATGAGCAAAAGACTGGCATCGAGATGGGGGGATTCGTAGGATTGGACAAACGCATTGCTCGCCGCGTTGAAACCTTTTTCACAGACTTCAGCATGGATGGCGCTGCGTATCGCGCGCCAACGCTCCAACGGCGCCTCGAGGCCGTCGCGCTCCGCGTCCTTGATGCAGCGGTCGAAAGCGACCCACGCCATCATCTTGGAGTGCGTGAAGTGCCGGCGGGGACCGCGGACCTCCCAGATGCCATCGTCCGGATCCTGCCACTTGGTTTCCAGAAACTCGAGCATCGCCAGTTGGAAATTCCAGGCGGCCGGTTCCGGATCCAACCCGCTCAGGCGCGCGTTGTGCAGCGTGTCCATGACCTCGCCATAAACGTCGAGCTGAAACTGCGTCGACGCGGCATTTCCGATTCTCACCGGCGCCGCCCCTTGGTAACCCGGCAGCCAGGAGACTTCGAACTCCGCCAATCGTCGCTCGCCGCTCACGCCATACAGGATCTGCAGATCCTTCGGGGAACCGGCCACCGCGCGCAGCAGCCATTCGCGCCAATCGGTCGCCTCCTTGACGTATCCCGCGAGCAACAATGCGTTGAGCGTAAAGGTGGCGTCGCGCAGCCAGCAATAACGATAATCCCAGTTGCGCACCCCGCCCGGTTGCTCCGGGAGCGACGTGGTCGGGGCCGCGACGATGCCGCCGGTCGGTTTGTAGATCAGCGACTTGAGCGTGATGAGCGACCGGAGCACGGGTTCGCGCCACTGTCCCTGATAGGTGCAGCGGGCCGCCCAGAGGCCCCATAGGCTCTCCGTCTCCTTCAAGCTGTGTTGCGCATCGAGCGGCAGCCGCGTCCGGTGGTGTGAAGGTCGGTAATTGAGCACGAACGACTGCCGCTCACCCGCGGACACCGAAAATGCGGCGACCGTCTTCATGTTCTCCCCGACGACATCCACCGTGCCCCACAGCTCCAGCGTGTCCGGCCCCGCCGTCATCAAAAGCACCTGCCCGGCGCGACGCACCCAAGGAAGGATGGACCCGTAGTCGAATCTCACGATCAGCTCCATGGCCAACGCGACCGTGCCGCTCAAGCCCTCGATGATGCGCACCAGATCCCAGCGCTGGTCCGACAGGGGCATGAAGTCGATCAGACGCACGCTCCCCTCGTCCGTCTCGATGTCGGTCTCCAAGACGAGCCCCGAGTCGCGATAGCGACGCGTCACGCGGCGCACCGTTGCCGTCGGCGCGATGCTCCAGCGGCCGTTCTCGGGGCCGCCCAGCAGTGCCGCGAAGCACGCGCCGGAGTCGAAGCGTGGGAAGCACAGCCAGTCGATGGAGCCGTCCTTGCCCACCAAGGCGGCGGTATGACAGTCGCCGATCACGGCGTAGTCCTCGATCGGAAGTGGCATCAAATCACGGGCGCGGGCGGCTGTCGGCAGCATGACGCGCGAGACGCCGGCTCATGGCACCCCTGGAGCCTGCGATGCCCGGGCCCTCGACGGACACGTCTACGGTCGCAGCTTGCGCCGATGACGCTCGATCGCTTCGTTGGGATTCGTGGGATCTTCCGGATCGTTCTTGAACCCACCGGGTTTCGAGACGCTCTCCTCCCGGGCCTCACGCTCGGCTTTGGCGCGTTCCGCCTCCATCGGTTTGTTCTCACTGGCAGGCGAATTACCGCCCCGTTGTGTGTCGGCCATGTAACCACTCCTCAAATGATTGACCGAGGACAGCCTATCGAGTTGACGCGGCCAGGCCAATCTCCCCGGGGCGCAACAACCCGTAGGCCCCGGCTGACGGTTCAACGCCTAACCCGCGCCTGATACTATCGCATCATCGCAGCGCCAGCGTCGCCGCTCGCGACACGGTTGCCTTCGCCATCATCGCGACCACCGCGCTCGACGCCTCGCGGGACATGGCCGCCCCGATCGACGAAACCCTCTACTTTGCGGGCGAGCACACCGCGGTGTCGGGCCACTGGGGCACGGTGCACGGCGCCCTGCAAAAGCGGTGAAGCGGCGGCGACGATGCTGCTGCGGGCCCCTTAGTGACACCCGGGCAAGATCAGGCTACCGTCTGCACCATGATGTCCGAGAACCGGTCGATCCTCCAGTCCATCGTCAAGCTGCGCGCGGTCGTGCCGGAAGACGCGTTCACCGCCGGCATTCTCGGCTCGGAGCGTCTGGGCAATGGCATCGTCATCGGCGCCGACGGGTTGATCCTGACCATCGGCTATCTCATCACCGAAGCCACGGACGTCTGGCTGACCGTGAATGGTCGCGAGGTGGCAGGCCATGCCCTGGCCTACGACCAGGTCACCGGGTTCGGCTTGGTCCTGCCTCTCGAGGCGCTGGACGTCGCGCCGCTGCAGTTGGGATCATCGGCGGGGATCCAGGCGGGCGACACCGCCCGGCTGTTGCGTCATCCGGAATTCGCCCGCGAGCAGGAGGTGGAGATCCTGCTGCGCCGTGAGTTCGCCGGAACCTGGGAATACCTGGTCGATGGCGCCATATTCACCGTGCCGGCTCACCCCCATTGGTCCGGCGCGGCCTTGGTCGACCACCAAGGATCGCTGGTGGGGCTGGGTTCGCTGCTGGTGCGCGAAACGGTGAGCGGCGAGGAAACCAACGCCAACATGTTCGTGCCCATCGACCTGCTCAAGCCGATTTTGAACGACCTGTTGACCCGCGGCCGGGCCAATCGACAAACGCGGCCCTGGTTGGGCGTTTATGCAGTGGAAGTCTCGGGCAAGGTCTACGTGACCGGTGTCGCCGACGGCAGTCCGGCGCAGATCGCCGACATGCGCGAAGGCGATCTCATCAGCCAGGTGGGCGACATCGAGGTCCGCACGCTGGCGCAGTTCTATCGCGTGTTGTGGTCGACGGGACCCGCCGGCATCGGCGTGCCGTTGACCCTGGTGCGCGGCGGCACCGTCGTGAACCTGTTGGTCAAATCGGTCGACCGCACCGCTCTACTGAAGCGGCCACAGGCGCACTGACGATATCGACGATGAGCCGCCCGACCGGTGCGTGCTCCGCCTCGATCATGCGGACGCGTCTTGGGCGCGCAGCAACTCCCGGCCGTGCGTGAGGACGAACTCCTTGAAGGCGCTGGCCGTCGGCGACAAGCGCTTCTTGGCCAGATGCGCCACATGCCATTGGCGGATCACCGGCGTGCCGCGGACATCCAGAATGACCAATCGCTGGGTCTGCAGTTCCAAGTCGATGGTGTGGCGCGAAATGAAGCTCACCCCCATGCCTGCCATCACCGCTTGCTTGATGGTCTCGTTGCTGGCCATTTCCATGCCGACGTTGCAGATCACCTGCAGCTGCTCGAAGAACTGCTGCATCGCGAGCCGCGTGCCGGAACCGGGCTCGCGGACGATGAAATGCTCCTTCGCCACGGTCTCGACCAAGATCTGTCGCTGCCCGGCCAGGGGATGATCCGGCGCGGCGATGATCACATGCGGATTCTGGGCGAACGGTTCGGCCACCGTATCCAGGGATTGCGGCGAGCGACCCATGATCGCCAGATCGACCTCGTTCGCGACCAATTGACCGATCACGGAAGTTCGATTGTTCACCGCCAAGCGGATTTCCAGCTCCGGGAAGTCCTTGCCGAACTGCGCCAGCAACTGCGGAACGAAGTATTTAGCCGTGCTCACCACCGCCAGATTGATGCGCCCGCGACGTAACCCCTTCAATCCGTCGAGCGTGTCTTCCGCGTCCTTCAACGCGCGCAGGATGTCCCGAGCGCGGCTCAGCAATTCCTGCCCGGCCTCGGTCACGTAGAGCTTTCGGCCGATCCTCTCGAACAGAGGCATTCCAGCATTAATCTCCAACTCCTTGATATGCATGGAGACGCCTGGCTGCGTCAGATGCAGCGCCTCGGCCGCCCTGGAAAACGAACGGCTGCTGGCGGCCGCCTCGAACACCCGCAATTGCCGTAAGGACGCGTGTTGAATCGACATGGTCAACTCCCCTTGATACATCAGCTAATACTTATAATGTACGGAAGAATTATTGATTATACCTTATGGAAAAGTCGGCTTAGAGTCCCCCACAAGTTCTTCGCAATCTAAAATTAAGGAGTTGCACGATGGGGAGTCAAGCTGACCGTTACAAATCCGGTGTCATGCCATATGCACAGATGGGCTACTGGGACGGAGACTACGAACCCAAGGACACCGACGTGATCTGTTGTTTTCGTATCTCACCCCAGGAGGGTGTAGACCCGATCGAGGCAGCCGCCGCCGTCGCTGGGGAATCTTCGACTGCCACGTGGACGGTGGTCTGGACCGACCGACTCACGGCCTGCGACAACTATCGCGCGAAGGCCTACCGCGTCGATCCCGTGCCGGGCGCCCCCGGGCAATACTTCAGCTACATCGCCTACGACCTGGCCCTGTTCGAAGAAGGGTCGATCGCCAACCTAACGGCGTCGATCATCGGCAATGTGTTCGGTTTCAAGCCGCTGAAGGCCCTGCGCCTCGAGGACATGCGCATTCCCGTGGCCTACCTGAAGACCTTCCAAGGACCGGCCACCGGCATCGTGGTGGAGCGCGAGCGCCTCGATAAGTTCGGGCGACCTCTGCTCGGCGCGACCACCAAGCCCAAACTCGGGCTGTCGTCCAAGAATTACGGCCGTGTCGTGTATGAGGCGCTCAAGGGCGGCTTGGACTTCGTCAAGGACGACGAGAACATCAACTCACAACCCTTCATGCACTGGCGCGACCGGTTTTTGTACTGCATGGAGGCCGTCAACAAGGCATCGGCCGCGACCGGCGAGGTGAAGGGCCACTACCTGAACGTCACGGGCGCGACCATGGAGGACATGTACGAGCGCGCGGATTTCGCGAAGGACTTGGGTTCCGCCATCGTCATGATCGATCTTGTCATCGGCTACACCGCCATTCAATCGATGGCCAAATGGGCGCGCCGCAACGACATGATTCTGCATCTGCACCGCGCCGGACATGGGACCTATACGCGCCAGAAGACCCATGGCGTCTCGTTCCGCGTCATCGCCAAATGGATGCGCATGGCCGGTGTTGACCATATCCATGCGGGCACCATCGTGGGAAAACTCGAGGGAGATCCCAATGTTATCAAAGGTATATATTCCATTTGTCGAGACTCGTTCACGAAGCAGAATCTCGAGCAAGGGGTATTCTTCGACCAGGACTGGGCGGGCCTGCGCAAGCTCATGCCGGTCGCGTCGGGCGGCATTCATGCCGGCCAGATGCATCAGCTCATCTCCTATCTGGGCGAAGATGTCGTCCTGCAATTCGGCGGCGGCACGATCGGACACCCCCAGGGGATCCAAGCCGGAGCGACGGCCAACCGGGTTGCCCTGGAGGTCATGATCAAGGCACGCAACGAGGGCAAGGACATCTGGAACGAGGGACCGCAAATCCTCGCCGCCGCCGCGAAATGGTGTTCGCCGCTGCGCGCGGCGCTCGATACGTGGAAGGACGTGAGCTTCAACTACACCTCCACGGATACCGCCGACTTCGTTCCGACCGCCACTGCTTCTTGAGGGCAACGATCATGAAAATCACACAAGGCACTTTCTCGTTCCTCCCCGAATTGACCGACGGCGAAATCGACGCCCAGATCGGCTATGCCCTGGACCAGGGCTGGGCCATCGGCGTGGAGTACACCGATGATCCCCACCCGCGCAATGTCTACTGGGAGATGTGGGGCAACCCGATGTTCGATCTGAAGGACGCCGCCGGCGCCATGATGGAGGTAAATTCCTGCCGCAAGGCGCACCCTCAAACCTACATTCGGGTCAATGCCTTCGACGACACCCTCGGCTTCGAGACCACGCGCCTGTCCTTCATCGTCAACCGCCCGTCCAAGGAACCTGGGTTCCAGCTCAAGCGTCATGAGATCGGTGGCAGACAGATCCAATACACGATCGAGAGCTATGCGACGCAGAAACCCGAAGGTGAGCGCTACGGATGACGGGTGACCATGTGGACTTGAGCGCGCTGCTGGCCGATTCCCGGGTCACGGAGGTCCTCGATGAGCTCGACAACGAGCTCATCGGTCTCAAGCCCGTCAAGGCGCGCATCCGGGACATCGCGGCGCTGCTGCTGGTGGACCGCGCCCGAGCGCAGCTGGGTCTGGTCAGCGGATCGCCATCGCTGCACATGTCCTTCACCGGCAACCCGGGAACCGGCAAGACCACGGTGGCGATGCGCATGGCGCAGATCCTGCACCGGCTGGGTTACGTGCGCAAAGGACACCTGGTGGCCGTCACCCGCGACGATCTCGTGGGCCAATATATCGGCCATACCGCGCCCAAGACCAGGGAAGTCCTCAAGAAGGCCATGGGCGGCGTGCTGTTCATCGATGAGGCTTATTATCTCTACCGTCCGGAGAACGAGCGCGACTACGGCCAGGAAGCGATCGAAATCCTGCTGCAGGTCATGGAAAACCAGCGTGACGATCTGGTCGTGATCCTGGCCGGTTACGCCGATCGCATGGACACCTTTTTCAGATCCAATCCCGGGCTGTCGTCGCGCATCGCCCATCACCTGGATTTTCCCGATTACGCGCCCATCGAACTGGAAGAGATCGCGCAGCGCATGTTGACGACCATGCAATACCGCCTGAGCCCGTCGGGCCTTCAGGCATTGCACGACTACATCCCGCTGCGCATGAACCAGCCGCACTTTGCCAATGCACGCTCGATCCGCAACGCCCTCGATCGGGCGCGCCTGCGCCAGGCGAATCGCCTGTTTGCCCAAAAGGGCCTCAAGCTCGATCGCGACGCGCTGATGACCATCGAGGGCGACGATATTCGTGCCAGCCGGGTGTTCACATGAAACTAAAAGCCCTGATATTCGATGTCGATGGAACCCTCGCGGATACCGAGGAAGCCCATCGCTGTTCCTTCAACGACGCATTTCTGCAGGTCGGTCTGAATTGGAATTGGAGCAAGCCCAAGTACGCCCACCTGCTGTCGACCACCGGCGGGAAGGAGCGGCTCGTGGCATATATTGCCTCCCTGCCCCTGTCGGCTGCCGACCGGCGCGCGTTGACCGCGCGCATCGGCATCATTCACCAGACCAAGACCGACATCTACACCCGGCGGATCCTGGCCGGAGACGTGCCGCTACGCGACGGCGTGCTGCGCCTGCTCGACGAGGCCGAGCGCCTCAAGCTCCGGGTCGCCATCGCCTCGACCACCACCTTCTCGAACATCGAGGCGCTGCTGCGCACCACGCTCGGCTGGAATGCGCTCGACCGCTTCGCCGTCATCGGGGCGGGTGATCAAGTCGAGCGCAAGAAGCCCGCCCCGGACATCTACCGGTACGTGCTGCACGAACTCGACCTCGCGCCGGACGAGTGCGCCGCCATCGAGGATTCGGCGAATGGCCTGCGCGCGGCCAAAGCGGCCGGACTGTACACCCTCGTCACGCCGAGCTATTGGACGCAGACCGAGGATTTTTCCGCCGCAGATCTGGTGCTGCCGGCACTGGTCGCGCGGCTGGGCATCAGAGAAATTGACGATCATCTGATGATGACGAGAGTGGCATTCGCGTATTGAATGGTTCAAGGGGGGAGAAATGAGCATAAGAGAAAAAACGATAACCGAGTTCATGATCGAGGAGCAGCGCCGCTTCCCGCAGGCAAACGGCGACTTCACCGCGCTGCTGAATTACGTACGCCTGGCCTGCAAGCGCATCAGCTTCATCGTCGGGCGCGGCGCCCTGGCGGGCGCACACGGATCCGCGCAGGCCGTCAACGTCCAGGGCGAGACCCAGATGAAGCTCGACGTCATATCGAACGACATTTTCCTGCGCACCAGCGAGTATGGCGGGCATCTGGCCGGCATGGTGTCCGAGGAGCTGGAGGAACCCTACCAGATCCCGGACGAATACCCGCGCGGCAAATACCTGTTGTCGTTCGATCCTCTGGACGGATCCAGCAACATCGACATCAACGCCCCCGTCGGCAGCATCTTCTCGGTGCTCAAGGCGCCCAACGGCACCGACGCACCGACCGCCGCTGATTTCCTCCAACCTGGAGCCCGCCAACTGTGCGCCGGCTATGCCATCTACGGCGCCACCACCATGCTGGTGTTCACCGTGGGGCGCGGCGTGCATGGCTTCACGCTCGATCGAGGCTTCGGCGAATTCATCCTGACGCATCCGAACATGCGCATTCCGGACGAGGCCAGCGAGTTCGCCATCAACGCCTCCAACGAGCGCTTCTGGGAACCGCCGGTGAAGCGCTACGTGGTCGAGTGCCTGGCCGGCAGGGGCGGCCTGCGCGAGAAGGATTTCAACATGCGTTGGATCGCCTCCCTCGTGGCGGAGGTGCATCGCATCCTGATTCGCGGCGGCTTGTTCATGTACCCACGGGACACGAAGGACCCCGCCAAAGCGGGACGGTTGCGGCTCCTCTATGAGGCAAACCCGATGGCCATGCTGGTCGAACAGGCGGGCGGCGCGGCGTCCACCGGCCGCGAGCGCATCCTCGATCTGCAGCCCACCGAATTGCACCAACGCGTCCCGCTGATCCTTGGGTGCAAGGCCGAGGTGGAACGGCTGGAGCAATACCATCACGAGCACGACCAGGGCCTCGATCGGATCTACAGCTCGCCGCTGTTCAAAGAACGTTCGTTGTTCATTCAAACCTAGGGAACACCCATGTCAGCAAAGCATCCGATCATCGCAGTCACGGGCTCATCGGGAGCCGGCACCACCTCGGTGACGCGAACGTTCAACTGGATTTTCCGCCGCGAACACATCAACGCGGTGCTGGTGGAAGGCGACTCCTTCCATCGCTATGACCGCCTCGAGATGAAGAAGGCGATGGCCGAGGCCACGGCGCGCGGCGACCACCATTTCAGTCACTTCGGCCCGGAGAACAATCTGTTCAAGGAGCTCGAGGAATTGTTCCGGCACTATGGAGAGACCGGGCGGGGAAAGATCCGTCGCTACCTGCACGATGAGAAGGAAGCCGCGCCGTACAACCAGGAGCCCGGCACCTTCACCGAATGGCAGGACATCCCGCCGGATACCGATCTGATGTTCTACGAAGGACTGCACGGCGCCGTGAAGACACCCGAGATCAACGTGGCGCGGCACCCGGATCTGACCATCGGCGTCGTGCCCATCATCAACCTGGAGTGGATTCAGAAGCTGCATCGCGACAAGGCCACCCGCGGCTACTCCACCGAAGCGGTGGTGGACACCATCCTGCGCCGCATGCCGGATTACGTGAACTATATCTGCCCACAGTTCTCCGAGACTCACGTGAACTTTCAGCGGGTGCCGACCGTGGATACCTCGAATCCCTTCGTCGCACGCTACATCCCCGCGGCCGACGAGAGTTTCCTGGTCATTCGTTTTGCCCATCCGAAGGGCATCGACTTTCCCTATCTGCTGTCGATGATCCACGATTCGTTCATGTCGCGGCCGAACATCATCGTCGCGCCGGGCGGAAAAATGGAATTGGCGATGCAGCTCATCCTGACGCCGATGATCCTGAAGATGATGGACGGGCGACGCCGCGCGCTGGGTACGCACCACCAGCGCGCCACGGTCTAAAGTTGGGTCAGCGCCCGGCGGGGGTGGCGGCCATGACGATGCCCAGGAAGATGTCGACCAACATCCCCTGACTATGGATTCGTCAGGGAACCGCGACCGCCGAGACAGGCGCAGGCAGCCTCGATACCGCCAGCATGCTGTAACCGTCCGCCAAGCTCGCCAGCACCACGAAGTCGAGCGCGCTGGGACCTGCCGATACGGTCGTCGGCGCCAGTCGCGGCGCCGGCATTTCAGCCGACGCCGACGACAGGACGATCGACGCCGCGATCGAGAGTGAGACGACGACGCGGATCGTCTTCATCGCGTTTACAGCCGGCCGGTGACGACCAAGATCAATAACACGATCAGGACGAGACCCAAGCCGCCGCTCGGGTAGTAACCCCAGCCGCCGCTGTACGGCCAGGTCGGAAGTGCACCGACCAGCAACAGAACCAACAGGATCAATAGAATGGTACTAATCGACATATCCCTCTCCCAGTGTGCGAAACGTCTAGAATGGAGGGTAGGTGACGCGTGACCGCGACGGCATCGGGAGTGTGCGTGACCGACTGTAGGTTGGGTCCTACCGGCGCTCAACGCGCATGGCGGATGAAGGCATCGACCGCGACCGCGGCGGCCTGGGCGAAGCCGCCCTGAGCCACTATGGCTGCCAACACCGCCCACTGCACCAGCGTCGTCTTCGGCAGCGTCATATATTCGATTTTTCGATCATACCGAAGCGGATTTTGCGCTTTTTAATCGCCGCCGTGGGGTCTATTCTGCGTTCCAACGGAGGTTCCCATGAACAATATTCGACGCAGTGGTGAGAGAGGATTTGCGGATCACGGTTGGCTGAAATCGTTTCATACGTTTTCGTTCGCCGATTACTTCGATGCCGAGCATGTGGAATTCGGTCCCTTGCGCGTCATCAACGAGGATCGCGTGGAAGCCGGCGCCGGCTTCGGCACACACGCGCATCGCGACATGGAGATCATCAGCTACGTGCTCGATGGCGAGCTCGCGCACAAGGATTCCATGGGCAACGGGTCGACCATCCGACCGGGCGACGTCCAGCGCATGAGCGCGGGCAGCGGCGTGCAGCACAGCGAGTTCAATCCCAGTCCCAAGGAGGGGGTACATTTCCTGCAGATCTGGATTCAGCCGAGTGCGCGCAACATCGAGCCCAGCTACGAGGAGAAGCGCTTTTCGGCGGACGAGAAGCGCGGCCGGTTGCGGCTGATCGTATCGCCCAACGCAGCCGACGGCTCGTTGCTGATTCACCAGGACGCGAAGGTCTATGCGGGCCTCTTCGAGGGTGATGAACGCGCGACGCTCACGGTCCAGGCGGGACGCAAGATCTACGTGCACGTGGCGCGCGGCTCGATCACCGCGAACGGCGCGGCGCTCGGCACGGGTGACGCGCTGAAGATAACGGACGGCACGGAGTTGGTGCTGGAGAAAGGCGACAACGCCGAGGTGCTGGTGTTCGACCTGCCGCCGCGCAACTCGTAACGGCCCGTGGGCGGCGGCTATCCGCCGCCCACCCCGAACCGATAGCCATGGCGCGTGATGAGTTCCGCATCACGCTGCTCGACCAGCGCACGCAGCGAACGATCGTAGTATTCCGGGTACGCCGCGTGCCTCGACACGTTGCTCGGTTCCCGCGTGACGATATACCGCCTCGCCGTGTCGCTCAGCGGCTGACCGACCGAGGCCAGCATCGCGAGCAAATCGGTGCGGACCTGTTCCATTCGACCCACGTGCAGCGGGCCGACGGTTCCCCCATACATGTGACGGTACAGAAAGGTGTAGAAGCCCACGCCGGAACTGCGCATCGGGTACAGCGCCGGGCCGGGCAGGTTCAGGCCCTGGTTGGTATAGGCCGGCGGCAGAGCCGCGATGAGTTCGTCGAGCAGCGCGGCGTCGACTCCGAGGTCGAGCATACGCCGCAGCGTCGAGTCGAAGCTCAGGGTGCCGTGTTGGCTCAACACCTTGAACAGCGCATTGGGACGCGGCATCTGCGATTGGAATGAGTACCAGGAAACGTAATAGCTCCACGGATTGCGCACGAACCCGAGCGCCGGCAGGCTCATGTGGGTCGCGGGCGTCAGCGCACGCGGCAGGTGATACCCCACGCGCCGTGCATCGGGCAGGAAACTCAACAGGAACTCGTTGACGAAACTGCCGCCGGATTTATGCAGATGCAGAAAGGTGAAGCGCTCTGCAACGATCATTGCCCAGGGTCACCCGTGCTCGAGGTCGAAGTGCCGAAGCACCGGATCGACGATCCGGCCACGATCACGGTCACCGCGTGACAAGAGTTCGAGCAACGCCGGCGTCGTCAGGAAGTCGCAGATCAGGTGCGTTCTCGCCCGGGCCGGGTGCGCGTTCCACACGGCGTGCGCATCGCTGTTGTTGAGCGCCCACACCTCGCCCACCCGCATCTGATAGACCAACCCGGCCGCCACCATCCAGACTTGATCGTGGGTGGACACCGGCATGTGAATGCGCACGGTCTTCGAAAAATACGGCGCCATGTCGATATGCGGGGCAATCGATGCGCCTCCCGGCAGTCGTGCCAGGACGCAGCGCTGCACGGGGGCCGGAATGACCTCGGTGATGAGCGAGCGCACGTAGCGGAGCAGCGGCAGCACGTCGCGATCGGCGATCGGTTTATCTCCCTCCGCCGGCGCGTGGCCGCGCAGGAACACCGCCTCGGCCTTGCGCTGGACACCGATGCGTCCCGCATTCGTGCCCCACACCGATTCGGGCAACGCCTCGACCTCGCGGGCCAGACGAACACCATCCACGTGCAGCGCAAGCTTGAGGCAACCGCCCACCAGGGCGGTCTTGTCCAGAATGGGCGCACCGACGATATCGAACATGAACACCATTCTATACGGTGCTGCGCGACCACCACCAGAGGAGCACGGTCCTGGCCTCCCCCACGTTGCAGGTCATGACGCGGGTCTTCAAGAACACGCCCGTACCGATCATGTTGGCCACGTTCACGGCGATGGCGGCCCACAGGTCCACTCCCCGGGTCAGTTCGGGGCGTTTGGACGCTGCGTTCTCTTGGGCCATCGGGGTAGTATTCCCGATATGCAATCAGACCACCCGCAAATTCTCCCCTACCTGATCGCGCTGGCGGCGGTCTTCCTGGTCTATCGGCGCCTGCGCCGCAACTTCGGCCAACAGCGCATCCGTCCGGCCTGGATGTACGTGCGGATCGGCATCCTGGTTCTGCTCGGCTGCACGCTCATGCCCCTGGCATCGAGATCCGGCCAGTTTCTGGCCGCCGAACTCATCGGTCTGGCGGTGGGAGTGGGACTCGGCGTCTGGGCCGCATCGCGCACCCGCTACCGCATGGTCGACGGCAAGCTCCACTACATCCCGCATACCTACACCGGCATCGCCGTGTCGCTCTTGTTCGTGGGACGACTGGTCTACCGGTTCGTGCAGCTCGATGCGGCGAACGTCGGAGGCGGGACGGACATGCAGAACTTCAGCTCGCCGGCCATGATGCGAAGCCCGTTCACCGCAGGATTGTTGTTCGTGGTGGTCGGCTATTACGTTTTTTATTACAGCGCCGTGCTGTGGAAGTCGAAGCGCATCAGCCCGGAAGATCTCGAGGGCGTTTCCGCCTCGATGCCAGCTTCGCGTGACGAAGGGGCCGCTTCCGGGTGATGAGAGAGGGTCTTACCGGGCTAGAACGAATACCGCATACGTCAGCACGGCCATACCAACGAGCAGCGTATTGCTGCCCCAACGAGCGATGTTACCAATCATGTCAATCTCCTAATCCTATTTATCATCAAACTCACAAAAAGAATCGATGAGCGGTCCTATTTGTGGGGCCGCAATTTAGCATTTCCAGTCCCGATTGGAACCAGAATTACGTCTCAAAATCAGGTTTTAACCTGAGCTTCATGATGGTATAATTGAGTGCGTACTCAATCACGAGGAAGTACCATGGCCAGGCCGCTGAGCGAGCAGAAGCGGGAAGCAATCCTCGAGGCGGCGGTGCTGTTGTTCGCCCGGCGCGGCGTATGGTCGACCCCCACGTCCGCGATATCGGCCGCCGCCCGGGTCGCGGAAGGCACGCTGTTCACCTATTTCCCCACCAAGGAGATGCTGGTGAACACCGTGTATGCGGCGCTGAAGCACGAACTCGCGGATGCGCTGCTCTCCGCGTATCCGAAGGCGGCCGATGCGCGCGTGAGATTCCGCCACATCTGGGATCGCTACGTCCAGTGGGGTGTCGCACATCCCGAGAAATTCGGGGTGCTCGTGCAGCTGCAGGCGTCGGAGTTGATCTCCGCCGAAAGCCGCACGCTCGGCGCCGCGGAGTTCAAGGAATTCGACCGCCTCGCCAAGGACAGCATCCGCAAGAAGCGCATCCGCAACCATCCGCTGCCCTACCTCGCGGCGGTGATGACGTCGCTGGCCGATGCCACCATCGGATTCGTCGCGAAGAACCGCAACTCACGCACCGACTACGGCTCCACGGGCTTCGACATCTTCTGGGCGGGGATAGAACAATGAAAGTATTGCTGTTCGGCGCGACGGCCTGCCACTCGTCCGCATAGGCCCGCCCGTTATTTGCGCATGAGACCACCGGTCGGATCGTAAGCCGCTCCCGCCAGCCGGGTGGCGCCATACCGCTCACCGATGAGCTCGATCTCGAATCCCGAATCCGCCGTGGCCAACGCCGCCGGCACGTACCCCAGCGCGATCGAGGAGCCGACGCGATGCCCGTAGGCGCCCGACGTCACCCACCCCACGACCTTGCCATCATGCCAGATGGGCTCGTCGCCGAGCGCGTCCGCATCCGTCGCGTCGACCTTGAACGCGACCAGGCGCAGCGCGCCGCCGCCGGCCTTCTCCTCGGCTGCGGCCGCCCGCCCGACGAACTCCCCCTTGTTCAGATCGACGAACCGGCCGAGGCCCGCCTCGTACGGACCGTAGATCGGCCGATACTCGCGCGCCCAGGTGCCGAAGCTCTTCTCGATGCGCATGGCGTTGAGCGCGCGGCCGCCGATCAGCCGCAGCCCGAATTCCTGGCCCGCCCTGGTGAGGGAATCGTACAAGGCGCGCTGATAATCGGTGGTCACCCACATTTCATAGCCAAGATCGCCGGTGAAGGACACCCGTCCGACATAGGCCGGCACCATGCCCACTTCCATGCGCTTGAACGACATGAACGGGAAGGCCGCGGTGGCCAGATCGTCGCGCACCAAGGTCTGCAGCAACGCGCGCGAGTTCGGGCCGGCGACCGACAGTCCCACGTATTGCATGGCGCATGGCCGCACGATCACGCCTGCCGGTGCCGGATGCTGCTCGAACCACCGCAGGTAATAGCTCTCGGCGGCATATGTGCCGATCAGAAAGAAATGATCCTTCGCAATCCGGCACATCGTGAAATCGCCGATCAGCTTGCCCCGCTCGTTCAGCATGGGGGTGAGCGCGATGCGGCCGACGGCCGGCACCTTGTTCGCCATGATGCTCGAAAGCCAGTCGGCGGCGCCCGCTCCCGTGATCTCGAATTTTCCGTAGTTCGAGATTTCCAGCAGGCCGACCGCGTCGCGCACCGCCAGGCATTCCGCCCCGACGTGCGGATGCGCGTTCGAGCGGCGCCAGCTCACATGATCCACGGCCTCGGCGGCCGACGGCGCGAACCACAACGGGTGCTCGAGCCCACAGTAGTCGCCGAACACCGCATGCTCGGCCTGCAGCTTCTCGTAGATCGGCGTGGTGCGCAGCGGCCGCGCAGCGGGCAATTCCTCGTTCGGGAAGCGGATGCTGAAGCGACGCGAGTAGTTCTCGCGCACCTTGGCGTTGGTGTACGCGAGCGTGGTCCAATCGCCGTAGCGCGCCACGTCCATGCCCCACACGTCGGCGCCCGGATCCCCGTCCACCATCCAACGGGACAGCGCGAGGCCGACTCCGCCGCCCTGACTGAAGCCGGCCATCACGCCGCAGGCCACCCAGAAATTCTTCAATCCCTTGATCGGACCGATGAGCGGATTGCCGTCCGGCGCAAAGGTGAAAGGCCCGTTGACGATCTTCTTGATGCCGGCATTGCCCAGCGCCGGGAAGTGCTCGAATCCGATCTCCAGGCTCGGCGCGATGCGATCGAGGTCATTGGGCAGCAAATCCTGCCCGAAATCCCACGGTGTCGTGACCTCGGACCAGGGCACACCCGCACGTTCGTAGGTGCCCATGAGCATGCCGCCCCGCTCCTGGCGGATGTAGATCTCCCCC
Source organism: Gammaproteobacteria bacterium (assembly GCA_003164785.1). Taxonomy (GTDB): domain Bacteria; phylum Pseudomonadota; class Gammaproteobacteria; order Steroidobacterales; family Steroidobacteraceae; genus Bog-1198. Next base: position 89,450 of record PLUE01000037.1, on the reverse strand, counting down.
TCGAAGTCGATGGCGTGCAGTTGCTCCTTCTTGCCCACCAGTTCCGGCATGTCGCCGGTGATGAGGTATTGATGTTCCATCGCGAGGATGGGCAGTTCGATGCCCACCATGCGCCCGACTTCCCGCGCCCACAGGCCGCCGGCGTTGACCACATGCTCGGCATGCACGTTGCCGTGGTCGGTGATCACGTCCCAGGTGCCGTCCTGACGCTGCTGCAGATCCGTGACCCGCGTCTGACGCACGATCTGCGCGCCGCCGATCTGCGCGGACTTCGCATAGGCATGCGTCACGCCGTAGGGATCGACATGTCCCTCGATGGGATCGTACATCGCCCCCTTGAAATGTTTCTTCTCGAGCAGCGGGAACAGCTTGGCCGCCTCGTCGACGGAGATCATTTCCAGATCCATGCCGAGATAGCGTCCGCGCGCCTTGGCCATCTTCAGCCAGTCGAGGCGCTCCTGCGTGCCCGCGAGCATGATGCCGCCGGTGATGTGTACGCCGCAGGACTGGCCCGAGATCGCCTCGATCTCCTTGTACAGCTCGATGGTGTATTGCTGCAGCTTCGCGACGTTGGGATCGCCGTTGACCGTATGCATGCCGCCGGCCGCATGCCAGGTCGACCCCGACGTCAATTCCGCGCGTTCGATCAGCAGCACGTCCTTCCAACCCGCCTTGGTCAGGTGATACAGGACGCTGGTGCCGACCACGCCGCCGCCGATCACCACTACTTTCGCGTGGCTCTTCATATCTCGATCTCCGGATTCACTGAATTAAAGGGTGGCGGTCATGCTCGGGCGCGATCATTCATTGGAAACCGCCAAATGAATGGGTGGCGACGCGGCGGACGTGCCGGTGCCGAAGCGCTCGATCAACCAGGAGCGGAACAACGCGATGGCGGTGTCGCTCAGGGCCTCAGGATGGGTAATCAAATAATAGCCGTAGCCGTCGTCGAGGCTGTGCTCGAACGGGCGCGCCAGCCGGCCGGTGCGGATGTAGTCGCCGAACAAGAACGTGTCCACCAACGCGATGCCCTCGCCGCTCAGGGCGTATTGGACGGCGAGCACCGCGGTATCGAAGACGAGGCCGCGCTCGACGTTCAGCGACCCGAGGCTCGCCTGGCGCGCGAATTGCGACCAAAAATGATGACGCGGCAAATCCGAGATGCGCACGTGCACGAGTTCGTTCGACTCGACGAATTCACTCAAGGTCTTGCCCGCGCAGCGTGCCGCGATGCTCGGGTGGCACAGCAGGCTCAAATGCACGGGCCAGAGCAGATCGGTGACCAGATCGGTGACGGTGGGCTTCGAATACACCACGGCCACGTCCACATCGCCCGGCGGCGGACCCACGCCGTACGGACTGACCAGGTCGATCTCCACTTCCGGGGCGGCGCGGCGGAAATCACGCAGGATGGGCACCGCCAGATGCACGGCGAAGCTTGGCGGCATCTGCACGCGCAGGGTGCGCGCACTCGTCGCGCACTCGTTGCGAATGTCGTCGAGCGCGTATTCGAGACGATCGAAGGACTTGATCACCGCCGGCAGCAGCAACTGCCCCGCCTTGGTGAGCACCAACGCGTGCGGACGCCGTTCGAACAACTGGGCCCCCAGCAATTTCTCGAGCGCGATGACGTGGCGCGACAAGGCGCTCTGGGAAATCAGCAGCGCGTTGGCCGCGGCCGTGAAGCTGCTGTGCTTGGCGACGCCTTCGAACGCACGCAGTGCGTTCAACGGGAGCCAGCGGCGATCGATGCTCGTCTTCGCCATGTCTATCCTACGGAACGAGACTCAAGGAGACCAAGCCTTCGTGTAACCGATGGCCCGCTTCTGGTCCGCGACGATGGTCTTGGACGCCATGTACAAATGATACGCCGCCCAGAAACCCGTGGGTGCCAAAACCAACAACGCCGATCGCAGGGACGAGGCATCGGTGGCATGGCCGTGGGCGAACCAATCGCTCAGAAAGCCGACGACCCAGGGCGCCACGATCAAATTCAGGATATTGGCGACCAACAGAGATATTGCGATGAACATATTCCGCATGTGGCAGGGCGCCAGATTGTTGAGCAACCCGAAGCACGGACCGATGTAGAAATAGATGGCCGGGATGAAAATGCAAAACATCGCCTTGCACAGCCACAGCGAATGGGTCCAATACGCGACCATCGAGGGAATGGTGGTGAGCGCGACGCCGCCGCAGAGCAACCAGACCACGCGGCGCGGATCCGCCATCATGGGCCGCGACAGCAGCCAGGCCGTGGCAATGGTCGCCAACGAGCCACCCCAGAGGTGAATGTCGCCGGTGACCGCCCCCGCCTGCCCCACGTCGAGGTTGTAGGCGCGCTGCAGGAATGTCGGCGTCCAATAGATGAGCCCCCAGCCCCACAGGGCGCACACGCCGCCCCCCATCACCACGTGAAACGCGGCCCGCTGGCGCCACAGGAAGCGCAGCGATTCGGCGATCGAGGGACGGATCTCATTGGCGTCCGTGAGGACGTCGAGCCTGCCGCGCGGCGGCTCGCGCACGGTGAGATACACCAATACGCCGACGATCAGGCCGGGAATGCCCAGGGCGAGGAAGGCGGCGCGCCAGTGATAGGCATGCGCCACCGCGCCCGCCATGTCCGCGCCGAGCCACGCACCGATCGGCGCGCCCAGCGCCAGCACCGTCATTGCCATCGGTCGACGGTCGGCGGGAAAACAATCCGACACGATGGCCGTCGATGGCGGTGTGCCGCCCGCCTCGCCCACGCCCACGCCGATGCGGCCGAGCAGGAACTGCCAATAATTTCCCGACAGTCCGCACAGCGCGGTGAACGCCGACCAGATGACCAGCGAGGCGGCGAGGATGTTGCGACGATTGGAACGATCCGCCAGCCAGGAAATGGGAATGCCGAAGGCCACGTAGAACAGGGCGAGCGGGATGCCGGTGAGGAAGGCCACCCCGGCATCGTTCAGTTTCAGTTCCAGGCGGATCGGCTCGAGGACGGTGGAGACGACGTAGCGATCTGCAATGTTGATCGCATAAATCAGACACATCAGTATGAGAACGTACCAGCGCTCGAACGACGAGGGAGCCTGGGTACGCGGGATGTCGATCGCAGTGGTGCTCAAACGATGCAACCTCTTTGGTTGATTTGTCCCGGGCACCATACAGGGTTCGCACCCGTTACGCGACGGACAAGCAGCGCCAATCGATTTCGAAAAATAACATGGGGTGATCGCGAAATGGCATAGCGGGATCGAACGATCACGTTAAGCTCGCGGCGTGGACCAATTCGACTACATTCTGATAGGCGCCGGCACGGCGGGCTGCGTGCTGGCCGATCGACTGTCGGCCGACCGACGGCACAGCGTGCTGATCCTCGAGGCCGGGGGCTCGGACGCCCGATTCTGGATCAAGACTCCCATCGGCTATGGCCGCACGTTCGCGGATGCCTCCGTGAACTGGAAGTACCAGACGCAACCCATCCCCGGTCTGAATGGTCGCCGCATGTACTGGCCGAGGGGCCGCGTGGTCGGCGGATCGAGCTCGATCAACGCCCTGGTCTATGCCCGCGGCATGCCGGAGGACTTCGACGACTGGCGCGCCATGGGCAACGTCGGCTGGGGCTGGAATGACGTACGCCCGTATTTCGAAAGGACCGAGCGGCGCGTCGACGGCGCCGGTCGCGCCACCACGAATGGCCCGCTCGACGTCAAGGACGTCTCGCGGCAGCTGCATCCCATGCATTCGAACTGGCTTGCCGCCGCCGGCGAATTGGGGCTGCCGGTCACCGATGATTTCAACGGCAACCGTCCCGAAGGTTTCGGCAGCTATCAGGTGACCATCCGCGACGGGCGTCGCCGTTCGGCGGCCGATGCCTTTCTGCGTCCGGCGCTGCACCGCGCCAAGGTCAAGCTCGAGATGCACGCCTGGGTCAGCAAGATTCTCATGAGCAGTGGTCGCGCCACTGGCGTGACGTGGACGCGCGACGGGCGCCCACACACGGCGACCGCGGCGCGCGAGGTGATCGTGTGCGGCGGCGCTGTCAACTCCCCGCAGCTCCTGCAATTGTCCGGCATCGGACCGGGTGCGACGCTCGCCCAGCATGGCATCACACCGCTCGTGGACAACGCCGCGGTGGGCGGCCATCTTCAAGATCACCTCGCCGCGGTCTATTCGTTCAAGGCGACTGTGCCCACGCTCAACAACATCCTGGGCTCACCCTTTGGCCAGCTGCTCGCGGGCCTGCGTTATCTGCTGACGCGCACCGGACCACTGGCGTTGAGCGTGAATCAATTCGGCGGCTTCTCGCGCGCCAATCCCGACGCGACCCGACCCGACGTGCAGTTGTATTTCAATCCCGTGACGTATGGCACCGGCGATTCGACCCGCACGCGCATCGCGGTGGACAAGTTCCCCGGCTTCTACCTGTGCTTCCAGCCGACGCGGCCCACCAGCGTGGGCCGCATCGACATCGCGAGCGCCGATTTCCGCGATGCGCCGCTCATCGCGCCGAATTATCTCTCCACCGACAAGGACGTCGAGGATGTCGTGCACGGCGGGCGGCTATTGCAGGCCATCGCGCGCACCGCCGCCATCGCTAAGCTCATACTCCAGCCGCTCGCGCCCGATCTCGGCGCCATGACGGATGCGGATCTCGTCGCCGATTTTCGCGCGCGGGGAGCCACGGTCTATCATCCGGTGGGCACGTGCCGCATGGGCAACGACCCCCGCGATTCCGTGGTCGACCCGGCGCTGCGCGTGCACGGCGTCTCGGGACTGCGCGTCGTGGATGCCTCCGTGTTTCCGACGGTGACCTCGGCGAACACCAATGCCCCCACCCTCATGGTGGCGCAGAAAGCCGCCGATCTGATCTTGGCCGACCCGGCCTAAGGCGCCGCCAACGCCAACAGCTCACCAACGCAAACCCACCAACAGTCAACGCCAGGGATGTCATGAAACTCGAGAGTGTCAAAGTCTTCGTCGTGAGCAATCCGCCGCCCAGCTTCGGCGGCCGCTATTTCGTCTTCTTGAAGCTCAAGACCGCCTGCGGGATCGAGGGACTGGGCGAGGTGTACGCCGCCACCTTCGGCCCGCACGTCATCGCCTCGATGATCGAGGACCTGTTCATGCGCCGCTTCGAAGGCCGCGACCCGTTTCAGATCGAATCCATCTGGCGCGAAAGCTACGGTTCGGGTTTCAGCCTGAGGCCCGACCTGTCCCTGATGGGCATAGTGAGCGGCTTGGAAATGGCCTGCTGGGACATCATCGGGAAATCCGTGGGACAGCCGGTGTACAACCTCCTGGGCGGCAAGGTTCACGAGCGTCTGCGCAGCTACACGTATCTCTACCCGGCCGATGGTGAGGGCGACGAGTTCTATCACGATGCCGAGCGTTCGGCCGAGCGCGCCGCCGAATATGTCAAGCAGGGATTTACCGGGCTCAAATTCGACCCCACCGGCGGCTTCTCGGCCTACGATCCCCGCCAACCGACCCAGGAAGCGTTGGAACTCACCGTGCGGCTCGTGCGGCTGGTCCGCGAAGCCGTCGGGCATCAGGCTGATCTGTTGGTCGGAACGCACGGTCAGTTCACCACCTCCGGCGCGGTGCGCCTGGCGAAGCAATTGGAAGCCTATGACCCGCTGTGGTTCGAGGAACCCGTGCCGCCCGAGATGCCCGAGCAGATGGCCATCGTCGCGCGCAGCACCTCCATTCCCATCGCCACTGGCGAGCGCCTCACCACCAAGTACGAGTTCGCGCGCGTGCTGGCGACGGGGGCGGCGCACATCCTGCAATTGAACCTGGGCCGTGTCGGCGGCCTGCTCGAGGCCAAGAAAGTCGCCGCGCTGGCCGAGGTGCACTATGCGCAGATCGCGCCCCACCTGTACTGCGGGCCCGTGGTGGGCGCCGCCAACATCCAGATCGCCACCTGCAGCACCAACTTTCTGATTTTGGAAAGCATCCAGCAATGGGGCGGCTTCCACGCCGAGATCCTGACAAAGCCCATTCAATGGGAGGACGGCTACGTGATCCCGCCGACGGCGCCCGGCTTGGGCGTCGAGTTGAACGAAGAGGTCGCGCTCGCGCACCCCTACCCCGCCGACGGCAAGCTGCATCTCGAAATGATCGGTCACCCCCTCGGGTGATTCCCGGCCGCACCATACTGGTGCGGCCATACCACTTGATTTAAGGAGCGCACGTGCGTTACGGATTTATCGGCTTGGGCCATCTCGGCAAACATCTCGCAGCCAACCTGGCCCGCGGCGGCTTCGACCTGGCGGTTTTCGATCTGCACCGCGCGGCCGCGGACGACGTGATTGCGGCCGGAGCCAAGTGGGCCGAATCGGTCGCGGAGCTAGCACGACAGTGTGACGCTCTCATCACCTGCCTGCCGTCACCGGCCGCGAGCGCGGCGGTGCTGGGCCAAGCCCTTCCCGCCATGGCGTCGGGCAGCACGTGGATCGAAATGAGCACCAACGACTTCGCACAGATCGAAGCGATCGCGGCGCGCGCCGCCGAGGGCGGCGTTGCGACATTAGCGTGCCCGGTAACCGGCGGCGTGCACCGTGCTGAGGCAGGCGATATCACGGTACTTGTTGGCGGCACGCAACAGGTTTTTGCCACCCATGAGCCGGCCTTGAAGGCGATGGGCGGACGGGTTATCTATCTCGGCGGCATCGAACAAGCGGCGGTGACCAAGGTGGTCACCAACATGCTCGCGTTCATCCATTTGATCGCCGCCGGCGAAGCGCTGATGCTGTGCGCCAAGGCCGGTGTGGACCTGCGCGCCGCGTTCGACGCCATCGCCGCGAGCTCGGGCAACAGCTTCGTCCACGAGACCGAAAGCCAGGTCATCTTGAACGGCAGCTACGACATTGGATTTACCATGGATTTAGCCTGTAAAGACGCCGGTTTCGCGGTCGAATTCGGGCGCCGCTTCGGCGTCCCGCTGCGGCTCGCCGGCGTGATGGAGCAGACCTTCATCGAAGGCCGGGCGAAGTACGGCGGGGATGCCTGGTCCTCGATGATCGTCAAGCTCCTGGAGGATTCCGTGGGCACGCCGTTGCGCGCCCCGGGGTTCCCGGCCAAGCTCGGACCCGAGCACTCTTGACGCCGCGCGCTCATCGAATTTCGGTATGAGCGAATCTAAATTCAGCATATCGGGAGGCACGCCGGCAACAAAATAGCGCTTCAGAAATCGGCCCGCGATGCTATCCTCGGCCAACAATTACAATATTGACGTTGCATTTATCACACTGTTGTTAGGAAGGGATCGAACGCATGAATTCAAATTCGAAGTTGTCCTATGCGATTGCCGCGATTTTGAGCGGCTCGTCGATGGGACTCGCCCACGCCGCCACGGCGACTGATACGAGCGATTCTGAAGGGATTCAAGAAATCACTGTAACCGCGCAACGCCGCACGGAAAATATGCAGGATGTGCCGATCACCATCCAAGCGCTGACCTCGGAAACCCTACACCAGCTGAATGTCTCCACCTTGGACGACTTCATCAAGTACACACCGAACGTGACTCAGGCCAGCAACGGCCCCGGTCAAAGCAACATTTACATGCGCGGCCTGTCCCTCGGGGCCGCCGGTTCGCAGGGCGCCGGCACCACCGGCCAGATCCCCAATGTCGCGGTCTACCTGGATGACCAGGCAGGTTCCCTCCCCGGCCGCAATATGGACGTGTATGCCGCCGATCTCGAGCGCATCGAAGTGCTCGAAGGCCCCCAGGGAACCCTGTTCGGCTCCGGCGCCGAAGCCGGCGTGCTGCGCTACATCACGAACAAGCCCAAGCTCGACGTGACCGAAGGCGCCGTCAACGGCGGTTACAGCTACACCGCGCACGGCGATCCCAACAGCAACGTCGACGCGATGATCAACATCCCCATCATCCCCGACACCTTGGCGGTGCGTGCGGTGATCTACGACGACTCGCGCGGCGGTTACATCAACAACCTGCCGAGCACGTTCACGCGCTTGGCGACGGACGAAGGCTTCAAGGGCTACGCGGCCGTTCCGACGAACAGCGTGGTCATCAACAACGCCAGCACGGTCGGCAATGCCATCAACCCGGTCACCTACAAAGGCTTCCGGTTGTCGGCGCTGGGCAAGATCAACGATGACTGGAGCATCTTGCTGGCACAGAGCTATCAGCAGATGGACGCCCAGGGCGTGTTCTACGAAATGCCCTACAGCACCGAAGGAACCACCTTCACCTCGACCGGCAAGCCCATCGGCGCGATCGCGCTCCCGCATCTGTCGGTGAACACGTTCAACAACTCCTATGACAAGGACAAGTTCGAGAACACCGCGCTGACGGTCAATGGCCAGGTGGGCCCGCTCAAGCTGGTCTACAGCGGCGGCTACCTGGTCCGCAACGTCGAGCAGGTGCAGGATTACACCAACTACGCCCGCGGCGTGTACGGCACGTACTACCAGTGCGCCGGCACCTCGAAAACGAATGCGGCGGCCGGCCAGTGCTATTCGCCCAGCGGCACGTGGCAGGACACGACGAAGAGCACTCACCAGAGTCACGAAATCCGCGTGAGCACACCGGACGACCTGCGCATTCGCGGCATCGCCGGCGTCTACTACGAGCAATTCATCATCACCGACGACACCGAGTGGCTGTACAAGACGGTCCCCACCTGCTCGGCCGCCATCGACACGAATTGCTTCAACAACGTCGGCCCGCTCCCGGGCGCCTTCACGACCAACGACAGCATTCGCGGCGACAACACCGGATTCTTCGACAATTTCCGCCGCACCATCGATCAGAAGGCGCTGTTCGGCTCGGTCGACGTCGACATCATCCCGAAAGTGCTGACCTTCACGGCGGGCACGCGCTACTACCAGTTCAACGAGAAGGAAGTCGGCGCGGACGTCGGCAGCTTCTATTGCAAGGTGTACGCGCCGACGACCAAGTTCGGCCAGTGCTCCCCCGCGACCAACGGACCTTCGTCGCCGTACAGCACCAACCTCAACACCCAGAATCCGAACAGCTCCAAGTACTCCGGCTTCCGCAGCCGCGGCAACCTGAGCTGGAAAGTCACGGATGATCAGCTGGTCTATGCGACCTGGTCGCAGGGCTTCCGTCCGGGCGGCTTCAACCGCGGCTCGTCGGGGCATCTGAAGGGTGCGGACGGCGAGGATCAGTACTTCACGCCGGCGACCTATGCGCCGGACACCCTGGTCAACACCGAGTTGGGCTTCAAGACGCTGTGGCTGAACCACCGCCTGGAATTGGACGGCGCGGTCTACAACGAGGATTGGAAGAACACGCAGGTGAACTTCTTCGACCCGCAGGGCGGCCTCGGCAATCTGACGTTCGCCACCAATGGCGCGAACTACCAGGTGCGCGGCGGCGAATTGCAGGTCATCGCCCGCGTCTACGAGGGCCTGACCGTCACGGGTTCCGGGTCGTACAACCATAGCAAGCAGACCAACTCACCGTTTTTGATCAACAACAACCCGTTGAGCGACAACTACGGCAAGGCGATCACCACAGTCCTCAATCCGTTCGGCGCGGAAGGCAGCACGTTGGCGAATGCGCCGCTCTTGCAGTTCAACATCCGCATCCGGGATGAAATCCCGGTCGGCGACTACAAGACGTTCTGGCAGATCGGCGCGCAGCACATCGGCGACTCGGTGTCGGGCACGGGCAACATCGCGACCTTCGACCAGCCGGGTTACACCACCTACGATGCGTCGTTCGGCGTGGCGAAGGATGCGTGGAACGTGCAGATTTTCGGCCAGAACCTGACCTCCGTGAATGCCAGCACCGGCACCAACAGCGGCCAGTTTGTCGAGACCGAGACCGTGACCCGTCCGCGCATCGCGGGCGTCAAGTTCGGCTACAAGTTCTAAAGCGCGCTGACACAGGCGGCCGACCCATTTTGGGTCGGTTCTTGTAAAATCGAAGGGCGGGCCGCAATGCCCGCCTTTTTTTTTAAAGGTACCCATGGAAGCAGCAATTTTCGGTCCGCAGGACTCCCTCGAGTCCCCGATCTCCATCGAGGAGGAAGTACGACGCATCCGCGCCATCCTGCAGCAGAGCCAGTACGAGCCTGCACTCGCGGCCGCGTTGGCGCTTCGTCCGCAGGCGCCCGAGAATCGCGCCGTTCTCTACATGATCGCGGTGGCGCAGCGCTACCTCGAACGCATTCCCGATGCGTTGGCCACCTTGGCCGAGCTCGAAAGACATCATCCGGACTACCCGCGCCTGTACCAGGAGCGCGGCCATTGTTATGTGGCGCTGCGCTCGCCGGTGCAGGCCGTCGACGCGTTCCTGCGTGCCGTACAGCTCAACCCATCGCTCCCGGCCAGCTGGCGGGCGCTCCAGGCGCTCTACACCATGTCGGGACAGACGGCCTTTGCGAACGACGCGGCCGCTCATCTCGCGAACCTCGCCGCCCTGCCGCCGGAAATCGTGACCGCGTTCAGCATGTACGCCGATGGCGAGGTGCAGGACGCGGAGACCGTGGTGCGCCAATATCTGCTCACTCATGGCAATCACGTCGAGGGCATGCGGTTGCTGGCCAAGATCGGCATGCAATTGGATGTGCTGGATGACGCGGAGTACCTGCTCGAGAACCTGTTGGTGCTCGCGCCGCACTACCACGACGCCCGCTATGACTATGCGCAGGTGCTCGTGCAACGCCACAAGCACGTGCAGGCCAACGAAGAGATCGACAAGCTGCTCAAGATCGATCCTCACAATCTGATGTATCGCACCACGCAGGCCACCATTCGCGCGGGACTCGGCGACTACGACCGGGCGCTGCCGCTGTACCAGGACGTCTTGAAGCAGATGCCGCGGGACCCGGAGCTGCATCTGTCGATCGCCCATGCCCTGAAGACGCTCGGCCGCACGCCGGAGGCGATCGATTCTTACCGCACCGCCGCCGAGGTCCGTCCCGGTTTCGGCGAAACCTATTGGAGCCTCGCGAATCTCAAAACCTACTCGTTCACGGACGCGGAACTGCAACGCATGCGCATCCAGGAGGCGCGCCCGCGAATCGAGCTGAAGGATCGTTATCACCTGTGCTTCGCGCTCGGCAAAGCCCTCGAGGATCGCGGCGAGTACCCGGCCTCGTTCGAATACTACGAGCGCGGCAACGCGCTCAAGAAAACAGAATGCCGCTACCGCCCGCAGATCACCGAGCGCAACACCCGTCTGCAGAAGGCCGTCTGCACGGCCGAGTTCTTCGCTTCGCGCCAGGGGTTCGGCGCCACGGATCTGTCGCAGCCTGTTCCCATCTTCATCGTGGGCCTGCCCCGCGCCGGCTCCACGCTCATCGAGCAGATCCTCGCGTCGCATTCCCAGGTGGAAGGCACGATGGAACTCGCCGACATTCCGCGCATGGTCCAGGACATTCAAGGCCGCGACAGCACGGTCGAGAACCCGCGTTATCCCGACGTCCTCGCCGACCTGAGCCCCGACAGTTCGCGCAAGCTGGGCGAGAAGTACCTCGCGGACACGCTCATCTACCGGACCGGGAAGCCCTATTTCATCGACAAGATGCCCAACAACTTCCGGCATCTCGGGCTGATCCATCTAATCCTGCCCAACGCCAAAATCATCGATGCGCGGCGCGAGCCCATGGCCTGCTGTTTCAGCAACTACAAGCAGCTGTTCGCATCGGGGCAGCAGTTCACATACAGCATCGATGACATCGCCCGCTACTATCGTAAATACGAAGAACTCATGGCGCACTGGGATGCCGTGTTGCCCGGCAAGATTTTGCGGGTTCAGCACGAGGACCTGGTCGACGACCTGGAATTGCATGTTCAGCGGATTCTGGATTTTTGCGGGCTGCCATTCGAGTCCGCCTGTGTCGAGTTCCACAAGACGAAGCGCACCATCCACACCGCCAGCTCGGAGCAGGTGCGCCGACCCATCAGCCGCGAGGGTCTGCACCAGTGGCGCCATTACGAGCCGTGGTTGGGCCCGTTGATGGAGGCCTTGGGACTCACGCAATGACCGCGTCCGCGACCAATCCTCCCCCCTCGCGCGTCGAGTCCGAGGTGCTGCGCATCCGGGGCCTCATGGGAAGGAACCAGTTTGCCGCCGCGCTGGCGGCCGCCGAAGCCCTGGTGAACGAGGTCCCCGAAAACCGCGACGTGCTGTACATGCTCGCCGTGAACCAACGCTATTTGAACCGCATTCCGGACGCGCTGCGGACGTTGGACCGGCTCGAGGCGGTTCACCCGCATTTCGCACGCTCGTTCCAGGAGCGCGGTCATTGCCACCTGGCCGCGCGCGATCCGGGCGCCGCCATCGAGGCCTACCTGCAGGCGGTGAACATCAACCCCGCGCTGCCCGCCAGCTGGAAGGCGTTGAACCTGCTGTTCCGCTCGCTGGGACGGACCGCGGACGCCGAGATCGCGGCGAGCCATGTCGCGATCCTGGCAAAGCTGCCCGTGGCGATCGTCACCGCCCGCAGCATGCTCGCCGACGGCGAGGTCTACGAGGCGGAACGTGTCATCCGTCAGTTCCTGCAGACCCACGTCGATCACGTCGAGGGGATGCGCCTGCTGGCGCAGATCGGCATGAAGCTCGACATTCTCGACGACGCGGAGTTCCTGCTCGAGAGCGTCCTCGTGTTCGAGCCCAATTATCATCTGGCCCGATTCGAGTACGTCGAGGTGCTGGTCCGGCGGCACCGCCACGCGAAGGCGCTCAGCGAGATCGGCAGGCTGCTCGCGATCGATCCCACGAATCGCAGCTACCGCGTCATGCTCGCCAACGTCCAGGTCGGCCTCGGCGACCATGAAGCCGCGCTCGGGTTGTTTCGCGAGCTGTCCGCCGAGACGCCGGCGGCGGCGGACCTGCATCTGTCGATGGCGCACGCCTTGAAGACCTTGGGACGCCGGCAGGAATCGATCGATGCCTACCGCACGGCCGCCGGGATCAGGGCTGATTTCGGGGATGCCTACTGGAGCCTGGCGAATCTCAAGACCTATCGCTTCACCGACGACGAACTGACGCGGATGCGATCGGGCGAAGCCGCCGCGGCGACGCCGCTCGTGGATCGATACCACCTCTGTTTCGCGCTGGGCAAGGCCTGCGAGGATCGGCACGAGTACGCCGAGTCGGCTCGCTACTACGAGCGCGGCAACGCCCTCAAGAAGGCCGAGATCAATTTCAGCATCGAACCGATCGAACGCAACACCCGCCTGCAGAAGGCGGTGTGCACGCGCGCGTTCTTCGACGCGCGGCAAGGCTGGGGCGATCGCGGGCCGGCCGCTACGCCGGCCGGCGCAACCAATGCGGAACCCTTCGGGGGTCCCTACGGGGTACCCTACGGGGGTCCGATTTTCATCGTCGGCCTGCCGCGGGCTGGGTCGACGCTGCTCGAGCAGATCCTGGCGTCCCATTCGCAGGTGGAAGGGACCATGGAACTCGCCGACATTCCCCGCCTGGTGCAGAAGCTGCAGGGGCGCGAACAGGATCCGTCGCGGCCCCACTATCCGAGCATCCTGGCGGAGTTGACCGCCGAGCAGTTGCGCCGCTTCGGCGAGAAATACCTCGAGGACACCCAGGTCTATCGCACCGGAAAGCCGTTTTTCATCGACAAGATGCCGAATAATTTTCGGCATATCGGCCTGATCCACCTCATCCTGCCGAACGCGAAGATCATCGATGCGCGCCGCGAGCCCATGGCCTGTTGCTTCAGCAACTTCAAGCAACTGTTCGCCTCGGGGCAGGAGTTCACCTACAGCATCGACGACATCACCCGCTACTACCGTACCTACGTGGAGCTCATGGCCCATTGGGACTCGGTGTTGCCGGGCAAGGTGTTGCGGGTGCAGCACGAAGATGTCGTCGAGGATCTCGAAGGCAGCGTACGGCGCATGCTCGCGTTCTGCGGACTCGACTTCGAGGAGGGATGCCTCGAATTCCACAGGAACGCCCGCAGCGTCCGCACCGCCAGCTCCGAACAGGTGCGCCGTCCGATCTACAAGGAAGGTCTCGACCAGTGGCGTCATTTCGAGCCCTGGCTCGAACCGATGAAGCGTGCCCTCGGCCCGCTGCTCGCAGAAGCCGAACGCCTGCCGGCGCCGGAGGGCCCCAAGCGCTGAGCACCAGCCACTGAGCACCCGACACCAAGCGTTCGCCAATTACCGCTCGAAAAAGATGCATCGTTTGCAAAATATCAGAATACAAAGGGATCACGCGTGAATTCAAAATTATCCTATGCCATCGCCGTCATTCTCGGCAGCTCGTCTGCCGGAATGGTCCATGCCGCAACCGCGGCGGAGGCTGATGCCGGCAGCGACTCGATTCAGGAAATCACCGTGACGGCGCAGCGCCGCACGGAGAACATGCAGGACGTGCCGATTCAAATTCAGGCGCTCACCAGCGAGACCCTCAAACAGCTGAACGTCGCGACGTTCGACGACTTCGTCAAGTATCTGCCCAACGTGTCGGCCGCGAGCAACGGCCCGGGCCAGGGCTCCATCTACATGCGCGGCCTGTCGACCACCATGCCCGGCGAGCAGGGATCCGGCGGCATCGGCAGCTTCCCGAACGTGGCCGTCTATCTCGATGACCAATCCGGCCAGTTGCCGGGTCGCAACCTCGACATCTACGCGGCCGACATGGAACGTATCGAGGTGCTCGAAGGCCCCCAGGGCACCCTGTTCGGCGCCGGCGCCCAGGCGGGCGTGCTGCGCTATATCACCAACAAGCCGAAGCTCGACGTCACCGAAGGCGCCGTGAACGCCGGCTACGCGACCACCGCCCATGGCGACCCCAGCAGCAACGCCGACGGCATGATCAACATCCCATTGATCGCCGACACCCTCGCGGTGCGCGGCGTGATCTACGACGATTCGCGCGGCGGTTACATCAACAACGTGCCCGGCACGTTCCAGCGCCTGAACAGCGACGTGGGCATCGGCTATGCGGGCGGCACCGTGCCGGCAAACAGTGTGGTCATCAACAACAGCAACCTCGTCGGCAACGCGATCAACCCGGTCACGTACAAGGGCATCCGCGTCGAGCTGCTCTACAAGCTCAACGAGGATTGGAACGCACTGCTCACCCAGTCCTATCAGAACATGGAAGCCGACGGCGTCTTCTACGAGACCCCGGCGAGTTCGGCCGGCCAACCGCTGCCGGACCTGTCGGTCCAGCTGTATAATCCGAGCTACGACAAGGATCGCTTCGAGAACACCTCGCTGACCATCAACGGCCGTGTCGGATTGCTCAAGGTCGTGTACACCGGCGGCTACCTCGTACGCCACGTCGATCAGGTCGGCGATTACACGAACTATGCGCGCGGCGTCTATGCCGACTACTACCAGTGTTTGTCGCCGGCGCAGACCGGCGGCGCGGGCAGGTGCTACAGCCCCAGCGCCACCTGGCGCGATCACGAAACGAACTCCCACGACAGCCAGGAACTGCGCTTCAGCACGCCGGACGACTGGCGCACGCGCGGCATCCTCGGGTTCTTCTGGGAGGACTATACGATCCACGAGAACATCGACTGGTTGTACAAGACGATACCCGCGTGCACCACGGCCGGAGAGACCGAATGCATGACGGACGTGGGCCCCGCCGCCGGCGCGCAGGTCAACAACCCGAGCATCCGCAACGACAACACCTCGTTCTTCGACGACATCACGCGCGGCTACAAACAGAAGGCCGTCTTCGGCTCGGTGGACTTCGACATCATCCCGAAGATGCTGACCTTCACGGCGGGCACGCGTTACTACAACATCGACACCACCGCGGTCGGCAGCTCCATCAGCAGTTTCGGCTGCTACGCCGATGGTCCGCCGCCCTGCACCGGGAATGCCGGCTTCAGCAACGATTTGAGCACGGAGAACCTCAACAAGAGCTATTCGGGCTTCAAGAGCCGCGCCAATCTGACCTACAAGCCGGTCGACGACGTGCTGCTGTATTACACCTGGTCACAGGGCTTCCGGCCCGGCGGCTTCAATCGCGGCTCGAAGACCATCACGAAGCCCGACTACACGTACGATACGCCCGCGAGCTACGCGCCCGACGTGCTCACCAACAACGAGCTCGGCTGGAAGACCCAATGGTTCGATCATCGCCTGCAGTTCAACGGCGCGGTGTACCAGGAGAACTGGAAGAACGTTCAGGTCGAATTGTTCGAGTCCTGCTGCTTCGGCAATCTGAGCTTCGTGACCAACGGCCCGAACTATCGGGTGCGCGGCGCGGAGACGGAGATCATCGGCCGCGCCACGCACGAACTGACGTTCTTCTTGAACGCCGCATGGAACAGCAGCGATCTGACGAACTCGCCCAACCTGATCGGCACCAACGGTGCGCCGCTGCCCATCACGAGCCCGTTCGGTGAGGAAGGCAGTTCGCTGGCCCAGTCGCCGCCCTTCCAGGGCAGCTTCCGCGCGCGCTATGAAACGGAGTTCCTGGATTACAAATACTTCGCACAGGTCGGCGCGACCCATCAGGCCCATTCGTATTCGGCGACCGGCAACATCCAGACCTACGTGGAAGCGCCGTTCTCGACCTACGACGCCTCGGTGGGCGTGTCGAAAGACGCCTGGAACGTTCAGTTCTACGGGCAGAACTTGTCCGATACGCGCGCCAATCTGTACGAGAACGGCAATCAGTTCATCAACGCGATCACGGTCAATCGCCCGCGCACCCTGGGAGTGAAGATCGGCTATAAATTTTGATAGCATGCGGGGTGGGCGGACGCGTCCACCCCGCTTCAGGGCTCACCCGACGCGCAATCAGCGCACCACTCGGAGAAATGTAAATCATGTCGATCGCATCTCGCAGCGCGGCGCGTCAGCGTCTCGTGATCGCCGCGGCCTTGGCTACCGCTTTTTTCATCGGCGTGGGCTGCGCCCAGGCCGCGCCGGCCGCTCCCACCACGCCGCCCGACTATCACCCCATCAATCCCACCCTGTCGAACAAGACCATCGTCCTGACGGGCCACGACCTGACCATCGAACAGATCGTGCAGGTGGCGCGCTATGGCGCCAAGGTCTCGCTCAGCCCCGAGGCGCGGCAACGATCCGCCGATGCCCATGGGCTCCTGCTGGAAGCCGCCGCCGAAGGCATTTCGGTGTATTGGTTCAACCGCGCCGCCGGATCGGGCCGCGAAAAATTCATCTTCACCGGCGACCCGATGTCGCCGGTGAACAAGGCGCTCATCGAAGAGCGTCAGCTCTCGATCTTCCGGCGCGGCGCACTCGCGGGCCTGGGGCCCGAGATCGGCGAGGAGGAAATCGTGCGCGCGATGATGGTGCTGCGCGCCAACGCCATGAGCTTCGAGGCCGCGAGCCCGCAGCTGACCCAGCGGCTGCTGGACCTCATCAACGACCGGATCACGCCGGTGGTGCAATCGCGCAGCACGGTGGGAGAAGGCGATCTCGGCCCCTTCACCAACATCGGCGCCACCATGGTGGGCGCCGGCACGGCGTACTACCAGGGCGTGCGCATGCCGGCGCTCGAGGCCTTGCAGCAGGCGGGTCTTGCGCCGCTGACGCCCTTCGGCGCGGATGACAGCGAATTGGAGAGCAGCAACGCCTACGCCACGGCGCAGGCCGCGCTGCTCCTGCACGATGCCCGCGAGGCGCTGTCGTGGGCCGACCTCATCTACGCCATCGACCTGAACGGCATGAATAGCAGCGTCTCGCCCCTGGCCCAGCCGGTGCAGACCAATCGCCCCTTCAAATGGCTCAACTGGGACGCGGGCCGGGTGCTCGAGATGCTGCGCGGCAGCTATTTGTTCGAACTCGACGACAAACGCATCATCCAGGATCCGGAGAGCTTGCGCGCCTCCTCCATCCGTCAAGGCTCGGCCTGGCAGGCCTGGGCGCAGCTGCGCGACGATGTCATCATCCAGATGAACTCCTCCGACCATAACCCGGCGATCAAAGTGGGCGCATCACCCACCGATTCCTGGGAATTGAGCACCCCGCAGCTCGCCCAGTTCTACGTGAAGGGCGGGCCCCACAGTCACGGCCAGCACGGCTTCATCTTCTCCAACGCCAACTGGGACCCATATCCCATGGCCAATGACCTCGAAGCCTTCACCATCGCGCTGGCGAACATGGATGTCGCGGTGGGCCAGCGCATGCTGCGATTCACCAACACGTTCTTCACCGTGATCGCGCCCGCGGCCGCGCCGGCCGGAGAGCCCGGTCGCTTCGGCATCACACAGGGCAGCGAGGTCATCTCCGGCGCGCTGATGCAGGAGATCCAAGGGCTCATCAACCCCGTCCCGCCGGAGGGCAATGCGCTGGTCAAGAACGTGGAGGACCTGCAGACGCAGACCCGCCTCAAGGTGGTCCGCGCCCGACAGGCCGTCGCCGATACCATCGACCTGTTGGCCGAGGACCTGCTGACCGGCACCACGTGGCTCGACCTGCGCAAGGACCAGGGCCCCACGCGCAGCTTCGGCGCCGCACCCACGGCCGTGTGGACCGCCTTCCGCAAGGTGATGCCGCTCAAGGAAGAGACGGCGCGCGACCGCCCGATCCACGAGATCGCGGCCTCGTTCATTCAGGACAACCCCGCGGTGACCTTCTTCGGCGCCAACGATCGCGAGCCCGACGTCCCCACTCGACGTCACATCACGCAATGATCGCCAACGCGCGCATGTATTCGGTAAGTCCGGTGGTGGCGCAACTGTGGCGCTCGCTGCTGGCGGCCGTGATCGAGACTGCCGGCGTGCCGGTGACGCTCGTCGAGCACGCGCCGCCCGCGCCCATGGAGCAGCTCTGGGGCCGGCCTGACCAGGCCGCGGTTTTCATGTGCGGCCTGCCCTTCTCACGCGCGGAGCCGCAGCCCCTGCTCGTGGCGGCGCCGGTGCCGGCTGCCGAGGCCTATGCCGACATGCCCCAGTATTGGAGCGAACTGGTGGTTCGCGCGGACAGCCCCTACCGGTCGGTCACCGACACGTTCGGCGCTCGCATCGCCTTCACGGTGCCGGAATCGCAGTCCGGCTACGCCGCGGCGCTGGGCTACTTCACGACGCTCCCGCATCCGCTGCCGGCGTTCAGTGCCATCGTTGCGCCGACCATCACCCCCTTAGGCGCCCTGACCGCGGTCATCCGCGGGGACGCCGACGTCGCACCCGTCGACTCGTACGCATTCGAACTGCTGCGCCGATTCGAGCCCGCGCTCACGTCCCAGGTGCGCATCATCGGCAGGACGCCGCCGACACCGATACCCATCCTGGTGGCCTCACGGGGCGAGTTCGCCGCCCACGGCGGTGTCCAGACCCTCCAATCAGCCTTCCTTGAAGCGCATAAGAAGGCCTCCATCAAGGCGCTGATGGACGAGTTGCTCCTGCGGCGCTTTGCCGCCCCGGATGCGGCCGCCTATGCCATCTTGCGGGAGCGTCGGGAAGCGGCGATGCGCTACTGGCATTCGCATCCGCTTGCGGCGGTGACGCATCCCACGTTCGCGCCATGACTTGCGTTTTCACAGCCAAAGCCATGAAAATCAGACCATGAGTTCACTAGGACAGACATTCCGCCGATTCGACGGCCCCACCTGGGTGGTGGCCGTGGTGCTGTATACCTGTTGGTTTCTGCTGGTTTGGTTCAACGCGGTATTGCCGTGGTGGGTCATCATGCCGGTGGGCGCGTATCTGCTCGCCTGGCATTTCTCGCTGCAGCACGAGGCCATCCATGCCTTCCGCGGTGTGCCGGCCTGGCTGCGCTTCGCCGTGGTGTTCCCACCTCTGGGCCTGTGGTTTCCGTATGCGCTCTACAGAAAGAGCCACAGCACCCATCACCGCGACGTCCATTTGACCGTGCCCGGCGTCGATACGGAGTCGTACTATGTCAAGCAGGCCGATTGGGCTCGCATGGGGCGTTTCCGGCGGGCCCTGCTGACCGTCAATCAGACCATGGCCGGACGGTTGGCCATCGGACCGGCGTTGCGGCTCTGGATCCTGGTCACCCGGGAGACGGGACGCGTGCGCCGGGGCGATTACAGCCACTTGCCGCATTGGGGCATTCACGTCGTGGCCGTTGGGCTCCTGTTCTGGTTCATTTCGGGCGTCTGTCATTTCCCCTGGTGGCAGTACTGCTTGCTGGTCGCCTATCCGGGCCTGAGTCTGGGTCTGCTGCGAGCGTTCACGGAACATCGCGCGGCCGAGGACTCGCAGGAGCGCACCGCCGCCGTCGAATCGAACGCCCTCTTCGGCATACTGTACCTCCACAACAACTTGCACGTGGTGCATCACCTGAAACCCACCATGGCGTGGTACGACATTCCGCGCTTCTACCGCGCCAACCGCGTGGAATTGTTGGCCAGCAACGCCAATTTCGTCTACAAGGGCTACGGCGAATTGGCCGGACGCTATCTGTTCGTGCCGGTGTTCAGCCCCGTGCATCCGACCCTGTGAGCAATATGACTGTATCCGTGACCCGGCTGACTCCCACCATTGGCGCCATCGTCGACGGCATCAGCCTCGGCGCTCCGCTGACGGATGCGGCGCAACAGGAGATCAACCAGGCCTTGGTGGATCACCACGTCATCTTCTTTCGCGATCAGAACGTAACCCCCGCTCAGCACCGCGCGTTTGCGTCGCGTTTCGGGCAGCTCCACATTCATCCGATCTACCCAAATCATCCCGAAGCGCCGGAGATCACGGTATTGGACTCGGACATCACCGACCTGCAGGACAACGCCATCTGGCACACCGACGTCACGTTCACGAAGACCCCGCCCATGGGCGGGGTCTTGGTCGCGCGCATCCTGCCGGAGCAAGGCGGCGACACGCTGTGGTCGAGCAGCGCCGCGGCCTACGATGCGCTCTCCCCGCCGATGCAGAAATTTCTCGAGGGCCTGACCGCGAGCCACAGCATCGTCCAGTCGTTTCCGGCCGTACGGTTTGGCATGACGCCGCAGGCCCAGGAGCGGCTGGAGCAGGCCAAGCGCGACCACCCGCCGGTCTCGCACCCGGTGATTCGGACGCATCCCGTATCCGGACGCAAGGGTCTGTTCGTGCAGGAGGGATTCACCACGCACATCAATGAACTCACGGCGGCGGAAAGCCATGCCCTGCTGACCTTCTTGTACGCCCACTCCACGAAGCCTGAATTCGTGGTGCGCTGGAAGTGGCGCGACGGCGACGTCGCTTTCTGGGACAACCGCGTCACGCAGCATTACGCCATCGACGACTATCGACCGGCGCGGCGCGTGATGAACCGGGCGACCATCATCGGCGATCAGCCGGTCTGATCGAGGCTGCGGACGCTGGAAAAGTCAACATTGCGTTTGCCGCGCCACCGAATACCCTTCAGCGGTGCAACACGAGACGCCTGATGAACTTTCGACCGGCGAGGCGTGCTTCCGCAATTTGCTGAACAACGTCAACCTGATCGCGGTGACCGTCAACACGGACGCCGAGATCATGTACTGCAACGACTACTTCCTGCAGCTCACTGGGTGGACGTTGGTCGAGATTCGAGGGCGTCGCTGGCGAGAGGTCTTCGTTCCCACCTCCAGCACCGCGGTCGCCCGTTTGATCGCCGATATGCTCGAGATTCGATTGGTCGTCGAGCCGCACAAGGTCACGCTCGAGGTCACCGATGACGGGATCGGCCTGCCGCAGGATGTCGAGCCCGACGCAGGCGTCGCGTTGCACATCATGGGATATCGGGCCAGCATCCTGCACGGACAACTCCGGGTCGAACGACGCGCCCAAGGCGGCACCCGGATCGTATTGGCCTGCGAGCAGCCGCAGTTCCAGGACGACATTAGTCCGCAGGCACAGACGTCTTACCGCCCTTGGTCTTGACGAAAAATACGACGACCTTCGCCGGTTCCGTCGCGCTCGCGTTGCGGCTCGCCCCGCGAATAAGTTCCCTGAACGGCGGGGTGAGCCGCTGACCTACCGCATCCGACCGCTATCGCTCACGTCAAACGCCTCTGCCACGAGTTTCCGTCATCGTCGCGGTGACGCGCCTCGATCTGCGCCCTGTCCATGGCCAATTTCGGTGATTGGGCCAGCGACGTTTCCGCGGCAACGTCTTGATGCCATTCCTCAGTAGGCGTCTGCGACTGGTGCATCGACTGTTCAGAAGATTGCGCATCGCGTTCCCGCTCGGCCATGGAACACAGCACCCAGATGCCGAGATCGTAGTCCATGCGCTCGCCGATCCAGCGACAGGCGGCCGTCTTCTCGTCGATGTACAGTCCTTGCGCGGCGTGTGCCTCGCGTAGCGCGGTCCAGCGGTAATGCGGCGCGTTCGCGGGGGTCGGCAGCGCGAACTCACGCCCATCCGGCCGCGTGAATCGCCAACCCCCGCCGGACCGCGCCTCGACCATGATCCCGCCCTCGTGCACCGCGCGATGATGCGTTCGGCACAGCGATACCAGATTCGACAGCTTCGTCGCTCCACCGTCGGCCCAATGCCGCACGTGATGGGCGTCCAGGTACCGCGTGTAGGTGCAGCCCGGAAAGCAGCAGCCCGGATCCCGGGTGTTCAACGCCCGCCGGATCGCCGGTGGAATGCTGCGGGTCTTGCGGCCCACATCGAGCGGTTCGCCCTCTTCGGTCTCCACGATGCGCACCAGACTTGCATCGCAGGCCAGGCGCCGCACCGTCAGCGCCGCCATCGTCGGTCCGCCCTCGAGATGGCAACGACCCGCCGTCTGCTCCTTCAGCGTTTCGGCATCGACATGAATCACGACCTGGTACCGATCCGCCGTGCCGCTGACCGCTCCCGGCGCGCTCGCCTCGGACATGGCCTCGCGCACCAGATAGCTCTCCGCCACCGC
Organism: Gammaproteobacteria bacterium; assembly: GCA_003164785.1. Classification (GTDB taxonomy): domain Bacteria; phylum Pseudomonadota; class Gammaproteobacteria; order Steroidobacterales; family Steroidobacteraceae; genus Bog-1198. The sequence continues at coordinate 66,709 of PLUE01000037.1, read as the reverse complement.
TGCCAACGCGTCCGCACGCCGTTCCGCGTAGCTCAGCCGCTGCTCGCCGACCTCGCTGCTGGTCACCTCTGTCGACTGCACCGTCGGCAGCGCCGCCTCGAGTGCCTTGACCAGGAGTGCCCCGGCCAACGCCGGCAGGCGCGCCTTGAGCACCAGGCTGCCATCCTCGTCATGCCAGTAGTGCACGCTACGACTCAGCTGCTGCTGCTGCTCGCGCGATAACAACGCCGCTTCCTCCGCACGCCGGAAATACCGCACCGTCGTCTCCACGTGATGCGCCGTGCCATGATGCGCGATCATCAATAACGCCTCTTCGGTCGCCGGCGTCGCCACCCGCGTCAGCGCCCGGACCTTCGAGTAGCTCAGTTCACCGCGCGCCATGGCCGCGGCGATCTTCGGCACGCCGGCCAGCGCATGCGCCACCCGCACCTTCTCGCGCGCTGCACCCAAGTTCAGTCCCACCTTGAAATTCAACCAATGCGCACACGAGTGCAGCCGGCCATCGTTCCAGCCGACCCGCCGGTCAAACTCCGCGATCAGCGTCAGCCAGCGGTAGCTCGCCGCGTTCAGATGACCCGCCAGCTCGGTGATCTCCGCCTCCAGTTCATCGCTCGACAGATGGGCATGCGGGGATTCATCCGCCGAATCATCATCTGATGAGTCTTCGTCCGTCGAGAAGGCGTTCGGCGAGGGGTCATTCGACTCGGGTGCGTCGTCCATAAGACCTCCAGAGAGCTGGATATAATTACAGTATTATAGCGATTCCAGACTGCCAAATCACCACCAAAATGCCCTCATAGCTGCAGTTTCGGTGAGGTCCTGGGAGCGAATAATGAGCCCCGAGGTTCTGTGGTAACCAAGAGGTCACGGCGTAGACTTCGCACCAACCACAACCAGGCAATGCACCCTCCATTGCACCCGTAAAGCACCAGTGGATTGACCTTCGCATAGCCAGCACGCTCTAATGCATCGGCGTTGCATGATCGAACCTTGAATCCGTGAATAATGTGTCGCGCCCCAGACACTGGCCGCGAAACCCAACGACAAAGCGCGTGTCGGTCTGCCCATTGCGTACTGGATCGATCGGTTCGGAATAGATACCTAGGGCATGACGCTCGCGAGGGATGACACCCTACCCCCGAGGCTCCCAAAGTTCCAAAGGATCTCCTTCAGATCCCCCGATCCGAACCTTGACTGGTCGTCATCATCGTTCCCAGAGCACCAGTCCAATCTCGAGCGGCACGTTGACTCCCGCGAATACGGGACGAATCCTCACGGTATAGTCGCTGGACGGGCGACCCGCGGGGATGCTTGCCGAATACAGGTATCTCCCCTCCGGATCGCTCGCACCCGTCGCACGCGCCGCACGCGCCATTTCTTGCCGGCAGGACACTCCGGCACTGTCCGGTTGGGCGCAGAGTTCGACGAGCACCGAGTCCGGGTCGAGCGCGCCGAGGGTCGCTTCCACGGTGAATTCCCATCGTCCATCGGCCTCGCCAATCTCGGCACGGCCCAATCGGACACTCGGCCACGCTTTCGTCAAGGTCTGTTTCCAACGGGTCATCTGTAATCCCAAGGCCCCGTCATGATCCGCTCGCGCCCGGTATGCACTGGCCGCCGGCAAATAACATTGCTCGACATACTGGCGCACACTGCGATTCGCGGAATACGTCCCTGTCAGACTCGCCATGCTTTCGCGCACGCGGTTGACCCAGGCTCGCGGCACGGCACTCGCGTCGCGCGAGTAGAACTCCGGAATCACCTCAGCCTCGAGCCTGTCGAACAATTGCGAAGCATCCCGCGCATCCCAGGCAGCATCGCCATCATGGTTCAACCCGTCGCCCAACGCCCAACCCACGCCCGGATTGTAGGCTTCCGCCCACCACCCATCGAGTTCCGACAGGTTGAGTCCGCCGTTCACCAGCACCTTCATCCCGCTGGTCCCACAAGCCTCCCATGGACGCTGGGGCGTATTGATCCAGACGTCGACGCCCTGCACCAGACGTTCGGTCAACAACATGTCGTAGTCGCTCAGAAAAATGACATGGGAACTCACTTCGGGCCGGCGGATGAATTCGATCCATTGCTTGATGAGCGCCTGTCCCGCCCCATCGGCCGGATGCGCTTTGCCCGCCAGGATGAGCTGCACCGGTCGTCGCGTATCCGTCAGCAAACGAACCAGCCTGTCCTGGTTCCAAAGCAGTAGATTCGGTCTCTTGTAGGTCGCAAATCGACGCGCAAAGCCCAGCGTCAGCGTGTCGTCACGGAAGCAGTGTCGCGCCCTCTCGATCTCCTCGCTATCGCTCCCCGATGCCGCCAGCTGCATCGCCAGCCGCTCTCGCGCGTATTCGATCAGGGATTTTCGCGCCGCTTGGCGGGAACTCCAGATCGTCGTGTCCGGTATGCGACGAATGCGCTCGGGCAGCTCGTCCACGTCGCCCAGCCACCGTTCCTTGCCACAGCTGGCGGTCCACATCGCATCCGCCTCCACACCATCCCAACTCGGCACGTGGACGCCATTGGTGACATGACCGATGGGTACCTCGTCCCGCGGCCAGCGCGGAAACATCGGCTCGAAAATACCGCGGCTCACCTCACCGTGCAATTGACTGACACCGTTGACCATTCCACTGCCGCGTATCGCCAGGTAGGCCATGTTGAAAGGCTCGGCGGCATCGTCCGGATTCAAACGGCCCAACGCAAGCAGTTCGGGCACGGAAATATGCAGCGCGCTTGTCGCGTAATGACCGAGATACTGCTCGATCAACGGCGGCGCGAAGCAATCGAAACCGGCGGGCACCGCGGTGTGCGTGGTGAAGACGTTGCCCGCTCGCGTGGTCGTCAAGGCGGCTTCGAACGCCTCGCCGGTCGTCATCATCCTCGTTCGCGCCCGCTCGAGAATCGCGAACCCGGCATGCCCCTCGTTCAGATGGCACACGTCCGGACTGACGCCCAGGGCGGTCAGTAGCCGCCAACCGCCGATCCCGAGAATCAACTCCTGCTGCAGGCGCAATACCGAGCCGCCGCCGTAGAGCTGGCTCGTGATCCCGCGAAATGGCGCCGTGTTCGCCATATCGTTGCTGTCGAGCAGGTAGAGCTTCAACCGACCCACCTCGACCTGCCAGGCGCGCAGCCACACCGAATAGCCGGATAGCACCACCTCCAATCGCAGCCACTCGCCGTTCGCGTGACGCAGGGGAGCGATGGGCAGCTGACCGGGGTCGTTATAGGGGTATAGCGCTTCCTGGGCGCCCGCCCGGTCGATCACCTGCCGGAAATAGCCCTGCGCATAGAGCAGACCCACGCCGACGATGGGCACGCCCAAGTCGCTGGCCGCTTTCAGCTGGTCGCCGGCGACGTTTCCGAGCCCACCCGAGTAGATCGGCAGGGCCTCGCTCACCATGTATTCCATGCTGAAGTACGCCACGCAATTGAGCGCCGAGGACGGGTGGACGTTTTGGAACCATGCCGGCGCTCGGATCGCCGCGCGTCTTTCTTCGACCAACCTGCCGACAGTGTCGCGAAATTCAGGGTCCGCCAGGACCTCCCGGAGCTTGTCCCGGGAAACGGTCTGCAGCACGCTCCAGGGATTCTGCGTGAGCTTCCACTGCGCCGGATCGAGCTGTTCCCACAGACGATCGGTGGCATGATTCCAAGACCATCGCAAATTCAGCGCCAGCTCGGAAAGGGAATCGAAACCCGGGATCTCGCTCATGGGCTACCGCGCTTCACCTGCGTCGACCACGTCGGTTTGACGCTCCGCAGCCAGCCATTCCTGCGCCTCCCGGCCCGGCTGGAAGCCACGGCGCTGCGCAAGGTGGTAGGCGGCGGTGGCGACCCGCTCATGACGCCAGGCCGCATCGCGCCTCAACTCCCCTTGCGCCGATTCGACCCCGAAAAAAGGGCATGCCGACTACATGGTCGTTCGATGTTCTGATGGCGATGCTCCTGTTTTCGATGAGTCCAACGCCCGGTACCATGCGCCAATTTCACGCCGATGTCGCGACGAACTCTGTCCAATGCCGCACAGAGGCGGCCGACCAAGGCGACACCCTACACCGACTCCAAGTAGGCGACCACAGCCTGCATCTGCTCCTTGGTCAGGTCCTTGATCACGCCGTGCATCACCGGAGCGGTCCTCAGCACACTTTGAATCACGAAAAGCTGCTTGAGCAGATAGGGCGCATGCTGCCCGGCCAGGCGCGGAAACGGCCCGTTCCCCTCGGCATTGGCACCATGACACGATGCACAGGCGACGATTTGGCGTGCGGGGACTCCCTCCGTGAAGATCTGTTTACCCCTGGCGATGAGGGCGGCATTGCCGCTTCGGCCCGGCGCAGCGGATTGTTTGGAGAAATACTCGGCGAGACCGCTGATCGACCCATCGTTCAGTTGCGACGCCATCCCCCACATGTAGGCCTGCGCATCGGGATCGGCCCGGGTTTGATCCTTGAAGGCATGCAACTGCAACTCGATGTACGGGGCCATCTGCCCCGCCAGATTCGGGAAGGTGGGCGAGACGCTTCGACCACCGGCACCGTGACAGATCGTGCAGGTCTCGATGGTCTTTTGCAGGGCCTCCTTCTGCGTGTCGGCGGCGACGTCCGCAGCCGCATGACCCGCACCGCTGAACGCATAGAGCGCGGCCCCGATCAAGACGCCGTAAGGTATCGGTGACTGTTTCATGGGGATCCCTCAGTAATTCAGCCAGACGAGCGCGTATAACGTGTTGTTGTCGGACGCGTTGCGTCCCGTCCCGTCGTAGTTGGTCTTCAGTCCGTTGAATTTCTCGTAGGCCACGTACTGCATCTGCAGCTTCACGTTGAGCCATGGCAGATAGTTGACCTCGGCAATATAGCCGCTGGTGTTGGGACTGTTGTTGGCACTGCCGGTCACCGGCGCGGCCGTGTAGAGCAGCGTATCGGCGCTGCCTGTCGTGTTGAAATAACCCAACGTGCCCCCGATCCGCCGGCGATACATGTACTCGCCCGTGAGCTTGAGCGTCTTCAAGGTGTCGCTGGGGTTTGCCGAGAACTGGTCGGCCAGGCTCGCGTTCAGGTTCTGGTTTTCGTGGATGTACGTCGCCAGCACCGTCGCCAGATGGTCCTCGCCGATAAATTGATACTGCACGTCCGCGGCCGCATCCTTGTATTGATCGGTCGCGCCTTGCAGGGCCGTACCGTTGCCGGGATGCACGCGCGTGACCAAGCCGTACGTACCCAGGGACAGGGAATTGCGATCCCATCGCTCCTCGTAGACCAACCGCCAATAAGGAGACAGACCGTGAATCACGTTGCTCTGGGTGCTGTCGAGCGGATGAGCACCGCCGACCACCGCGGCCGTGTATCCGGTGATCTCCGCATACAGATGATCGTCGAACCACGTGTAGACACCAATGCCCGCGACGCTCTGGCCCAGGCGGCCATCGACCTGCGAAGACGCGATCTGGCCCGGCGCCACGCTGCTGTTCGAATACGGGAACCCCCATGCCGGCGTCGTGTTCCACGGGTCCTGCACCGTGGGGTTATTGTTGAGCGTCACGCCGAGGATCATCTGATGGTCGTTCGCGTTCGCGCCTCCGAAAGACAGATGGTGGGCGTAGCGGACGTCCGTATTGTCGAACCCGAAATGATCCGCCGCACCGTCGTAGGTCAGTTGCATGAAGGCACCCAACTCGCTGGCGATCTTGCCGGCATAGAAAAGGCTGACCTGCTGCGGGAACAACACTTCCCCGTCCTTGGCCAATGCGGCGGGCAAGGCGCTGTCCGGAAGCGCCTTGGCGGTGTGCGTATACGACACCTGGAGCATCGCACTGATCGGCGGGATGGAATTGAGCGCGAGCGTCTGCTTGTCGTCCACGTCGATGCCCGTGATCTGCTTGATGTTGTCGAGTACGTAGCCGTTGATCTTGAACTCGCGCCCGAACGGCGTGAGTTCCGGAAAGACCGTATGACACGCCGCGCAGGCCATGCCGGTCTGACGGGCGAAGCTTGGTACTGCCCAACTCGGCGCGGAAACGCCGCAGAGAAGCACCAGGAATAGATTCCCCGAAAGTAAACATCCCTTTCTCGCCATGAGCGTGTCCTTGTGTCGAGCCGCTTGTATTTGCCCCGGACAATAATAGTCCACGGACGCGAGCGACATGCGTGAATACCGTGAACGGCCTGCGGCGAACCACGTCGGTGTGTTGCCGCACCGACCGTGTGCACCCGGCGGAGCACACTTTACGCCCCTTCAAGGAGGCGACGCCAATGAAAATCGACGTACAACTACGGCAAGACGTGATCTACCGGCACAGACCCGATCTCGCGGCACACCTATACGACACTGGGACGTTGGATCCACCAACAGATGACACGCTTATCGCCATCGCGTTGCATATTTTCGGATCTCTCCTCCGGTCGGTTCCCCCTGACGCCCGACGCCCACGAGGGGCCCCAAGTGCGTCACCGGACAGACGTGCAGCAGGCAATGCCCTAGGGTATCGATCCACTGTTACACAACGACCCATACGGAGTTCGCCACATGTTACGACGGGTGAAGGATTTGGAAGGTTGCGCAATCGGAGCCACCGACGGAACCATCGGGAAGGTGGTGGACCTTTACTTCGACGATGAAGCGTGGGTCATCCGCTACGTCGTCGCGGACACGAGCACGTGGCTCGGTGGCCGCGAAGTGCTCATCACGCCCTACTCCATCGGTCAACCCGGTTGGGCCGCGGACATCCTTCCCGTCAACGTGACGCGCGATCAAGTCAAGAACAGTCCCAGCATCGACACCGACAAGCCGATCTCGCGGCAGTACGAGAAAAGCTATCTCGGTTACTACGGCTATCCCTATTATTGGGGCAGTACCGGTTTGTGGGGGGAAGGCAACTATCCGGGCACGCTGGCGACTGGGATGGGCCCCGATGTCTATCCCGGCTATTCGGGCTATCTCAAGGCACCGACCGGCGACACGGAAAATGCCGACCCCCATTTGCGCAGCTGCAATGAGGTCAAGGGGTATCACATCCGTGCAAAGGACGGTGAGATCGGCCACGTCCAAGGATTTATCGTGGACGACCTGACCTGGTCGATTCGCTACCTGATCGTGGACACGAGCAATTGGTGGATGGGGCACCAGGTTCTGGTTTCGCCGGAGTGGATCCAGGAGGTAAGCTGGTCGGAATCGACGGTCACCATCGCCCTCGATCGGCAATCCCTCAAGGACGCGCCGACGTACGACAGTGACGCGCCCCTGGATCGGGACGCCGAAGTCGGCCTATACGCGCATTACAAACGACCGGAGTATTGGGTGGGCCAGCCCAAGCGGGCAGTCGCCTGATCCCCTGTCAATCACAGAGAGTCCCATTCAAAAGATGTAAGGCGGCGCTTATCGTCATGACGGGGCTCCGGTGGATAGCGTCAAACCGGCGCATCCAGATGCGCCGTACGGATCAGTTTCTTGGTCACGAATTCCTGAATACCCATGCTGCCGAGTTCGCGTCCATAACCCGAGTCCTTGATGCCGCCGAACGGCAACTCGGCATCGGACCAGGAAATATTGTTGATGAACATCATGCCGGTCTCGACGCGCGTCGCGACGCGCTTCCCACGGGCAACATCCTTCGTGAAGACCGAGCCTCCCAACCCGAAGTCAGAGTCGTTCGCGAGCACGATGGCCTCCTCTTCGTTCTTGACCCGGAAGAACAAGGCCACGGGGCCGAAGAATTCCTGCCTGAAGGCGAGATTGTCCTTATGGATATCGGTGAGGATGGTCGGCTCCATGTACGAGCCGGGCCGATCGATGCGCTTGCCGCCCAGGAGCACCGTTGCTCCGCCGGCCACCGCCCCGTCGACTTGATTCAACAGATCCACCAACGCGCACTCGCTGGACATAGGTCCCAGGGTGGTGTTCTCGTCCATCGGGTCGCCCGGTGTGAGGGCAGCCAACGCCGCGCGGAATTTCTCGAGGAATTTGTCGGCGAGTTCCTCCACGACGATGAACCGCTTGGCGGCGCAGCACGTCTGGCCCGTGTTGTACATCCGGCCCCAGACCGCCCATTTGACCGTGTGCTCGAGATCCGCGTCCTCCAGAACGATGAATGCGTCGCTGCCGCCGAGTTCCATCGATGACACCTTGAGGTTCCTACCGGCGCGCGCGGCAAGACAGCGGCCGGCCGCCACGCTGCCGGTGAGCGCGACACCTTTGATCCTCGGGTCATCGATGATTCGGTCGCTTTGCTCGTGCGAGATGAACAGGTTCGTGTACAAACCCGCCGGTGCACCGGCATCCACCCACAGTTGCTCGAAGGCGATTGCGCATTGCGGCACGCTATTTGCATGCTTGACGATCAGCACGTTGCCGGCCATCAGATGCGGCCCCGCGACGCGCGCCAGTTGGTAAAACGGAAAATTCCAAGGCTCGACCCCGAAAATGACGCCGATGGGACTGCTTTCCAGGTATGCCTCGCCGACCTCCGGATTCAGTTTGACCGGCGCCAGGAATGTCTCCGCGTGCGTGGCGTAGTACGTCAGAATCCTCGAGCTGAATTCGACTTCTGCGCGTGCCTCACCGATGCGCTTGCCCATCTCGAGCGTGATGGGGTGGGCGAACTCATCGACACGCGATTTCAGGATGGCCGCCGCTTGGGCGACGATGACCGCCCGCTCCGCATAGCTTTTGAGCCGCCATGCCTCGTAGCACTGCGCCGCAGCGACTATTTTCCGTTCGAAGTCGGCATCGGATATCTCCGCGTAGGACTTCATTATTTTCCCCGTGGCGGGATTAAGGCTCTGATAGGTCATGATGATGTCTCTTGGGGCAACCGGCCGGTACAGTGGGCGATGGGCAAACAGCCTAGCGTGCGGCGCTGGTTGCGTCTGTCCGCTGACCCACGCGCGCGGTATCCCGCGGGCCCGCGTGCGTTACCGGACAGTGTCGCGGCAATACTTGCCCCAGACTGCGTCATGAAAATCGCCTTCCGTCATCCTCAGAGCGCGTATGCCATCCAGCTGTTTAAGGCGCTCGGCCCGGCTCTGAGCGCCCACCAGTTCCTGTCATGGCCTGCGGACGCACCGGCACCGGCCGGAGACATTCGTATTTTGCTCGCGCTTGGCGCCGTTTCGCGGGCAGTCGTCGAGCCCCTGGCCGAACTGGAGCTCATACAGACCGTGAGCGCCGGCTTCGAGTCGGTCGACACGGATGCGGCCGACGACTTGGGCATCTGGGTGTCGAATGCACCGGCCGGACGCACCGGCAATGCCGCATCCGTTGCCGAATTCGCCGTCATGCTGCTCATCGGAGCGTCGCGGCACCTCGTCGCTGCACTGCGCTCCAACACGGACGCAGTCGGCACCTCCAACCAATCGCTCAGCGGCAAGACGGTCTGCATCGTCGGACTTGGCAGCATCGGTCGGCATCTCGTCGATCGGCTGCGACCCTTCGGGATGACCCTGGTCGCGACCAACGGGGACACCGCTCTGCCACCGGACGGCGTTACCGTCCATCCCGCCCATGAATTGAAGCGTGCCATCGCCGACGCGGATTACATCGTGATCTGCATACCGGGCAGCCGCGAGAATGAGAATCTGTTCGATGCCTCTGTACTGGCGTCCGCGAAACACGGCGCGATTCTCATCAATGTCGCGCGCGGCAATGTGGTGGACGAGGCGGCCCTCTGTGCGGCGATCCGCAGCGGTCAAATCTCGGCGGTCGGATTGGACGTGCTGCGCACGGCGCCCGGGAAGCCGGGCAATCCCCTGATGGCGTTCCCGCAGGCCCTGATCACGCCGCATATTGCCGGCGAGACCGATCTCACGCTGAAGGGAACCGTGACGTACCTCGCCGCCGTGATTCGGGGTTGGGACGCCGGCAGCAAGCCGGAATCGCTCGTCAACCAACCGCACACCCCGCGCAAAGCCTTCCCCTAGCCTAGACCGGGCCGCTTCACCGGGCAGCGGCCCGGTCCGCAGAGGGACTCGAGCCAGAAGATCACGGCGCCTGGTACAGCACCCGCCCATCGAGGTAAAGGGACGTCGCCGGCTTTGGCAAGGGTCCGGGGACCGTCGCGATGGGAGCGCCCTGGCTCGATACGCCCGCCAGAATCAAGGTCATGCAGAGGACCAATCGACTCATATCCCACCCCCAAGATCAGGCATTCATTAGAAATCCGCCACCGTCTCCCGCACCCATCCCATCAAATGCGCACTGTAGACCCGATCGACCAGAAGCAAGATCTCGCCTGCGCGCATGCACAGCGCCATGACGGTCAGTTCGGCCAGCCGGCTCGTCAGCGCGTGGCCGACTGCGGGTATGGCCGACGTCGCGCCCAGCCGCGCGAGCACTTCGGAAGCCCGCTCGCCCGTGATTCTCCAAATCCAAATGCCGCCCGTCTGGTCTACGAAGGACACGTCCGTGCGTCCGACCAATCCTGCCTCCAGCGCCGCGAAGCGGCCGGCGTCCTGGCTCACCACCAGCGTTTCCGTCGGGCTGCGCCAGGCGAGGATGCCCGACGCCACCGCGACCGCCTGCAGACGCTCCGGCAGCGGCGCACCGATGATGTCACCGGCAAAGCCCGCGCCGGCCGCGAAGTGCCGCAGCGATGCAACCGACAGCGACCGATCCAGCGACACCGAGAGGCCGGCCATTTCCACGTTCAATTCAGTACTCGTGTTCATGTCGCCGCGCTCAACAAGGCGCCGGTCGGATCGATGAAAGGCGCCTTGACCACCACCGCCTCGATCGTCGTGCCGAGGTGGTGCACGCGCACGCGTTCACCCAGGCGCGCAGATCCGCGCACCAGCATGCCCAGAGCCACCGGCGCGCCCAGCGAGGGACTCATGTAGCTCGACGTCACGTGTCCCTCGGTTTGGGTGGGCGGCATGGCCGCCGCGATCTGCGCCCCCACGGGCAACTGGGTGCGTCCGTCGCTCGGGGACAGCGCAACCAACTGCGCCCGATTCGGATCCAGCGCGGCGGGTCGCAGCAAGGAGCGCCGGCCGACGAAGTTGGCACGCTTGCGATCCACCGCCCGGGCGAAACCCACATCGCCCGGCAGCGTGGTGCCGTCCGTATCCGTGCCGATGTGAATGAACCCTTTCTCGGTGCGCATGATCTCGAGTGCCTCGATCCCATAGGGAATGGCGTCGAACTCGGCGGCGTGAGACCACAGGCGCTGCAGCAGCTCCTCCACATGGTCCACCGGTACATTGATTTCATAGCCGAGTTCGCCGCTGAAGCTGGCGCGCAGCACGCGCAACGGCACGCCATCGAGCGCGCCGCTGCGCAGCGTCATGTGCTTCATCGTCTGCGGCGCGAATGAAGCATCGAAGCCGCCGGCGGCGAGCAGCTTCCAAGCCGCAGGGCCGGCAACCGTGACATTACCCCACCGCGAGGTCACCGACGTGACCGCCACGCGCAGGCTCGTATACTCGCACTGCAGCCACTCTTCGAAGGCAGCCGTCGTGCGCTCGACGCCTGCACTGGTGGTGTTCACCCAAAAGTGGTGCTCGCCCAGCCGCGCGACGATGCCATCGTCCATCACGATGCCGTTTTCGTTGAGCAGCACGCCGTACCGCGCCTGGCCGACAGCCAGCGTCGACATCGTGCCGACATACATCAGATCGAGAAACGCCGCCGCGTCGGGGCCGAAGATCTCGAGCTTGCCCAAGGGTGACCCATCGAGAATGCCGACGCGGCGGCGCACGCCGAGCGCCTCGCGCTGTGCCGCGGTCTGCAGCGTCTCACCGGGCAGCGGATAGGCCGCCGGCCGATACCAACTGCCGAATTGCTCGAACAGCGCGCCGCGCTCTTCGTGCCAGCGATCGGCCGGCAATCGCTTGAGCGGCCGATACAGCGAGCCCACGCGCCGGCCCACCAGCAAACCCAGCGTGACCGGTGCGAACGGCGGACGGAATTTCGTGGTGCCGACTTCCGCCGGCTCGCGACCCGTGAACTCGCCCATCAAAACGAGCGCGTTGATGTTGCTGGTCTTGCCCTGGTCGGTGCCCATCCCGGTCGTGGTGTACCGCTTCAGATGCTCGACCGAGCGGTAATTCTCCTGGGCGGCGAGCCCCACGTCGCCCATCGCCACGTCGTTCTGCAGGTCGACGAACTGCTTGCCGACGACCCCATGCACATGGGTGGCGGCGAGCGACCGGCCGATGCCCCGCACGGTCGCCGGCGGCGGCGCGCGCCCGCTCGCGAGCGCACGGCCCACGGCATCGGCGTGCTCCATGGCCGCCGCAGGATCGAAGATGCCGGCACAGGCCCCTACGCTCGACAACCCGGGCGCGGAACCGTCGGGCACGAACATCGCGGATTCCTCGACCCAGGTGAGCTTGCCGCCCGCCTGCGAGTGCAAGTGCACCGCCGGTGCGTGGCCGCCGGCGCTCAGGATCAGATCGCATTCCAAGGTTTCGGCGGGCACCCCGTCGGACTCGGTGGCAATGATCCGGCAACTCTTGACCGCCCGCGAGCCGCTGACCTTCGCGATGCCGGCGCCGGTCAGCACGCGCACACCCGCGACGGTCGCGCCGATGTCGACGGGCAAACGACGATCGATCAGCGCGGTCACGTTCACGCCGGCGGCGCGCAACGACTCGGCCACGCGATAGGCCGAATCGCTGTTCGCGGCGATGACCACGCGCTCGCCGCAGGCTACGCCGTAGGCATGCGCATACTTGTCGACGGCGCCCGCCAGCATCACGCCCGGCAGATCGTTGTTGGGAAACAGCATGGGCCGCTCGAACGCCCCGGCGGCGGCCACGATGTGGCGCGCGCGGATCTTCCACAAGCGTTCGCGCAGGACGCCGCCCGCGGACAGCCCGGGCTGCGGCAGGGTCGCGGGCTGCGGCAGCGTCTCGCGCGCACAGACCAGGCCGTGATCGTAGACGCCGAACGCCATGGTCCGTGTCAGGATCTGCACGCCCGCACGCTCAACCCGGGCAACGAGCTCCTCCACCCTCGTATCGCCGCGCCAACCGAGCGAACCGCCGAGCGACGCACCACTCGTCAACAAGACGGTTCGCGCGCCCGCCGTGGCCGCCGACACCGCGGCCGTCAGCCCCGCGATGCCGCCGCCCACCACCAGCACGTCCGCGGTGGCGGCAACCTCCTCGTAGCGATCGGGGTCCAGCTCACCGGACGCGCGGCCCAACCCGGCCATGCGGCGAATCGCAGGCTCGAACACATGCCAGTTCGGCCACTTGAACGTCTTGTAGTAAAAGCCCGCAGGCAGCAGCGCGGACATCTTGCTGTTGATGGCGCCCAGATCGAAGCCCACGCTCGGCCAACAATTCACACTGACCGCGGTGAGTCCTTCCTGCAGTTCGACCAAGGTCGCCCGCTGATTCGGCGTCCGACGGCCGCCGACACCCACATCCACCAAGGCGCTGGGCTCCTCGACGCCGCACGAAAAGATCCCGCGCGGCCGATGCAGCTTGAAGCTGCGCCCCACCCGTTGCACGCCGTTCGCGAGCAGCGCCGACGCCAGCGTGTCGCCCGCAAACCCGGTCAGGGGCGCGCCGTTGAACTCGAACGACAGGCGGCGCGTGCGCTCGATCCGCGAACCGTGCGGCGCGTCGAGACGCTTGCCGCTCATGATGACGACCCAGTCGGCGGCACAGACGCAGTCGGCACAGACCCGGTCGGCGGCGCATCGGTCATGGCGTAGACCGCCGTCACCTCATGGCTCACGGTGTTGCGCGCCACGTTGAACCACACGCCGCAGCCATTCACATGTCGCCAACGCTCCAGGTGCAGCCCCTTGGGATTGTCGCGGAAGAACAAATAATCACCCCACGCCGCATCGCTTTCGCCCAGCTCGGGACGCCGCATGTGGGAGGTGCCGCCGCAGACGAATTCGCTCTCGTCGCGCGGACCACAGCAGATACAGGGAATTTGCATCATGAGATCATGTCCCGCCGCTAGTGCGCGATGCCCGACGCGGCGGCTTCGTCGATCAACCGGCCGGTGATGAAGCGCTCCAGCTGGAACGGCTCCGCGAGCGGATGACTCTTGCCGGTGGCGAGCACGTGCGCGAGCGTCCAGCCGCCGACCGGAATGGCCTTGAACCCGCCCGTGCCCCAGCCGCAATTGATGAACAAGCCCGGAATCGGCAAGGGTCCGATGATGGGACTCGAGTCGTGCACCACATCGACGATGCCCGCCCATTGGCGCAGCAACTGCAAGCGGCTGAACGATGGAAAGAGCTCCAGAGACGCCGCGAGGATGGCCTGCTTCACGGCAAAGCTGCCGCGCTGCGCGTACGAAGGATAGAGGTCGAGCATGGCGCCCAGCACGATCTCGCCCTTGTCGGACTGGCTGACATAGGCGCCGGTGCCGGGCGACAGCACCACGGTGTCCAGGATCGGCTTGATGGGCTCACTCACCATGGCCTGCAGGGCGTAGCTGGTGACCGGAAGTTTGACGCCGGCCAGCTTCGCGAGCACGGAGCTGTGTCCCGCCGCGGCGATGCCCACCCGCTCGGCGCGAATCTCACCGCGCGTCGTGTCCACCCCCACGACCTTGCCGTCCTGCTGCAGAAAGCCGCGCACTTCGCAGTTCTGGATGATGTCGACGCCCAAGGCCGAGGCCGCGCGCGCATAACCCCAGGCAACGGCATCGTGGCGCGCCGTGCCGGCGCGGCGCTGGGTGAAACCGCCGAGAATCGGCAGGCGCGCGTTCGCCGACATGTCGAGGGCGGGCGCCATCTCCTGCACTTGATCGCGCGTCAGGATCTCGGCGGTGATGCCGTTCATGCGCATGGCATTCGCCCAGCGCGACATGGAATCGAGATCGTGGCGGCTGTGCGCCAGCATCACGAGTCCGCGCTGGCTCAACATGATGTTGAAATTCAGATCGTGGGACAGCCCCTCGTACAATTTCAGCGAGAAATCGTAGAGACGCGCGCTTTCGGGGAACAGGTAATTGGAGCGCACGATGGTGGTGTTGCGCCCGGTGTTGCCGCCGCCGATCCATCCCCGCTCGATGACCGCGACATTGGTGATGCGGTGATTCTTGGCAAGGTAATACGCCGTCGCCAGCCCATGGCCGCCGCCGCCCACGATGATGACGTCGTAGCGGGGTTTCGGGGAAGCGTCGCGCCACGCCGGTGCCCAGTGGCGATGCCCGGACAGGGCGCCACGCACCAACGACCATGCGGAGTACTTCACGGGCCCTTCCCGAAGAAGGGCCCTGCGTGTCGCATCAAACCGCGTTACTTCGCATCTTCGGTCAAACGCTCTTCGAGGTGCGTTGCATACCAGTCGACGAACTGCGTGACGCCGGCTTCGTGGATGGTCGAGTAAGGAGCAGGAGCATACGCCGGCGAGTTGACGCCGATCTGATTCTCCTGGCACACCCGGCGATCCTCATCGTTGGTCGCCAACCACACTTCCGTCAAGCGCTTCACGTCGTAATCGACGCCTTCCACGGCATCCTTGTGTACCAGCCATTTGGTCGTCAACTGGGTGGTGGTCGGCGACAGGGGCAACAGACGGAAGGTCGTCGCGTGATCGGCCATGATGTGGTTCCAGGTCGTCGGGAAGTGGAACAGCAGCAAGGAGCCGATGTCGGGCTCGGTGATCGTGTCGGTCAAGGGGCGCGCCACGGCGGCCTTGCCGTCCATGGTGTAGCACGTGGTGCCCGGGTTCAGCGGATACCGCGCGGTGCGGTACTGGCCGTCGTCCGAGATGTGGAATTTGCTCGGCAGGCCGATCGACTCCCAATGCTTCCACTTCGATGCGATGTGCGGATTGCTGAAGCCACCATCGACACCGGTGATGGTCGGGTCTTCCGGGAAGGTGATGATCAATTCAGGATGGTTGCCGGCGCAGTGGTAACACTCGCGGTTGTTCTCCCACACGAGCTTCCAATTGGCGTTCTCGACGATCGTGATCTCGAAGGCGACCTTGGTGTTCTCCAACTTGTGCGGCGCGAAGTACGGCTCGAGGTGCTTGCGCACCGGTTCGAAATCGGGCGCGACCTTCGCGACACAGACGAAGATGTAGCCGGCGACGCTGGCCACGTGGACGGGCTTCAGCCCGTACTGGGTCTTGTCGAACGTCTCGCCCATCTCGCGCGCCGCCAGCAACCGGCCGTCGAGAGCGTAGGTCCACTGGTGGTACGGGCACACGAGCCGCGCAGCCTTGCCATGTTCCTCGGAGCAGATGCGTGAGCCGCGATGGCGGCACGAGTTGTGGAAGCCACGCAGTGCGCCCTCGCGATCACGCACGACGATGACCGGGTATTCGCCGATCTGTACGGTGAGGTAGTCGCCGGTCTTGGCGACT
Source organism: Gammaproteobacteria bacterium (assembly GCA_003164785.1). Lineage (GTDB taxonomy): Bacteria > Pseudomonadota > Gammaproteobacteria > Steroidobacterales > Steroidobacteraceae > Bog-1198. The sequence continues at coordinate 50,432 of PLUE01000037.1, read as the reverse complement.
TCGCAATCGTGGCCGATGAACAACCAATCTCGGTACCAGATCATCTCGAGATCGATCTGATAGTCCTCGGGGCTCACATAGAAGTCCCGCTCCAGGGCGGTGGCAGGTTTGCGAGCGCGCAGCCGGCTCAACATCTCTTCACGGGCGTTAAATACAGGGCGAGCGTTCATACACAGGTTCCTGGTTTTCATCGAGATTTCAGATGCTTATTAAGATAGCAACATTCGGGGCGGAGCCATTGCTCCGAAGCGACCTTTTCGACAATATAAACGACAGCGGATCGCCCGAGCGCCCGTTCGGAACACAAACCCCATGGCGGCGACTTGACCGATCGAATTTTTAGCTGGCAGCCCGTCGGTTTCGCCGGCCCACGGAGCCGCCGCCGCCTCGCCCTGCCCGCGGCGCTCGCGCTTGCGTTCACCATAACCTTGCCCACGCCCGGCCTTGGCCACGTCAACCCCTGGATCGAGAAGGCGCCCCCAGCAGCGCCCCGGCGGGTCGGTTCTTTGGAACTGCGTCCCTGTGAAGACGTCGTGGCCCTCTGTGGCAAGCTCGAACGGCCGCTCGACCCCATGGGCGCCGTGCCGGGCACGGTCACGATCCAGGTCGAGTTCTATCCGCATACGCGGCGCGGCAAGGCCCAGGGCACGCTGGTCGCCACCGAGGGCGGCCCCGGTTATCCCGCCACGCAGTCCCGCGACGAATATCTCGCCCTGTTCGAACCGCTGCGAGCGACGCGCGACGTCCTCATCATGGACAACCGCGGCACCGGCCGATCCGGCGCGCTGGATTGCCGGGCGCTGCAAACGGGGGACCACTGGACCGTCGAGTTGGTCGCGCGCTGCGGCGAATCCTTGGGCGAGCGAGCATCGCTCTACAGCACCACATATGCCGCGGATGATCTGGCGGCGATTTTGGACGCCCTGCGCGTCGGCAAGGTCGACCTCTACGGCGATTCGTACGGCACCTATTTCGAGCAGGTGTTCGCGGTGCGGCATCCCGACGCGCTGCGATCCATCGTGCTCGACGGCGCCTATCCTCTGAATGGAGCCGACTACGCCTGGTATCCGAGCTACGCCCCCGCCATGCGCGAGAAATTCAATCTTGCCTGCGAACGCTCGCCCGGATGCAGGGCGCTGCCCGGCTCGTCGATCGAACACATCGAGGCCGCGCTCACGGAGCTGCGTGCTCACCCCGTCCCGGCGACGGCGCCCGACGTCGACGGCCGCCCGCGCGAGTTTCGTGCCGATGCCACCCAACTGGCCATCGTCATGTATGGCAGCGCGCCCACCCTCACCACCGCGCGCGAGACCGACGCCGCGGCGCGCGCGTTCGCCCACGGTGATCGCGCGCCCTTGCTGCGGCTGATGGCGGAAACGGTGTCCGCCGTGGACTCGCGCGACCCCACGGCCGACGCAACCAAGTGGAGTGCGGGTCTGGCGGCCGCCGTCATGTGCCAGGACCCGCCGCAGATCGTCGACATGCAACTGCCGCCCGCGGAGCGCAGGCTCGATCGTGATCGCGCCGTCGCGGAGCGACAACGCACCCATCCGGACACCTACGCGCCCTTCACCATCGATGAATACCGCGCCATGCCACTGGATTATAGTTTCCTTGACCAATGTGTCGGATGGCCGGTGGCGCCGGCCACCCATCCCGCTTCGCGGGTGGGTCTGGATGCCGTGTATCCAGACATCCCGGCACTGGTCATCTCGGGTGAACTCGACAACATTACCACCCTGGCCGACGGCGCCGCGGTGGCGGCGGCGTTCAAACACGGCATGCAGGTGCGGATCGCGAATGGGTTCCATGTGAACGCCCTCCCCCACGGACGCAGCGCCTGTGCGGCCGGCATCGTGCAACGCTTCTTCGCGACGACGTCGCTCGGCGACACGACGTGTGCGGCGCAGGTGCCGCCGCTGCGGCTGGTGTCGCGGTTCGCGGCGCACGTGAGCGGGCTGGAACCTGCGCTCGCGATGCCGGGCAACCAGGCGAACGCGGAGCAATTGCGAATGGTCGCGGCGGCCGTGCTCACGGCGGGCGACCTGGTCCCGCGCATCAACTACAACTCGTCGGGAACGGGCGTCGGCTTGCGGGGCGGAACATTCCGCATCACCCGCACGGGCGACGCCGCGGCCGAGGGCGGCAACGATCTCGCTCGCGTGAGCCTGAACGCCGTGCGCTGGGTCGAGGACGTCTCGGTCAGCGGCCGCATCGACCGCCCGCCGGGACGCCACGGCATCGTGCGCGCGAGCCTGGTCGTTACGGGGTCCGGCCCCGAGGGCGGACGAGGACGATTACGCGTCAGGTGGCCCGAGGGCGTGGATGGCGCGACCGCGACGATCGACGGGTCATTCGCGGCCGCGAAGGTGGCGGCGCGGATGCCGGCGCCCTAGCGTAGACGGCGTCGACAGGGGTCAATTTCCGATATCGATGATTTGGTTCAACGTCTCGCAGGCGAGGCGATAAGCATCTTCCGGAACCTTTTTGAGCGGATGCGGTTTCGCGCTCCGGGCACGCCAATCGAACGACTTCGGCTGATGGCCAAGTAGGTAGCTTGTCACACCCTTCGGGCCATTGAATCTGACAGCAAACGGGTTGGTTTCGTTATACGCTGCGGTGGTCATCGGTAAGCCGGAGTATGCCCGTGCGTTCGTTAAAGTCTCGTCGCGACGCATCAATCGGAGACAGTTCCATCCGTTGGGTTCACGCATGACTCAGACGGATGATTGCAGCGCAAGAATGTGGGTAATCAGACTCAGCTTAGGTCGTGTAATCCCACCCCAACCTGACCATTGTGCGAACGCACTCGGTGGGCAGATAGTCCTGCCATCGCCGGATGTTTTGCGCCGACCGCTTGGCACAGGCCGCGTCCAAGGGAATATGGATACGCGGCGTGTCGATGGTCATCGATTGCCACGGTGATTGCGCCGGCCTTGCACCGAGTGCAGTTTCTTCCATGTTGCGCTACCTCGTTACTCAATCGTTGAGAAACAAACCGTCGATGGAACTCCGTCACAGAAAACATAGTCCGCACGGGATTTATTGTCAACTGAAACACGTAGGAGACGCACTCACGATATCTCAGGCGATTACTTGACAGCGGATTCCCTCGAACGAGGTGTAGTGTCGCGACGCTTCATGACAATTTGAGGTCCCGAGCCGTTATGGTGCAACACCAGGGTGGTCTCGTTGCCGGATGGCCCGGCGACGGCCCCGCCGGCTCACGGACTCCCGCGCAACAGCCCCACGTACTCGCTCGTGTCGGAGATGGTGTTGTGACCCGCGTCCGGAACGACGATCAGGGTGGCCAGTGACTTCGGCAAATGCTCGTAGAGAAGCCGGGTGCTCGCACTCGGAATGATGTCGTCGTACTCGGCCGCGAGCAGCAGCGTCGGCGCCGTCACCTGCGGCGCATAGCGCCACGATTCGAATTTATCCAGGAGCAACCAGCGCACCGGAAAGAAGCGAAAGCGCCGCGGCGACCGCGGCCAGGATGAGGATCGATCGGGCGATGGTGCCCACCGCCTAGGTCTTCCCTCCAAACCGATACTTGAGCCTCACGCCGAAGACGCGCGGTTCGTTGGTCGTCTGACGGCCGTCGTAGTTGTACCGATTGATGTACACCACCGCCCGCGTGTTGTCGAGATTCGCGATGTACGCCTCGACACCGTAGGTGTCCTTCGCATTGTTCACGCCCCAGCGGATATTGCTCAGGTTGTAGGCCGGTTGCAATTCCCGATTGGCCTCGTTCAGATCGCTCCACATGTCGCCGGTGTGCGCAACGTCGAACTGCCCATAGGCATTGAAATTGGGCCCCAGCGGCCATTCGTAGCGCGTCGTGAAGGTACCCTTCAGCAGGGGCACGAACGGCAGCCGCTCGCCGGCCTCGACCAGAAAATCCGCGTTGGCATATTTGTCGCTGGTGATCTTCGAATCGTTGTAGCTCAAGCTCAACGACACGGTCAGGCCCCGGATCGGCGTGGCCTCGATGTTGGTTTCGATGCCATAGACGCGGGCCGTCCCGATGTTCGCGTCGAACGACACCGGCGAGATCGCGAGATCGAACACCGCCGTCTGATAGTCCTTCCACGGCATGTAGTACACCGCGCCGTTCCAGCGCAGCCGGCCGCCGTCGAACGTGGTCTTCCAGCCGGCCTCGTAGCTGTCGAGCGTGTCGGGCTGGTAGGACTGCGGCACCAAGGGATTGCCCGCCGCGCCCGTGTTGAACCCGCCGTCGCGGAAGCCCTGCGCGAACGACAGGTAGTACAACGTGTTGTCGCTGTACTTGTAGTTCAAGCCACCCTTGAAGTTGACCTTGGAGAACGACACGGTCTCGGTGGGCGTCGGCACCTTGGGCTCATAGAAATAGCCGCTCCACTCGCTGGAACTGGAGTCGTGCGACCTGAAATAACGCAGCCCGAAGATCACGCTCCACTTGTCGGTGAGATCCTGGGTGACCTCGCCGAACGCCGCGACCTGATGATTGTCGGTGCGCGAGACGTAGCTGTACCACTCTTCCGGAAGCGGCGTGCCGCCGTAATAGTCGAGGTATTGTGCCGCCTGCTGGCCTTGGAAATTGATGTTGGGGTAATGATAAAAGTCGGTGTACTGGTCCTTGGTCTGCTCGAGATACGCGCCGACGGTCCAATGGGTCGAGCCGCCCGGCTTCGATTGCAGCCGCACCTCATGCGACCAGCGGTCGGTGTGGTCGCGGTAGTCCGTGTACATGGTCGGCACGGCGCAACCGGTGTACGCAGGGGTCGACGTCTGGCACGCGAACCCCTGCACCTTGGCGGCGGTGACGCTCGGCGTGTTGACGTACTGCGCGTACTCCGAATATTCGTTGACCGTATGGTTCGTGCGGTTCCAATAGCCCCCGACGTAGATCAGGTCGGCGATGCCCACATCGCCCTCGACGGTCAGCGATGCGAGTCGGTTGTAGCGCTCGCCGGCCTCCGGGCCGAAGCGCGCCACGTTGCGCTCGCCATCGACGCTCGGGTTCTGGTCCCAGGCCCCGTGGGTCTTCTGATGTTGAAAATCCCCGGAGAAGGTCACCTTCCAGTCGTCGCTGAACTTGTGCAGCAGCGCCAGGCGTCCACCCGACGTGGTGTCCCGGTTGTAGTTGTTGCCGGCCCACTCCGCGTTGTTGCTGACGGCACCGTCCACCCAGTCGCGGGTCTTCAGCAGGTTGTCGATGAAGCCGCCCTGATGCATGTAGAAGCCCGACACCCGCAGCGCCGTGGTGCCGTCGATCAGCGGCAGGTTCAGATATCCTTCGACGGTGTTGTTGCGCTCCCCGCCGTCGATCTGACCGCCGTCGTAGTCGAGTCCGCCGCTGACAGTGTCCGGATCGGGCTTGTTGGTGATGAGTTTCACCGCCCCCGACATGGAACTGGCGCCATACAGCGTGCCCTGAGGACCGTTCAGGACCTCGATTCTCTCCAGATCGTACATGTGCAGATCGGGGATGCCGCCGAAGTAACCCAACGACTGCTCGTCCAGATACAGGCCGGTGGTTGAGGTGTTCTGCACGTTCGGGTTGCTCCCGTCCGACACGCCGCGCATGAAGAACTGCTGGTAACCCGGGCCGATGCTGATGTACGAGATCGAGGGCGAACGGGTGGCGTAATCCTCGAACTGGCTGATGTCGAGGTTCTGCAGGTCCTTGCTCGAGAACACATCGATGCTCTGCGGCACGTCCTGGAGATTCTCGCTGTGCTTGCGGGCCGTGACGACGACCTCCTCCAGGCTCGCGTCCGGTGCGTCTACCGCGTGGGCGGCCATTCCTCCACCCATGGCCGCTCCCGACAGAATGGCGGCAATGGCGAGGCGCAGGGTCCCGCTCCGCGGATCCTCGCCGATCGTACTAGCGCGTGGTCTCATCCCGACTCTCCCACTTGCCGATGTCCCGCAACCCTGCCGCAATGATTACTTGCTGGAAAGCCGCACGTCAATCGAAATTATACGGTTGTACAACAGCTAGGATCGCTCGAAGCGCTCCAGGCTGTCGCCGAGCACCCGGCGCAGCGGCTCGAGCTGCGCCGCGACACGCCGCCACTGACCGATGCCTGAGCGGTAGATCGGCATCCTCACCTGCTCCGAACTCGCGGTGCGCACGGCCCGCTTGTTGTCGTGGAAACGCAGGCACGCCGCCTCGAAGGCGAGCCCGCAATGCGCCAGCAAGCGCCGCACCTGCCCTTCCGTGTCGGCGACCAGCGCTTCGTATGACACTTGCAATACCCTTCCCGGCAGCACCGCGTCCCAATGGTCCATCAAGGCAAGATAGGCCCGGTAGTAGCGGCCGAGGTCCTCGAGGTCGTAGGTGAACGACTGCCCCTGCGCGAAGTACTGCTTGTACGCGCTCCAGCACGCATCCAGGGGATGCCGGCGCACGTCGATGATGAAAGCTTCCGGCAGGATGGCGTGTATCAACCCGACGTGGCTGAAATTGTTGGGCATCTTGTCGATGAACCGCGGGCGGTCGCTGCGAAAGATGCGCGTCTCGTCGAGGTACCGCGCCCCCAGCTCGCGCAGCCGCTCGGACGTCGCGCGCGCCACCGACTCCGGGTACGCGTCGCCCGCGCGATCCGCCTGGTCGAATTCGCGCACCAGCGTCAGCAGGTTCGGCAACTCCATCGTGCCCTCCACCTGCGAGTGGCTGGCGAGCACCTGTTCGACCAGCGTCGAGCCCGAACGCGGCAACCCCACGATGAATATCGGTACCCCGTAGGGACCCCCGAAGGGTACGCCGTAGGCTACCCCGCCGCCCGCCCCGCCACCCGCCCCCACGAAACCCTGCCCGGCCCGCGCCCCGAAGAACGCCCGGTCGAAAAACGCGGCGACCCGCCTGGACTTGAACTCGAAGGCGGCGATGTCGAACGGCGTTTCGAGCCGCCGCTCGGCATTGCCCGCCGCGTAGTGGGCAAAGGATTCCGCGTGTCGCTCCCGCTGCTCGTAGGCGCGGCCCAACGCGAACTGCAGCTGCGCGGTGGGCCGCCGCGAGGTCTTCGCCGCGGCGAGAACCGCCTGCATGGCCGCGACATCCGCGTCGGGGAACGTGTAGTTCTTCAGGTCCGCGAGGCTGTAATAGGCCTCCCCGAAGTCCGGTTCCCGCCTGATGCACTCGCGGTACGTCGCCTCGGCGTCGGCGCGCCGCCCCAGCGTCTTCAATACATGCCCTTGGGACAGAACCACGCGGATCTGCGAGGGGTCGATGTCGAGCGCCCGTTGATAGGCCTCCAGCGCCAATTCCTGGCGCATGGTGTGGGCGAGGATCGTGCCGAGCAGCACCCAGCTGGCCGGCGCACCCGGGTCGACCAGGAGCGAATGGCGGATCGCCGTCTCCGCCTCCGCCGGCCGGCTCGCCTCCGACAGGGTTTGCGCGAGGCCGCGCCAGATCAACGGCATGTGCCGCGATTGCTTGAGCGCATGGCGCAGCAGCCGCTCGGCATCCACCGGATACCCCGCACTCAACGACACCGCGGCCAGTCCGCATAGCGCCCCGATGTGCTGCTGATTGCCGCGCAGAATCTGCCGGAAGATCGCCTCGGCCTCGGGGCGCCGGCCGCTGTGCATGAGCGCGCCGGCGTTCTCCAAGATCTTGAGCTGCGGATCCGTGGCGATGAAGCGATCATAGGCCAGATTCGCCTCGCCGAACTCGCCGCAGGCGACCAGCAGATCGCCGAGCAGGCGCCAGTGGTCATGACCGTTGGGCTCGAGGGCAACGGCCTTGCGCAACGACGCCGCGGCGTCGGCGACCAACCCCTCGCCCCGATAGGCGTTGGCCAGATCCACGTGCGCGTGGACGAATCCCGGCGCGGCGGCCACGGCCTGCTCGAGCCATTGCACCGCCTCGGCACCGCGCCCCTGCGCCCCCACGGCCAGTCCCAGCAAGCGCAGACTGTTCACCTCGCCGGGCCATGCCTCCTGAATGCGGCGCAGCTGCGCCTCGGCCGCGCCCGGGTCGCCGCGCTCGAGCGACGCCAAGGCCCGACCATACGCCTCCTTGAACCAGGCGGCGCGCTCGGACTCATCAGCCCGCAAGGCCCGCCCGCTCCGCGACACCGATCCTGCTGCCGACAGCCATCTGCGCCTCGGTCTCGCCGATCTTGCGCTCCGCACTGGGGGGATGCCCGAACTGGTTGCGATAGCATTTGGAGAAATGCGGCGGCGACTGAAATCCGCACGCGGCGGTGATGGCCATGATGGGCATGGAGGTTTGCAGCAGCAATTCCCGCGCGCGCCGCAGACGCATTTCCAAATAGTAACGCTTGGGCACGCAGTTCAGGTCGCGCTTGAACAGCCGCTCTATCTGCCGCCTGGACAGCCCCGTCGCCTTTGCGATCTTCTCGAGCGACAGCGGCTTCTCGATGTTCTCTTCCATCAGCTGCGCAACGCGGATCAAGCCCCGGTGCGACACGCCGATCTGGGCGCGCAGCGGTATGTACTGCCGATCCGTGTCCTTGCGCACCCGGTCGACGATGAATTGCTCGGACACCAGCTGCGAGATGCGCTGACCGAGTTTGGCCTGGATCAGGTTCAGCATGAGATCGAGCGGCGCCGTGCCGCCGGAGCACGTGAACCGGTCACGATCGATGGTGAACAGCTGGTCGCTGATGAGGACGCGCGGGAACTCCTCGCGCAGCGCCGAGAGGTTCTCCCAATGGATGGTGGCGCGGAAATTATCGAGCAGGCCGGCCCGCGCCAGCGCATACCCGCCCGTGCACAGCGCCCCCAGCGGCACCTTCCGCTCCGCCAGCCGGCGCAGCGCGGCCAGCAGGGCGGGCGACACCGCCTCGCGCACGTTGATGCCGCCGCAGACGAACAGAATGTCCACGGCCCCCAATTTGTCGAGCGCCCCGCTGGGCGACAAGGTCAGGCCGCTGCTGGCCTCCGCCGCCCGGCCGTCCATGCTGATGACGGACCACTCGTAGACTTCCCGGCCCACCACCCGGTTGGCCATGCGCAGTGGCTCCAGGGCATTGGCCACCGCGATCAGCGAGTAGTTGGGCAACGTCAGAAACGCGTACTTGCATTTGCGCAGCACGGCGGGTGATTCCAAAGGGCCTCCGGATCGAATCAGCGGGAGCGGGGAGCACGGTCAGGCAATCCATTATGCCATTCCTGCATCGGGATAGCCTATTTTGACAAGCCGACGTCGTATTCCGGACAGAATCGGCGCCCGGCATGATGGGCCGCGACGCCCCGCGCGGCCACGCTGGCGCGTTTCTATAAGGGATTGTCGCAATTAGCCTCGTGTTTACCCGCGCGCTGGTTACACTGCGGAGCGCATTTGCGTTGGGAGATTTTAAGTCCATGAAAACTCATGCCCGCGTCGTCGTCATTGGCGGCGGTGTGGTAGGCGTCAGCACGCTCTATCATCTAGCCCTCAAAGGATGGTCCGACGTCGTTCTGTTGGAGCGTGCCGAATTGACCGCAGGATCGACCTGGCACGCCGCCGGTCTCCTACCGCTCTTTAATATGAGCTACACGGTCGGGCAGCTGCACAAGTACTCGGTCGATCTCTACAAGCGCCTCCCCGCCGAGACCGGCCAGGACGTGAGCTTCCACGTCACCGGCAATCTACGCCTCGCCACGAACCGCGACCGCATGGACGAATATCTGAAGTACTGCGGCACGGCCAACACCATCGGCGTGCCCTTCCAGGTCATCGGACCTAGGCAAGTCAAAGAGCTGTGGCCCCTGGCCGAGATCGGCAACGGTGGCGACACCCCGAACATCGTGGGCGCGCTGTACCACCCGGACGACGGCCACATCGCACCGGCCGACCTGACCATGGCGCTGCGCAAGGGCGCCCGCAGCCGCGGCGCCGAGATCTACGAGCAGACCGAAGTCACGGCGGTGAAGCGCACCCCGTCGGGCGAATGGCACCTGACCACCAACAAGGGCGACATCATCGCCGAGCACGTGGTGTGCGCCACCGGCAACTACGCCCGCCAGACCGGCCGGATGTTCGGCATCAACGTGCCCTCGATCCCGGTCGAACACCAATACATCGTGTACGACGAATCCCCCGAACTGAAGGCCTACCGCCAGAACGGCGGCCGCGAACTGGCCGTGCTGCGCGAATCCGACCAGTCGTACTACCTGCGCGAGGAGCGCATGGGCTGGATCCTCGGCCCCTACGAGGCCGGCGCTCCCGCCCGCTTCGCCGACGGCGTGCCCGACTGGTTCGGCAAGAGCCTGTTCGAAGGCGATCTCGAGCGCTTGTTGCCGCACATCGAAGCGGCCCAGCGGCGCGTCCCGTCGCTCGCCACCTGCGGCATCAAGGACATCGTCAACGGCCCCATCGCCTACACGCCCGACGGCAGCCCGTTGGTCGGACCCGCCTGGGGCGCGAAGAACCTGTGGCTCAACGAAGGCCACAGCTTCGGCATCACCGCCGCCGGCGGTTCGGGCTGGCAGCTGGCCGAGTGGATCGTCGAGGGCGAGCCCGGCATCGACATGATGGCCACCGATCCGCGCCGCTACGGTCCCTACACCAGCAAGCGCTACGTCGTGCAGAAGAACGAGGAAACGTATCGCAACGTGTTCGTCATCCACTATCCGGATGAAGAGCGCAGCGATGCACGCCCCGCCAAGACCACGCCGATCTACGACAAGCTGGCGCGCATGGGCGCCGTGTTCGGTCAGCGCTACGGCTGGGAGCGCGCCAACTGGTTCGCGCCCGCGGGCGTGGAGCCCAAGGACAAGTGGAGCTTCCGCCGCTCGAACTACTTCGAGCACGTCGGCAACGAGGCGAAGCGCCTGCGCGAATCCGTCGGCGTGATCGATCTGTCGCCGTTCACCAAGCACGAAGTCACCGGTCCCGGCGCCGAAGCCTGGCTCGACGGCCTGGTCGCGAACAAGGTGCCGACCAAGATCGGTCGCATCGCGCTGTGCCATGCGTTGACGCGCAAGGGCGGCATCCGCTCGGAATTCACGATCACCAAGATCGCGAACGACCATTTCTACGTGGTGAGCGCCGGCGCGGCCGAGCGCTACGACGCCGACTATCTGCAGCAGAAGCTGCCCACCGACGGCAGCGTCACCCTGCGCAACACCACCACCAGCCGCGGCGTGTTCGTCCTGGCAGGTCCGCGTTCGCGCGAGGTGCTGGCCAAGCTCACCGACACGCCGTTGGACAACGCGGCCTTCCCCTGGCTCACGGGCCAGGTGGCCGAGGTCGGGCTCGCCGTCGACGTGTACCTGCTGCGCGTGAACTTCGTCGGCTCCCTGGGCTGGGAGCTGCACTTCCCGATCGAATACGCGCATCACCTGTTCGATGCGGTGTTCGCCGCCGGGGCCGAGTTCGGCATCGGCATGGCCGGCATGCGCGCCATGGAATCGCTGCGGCTCGAGAAGTCCTACCGCATGTGGGGCTCGGATTTGAGCCCGGATTACACACCCTACGAGTCGGGTCTGGATCGTTTCGTGCGCTTGAACAAGGGGCCGTTCATCGGCAAGGAAGCGCTCGAGAAGCAGCTGCAGGCCGGCGTGCCGCACCGCTTCATCACGTTCGAGGTCCACGGCGTCACCGAGGCCGACGCGCTCGGCAACGAGCCGCTGTTCGACGCCCACGGCAATCTCGTAGGCCGTGCCACCGCGGGTTATTATGGCCATGCGCTCGGCAAGAGCCTCGGGTTGGGCTACGTGACCCCTGAGTTCGCGGCCGTCGGCGGCGAACTGCAGATCGAGATCCTCGGAGAACGCAAGCAGGCGACGGTTCTGGTGGACTCGCCTTATGATCCAGAGAACAAGGAACTACGGGCTTAAGTGACCGCACGCCATGAGCAGGCAATCCTTTTCCGCATTGGCGCTGATTCGACGCGGCCTGTCGGGTCACCTCGGCTGGCAGAAGCAATGGCGCAAGCCCGAGCCGAAGCCCGCCTATGACGCCATCATCGTGGGCGGCGGCGGCCATGGCCTCGGGGCCGCGTACTATCTGGCGAAGGAGCACGGCCTCACCAATGTCGCGGTTCTCGAGAAGGGCTGGATCGGCGGCGGCAACACCGGGCGGAACACGACGATCATCCGCTCGAATTACCTGTTCAACGAGAGCGCCGCGCTCTATGACCACTCGGTCAAGCTGTGGGAGAACCTGTCGCAGGAGCTCAACTACAACGTCATGTTCTCGCCGCGCGGCGTCATGATGCTGGCGCATACGGTCCACGACATCCAGGTGTTCAAGCGCCATGTGCACGCCAATCGCTGCAACGGCGTCGACAACGAGTGGCTGGAGCCCGCCCAAGCGAAGGAGTTCTGCCCCCTGCTCAACATCGAAGGCAACATCCGCTATCCGGTGTTGGGCGCAGCGTTGCAGCGTCGCGGCGGCACGGCGCGCCACGATGCGGTGGCCTGGGGCTACGCGCGCGCGGCCGACGAGTTGGGCGTGGACATCATCGAGAATTGCGAGGTCACCGGTATCATGCGCGACGCCGCCGGCGCGGTGGAAGGCGTGCAGACCTCGCGCGGCGTGATCCGCTCAGCGAAAATCGGCGTCTCCGCCGCGGGCAACACCAGCGTGGTGCTCGCGCTCGCGGGCGTGCAGCTGCCGCTCGAAAGCTATCCGCTGCAGGCGCTGGTGTCCGAGCCGGTCAAGCCGATTTTCCCGTGCGTGGTGATGTCGAACACCATCCATGCCTACATCAGCCAGTCCGACAAGGGCGAGCTGGTCATCGGCGCGGGCACCGACGCATACACCTCGTACACGCAGCGCGGCGCGCTGCACATCAACACCCACACGCTCGACGCCATCTGCGAATTGTTCCCGAACTTTCGCCGGATGCGCATGATGCGCAACTGGGGCGGCATCGTCGACGTGACGCCCGACCGCTCGCCCATCATCGCCAAGACGCCGGTGAAGGGCCTGTACGTGAATTGCGGCTGGGGCACGGGCGGCTTCAAGGCGACACCGGGCTCGGCGCACGTCTTCGCACATACCATTGCGCACGACGAACCGCATCCCATCAACGCGCCGTTCACCATCGAACGCTTCCGCGACGGCTATTTGATCGACGAGGCCGCGGCGGCAGCCGTGGCCCACTGAGCTCTCCACCATGCTGCTGATCGATTGTCCCTATTGCGGTAAACGTCCCGAACTCGAGTTCACCTACGGAGGTCAGGCGCATCTGGCGCGGCCCGCAAGGCCCGCCGAGCTCGACGATCAGGCCTGGACCGATTTTCTGTACATGCGCACGAACACCAAGGGCATCTACGCCGAACGCTGGCGCCATGCGCGTGGCTGCGGCCGGTTTTTCAATGCCGTACGCGACACCACCACGGATCACTTCCTGGCGACCTACAAGTCGGGCACGCCGCAGCCGCCGACTCCCGGGCTGACGCCGCCGGCAGCCACGACGCCATCGGCCGCGGCGACGCCATCGGCCGCGGCGACGCCGCGGAGCGGCGCGTGAGCGGCCGTACCGCGAGCGGCGGTCGCATCGACCGCACCAAGCCGCTGCGCTTCACCTTCGACGGCAAGACCTATCGAGGATTCGCCGGCGACAGCCTCGCCTCCGGGCTCCTGGCCAACGGCGTCCACCTCGTCGGGCGATCGTTCAAATACCACCGGCCTCGCGGCATCCTGGCCGCGGGGTCCGAAGAGCCGAACGCGCTCGTCACGGTGAGCCGCGATGCCGCGCGGGTCACGCCGAACCTGCGCGCCACCCAGGTCGAGTTGTACGACGGCCTGACGGCCATCAGCCAAAATCGCTGGCCCAGCCTGCGCCTCGATCTCGGGCGCGTGAACGATGTGTTGTCGCCGTTCTTCCCGGCCGGCTTCTATTACAAGACCTTCATGTGGCCGAAGAAAGCCTGGAAGTCCCTGTACGAACCCATCATCCGCCGCGCCGCCGGCCTGGGCGAGGCGCCGACCCTGCCCGATCCGGACCGTTATGCACAGCGCTACGCGCACTGCGACGTGCTCGTGGTGGGCTCCGGCCCCGCCGGCATCGCGGCAGCATTGGCCGCGGCGCAGAGCGGCGCGCGCGTCCTGCTGTGCGACGAACAACCCGAATTCGGCGGCAGCCTGCTGGGCGACAACGCGGCTACCATCGATGGCGAGCCGGCGCTCGCCTGGGTGGAACGCTCGCTCGCCACGCTGCGTGCGAACCCACGCGTGACGCTGCTGCATCGCACGACAGCGTTCGGCTATTTCCCGCACAACCTGATCGGCTTGAACGAGCGCCTCACCGAGCACCTCCAGCAGCCGGCCGTGGGCCAGCCACGCGAGCGCCTCTGGCAGGTGCGCGCGGCCGCGGTGGTCATCGCTGCCGGCGCCATCGAACGGCCGCTGGTATTCCCCGGCAACGACCGCCCCGGGATCCTGCTGGCCGGCGCCGGTCAAACCTATCTGAATCGCTACGGCGTGCGCGTCGGCAGCCGCGCCGTGATCGTTACGGCCGCCGACGGCGCCTACCAGACCGCCCTCGATCTGCATGCCGCCGGCGTGACGATCGCCGCGATCGCCGACGTCAGGCCCACCGCGACCGGCGCATTGCCGGAAGCCGCGCGGCGCGCCGGCATCGAGGTCATACCCGCCTCGACGGTGCTCGGCACCGACGGCAACCTGCGCGTCAGCCGCATCTCGCTGGGCCGGCTGGAGAACGGCAGTGTGCGCGCCACGCAGAAATGCAATTGCGACGTCGTGCTGATGTCGGGCGGCTTCACGCCGAGCGTGCATCTGTTCTCGCAATCGCGCGGCAAGCTCGCCTGGAGCGATGCGCTCAAGTGCTTCGTGCCCGGCCAGTCGGCGGAGAACGAACGCTCGGCCGGCGCCTGTCGCGGCATCTACGATCTCGAGGACGCGCTGGCGGACGGTTGGTCGGCGGGCGCCGCGGCCGCGCCGGAGCCCGGGCCGCAACACGCCACGCGACGCTTCGTGGTCGAGACGGCGATCCGCAGCAACGATGCGTATCTCGGCACGCTGCCGCTCGCCGAGGCGCCCCCCAGAGCCAAGTCCTTCGTGGATTGGCAGCACGACGTCACGACGAAGGACCTGGCATTGGCCACCCGCGAGGGCTTCCAGTCCATCGAACACGTCAAGCGCTTCACCACCACCGGCATGGCCACCGATCAGGGCAAGACCTCGAATCTCAATGCCATGGCCATCGTCGCGCAGAAGCTCGACGTCGCCCTGCCGAAGGTCGGGCTCACCACGTTCCGCATGCCCTACACGCCGGTGACGTTCGGCAGCTTCGCCGGCATCTCGCGCGGCGATCTGTTCGATCCGCTGCGCACCACGCCCACGCACGAATGGGCGGCCGCCAAGGGCGCCGTGTTCGAGAACGTCGGGTTGTGGAAACGCGCACGTTACTTCCCGCGCAACGGCGAAGACATGCATGCCGCAGTCGCGCGCGAATGCGTGGCCGTCCGCCAGGGCTGCGGCGTCTTCGATGCCTCGACGCTCGGCAAGATCGAGGTGGTCGGCGCTGACGCCGCCGAGTTCATGAACCGGCTGTACATCAACAACTGGACCAACCTCGGCATCGGCCGCTCACGCTACGGCATCCTGTGCCGCGACGATGGGTTCATTTATGACGACGGCGTCGTGGCCCGACTCGCCGCCGATCGCTTCCACGTCACCACCACCACCGGCGGCGCGCCGCGCGTGCTGGCCATGATGGAAGATTACCGACAGACCGAATGGCCGCAGCTCAAGGTCTGGCTCACGTCGACCACCGAGCAATGGGCGGTGATCGCGGTGCAGGGACCGAATGCCCGCAAGGTGCTCGAGCCCCTGGTCTCGGGCATCGACATCAGCGCCGCCGCCATGCCGCACATGAGCGTCGAACGCGGCGCCATCTGCGGCATCCCGATGCTGCTGTTCCGGGTGAGCTTCACCGGCGAACTCGGCTTCGAGGTCAACGTGCCGGCCGATTACGGCGCCGCGGTGTGGGAAGCCATCCACGCGGCGGGACAGCCGCACGGCATGGTCGAGTACGGCACCGAGAGCATGCACGTGCTGCGCGCCGAGAAGGGCTACATCATCGTGGGCCAGGACACGGACGGCACGGTCACCCCCGACGACGCAGGCCTGACCTGGGCCATCGGCAAGACCAAGCCCGACTTCGT
The DNA here is from genome assembly GCA_003164785.1 of Gammaproteobacteria bacterium. Classification (GTDB taxonomy): domain Bacteria; phylum Pseudomonadota; class Gammaproteobacteria; order Steroidobacterales; family Steroidobacteraceae; genus Bog-1198. Next base: position 34,355 of record PLUE01000037.1, on the reverse strand, counting down.
CGGCAAGCGCTCGCTGCAGCGGCCGTCGATGAATGCCGCCAATCGCAAACAGCTGGTGGGCCTGCGCACCAAGAGCCCGGACATCGTGCTCGAGGAAGGCGCGCAGGTTGCCGCCAAGCAGGGGCAGACGCCGCCGATGGAACTTATCGGCCATGTGACCTCCTCGTATGCCAGCAGCGTGCTGGGCTACCCGATCGCGCTCGCCCTCGTCGCCGGCGGCCGGGCCAAGCTCGGCCAGACCCTTTACGTACCGATGCCGGGAGGCGACCTCGAAGTCGAAGTTACCTCGCCGGTGTTCTATGACCCGACCGGAGCCCGCATCAATGGTTGAAATCGCGCGTCGAGCAGCGACTGCCCTCAGTACCCCCTGGCTCAAGGTGCTGCCGCCCGCCGTCCGCCTGGCCTTCAACGGTGACGCCACGGCGCAGCGCGCCGCGCTCGCCGTCTGGGGCACCCCGTTTCCGGAGGACGCCTGCCGGTCCAATGTTCACTCGACCCACGCGAGCCTGTGGCTGGGGCCGGATGAATACCTGATGCTGGATTTCGCCCGCGAGCCCGACGCAGGCGCCCTCTTAGCCGCGCTCGAAAACGCGCTCGCCCATGTCCCGCATGCCCTGGTCGACGTCAGTCACCGCCAGTTTGCGCTCGAGGTGAGCGGACCGTTCGCCACGACCATCCTGAGCGGCGCGTGCCCCTTGGATCTCGATATGGCGGCGTTCCCCGTCGGCATGTGCACGCGCACGGTATTCGCGAAGGCCGATATCGTCCTGTGGCGACGCGGCTCGGACACGTTCCACATCGAGGTCTGGCGTTCGTTCAGCGGCTACGTCACCGGCGTCCTGCAGGAAATTGCGGCAGAGTTTTATCCGGGTCGCTGAGACCCGTACCCGGGCCGCGTCGTTGAATACCCTGTTCCGCAGCGGCCCGAACCTGGGCTGCCGGGCCCTTTGCTTGTGGGCCCTGCGCCCATTTCGTAAACTCGCCCCATGACCCGGCGAGCAACCCGTGCAGATTGACACCGCCATCCGGCCCCTGGGGTTCGTCGACAGTTCGCGGTTGATCGAGCGCGTGCTCGCCACCGAGGAACGTGCGTGGTACACGGACAATCGACGGCAGGACGACTATGAAGTCCACGCCCAGACCCAATCCATCATCCTCGTGTTCTTCACCGGCTGGCCCGAAGTCCACGTCACGCACGCGCACGCATGGGACGCGTTCAACGACGTGACCATGCCGATCATCGACCAGATCGTCGCCACGCATTACCCGCCGGGCGGCCTGATCCTGCGGGCCGTGCTCGCCCGCGTGCTGCCGGATTGCAGCATCGACGCGCACGTCGATCAGCACTCCTCGTTCTCCATCTCGCACCGCATTCACGTGCCGCTCGTGACCAACCCGAAGGTGCAGTTCATGGTCGGCTCGGAGCGCATCGCCACCCAACCCGGCCAGGCATTCGAGCTCAACAACAAGCTGCCCCACAGCGTCGAGAACCACGGCGATACCGCCCGCATCCATCTCATTGTCGACTACGCGCCCGATTAGCACCCCCGCCATGGGCCGGCTACCAATGCTTCTGGCCTCATCGGTGATTCGAGGCTCCCATCTCGGCGAGAGCCACGGCGGCCTCTATCTCGTCGATCTCGAGCGCGGCAGCGCCGAACTGAAGCTCGATTGGAATACCACCAACATCGATATTGCCGGACGCGGCGGCGATCGCGGCCTGCGCGGGATCGCCTATGACGGCGAACACATCCTGGTCGCCGCGAATGCCGAACTGCTGATCCTCGACCGCAACTTCACCGTGCTGGAATCCTACGGCAACCCCTATCTGCAGCACTGCCACGAGATCAGCGTCGCCGCCGGCCGCGTGTTGCTCACGTCCACCGGTTTCGACAGCGTGCTCATGTTCGATCTACGGACCCGGCGCTTCACCGGCGCCTGGCAGCTCGCCGCCCGCGATAACACCCTCGAACTGCGGCCTTTCGTCCCTTCGCTCGAACCCGGGCCGGCCAATCCGGTCGGCCCGGCCGGCTCAGCGGGCTCGCCGGCGTCTGCCAGCGCGGCCGGCTCGGCCCATCAGGCCAGTCAGGCCGGAGCGGAATCAGGGTCGTCGCCCCGAGCGGCGGCTGGGTCGAGTCCCGCCGTCCCGACACCGATCAATCGATTTCACATCAACTCCGTCACCGCAGCGCCGTCCGGGTTCTGGTTCAGCGGCCTGCGCACCCCCGGCCTGCTGTACGCGGATGCGAACGGCCTGTCCCTGGCCGCCGAACTGCCCGCGGGCACCCACAACGCCCAGATGCTGGGTGAGGGTGTGATTTACAATGACACGGCCGGTGAACGCGTCTGTTATCGCAGCCGCGGCAAATCCGCCGGCATGTCGGTCCCGGACTTCGACCCCGCCGCCATCATCAACGCCGCACGCTTCGCCTCGGACGTGGCCCGACCACGATTCGCGCGCGGCCTGTGCGCCCTCGGCGAGGGTCTGGTGGCCGGCGGCTCATCGCCGTCGACGATCGCCGTCTACGACATCGACGCCGGCCGGCGGCTCATGCATCTGAATCTATCGATGGACATCCGCAATGCCGTGCACGGTCTCGCGGTGTGGCCATACACGTAAAGGAACGAACCCCATGTGGAATTACATCGCCCCCGTTCGCGACATGCAGTTCGTCATCAACGAACTGCTCGACGCACCGTCCGAATGGCAGAAGATCCCACGATTTGCCGAGGTGGACGGCGATACCGTGCCGCAGATCCTCGGCGAAGCCAGCCGCTTCGCCACGGACGTGCTGGCGCCCACCAACGCCGATGGCGACGCCCAGGGCTGCCGCCTGGTCGACGGGCACGTCATCACCCCGGCCGGATTTCCCGCGGTGTATCGGCAATATTGCGAGGGCGGCTGGCCGGCGCTGGCCTGCGACCCGGAAAACGGCGGCCAAGGCCTGCCCCAGCTGTTGAACGCCGCGGTTTACGAAATGCTGAACTCGACCAACCACGCCTGGACCATGTACGCCGGACTCGCCCACGGCGCCCACGAATGCATCCGCGCGCACGGTTCCGAGTTCCTGAAGTCCACCTATTTGCCGAAGATCGTCAGCGGCGAATGGCTCGCCACCATGTGCCTGACCGAACCCCAGGCAGGCACGGACGTCGGACTGCTGCGCACGCAGGCGGTGCACGTCGGCGCGCGGCCCGTCGGTGCGCTGCCCCTCGGCGAGCAGCGCGATGCCCTCAACGAGCGCTATGCCCTCAACGGCTCGAAGATCTTCATCTCCGGCGGCGATCAAGACATGTCGCCGAACATCGTCCACCTGGTCCTCGCACGCCTGCCCGATGCACCCGCCGGCAGCCGCGGCATTTCCCTGTTCCTCGTCCCGAAATTCCAGGGCGAGCACCACGACCAACCGAACGGCGTGTGCTGCGACGGCATCGAACACAAGATGGGCATCAAGGGCAGCGCCACCTGCGTCCTGCGCTTCAAGGACGCCCACGGCTGGCTGATCGGCCAGCCGCATCGCGGCCTTGCCGCCATGTTCGTCATGATGAATGCCGCCCGGCTGCACGTCGGACTGCAAGGCCTCGGCCATGCCGAGGCTGCCTATCAAAACGCCCATCGCTACGCGGCCGAACGCGTACAGATGCGCGCCCTGCCGCGGCGAACCGAGTCGATGGCGACCACGGCGCCCGCCGGCACGCCGGCACCCGCCGCCGGGCCGGCCGCGAGCCCCATCATTCAGCACGCCGGCGTGCGGCGCACGCTGATGACGCTGCAGGCCATGGTGCAGGGCGGCCGCGCCCTCGCCTACTGGTCCGCCCACTTGCTCGACGTCGCCGATCACCATCCCGACGCGGCGCGTCGCGCCGGCGCCCACGACCTCGTGGCGCTGCTCACGCCGGTGGTCAAGGCCTTCCTCACGGAGAACGGCTTCGAGCTGTCGAGCGCCGCGCTGCAGATCTGGGGCGGCTACGGGTATGTCCGGGAGTTCGGCATCGAGCAGACGGTGCGCGACTCGCGCATCGCCATGATCTACGAGGGCACCAACGAGATTCAGGCCATCGACCTGCTGGTCAGGAAGGTGGTGGGCGACAAGGGCGCAAAATTCAACCTGGTGCTGGACGAACTTCGCGATGAAGCCGCTGCGTGCAACGCGAGCCCGAAGCACCAATCCATCGGCAGCGCGCTCGCCATGGGCAATGCGCTGTCGGAGCTCCATGCAGGCCTCAGCGAGGCAACCGCCGCCATCGTCGACGACGCCATGCGCGATCCGGAATTGCCGCATCGAGTCGCGAGCGACTTTCTCCGGCTGGTGGGCCTCAGCCTCCTCGGCGTCCTGTGGGCGCGCATGGCGCGCATCGCCGCACCCAAGGCGCAGTCGGACGCCTTTTATCGCGACAAGCTGACGACGGCCGCTTTCTACTTCGACTATCTGCTGCCCGAGGCGACCTATCGTCTGGCGCTGTTGAAGCGCGGGCGCAGCCCGTTACCGTGGCTCGAGGCGCTGGAATAGGCGACGTCGGGAATTCTGATGGAGCGGACGTTGCTAGTCCGCCAGGCCCATGACGAATGCCAAAGCGACATTCAGTCTCGAGATATCCTTGTCATCGAGATGACCGACCTGCCGACCAATTCGCTCCCGCCGAACGGTGACCGGTTTGTCGGCCATCACCTGAGACCTCACCCGCAATCCGTTCTGCTTGGTCGGATCAATCGTCACCCGAAAATCAGGCGCATCGTTGCATTCGGAGGTCATCTGGCAGATAACGACAGAGGCATGCTCGGCCGGGAGTGCATCCGTCTGGACAATCACTGCGGGACGCGGCTTGCCATAGTCGCCGGCAGCCGCAACTGTCACGACATCGCCGCGCTTCATTGGGCATCAAATTCCGCAACCGACTCTGTCCACCGCATTGCCTCCGACTCGCGCGAACGATCCAGACCCGCCACCTGCTTGGCGACGCGCTTTTGGACTGCCTTCGAGCGCGCATCCGGTACGACCAAACGCAATTCCCGCAAGCCACGAGCACGGCGCCGTTCACGCATCGCTTTCATTCGCTCGGCAGTCTGTGCCATGGTCTTTCTCCATTGTGTAACGCGTTACACCGTAACGCGTTACGGGGAACGGGTCAAGCAATACGTTTCGAGCGATCAATACCCGCCCCTGATCACATCCCTGCGATCGCGCATCGATCACACATATTTTCCAGATCGGCTCCACAGTTGGTAAGTGTTTCCTCCGGGGCGCTTTGCTTCGAACATTGCATCGTCTGCGTTGCGCAGCAACGTTTGTGGATCATTGCCGTCGTGGGGGAAGAACCCAATTCCGATACTCGCGGTAACGAGAAGGGTATGCGCGTCGATCGTATGTGGCATGCGCAGGGCATCGAGGATCTTCTCAGCAAAGATAACGGCATCGGCCGGAAGCGAGATTTCCGACAACAGCACCACGAATTCATCGCCTCCGTAGCGACTGACGGTGTCAGTGCTACGTACGCATCGCTGCAAAAGGCGAGCGACCGACTCCAAGAGGCGGTCGCCGACCGGGTGACCCAAGGTATCGTTGACCAATTTGAAGCCATCTAAATCCAAGAATAGAACGGCAACCGCATGATTGTGACGGCGAGCCAACGCCAGGGCTTGCGTCAACCGAGAATCCAACAGCAGGCGGTTTGGCAACCCCGTGAGCGCGTCGTGGTGAACGGCATAGGCAAGTTTCTGCGTGATGGCACGCGCGACGCTCACGTCGCGAAACACCATCACCGCACCGATGTCTTCTCCGCCGTCATCCTGCATGGGCGCTGCGGAGTGTTCAATCGCGAATTCCGCTCCGTCGCGCCGGCTCAAGATCCCGCTTGCCGATGTGTTCACGATGCCGATCTCTGCCAGGGCCGACTGAAGGCTGAGCATGGGTGCAGTTTCACTGTCATTGATGATCGTCAGTACCTCTTGAAGAGGCCGCCCAGTCGCGTCTGCTAGCGACCAGCCAGTCAACTTTTCAGCGACCGGATTGAGATAGCTCACATTACCCGCCAGGTCGGTGCTGATGACCGCGTCGCCGATAGAGTTCAGCGTGCCTTGGGCGCGTTCCCTTGCCTCGAGCAATTCGCCCGCTTGACCCGGACGCTCAGAATCGGCGGGCTGAATCAGGAGACGCGTCTTCAGCGAGAGATCCCCACGCGCGCTGATGTCTCGGATGGTGCTGGAAATGAGTAGTCCCTCGTCGGTTTGCAGGGCACTCAAGCGGATTTCGACCCGGAACTCCGAGCCGTCCTGATGTTGCGCGTACAACTCCCGGTTCTCACCCATGAGGCGCAAACGTGGATTGTGCGCATAAGAATCGCGTAGGCCCGGATGGGCTGTCCGAAACCGCTCGGGAAGGAGCATTTCTATTTGCTTGCCAAGCAGCGCGCCATGGATGTAGCCAAACAGAACTTCCGTTTGGTCATTTGCGTAAATAATTGTTCCGCACGAGTCGGCAATGATCATGGCGTCAGGAGCTGCATCGAGCAATTCTCGGGCGTATTCTGTAATCCGCGTCATGTCGATAGCTGCTCGAGCGCTTGAATTTCAGGAAGACGGAGCGGCGCCCGCGTTCTTGATGATGCACTCATAGATCTCCCGTATTGAATCCTGGTTTGAAATGCACGTCAGTGCTGCGTGCCAAGTAGAGCGGCAATCTCACGCAGCAGCACGTTGACGTCCACCGGCTTGGGCAGAATAGCGACAATGAACACCGCGTCAGGCAGGTTCTCGAGGACGTCCGTCCAAGCCTGCAGAATCGATGGATCGGTTGAAAGCGTATCCAACGCGGCGCCCTCGGTTGCGAAGTGAATCGCTCAAATCAAGTACTCGAGAGGCACGGCGCTTTCTGGCGAATAACCACTATGCGCGCTATAGCTGGCAAAGTCGATTTGATTGAAGAACGAGTGCATTCAACAGGGCGCTGCCATCCCTTTGCAGAGGGTGGCGGACCCTGTGCCGGACAAGAGATTGAGCGGCTGGAATGCCTTCACCGAGTTCGTGAAAACAGGCCAGGGCAGTCACCGGGAACTCCACAGACAACTATGGAACGTCATTCCATAATTGTGGAACGGCATTAAACCCGCCGTCTCAGCGCTGCGCCTCCCGCCAGTTCAACGCCGAGTAAAACGGCGCGTCCTCCGGCGCGAGCATCCCCTTGCCCAAGATATGATCCGCCGCCTTCTCGGCGAGCATGATGGTCGGCGCGTTCAGGTTGCCGGTCGTCACCGAGGGCATGATGGACGAGTCCACCACATGCAGGTTCTTCAGTCCATACACCCGCGTCTGCGGATCGACCACGGCCATCTTGTCATCCGCCGCGCCCATCTTGCACGAACACGAGGGATGGTAGGCACTCTCCACCTTGGCACGGATGAACTCATCGATCTGCGCATCGGTCTGCACGTCGGGGCCCGGCTGGATCTCGCGGCCGCGATAGCGGTCGAAGGCGGGTTGCGCAAAAATCTCGCGGGTGAGTCGGACGCAGGCCCGCATTTCGGTCCAGTCATCGGGTTCGCTCAGGTAGTTGAACAGGATCTTCGGCTTGTCCAAGGGATTCTTCGAGGCGAGATGCACCCAGCCGCGGCTCTTGGTGCGCATCGGTCCCACGTGGGCCTGGAAGCCATGTTCCTGCGCCAGTGTCGAGCCATCGTAGGCCACCGCCATGGGCAGGAAATGATATTGAATGTCGGGGTACGCGATCCCCGCCCGGCTGCGGATGAATCCACAGGTCTCGAAGTGGTTCGTGGCGCCCAGGCCGTCCTTGCGCAGCAGCCAGCGCGCACCGATCAGCGCGCGGCTCCACAGATTGATCGACGAATACAGGCTGATGGGCTCCTTGCACGCGACTTGAAAGTAAAATTCCAGATGATCCTGGAGGTTCTCGCCCACCCCCGGCAGGTCGTGCACCACGTCGATGCCGAGCGCCCGCAGCTCCGCCGCCGGACCCACGCCGGACAGCTTCAACAGCTGCGGCGAGTTGATCGGGCCTCCCGCGAGGATCAACTCACGGCCGATGTTCACCCGGTGCGTGGTGCCGCCGTGGGTGTATTCGAGCGCCTTGGCGCGCCGGCCGTCGAACACGATGCGCGTCGCCAGCGCATGCGTCAGCACCTTGAGATTGGGGCGCGACATGATCGGCCGCAGGTACACGTTCGACGCGCTGCTGCGCCGGCCGTCGCCCACGGTCATGTCCATGCGGCCGAAGCCTTCCTGCCGGAAGCCGTTGACGTCCGTCGAGGGCGGGTATCCCGCTTCGGTTCCCGCCTTGAGCCACGCGGCGTGCAGCGGATTCTTCAGTGTGCCGTACCGCGTCTGCAGCGGGCCGCCGCTGCCGCGATACTCGTCGCCCCCTTCGTCGCGGTTCTCGGCGCGTTTGAAATACGGCAACACGTCTCGATATGACCACCCTGCCGCGCCTTCACTGTCCCAGCGCTCGAAATCCTGCGGGTTGCCGCGGATGTACACCAGTCCGTTGATCGAGGACGATCCGCCCAGCACCTTGCCGCGCGGCGTGTGCATGCTGCGCCCGCCCAGGTGCGGCTCGGGCTCGGTGTGATAGAACCAGTTGTACTTCGGCATGTTCATCGGAATCGACAGCGCCGAGGGCATCTGGATGAAGATGGAGCGGTCGGAGCCGCCGTATTCGAGCACCAGCACCCGGCGCGTGCCGCCCGCGCTCAATCGATTCGCCAGCACGCATCCCGCGGATCCGGCGCCGACGATCACGGTATCGAAAGTCTCATTGCTCATGCGGTGTTCCTTTGGCTCCTTGAGTTCAATATGGCGCGTCGACATCGCCCATGGCGACGTAAACGCTCTTCAGCTGCGTGTAATGCTCGATGGCCGCGCGACCGTTCTCCCTGCCCAGGCCGGACATCTTCACGCCGCCGAACGGCAGCTCGATCGGCGTCACGTTGTAGTGGTTGATCCAGCAGGTTCCGGCCTGCAATTGGGCGATCACGCGATGGGCTCGGGTCAGATCGTTGGTGAATACGCCCGCCGCAAGCCCGAACTCCGTGGAGTTGGCGCGCGCGATCACCTCGGCTTCCTCCTCGAACTCCATGACCGACATCACCGGCCCGAAGATCTCCTCGCGCACGATGCCCATGTCGTCACGGCATCCGTCGAAGATGGCCGGCGCGACGAAAAAGCCCTTCGCCAGCTCCCCGGTGGTCACCCGATGGCCGCCGATCAACAGTCTCGCGCCCTCCGCCCGGCCGCGCTCGATGTAGCCGAGCACCTTGTGCATGTGCTGCTCCGAGGCCAACGCGCCCACCTGCGTGGCCGAGTCCATCGGATCGCCGATGCGCATCGCCCCGACCCGCTTGACCAGGCGCGCCAGAAACTCGGCCTTCACGGCCCGGTGAACGAACACGCGCGTGGCATTCGAACACACCTGCCCCGACGAATAGAAATTGGCGAGCAGCGCGCCGGACACCGCATTGTCCAGCTTCGCGTCCTCGAAGATGATCAGGGGCGACTTGCCGCCGAGTTCCAGCGTCACGCTCTTCAGCGTCTGCGCCGCGTCGGTCATCACCACCCTGCCCGTGGCGACCGCGCCGGTGAGCGATATCTTGCGGATGTCCGGATGCCGCGCCAGCAACCGGCCGGTTTCCGCAAAGCCTTGCACGACTTGAAACACCCCGGCAGGCAACCCCGCCTCCAGCAGAATCGCCTCGAGCTTGACCGCCGTGAGCGGTGTGAGGTCCGCCGGCTTGAAGATCATGGCGTTGCCGCAGGCCAGCGCCGGCGCCGCCTTCCAGCAGGCGATCTGCAGCGGATAATTCCAGGCGCCTAGGCCGGCCGCGCCGATCCCGGCCACCACACCCAGCGGCTCGCGCCGCGTGTACCCGAAGGCCGTCGGACCCAGATCGATGTGTTCGCCGCTGAGGCTCTGCGCGAGCGAGGCAAAGTACTCGAAGCAATCCGCGCCGGAGATCACGTCGACGACCCGGGTTTCCTGGATGGGCTTGCCGGTGTCGCGCGTTTCGAGTTCCGCGAGTTCCTGGTTTCGCGATCGCAGGATCTGCGCCGCGCGCCGCAGGATGCGCGCCCGTTCCGCGCCGGTGCTGGCGCCCCACGCCGGCTGCGCCTTCTGCGCGGCACGCACCGCCGCGTCGATCTCGGCCGCACCGGCAACCTTGACGTACCCCAATACCTCGCCGGTGGCCGGATTGACGGAGGCGAAACGCTCGCCGGCCGGCGGCAGGCTCGCGCCCATGCCCCGACTTGGGGCGTCCGACGCGGCGGCCTTCCCGGCCAAACGCCCATCGACGAATTCCGTGAGCAACGCACGCGCACTTTCGCTGTCCGCCTCGCGCCATCCGGAGAGCGCCGCCCGCAACCAGACGCCGTCGATCATCGCCGCGATCATCGCCGCCAGACGCTGGGCCTCGTCCGCGGGAACGAGCAGCTTGAGCGCGGCGCGCAGATTGGTGAGCGTGCGGCGCTGATAGACCGCTTGCACGCGCTTCAGGCTGGGCACCTGCAACACCTGGCCCCAGAAGGCGAGCCACGCCGTGCCGGTTCTTTGCGCAAATTCCTCGGGCGCCAGATTGGCATCGATGACCGCTTGAATTCGTCCCCGCGGAGTACTCACCATCCGCAATCGCGCCCGGACATGCGCACCGACCCGCCGCGCCAGCGATCGAAACGCCGCATCCATCAGCCCGTCCTTGTCGCCGAAGTAGTGCGCCACCAACCCCGGCGTCACCCCGGCCCGTCCCGTTACCTGCGCAAGCGTGGTGCCGACGTAGCCAAGTTCAGCTAGGCTGTCGATGGTGACCTCGATCAACTGACGGCGACGCGAGTCTTCCGGCGGTTCGGTCGAAGTGCGTGCAGGGAGGACTGACTGGGTGTTCAATGTTGGTGCCTTCACTGCTTGCAAAATGTGGTTGTGGACGCACGGCATGACTACCGTCTAAGATGGGATGCGACGAGTAATACGTATAATTTCAATCTATTAGGAAGCTTGTTTGAGCGCCAACCAGATCTCGTTAAACAACCATTCAAATGCTAATTCTCTAATCGGATCATGCCGCTCCGCCGGCCGCGGGGTCAAGTGGGCCTCGGCCGCCCTGCTGCTGCTGCTCGCCGCCGTCCTGCTCGCCGCCGGCGAGCGCGCGGCGGCGGCCGATACGGCCCCCGACACGGCGCCCGGCGCCATCGCGCCGCCCGGCGTGGTGGCCCGCGACGCGGCGGCCGGCGACCCGGCGACCTGCCGCAACGTGCGGTTCTCGGATGTCGGCTGGACCGATGTCACCGCCACGACCGCGTTGGCGGCGCAGCTGCTGAAAACGATCGGCTACTCGCCGACCATCACGGTGCTCTCCGTGCCGGTGACCTTCGCCTCGATGCAGAACAAGGACGTCGACGTGTTCCTCGGCGACTGGATGCCGGCCCAGGAGGGCGACCGCGCCCCCTACCTGGCCGACGGCTCGGTGGTGGTCTTGGGCGCGAACCTCGAGGGCGCAAAATATTCGCTCGCCGTGCCCGCCTACAGCTATGCGTCGGGGCTGCGTGACTTCAACGATATCAAGAAGTTCGAACTAGGTCTTAACAAAGAGATTTATGGCATCGAGGCGGGCAACGACGGCAACCGGCTGGTCCTCAAGATGCTCAAGCAGGACGCCTTCGGCCTGGGCGATTTCAAATTGGTGGAGTCGAGCGAGCAAGGCATGCTCGCGCAGGTCGAGCGCTCCATCCGCAACAAGCAGCCGATCGTGTTTCTGGCATGGGAGCCGCATCCCATGAACATGCGCTTCGACATCAAATATCTCGAGGGCGGCGATGCGATCTTCGGCCAGAATTACGGCGGCGCCACCATCTACACCCTCACCCGCAAGGGCTTCAGCGAGCAGTGCCCCAACGTCGGACGTCTGCTCATGAATTTGAAGTTCAGCCTGCGCGGTGAAAGCGAAATGATGGCGGCCATCCTCGATCGCCACGAGCAGCCCGAGATTGCGGCCGCCGAGTGGCTCAAGGCCAATCCGACGGTGACCAAAGCATGGCTCAAAGGCGTCACCACCTTCGACGGCAAGGCCGCCGCCACCGCCCTGGCGCACGCCGCACCGCCGCCGGTGCCGGGCGGCTTCGAGCAATGGATCGTCAGCCACAAGATCCCGGTCGGCGATGCGATGGCGACCTTCATCGACAACGTGAAGAATCACGGCATGTTCGTGTTCGACGGCATCTCGATCGTGATTCGCGGGATGGTGAACGGGGTGACCGCCGGGCTGCGCGCCATCCCCGCGCCGGCGCTGATCCTCGCGATCGCTGTCCTTGCCTACGTGCTGCGCCGCTCCCTCACCTTGACGGCGTTCGTCGGCCTCGCGCTGCTGTTCATCCTCAATCAGGGCTATTGGATCGCGACCCTCGAGACGCTGGCGCTCGTGGTGGTCGCCACCTTCGCGTCGGCCGCCATCGGCGTGCCCCTGGGGATCGCGGCGGCGCACCGGCCGCGGCTGTTCGCCGCGCTGCGCCCGGTGCTCGATTTGATGCAGACCCTGCCGACCTTCGTCTACCTGATCCCGACCCTGGTGCTGTTCGGCCTGGGGGTGGTCCCCGGCCTCATCTCCACCGTGATCTTCGCCCTGCCGGCACCCATTCGCATGACTCACCTCGGCATCTCGTCGGTGCCGAAAACCCTCATCGAAGCGGGACAATCTTTCGGCGCTACCTCCATGCAATTGCTGTGGAAAATCGAATTGCCGAGCGCGGCCGGAACCATCATTGCCGGCATCACTCAGTGCATCATGCTCAGCCTGTCGATGGTGGTCATCGCGGCGCTCGTCGGGGCCGGCGGCTTGGGCGTGCCGGTGGTGCGCGCACTCAATTCGGTGCAGGTTGGCATGGGATTCGAGGCGGGCTTCACCATCGTGTTGCTCGCCATCATCTTGGATCGTATCAGCAGGCCCAAAGAGCGCGGAGCATCGCGATGACTGCAGCAATTGAGTTTCAGAACGTCGACATCCTGTTCGCCCGGGAACCGGGCCGCGACGGCCGCAAGGCCACGACTAAGGCACTGGCCGCCCTGGACGCCGGCGGTACCCGCACCGACATCCAGGACAAGTTCGGCGTGATCGTCGGCGTGGCCGGCGCCTCGCTGAGCGTGGCGCGCGGTGAAATATCCGTGCTCATGGGCCTGTCGGGCTCCGGCAAGTCCACGCTGCTGCGCGCGGCGAACGGCCTCAACCCGGTCACCCGCGGCCATGTGCTCGTGCGCGCTGGCGACTCGGCCATCGACGTGGCGACCTGCGACACGGCCCAGATGCGCAAGGTGCGGCGCGAGCGCGTGGCCATGGTGTTCCAACAGTTCGGACTGCTGCCCTGGCGAACCGTGCGGGAGAATGTGGGCTTCGGCCTGGAACTGCGTGGCGAGAGCGCCGCCACGCGCAAGACCATCGTCGACGACAAGCTCGAGCTGGTCGGTCTGTCGCAATGGGCCGAACGTTACGTGAGCGAGCTGTCCGGCGGCATGCAACAGCGCGTCGGCCTGGCACGCGCCTTCGCCACCGACGCCGACATCCTGTTGATGGACGAACCGTTCTCCGCCCTCGACCCGTTGATTCGCGGCAAGCTCCAGGACGAGCTGCTGGCGCTGCAGGAGCGCGTCAAGAAGACCATCCTGTTCGTCAGCCACGACTTGGACGAGGCGCTGCGGCTCGGTGACCGCATCTCGATCCTGCAGAACGGCCGCATCATTCAGACCGGCACGGCCGAGGACATCGTCCTGGCGCCGGCCGACGATTATGTCGCCGAATTCGTGCGTCACATGAACCCGCTCGACGTGCTCACGGGCAGCATGATCATGAACCAACGCGCGAACATGCAGGGCGAAGGCAATACCCTGTGGCTGGACGAGCGGCACCGCTACCGGTTGTCGATGAGCGCCAACGATGAGGCGCTCGATCTCGAGCTGGACGGCGTCGCCCATGCGCTGCGGCACGTCCACGACGATGCCGGCATCGCGAACATCGAGCCCGGGCTCGTGGTGGCGCCCGCCTCCTTCTCGCTGCAATCCATCATCCAGCTGCGGCAGTCGAGCGGCCATCCCGTGTTGCTGTCGGACGGCGGCAAGATCATCGGGGTGTGCTGCGAGACCGACATCATCCGGGCATTGGCGGGGAGCCGGCAGTAGCCCTCTCCGATATTCTCGCCGTCCTGGAGCGGGACGGATGGTGGGTCATCATGCGCTGCTGCACCCCGAAGGGACCCCCCGGGCGCACAAACGCGAACGACGCCCCAATTTCGAAAGGCGCCCCAATTTCTCTTAATTATTATCATTGAGATAATATAAACTCCCCCGCCAACACTTACCGCCGCCCGAGGATGCTCTTATGAACCATGACGTCATCATTTCCTGCGCCGTTACCGGCGACGACACCAAGGTGACCAAGAGCCCGCACTGCGCCGTCACCCCTGAGCAGATTGCCGCCACCGCCATCGAGGCCGCAAAGGCCGGCGCCGCCATCGTCCACATCCACGTGCGCGATCCCGAGACCGGCAACTTCAGCATGGAAACGCGCCACTACCGTGAAGTGGTCAAGCTCATCCGCGAGAGCAAGGTCGACGTGATCGTCAACCTGACCTGCGGCATGGGCGGCTACATCGTCATCGGCGAGAACGGCCTGAAGGACACCCCGGCGCCGGGCAGCGATTTCGTGACCCAGGAAGATCGCATGCGGCACGTGATCGATCTGTGCCAGGAGGGTCTGTACCGCCCCGACATCGCGACGCTGGATTGCGGCAGCCTGAACTTCGGCGACAGCAACCGCGCCTATGTCTCGACGCCGAACTACCTGCGCCAGGGCGCCGCCATCGCCCGCGACCTCGGCGTCAAGCCGGAAATGGAAGTCTTCGACACCGGCAATCTCTGGTTCGTGAAGCAGATGATCAAGGAAGGCCTGGTGACCGGCCGGGCGCTGATCCAGCTGTGCATGGGGATTCCCTGGGGCATGCCGGCCGACATCGGTCATCTGCTGGCGATGGTCAACACGCTGCCGGAGAATTGCAACTGGGGCACGTTCGCCATCAGCCGCATGCAGATGCCGTGGGTCGCGCAGTCGGTACTGGCCGGCGGCAATGTCCGCGTCGGTCTCGAGGACAACCTGTACCTGAGCAAGGGTGTCTACGCCAGCAATGCGCAGCTCGTCGAGAAGGCCCGCGGCATCATCGAGGCGATGGGCGCCCGCGTGCTGACCGCCGCCCAGGCGCGCGAAAAACTGCAGCTGCGCTGAGCGCGATCGGATGAACGACGACGCCCAGGACGCCGGCCGCCGGAACGACGACTCCTCGGGCGCGATACCCCGGTATCGCGCGACGATCGAGCCGTCGTGGATCGATTACAACGGGCATCTGCGGGATGCCTTCTATGGCCTGATCGTGAGCTACGCCATCGACGACGTGATGGATCATCTTGGCCTGGATGCGGCGTACCGCGCGCGCACCGCCTGCACGCTGTACACGCTGGAACTGCACCTGCATTACCTCCACGAGGTCAAGAGCACGGACGAGCTCGACGTGGAGACGTCGGTTCTCGACGCCGACCATAAGCGCATCCATGCCGGCTGCCGGTTCACCTGCCCGCGGGTCGACGGCGCGGTGGCCACCGCCGACGTCATGCTGATGCACGTGCATCAGGGAGAGAAGGTCACGAGCGCGGCGTTTCCCGACGAGGTGGATCGGGCGCTGCAATCGCTGAAGTTGTCGCCCGGGGCCGCTGCGGCGTGGGGACCCACCTCGCGCAAAATCGAAATCAAGCGGCGTTGATCCGGTGCCGGTCGACATTCAACGGCTGATTGCACCGCGCAGCATCGCACTCATCGGTGCGAGCGCCTGGACCGACGCCGTGGCTGCCGGCAACGTCGCGGTCGGCTACGAGGGCACCCTCTACCGCGTGCACCCCACGCGGCCCTCGACAGCGACGACCACCTACTATCGTTCGGTCGCCGATCTGCCCGAGGCACCGGATGCCGCCTTCATCGCCGTCCCCAACCAGGAGGTCCCCGGCGTGGCCGGCGCGCTGGCCGCGCGCGGCGCGGGCGGCTTCGTGTGTTTCACCGCAGGCTTCTCGGAGACGGGCACCGCCCACGGCCATCAACTCACCCGGGATCTGGTCGGCAACGCCGGCTCGCTGCCCTACTTCGGGCCGAACTGCTACGGCTTCGTCAACTTCTTCGACCGGGTCGCGATGATGCCCGACCAGATCGTCGGTGCGCACGTCGAGCGCGGCGTGGCGCTCATCTGCCAGAGCGGCACCATCGCCCTCACGCTGATGTTCAACCGCCGCTCCCTGCCCGTGGGCTGTCTGTTCACGGTGGGCAACCAGACCCGGTTGGCGGTCGAAGATCTCATCGAGATCCTGTGCGACGATCCCCGGGTCAGCGCGTTCGGCCTGTATCTCGAGGGAATCAAGGACGCCGAAGCCTTCGCCCGCGCCGCCGACAAGGCGCGTCGCGCGGGCAAACCCATTGCCGTCGTCAAGTCCGGCCGCACGGCCGCGGCGGCACGCACCGCTCACAGCCACACGGGTGCCCTGGCTGGCGCGGACTCCGTGTTCGAGGCCTTCTGCCGCCAAGCCGGCCTCGCCCGCTGCGATACCTTGGGCGCGCTGTGCGAGACCCTGAAGATGTTTCATGTGGGCGGCGTGATTCCGGGCCGCAAGGTGCTGGTGATGGGCGCCTCGGGCGGCGACATGGCCATGACCGCCGATGTCGCGCGCGATCTCGATCTCGACTTCGCCGCCATCCCCGCGGACACCGCCGCCGACCTGCAGCGTCAGCTCACCGATCGCGTGACCGTCGCCAATCCGTTCGATATCCACACCTACCTGTGGTTCGACCCGCCCGCCCTCGGCCGCGTGTTCTCGACGGCGCTGCGCACGGGTTACGACGCCGTCGGGTTCATGCTCGACCGGCCTCCCGACCTCGAGGCCGACACCACCTCGTACGACATGGTGATCGACGAGTTCATCGCCGCGGCGCAGGGCGCGAGCACGCGCGCCGCCCTCATCGCCTCGTTGCCCGAAACCATCAGCGCGCCGATACGCAAACGGTGCCTGGATGGCGGCGTCGTCCCCCTTCAGGGTCAGCGCGAGGCGCTCGAAGCCTTCGCCGGCGCAGGCCGCGTGGGCGAGGCCTGGCGCGCGGGCGCGGGCGTGGCATTGCAGGTGCCCCCGCGCGACGCCGCGGACACCACCGCCGGCGACGCCACGGGTGACGCTGCGTGCAACGTTGCGGTCTACAGCCTCACCGAAGCCGACGGCAAGCGCGCGCTCGCGGCTTTCGGCGTGCGCGTCCCCCAGGGCAGCGTGGTCGCCCCCACGGCGGCGGCGAGCAGCGCCGCGGCAATCGGATTTCCGGTGGTCATCAAGGCCGTCGGCGCGCATCTCGAGCACAAGACCGAGGTCGGCGGGGTCGCGCTCAACGTTCGCACCGCCGCCGATGCCGCGGCCGCCGCCGCGCGACTGGCGCCACTCTCGGACACGCTGCTGGTCGAGGAGATGACCACCGACGGGGTCGCCGAAATTCTGGTCGGCGTCATCGTCGACGCGCAGTTCGGCCAGGTCCTCGTGATCGGCGCCGGCGGCGTATTGACCGAGCTGTTGTCCGACAGCGTGACCTTGTTGCCGCCCTGGACGAGCGAGACCATCAACGCCGGGTTGCGGCGGCTCAACGTGGCGAAGCTGTTGTCGGGCTATCGCGGCAAGCCGGCCGGTGACGTGCCCGCGCTGGTCGAAACGATCCTGGGCGTGGGCCGCTATGCGAGCGCCAACCTGGCGACGCTCGTGGAAATCGACGTCAACCCGGTCATCGTGCGCCCCACGGGCAAGGGTGCCGTGGCGGTCGACTCGATGATTCGTCTCAAACACCAACCGAAAACGAAGGGGTAGCACATGTCGGACGGAGTCAACGTCGTCAAAGCCGACGGCATCTTGGAAGTCACCATCGACAGGCCGAAGGCCAACGCCATCGATCTGGCGGCGAGCCGCCGCCTCAACGACATCTTCACCGAGTTTCGCGACGACAAGTCGCTGAAGATCGCGATCATCACCGGCGCCGGGGAGAAGTTCTTCTCGCCGGGCTGGGATTTGAAAGCGGCCGCGGCGGGCGAAGCGTCGAATGAGGATTGGGGCGTCGGCGGTTTCGGCGGCTTGAATTATCCGCGAAATCTCAACAAGCCCATCATCGCCGCCGTGAACGGGATCGCCTGCGGCGGCGGATTCGAAGTGGTGTTGGGCACGGACATCATCGTGATGGAGGAACACGCGAAATTCGCACTGCCCGAAATCAACGTGGGCGTCCTGCCCGACGCGGGCACCGTGAAACTACGCCGGCGCATCCCCTACCACGTGGCCGTCGAATTTCTGCTCACCGGCCGATGGATGGATGCGACGGAGGCCAAGCACTGGGGTCTCGCCAATCACGTGGTTCCCAAGGGTCAATCGATGACGAAAGCCCGGGAAATCGCCCGCCAGCTCGCGGATGGGCCGCCGCTGCTCTTCCCCGCGATCAAGCAACTGCTCCGACATTCGGAAATGCTGCCGGAACATGAGGCATTTCAATTGCATGACTCCTTGGACCTCGTCCAACAGGTGATCCGCTCGGACGACCTCAAGGAAGGCACCCGCGCTTTTTCCGAGAAACGCAAGCCGCGGTGGACGGGCCGCTGATCTATAATCAGCGCACCCCCTAGCCATGGCCTAAGTTTGCGTCCAAAGTGCGCGCATGCAAATATTGTTGGTGGAAGATAGCCCGGAAGTGTCGATGATTACCGTCGAATACCTCCATGAACTCGGTCATGAGGTGGTGGCGGTCGCGGACGCGGAACTGGCCGTGGCAGAAGTCGCACGGCGCAGTTTCGACGCCGTGATGACCGATGTGAGCCTTCCCGGCATGTCCGGCATCGATCTGGCGAAGGAACTCATCAAGCAGTTTCCGAAATTGCCCGTCGTGATCGCCTCTGGATATGGCTCGTTGAACCTGGAATTCCTGCTAGGCCAGGGCCAGAGCAACGTGCTGGTTCTGACAAAACCCTACGATTTGGACGCGCTCCAGAAGACGCTGGCGCAGGTCACGGAGTCCGCTCATGCCTGATGGCTGGGCGACGCCATTCGCCCCGCCGTCATGCCATGCATCACTCATCGCAAGTGCGGCCAGGTGACTGGCCGGACTTGTGTCGTCGATGAATCCTCAGGCGTAATGCCGCGCCCGCGACGATTCCACCGGTTGGCGTGACCCTTGCGCGAGGACCACCTTGAGCGCCCGGCGCCAGGCGATGGCTTGCGGGGCGGGCTCAGGCGGATCGTACGGGGCAAGAGGCGGTTCTTCCGGGCTGGGCTGCGACGGAACGGTCTCGTTACGGTACCTATGCATGCTCATCCTCCCGACATCTCGTCGTAATCCGCCCCATTGGCGCGTTGCCGACGAGCGCGCACACTGCGCGCGCCGTAGGAGACCACCAAGCCAGCCGCCAGGCCGGCCAGCGCAACCAGCCCCACGGCCTGCCACGGACTCGACCGCACGAAACCGTCGGTCGAGGTTGCGACGCCCTTGGCGCGGGAACGCCAGTTCTGCAGGCTGTCGGTCAATTGATCGGCCATCGAACTGACCGTTTTCGCAACTTGGTCGACCATCTCGTTGCTACGATCCCTCAAACGGACGACGTTCCGATCTGCGACATTACTCATCGACATTCTCCTCGTTCCGGCCGAAATCCGACCTACCTGTGGACGACTATCTGTGATCCAGCGCACAATTTCGGTCCGTCGATCACAGCGACTGTTGTAGGACAAATCAGACGTTCCCGTGCCGTCCGCGCGGCAGGGTTTGCCCGAACGATCATCCACCCAGCGGGCGGAGCATGCCTCGGGAGATGATGTGCCGCTGCACCTCGCTGGTGCCGTCCCAGATACGCTCGATGCGGGCGTCGCGCCAGATTCGCTCGAGCGGCAGATCGCTCATCAGACCCATGCCGCCATGGATCTGCAGCGCCTCATCGGACACCATCGCGAGCATTTCCGTCGCCTTGACCTTCGCCATCGCCATGTCCATGTCGGTGTCGATCTTCTGGTCGCGCTTCCAGGCCGCTTCCAGCACCATCAACTCCGCCGCCCGCAGTTCGATCGCCATGTCGGCCAGCTTGAAGCTCACGCCCTGAAACTTGCCGATGGGCTGGCCAAACTGCACGCGATCGACCGACCACTGGGTCGACAACTCGAGCGCCCGCTCCGCACGGCCGAGGCAGGTGGCCGCGACCTGCAACCGGGTCGATCCCAGCCATGTATTGGCGACATCGAAACCGTGGTGCAACGCGCCGAGAATCGCGGACTTGGGCACCCGGCAATCGTTGAATTCGAGAATGCTGTTCGTGTAGCCGCGGTGTGAGACGTTCTTGTAACCCGGGCGCACCACGAAGCCCGGGTGTCCCATGTCCACCAGGAATGCGGTCATTTTCTTGCGCGTGCCGTGCGAGGTGGTTTCCTCACCGGTCGCCGCGAACAAAATCACGTAGTCAGAGTGGTCCGCGTGACTGATGAAATGCTTGGTGCCATTGATCACGAAGTCATCGCCCGACGCCACCGCCGAGGTCTTCATGCCACGCAGATCCGAGCCCGCCCCAGGCTCCGTCATCGCCAGACATTCGGTGCGGTCGCCGCGCACGGTCGGCAGGAGATATTCCTCGCGCTGCGCCCCGGTGCATGCCAGCAGGATGTTGGAGGGCCGCCCGACGCACGAATAATGCAGCGCATAGTTGGTGCGGCCGAGTTCCTTCTCGTACAGCACCCAGCTCACGGTATCGAGCCCCGCGCCGCCCACCTCCACCGGCATGTTGGCGGCATACAGACCCGCATCGATGGCCTTCGCCTTCAGCTCGCGATGCAGGTCATCGCGCAGCACGCCGGTCTCCTCGACCTCCTGCTCGTAGGGATAGAGTTCCTTCAAGACGAACTCGCGCGTGGTCTTGACGATCATCTGCTGTTCGTCGCTGAGAGAAAAATCCATCGCCATCCCCTTTCGAAGTTCAGGTGTTGCCGTGACTTAAGTCTTGGCGCGCTTCGGCTTTGCCCAGCGTCGCAGCAGATCCAGATGGAAATTCAGGTGCTCGATCTGCGTGGCCGCCGGCCAGTCGCGCGGGCTCGTCACCGCGCTCACGGTCAGGCCGTTCATGGTGATGGCGACCGAACGCAGCACCTGGTCCCGAGCGGCTTGCGGCAGCACGGCCCATTCCGGCCAATGCGCCGAAAAACATCGCTCGTAGAGACGCATGTACTCGCGGTGCACCCAGACGTTGAGCTTCTTCAGCTTCTTGTCCGCGGACACCTGGCCCCAGAAGGCCATCCAGAAGGCACACTCGGTGAAGCGCTGCTTGTCGACGGCGAGCGCTTCAGACAGCACCGCAAGCAAGCTCGCCTCGCTGCCGTCCCGAGCCCGCGTCAGGCGCTCCTCGATGCGCAACAACATCAACCGCAGCGCGGCAAGAATGATGTCCTGCTTGGAGTCGTAATAATGGGCCACCATGCCGGTGGTGTAGCCGGCGGCGCGCGCGATGCGCGCGACGGTGGCCTGTTCGAAGCCGTTATCGGCAACGACCTGGCAGGCCACGAGCGCGATTTCCTCGCGGCGTTTTGCGTGATCGACGATTTTTGGCATGAGGGGTCCCTAGCGCTGCTTCGGCGAGCCGACCGGCTTGCCCGCCTCGACCGGCTGCGGCAACCTGGCGTGCGCCTGATGCAGGGCCTCCAGCTTGACGCGGACCGCGGCATCCATGGGCGCCGCCTTCGCCGCCGCCGTGTCGACATGCAGGTGCATCTGTTCGCCGGTGGCAAGCAGCGTATCGTCGCCGGCGCGATACAACCGGTGAAACACGTGCAACCGCTTGTCATCGACGCCGAGCACCTGCGTCGTCACGTACAACGGTTCACCCACCTTCGCTTCGCCCAGATGCTTCACGTGGCTCTCGACGGTGTAGAACATCCGCCCTGCCTTGCGATACTCGGAGTCGACGCCGTTCTGCCGGTAGATCGCATCCATCGCATCGCCGAACAACTGGCCGTAGCGGAAGTCGGTCATGTGCAGGTTGTAATCCGCCCACTCCGGCCGGACCACCGCATCGAAACGCGGCAGCGCCTGCCCCGACGCCGACGTCGCGGCCGCCGCCGCGGTGCCCGCGTCCTTGTAGAGGCGCTCCTCGAGCGCCTTCAGCGTCGATCCCGCGCCGATGTCGTATTGCCGCAGCACCTGCTGGATGGCGACCAGGTAATCGTCGCGCAGCCGCTCCAGTTCGCGGATCGAGCGCCCGGCCGCCTGGGCCCGCGTGCCTTCGACCATGCTGTCGATCAACTTGTCGGTGAGTTCCGGCGCCTCGAGCTTGGTCCACGGCCATTTCAGCGCCGGACCGAATTGGGCGAGCATGTGGCGCATGCCCGACTCGCCGCCCGCCAGGTGATAAATCATGTTCGTGCCCATCGCGGCCCACCGCAGTCCCGGACCGTAGATGATGGATTCGTCCAACTCACCGGTGGTGGCGACACCCTCGTTCACCATGTGCAGGATTTCCCGCCAAATGGCCTCCTGCAGCCGATCGGTGAGATGGCCGGGAACCTCGCGCCGCACGCGCAGCGCATGCATGCCGATATAGGTCAGGAAGGTCGCGGCCGCCTCGATGGTCTCCGGCGTCGTCTTCGCGCCTCCCACCAGCTCCACCAGGGGCAGCAGATACACGGGATTGAACGGATGAGCAACCAGGAAGCGCTCCGGTGCGACCATGTCCCGCTGCAGATCCGTGGGCGTCAGACCCGATGTGCTCGACGCGATGATGACGTCAGGCGCCGCATAGCGGCTCACCTCCGCCAACATGCGCTGCTTCAGCTCGAGCTGCTCGGGGATGTTCTCCTGGATGAAGTCCGCCTTCTGCGCCATGGCGCGCATGTCCGTGGTGAAGGACAGCGTGCCCTTCGGCGGCAGGGGCGCGAAGGTCAGACGCGCCAGCGCCGGCTCGGCGTTGGCGATGGCGCCGCGTATCCAGGCTTCCATTTCGGGCTTCACATCCGCCGCAATGACGTCGATGCCGAAGTGCAGCGCCCGCGCCGCCCAACCGCCACCGATGACCCCCGTCCCAAGAAGCCCCAATGTCTTGACTTTCCGCATGAAATCCCCGCGAGCACAACGAACGTTGTAATGTCACGAGTATAATATAAAAATCGGCGCGGGGGCGGCGGACCGCGGCCGCCGGCCGCCACATGCGTCAGTGTGGCAGCACGGCCGCGATGGGCGCCGCCGCCTTCGGCACCGCAGCGTGATAATCCTTGCCGACGAACGCCGCGACGGTGGCGGCGATCTGGGCCTGGGCCACCGGCGGCACCTGGGTGCGCTCGCCGAGGGGTGCCGTGTCGGGCCCCATTACCGCGATCCAGATGTTCTCGGATCCCTTCTCCTCGACCCCGTGCTCCTTCCATTCCGTGAGGCCGCTGCCGCGGCCATGGTCGGCGGTGATGATGAACGTCGTGGTGCCGCGATATTGCGGCATGGCCTGCATCGTGTTCCACAACTGCTCGACCAGACGATCGAAGCGGTGCGCGCTGTCGAGCACCAGGTCATAGCGCCCCTGATGCGCCCAGTTGTCGGTCTCGCCGTAGCCCACGAAGAGCACGCGCGGCTTGCCGGACTTCACGTAGTCGATGAGCGGAATCTGCAGAAACGAATTCGGCGAATCCTCCTCGTCGAATTGCGTCGTGGTCGCGAACAGCTCGCGCAGCAGCGCATCCCGCGGCGTCTCGTGATCCTTCTTGGGCAGCGACCAGCCCGTCTGCATCACGAGGCCGCTGCGCTTGCGGTTGAAGATGTCGTCGTAGGCGTTCCACGTCCCATAAATCGCCACCCGGCCGCGAAACTCGTCGCTCTTGTTCAACCACTCGAACACCGAGGCGTTCGGGTTCGGTCCGAATTCGTTGCTGTCGATCGCATCGTTGGGGTATCCCGTGCTCATCTCGTTATAGCCCGGATACGAGAACGCCTTGCCGTTGGTGACGTGCGCCACGCTGCCCCGCGCCTGATTGCCGAATATCTGGCCCTGCTTGGCGACGGTCCCCCACAGAAAGGGGAACAGCAGCGCACGGCGCTGGTCCGGATCGTCCCGCCAATAGCGTTGGCGCAGCACGTCGGCCGGCACCCAGCTGCCGCCCTCCTTGTCGTTGAGCAGATCCGCCTCGGCTCCCGTGAAAATTTCCTGCCAGCGCAGGCCGTCGCTCACGATCAGCACGACCGTCTTGGTCTTGAGGGCCGGGGCCCGCAGCACCGCGGGTTTGGCGATCCCCATCGCCGGAATCGCCGGCGCGGCCGAAGCCGCCATCGCCGAACCCGCGGCCAACCCCAGACCCAGGATCGCGAGCGCCCAGGCCGCCTTCATTGGTGCAGCACCACGGCGCAGTTCGCCGTCCAGCTCAGATAGACCTCGTCGCTCCAGTCGATCGACCACTCCGAGGTGCGCCGCTCGTTCTGCGCGAACACCGTGACCAGTTTCCCGGTCTCGGTCTTGATGCGGTACGTGGACCGATTGCCGAGATACCCCAACTCCCATACCACCCCCTTGACCTGATTCACACGATCGCCGCCGAGCGGCTGCTTGCTCAGCCGGATCTTCTCCGGGCGCAGCGCCACCCACACGCGTTGGCCGCTGCCGAAACGCCCCGTCTCGTCGACGATGAGATCGCAACCCGCCTCGGCGCTGCGCACCACGATGTGCCCGGGCTGATTGCCGCTCACGGTTCCCTCGAACAGGTTGGTCGTGCCGATGAAATCGGCGACGAAGCGGCTTTGCGGGAACTCGTAGATCTCCGCGGGCGTGCCGACCTGCACCACCTGGCCGCGGTTCATGACCGCGATCCGCGTGGACAACGCCATCGCCTCGTCTTGATCGTGGGTGACGAACACGAACGTGATCCCCACCTGGAATTGAATGTTCATGAGCTCGAACTGGGTTTGTTCGCGCAGCTTCTTGTCGAGCGCGCTCAGGGGTTCATCCAGCAGCAGCACCTTCGGCCGCCGGATGAGCGCGCGGGCCAAGGCCACCCGTTGCCGCTGGCCGCCCGAGAGCTGATGCGGCTTGCGCTTGCCGAGCGCACCGAGCTGCACCATCTCCAATGCCTCCTCCACCCGTTTGGTTCTGACCGAGCCGTCGAGCTTCATGCGGCGCAGGCCGTAGCCCACGTTCTGCGCCACGGTCATGTGCGGAAACAAGGCATAGGACTGAAACATCATGTTGACGGGACGCTCATGCGGCGGGACGGCCGTCATGTCCACGCCTTCGATCAGAATGCGACCGCCGGTGGGTGTGGCGAATCCCGCCAGCATGCGCAGCAAGGTGGTCTTGCCGCAGCCCGACGCCCCGACCAAGGCGAACATCTCGCCCTTGAAGATCTTCAGGTTGACGGTGTCGACGGCGGTAAAGCTGCCGAAGGTTTTGTTGACGCCTTCGATGACGATTTGCGGCGTCGCGTCAGGATCGAGCCACGGCCGGTCGGCCGACTGCTGCTGGGGGGACAGCACGTGCCTCAGGACTCGCTCTGCTGATCCAACCGTCCGTGCTGCGATGCAAATGATGCAAATAACATGTCAGGCCCCACCTCGATTCCCGATTCGACGACTCACCATCCGATCGACCATAGCAAGCGTCATGTGGACGCCGCAAGCGGGTAGCGCCGGCGGGTGCGCAATCGGTCCGGAACGTATCATTGGCGTCGCCGCGCGTCCAGTTCTATTATATGACTATATAACGATCACGACTTTTCGGCTTTTCTTGCCTGTTTTCCGCCATAGGGGTAGATTGTATGCTCATATAATCGTGACGGAGACGTCCCCGTGAACAGCCCCGCCGCCGCGACTCTCGCGCCCCGACTCGAACCCCGCCTGGCGCATGCGCTGCCGGCGTGGGTGTACAACCACCCGGAAATGACCCGCCTCGAGCATGAGCGCATCCTCATGCCCAGCTGGCAGATCGTGTGTCACGTGAACTCGATCCCCAAGGCCGGCGACTACGAAACCTTCGACTTAGGTTCCGAGAGCGTGCTCGTGCTGCGCGACCGTGACGGCTCGATCCGGGCCTTCCATAACGTGTGCCGGCATCGCGGCGCACGCCTGCTCGATGGCTCGGGAAATTGCCCCGCCACCATCACCTGCCCGTATCACGGCTGGACCTACCGTCACGACGGCGGTCTCATCGGCATGCCGGTGCGCGACAGCTTTCCCGGGCTGGATCGATCCGAGCATGGGCTGCGCACCGTGCGCGTCGATCTCGCCTTCGGTTTCGTGTTCGTGTGCCTCGCCGCCCAGCCGGACGGCAGCTATCCGCCGCCCGTGTCAACGGTATGGGGCAAACTCGGCGAGGAACTGAAGCCCTATCGCACCGACGAGATGATGCCGCTCGGCCCCATCACGTCGGATGTATGGAACGTCGACTGGAAGATCGCGATGGACAACTATCTCGAGTCGTACCACGTGCCCATCGGACATCCCGGCCTGTATCGGATGTTCACGCCGGACTATGACGACCAAGTCACGGTGCCGGGCGTCGCGCGCGGCACTAGCTGGCTGCGTGCGAACCGCTCCTCGCGCTGGTCCGAGGGCCTGTATCAATCGCTGATCGGGCGTGCCGCCACGTATCTGCCCGAGGATCAACGCCGCTGCTGGCGGTTCTATAGCGCGCTGCCGAATCTCGGCATCGACGTGTATCCCGACCAGATGGATTTCTTTCAGGTGCTGCCGGCCGGCCCGGGCAAGTGCATCATTCGCGGCGCCGTATTCGGGCTTCCCGGCGCGAGCCGCGAGATGCGCGCCGTGCGCTTTTTGAGCGGCCGCATCAACGCGTCCGTCAACAACGAGGACAAGTGGCTGTGCGAGCGGGTGCAGCGCGGGCTCGAATCGAGCAGCTACAGACCGGGCCCGCTGTCGACGCTCGAGCATTGCATGCTCGAGTTTCACGACCTGCTGCGCGAGCGCATTCCGGAATTTCGGCTGGCGCAGGCGCCGGTCAAATTCGGCTAGGGTCCGCAGGCCGTCGGGGCGCGATTCCGCCCGGACCACCGCGATGCCGTGGAACTTGACGCGACCCGGTTTCGGTATAACATTGTTATTATTATGAAGCGCCTTCAAATTGCTATTCGACAAATCGGCAACTCGCAGGGGATCGTCATTCCGAAGCCTCTTTTGGCCCAGATAGGCCTCGAAGGGTATGCCGAGGTAACCGTGGAGGGAGATGCACTCGTGCTGCGACGTGCCGCGAAGCCGGCGCGCTCGGGATGGGCAGAGGCGGCCAAGAGTATCGCGGAAAGAGGCGATGATGACCTGGTCTTGGGCGAATTCGGCAATGCCAGCGACGAGGACTTGGCGTGGTAGCACGCGGGGATATTTGGCTCGTCAATCTCGACCCCACCATCGGCAGCGAAATCCGAAAATCCAGACCTTGCGTGGTGATATCGCCACCCGAATTGCACGACAACCTGCGGACCGTCATCCTTGCACCGATGACCACCAAGAGCAGGGCTGCGCCGTTTCGCGTCGCCCTTACTCACGGCGGCAAAAGCGGGCTGCTCCTGTTGGACCAAGTGCGGACGGTCGACAAATCAAGACTCACCAAAAGGCTTGGGACTGTTTCGACCAAGACACTGGCGGCCACGTTGAGCACGCTGCGGGAAATATTTACCGAGTAGCGCGAAGCCCAGCCTCGCTCGCCGTATGACGCTCATCCTGTCGTGTCTTGCGTGGAACAGCGCTGCTCGACGCGCCCAAATTTCCAAAATGCCACCGACAAACCCCATGCCAGGAGGAACATGCCGGCGATGACGTATCCCAACACACCAAAATTCAACGCGGCCACGAAGTCAAATAAGTTTCCATGGAGATCTAAAAGACCGATCAATACCTGCAGCAACTCGATAGTGCCGACGCCCAGTGCCACCGTTACCGAGAGTCCCGTTGTGGTGATGTTGTAGAAGATTTTTCGCAACGGATTCAGAAAGGCCCAGTTGTAGGCTTTAGACATCAGTACGCCATCGGTGGTGTCCATAAGCGTCATACCAGCCGCGAATAGGATGGGTAGGCACAGGACCGCAGGGATCGGGAGATTCCCCGCCGAGGCCCCCGCTGTCATGGCGAGCAGACCTACTTCTGATGCCGTGTCGAAGCCAAGCCCAAACAACAGGCCCAAAGGGTACATTTGCCAGCTGTGATTCATGAGCCTTTGCAGGCTGCCCCCGAAAAGGCGATTCAGAAATCCCCTTTTTTGAAGGAGAGCCTCGAGATGTGCGTGGTTGTGATTGCCCGATTTCGCCTTCGTCCAAATTTTTAGGATATCAAGGAGCACCAAAAGGTTGATGATGCCGATAATCCATAAAAACGTCCCGGAGACGCTGGCTCCGATGATCGCTCCCCAGCTTTTGAGATAGGGCATCCCGGTTTTGACGGCGGTTGCTGCGAACGCGATACAAATGGCAAGAATGAGCACGATGGTGGAGTGACCCAATGAGAAGAAAAAGCCGACGCTCAAAGGCTGCTTGCCCTTCTGCAACATGAAGCGGACCGTATCGTCGACCGCCGCAATGTGGTCGGCATCGAATGCGTGTCGCAATCCGAACATATAAGCGACGAAACCGAGGCCTACGAGTTGCGGATAGCTGGCGGCATAATGCAGATAGGTCCCCCAACCCACTACATGAAGGAGAGCAATAAACCCATACAGGAGGCTCAAACGAGTCCACTCCCCTCGCGAGAACAGACTACCTCGCGCGGGGCGAGCCGCCGGTTGAGCAACAAATTCAAAGTTCAACACAGGGCACCGTGATCCACTGAGGCTATGCTCGCATTCTTCACCCGTTATTACCAAACCTTCGGCCGGGCCGCCTGCATGGCGAGGGTTGGCGCATGCGCCTCGCGCGCGGATCGTAGCGCACAAAGCGGGGGCCGACGGGCAACCATCAGACGTTCGAGTTCGTAAGATTGACAACGAAGCGCGACGCGTTGACTTATAGTGGACGCCTGTTTTTCCACGAGGAGGCGACATGAAAATCGGCCTGCAAATCCCGAATTTCACCTGGCCCGGCGGTCCGGCGAACATTTCCGCCACCTTGACGCGCATTGCCCGGGCGGCCGAGCATGCAGGCTTCTACAGCGTGTGGGTGATGGACCACTTCTTCCAGATCAGCATGATCGGGCCGCCCGAGAACGACATGCTCGAAGGCTACAGCACACTGGGCTACCTGGCGGCCGTCACGGACAGCGTCAAGCTCGGCACCCTCGTGACCGGCGTGATCTATCGCTATCCCGGCATCCTCGTCAAGACCGCGACGACGCTCGATGTGCTATCCGGCGGACGCGCCTACTTCGCCATCGGCGCCGCGTGGAACGAAAAGGAAGCGAAGGGGCTCGGCACGCCGTTTCCGCCGCTCGGTGTGCGGTTCGAACTGCTGGAAGAAGCGCTGCAGATCGCCAAGCAGATGTGGTCGGCCAACAACGGTCCTTATCACGGCAAGCACAACCAACTCGAGGAAACCCTGTGCAGCCCGCAGCCACTTTCCCGCCCGCATCCGCCGATCCTCGTGGCGGGCGGCGGCGAGAAGAAGACGCTGCGGCTGGTGGCGCAATACGCGGATGCCTGCAACTTGTTTGGACCGCCCGAGACGGTGCGGGCGAAGCTCGCGATCCTGCGGCAGCACTGCGATGCGCTGGGCCGCGATTACGACTCGATCGAAAAGACCACGCTGGGCACGGTCGATCTTCGACCCGGCAAGATGGGCGCGAACGACGTGATCGAGCATTGCCGGACGCTCGCCGCCATCGGCGTGCACCAGGCCATCTTCAACATCCCCAATGTCCAGGACATCACGCCGCTGGAGACGTTCGGCCGCGACATCATCCCGGCGGTGGCTGGGTTTTGAAGCGCGCCTCGCTTTGCGCCGCGCCCACGAGCCCGGGCGCGCAAGCGCCCAAGCCCTAGCGCGCTTACGCGCGCGTCAGCACGACCACCGGAATCTGCCGGTCGGTCTTCTTCTGGTAGTCCGCGTACGGCCCATAGATCTCGACCATCTTGGGCCAAAGCGCCGCGCGCTCCGTCGCGTCCGCGGTATGCGCCACCGCCTTGAACTTGTCCGCCTTCACCTGGACATGCACCTCGGGATTGGCCGCCAGATTCAAATACCACGCCGGATGCTCCGGCGCGCCGCCTTTGGACGCGACAACGACATACTTGCCGTCGAACTCGCCGAAGATCAGGGGCAGGGTCAACACCCGTCCGGACTTGCGCCCGGTGGTCGTGAGCAGCAACGTGGTCACCAGGCCCTTGCCGCCGCCCACGGTGGCGTCCCAGTAATATCCGTCCTCGCCGTCGGTCTCGATGTAGCGCGCGAGATGGTTCTTGATCCAATCGGGGAGTTCGGCGGGTAAGGTAGTTTCAGCCATGATGGTCTCCGGAATGTGCTTGGGTCGTGATGATGCCTTACGATACGCCCGCGGCCGGCTTTATGCGACAGGCAGGCATGCCCGTCGAATCGGCATCACCTCAGCGTTGGCCGTCACCTCGTATTGAACGTGTCGGCCGCCGCCAGGGCGGCGCGGGCCAGGCTCAGGCGATCGTCGGTGGTACTCATCAGCGTCGCCGTTCGAAAGAATCGGATGCCCGACAATCCATCCGGAATCGGATCCCCCTGGTCGACGATGAAGCCATCGATGAGGCCCACGTACCGTGCGGCGACCGCCGCACCGGTCACCTCGAGTCCCAGCTCGGTCATCATCTTCGCCGCCGGACCCTTGATCGCCTTGCCGCCGATGATGGGCGTGACGGCAATCACCGGCGCGGCCGCCCGCTCGATGGCCGCGCGTATCCCGGGCACCGCCAGGATAGGCTCGACGCTCACGAACGGATTCGAGGGACAGATGATGATGGCGCGCAGATCCGGTCGCTGCAGGGCGGCGAGCACGTCGGGTTGCGCCCGGGCGCCCTCGGCACCCGCGAACGTGAAGCCCCGCACGGCCGGCCGGCACTGCAAGCGCACGAAGTAATCCTGGAAATCCAACCAGCCTTCTTCGGTCCGGACGCGGGTGCGCACGGGGTCGTCGCTCATCGGCAGCACCCGCGTGACGATGCCGAGCGCTTGGCAAAGTTCAGCGGTCGCCTGAGTGAGTGTCGCGCCTTGCGCGAGGCGCAGGCTGCGCTGCACGTGCATGGCCAGGTCGCCATCGCCCAGTTGAAACCAGGTGTCACCGCCCAACCCCGCCAGCGCCTTCATGAAGGTCCAGCTCTCATCGCGTCGGCCCCAGCCGCGCACGGGATCCGACAGACCCGCCAGGGCGTACACCACCGAATCCAGATCCGGCGCGATGTGCAGGCCCAGATGCTCGAAGTCGTCGCCCGTGTTGACGATGAGGGTCAGGTCTTCCGATGCCGATGCCAACGCCAGCGCCAGTCCATGGGCGAGCTTCGCGCCCCCCACGCCGCCGCTGAGCGCGACCACGTGACCCGTCATCGGAACAGATCCTGCTGCGGCGGCCGGATCAGCGCACTGGCCGGCTGGTCCAACGTCGGGCCGCCAACGGCAGCGCCGCCGACGCCCCGGATCAGCACGACCGGACGCGCCTCACTCCCCTGCCCCATGAGAATGGAGGCGGCCGATGCCAGCTCGTCGGCATGCCCGACGACACTCACGCGCAGCACGCGACCGAACATGTCACGCTGCCCTCGCAGGTCGAGCGTCGCCGCAACGCCCGCGCAGCCGATCGCGACCCCGACCGTGCCGACGCGCCAGGGCCGCCCGAAGCTGTCACTGATCACCACACCGGGCCGGCATCCCGTCAACTCGCCCAATCGATCCCGCAAGCGCGTCGCGCTGGCGTCCGGGTCTTCGGGCAGCAACAGCGCAAACTCGCCCCGCCCGGGGTCCGCGACGTTGGATTGATCGATGCCGGCGTTGGCCATGATGAGTCCCAACCGATGTTCGACGATCAGCACGTCCTTGGCGGTGCGCACCACGCGGCGCGACTCGCTCAAGACCAGTTCGACCAGCCGGGGATCCTTCTGCACCAGCGCCGCCAACTCCAATGCTCGCGCGCCCGGCGTCACGGTCGCCAGGTCGATGCAGCGCCCTTCGGCCTTGGAGACGATTTTCTGCGCGAACACGAGCACATCGTCGGACGCCAGCGCGAGTCCGGCGCGCGCCAGGGATTCGGTGGTGAAGGTCGCCAGATCGTCGCCGCCCGCGACGCGCGGGAAACCCGGCAACGCAACGAGCCGCAGTTCAGCCAAGATCATCGATCCGCCTGCGGCCGCTTCAGCCAAATTCCGCGCGCAGCCGAGGCAGAACCTGTTCTGAATAGAGAGTGAGGAACCGGGCCTGCTCGGTGCCCGGCGCATGGAACACGAGGTGCCGAAACCCCATCTCGATATAGGGTCGAATCTTCTCCACGTGCTCCGTCGGATCGGTGGATACGATCCAACGCGTCGCCGCGCGCTCGGCGGTGAGCTGGTCGGCGAGCCGCTCCATTTCGATCGGGTCCTCCACCGACATCTTCTCCTCGGGCGAGAGCGCGAGCGCGGCCCAATGGCGCGTGTCCTCCATGGCGCGCTGTCGATCCGGATCGAAGGAAACCTTCATCTCGATCATCATGTCGACCGCCTGCGGCTCACGGCCGGCCGCCGCGAGGCCCGCCGCCACGTTCGGCAACAACGTGTCGCGGTACAGCTCGGGCGCCTTGCCACTGGTGCAGATGAGCCCGTCACCGGTCTGACCGGCATATTTCGCCATCACCGGGCCTGCAGCCGCCACGTAGATCGGCACCGGAGAGGCAGGCCGATCGTAGATGGTCGCCTTGTCGGTGCGATAATATTGGCCTTCGAAACTGACCCGCTCCCCGCTCCACAGCGCCCGGATCAACGCCACCGCTTCCTTCAGGCGCGCGGTGCGTTCCTTCGGTTCGGGCCACGCCATGGCCGAGGCCGGCACCTCGTTCAGCGATTCCCCCGTGCCGACGCCCAGGATCATGCGCCCCGGGAACATGACGCCCAAGGTGCCGAACGCCTGCGCGACGACGGAGGGGTGGTAGCGAAACGTCGGGGTGAGCACGCTGGTCCCGATCAGCACCCGCGACGTGCGCGCGCCCAGCGCGCCCATCCACGCCATCGAGAACGGCGCATGACCGCCGGTATGGCGCCAGGGCTGGAAGTGATCGCTGATGAAAACCGAATCGAAGCCAACCTGCTCGGCCAGGATGGAAAAGTCCAGGAGCTCGTTCGGTCCGAATTGCTCCGCCGATGCCTTGTATCCCAGTCTCAGCACGTGAACTGCCCTGCCGGTGCGGCCTCGGCCCGCACGCCGACGGCCTGCGGCGCGCCGGCCGTCGCCCCGAGAATGCTCTCGCCGAGGACGCTCTCGCCCGGAATGCCGTACAACGTGTTGCGCTGCCGCGCCGGACGCCCGATGCTCTGCGCGAGCGCCTCGAGCCTGGCCGCGTCGAGTTCCTGCCCATGAACGCCGCCCGCCGCGCGGGTGATCGATTCGTTCATCAAGGTGCCCCCCAAATCATTCGCGCCGGCCTGCAGGCACGCCGCGGCGCCGTCCGCGCCCATCTTGACCCAGGAGGTCTGAATGTTCTTGATGAGCGGGTTGAGCGCCAACCGCGGCACGGCATGCATGAGCAGCGCCTCGCGAAAGGTCGGGCCCGAGCGCGTGCGCCCCTTGCGCCACAGCGGCGCCTCCATGTGCACGTATCCTAGAGGAACGAACTCGCTGATGCCGCCGGTCCGCACCTGCAGCGCCCGCAGCCGCCGCAGGTGCCGGGCCCAGTGCACCGGCTGCTCGACATGCCCGTACATGATGGTCGAGGTGGTGCGCAGCCCGACCTCGTGCGCGGTGCCGATCACGGTCAGCCACTCGTCCGTGCGCAATTTGTCCGGGCAGATGATGTCGCGGATCTCATCGTCCAGAATCTCGGCGGCGGTGCCCGGCAAGGTCGAGAGGCCGGCATCGCGCAGCTGTTCCAGATACGCGGCGAGCGGCAGATCGAGCGTGCTCGCGCCGTGCTGCACCTCCAGCGGCGAGAAGGCGTGCACGTGCATCGCAGGAACTGCCGCCTTGACCGCGCGCACGATGTTCAAATAGGTATTGCCGGTGAAGCTCGGATGAATGCCGCCCTGCAGGCACACCTCCGTGGCCCCCGCGGCCCACGCCTCCACCGTGCGTCGCGCGACCTCGTCGAGATCGAGATTGTACGCAGGCCCGCGTAGATCCTTCGATCCTTGGCCCTTCGAGAAAGCGCAGAACCCGCAGTGATACAGGCAGATGTTGGTGTAG
>PLUE01000024.1 GCA_003164785.1 Gammaproteobacteria bacterium | reverse complement strand
TGGCGCTGGCCGATGCCCAGGGCACTCACCCGCCGCAGCTCTTGCTGCGGGGCGCCTAGGATCTGTCATGCATAGCCGAAAAGTAACTCTGACGGCAGCGGCACTTTTCGCCATCGGCGTGGCGTTCGCGGCGCAGCCGACCACGGATCGTGGCGACCGGAATGGCGAGGATGTACAGCGTCGGACGCCTTGGGTGCCGGGGCGCAATATGCTGATGTCGGCTCACGAGTCGCGCGCCGCACCCCTGGCGCCGCCTCGCTGACGCAGGGCAGAGTAGGGACGGACCCCAGCAGTCGAGGCTTCCCATGCAGGAGCCTCGACTGCTTCCGCTTGCGGTAAACTAGCCCCTTTTTTGCCGGGGTATCGCTTGTCGAAGGTGATTGTCATTGCGCATCGGGGTGCGAGCGGGGAGCGTCCGGAACATACGCTCGAGAGCTATCAGCTGGCCATCGATCAGGGCGCTGACTATATCGAGCCTGACTTGGTGATGACGCGGGACGGCGTCCTGATCGCCCGTCATGAGAACGAAATTGGTGGCACCACCGACGTGGCCGACCACCCGGAATTCGCGGACCGGAAACGTTCCCAAATCATCGACGGCGAGACGATGTCAGGCTGGTTTACCGAGGATTTCACGCTGGCGGAAATCAAAACGCTGCGGGCTCGCGAGCGGCTGCCCGAGCTGCGGCCCCAGAATCGGGCCTTCGACGGCAAGGTCTTCGTCCCCACCTTCGATGAAATCCTGCAATTGGCGAACGACACCAATCGACGGCGCGATGGCGCGCCGAGAATCGGTGTCTATCCTGAAACGAAACATCCGGCTCATTTTGCCGGTATCGGGTTGCCCCAGGAACTCGCGGTTCTACGATCACTGGAGCGGTTCGATTATGGCGGCACGGGTTCGCCGGTATTCATTCAGTCTTTCGACCCGAACAACCTGCGGCAGCTGCGCGGCATGACGCAGCTGCCGCTGGTGCAATTGCTGGAACACGAACTCGGGGATCTGCGCCTGATTGCCGAGTATGCCGACGCGATCGGCATCGCCAAGTCGCTCGCCTCCCGCGAAGGCGTGACGGCGGCGCACGAGGCAGGGCTGGCGGTTCACGTGTGGACCTTCCGTGCGGAAAATGAGTTCCTGCCGGATGACCTCAAGATCGGGAATTCTCCGGCGGGGCACGGCAATCTGGAGGCCGAGATCGAACGCTATTTGTCGCGCGGCATCGATGGGTTCTTTACCGATTTCCCGGCGATCGGCGTGCGGGCCCGCAACGCGGCTGAGGGAGCCCCGGTTCCTACATTTCCGCCGTCCACCCGGCGCACCAGCCGTTGACGGCAACCAGCTTGCCGGGAAACAGGCTGCACGGTCGGAAGTCGTTGCCTGCCTTACCTTGCAGCTGCAGGCAGTTGTCACAATTCGACCCCTTTACATACACCGGAAACTTTTTGGCATCCGCCTGTGAGGCGATCTCGACGTAACCCAGGGCGAGGGCGGCAGGGTCCTTGGGATCGAGCTTGGCCGGTTCATCGGCCCGCGCCCGTGGCAGCGCGACGACGCCTGCGGCGGTGCTCAGGGTCAGAGTTTGCAGAAATGCGCGGCGCGAAACGGAGCGGTCGATCATGCTATCCCGGTCTGGTTGTGGCGGCGCCCAATATGCAGAAAAGCCGTTTAGGAGTCACGCGGAGATTCAAGCAACCGGTACTTTCTGTATGCTGAGAACTTTTGGACGAACCGTGCCCAACATAACGCTACTCATTCGCTTGGCCAGGCTGGCGTTTTTTTCCGCTTTAGTCTTCACCTTTTACAGTGCGGTGATACCGCCGCAGCACGCAATTCAACTCGTCCCCTGGGACAAGGCGGAGCATTTCATCGCGTTTTACGCGTTGACCGGTTTGGCCGTCGCGGCTTTTCCGAAGCGCAATCTGTTCGTCATTGCCGCCCTGTTGTCGGGATTCGGGGCGCTGATCGAATACGTCCAAGGTCTTCCCAGCGTGCATCGCGACCGAGACTTCTGGGACTGGGTGGCGGACACCCTGGCGATCGCCGCGGCCCTGAGCCCGATGCTGCTGGTGTGGTGGCGTCGCGAGGCTCGCACTGCCCAGGGGCTGTCGGACTGACCCTCAAAAGAACATCGACACGTATATCTGGTAGATCGTCGCATTGAACTGGTACAGCGGTTCCGTGCCGGCGGGTCCGGTGAAGGTGGGGGACTGGTAGTCCCGCGTATCCCGAAAGTCGTCGTACTTGAAATGGATATGGCTGACGTCGCCCGTCACGGTGCCGCGTTTGAATATCTTCCAGCCGTCGGGCAGGAAGGCGTAGGTAGCCTTCAGTCCGATGGTGGTGTTGGTCGATGCCGCGAGATTCTGATCTCGGGCTTCGAAGTTCTGGTAATCCACGCTCGGAAACAGGTCGCTATAAAAAGTGGCATGGTTTTGGTCGTAGTAGCGGAAACGGCCCTCCAGTATCCACAGGTTGGATATCGGATGGGTATACGTCACCTCCGTCGTATTCGCCCGGATGCCCCAGGTATCCGTGAAATACCGGTACGACACCGCGGCGGCGGCCCGGTACCACAGATAGTATTTGGCCCGCGCTTCGATCGCGGTGCTCGTGTGGGTGTTGGGATAGATTTGGCTGCCGGTCAAAGCGCCGCCCGCGCAGACATCCGTCGAACTTGGGACGGCGCAATACCGAATCGACCGATACGGGTTGCTGAGCAGTCCCTGGTCGGTGACGACTTCGAGGGTCGCTCCCGCGATGAGATCCTTGGTGAGGACCTGCGACAGGCCGCCCTCGAAGCTGCGGCTTTCCGAGTGCCCCAACCACGTGACGTCCGGCTTGAATGCCGTACCGTTGTTCTCGCCGATCGAATTGCGGCTGTCGGTGAAGCCAAGGGAGACGGTCGTCAAGTCACCGAACATGTCCTGGCTCAGCGAAAAGTGCGTCGTGTTCGAGATGTAATCCCGTTCGGTGCTGTTCGTATACGCCAGGTTGTATGTGGTCTTGTCGTGGATGTATTCCAGCGACAGGCTTTTCTGCTTGCGCTCGTCCTTGATGACGCTCGCGGTGCTGAGGACGTCCACCGATGCGCCGCTCACCTTGTCGACGAAGTAGTTCGCCTCGACGGCAAACTGCTCGGAGAATTTCTTGCGGACGAGCACCGATTCACCGGTGATGTCCATCCCACCGCCCTTGTAATCGCTGTAGAAAATATCGGCGCGATCATCCGGCAACACCGCGGCGCCGGCCACACCGACAATGGCGAGCGCCACGCAGGCGGCGAAGCGGATGGTGGTCCGGGAGGAGGGTTTCATCGATGTGACGGACGGCGTCAATTGCAGCCGCAGCCGCCGCCCGCGGTGCCGGTGGCGCCGCGCGATGCTTCGCGCGAATCATAGATATGGTCGATGTACGCCCCGGAAATGGCATCACGATCCCATGACATGATCGGATCGGCCAGTCGGTCGCGTTCGTACGGCTTGACCCACGGTTGAATGCTGCAGGCGCCCTGCAGCAATATCAGCCCCACCAAGGATATTCGCAGGACGCCGGACACGATCATTCCTTTATCAATTGACGAATACGATCCTGGTATTCGTTCTCATCGCCGGGGCGATAGCCGCGATGGATGTAGCGAATCTCGCCTTTGCGGTCGATGATGACGGAACTCGGCATTTCGTCCACATGATATGCCTTGCTGACCTGATTCGCCGGATCGAGCAAAACGGGGAAGCTCACGGGCTTGCGCGTCATCAGATCCTTCACCGGTGCTGCCGTCTTGTCCACGTTGACGCCGATCAGCGTGAATCCCGCGGGCTTGTACTTCTTGTACATCTGATCCAGCAGGGGCATTTCCTGCTGGCAGGGCCCGCACCAGGTGGCCCAGAAATTGACCATGACCACCTGGCCCTTGTACTGGCTCAGGGTGGCCGGCTCACCGGTCAACGCGGTGAGCGCAAATGCCGGCGCCGGTCCGCCGGCATCGGCGGCGAAAGCCGTGCCGGTGAGCACGAGGGCCGCCAGAGCGCAGCGTTTGAAGAATTTTGCGGTTGAGCGTTTCACGAATTTCTCCTGGTGAAATCAGCAGTCGTCAGAAAAACGTGGTCAGACCGAGGGTGGCCTCGATGTTGTCGACGTTCTTGGTCCGGCCGGTGAGATCGGTTTCAAATATGTGATCGCGGACGTCGATGTGCAGCGCCAGCCAATCGGTGATGACGAGGCGTTCTCCGACCCCGAAATTCACCGCGAATTGGTCCTTGTCGGCGAATTTCACGTCGCCCATGCCCACCGTTACGTACAGCTGCGAATTGAAGGCACGCCCGCGGCCGATGAATATCTCGCCCGGCAGCACGTTGTAGCCCAAGTCGATGTCGTAATACGTGAAGTGTCTCCCAGCGTTGTCCGTCACCGTCACGTCCGGGAACACGTCCTCCA
The DNA here is from genome assembly GCA_003164785.1 of Gammaproteobacteria bacterium. GTDB lineage: Bacteria > Pseudomonadota > Gammaproteobacteria > Steroidobacterales > Steroidobacteraceae > Bog-1198. Next base: position 87,486 of record PLUE01000024.1, on the reverse strand, counting down.
GACTGGTGGTGCCGGCCTTCGACCTGGCAACGTATCCTTCGAAAAAAATGTCCTCGGACACATGGTAGGCCGCCCGTATCCCATAGATGGGGTTCGTGCCGAAATCCTGGATGCTGAGCGCGCCAAAATAGGCGCCGACCTCGAAATCCTTCGCCTTGATCTTCGGCACCTTTACCTCGCGCCGATTGACCTGGGGCTCCACGATGGACGGCTCGCCTTCGGGCTCGTCGACCACGAGCTGGTTCGATGGCTTTTCCCCGCGATGAAACCAGCCGCAGCCGGACAGCAGCGCCGCTGCTAGAAGAACACTGCTAAGCCGAGTTTCCATTCTTCCGGTTCCTCTGTCTGATTCTGATTGGTGAAGACGTCGTATTTGCGCCAATCGGCACGCCACATGAATCGTCGCGTGATGAATCCGCGTAACCCCAGCGAGACATAGGCCATTTGGTTGTGGCGTTCCAGCGGCTGCGGGGGCGATTTGTTGTCGATGTACTGATATCCGGTGCCGATGCCGGCGGTGGGTGAAATCCATTTCCATTCGGGCAGGAAGGTATGCCGCAGTCCGATCGTCGTGATGTAGCGGTTGTCGATGGTGCCCAAGGCTTGCTGCACCACGAATTCGACGTCCAGGCTGTCGGTCAGACCGAAATCGCCATACGCGGTCACCAGGTTCTCATGATTGAAGACGCCATAACCCGCCCCGATCTCCCAACGGTGGGTCGAAAAATCCGGGTAGGGAGCGATGGGGGCCGGCTCTCCCGACGCCAGGACGGTGCGGGCCAGATCCGCGCGGCGCACCCAGCCCTCCTGGCCGCGCGGCGCGCGCACCTTGTACCAATCGGTGCGGCTGAACAGGATCGTGACGGTATCGTCGCGCCCGACCACATAAATGACGGGATAGCCGCGCCCCGGACCGCTGTGCATTTCGATGTAGGGATCGGTGATCACCACGTCGACGTAGCGCTCCTTGGCCTGGACCAGAGTGACATTGAACGCCTGCAGCAACAGCAGTAGCGTGAGCAGGGGTCGCATCAGGTCAGTTCGCAGCCGGCGCGACGAAAGGATTGTTGTAATACTGCGCGCCGATATCGACCCATTCTGAGATCAATCGCAACTCCGCCAGCGTTAAGAAGCCCGTATGGTCAATGTAGCCTGCCGTGCCCACGCTCGGATCCTGAAATGTTCCATTGAACAGGCTGAAGAATCTGGCGTTCGACCCGTTCGCCCTGCCTGCGGTGACCGGTCCAGCCACCGGCACCAACCCGGGATCCATCAAGTTCCCCAAGACGCCCATATTAAGCGCCTGCTCGTCATGTGCAAACAGCAGTTGCTCATATGACGTGGTCACGGTGGCGTCGGCCGTCGACGGCGAACTCGTGAGATCGAGCTGGCCCGCCGGCACCTGGGCGGCGCCCGCGACGGCGGCCGGATTGTGGCAGGACGTGCACGACAGGCCGGCGATGGCGGCGGGGGCGACAGGGGGCTGCCGGACGAAATCCCAGACCGGCTGGATTTGCAGCGGATATTCGATCGCGACCCGGCATAGTGGATCCCACGGTACACAATGCGCGTTGGTCGGCTGGGGCGTCGTCAGGGCGGCATAGGTGTACGAAATGGACGGATCTACGGCGCGGACGGTGGGATCGGTCCACACATCCGTGTAGAGCACGTCGATGGTCGGGACCTCCGAGCAGACGGCCGCGCCGCCGCCGGCGGCCACAGCGCCGCTCTGGCAGGTGGTGTCCACCCGAGCTTCCGCCATGGTGTCGCCCGCGGCCACTGCCGGATAGGCACCGGTGTCGGGAAACAGGGCGCCCGCGGCGGCGGCCCCCGGATAGGCGATGGTGGTGAGGCCTAAACGGCCATGGGACGGTTCCGTGGGGCTGCCGGCCGTGTGACAGCCGTTGCAGGTTTTCGTCTCGCCGGGCATCAGCTGCATCCAGCTGGTATGCGGGGCGAAGATCCGCCGGGCATTCGCGTCGAGGATCTCGATCGTGAACGGTACGTTGGCCGGTATCTGGATCTTGACGGACCCATCCGGCTCGATCGGCGCATACGCAAGAATCTCGCGCATGCCCATGCCGGCGGGGCCGAAGGCCGAGCCGTTGATGGCGCGCACGGTGGGTGGCGGGATTTCCACCGCTTTCTCGATGCGAATGAAGCGCGCCGGGCGTCGTGCGGCTATGGTCTGGCTGGGGTCGGCCAGGGTGGCGATGTTCGGTACCGCCGGGGTGGTCAGCGTCGCGACGCCATCCACGCCGTCGAAGTCATAGACGCTGCGAATCTCCAACACGCCGAGCGCGGCATTGGGGTTGTTCGCCAGAATCCCGGCGGCGCCGGTCGGCACGACGTCCGGCACGAATCCGGGCGTCGGCGTCCGCGCCTGCAGGACCACGGGATCGACGATGGTGAGGCCCGGTTCGGACGCCAGCACCGGGCTCAGCGTGCCGCCGGAGATATCGTATATCCACAGCGTGTACGCCGGCGGGGCGAGTTGCACATTGGCGCCGCTGGTGTTGCCGGCCGTGCAGACATTGGTCGTATTCGGGGTGACGGTGGTGTCCAGCACGAAGCAGGGCGACCAGCTGACGAGCATCCGGTTGGTGCCGTCATACAGCGGGTAAACGGACGCAAAGCGCCCCTGCAGGGAGGGCAGGCCGCTATCGGTCGTGACCCCGAGCGAGGTGGCGCTGATCTGTCCGGGACGGGCCACGGCGCAGGTGCCGTTGGCGGTGCCGGGAGTCGCCGTTTGATTGCATTCGACGTAATTCTCGGCGTCGATCTGCAGGATGTCGCCGCCCAATTGGGTGCCGAGGAACGGGCGCGCGATCGCCACCAACTTGCCGTCCGACCGCTGGCGCGCGTTCAGGAACTGGATCACGTTGGAGTTCGTGCCGTTCGCGCTGGCGCCCGTGGCGTGGCTGTTCGCGCCGTAGTAGAGCTCAAGTCCGGTGCCGTCGGGATTGGTGTGGTACAGGCTGATCTGCCCACCATTGGCGGAGTCGTATCGCGAGAACACGATCTGGCCGCTGGCCAGCACCGATGGCGCAAAGTCGTGATTGGTGTTGAAGCTGATCTGATGGATGTTGCTGCCATCGGCGTTCATGACGTGCAGAAGAAAGATGGGCTGCTGGGGCGCGTTCGCGGATTGCACGGGAAATTGCTCGTCGCCTTCATCGATGAGCAACGATTGCGTCGCCGTCTGCCGGGTCGATGAGAACACGATGCGCCCGTCGGGCAGGTAGTGCGCCCCGACGTCGTGACCTGCCGTCGTGGCATCGTTGGTCAGCTGGGTCACGGTCTGGGCGGTCGCGTCGTATTGATAGATTTTCCACGTGGGCTGCGTCGGATCTGTATTACCTTTCGCCGGATTCAGGGGAAGACGCAGGGAGAAGATCAGCAGCTTGCCGTCGGCCGAGACGTCGAGGTCGCGCACGTCGCCCATGCCCTGGGTTATCGACTTGGTGATGTTGATTTCAGCGCCGCCGGCGCTCGCCTGCGCGCGCACGTACACGTCGCCGCCGGTGGTCGAGGTGATGAGATCGGCGGCATTGATGTCATTCTTGGGAAAGGGTCTTTTGATATAGGCAAGGGGATACGTGAAGGAGCCGGGGTCCGGCGATTGCGTCCCGGCGAGTCCGGGCGCGTGACCGCTGATGCCGCCATTGCAGCCCATGAAGGTCAGCATCGGCAGCAGACAGAGAATCGCGGCGGGCAAACTGTGACTTGGGTCGCGCTGGGAAAAGAACTTCATCAAATCGGATCCTGTGCGTGCTGCAATGCAAGTGCCATGGATCTTACGACGCAATTGAACTTAATGGGTCTCATATCTGCATCTTCGTTCGCCGTGTACGCGAGTTCTGTTAACGGACTCACAGAAGAAGTGCGGCACTTCCGCTTCTCTGCACCACGGAACATCAGCCCCGACGGCGACCGTAACTATAGCCCGGCAAGCGCCGGCCCGTGATGTCGCGGATGGCCGACGTCGGCCGAATGAGACAGTCCTTAGCCGCAGGTTCGCCTGCGTATATTCGCCACACGTCGATACCGTAATTTCACGCCGGAAGTGCACATGAAGATTGGGAAGTCGAAAGAGACGAGGCAGTTGTTGCGCCGCAGGATTGCGCGCCTTATTTGCGCCGCCATCGTCGCATCGTTGGGAACCAGCCTGGCGTCGCTGGCGGCGCCGCCGCCGACGCGCGACCAGGCGAAGCGGATCTACGACCGCATCGCCGGGGTGCCCGCGACCGATGCTCAGCTGACGGCGATGACGACGGCGGGCGACGGCGTCACGGCTGCCTTGATCGCGACCCAGGATCCCGCATTCTACAACAACACCATCCGCAACCTCGCGATGCCATGGACGAACCGCGCTCAGACGGTTTTCGCGCCGCTCAACGATTACACGGCCACCGTCGTCGGCATGGTGCGCGACGATGTCCCCTTCAATACCTTGCTGAGCGCTGACCTGCTGTACACGGCGGATTCCGCCTCGAATGTGCCCCCCTATTCGCCGCTCAACAACGACATGTATCAAGCGATGGACGACAACAGCGTCGATCTCAAGGCGCACCTGGTGAAAGCCACCCAGTCCTCCCTGACGGGGATTCCGGCCGCGGCAACGGCCGGGGTGCTGACCACGCGGGCTGGCGCCGCAGCGTTCTTCATCGACGGCACGAATCGCGCGATGTTTCGCTTCACGATGATGAATCATCTGTGCAGCGACCTGCAGACCATCATGGACACCACGCGACCGCCGGATCGGATCCGGCAGGACGTCACGCGCAGCCCGGGCGGCGACAGCAGCCTGTTCCTCAACAACTGCATCGGGTGTCACAGCGGCATGGATCCCATGGCGCAGGCCTTTGCGTATTACAACTTCGGCGATACCACCAAGGGAGAGGTCGCCAAATTGGCGTACACCCCGGGCACCGTCGTGCCGAAGTACTTCATCAACAGCACGAACTTCCCCCAGGGCTACGTCACGCCGGACGACCACTGGGACAACCGCTGGCGCACGGGCGTCAATCAGCTGCTGGGTTGGGATCCCACCCAGACCGGCAGCGGCTCGGGCGCCAAGTCGCTGGGACAGGAGCTCGAATCGAGCGCGGCCTACGCCAGCTGCCAGGTCACCCGGGTGTTCAAAACCGTGTGTTTCCGCTCGCCCAGCAACGCGGCGGATCGCTCCCAGGTGACCTCGATGATTGCGTCGTTCCAGGCGAACAGCTACTCACTGCGACACGTATTCGCCGAAGCAGCCGTGTACTGCGAGGGAAACTGAGCATGAACGTTACACGCATCACCGGATCGCTGCTGCTGCTCGCGGCGTCCGTTGCCTTGAGTGCCTGCGGTGGGGCGGGCACCCCGACCACCGCGAACGAAGCCGTGTCGAGCACGAGTTCGGCGACGGCCTACACGGGGCCCGCGCCGGCAACCGCCGACGTGCAGGCCTTTGCCGTGAACTTCTGGGCCAACGTGCGCGCGCAGAATCGTTGCGGGCAATGCCACAACTCCACGAGCCCGGCGCAAATGCCGAACTTCGCCCGCAGCGACGACGTGAACCTTGCCTATGCGCAGGCGAATACCGTGGTCAATCTGCAGCAGCCGTCCACGTCGCTCATCGTCACCAAGGTGAGCGGCGGGCATAACTGCTGGCTGGCCGACCCGGGCGCCTGCGGCACCATCCTGACCACCTGGATCTCGAATTGGGCGGGCGCGTCGGGCGCCGGCGGCACCGGCACCCAGATTCAGCTGGTGGCTCCTCCCATCCAGACCGTCGGGCAGAGCAAGAACTTTCCCGCGGCGCCGGCCGATTTTCAGGCGACCGTATATCCGTTGTTGTCGACTTACTGCTCCAAGTGCCATTCGCCGAATGCCACCACGCCCCAGTCGCCTTACTTCGCGTCGCCGGACGTCACCCAGGCGTATCAGGCGGCAATCCCCAAGATCGACCTGAACACGCCGACGAATTCGCGTTTCTACGAACGGTTGCTCACGGAGAACCATAATTGCTGGAGCAATTGCGCCGCCAATGCCGCCACCATGCTTGCCGCCATTCAGGCGTTCGCCGGCATGGTGCCGCTCACCAGCGTCGATCCTTCGTTGGTGGTGAGCAAGGCGCTCACCCTGAGCCAGGGTACGGTGGCGAGCGGCGCGAACCGGTACGACGCGAACGCCATTGCGAAATACGAATTCGCCACCGGAACGGGTCTGATCGCCTATGACACCAGCGGTGTCGATCCGGCGGCGGACCTCACCATCTCGGGCAGCGTCACGTGGGCCGGGGGGTGGGGGATCACGGTGGGCGCCGGCGGCAAGGCGCAGGCATCCACGTCGTCGAGCAAGAAGTTCACCAGCATGATCCAGGCCACGGGCGAGTTCAGCATCGAGGCGTGGGTCGCACCGGCGTTGGTGGCGGCGGACAACTCTTATATGGTCAGTTATTCGGGCGGCGACGCCACGCGAAACTTCACCCTGGGTCAGACCAACCAAAGCTACGATTTTCTGATGCGCAGCTCGAATTCGGATCTGAACGGCATGCCGCAGCTGCAGACCCCGGCCGCCGCCACCCTGCTGCAGGCCTCGCTGCAGCACGTGGTGCTTACCTACGATCCGGTCAACGGCCGCCAGATCTACGTGAACGGGGCGAGCGTCAACCTGGCGGATCCGCAGAAGGGCGGGACGCTGGCCAATTGGGACGGCACCTTTGCGCTGGTGCTGGGCAACGAGGTGTCCGGCGATCGTTCCTGGCAGGGGCTCATCAAATTCGCGGCCATCCACAACCGCGCGCTCACGGCGGCGCAGGTGCTGCAAAATTACAATGCCGGCGTCGGACAGCGCTATTACGTGCTGTTCAACGTGGCGGATGTCACCGGGATATCTCAGGCGTACGTGATGTTCACGGTGAGCCAGTACGACAGCGCGAGCTATCTGTTCACCGCCCCGACGTTCGTCTCGCTGGATCCCACGGTCGTCCCCGACGGCGTCGTGGTCAAGGGCATTCGCATCGGCATCAACGGCACGATTCCCACCGTCGGTCAGGCCTACATACCGCTCAGCACCACGGTCACGGCGGCGAACTACAAGTTCGGCGGCGAGGTGCTGTCGAGCGTGGGTACGGTCATCGCGATACAAAGCGGACCCCTCACCGACCAGTTTTTCCTGAGTTTCGATCAGCTCGGCAGCAAGACGCACGTGACGGTGGAGGCGACACCGGTGGCCGCCACGCCGAGCGACATTCCCCTGGTGGCCAGCATCGGCGTGCGCACCTTCGCGCAGGTCAATTCGACCCTGGCGGCGCTCACGGGAGTCACGGCGAACCTCGCGTCGGTCAGCGCCGCGAATCTTCAGGCGATCAACACGACCTACCTCGCGGTCCAACAGCAGTTGCCCGCGCAGCCGACCCTGGAGGGGTTCTCCTCGGACAACCAGGTGGGCATCGCGCAGTTGGCGATTCAGTATTGCAACGTGATGGTCAACACGCCGGCCTTGATGGCGACCGTCCTGCCGAATATCGCCATCGCCGGCGCGCTCTATTCGACGCCGGCCGGGATCAGCTCGGTGTCGAGCGCGCTGGCGGCCCGCGTGCTGGGCACCAATCTAGCGAGTGCGCCGGCGGTTTCCACGGTGACCACCGAGCTGACCAATCTGGAAGCCAACCTATGCAGCGCGGCGACCCCCTGCACGACCACTGCGCGGGCACAGGCTGTCACCGTCGCCCTCTGTGCGGCCACATTTGGCAGCGCGGACATGCTGGTCAATTGACTCACGATGAATCGGAGAGATCTTAGTATGGGCAAGAAGCATAGAGCACTGGGATTGCACGAGCCGCTCCGCCACCCGGATCATCCGCGGCCACGGACGCGCCGCGAATTCCTGTCGCAGGGCTTCATGACCGGTGCGGCGACGGTGGTCGCACCGACGCTTCTGGGGATGCTGGCCGCGCCCCGGCGCGCACAGGCGACGTTGGCGGCGGACATCTCCGGTCTGCTGGCCGGCTGCAACATCACCACCGGCGCCGGCAAGATCCCCTTCATCTGCTTCGATCTGGCCGGCGGCGGCAACATCGCGGGTTCGAATGTGCTGGTCGGCGGCCCGAAGGGCCAGCTGGATTTCCTGTCCGTGGCGGGTTACAGCAAGCTCGGGTTGCCCGGCACCATGGTGCCGAGTCCCAGCACGACCGGCAATTTCATCGACTCGAGTCTGGGATTGCGGTTCCATTCGGACAGCGCGCACCTGCGCGGCATCAAGACGCGCGCCAAGGCCGCGGCGCTTGCCGGCACGAACGGCACGGTCATTCCGGCTCTGTCGCAGAACGACACCAACGTGAATCCGCACAACCCAATCTACGGCATCTACCAGTTCGGGGCCCGCGGCGGGCTGCTCAATTTGATCGGTTCGGAGAGCTCGGTGTCCGGCGGCAATTCGATGGCGCCGCCCAGCATGGTCATTGCCAGCGCCCAGCCCAGCGTGATCGCCACCGAGGGGGATACGACAGGCTTGGTCAGCACCGGCGAACTCAATACGCTGCTTCCCGCGGCGCAGGATCAGACGAATGTGCTGGAGTCGATGAAGCGCATCAGCGACGCCAAATATGCTCAGGTGCAGGCCTATCCTGCGGACGCGACCCTGGATGCCGCCGCCAAGCAAATCCAGGCCTGCAGTTATACCAAAGCGGCGTACGTCGTCAACAAATACGGCGGCCCGGGCGCGGTGGATCCGCAATCCGACCCGAAAATCGTGGGCTCGAGCGGCATCTTTTCCCAGGCGGAGTTCGCTGATCCCGACTTCCAGGCAACGGCGGCGGTCATGAAGCTCGTCATCGACGGCAATGCCGCGGGCGGTACCATCGAAATGGGCGGTTTCGATTACCATACCGGGGATCGGGCCACCGGCGAGACCCGCGACGAGCATCTCGGCAATTGCATCGGTGCGTGTCTGCAATATGCGGCGCTCGTCGGCAAGCCGGTCATGATCTACGTGTTCAGCGATGGCTCGCTCGCCAGCAACGGGATGATCGACACCTCGGCCGCCGGCCGCGGCAAGGGCGTATGGACCGGCGACAACCAGAGCGTCGCGGCGACCTACTTCCTGGTGTATAACCCCAACGGCAAGCCGGTGGCGGCGCAGCCCAATCCGGAGATGAGTCTGCAGATCGGGTATTTCAATTCGGACGGTTCGCTCAACACGACGGGCAGTCCCGCCGGCAACAACGTGTTCAATCTGGCGCAGATGGTCGTGCTCAACTACATGGCGTTGCATAGCGCCAATGCCATCAGCGCCTTTCCGACGCTTTATCCGGCGCCGAATGTGAACAACACGTTGGGCACGGGCACGGCCCTGGAGTCGCTGATCGCCTTCCAACCGCTGGCCGGTCTGGTGAACGGCTTGGTGCCCGCGACGTAAGCCATCGGCCGTAATGTGCGCGCGACGTGTTGAAACTGATCATGGGGACCGCGTGCGTTGACACCTCGGCTCTCATTGTGCGATTTTGCATGAGGTCTGGGCGCGAAGCTTCCGGTCTGCGGGATGTTTCCTTTAGACAGCGGGGTTACCAGAGTGAATGATTTGCTGCGCTTCGGCGCCGTATTCGAGCCGGTCGAATCAAGACTCACGCGGTGAGGATGTCTCCGCGTGCGTAGGGTTCTTTTTGCCTGCGGGTTTGCCTTAAGCGCATCGTTGATCGCCGCGTCGGCGGCCGTGCCCACCTTGGTCGGCAGGCAAGCCCCGGACTTCGTCTTGAAGGACCAAGCCGGCAGGAACCTGCGTTTGTCCGAATACCGCGGTCAGGTGGTCGTCGTCAATTTTTGGGCGCGATGGGTGAGCGACTCACGGGACGAGATGCCGGCGCTCGATCGAATCAACACCACGTATAATCGGGCGGGGCTCGTCGTGCTGGGTGTGTCGGTCGATGAAGATGTGGCGCGCGCCCGGGAATTTGCCGACGCCATGAAGGTCCGATATCCGATCTTGTTCGACAACAGCCCGGATCTTGGCCGAGATTACTTACTACGGAAAATGCCCATGACCATCCTCATCGACAGGGCTGGCGTGGTGCGTTACTCGAACGTCGGCTTCAAGCGCGGCGATGAACGCACGTATCTGGATCAAATACGCGAATTGCTGCGCGAATAACGATAGGTCTGCTATGAATTTCAAGTATCGAATGGTGTCTGTCGTGTTGCACGGAGCCGTACTGGCCTGTGTCGTTGCGATGAGCAGTGGAGTCCCGCGCGCGGCAGCCGCCGCGACACCCGCACCTGCGGCGGCGGTTCCCGCGCCTGCCGCCCCGGGTCCGGCGACTCCGGCCGCGGGACCCGCCGCCGTGCCCGCGCCCGGGACGCCCCTGTCCGATACGCCGCCCGCCGACTTCAAGACGCTGGATCAAGAAGTGCAGGGGATGAAGAAGGATGTCATCGAATTGAACAAGGATCTGTTCGTGCTGCAGGAGGAACTACTGTTCCCCGCCAACACCCAGGTCGCGGTCTACGTTTCCATGGACGTCGGGACTTTTTTCGCCCTGGATTCGGTCACGCTCAAGATCGACAACAAGGAAGTCAAGAACTATCTGTATACCGCGCGTGAGGCCGATGCCCTGTTGAAGGGCGGAGTGCAGGAGATCTATCTCGGCAATCTGAAGCTCGGCAAACATGAGTTGGTCGCATTTTTCACCGGGAAGGGCCCGATGGAACGTGACTACAAGCGCGGCGCCACGATCGTTTTCGCCAAGGGTGTGGGCGCCAAATACTTGGAACTCAAGATTACGGATCGCGTGACCAAGCACCAGCCCGAGTTCAAGATCAAAGATTGGGAATGATGACGGTCGTGACGCACGTGGCACTGCAACGAGTGATCGGCAGGTTCCGACCGCTGTTACTCGGCGGGTTGCTCGCGACTTTGCCGCTGGCGCCGACGCTGGCCAAGAACGTCCCGCCCGATCCGGACGGCCTGCCTCCCCAGGACGTCAAGGATCTTCATTACGGCGACGTGCTGTTCTATTTTTATCAAGACGATTATTTCGACTCGATCACCCGGCTGCTCGCGGCACAACAGCTCGAACGCCTGCCGAATACAAGGGGCGAAGCGCAACTGCTGCTGGGCGGCTTGTACCTGTCGTTGGGTGAGCATGTCGAAGCCGGCAAAATCTTCGAGACATTGCTCGGCACCGCCAACGTGTCGGAAAACGTCCGCAACAAGGCGTGGTTCTATCTCGGCAAGGTCTGGTATCAGCGCGGATATCTTGCGGAGTCCGAGGCGGCGTTGCGCAAGGTTTCCGACAAGATCCAGCCGCGCATCAGCGCGGAACGCTACATGCTTCTCGCCCAGCTCATGCTGCGCCAGGATCGCTACGACGATGCGATCGCATCCCTGACCGCCTGGCATGGGCCGCCGGACTGGACCGCCTATGCGCAGTTCAACCTGGGCGTCGCCCTGGTGCGGAAGGGTCGGCTTTCCGATGCGATCACCTACCTCGATCAAGTCGGTCGGATGGAAACCTCGAGCGAGGAATTGCTGGCGCTTCGCGACAAGGCCAATCTGGCGCTGGGGTTTGCGTTCATGCAGGCCGAGCGACCCGCCGATGCACGGCCCATCCTCGAGCGGGTGCGGCTCGATGGACCGTACTCGAGCAAGGCGCTTCTGGGCGTGGGCTGGGCCGATTCGTCCCTGGGGCAATTCAAGCGTGCGCTGGTTCCGTGGTTGGCCTTGCGCAAACGGAGTCTGCTGGACTCCGCGGTGCAGGAGTCCTATCTCACGGTTCCGTACGCCTACAATCAGCTGGGCGCGACCGGGCAGGCGGCCGACTTCTACAACTCGGCCATCGAGTCCTTCGACGCGGAGTCGAAGCGCATCGACGACTCCATCGACCAGATCCACTCGGGCAGCCTGCTCGATCGCTTGTTGAACAACGACAAAAAGGACTCGCTCACCTGGTATTGGCAGCTGAAGACCCTGCCGGACGCGCCCGAGTCGCGGTATCTCTACCAGCTGTTGGCCAGCAACGAATTTCAGGAAGGCTTGAAGAATTACCGCGAGCTCAATTTCATGAGCCGCAATCTCGACGCCTGGCGCGAGGATCTTGCCGCGTTCAACGACATGCTGGATACGCGTCAGGAAGCCTACAACGCCCAGGTGCCCAAGGCCGACGCCGTGATGTCGGCGACGGACCTCGGCGCATTGACGAAGAAGCGCGTCGATTTCGAGTCCCGCATCAATGAGATCGAGAAATCCAACGACGTGGCCGCCCTCGGCACGCCGGAGGAACAGAAGAATTGGGCGCGTCTGCAGCGAATAGAGAACTACCTCAATTCACACCCTGAGGATCCTGAGCTGGGCGAGATGCGCGACCGACTTCGCCTGCTGAAGGGAGTCATGTACTGGCGGCTGTCGCAGAGTTTCAAGGCGCGGCTGTGGAACGAGCGTCGCTCGGTCAAGGAACTCGAAACCTCCCTCGCCGAGACGCAGAAACGCACCGTGCAGGTCTCGCAGGCCCGGCAGAGCATGCCGAACAACACCGGGGGCTTCGGCATGCGGGTCTCTGCGGTGAGCGCGCGCATCGATCAATTGCAGCAACGGCTGGCGGCGTTGAGCGAGCAGCAAAATCGCTTTCTGCAGACGCTCGCCATCCGCGAACTCGAGATGCAGAAGCAGCGAATCCTGGTCTATCAGGTGCAGGCCCGATACGAATTGGCGGCGATCTACGACAAGACCACCAACGGGCCGGGCAAGCCGAAGGCGCAGCCATGAAGCGCGTCACGGGCTTCGTGGTTTCGTGGGTGGCGGTTCTGGGCTCCATTGCGTGCGCGCCGGGACCGGCGCAGGCCGCCTCGAAACCGCCGGCGACCATCAAGGACCTCGAGGGAGACCAAGTCGACGTGAGCCAGGCGCCGCCGCAGGGGGTCGATGCCAACAAGGCCATGGACAGCTATCGTCGCTTTCTCGATCTGAACGCCGGAGACTCGGGGCTGCGGGCCGAGGCGCTGCGCCGACTGGGCGATTTGAATCTCGAAAGCTCGGAATCCGAGCGGATCGAGCATGAACTCGTCACCAACGAGGGATTGCGCGCGACGGAGGCCATTCATCTGTATTCGGCCCTGTTGAAGACCTATCCGAAATACGAGCGCAACGACGCCGTCCTCTATCAACTCGCGCGAGCGTATGAACTCAACGCGCAACCGGACAAGGCGCTCGCCGCGCTCGATCAGTTGGTGGCCAACTATCCGAACAGCCGCTACATCGACGAGGCCCAATTTCGCCGCGGCGAGATCTTGTTCGCCCCCAAGACGTACCCTGCGGCGCAGGCGGCCTACGAGGCCGTCATCAAGATCGGACCGTCCTCCCCCTACTACAATCAGAGCCTGTACAAGCACGGCTGGTCCCTGTTCAAGCAGGGCGAGAACGAGCGCAGCCTGGAGTCCTTCTCGGGCGTCCTCGACTCGGTGCTGGTCTCGAAGCGCGACCCGTCGGCCCTGATCGAACTCGACGGCCTGTCCCGCGCCAATCGCGAGTTGGTCGAGGACACCTTTCGCGTCATGGCGATCACGTTCTCCTATATGGACGGTCCGAAGACGATCGACGTGTTCGTGAAGCACCACAAGCCTCGCCCCTACTCGTATCTGTTGTACGCACGCCTGGGCGACTTCTACATCGAGAAGGAGCGCTACACGGACGCAGCCGACGCCTATCGCGCGTTCGTTTTGCAGGATCGTGACAACGAGAAGGCGCCGCAGCTGCAGATGCAGGCGATCGAAGCGTATTCGAAAGGGGGCTTTGCGCAGCTGGTCCTGCAGGGCAAGAAAGAGTTCGTCGAAAACTATAGCTACGGCACCCCCTTCTGGAGGAATCGGACGCCGCAGGGCGAGGCGGCGGTGGTCGCGGAACTGAAGATCAACCTCAAGGACGTGGCGCAGTACGCGCATGCGCAGGCACAGCGCAGCAAGAGTTCCGCGGACTATCAAGAGGCGGCGAAGTGGTATCGCAGTTTCATCGGTTCCTTTCCGGACGATCCCGATACCGCGGCCATGAACTTGTCGCTTGGCGATACGCTCTTTGAAAACAAGGAGTATCTCGATGCGGCGCAGGAGTACGAAAAGACCGCCTACGGGTACGGTGCGCACGACAAGGCGGGGGCCGCGGGCTACGCGGCCATCGTGGCATACGGCAAACAGGAGGACGCCCTGGCCGGCGAGCCGCGGGCGGCAATGCATGCCCGCGAGATCGACAGCTCGCTCAAGTTCGCCGCGACCTTTCCGCAGCATCCGGAGACGGTGGCGGTGCTGACCCGGGCGTCGACCGACCTATATGCCATCAAGGACTACCCCCGTGCCGTCGCGGCCGCGCAGACGATACTGACGCGGCAGCCTCCCGCCGATCCGGCAAAGCAGCGCATTGCCTGGACGGTGATCGCGAACTCGAATTTCGACCAGGGGCAGTTCGACAAGGCCGAGCTGGGCTACAGCAAAGCTCAATCGTTGATGCCGCCCAACGACCCCGAACGCGCGGTGATCGTGGAACGGCTCGCGGCCGCCATCTACAAACAAGGCGAGCAGAAAAACACGTCGGGCGACAGCAGCGGGGCGGTCGACGACTTCCTGCGGGTCTCGAAGGAGGCGCCGGCCTCGAAGGTACGGGCCAACGCGGATTTCGACGCCGCGGCGCTGCTGATGAGGGAGAAGCAGTGGGACCGGGCGGTCGTCGTGCTCGAGGGATTCCGCCGCAATTTCCCCCAGAGTCCGCTGCAGACCGATGTGACCCGGAACCTGGCGGTGGCTTACTCCGAATCGAATCATCCTGCCGAGGCGGCCGCGGAGTTCGAGAAGATTGCGCAGACGCCTGGCGAGACCCCGGAGGTCCAGCGCGAGGCCACCCGGCGCGCCGCCGAACTCTACGACAAGGCCGGCAACACCCCGAAATCACGCGCCATGTTGGAAGCGTTCGTGAAACACTTTCCGCAGCCATTGAATCCGGCCATGGAAGCGCGCAATCAATTGAGCGAACTCGCGGCGAAGGCGGGGGATTCGGCGGGTCGCGATCATTGGCTGAAGGAAATCATCGCTGCCGACCGCTCCGCGGGCGCCGCACGCACGGACCGTAGTCGGTCTCTGGCGGCCAAAGCGACCTTGGCGTTGGCGGAGCCCGTCCGCGAGGCATTCGTCAGGATCAAGCTGGTCGCGCCCCTCAAGCGATCGCTCGTGGAGAAGCGCAAGGCGATGGAGACGGCGCTGAAGGCCTACTCGCAGGCTGCCGATTATGAGGTGACCGACGTGACGACGGCGGCGACCTTCGAGAGCGCCGAGCTGTATCGCCAGCTGGGCAAGGATCTGATGAACTCGGAGCGGCCGAAGAATCTGTCGAAGGACGAATTGGAGCAGTACAACGTCCTTCTCGAGGAGCAGGCCTTTCCGTTCGAGGAGGATGCGATCAAATTGCATGAGGTGAATACGGCGCGCACCAAGAACGGGACCTACGATGAATGGGTCCAGAAGAGTTTCGCTGCGCTGGCACAACTTAATCCAGGCCGTTACGGCAAGGCGGAGCTCGGTGAGCCTCTGGTCGAATCGATTCGTTAACCTGACCGCGTGCCTCCTGCTGGCGGCGTGCCAAAGCACGCCCCCCAAGGATGCGGCCGCGGCTGCGGCTGCCCGCGAAGTGTCGCCCGATGCCGCCAACGGCCCCGGCGCGGGCACCCCGACCGAGAACGCGGGCGCCAGGCCGATCCCGCAGCGCGCGGCGGTGCAGTACGCCGACGCTCTGAAGATGATGAAGGCCGGCCGCACCGCCGACGCCGAGGTGCAGTTCAAGCAGATGTCCGAGACGTACCCTGAATTCTCCGGCCCCGAAGTCAATCTGGGTCTGATCTATTTGCAGGGTTCACGCTTGCTGGAAGCGGAGTCGGCTTTCAAGGCGGCTCTATCCCGCAATCCGGCGAGCGTCGCCGCCGGCAATGAACTCGGGATCGTAGAGCGGAAGCTCGGCAAGTTTTCGGAGGCCGAGGCCGCGTATCAGCGTACGATAGCCGCTGATCCGAACTACGCTCCGGCGTATTTGAACCTGGGTGTGCTCTACGATCTGTATCTCGCCGAACCGAAGAAGGCGCTCGAAGAGTTCGAGCATTACATCGAACTTGCCGGCGACAACAAGCAGGTTGCCGGCTGGGTGATGGAACTTCGTAAGCGAGCCGGTGCGCCTGCGCCAGCCGTAAAAAAGGAGCCTGCATGAACATGGCCATCAAGCCGTTGAGCCTCGCGCTCGTCCTATCGGTCGCTGGAATCGCCGCGGCACAGCAGGCGCCGCCGACCGCCCCGGCAAAGTCCAACGCGCAGATGGATGCCGGCGAACCCCGGGCGAACACGTCTCCAATCGCGGGGGACGATTCAGCGGCTGCGCCCGCTGCCGCCCCCACCGTGGCGGCTCCGCATAGCGGTCCACGGTCCCCGTCGGCGGCGCGCGCGCCGGGCACCCCAGCCGCCGCCCCGAAAGGTCCCGGCGCCGCCGATCGACTCAGCCTGGGCACCGCAACGGTGACCGGCGACCATGAACAGCCCAAGGTAATGTATATCGTGCCGTGGAAGAGTTCCAATATCGGGGACCTGAACGGCAAACCGATGAACAGCCTCCTGGATGAAGCGTTGGCGCCCGTGGACCGCGACGAGTTCAAGCGCGAGGTGGCTTATTACGACGCGATGCATGCGCCGGCGCCGCAAAATGGTGCGGCCGGGCAGGCAGCCAAGCAGGGTGAGAAGTAAGTCCGCCACGATTTTTAATTAATCTGGTTGAATCCCATGTTCGAGCGGATGAGTATTTTTTAGGAGCGCGCAGATGAATTTCTTCAATTCGATCGTCAATTTCTTCAAGGACGGCGGCTTTTTTCTGTATCCGCTCGCGTTGATCTTCGTGGTCGGCGTGTCGATCGCCATCGAGCGGTACATCTACCTGAGCCGCGAGACCATCCGTAACCGCAGCCTATGGGATGAACTCGTTCCCGCCCTGAGCGCCGGCAACTTCAAGCAAGTGGTGAGCCTGACGCAGAATTCGAAGGCGTCGATCGCAACGGTCTTGAACTATGGAGTGGCCCGCGTGGCCAATGCGCGGCGGCGCGACGACATCGAGAAGGCCATGGACGAAAGCCTCCTCGAGGTCATTCCCCGCATCGAGAAGCGCACGCACTTTTTATCGTCGCTCGCCAACATCGGGCTGCTCATCGGGTTGCTCGGCACCATCACCGGCTTGATCGGCGCGTTCAGCGCGGTGGCGACGGCAAACCCGGCCGAAAAGGCCAGCTTGCTGGCCGCCGCCATTTCGGTGGCCATGAACAACACGGCGTCCGGCCTGGGGGTCGCGATCACGCTGCTGTTGGCGCACATGTTTCTCGAGGCGAAGACCACGGCCCTGATCGACAGCCTGGAAATTGCCTCGGTAAAATTCTTGAATTCCATGACCGAGCGCCAGCATGATACCGCTTCGGCCCCCGCACCGCCGCCGCCGGTCTCCGCGTCACGAGCGCCCGTCGCCGCCCGCAGCACGATCTAGCAGGCACTGACCGGCAATGGTGCTGAACTCATGAAGTCAAAGTCTCTTGGCCGAGTCCGACGCAACCACGCCCGCTATCACAAGGGGCGGGACGAGCTGAACATCGTGCCGATGATCGACATGATGGTGATCTTGGTATTCTTTCTGATCTTCACCGCCGTGTTTTCGAAGACCAACATTCTGCAGCTGAACCTGCCGGCCACCAGCACCTCTCCTCCCGTCGATCTGCCGAAGACGTTGAAGCTCGAGGTGATCATCCGGCCGGACGACGTGGTGGTCAACGATCGTAATTCCGGGCCGCTGAAGATCTTTCCGAACACCGCCTCAGGCCTCGATCTGGACGGGTTGTCGGAGTTCATCCGCCAGGTTAAATCGCAGTTTCCGCAGATGACCGATGCCACCATATTGCCCAGTCCGGCGACGTCCTATGACACCTTGGTACAGGTCATGGACACGGTGCGGGTCTACCAGCTTCCGGTGGCGCCGTTCTCGAAGGCGGAGTTGTTCCCGGACATTGCCATCGCGGACGCACCGACGTGAGCGCCCGCCGCGAGCGGCGTCGGAAACGCCGTCATGGTGCGAGCCATTTCGCCCTGATCCCGTTCATCGACATAATGACCATCCTCGTGGTGTTCCTGCTGGCGCATACGGCCGACGTGGACATCCTGCCGAACACCAAGAGCATCGCGATCCCGCAATCGTTGTCCGACCGCAAGCCGAGCGCCGCCGTGGTCGTCATGGTGACCAAGGATTCGATATTCGTGGACGGCAAGATGGTCGGTTCGGTGGCCGCGATCGTGGCCGACCCCGAGCCCGTGTACGTGCCCTTGAGGGACGCGTTGATGGCGCAGAACAGCTCCCTGCTCGCCGGTGCGCAGCAGGCCGACATCGCCAAGCGCGAAGTGACCATCATGGGCGACAAGAACACCCCCTACAGCGTCATGAAGAAGATCATGATCACGTGCAGCCAGGCCGAATACGGCAAGGTGTCGTTTGCCGTGGTCGAACGCGAGAGGGCGGCGACTTAAATGGCGGCCGTCAATCCCACCCAGCGCATCCCCACCGGCCTGGCTCCGTACTTCCGCCGTTACGAGCTGCCCTGGTCGCCCGCCGAGGACATGGAGCGGCGCTTCAAGTCCATCTTGCGCGGCCTGGTCATCGCGTTCGCCATCGTCGCCGTCATCCTGTCGTTCCTGCCGCGTCATCAAACGGTGACGAACACCGATTCTTTGCCGGAACGCGTGGTGCAACTCGTGATGGAGCCGCCGCCGCCCCCGCCCCCGCCGCCGCCCAAGCCGGTGAAGCCGTTGGAAAAGGCGCCCGTCAGCGCGAAGCCGACGCCCGCCGTGCCGCAGCCGGTCGATCCGCGCCTCAAGGCGTCGAAGAGCGGTTTGCTCGCGAGCATGGATGATCTGGCCGCGCTGCGCGACACGGTCGATGTCGACAAATTCTCCAAGAACCAGGCAAAGAGCAACGACACGGGCGACGTGAGCGAAGTCCAGCGCAACGTGATCTCCTCCAAGGTCGGCGGCAGCAGCGGCGGCATCAGTGCGCCGACCAGCAGCGGCCTGGCCGCGGGCTCGGGCGCGCTCCACGGCATCAACACCGCACAGGTCAAAGGCCCGGCACTGGCCTCGGGACAGCCGGCCACCCGTGCCGGCGGCAGCGGCAAGGCCTCGCGCGGCGCCGAAGAGATCGCGCTGGTGTTCACCAAGAACAAGGGCGCCATCGATGCGATGTATGCGCGGGCCCTGCGCGATGATCCCGCGCTGCAGGGCAAGGTCGTCATCGAGATGACCATCGCGCCATCAGGCGAGATCACCTCGGCGCGGATCGTGTCGAGCGAACTGAAGGATCCAGAATTCGAATCGAAGCTGCTGGCGCGCATTCGACTGTTTCGTTTCGAGGCGAAGGACGTGGCCACGCTGACCGCCACCAAACCCATCGATTTCTTCCCGGCCGGATGAACATTCAATCCGAAATCGATTTCTTCAGCGACCTGAAACTGGTCGACAAGGCGCGCTTCATCATGCGGCTGATCATCGAGGTCGCGGAAGAAGCCAAGGTGGGGGCGGGCAACGGCAGCGACGCCAGCCGCCTCAAATTCGCCAACGAGATCACCCAGCGGCTGGCGCGCTTCAATTATCAAGTGTTGAGCGAGGATCCCGCACGCCCGCAGGACGATGTGCTGATCCGCATGCTGCTCGGTACGCGCGTCGACAAGAACGCAGAGAGCATCATCCAGAACGCCTACCGGCGCGTGCTCCTGGGCTTCGAGAGCTTCGACACCACGGTGCTGCTGAATCCTCGCTAACGGTCGGCCGAATCAGGCCGGCCCGATGATGATTCCCGCCGCCAGACAGCCCAACACGGAGCCCAGCTTGAAGCGGCGAAACACGGGAATCGCGATGACGGCGGCAGCGAGAAATATAGCGATCTGCACCAACAAGCTCATAATATTTCATCCTGCATATTCAAGAGCCTAGCATTATGTATCGTCAAAGCATTCAATTTCCCGCCAAGGACGCCGGGTTGCGCGAGGATGTCCATGCGCTCGGCGCGCTGATCGGCGAAACGCTGCGCGATCAGGGCGGGGAGGAATTCTTCAAACTCGTCGAGGATGATCGCCTCGCGGCGATCGAGCGGCGCGAAAGCGAACAGACGGCGGTCGGCGACACGGCGGGCGGCATCAGCGATCTGCAGCGGCGCACCGAGGACCGACCGCCGGCCATGGCGACCGATCTCACGCGGGCGTTCTCGATCTGGTTCCAGGCGGTCAATACCGCCGAAAAAGTCCACCGAGTGCGGCGTCGCCGCCAGTACCTCAGCGATTCGAACAATGTGCAGCCCGGCGGCATCGCCGATTGCGTCCGGCGCCTGCAACGCGAAGGGCTATCGCTCGAGAGGACGCTCGACCTGGTCTCGTCCATGAGCATCGAGCCCGTGTTCACCGCCCATCCGACGGAGTCGACGCGCCGCACCATTCTGCGCAAGCAGCAGCGCATCGCGCAGGATTTGCTGGATCGCCTCAATCCAGCGATGACGCGGGCCGAATCGCAGACGCTATGGGCGCGTGTGCGGATGGAGGTGACGAGCATCTGGCAGACCGAAGACCATCCGCGGGAGGGGCTCACGGTGGCCGACGAGCGCGAGCACGTGCTGTTCTACTTGATCGAGATCCTGTATCGCGTGGTGCCGCTGTTCTACGAGGAGGTGGAGGCGGCCCTGGCGCAGGCGTACTCGGTGCCGGTCGAGTCTCTCGATGTCCCGAGCATCTTGCATTTCGGCTCGTGGGTCGGCGGCGACATGGACGGCAACGCCGACGTGCACGGCAAGACGATCCGGGCGACGCTGCATCGTCATCAACAGCTGATCGTCTCGACTTATTTCAAGGAATGCGGCATGTTGGCGGAGGAGTTGAGCCAGAGCGCCAGCCGCGTCGGTCTGAGCGCGGGGCTCGCGAGGCGGCTCGAGACGTATGGAGTGCTGTTGCCGGGGGGGCAGGAACTGGCGCCTGCGCGCCACGACCGGCAGCCCTATCGGACGTTCTTCGGTCAGATCCGCGAACGCCTGAAGGCCACCTACGATGAGCGGCCGAACGGTTACTCGAACTCGGACGAACTGCTTGCCGACATCCAGCTCGCGGCCGACAGCCTCGCAGAGAATCGCGGCCGACACGCGGGTTACTTCCTGGTCCGCCGCTTCATCCGACGGGTGCGGACCTTCGGTTTCCATCTGGCGACCTTGGACGTCACGCAGCATGCGCTGGTGCACGATGAGGTGATCGCCCAGGGCCTGGGGATTCCGGATTGGCCAGCGTTGGCGGCGGAGCAGCGCTTGCATCAGCTGCGCGATCTGTTGGCGCGGGACCAGGGGCCGACCGGCATGTTCGATGCGATCGGCCGGCGCAGCCTGTGGGTGTTCGAGGCCATCGCGCATGCGCGGCACAAGTATGGCAGCCGGGCCATCGGTGAGTACATCGTGAGTGGCGCGCGCGGTCCGGAGGACGTGCTGGCGGTGCTGCTGCTGGCCCGATGGGCCGACATCACCGACAAGCGCACCGGCGAATGCCCCCTTGACGTGGCGCCGAAGCTCGAGTCGATCACGGCATTGGAGGCGGCGGGCGGTGTGTTGCGTGGACTGCATGCCGAGCCGGCGTATCGTCAGCATCTGGCGGCACGGGGCAATCGTCAGTTGGTGGTGATCGGATACTCCGATCCCAACAAGGAGGGTGGGATCGCAGCGTCGCGCTGGGCGTTGCAGGCTGCGCAGATCCAGTTGCTCGAGGCGGCGCGCGAGGTGGCGATTACGGTGAGCATATTCCACGGTCGCGGCGGCACGCCGTCGCGCGGAGGCGGCCGCACCGAGGATCTCGTCGAGTCCACACCCAACGGTTCGATCCGCGGCGTATTGCGGCTCACCGAGCAGGGAGAGGTGGTGAATCAGAGCTACGGCCTGCGACCCATCGCGATGCGCACGCTCGAACGAACGTTCGCCGCCGTGGCGTTGGCGACTGCGCACAGCGACCGTCCGTCGGCGCCCGCCCCGCAGATCGCCGCCATGCAGACCATTGCGGCGCGCAGTCTCGAGGCGTACCGCGCGCTGGTGCGAGGCGAGGAATTCTACGATTATTTTCGCTCGGTCACGCCGCTCGACGTGATCGAACGAATGCACATCGGCTCGCGTCCGGCGTTCCGGCCCAACGGTTCGGAACTCCGTGCGCTGCGGGCGATACCGTGGGTATTCGCGTGGACGCAGAGTCGCCACATGCTGCCGGGCTGGTTTGGGTTCGGCAGCGGACTGGCGGCGGCGCTCGCGGAGCACGGCGACGCGGTGGTCGGTCGAATGGTGCTCGAGTGGCCGTTCTTCAGACATTTGCTGGACGACATCGAGGCCATGCTGGCGCGTACGGATTTGGAGATCGCCGCGCATTATGACGCGCTGGCGAGCGCGGCGCTTCGCGCGCACGCGAGCATCATTCGTGAGGAGTTTGCGCTCACGATCCGGCTGGTGCTGAAGCTGCGCGGCGCGACGTGCCTGCTGGATGGTGCGCCGACGTTGCAGCGTGCGATCCGGTTGCGCAATCCGTACATCGACCCCATGCATCTCATGCAGGTGGACCTTCTCCAGCGCTGGCGCGCGACCGGGCGTCAGGACGAAGCGCTGTTCGCGGCGTTGCGCGCCACCATCAGCGGCATCGCCCAGGGATTACAGGCGACCGGCTAGGTGCGACCGGCCAGGTGCGCTGACCGCCGCGCTGGCGTTCGACCTGTTGCCTCGGGATCGTCCGGCCGCGCTCGCCGGGTGGGCGGCGCACATGCTCGGCGCCGGCGTGCCGTTGATTGCCGGTCTGGCGCGATCGCGCTTCGAGCGCGTGGTGTACCTGGGCACCCGGGAGTTCAAGGGCCTGGCGCGCGAGGCGGCGCTCAAGCTGCTCGAACTGAGCGACGGCAAGGTCGTTGCGCTGGCCGAAACCCCCCTGAGCTTCCGCCATGGGCCGAAGACCATCGTCAACGACAGGACCCTGGTCGTGATGTTTCTCTCCAATGATCCGTATGCGCGGCGCTATGAGATGGACGTGTTGCGCGAGCTGCGCGGCGACGGCGTCGCGGCGCGGGTGCTGGCGCTTCAGGCCGGAGCGGCGGCCGGTGCCGCGGACTTTGTGCCGGGCGGGACGCCGGCCGACACGCTGCTCGTGCCGGGTGCACTGGACGCCTCGGACCTCGCGCTGTGCTTTCCCTATGCGGTATTCGCGCAGACTTTCGCGTTCCTGCAATCGCTCGCGCTGGGTCTGCGGCCGGACACGCCGAATGCCCGGGGCGTCGTCAGTCGCGTGGTGCAGGGCGTCTCGATCTATCCGTGGGTCTCCCCGCGGTGAGAACCTTTCTCGGAGTCGACGGCGGCGGGACCAAGACGGACTTCCTTTTGATCGACGAGACCGGGCAAGTCCTGGCCGCACATCGCGCGGGATCCGCCTATTACCTCGAGACCGGCGTCGATGCGCTCGAGGCCATGCTGGTCGCGGGCATTCGCGCGACGTTGCACGATGCGGCAATGCCTGCCGAACAGCTGACCTTCGCCTTCATCGGCCTGCCCGCCCATGGCGAGGACAGCGCGCTGCTGCCACGCCTGGACGGCGTCGCCGCGACGGTGCTGCCGCCTCTGCGTCATCGTTGCGGCAACGACATGGTGTGCGGGTGGGCGGGCGCGCTCGCCGGCCGCGACGGCATCAATCTGGTGGCCGGTACGGGATCCATCGCCTACGGCGAGTTCGAGGGTCGCCGGGCGCGGGCCGGCGGCTGGGGTGAATCTTTCAGCGACGAGGGATCGGCGTATTGGGTTGCCCGCGAGGCCCTGAACCTGTTTTCGCGCATGAGCGACGGCCGGAGCCAGAAGGGGCCTTTGTACGCCATGATCCGCGAGCGCTTCGAGCTTCGCGGCGACCTCGATCTCTGTGCAGCCGTCTATGGGCCGCCGCCGCTGGCGCGCAGCGAGTTCGCGGGATTGGCGCCCCTGGTCGCGCGTGCGGCCGAGGCCGGAGACGTTCAGGCGCAGGCGGTGTTCGAGGCGGCGGCGCGTGAACTCGCAGGGCTCGTTCATGCGGTTCGGGACGCGCTGAGTCCGCCGTCGCATGCGTCCTTGCCGGTGTCGTATTCCGGGGGCATGTTCCAACTCGGCGACTTGATTCTGGGTCCGCTGCGTTCGGCGTTGCGCGTCAGTGGTCGCGAGTATGAGTTCGTGGCGCCGACGATGACGCCGGGCGCCGGGGCCGCCCTCTACGCCGCCAAGCTCAGCGGGACGCCGCTCTCGGCGACAGCGATCGCGGCAATCGCGCGGCGCTGCGGGGCGGTCCAATCCGCAGGTGACGCATGAGCCTGCGCCGCATGAGCCGGCGCAGCAGCTTGGCGATTGCCCTCTATCTATTACTCGAATGCACGGCGCGTGTTCAGGCTGGGAGGTTGATACCACCTTGTGTGCGGACGATCGGGTGACGGCGTGAGAAAGCCGGGAAGGCGCGAATTCATCAAGCAGTCGGTGATTGCGGGAATCGCCGATGCCGCCGCCAGCGGCGAAGTGAAAGCATCAACACTCGGGCACGTTGACGGCCAATCCGCCCTGCGAGGTTTCCTTGTAGATGGTCGACATGTCGATGCCGGTTTGGCGCATGGTGGCAATCACCTGATCGAGCGACACCTTGTGCGAGCCATCGCCGCGCAGCGCGAGCCGCGCCGCATTGATGGCCTTGACCGACCCCATGGCGTTGCGCTCGATGCAGGGGATCTGGACCAGGCCCGCCACCGGGTCGCAGGTCAGGCCCAAATTGTGTTCCATGCCGATTTCCGCCGCGTTTTCGATCTGTTCGTTGCTGCCGTTGAGGGCCGACACGAGGCCCGCGGCGGCCATCGAGCATGCCACGCCGACTTCGCCCTGGCAGCCCATCTCGGCGCCGGAAATCGAGGCGTTCTGTTTGTAGAGCATGCCCATGGCGGCGGCGGTGAGCAGGAAGCGCATCACGCCGTCATCGTCCGCGCCCGGCTCGAAGCGCCGATAATAGTGCAGCACCGCCGGCACGATGCCGGCCGCGCCGTTCGTGGGTGCGGTGACCACTTGACCCCCGGCGGCATTTTCCTCGTTGACCGCCAGCGCAAAGACGTTGACCCAGTCGAGCGCATGCATCGGACTCATCGTGTCGGACATGAGCTGCCGATAGAGTTTCGGTGCGCGGCGGCGTACGCCCAAGACACCGGGAAGGAGCCCGGACGCATCGAAGCCGCGGCGCACGCAATCCTGCATGACCTGCCAGATGCGCATGAGCTGCGAGCGAATCTCCGCGTCGCTGTGCCAGGTGCGTTCGCGCGCCAGCATCAATTCATGTATCTCGAGGCCGGTTGCGCGGCCGTGTTCGAGCAGGCGCGCCCCGGAATTGAACTCGTACGGGGGTTCGGCACGCGTGGATCCCGCGTCGGCTTCGACGCCAGCCTGCACGACGAAACCACCGCCGATGCTGTAGTACTCCTCGCGGGCGAGCACGTCGAGATTGGCGTCGTGCGCGGTGAAGCGCATGCCATTGGTGTGGCCGGGCAGCACTTGGTCGAAGTGGAACAACAGGTTGAGCGGTTCGTCGAAGGCGATGTCATGACGGCCCAGCAAGCTGATGCGCCCCGTGCTGCGGATGCGCTTCAAGGTGGGTTCGATGACGGCCGGATCGATGGTGTCGAGGCGCAGACCCTCGAGGCCGAGCAGGATGGCGCGGTCGGTGCAATGACCGCGGCCCGTCAGCGCCAGCGAACCGTAGAGCTGCGCCGAGATCTGCGCCGTGCGCTCGAGCAGCCCGCGTTCTGCCAATAGTTCGACGAAGCTGCGCGCCCCGTTCATCGGGCCCATGGTGTGCGAACTCGAGGGGCCGATGCCGATCTTGAAGATATCGAAAACGCTTAAACTCATTGGGAACCTTCGGGGATTCGTCGGCCGACCATCATACGCCGGTGCGTGCTCGCCTGCTGCTGGCACGTGCCGCCCGGCTGCGGCACAAGTGGTAATATGCGGCGCTCGGTCGAGCTGGCGTTGTCGAACACAGGGGAGTCTTCCAATGATGCGTTATTTGTCCGGTGTGGCCGCTACGATGTTGATGCTGGCACTCACGGCGCCGGGTGCGCAGGCAGCCAAGGGGCCGGATGCCATTGCCACGGCGGTTGCGGATCCGGGCCGTCCGGACACCGACAAGCAACGTGATGCCAACCGCAAGCCGGTGGAAACGCTGACTTTCACCGGCATCAAGCCGGGCGATCAGGTTGCCGAACTGCTGCCCGGCGGTGGGTACTTCACCCGGATTTTCAGCAAGGTCGTCGGCTCCTCGGGCCACGTGTATGCGTTGGTTCCCGCGCCCGCCGTGGATGCGCCGGCGGACATGCCGGACTTCGCCGCCCGCGTCAAAGCCCTCGCGGCGCAGCCCGACTATTCAAATGTCACCGTGGTGGTCGAGCCCTTCGCACAGCTCAAAGCGCCCGTTCCCGTCGATCTGGTGTGGACGTCTCAGAACTACCATGACCTGCACAATTTCCCCGGCCTGGATGTGGGCGTGTTCAACCAAATGGTGTTCGACAGCCTCAAACCGGGAGGTATTTACCTGATCGTTGATCATGCGGCAGAACCCGGCTCCGGGACCCGGGATACGGCGACTTTACACAGAATCGACGCCGAGACGGTGAAGCAGGAGGTGGTGGCCGCGGGGTTCGTGTTCGTCGGCGGCAGCGATGTGCTGCGCCAGCCGGGCGACTCGCGCGCGGTCAAAATCTTCGACCCCAGCGTTCGGGGGAAGACCGATCAGTTCATCCTGAAGTTCCGCAAGCCCAAAAAGTAGGCCACCGACCGCCGTCCGGCCGGTTTTGGAAACTATACCCCGTCAGCGCGGTCAACCCATTCATGCTTTTGGCGTTGAATGTCAGAGAACTGGAGTTCGTAGGTTTATGAAAACGATACTATGGTCGATTACTGCGCGGGCAAGCCTGCGTTTTGCTATTCCTCTGGTGGCGGTCTGCGGCTTGGCGGCCTGCGTGACGCCGCCGCCGCGTACGGTGCGGGTCGCGACCCCGCCGCCTCAGAAGATCTTCGTGTACCCGAACAATGGGCAAAGCCCGGAACAGACCGATCGAGATCGGTATGAATGTCATCTGTGGGCGGTCCAGCAGACGGGCGTGGATCCGAGCCGGGCAGACGCCAACCCCTACGAGCGGGTGGTGGTGCAACCGGCCAATCCGCCGGGGTCCGGCACCGCAGCGGGGGCCATTGGCGGCGCCATTTTGGGTGCGCTGATCGCGGGACCGCGAAATGCGGGAGCGGGCCTGTTGATCGGCGGCGCCACCGGCGCCGTCGTCGGCACCGCCGCGGATGCGAGTGCTCAGCAACAGGCAAATATGACCCAGCAGCAGATCAATGCAAGCATGGCGGAGGGGCACGCGCGGGCGGACTCCTACCGGCGCGCATTGGGTGCCTGCCTGCAGGGTCGTGGCTATTCCATCAGCTGAGTTCGTAACCATGAGCGGCATTAAAGCGAAGGTAGGTTTGCTGTCCTTGGTGTTGCTCGCGGCGGGCGGGCAATGGGCCAGCGTGGCGAGCGCCGCGGAGGAACATCCGCAGCCCGAGGGGCGTCCTCACGGAGCTGCCCGTGCGGCCGCAAGCCCGGGCGGCCCGGTGGCTGGCCGTCCGGCATTCGATGGGCGCGGCCAGGTGCTGGATCCGCGCTACAACCATGGACGCTACTATCCTCCCATGGGCACGGTGCGCCCGTCGTTGCCGGGCGAATACCGGCCGTACTACCGCGGGAGTGATCGCTTTTATTTCAGCGCCGGTGTTTGGTATGCGCCGCAGGGCCCCGGCTTTATCGTCGTTCGGCCGCCCGCGGGCCTGGTGATTTCGGTGTTGCCGCCGTTTTACTCGACGGTGTGGATCGGGGGTAACCCGTATTACTACGCGGACAATGTCTATTACACCTGGCAGCCCGATCAGAACGGCTACGAGGTCGTCGATCCGCCCGCCAATGCGGATGAGCCGTCGCCAGCTCCGGAAAGCCCTCAGGGTGGGGCCGATGATCCGATCGTCTACCCGAAGAACGGTCAGACGAAGGATCAGCAGGCCGCCGATCAGTTCGAATGCCACAGTTGGGCAAAGAATCAAACCGGCTTCGATCCGACCCAATCGGGCGGTGGCGTGGCGGGTGATCCGAATCGGAGTCGCGCCAATTACAACCGCGCGATGTCCGCGTGCTTGCAGGGTCGGGGCTACCAGGTCAATTGACCTGGGCCGCCTCCATGGCGGCCGCCTTCCCCGTTCGCGGCGGTCGCCTTTCCCTCATGTGACGGTCGCCGCCAAGCGACACATTGAACTTTCCCCCAGTTGCCATAATCTCCTAAGGTAGTGAGCGTAATCCTACGATGGGCGGGGCTGTCCACCGACTGTGTACGCCAAGTGGACGCCGTCATAGTGCCATTCACTGAACCGAAGGAGACGCGCTCGTGATGACCAGTTTGAATAGTTCTGCCAAGCCTAAGCGCGATTTGCACGTCGGTGGCGTTGGCTCGAGTCCTTCTGTCGGCTTGTCGACGGTGGCCGGGTCCTTCAAAGAACCTCGGCTGATCGAGCGTTCCGATGAGTATGTGCGCGCAAATCCGTGGCTGGTGGTTGGAATGGCCGGCTTGATCGGTCTGGCGGCCGGGCATTGGTTGTCCCGGCGTTTTTAAAGAGTTCGCGAGGAATATCATGCAAAACGGCAATCCGAAGGGCAATTTCTTGAACCGCCGCGACTGGGGTAGCTATCTCGGCGCACTGCAGGACGTGGCGACCTACCCGAAGGTCTTGGAAGCCATGAAGTCCGGACGCGCGTGGTTTACGGAGGGTGCGACTCAGGCGTCGAACTGGTTGGTGGGCAGCGCTCCGATCAAGGACAAGTTCAGCGTCGGCTAAAAGCCCAATCGTTGGGGATTGGAGTAGATGTTGCAATGGGCCTCGCGCAAGAAGCCCACCAGTGTCAAACCCGAGGCGACCGCCAGGTTCACGGCCAGACTCGACGGAGCGCCGATGGCGGCGAGGATGGAGACGCCGGCTCGCAGAGCCTTTTGAACCAATTCGAAGCTCGCGCGTCCGCTCAGCAGGACGATGCGGTTGCTCAAGGGCAGCCGCCCCGCCATGAAATTTTCGCCCACGAGTTTATCGAAGGCATTGTGCCGGCCGACATCCTCGGCGACGGTCAACAGATTTCCCGAAAAATCGAACAGCGCGGCGGCGTGAATGCCGCCCGTATCGCCGAATTTCGACTGTTCGCGGCGCATGCGTTCGGGGAGCCCCAGCAGGACCGACAAGTCGGTCCGGCCAGAGTCGACGATCTCGGTGGCCGCCGCCCGTGCGATGGCCGCGTCCAAGCCGGTGGTGCCGCAAACTCCGCAGCTCGAGCCGGCGGAGAAGCGTCGGGCCGCGAACTGGGACTCGACTTGTACTTCCGGCCTCAAGCGGACGTTGATCACATTGGGGCGACGGGTGCTGGATTCGATGACTTCGATGTCCGACGGATGATTGACGACCCCTTCGCCGTACAGAAGCCCCGCGGCCAGCCATTCATCGTCGCCCGGCGTCCTCATGGTTGCGCCGAACGACGCGGGTTCCATGCCCAACGCGGGATGATGTAACTGAAACTCCAGGGGGGCTTCCACGGCAACGCGGTCGTCCTTGCTGACCTGGCTGTCGAGACCCGCGCGCAGCACGCGAACTTTGAGCGTGCCGGCGGCCACGGTGGTGGCGGGTCGAGCCGACTCGCCAGCGGCGGGCGCGATGTTTTTTGCCGTGCTCATGATCCAATGATACCGTTCCCGGCCTGCCCGCACCATTTTGAGGATATTTCCATGCCTACATCACTCGAACTCAAAGCCCGCAAAGCCGCCGCAGTACCCAACGGCGTGAGCACCAAGGGAATTTACGTCGCCAAGGCTGAGAACGCCGAATTGTGGGATGTGGATGGCAAGCGCTATATCGACTTCGCAGCAGGTATCGCCGTCCTCAATACCGGGCATCGGCATCCGGCCATCATGGCCGCTGTGGCGCAGCAAGCCGAGGCATTCACGCACACGTGCTTCCACGTGTCGCCGTATGAGTCATACGTGCGGCTGGCAGAGCGACTGAACGCCCTCGCGCCGGGGGATTTTTCCAAGAAGACCCTGTTTTTGAATTCCGGCGCCGAAGCCGTCGAAAACGCCGTCAAAATCGCGCGGTATTACACCAAGCGCTCGGCCATCATCGCGTTTTCCGGGGGGTTCCACGGACGTACGCACATGACCATGGCGCTCACCGGCAAGGTGATGCCCTACAAGCGCGGCTTTGGGCCGTTTCCGGCCGAGGTGTACCACGTCGAATTCCCACAGCCGTATCGGGACATCACGATCGAACACGCCTTGGCAGACCTCGACCGTGTGTTCCACGGCGACGTCGATCCGCGCGCGGTTGCCGCGATCATCATCGAACCGGTGCAGGGCGAGGGTGGATTCAATGTGGCTCCGCCCGAGTTTCTGCGTGCTCTACGCCGCCTGTGCGACGAGTATGGGATCGTGCTGATCGCGGATGAGGTGCAAGGGGGAATCGCTCGTACGGGGAAGATGTTCTCGATCGAGCATGCCGGCGTGGTGCCGGACATCGTCACGCTCGCCAAGGGCCTGGGCGGCGGCTTTCCGTTATCGGCGGTCACCGGCCGGGCTTCCATCATGGATGCCGCGCATCCCGGCGGTTTGGGCGGCACCTACGGCGGCCACCCGGTCAGCATCGCGGCGGCGCACGCCGTGCTCGATGTGATCGAGACCGAGGATCTCTGCGCGAGGGCGGCGCGGCTGGGCCAGAAGATGCGCAGCCACCTCGACGCCCTCGCGAAGCGCATGCCGGGTATCGGCGACGTGCGCGGGTTGGGTGCGATGGTGGCGTTCGAGTTGGTGAAGGACGCGAAGTCCAAGGAGCCCGACGCCGAGTCGACCGCCGCGGTATTGGCGCACGCCGAAAAGCGGGGGCTGATCTTGTTGTCGTGCGGCACGGCCGCCAACGTGGTGCGATTGCTGGCTCCCCTGACCATTCCGGATGCGGTGCTGGAGGAGGGATTGAGCATTCTTTCAGCCGCGCTGCACGATGTCTATGGAGAGGAGACCACCCGCGCGGTGGCCTGAGCGCGTTCTTGCATCTCGATGACGTCGATCTGGCGGGCGACTGGCAGGCGCGCTGGATCATGAAGGACGAAATCGTGTCGGTCGAGTTCGCGGCCTCTGAGGGTGAATTGACGAGCGCCGTCGGCGTCAATCGGTACGCGGCGGGCGACGCGGTGCTCACCGGCTCGACCGGTGATCGATGGTGCGTGTCTCGTGCCCGCTTCGATGCGAAGTATCGGCCGGTCGGTTCCGCTCGCCCGGGCGAGCCGGGACGTTACCGCAATGTGCCGGCACCGATTCGCGGCAAGCAAATGACGGAGGCGTTCAGTGTGGCCCGCTCGGCCGGTGGCGATGTTCTCCAAGGAGCCGCCGGCGATTGGTTGGTCGAATACGCACCCGGCGACCACGGGATCGTGGCGCGGGCGCGGTTCGACGAGGTGTACCGGGCCGTCTAGATCCAGGCCTCAATTCCTGTATGTCAGCGTCAAGCCGAAGGTACGTGGGCGAAAGGTGAAGTTGCGGTAGAGCGGAGTCGGCACGGCGTTCGGTGTGAACGGATCGGTGCCCGTAAAGTTGTATTCCGTCGTCGGATGGGCGTCGAGCAAGTTATCGATGAACGCCGAGAGGTTCCACCCGCCGAACACGGTGCCGGCGCGCGCCGACACGAACGTCGTCGACGAGGGATTGTAATTACAGGTCTGCGTCGTCGCCGCGCTCGTCGTACAGGACAGGTACTGCAGCGTCGAGGAATCCTCCGCCGCCGTCTGCCGATTGTTCTTCGTCGTATGTTCGTAATCGAGGCGTGCGAACGAATCGTGCTCGAACGCCTTGAACTTGTATTCCGCGCCGATCGTGACCGTCCAGGGTGCGCCCGGCGCGCCGCTCTGCCCGACGATGGCATCGCCTTTCGTGGTGATCGGCGACCCGGTGGGGGTGCCCGGATACGCATTCGTGGTGTAGTGCGCGTCGTTGTAGCCAATCGCGGATTCGAGCGTGAACGCGTCGGTCACCGCGATATCGGCCTGCACGTCGGCCCCTTCGGACACCGCCTGGCCGAGATTCGTGATGTAGCTCAATTCGCAGCTCGGCAAGGTCACGTTCTGCTGGATGTTGTTCCACTTGATGTAGTAGGCGCTGGTCGCGAGCCGGATACGATTGTCGATGTTGTTCTTCGCGCCGACCTCGTAACTCTTCACCGTGTCCGACTTGTAGGACGCCGGATTGTCGTAGATCCCGAAGTTATTGAAATCTGCCTGGCACTCGAGGTGCGGTATCACCGTATTGGCGCCACCGATGCGAAAGCCGGTCGAGTACGTGGCGTAGTACATGTTGTCGGGGTTCTGTTGGAACGTGAGTCCGGCGCGGTAAGTCAGCGGCTTCTCATGTTCCGCGCCGTTGCCGTAGACCGGGCCGCCGTTCTGGGGGCCGTCCGCATAGCTCTCGAACGTATAGTCGACCTTCGAGTAGCGCACGCCGGTGGTCAACTTCAATTGATCCGTCAGTCCCCACACCACTTCGCCGAAGCCCGCGAGCTGCCGGTCATGCCCCGTGATTTGATTGAGGTAGGAGTCGCCCATCGGCAGATACGAGCTGCCATTCGGGTTGGTCGCGGTTCCGAACACGCTGGCGATCGGCTCGCCGTAGAGCGCCTCGAAGAGCTGGTCGACCATGGGATCGTGAATTTCTTCCAGGCTGTATGTCCGATTGAGCGAGTAAAAGGCGCCGACCGTCCATACGATGCGATCCGTCGGGTCGTTGGATTGCAGGCGGAATTCCTGGCTGACGTTGTCCTGTTTGTTGGTGACCGTGGCGGGCGAACGGTAATCGGTCAGGCCCGGCGGAAGGTGGACGCCGCTGCCGTCCAGCAAGGGATAGCAAGTGCCGCCGCAAGGACCGCCGGTCAGACCGAAGCCTGCCGAGGGCCACCCGAGCGTCTGGTAGTAGCTCAGGTTGTAGAGTGTGCCGTCATAGCCGCTGAGGTCATTGCGGTGATAGTAGGAGCTGTTGGAGATCAGCTCCGCCGGACCCAGGTCCGCGGTGATCTTGAGCGAGGGCAGGAGGTATTTGTCCGGTTCGCTGCGCGGGGTCGGGTTGGCGCTGACATAGCGGTCCGCATTGGGATCGGAATACAACGGCCAGTAAACGGAGATGTCGTTGCGTTCACGATCCTGATAAACGACGCTGCCCGTCACCTTGATGTTGGAGGCGGGCGCCCAGGTTCCCGCCGCCCGCAGCACGGAAGTCTCGTCGTGGTTGGCGTCCTTGTCGATGCGATCCAAGGTGGTCGGGTCGACCCGGTCGATCCAACCACCGTCGCGGCGGTACCAGGCACTGACGCGAAATCCGAGCACGTCCTGGATGATGGGGCCGCCCACCGCCAGTCCCGCTTCGTAACTCGGGCCGCCGCCCTCGGTGTAGGACACCTCGCTGCGGGAATAGCTGGAGTACTTGTCCAGACTCGGCTGGGTCATGATGTAGCGTACGGTGCCGCCTTCCGAGCCGGCGCCGAACAACGTGCCCTGTGGCCCGCGCAACACCTCGACCCGGTCGAGATCGAAAGTCTTGGGCAGCGTGTCGTCGGGGTTGAAGCCCAGCGCCCGGATCTGGATCGGCGTGTCATCGATGTAGATGCCGGTGGTGCCGGCGCCGCCGGACGAGCTAATGCCGCGGATTGAAATGCTGTTGGTCTGATCGGCATCGATCGTCACGCCGGGCGTGAAGCGAACGATGTCCGTAAAATCCTTGATGCCCCGAACGTCCATCGACTCCTGGCTGTAGGCGCTGATGCTGATCGGGACCTTGCTGATGTTCTCTTCACGACGATTCGCGGTGACCACGATCTCTTCGAGGCTGCCGGAGGCCGCGTCCGGGTCGGCGGTTGCGCTTGCGGCGACGGCGAACTCGGTGCCCAGCAGGCCGGCGCATCCGACGATGCAGAAATGCAACAGGCGCCGGGAAGTCAACCGAACGAACGATTTTGGCTGGACAGCAGTCATTTGATCCCCGCAATTTCTATGGATAAGCGCTCGGTTGCGTCCATCCGACAGTATCATTGTGCCAAAATGCGCGCAACAGGCCTTGGGCACGCACTGCGCGTGCAGTTGTGGGATCATGGCATCATGAATGCCACCGCCGAGCGCCCGCGGGCCAAATCCCTGAATCCCCTACGAGCGCTCCTGCCGTTCGTCAAACCGTACAAAGCCGTGTTGGCCGCCGCCTTAGGCGCGCTGCTGGTCGCCAGCGTCTCGATGCTGGCGCTGCCCATTGCGTTGCGTCAGTTGATCGACCATGGCCTCGCCGCCAGGGACTCGAGCACCGTCAATCGCTATTTTCTCGGGTTTCTGGCGGCCGCCGTCATTTTTGGTCTGTTCGCAGCGCTGCGCTTCTACCTGGTGACGTGGCTGGGGGAACGCATCGTGTCGGACCTGCGCAACGCCGTATATCGGCGCGTGGTCCGCATGGATCCGATGTTCTACGAGACGACCCGGGTGGGAGAAGTTCTGTCGCGGTTGACCACCGACACGACCCTCGTGCAAGCGATCTCGGGCGTCAATCTGTCGATCGTCCTGCGCTCCACGTTGAGTCTGGTGGGCGGGCTGGTGATGCTGGGCCTGACCAGCGCCAAGCTGATGGGCGTCATCCTCGTGATGATCCCCATCGTGGTGGCTCCTCTCATCATCGTCGGCCGCCGGGTGCGCGGCCTGTCGCGCGCGTCCCAGGATCGGATCGCCGACACCAGCGGACTCGCGGGCGAAACCTTGAACGCGATTCAGACCGTGCAGGCGTTCACCCTGGAGGAGCTGCAGAGCGACCGTTACGCCGCGGCCGTCGAGGACAGTTTCGCGACGGCGATCCGCCGCACCCGTGTGCGGGCCATGCTGACCGCCATCGGGATCATGCTGGTGTTCGCCGGCATCACGTTCGTTCTGTGGCTGGGCGCGCATCAGGTGATCGCCGGCACGATGACCGGCGGCCAGCTGGCGCAATTCCTGATTTACGCCGGGTTCGTGGGCAGTTCGGCGGCGGCGCTCACGGAAATGTGGGGCGAGATGCAGCGCGCCGCGGGGGCGATGGAGCGGCTGAGCGAGCTGCTCGAGGCGCGGCCGACCATCGGGGCGCCGGCGCGGCCGCTGGAGCTGCCGGAACGCGTCAGCGGCGCCATTCGCTTCGACAACGTGACGTTTCAGTATCCATCTCGACCCGAGACCGCTGCGCTCGCGAATTTCAGTCTGGAGGTGGCGCCGGGTGAGACCATCGCCTTCGTCGGGCCGTCCGGCGCGGGCAAGAGCACCACGTTTCAACTGTTGCTGCGATTCTACGATCCGAATTCGGGCCGGGTGTTGATCGACGATAAGCGCCTGGCGGACCTGCGTCCGGAAGACATCCGCCGGCAGATCGGGCTGGTGCCTCAGGAGACGGTGTTGTTCGGCGCCAGCGCGCGCGACAACATTCGCTACGGAAAGCCCGGGGCGACGGATGCGGAAATCGAAGCTGCCGCGGTGGCCGCCGCCGCCGACGAATTCTTGCGCAAATTGCCGCAAGGGTACGATACCTTTCTGGGCGAGCGCGGCACCCGCCTGTCGGGGGGGCAGCGGCAGCGAATCGCGTTGGCCCGGGCCATTCTCAAAGACCCGCCGATTTTGCTGCTCGACGAGGCGACGAGTGCGCTCGACGCCGAGTCGGAGCGGCTGGTGCAAGAGGCATTGGAAAAGCTCATGCAGGGCCGCACCACGATCATCATCGCGCATCGACTGGCCACGGTCCTCAAAGCGGACCGCATCGTCGTCATGGATCACGGGCACAAGATCGCCGTGGGAACGCACGCCGAGCTCATGGTCCAGAGCCCGTTGTACGCACGCCTGGCGTCTTTGCAGTTCGCGGTGATGGGTGGCGATGCGCTGGACGCGGCGGCCCGTTAGGGCGCCGCGAATTCTCGCACGGGTCAGCCATCACCGTGGCAATGGTTGCGCAGCATCGATGAGGATGCGCCTGGCCTGGATGAACTTGCGTGCGTACGGCGGCGCGGCAAGAGAATCGATGCGTACGTGACCGCCGGAGGAGGGGGCGTGAACGAACCGGTCCGCGTCGATGGCGATGCCGACATGCATTTCCTTGTGTGCGAGATGCAGGAAAACAAGGTCGCCGGCGCGAACCTCACGCCGCGAGATGGCGACTCCGGAGTGCAGTTGTTCCTGCGCCGTGCGCGGCACTTGCAGTCCGGCGCGTCCCGCCGCGTACGCCACCAGGCCGCTGCAATCGAAACCGCCGGGGGCGGCGCCGCCCCATCGATACGGCTGGCCGAGCATGGACGTCGCGGTGTCGACGAACGTCGTGGCAGCGTCCGTGCTGCCGGCACCCGGTGATGATGCCGCCCCCGCGGGCAACGCCGGAGCGAAGGTCGGCGCCTTCGAGGGCGGCCGGGTCGCACACGCACCGAGCGCCAGCAGCAACGCGACGACGAACAGCGGCCCCGTCCTCACGACGCGCGCTCACACCAAGGTCGTGGCCAGGGCGGCACCGACGATGCCCGCCTCCGAGCGCAGGGCGCCGATGACCAATTCTGCCTCGCAGTGAAGCTTGTCCATGAACTTTTCGGACTCATCGGTGATTCCGCCGCAAAGTACGATGAGATCGGGCCACATCAACGCGTGCATGGTGTTCACCACGAGATTGAGTTCGGCCGCCCACGCGTCCCAGGTCATGTTCTTCTCGACCTTGACGCGGCCCGAGGCGCGATGTTCGGCTTCCTGGCCCTTCACTTCGAGATGCCCGAATTCCGTGTTGGGCACCAGCTTTCCGTCGATGAACAACGCACTGCCGATGCCGGTCCCGAGCGTCAGCAGCAAAACGGTGCCATCGACTCCGCGCGCGGCCCCATAGTGCAGTTCGGCGAGCCCCGCGGCGTCCGCATCGTTGATGAGCACGACGGGCCGGTGCAAATGCTCGGTGGCCAGTTTCGCGAGCGGTTGGCCGATCCAGGCCTTGTTCAAATTTGCCGCCGTGCGCACCGTGCCATTGCGGATGACGCTCGGAAAGGCGAGGCCGACCGCGTGGTCCCCGGGGAGGTTCGCCACCACCGTCGCGAGCGCCGTCAACAGCGTTTCGGTTGAATCTTGGGCGGGTGTCGGCGTGCTGAAACGCTCGCTGACAAATGTCCCGGTGTCGAGATCGACCAATGCGCACTTGATCGATGAGCCACCGACATCAACACCAATCGCCAGATTTGAAGAGGTCAACATATGCTCCGCAATGTGAGGTTTCGCAACCGTGCCCAGGTCAACCTATCTATAATAACCCTTAACCCGGGCCAGATTGGGAAGGCATAGCTCTTTGACAGACAGTCACATTTCGGATTTCGATCTATACCTGTTCGGTGAAGGCCGGCACGAGCGCATCTACGACAAGCTCGGAGCTCACCCGGTTGCCATGGACGGGCGCGCCGGCACCCGTTTCGCCGTCTGGGCGCCCAACGCCCGACGCGTCAGCGTGGTGGGCCCGTTCAACTATTGGAACGGCAACATCCACGTCATGCAAAGCCGCGGGAGCTCGGGTGTCTGGGAGTCGTTCATTCCCGACGTGGGCGCCGGCAGCGAATATAAATACGAAATCCGCAGCCAGGAGGGTCACCTGCTCCTGAAGGCGGATCCTTATGGATTTTCGGGCGAATTGCGCCCCGGAAGCAGTTCCGTGGTGACGTCTTTGGATGGTTACGCATGGGACGATGCGCAATGGATCGCAAGACGCGCGCAGGGCGACCCGCGGCGGCGTGCCTTGAACGCCTACGAAGTGCATCTGGGGTCCTGGCGCAAGCCCTGGGATGAGCGACGGCCACCGTTCATGAGCTGGCGCGAAGCGGTCGAGCAGCTCGTTCCGTACATCAAGGAGATGGGGTTCACCCATG
Source organism: Gammaproteobacteria bacterium (assembly GCA_003164785.1). Classification (GTDB taxonomy): domain Bacteria; phylum Pseudomonadota; class Gammaproteobacteria; order Steroidobacterales; family Steroidobacteraceae; genus Bog-1198. The sequence goes on along the minus strand of PLUE01000024.1, from coordinate 49,386 downwards.
TCGAGTTGATGGGCGTCGCAGAGCATCCGCTAGATGCATCCTGGGGCTATCAGGTCGTCGGCTATTACGCGGCGACATCGCGGTACGGGTCGCCCCACGATTTCATGTTCTTCGTCGATTCCTGTCACCGAGCGGGCATCGGCGTGATTCTAGACTGGGTCCCCGCGCACTTTCCGCGCGATGCGCACGGACTTGCGGACTTCGATGGGACCGCGCTCTACGAGCACGCGGATTCCCGCCTCGGCGAGCACACCGAATGGGGCACCAAGATATTCAATTACGGGCGCCACGAAGTGCGGAATTTTCTAGTGGCGAATGCCCTGTTCTGGGCCGACCGCTACCACATCGACGGACTGCGTGTGGATGCGGTGGCGTCGATGCTCTATCTGGATTACAGCCGCAAGGCAGGCGAATGGCTGCCGAATCGCCATGGTGGCCGTGAGAATCTCGAGGCGATCGACTTTCTACGCGTCATGAACAATGCCGTGCATCGGGCGTTTCCGGGCGTGCTCACGATCGCGGAGGAGTCCACTTCGTTCCCCGGCGTCACGCGCCCGCCGGAATATGGCGGCCTCGGCTTCAATTTCAAATGGAACATGGGATGGATGAACGACACCCTGAGGTATGTCGCGCTCGATCCCGTATACCGCAGGTTCAATCATCATTTCATCACGTTCTCATTCGTCTATGCCTGGTCCGAAAACTTCATCCTGCCGATCTCGCACGACGAGGTGGTGCATGGCAAGCGTTCGCTGCTGGGGAAAATGCCGGGCGACGATTGGCAGAAGCGCGCGAACTTCCGCTTGTTCTGTGCGTACCAGTGCGCCCATCCCGGCAAAAAACTGCTGTTCATGGGGTCGGAGTTCGGTCAGTGGACCGAATGGCGCGATCACGACGACGTCGACTGGCGCCTGTTGAACGATCCGCTGCATGAGGCGCTGCGCGACTGCGTGAGGAACTTGAATCATCTGTATCTCGGCAGCCCGCAATTGCACGGCAGCGATTGCGATCACGAGGGCTTTCGCGGCATCGACATGGACAATGCCAATGACAGCGTCTGGGCGTTTCAGCGCAGTGCCACCGGCGACGATCCGGGTGCTCCGATCATCTGTGTCTTCAATGCCACGCCGGTGCCGCGCGATGGCTATGCCATCGGCGTGACGCAGCGCGGGACCTATCGCAAGCTGTTCGATTCGGACGACCCCCGGTTCGGTGGTTCGGGATACAGCCGGCAGTCCGACGTTACGACCTCCGACGGGGCGTGGCATGGCGGCCCCTTCACGCTGCATATCGATTTGCCGCCCCTCGGCGCCGTATTCTTCCTTGGGCCCTTGTAAATGAAGGCCATTCAAGCGGGCCTGCCGTGGCCTCTGGGGGCGACGTGGGCGAGGGACGGCGTCAATTTCGCCATCTTCTCGAGTCACGCGACACGAATCGAAGTGGCCATATTCAATCCGAAGTCCGGCGCCGAACGGGCGCGTCACGATCTCCCGGCGCGAACCGGGGATGTCTGGCATGGCTTGCTATCCGATCGGCGCTCGGGCCGCGGCAGGCATTACGCATTTTATGTGCACGGCCCCAACCAACCCGAGCAGGGCCATCGCTTCGATCCGCACGTCGCATTGATCGATCCGTACGCCCGCGAACTGTCCGTCACGCTGCCGCTGCGCTCGCGCATCGTCGATTCGTCGTTCTCCTGGGGCGGCGACCGGCCGCCGGCCATTCCATGGCGCGATACGGTGATCTACGAATTGCATACGAAGGGCTTTACTCAACTGCATCGCGGCGTACCCGAGGCGTGGCGCGGCAAGTTCCTCGGCTTGACGGCGGCGCCGGTGATCCATCACTTGAAGTCCATCGGTGTGACGACGGTGGAGTTGTTGCCCTGCCAGTCGTACGTCAGTGAGCCCTTCTTGAGTCAACGAGGCCTCAAGAATTATTGGGGCTACAACTCGGTGGCGTGGTTCTCGCCCGCGAACGAGTTCGCCGTGGCGGATCCCGTCGTCGAGTTCAAGACGATGGTGAAGGCATTGCACGCCGCCGGACTCGAGGTGATTCTCGACATGGTGTTCAATCACACGGCGGAGGGCAACGAGGGCGGACCCGTGATGAGTCTGAAGGGCATCGACAACTCCGTGTATTACAGGCTGCTCGCCGACCAGCGTCATTACGACAACGTCACCGGCTGCGGCAACACGGTCAACTGCGCGCACCCGCAGGTACGCACGTTGATCATCGACTGTCTCAAGTACTGGGTGCAGGAGATGCATGTCGACGGCTTCCGTTTCGATCTGGCGACGGTATTGGCACGCGACGGGGAAGGATTCAACCAGCACGCGGTCTTCTTCAGGGCACTGCAAGCGGAACCGGCGTTGCGGCACGTCAAGTTGATCGCGGAACCGTGGGACGTGGGCTGGGGCGGCTACCAATTGGGCCGATTCCCGCCGGGTTGGTCGGAGTGGAACGATCGATACCGCGATACCGTGCGTTCCTTCTGGCGGTGCGATGGCGGCAAAATCGGGGAGATGGCCGAGCGTTTCGCGGGATCCAGCGATATTTTCCGGCACAACGGCCGTAAGCCGTCGGCGAGCATCAATTTCGTCACGGCGCACGATGGATTTACTCTGTGCGATCTCGTTTCCTACAACGAGCGGCACAACGAGGCCAATCTCGAAGGCAACGCCGACGGCATGAGCAACAACCTGAGCTGGAATTGCGGGGTGGAGGGGCCGGCCGACGACATCGACATTGGCGCGTTGCGCAAGCGGCAGATGCGCAACTTTCTGGCCACGCTGTTCCTCTCGCAGGGTGTCCCGATGCTTCAGGCAGGCGACGAATTTGGCCGCACGCAGCGGGGTAACAACAACGCCTATTGCCAGGACAACGAGATTTCGTGGATCGACTGGCGCCTCTGCGATTTCAACCAAGAGTTGGTCAGGTTCGTCCGGCTGCTGTCGAGATTGCGCAGGAAGCATGCGGAGTTGCGGCGCGAGACCTTTCTGAAGGGAACTGCCTCGCGAACCGGGATCAAAGATGTGAGCTGGCTGCATGGCCGTGGTGGCGAAATGACCCAGAATGACTGGCAGGATCCCGAGACTCGCACCATGGGCGCCTTGTTCGGCAATCGTAACAACACGGCGCATCGACTCTTGTTTCTGCTGAACGCCAGCGACGGCGCCCATCAGTTCACCATACCGCCGGTGCTCGCGGGTGCCCATTGGGAATGCCGATTCGATACGGCCCGCGAGGCCGTGGAATTACGAGGCATGGATTTCTCGCATTATTACCCGCTGGTTGCGAACAGCGCCGTGCTGCTGGAGTGCTGACCTTGGATACGACACTGATCGACAGAATGGCGCGCCTGCGCGGCATCGGCGACGCCTATCACGATTATCGCGGCGAACTGCGCTCCTTCACCACCAAGACCAAGGTCGACATTTTGCGTGCCATGGGCTGCGCGGTGAACGATCCGACCGCATTCGCCGCCGAATTGAACGAACTGGAGATTTCGCGGTGGCGCTCGTTGCTGCCGCCGGTGGCGACCGCGCACGGCACGCGCATCGGATTAGACATCAATATCCCCGCGCGCGAATTCGGCGCCACCCTGGTCTGGGCGGTGGACTTGGAGGATGGCGGCCGCCACGACGGTGTCGTATCCAGCGCGGATTGCCCCGAGCTTTGGCGCGGAGAAATCGCGGGCTCCTGGGTGACGCGCCGACGGCTGGAACTGCCGGTCGATCTGCCGCCCGGTTATCATGAGCTGCAGGTCACGTTGTCGGGCATGGTCAATCGCTGCGTCTTGATCCTCTCGCCGTCCGAATGTTACGAACCCGCCGCGATCGTCGCGGGCAGGCGCTTGTGGGGCGTCGCCGTGCAACTGTACACGCTGCGATCCCGGGCGAACTGGGGGATGGGCGATTTCGCGGATCTCGAGCAGTATATTCGCTGGCTGGCGCCCCGCGGGGCGGGCTTCATCGGATTGAATCCGCTGCACGCGCTGGCGCCCGCGGATCCTGCTCGGTCCAGTCCCTACAGTGCATCGAGCCGACACTTTCTGAACGTCTTGTACATCGCCGTACCGGCCGTGCCCGAATATCCCGAATGCGCGGCGGCACGCGCGCGCGTCGACGAACCGCAGTTCGCGAAGCGGCTGGTCGAACTGCGCGCCGCGAGTCTCGTGGACTACCGCGGTGTGGCGGACGTGAAATTCGAGATTCTCAGGCTGTTGTTCCGCGAGTTTTGCGATCGCCACCTGGAGCCTGACTCCGCGCGCGCGATGGAGTTTCATGCGTTCGTCGCCGCCGGCGGAGCATTGCTGCAGTCGCATGCCCACTTCGATGCGCTGGATCAGCATTTCCGCACGACGCTGGGAACCGCATCGGGATGGATGAGCTGGCCGGCCGAGTTTCGCGACGTGAATGGCGCGGCCGCCCGCCAGTTCGCGGCGACCCATGCCCTGGACGTGCAGTTTTACATGTATCTGCAATGGCTGGCGCACGATCAGCTGCGCCAGGCGCAGGCGCTCACCCGCGAACTCGGGATGCCCATCGGTTTATACGGAGATTACGCGGTGGGTTCGAACCCCGGCGGATCGGAGACATGGGTGGATCAGAGCAGCTACCGCATGGGCGCGGAGATCGGCGCGCCGCCGGACCCGTTGGCGTTGCGTGGGCAGGGGTGGGGCATCCCGCCGCAGGATCCGTTCATCATGCAGACCCAGCAGCTGCAGGGCTTCGTCCGCTTGATCCGCAACAACATGCATTATTATGGCGCGCTGCGATTGGATCACGTGATGTCCCTGTTCCGCCTGTGGTGGGTTGCGGCGGGCGACTCGCCGGTCGACGGGGCCTACGTACACTATCCGCTCGATCAGCTGCTCACCGTGTTGACTCTCGAAAGCGTTCGCGGCGCGTGTTTGGTGGTGGGCGAGGATCTGGGCGTGGTACCCGACGAGATGCGCCGCGCCATGCCTGAATATGGCCTGTACCACTACAAAGTTCTGCTGTTCGAGAGAATCGGCGGACGATTTCGGCGCCCCGATGAATTCGTGCGGCGCGCGCTCGGCACGGTGACCACGCATGACATGCCGACGCTGCGCGGTTATTGGGAGGAGCGCGACATCGAATTGCGCAGGCATCTGAATCTCTATCCCTCCGCGGACATCGAGCATGAGGTGCAGCGGGAACGCGACGCCGATCGGGTCGCCTTGTTGGCGGCCTTGGACGAGCAGGGGCTGCGGCCGGCCTGTCCTGTCTCACCGTCGGAGCCGTTCACGTCGGAACTCGCCAATGCGCTGCACGTCTACCTCGCGCGGTCGCCCACGGTGCTGGTGGCGCTGCAAATCGAGGACCTGCTGGGGATGGTGGATCCGGTCAACGTCCCGGGCACCGACTGGCAGTATCCGAACTGGCAGCGGAAGGTCACGTCGGACGTCGAGGACATGGTGGGGCGGCAGGACTTCGACGCGTCTTTCGGGGAAATCGGGCGGGCGCGGGGATGATCGGCGGGTCCAGGACGGCTCCGCCGTCCGCGCTCTTGACCCTGCCCTGAACGGCAGGGTTTGCCGCGCGTTGGATCAACGAAGGGGCGCCGGCGTGCGGTCGGGAAATACCAGTCCGACGCCGCTCAGCGCGCCGAATACCTCGTGCAGCTTGTCGACGTCCTCCTGGGGCAGCGGAGGCTTGAGGAGCGATTCCACGTTGCTGCGAAGATGGCGCTCATCGCCGGTGCCAAACAGGGTCACATCGGCGCCCGGTTCGTGACGCGCGAAGCGATACGCGGCATCGGTCAGGCTGGAGGCGCCGCCTTCATGGATGAGAAATCCCAAGGGATCGCCCGGGGTCGTTCCCACGGGAAGCAGTCCGTTCCGCCCAAGGTCCTCGATCGTTTGCTCAAGCACCTCGGGCCGCGAAAACAGGTTCCGCACGACGAACATCAGCAACGTGCCCACTCCCCGTGCCTTCGAGAGCGGAAAAATGGTACGCCGCGGACCCTGGTTCATCATGCTGAAGGCGAGCATCATCACCTCCCAGCACGGGTCCTGCAGCGCGCGACTCAGCATCGCCTGCTGCGGATCGCGCGGCGGCGTCTCGGTGATCCCAAGGTGCTTGATCTTGCCCAATTCCTTCTGGCGCAGCAGCGCCGGTGCGAGCTCGTTCAAGGCATAGTCGTAATGCGTGGGTTGCACGGCATGCAGATGAAATACATCGATGGTGTCCACGGCCAGCTTGCGCAGCGAGTCGTCGAGGCTGGTGAGGATGGCCGCGGGCGGGACGGTCGCGCCTCTGGCATCGACGATCCGGCTCTTCGAGGAGATCACCACACGGTCCCGCGGGATGCCGCGAAGCGCGCGGCCCAAGACCTCCTCGGTGCCGTAGGCTTCGGCGGTATCGAAGAAATTCACGCCGAGGTCGTACGCCATCCGCACCAGCGCGATGGCCTCGGTCTCGCTCTTACCGGAGCCCAACCCCAGCCGGCTGTTGCCGCCGCATCCGAGTCCCGCAACCGACACGCGTAAACCGGTGCTGCCCAAGGTCGTATAGTCCATGACTCAGCGTCCGGTCGCAGGGTTGCGCGGTTTGGTGTTGCTGTAAGGATCGCCATTGCGGTGGGCGTAGCCCTCACGCCCTTTCAGTGCCTTGAGGTCGATGTCCGGGTACGACACCTCATCGTCGTCGGGGCGGCGCGATCCTACTTCGAGAAACAGCGCATCCCGGTCGCTGCGGTTCTGCAATTGATGGCCGTCGGCAATGCCGGCCTTGAAGCCGGCGCAATCACCGGGGCGCAGCAACTCCTCGCCTGAATCCGTGACCAGGACGAGTTCGCCCTCGAGCACGTAGATGAATTCGTCCTCGGCCGTATGCCAATGGCGTTGCGAGGACCAGGTGCCCCCCGGCAGGCGGGTGAGATTGACCCCAAAATGGGTCAACCCGGCGGCATCGCCGAGACAGCGGCGGAAGCGTTTGGCGACCGGCTCGTCATAGGGGGGTGGATACCGGGAGCCGCTGACGGTGCGGGTGGAGTCGAGATCGATGGCCTTTGGCATGGCGAACCCCTTGGTTGGTGGATGAGCGTATGGTTGGCGATCCAGCGTAGACGAGCAAGGGCGATTTCGCGACCATTGACGGAAATGCATGATGAACGGGATGCCCCGCAAGGTATTGCCGTACTAGTCTTATAGTCGGGGGAGTCATGGCGAAGAACATCGAAATCAAGGCGCGCATCCCCAGCGTCGAGGCGCTCATCCCCAGGGCGGCGTCTCTCGCCGATCAGGGTCCCACCGACATCGAACAGGACGATACCTTTTTTCGCTGCGAGTCCGGTCGCCTCAAGCTGCGCACGTTTACACACGATAGCGGCGAACTCATTTTCTATCGGCGCCCCGATCAAGCCGGCCCCAAGGAGTCCTTTTATGTGCGGTCGCCCACCGCCTCGCCGGATTCCCTGCGCGAAGCACTGACATTGGCTTACGGCACCGCCGGACGGGTGATCAAGCACCGCAAACTGTTCCTCGTCGGGCGAACGAGGGTGCATTTGGACCGGGTCGAGCAGCTGGGGGACTTTCTGGAACTCGAGGTCGTGCTCGACGACCATGAGACGTCCGAGTCCGGTGTGCTGGAAGCTCAGGCTCTGATGGCAAAACTCGGTATGGGGCCCGAGCAGTTGATCGACGATGCATACGTCGACATGCTCAACCGCCAATCGCTCAACCCGCGCGGCGGAAAGTCAGATTGAGGCGTTGCGAGCCAGTCGCCTCGTGATGACCTTCCTTCAACGGCAGCACACCGTGGTAACGCATTCGCGCGGGACCGCCCCACACTACGACGTCGCCGTGCTGCAGCGGAATGCGCCGTTGCTTGTCGCTGCGCGAGTCACCCCCAAACAGGAACACCGCCGGTAGGCCCAGGGAGACCGAGACGATGGGGTCCGAGTAGCCGCGTTCGTTCCTGTCCTGGTGCAGCGTGAGCCGGGAGCCCGGTTCGTACCGATTGACGAGGCAGGCGTCGGGCTCGAAATCCGCAAAGCCGGCGACGTCGGCAGCCGATCTCGCGAGATCGAGGAACACCCGTGGCATCGCAGCCCACGGCCTGCCGCTCAGCGGATCGCAGGGATCGTACCGATAGCCGGTGCGATCGCTGACCCAGCCCAAGGTGCCGCAATTGGTCATTCCCACGGACATGCGAAAGCCGCCCGGGGTCTCCAGGTGACGGAACGGTGCGATCGCGGCGATGCGGTCGATGGCGGCGAGCAATGGCATCTGCACGGCCAGTGCGAAGCCACGCAACAACCAGGCACCCGGCTCCAGTGGCTCGTGGCGGGTGTCGGGCGCCGCTGGTGGAAACAACTCGAGCGTGTGGTTTTTCACGGGGTGTTGCTTGCATTATAGGCGAATTCGCCCACGCTGGAAAACGCTGCATTTACACAGGAGAGGTTCACGTGTCGACGGAAATCAACCTCGCGGCGCCGGTCATTCGGCGGCTCGAAACCATCAGCGATGCCGAGATCATCGCGCTCGCCGAGGTGCTGATCGATTGCGTTGCGGGTGGGGCCTCGGTGAGCTTCATGAGCCCGCTCAGCATGGCCAAGGCGTCGAGCTTCTGGCGCGGAGCGGCCGATGCCGTGACGCGGGGTCAGCGAGCGCTGTTGGTGGCGGAAGACGCCGACGGCATCGTGGGAACGGTGCAATTGATTCTCGACCAGCCGGAAAATCAACCGCACCGCGCCGACGTGTCGAAGATGCTGGTGCACCGCCGGGCGCGGCGCAGGGGCCTGGGCGAGGCGCTGTTGAAGGCGGCCGAGAAGGTGGCGCGCGAGAGCGGCAAATCGCTGTTGGTGCTCGACACCGCGAGCGGCGATGCTGAGCGGTTATACGCCCGACTGGGTTGGCAGCGCGTGGGCGTCGTGCCGGGTTTCGCGTTGTGGCCGTCGGGTGGACTGTGTGACACGACCTACTTCTATCGCACGTTGACTGGCGACGCCGGGTTAGAACCGGGACTCGTCAGTAGATAACAGGGCTCCATCAATCGTTGGCGAGAATCGGGCCAACCCGGCTACAGGAGTGGATTTTGACAACTATCCGGAATCGAGTGGCGCTGGTCACGGGCGCTTCCCGCGGAGTCGGCGCGTCCGTTGCGCTGTTACTGGCGCAGAAGGGATACGACATCGTCGTCAACTATCACAGCAAGCGCGCGCGCGGGGAAGAGGTCGCCGAGCAGGTTCGCGCGTTGGGGCGGCGTGCGTTGGTCAGTCAGGCAGATCTCACCAATGACTTCGCGGTGGCGTCGATGATCGATGCGGTGGAAGCAGAGTTCGGCGGCTTGAATATTCTGGTTCTCAATGCGAGCGGTGGGCTCGAAAAGGGCAAACCTCCCGACTATGCGATGCAACTGAATCTCACCGCGCAGGTTCGTCTCGTCGACCTGACGCTCCGGTTGATCCCGCCGGGTGGACGGATCGTGTTTGTCACGAGTCACTTGGCGCATTTCTATGCCGATCGGGGGATGGTCGGCGCTTATGAGCCGGTGGCCGCCAGCAAATTTGCGGGCGAGCAGGCCCTGCGGCGTCGGCAACCCGAGTTCGATGCCCTGGGTATCGGACTTGCGGTTGTCAGCGGCGACTTGATCGAGGGGACCATCACGCCGCGTCTCTTGGAGCGCATCAGCCGGGGCACTACCCAGGCACGGCGCGAGCAGGTCGGGTCGTTACCAACCGTGGCTGAGTTCGCACGGGCCATAGCCGATGCGGCGGTTGATGCGAATTTCGCAGGCCGCACCGTTTTCGTGGGAAGCACCGATTGACCACTCCGGCCCGGGGTGCGGAGGCTCGTCAGGAAGGCATCGTCTCGAATACGGTAAGTCCGGCCGGTATGGTCACCCAGGCTGGGCGGTCACGGGCGAAGATCGCGATCGTCGGGCGAAAGGCCGATGGATCATCGAGCGAGCCCGCATAGATCGTGAATTCGTCCGAGACGCCGACCACCCCGCCGAACACCAGTCCGCCGCAAATCGCGCAGAAATTCCGGTCCGCATTCCCGCCACGCGCCGACTTCGACGTGAAGGTTCGCGGTTCACCGATGAAGTGCATGCCGGCGCTCGGGAAGCCCATGAAGGGGATGAAACCGGATCCGGACGCCTTGCGGCAATCGGCGCAGTAACAATAGCCCATATATCGGGGTTCACACCGGGCCTCGTAGCGGAGCGCGCCGCACAGGCAGCCGCCGGTATAGAGATGATTGCTGTCAGTCATGTTAGGCACTCCGGGACGCGAGTGATGCGATTTTAAGTCATGCGTCGCGCCGGAGCCACCGCAGCCCGGCCAGACAGTGAGGATACTTTTACAACCGGATTGGAGGTCACAATCTATGACCTCCAATGCTCCCGGTGGCCGCGGCTGCTAAGATGGCGCCCCCGAGAGATTCGACCGCCGAGATGATCCCCCATGAACGCCATCGTGAACTGCCCCCTCTGCGCCCTGGAAAACACTTATCCGGACGGCGACAATCTCGTTTGCGCCGACTGTGGACACGAGTGGCCTGCGCGGCAGGCCGCGAGCGTCGACGATGAGGAAAATGAGCATGTCAAGGATGCGAACGGCACGGTTTTGGCCAATGGTGATGCCGTCGTGCTGATCAAAGATCTCAAGGTCAAGGGTTCGTCGATCACGCTCAAGGTGGGCACCAAGGTGAAGAGCATTCGTCTGGTCGATGGCGGCGACCATGCGGTCGACTGCAAGATGGACGCGGGAAGCTTCATGCTCAAGGCCTGCTTTCTGCGCAAGCTCTAGGGGCGGCTCGCGCGCAGTCGCGCGCTGACCTGCTCGGCGGCTGCCATGACGCGCAGCACATTCTCGCCGGCGACCTTCGCGATGTCGCCGTCCGACCAGCCGCGACGCATCAGTTCCTCGAGGAGCGCTGGGTAACGGTCGACCGCCTCGAGGCCGGCCTTGAAGCGCTCGCGAATTTCCCATGGCAGGTCATTGTGCCCGTCGATGAGCGGCGTCCTCTTGAGGATGCGAACGACTCGGGCGTGATAATCCGTGTCCGATGCATGACCTCACGTGGGCAGGCACACGAGCAGTGCCAGAAGTACGCCGATTCTCACCCTTCTGTCCATCATGTCTGCTCCGCTCAGTCGAAACCTTGAAGCGAGTGGGAAACCGCATTGAAGAACAACGCCTGTTCATCGTATAGCGAGTCGGGCGTTTCCGCCTCCTTCCAGGTTGACCATTGCACCATGACCAGCCGATCCGTCGGGTCGATCGCGATGACCTGGCCGTAGATTCCCTCGGCCCAGAATGTGCGCCGGGATGTTTTCATCGCCTGCCCGGCGCCGGCACGGCCGGGATCGGGGGCCACGAACCACCACTGGTAGCCGAATTGCCCATCCGGCGCGGCCGCCGTGACCGAGCCCTTGGCCCGGGTCCACGCCGTCGATTGCGCGATCCAGTCCGGCGGCAACAATTCTTCGCCGCTCGCGAGCTTGCCGCCATCGGCGACGAACAGCGCGAACCGGCCCCAGTCGCGCAGGGTCGCATTGAAGCCGTGTCCGCCCATATCGACCTGCCCCTTCACGAGTGCTTCCCAGACGCCGTCGTTTTCCATGGCGAATCGGCTCCACAGGCGGGTCTCGAGATAATGGGCGATGGTCGTCCCCGTCGCCTTTTCGAGCACGCGACCGACGAGCCACGCTCCGCCGGTGTTGTACGACCATTCATCACCCGGGCCCACGCCCGGCTTGCTCTGCAACGTTTGGACCAGGTGCAGCACGCATTCGTAGGGCGCCGGACCGGCTTCACATCGGGTGAGATGGGCGAAGTCCGACGTCGGGTCCGCGTAGTGCTCATTCCAAGCCACGCCGGAGGTATGTTGCAGGAGCTCGCGCAACGTAACGTGTTCCCATGCGCTTCCCCGAAGCTCGGGAAGATATTTCGTCACCGGCACGTCCACCGATGCGATCAAGCCCTCCTTGATCGCCATGCCGACCAAGATCGAGACCACGGATTTCGCCACCGAACGCGACGTCCACAGCGTCGTGTCGGTATTCCCGCCCCCATAGTATTCGTATGCAATCCGGCCGTTCTTCAAAATCAGCAGGCCGGTGACGTTCTCGCGCCGTACATAGTCATCGAGGCCATGAACTTTGCCGTCCATGACGTACCGCGGCGGTGGCATCTTGTGAGAGACCCGCGGCAGCCGATACGGCGGCGCGCCGAGCGTGTGAAACGCATCGCCCTGATAGAGTCGGTACGTGTTGCGAAAGCCGACGATGCGTGTCGTCTGATTCCAGGTCAGCATGTCCTCGGGCTTCGGCAGGACGGCGTCGAAGGGTGTGGGGCAGACGGAGAGGCCCATCTGCCGACACTGCATCATGTCCGCGGCTGCGGCGAGCGCGAAGACAGGCATCAACAGCAAAACCAGTGTGATTCTTGATTTCATGGAATAGCCACGTCGATGAAGGTCAAGGTAACAATAGATGAAGCTGTACCGGAAGTCGGTAAAAAAATCGCAGGGCGTAATTTGGCCCCTGTCTCACGTGAGCCCGGGCCTGCCTCGCCCGGGCTCATGCCTCTCGCATGGCGCGCATGATCGCCTTCCATGCGTGCTCGTTTTTGTCGCCCGCTGCATCGAAGACCGCCGCCAGACGTTGCATCTGGGTTCCCGTCAGCCGGTCTTCGAGCTTTCGCCCTTCCTGGGTCAGCGACAGATATCTGAAACGACGGTCCTCATCATTGGATCTCGCCGCGACCAGCTTTCGTTCCAGCAAGTGGCGCAGCGGCGTGTGTAGCGCTTGCTTCGACACCGCCAGAATCTCGAGCAAGGATTGGACGGCAATATTCGGATTCCGTCCCACGAAGTACACAATCCGGTGGTGCACCCGGCCGAGGCGTTGCTTCGGCCGCGGCGTTGCCGCGGAAAGTGCGCTCGTATTATTTGGGGCTATCGGGTCGCCGGTCGAGCCCTCGAGATTCCAGCCGCAATTTCAGCCAGAACGGCACCTTCGTCAAAACAGCGACGATGAGCTTGTAACGCCAACCTGGGATGACGAAGAGCGGTCCGTTGTTCAATGCTCGCAGGGAATCCTTGACGACGTGTTCCGCGGTCAGCCAAAAGGCGGCGGGAGCGAAGCTGCGCCGATCCTCGCCCAGCTGATCGTGAAATTCCGAATAGGTAAATCCGGGACACAGGGCTTGCACCCTGACCGCCGACTGCGCCTGCTGCAGGTCCAGATAGAGTCCTTCGGTGAATGCGCTGACCCAGCTTTTCGTGGCGCCGTAGCTGGCGCTGCCGGCGCGGCTCGCGAACGACGCCACCGACGCGACATTGATGACGGCGCCGAGGTTGCGTCTCACGAGAACGCCGAGCGCCGCGTGGGTCAGGCGCACCGTCGCCATGACATGCAAACGGTGCATTTTCTCGATCGTGGCGAGATCCGCCTCCCAAAACCTACCCCGGTAGCCGAATCCCGCGTTGTTGACCAGCAGGGCGAGACGCGGTTCGGCCGCGATCTTGTCGGCGGCGGCGCTCAACGCCGCCTCGTCGGTCAGGTCGGCGGCAAAGACGGTGACTCGGGTGCCGTGCTGGGCGCTCAGTTCCTGGGCCAGCGAATCGAGGCGTTGCTGGCGTCGAGCGATCAGGAGCAGGTCGTATCCGGGCGCAAGGTGGTGCGCAAAGACCCTGCCGATGCCGCTCGAGGCCCCGGTGATTACCGCCACTTGTCGGGTCAAGTCAATTCTCCTTCGGAATCAGTGAGTTGCTCGTGCCTGGCTACGCGCCGCCCAAGCCCACAGCAACCCGGAAACCACCACCGCGATCGGCACGATCTTGACCGCTTGCTGCAGCGAGGAGGCATCCGATACCGCACCGATGATAAACGGCGATGCGGCATCGCCCAAGGCGTGAATGGCGAACACTTCGAGCGCCACCGCGGAGGCGCGCTGCGTGGGCAGCACCAGATTGACGATCGAGGCGTTGATGGGTCCCGTCGAGAGGAACATGAGCAATTGCGCGATCACCATGCAAACCAGGTAGAGACTCGATGAGGCGGTGGTCAGGGCGAACCAGACGAAGGGCGCGGCGATGAGCGTGGCGGCAGCCGATACGATGAGATAGGCCTGTTTCGAATACTTGGCACAATAGTCGCCGAGCCAGCCGCCGATGAACGTCCCGAGAAACCCGGTGATGACCACGATTTCGCCGAATTGAAACGTGGATTTTTCCGGGGAAATGCCGCGCACCCGCTCGAGGAAGGCCGGCATCCAATAGGCGAGTCCGCCCATCGCGAAGGTATAGGCGGCGTAGCCGAGCACGGTGAACAGGTACGGCCTGTTCTTGAGGAGTTCCACGTACGTGGCCTTGGTGTCGGAGCCGATGCTCGTGCTGTGGGACGCGCGAGCGGCGGCCTTCACCTTGGCCTTGTCCGCGGGCGTGAGGTCCTCATCCTGGCTACCCCGCGGCGGGTCCTGCAGTTTCAAACACAGAATCGCGAGCGCGAGACCGGGGATTCCAGCCACGAAGAAGGCCATGCGCCAGCCGAAATGGGCGCCGACGGACCCGCCGACCATGTAGCCCAGGGCCGAGCCCACCGGAATGGCGCAAAAGAATATCGCCATGACGCGTCCGCGCAAAGCCTGCGGAAAATAATCGGACAGCAGGCTGGGGGCGATGGTGCCGTACGCGGCTTCGCCGATGCCCACCGACGCGCGGGCGAGCAGCAGCGCCACATAGCTGCCGGCCAAGCCCGACAGGGCGGTGGCGATGCTCCAGCAGGCGACCCCGAAAGCGATGAGCTTGGGCCGGGACTTGCGGTCGCCCAAGGCCCCGAACAACGGTGCGGTCAGGGTGTAAACCGCGAGGAAAGCCGACATCAGGGACCCCAGCTGGGCGTCGGTGAGCGCGAGTTCCGAATGTTTGAGTCGCTCCACCAGCGCCGAGACGAGGTAGCGGTCCAAATAATTGAACAGGTTGATGAAGGAGAGGATGCCGAGGCCCCATCCGGCGGAATTCAACCAAGACTTGGTGGTCGGCGCGGACATATGCGCCGGCATCTTAGCAATGCGGTCCCTCGCGTGGGGCTGGCGTTATACACTTGCTGAACACGAAGCTGCGCTGCTCATGGCTTTTCATACGAGCCGCACCATCATGGTGCGCCAGGCGCGGCATTCCTTATGTCAAACTGTGGGCACGGCCGATGCCCGCGACCGGAGAATTGCTGTGTCGATCCACGTCGCCCTGAACCACGTCAGCCACTATCGCTACGATCGCCTGGTGGGCTTAAGCCCGCAAATCGTCAGGCTGCGCCCCGCGCCCCATTGCCGGACCCGAATCCTCTCTTATTCCCTCAAGGTTCTTCCGACCGATCATTTCATCAATTGGCAGCAGGATCCCCAGGCCAATTATCTGGCCCGACTCGTGTTTCCGGACGAGACACGCGAGTTCAAGGTGGAGGTGGACCTGGTTGCCGAGATGTCGGTGCAGAATCCCTTCGATTTCTTCCTGGCACCGTACGCGGAGAATTTCCCGTTCAAGTACGACTCCAACGAACGGCGCGAGTTGGTGCCGTATCTGGTCAAGTCGCCGGCAACGCCGCTGGTCACCGCCTATCTGGCGGGCGTGTCGCAGGATCGCGTGCGCACCATCGATTTCATCGTCGAACTGAATCGCCGCGTTGCGAACGACATTCGATATCTGATCCGCATGGAACCGGGCACCCAATTGCCGGAGGACACGTTGGCGAAGCGCTCGGGCTCGTGCCGCGATTCGGCGGCCCTGCTGGTGCAGCTGTTCCGTCATCTGGGTCTGGCGGCGCGCTTCGTCTCCGGCTACCTGATCCAGCTGGTGCCGGATGTGAAGGCGCTCGACGGGCCGGTCGGGGCGAAACAGGATTTCACCGACCTGCATGCGTGGTGCGAAGTGTATTTGCCGGGCGCGGGCTGGATCGGTCTCGACGCGACCTCGGGCCTTCTGGCGGGCGAGGGTCACATTCCCCTGGCGTGCACGCCCGAACCGTCGGCCGCCGCACCCATCAGCGGTGCGGTGGACGAGTGCGAAACCACCTTTGAACACAGCATGAGCGTGCGTCGCGTCTGGGAGGCGCCGCGCGTCACGTTGCCCTACACCGATGCGCAGTGGGCCTCGATCGAAGGCCTGGGCCATGCGGTCGATGCCGACCTGCAGGCGCTGGACGTGCGCTTGACCATGGGCGGGGAGCCGACCTTCGTCTCGGTCGATGATCCCGACAGCGCGGAGTGGAACACCGCGGCTTTGGGCCCGAAGAAGCGCAAACTGGCCGCGACCCTGTATCACCGCATGAAGAGCCGCTATGCCCCGGCGGGTTTGCAGCATTTCGGCCAGGGAAAGTGGTATCCGGGCGAGCAACTGCCGCGCTGGTCGCTGAATTGTTATTGGCGCACGGACGGTGAGCCGCTCTGGGCGAATCCGGCACTGACTGCCGACGAGACCAAGGATTACGGCGTGAAAGAGGACGCTGCGCAGCGCTTTCTGGCGCGCGTCGCCGTCGAACTGGGCTTCGATCCCAAATTCGTGTTTCCAGCCTACGAGGATGCGTTCTATTACCTGTGGCGCGAGCGCAAGTTGCCGTCGAATGTGGATGTGTCCACATCGAAGCTCAAGGATCCGATGGAGCGTGAACGCATCGCCAAGGTGTTCGCTGAGGGTCTCGACACCGTGGTGGGGCATGTGTTGCCGGTCGCGCGGACCGACGACGGCACGCGCTGGCAGAGCAGTCCGTGGTTCCTGCGCAGCGAACGGTGCTTCCTGATACCTGGCGATTCGCCGATCGGTTACCGTCTGCCGCTCGATTCCCAGCCGTGGACCGCCACCGACGATTACCCATTCATCCATGCGCCCGATCCGTCGCGCAGCTTCCCGGCCTTGATGCCGCACACGGAAATTCGGCGCCAGACCCGCGAGCGCGATGCCTCGCGCTCGCCCGTGGTGATGGGCACGCCGCCGGCCGCCCAGGAGTCGGCCCTGACGCTGACCCGCACGTCGATGTGCGCGCAGGCACGCAATGGGGTGTTGTACATCTTCATGCCCCCGGCGCGCGAGCTCGAGCACTACCTGGAGCTGATCGCTGCGGTCGAAGCGGCGGCCGAAGCGCTGAACCAGCCCGTCATCATCGAGGGTTACGAGCCACCGGGCGATCCGCGCATCAGCAACTTCAAGGTGACGCCGGATCCCGGCGTCATCGAAGTCAACGTGCAGCCGTCGGCCAGCTGGGATGCGATGGTGAGCGGCACCACGTTCCTGTACGAGGCCGCGCGCGAGACCCGGCTGACCACGGAAAAATTCATGCTGGACGGCCGGCACACCGGCACGGGCGGCGGCAATCACGTGGTGCTCGGCGGCGCGACGCCGAACGACTCGCCGTTCCTCAGACGTCCGGATCTGCTGCGCAGCTTGCTGAGTTACTGGCACAACCATCCCGCATTGTCGTATCTGTTCTCGGGACTGTTCATCGGCCCCACCTCGCAGGCGCCGCGGGTCGATGAGGCGCGCAACGATTCGTTGTACGAACTCGAGGTGGCGTTCCGCCAGTTCCCGAAGGTGGGCGAGAGTGTGGCACCGTGGGTCATCGATCGGTTGCTGCGCAACCTCTTGATCGACGTCACCGGCAACACGCATCGCGCCGAATTCTGCATCGACAAGCTGTACTCACCCGATGGTCCGACGGGTCGTCTGGGCCTGTTGGAAATGCGCGCGTTCGAAATGCCGCCGCATGCGCGCATGAGTCTGACCCAGCAGTTGCTGTTGCGCGCCATGGTGGCGAGATTTTGGAAGAAGCCCTATGCGCCAAATACCCTGGTGCGCTGGGGGACGGAACTGCATGACCGCTTCTTGATGCCGTATTTCGTCCAGCAGGATCTGAACGACGTGATGTCGGACATGCAGAGCGAAGGCTATCCGCTGCAGGCGGAGTGGTTCGCGCCGCATTTCGAATTCCGCTTCCCGAAGTACGGTGATTTCGCGACCCGGGGCATCGAGCTGGAATTGCGGCAGGCGCTCGAACCCTGGCACGTGATGGGTGAGGAAGGCTCGGCAGGCGGCACGGTGCGCCATGTGGATTCCTCCGTCGAACGACTCCAGGTGAAGGTGTCGGGCCTCACGCCCGACCGATATCGGGTGACCTGCAACGGTTACGCGGTGCCGCTGCAGCCGACGGGCCAGGTGGGCGAGTTCGTGGGTGCGGTCCGTTATCGGGCGTGGCATCCGTTCTCGGCGCTGCACCCGACGATCGGCGTGCATGCGCCGTTGACCTTCGACCTGTTCGATACCTGGATGAACCGTTCCATGGGCGGCTGTCAGTACCATGTCGTGCACCCGGGCGGCCGCAGTCACGAGAAATTCCCGGTCAATTCCTTCGAGGCCGAAAGCCGCCGTCTGGCGCGCTTCTTCCGCATGGGACACACGCCAGGAACGATGATCGCGTCCCCGCCGGTGATCGAACGAGAATTTCCGTTCACACTCGATCTGCGCAAAGTGAGCAATGGCCGAAGCACGCATTGACACGTATGTGAGCGATGCTCGTCGCTACGACGAGTTGCTCGACCGGGCGGGTGGGGTGCGCGAGCACTGGCGTCCGCTCATCGAGCGGTTGACGGGTGACGGAGCGGAGTCCGTGCGCCGGAGCGTCGAGCTGGCGCGCCGTCTCATCGTGGAAAATGGCGTGACCTACAACGTCTACGCGGATCCGCAGGGCCGTGATCGCCCGTGGGCGCTCGATCCTCTGCCCGTGCTCCTGACCGCGGAAGAGTGGCGCGATATCGAGCTGGGCGTCATTCAGCGGGCGCGTCTGTTCGACGCGTTGCTCGACGACTTGTACGGGCCGCAGCGGCTGTTGTCCGAGGGGACCATCCCCGCGGAGTTGCCGTTCGGACACCCCAACTTTCTCTGGCCCTGTCACGGCATCACGCCCACCGGTGGCAATCGATTGCATGTGTATGCGGTGGATATTTCGCGCTCGGCCGATGGCCGGTGGTGGGCGCTCGCCGATCGGACCCAGACCCCGTCGGGCCCGGGCTATGCGCTGGAGAACCGCCAGATCGTCTCGCGGGTGTTCCCGGATCTGCTCAGCGACCTGGGGGTGCGCTCGCTCGCCGGCTTTTTCGGCGCACTGCGCGAGAACCTGCTGCGGCATGCGCCCGAAGGAGAGGCGCCGTTGGCGGTGGTGCTGACGCCGGGCGCATTCAACGAGACCTATTTCGAACATGCTTATCTGGCGCGGCAGCTCGGCCTGCCCTTGGTCGAGGGACACGATCTGACCGTCCGTGGCGACTGCGTGTGCTTGAAGACGCTGGGCGGATTGCGGCGCGTGCACGCAATCTTTCGCCGACTCGACGATGACTTCTGCGATCCGGTGGAACTGCGGGCCGACTCCGCGCTGGGCGTGCCGGGGCTGATTGCGGTGGTTCGCGCCGGCCAGGTCGTCATCGCCAACGCGCTGGGCAGCGGGGTGCTCGAGTCGGCGGCATGGATGGGATTCATGCCGGCGGCAGCCCGGCGACTGCTGGGCGAGGAGTTGCTCCTGCCGTCCGTCGCGACATGGTGGTGTGGCGAGAAGCTCGCCCTCGACTACGTGCTCGAGAACATCGACCGGCTGGTCATCAAGCCGGCTTACCCCAATCAAGATTTCGAAGCGGTGTTTGCGCGCGACCTGGAGCCGCAGGCGCGGGCCGACCTGCTTGGGCGCATCGTGGCGAGGCCTCATGCCTATGTGGCCCAGGAGCGGCTCGCGTTTTCGCAGGCACCGGTGTGGCATGCCCCCGGTGCAACCGCCCCCGGGGGCGAGGCGGGTTTCGCGTCGCGGGCGCTGGGTATTCGCGTCTATGCGATTGCGACCCCCGGCGGCTATCGCGTCATGCCGGGCGGCCTTGCGCGCATTGCGGCCGAGGCGGCCGACATCGTCTCGATGCAGCGCGGCGGCGGCAGCAAGGATGTCTGGATTCTGGCGCCCGACCGCAGGTCCACAGACGACGCGAGCAGTTCGACGCTGGCCACGCGGGCGGTTGCACGGCACGACGAACTGCCGTCCCGGCTGGCGGAGAATCTGTTCTGGATGGGGCGCTACAGCGAGCGCTGCGAGGAGAAGGCGCGGCTGTTGCGGGCCACGTTCGACGTGCGAACCAACCTGTCGTTGTGGCCGCAGGCGTTGGCGACCTGCCGGCGCTTCATCGGCCTGTCGAAAACCGGCGAGGCCGCATGGTCGCTGTTCGAAGAAGCCAATCCTCTGGGGCTCAAGGCCGACCTGCAGCGATTGGCGTGGTGCGCCGCGCAGGCGCGCAGCCGTCTGTCGGCGGAGAACTGGCGCGCCATCAGCGTCCTGCAGCGGCAATTTCAAGAAGCGGTGGATGCAAAGAGCGATCCGCGCGAGACCTTGGACGTGTTGCTGTTGTCGCTCGCCGGACTCGCCGGTTTTGCCCTCGATGGGATGACCCAGGACGATGGCTGGCGGCTGATGATGCTCGGGCGCCGCCTCGAGCGGCTGCAATTCATGGCCGAGCTTCTGGCGCTGCGCTTGACATCCGGCGGGACGCCGACCCAAAGCGAGCTGGAGTGGCTGCTCGACATCGGCGACAGCACCATCACTTACCGGACACGCTACCTGGCCGCGCCCCGGCTCGGGCCGACCATCGATCTGCTGGTCTTCGACAAGACCAATCCCAGGGCGCTGGCCTATCAATGGAATCACATCGAATATTCATTGGTGCGCATTGCGGCGTCGCTTGGGGGGTCCCCCGACGATTCCATCGACGAGGCCGTGGGACTCGTGGAACAGATGGAACTGAGCGCGGTCGAGGGCGACAGCGCACGGGCGATGCGTGCACGCCAGGCGCTCGGTGAACAATTGGACGTATTGTCCGCCGCCGCCGGCCGGCTGTCCGACCGCCTGTCCCTCAAGCACTTCTCGCTCATCGACGTCGAAACGCGCACGGTGGCCGCATGAGCGACTTCGTGCGCTATCGGGTCCGCCACGAGACCGTCTACAACTACGGCGGCAATGTTGCGCATTCGCATCAGTTATTGCATTTGAGTCCACGGGATGCCCCGTGGCAGACTTGTCTTCGGCGCAGCATCACCTTGCAGCCACAACCGAGCACGCGCCGGGAAGACGTCGATGCATTCGGCAACCATGTGACGCGGCTCGAGTACGATCTGCCCCATGATCGACTCGAGGTGCTGGCCGAGGTCGGAGTCGAGGTGCGCAAGGCGCACACCATCGCCGCCGATACCAGCGACGCCTGGGAGACCGTGCGCGACTCGCTGGTCTTTTCCGCGCAGCCCGTGAGCGCAGAGTTGCTCGAGGCGCTCCGCTATCGGATGGAATCGAGCTATGTGAGGGTCAAGCAGACGTTCACGGACTATGGCAATGATTGCTTCACGCCGCAGTGTCCCGTCCTGGTTGCAGCCGAGGCGTTGATGCGCAAGATCTACCGGGAGTTCAAGTACGCACCCGGCAGCACGAACATCCGCACCTCCGCCATTGAGGCGTTCGAGGCGCGGCACGGCGTCTGTCAGGATTTCGCGCACATCATGATTGCATGTCTGCGGTCCCGCGGCCTGGCCGCGCGCTATGTGAGCGGCTATCTGCGTACCTTGCCGCCGCCGGGCGCCGACGCTGCCTACGTCGGCGCCGACGCGTCGCATGCCTGGGTATCCGTGTTCTGCCCGCCATTCGGCTGGGTTGACCTCGATCCGACCAACGACATGCTGGTGAGTTCCGATCACATCATCATCGCTTGGGGGCGCGACTTCGGCGATGTGTCGCCGCTGCGCGGAGTGATCGTCGGCGGTGGCCGTCACCGCTTATCGGTTCGCGTTTCAGTACAGGCAGAGTAAGATCAAAACCATTAGAAAGTTCGAGGAGATTCAAGTTGGCCAAACCTAATTATCGTCATGCAAAGAAGCAGAAAGAAGCCGCACGCAAGGCCCGGCAGGATGCGAAGCATCAGCGCAAGAATGCGCCGGATGCCCCCGGTGCGCCTGGTGCGGCCGAAGCCACGGAGACGTCCGATGCGGTCGGCTCGACCGTTGAATCGACCATGCCCGCCGCGGCGATCGATTGATGCCCAGGACGGGTCGGAACATTTAAACTTTTCTGACGGATCGTTACCCGCGTTGCGCTTCTTTCGTCGAGCGAATGGCTGGTGCTCAACAACTAACCGGCCGGGATTTCAGCCTTGTGGCTGCTGACGGCGTCACCGTCGCTCGGCTTCAACTCGCTGAAGACGATCGTCGACACGATCGTCAGTCCGCCGAGGACGCGCAGCGCCAGGTGGATTCCGTAGATCAATTCAGGCGCGCTGGCACGGTTGGGGTTTGGGATGAACAACGCCGCCGCCAGCGAGGCGGTGGCGACGCCGAAACTCACGGCCAATTGCTGCACGGTGCTGGCGATGGGCGTGGCTCCGCTCGCCTGCTCGGCGCTGACGTCGGCGTAGGCGAGCGTGTTCATGCTGGTGTATTGCGTCGAGGTGAAAAATCCGAAGACGAACGCCAGCACGACGATCAGTCCGGCCGGCGTGCCCACATCGATGGTGGAGAACACGATCAGCATCATGCCCAGCAGGACGGTGTTGGCGATCAGCACCCGGCGATAGCCGAATTGCCGCAGCACGTGCGGAAGCGCGAGCTTCACGCTGATCGCGCCCAGCGCCTGCGGCATGATCATGAGTCCCGATTGGATGGGCGAATAGCCGAGCCCCACCTGGTACAGCAGCGGCAACAGGAAGGGCAGCCCGCCGATCCCTAAGCGTGTGCACAGGTTGCCGGTGACCGCCACCCGAAAACTACGGATGCGCAGCAAGCCGAGCCGCAGGAGGGGGTAGGGAATGCGCACGGAATTCAAGCCATACGCGCCGAGCAGCGCCACCGAGATGGCGAGCAGGCCGACGATTTCCAGGACGCTCAGCGTGTGTTCGCCGAAGATCTCCAGGACATACGAGAGCAGGGAGATGCCCGAGCCGAACAGCACGAGGCCCACGATATCCAGGGGAACGCGCTTCTGATTCAGGTAGTTCGGCAGGTGCCGATGAACCATGTAGAGCCCCAGCAGGCCGATGGGAATGTTGACGAAGAAAATCACGCTCCACTGGAAGTAGCGGATGATGAGGCCGCCCATGAGAGGCCCCAGCATTGGTCCGACCAGTCCCGGAATGGCCACGAAGCTCATCGCCCGGATCAACTCCGACTTGGCAAAGGTGCGCAGCATCGTGAGCCGTCCGACCGGCAGCATCATGGCGCCGCCGCAGCCCTGCAGGATCCGGGCCGCGACCAGCCAATGAATGTCGGTCGACAAGCCGCAGAGAAACGATCCGAGAATGAACGTGCCGATGGCGGCACCGAACACCCGTCGCGTGCCGAAGCGGTTGGCCATCCAGCCGCTGATCGGAATGAAGACGGCGAGGCTCAGGGTGTAGCTGGCGAGCACGGCCTTCATGTTGAGGGGCGGAACCTTGAGCGAATGGGCGATGGTGGGCACCGCCGTGTTCAGGATGGTCGTATCGAGCGCTTCCATGAAGAAGCCGACCGCCACCACCCATGGAAGTAGTCGTTTGGCGGCCTCGGTCAGCGTTGGTTCAAGGCCGGTCTCGCGGGCGCCGGGGTTCACGTTTCCGCGAGCGCGGCGTCGACGACGTTTTGAGCGTCGGTGAGCAGGCGTTGCAGGTGCGCTGGATCGACGAAACTCTCCGCATAGATCTTGTAGATGTCCTCGGTGCCGGAGGGGCGGGCGGCAAACCAGCCGTTCTTGGAGGTCACCTTGACGCCCCCGATGGCCGCACCGTTGCCGGGTGCGCGGGTGAGTATCTGCTCGATCGCTTCACCGGCAATTTCCGCCGAGTGGATCTGCGAGCTGTCGAGCTGTCCGAGCTTTTTCTTCTGAGCCGGGGTCGCCGCCGCGTCCACGCGGTTGGCAAACGGTTCTCCCAAGTCGCGGGTGAGCGCACGGTACGCTTCTCCGGGATCGCGGCCGGTGGCGGCGGTGATTTCGGCCGACAACAGCGCCGCCGACATGCCGTCCTTGTCCGTACTCCATGCCTGCCCGTCGAAGCGGTTGAACGACGCGCCCGCACTCTCCTCGCCGCCGAAGCCCAACGATCCGTCCAATAATCCGGCCACGTACCATTTGAAGCCGACGGGCACCTCGTAGAGCCGCCGCCCCAGGCGCTGCGTCACGCGATCGATCATTGCGCTGCTCACCACCGTCTTGCCAACGGCCGCATCGGCTCTCCAGCCGCTTCGATGTCGAAACAGATAGTCCACCGCGACCGACAGGAAATGATTGGGCGGCAGCAGGCCGCAGCTCGCCGTCACTATGCCATGCCGGTCGTGATCCGTGTCGCAGGCGAACGCGACGTCGTAGCTGTCCTTCAACGCGATGAGGCGTTGCATCGCGTAGGCCGACGACGGATCCATCCGGATCTTGCCGTCCCAGTCGAGCGTCATGAAACGGAACGTGGGATCCACCTCGTTGTTGACCACGCGCAAATCGATCTTGTAGCGCTCGGCAATGCGTGGCCAATAGTGCACGCCGGCGCCTCCCAGGGGATCCACTCCAAGGCGGATTTTCGATCCGCGGATGATGTCCATGTCGATGACGGAGGCCAGATCCCGCACGTAGCCGTCGACGTAATCGTAGCGATGGGTGCTCGCGGCGGCGAGCGCCTCGGCGTATCCGACGCGCTTGACACCGGCCAGATTCGCCGTCATCAACTCGTTGGCGCGGGTCTCCATCCAACGCGTGACCTGCGTGTCCGCGGGGCCGCCATCCGGCGGGTTGTATTTGAACCCACCGCTGTCGGGCGGATTGTGCGACGGGGTGATGACGATGCCGTCGGCCATCCCGCTCGTCCTACCCCTGTTGTAGGTCAGGATGGCGTGCGAGATGGCGGGCGTCGGCGTGTATTCGTCGCCCGCCGCGATCATGACGTCGACGCCGTTGGCGGCGAGAACCTCGAGCGCCGTCGCGAACGCGGGAGCGGATAGGGCATGCGTGTCGAAGCCCATGAACAAAGGCCCATCGATACCTCGTTGCTTGCGATAGGCGCAGATCGCCTGGGTGATGGCAAGCACGTGAGCTTCGTTGAAGCTCAAATCGAACGACGAGCCGCGATGACCCGATGTGCCGAACGCCACGCGTTGCGCGGCGACGCCCGGATCGGGGCGCCCGCTGTAGTACGCGGTGATGAGCCGCGGTACATTGACCAGCCGATCGGCCGGGGCGGGATGTCCCGCCAGGGCATCGATCCGCGGCGTCACGTGGTGGCGAGCGCAGCGCCTTTTTCGGCAATGCGCTTCATGAGATCGGTCCACGACTTGGCGAAGGATTGGGCGCCCTCGATCTGCAGCTTCTTGGCGACCGCATCGACGTCGATTCCCGCATCCGCGAAACGTTTCAATACGGCTTCGGCCTCGCCTCCGTCCTTGGGCATCGGGGATTTGACGGTTCCCTTCTCGGCAAACGCCAGCAGCGTCTTCTCGGGCATGGTGTCGATGGTGTCGGGGGCGGCAAAGGCGGACACGTACAAATCGGGCGCCGCCTTTGGATCCTTGACGCCCGTGCTGGCCCACAGCATGCGTTGCGGCTTCGCGCCCGCTGCGGCGAGATCCCGCCAGCGCTTGGTCTGCAGGAGGTCGCAGTGCGCACGATATGTCCGCAGGCCGATCGCTATGCCGAGCCGATTGGCGAGTTCCGGCGGAACCTTGTCCGCCACGGCGCGATCCCAGCGGCTCACGAACACCGAGGCCACGGAACTGATGTCCGGCTTCAAGCCGGCCGCAATGCGGCGCTCCAGTCCCTTCATATACGCCTCGGCCGCGGCGAGGTAGTGCTCGCGCGAGAACAACAAGGTGACGTTGACCGGCACGCCGGAAAAAATCGCCTCCTCGATTGCAGGCACGCCTTCGGGGGTGCCGGGAATCTTCACGTAGAGGTTGGGTCGGTCGGCGAGCTTGTGGATCTGCCCGGCGGATTCGATGGTCGCTTTGGTGTCGCTCGCGAGGAGGGGGGAGACCTCCATCGACACCCAGCCGTCCGTTCCTCCCGTGCGGTCCCAGATCGGTCGAAACACGTCGGCGGCGCGGCGCAGATCCTCGAGCGCGAGTTCGATGAACAGCGTTTCGCCCGCGAGTCCGGCGCGCGACTTTTTCTGGATGCCCGCATCGTAGGCCGATCCGCCGCCGATCGCCTCATCGAAAATCGTGGGATTCGACGTCAGACCGGTCACGGACAATTCATCGACGTAGCGACGCAACGTGCCGTTGTCGAGTATGTCGCGCGTGATGTTGTCGAGCCAAAGGCTTTGGCCCAGATCATGGAGGGCTTGGGTAGCTTTCATAGGGACACCTGGAAGTCGGTTGGGTTGAACTTCACCAAATCGCCAATGGCCTCGATCACCCGATCGGGCGGCGGCAGTTCGGTGTGGGATTGTACGTCATGGGCATAGTGCCCCTGGCGGACGAATACCGTCGTCAGCCTGGCGCCGAGGATGGCCTTCATCGCGGCCAGCAGGTTGGGCTTGTCATCCACCATCACATAATGCGCCGCGGGATAGCGGTGCTGCATGTGGTCCAGCACCTTTTCCTTGTGGATGTAGATCAGCACGCGGCCGGCGACGGCGCCCCAGATGCCGGCGCGCTGGATCTTGCGGGGTTGAAAAACCACGTCGCCGTCGGAGAGAACGATGGGCGTGCCGAAAGTGGACAGGTGGGCGATCGCCGCCAAGGCCTGCGGAAACACCAATCCGGAGAAGGGATATTCCAGCATGAATTCGGACATGCGCAGCAGCCGAGGATCGTCGTCGAGTCCGGTGCGGAACAACTGCAGGCTGCCCAGGTAGTCGGCCCAGCCCAGTTGCTCGCGACGATCGGCGAATATCTTCCAATAGCGCGCGCGTTCCGTCGCGCCGAATGCTTGCTCGATATGTTCGCCCAAGTCCGCACCGAAGCGGTCATTGTCGAGCAATGTATTGTCGACGTCGAGCAGAAATACGACCCCGCCCGCGCGTACCGTGTTCGTGCAAGGCGCGTCGGTCAGCATGGTTGGCTTTGCTCGACCTGCGGGTCGTGCCAGGCCTCGTCGCCCTGCACGATGTGCTTGGCCGCGTCGGGTCCCCAGGAGCCGGGCTCGTATTCCACGACCGGCAAGGGATCCTTCAATATGGGGTCGACCACGCGCCACGCGGCCTCGACGCTCGCGTCCTGCGTGAACGACTGGCTGTCGCCGTGAATCGCGTCGCTGAGCAGCCGCTCGTACGGCGATTTCCCGCTCTGCGTCCGATGCCGGGCGATCAATTCGACGGGCTCTCCGCGCATGTTCTCACCGTTTTTCTTCACCAGGGCGCCGGTCGAAATCACGACTTCGGGACTGAGGCGCAGGCGGAAGTAATTGGTGGGCATGTGCGCTCCCGAATCAAAAATCGCGAGCGGCGGCTTCCTCAGATTGACGATGACTTCCGTGGCGGAAATCGGCAGGCTCTTTCCAGTGCGGATGAAAAAGGGCACGCCGGCCCAACGCCAGGTGTCGATGTGCAGGCGCAGAGCGGCGAATGTTTCGACCTGGGAGTCCTTGGCGACGCCTTTTTCGTCGCGATAGCCACGGAACTGGCCACGCACGACCTCCTTTGGGTCGAGGGGGCGCATTGCGCAAAACAGCCGCAGCTTTTCGGCCTGCATGGCCTGCGAATCGCTGCTCACCGGGCAATCCATCGCCAAGAGCGCCGTCACCTGCAGCAAGTGATTCTGCACGACGTCACGGATCGCGCCGACCTCCTCGTAGAACCCGCCGCGCCCCTGAACGCCGAACTTCTCGGCCATGGTGATCTGCACGTCCTTGATGTAATTGCGGTTCCAGATCGGCTCCAGAAAGGTGTTGGCGAAGCGGAAATACAGCAGATTTTGCACCGCCTCCTTGCCGAGATAATGGTCGATGCGGAAAATGGATTGCTCGGGAAACACCTCGTGGAGCGTTGCGTCGAGCGCCTTGGCGCTCTCGAGATCGCGACCGAAGGGCTTCTCGACGATGACCCGGGCGTTTTGTGCACATCCGGACTTCACCAGACCTTGCACGACGGCACCGAACATACTGGGTGGAATGGCCAGGTAATGAATCGGACGGGCCGCCAATCCCAGCGCCTTCTTGACGCTCGCGTAGGTGTTCGGGTCCGAGTAGTCCCCTTCTGCGGAGCGCATCAGGGATGCCAGCTTCTCGAAGGTCGCCGCATCGAAATGTCCGGCTGCCTGGATGCTCTCCCGCGCCCGGTCCTTGATCTTGTCGAGTGTCCAGCTGCCGCGGGCCAGCACCACGATCGGGATGTTCAGCGCGTCGCGACTGACCATCGCGTACAGGGCGGGGAAAATCTGTTTGCGCGCAAGATCACCGGTGGCGCCGAAGAATACGAAGGCGTCGGAGTCATTCGTACCGCTCATTTACGCCCGATCTCGAGTCCGCGGCGCAAGCGGTCGAGCTCCTCCATCAATTCCAGGGCGAGCGCGACGCCCGGCAGGTTGATCTCCAAATCCCGTTGCAGCCGCAGTGCGGTGCGGGCACGGCGCAGGGCGGCTCCCGGGAAGCGCCACTCGGACGCCACCTCGGTGACGCTGAGCACGCCTTCCTCCACGAGTTCGACGATATACGTCCTGTCCACGGCGCAAAGCCGACTAAGCTCGTCGATGCTGAGCATCGCATAGTCCTCGAAGATTTCGCCGGTTAATGTCCCTGGTACTACAGACCTCATGACAGCTTACACTCCAAGAGTGGTGCGAGGATTGAACGGTAATGCTGCCGCGAACGCGCCATACGCGGCTTTCGCGTCATCATCGTTGGCGGGCGGCAGCGCAATTTGCAGCACGACATAGAAATCGCCCGGTGTGGCGGCCGGGATTCCGCGTCCCTTCAGCCGCAGTTTGGTCCCGGCATGGGATCCGGACGGAATCTTCAGATCGACGACGCCGCCGGGCGTCGGCGCTTTCACGCTGGCGCCAAGCGCGGCCTCCCAAGGCGTCACCGGTAACTCCAGATACAAATCGCGACCATCGATGCGGTAGAGCGCGTGGGGCTGGAACTCGACTTCGATGTACAGATCACCCGGCGTGCCTTCGCCGGCGGCGCCGGATCCTTGCCCTGCGAGCCGTATGGTCTGTCCGGGCAAAATCCCCTTCGGCACCTGCACATTCAGAACGCGCTCCTTGGACACCAAACGGCCCTGGGCATCGAGCTCGGGAACCCGCAATGTAAAGGTCCGCGAGCCGCCCTGCAGCGTGGCGTCCAAGTCCAGCATGATTTTCGCATGGTGGTCCTCGCCGCGGCCGGTATCGAAGCCGCGCCGACCCCGCCGCGCGCCGCCGCCCGCGCGGCCGAACAGCGACTCGAAGAACTCGCTGTAATCCGCGTCCCCGCCCGGCCGTGCGCCGGGACCGGCGCCGCCGAATTCGAAACCCGAACCCCAGTCGGGAGGCGGCCTGAAGGCCTCGCCAGGTCTTGGCCCTTGCCCCAACTGGTCGTAAGCGGCCCGCTTTTCAGGGCTCTTGAGCACTTCGTAGGCCTCGCCGAGCTCCTTGAAGCGAGCCTCCGCGTCCTTTTCCTTGCTGACGTCCGGATGGTATTTGCGTGCGAGCTTGCGGTAAGCCTGTTTGATCTGGGCTTCCGTGGCATCGCGTGCGACGCCCATCACCTTGTAATAATCCTTGAAATCCACCCATCACCTGCAGCACGTGTCGATTCGGGGAATCGGACTCAGGATACTATGGGCAACGCCGAGGGGATCAATAATCCCCTGTAGGTTATTTCCTACCCGCCGCGCTACAGTTGGTAGGCGACCGTCAACAACAAGCCCTCGCAGACGTCGCGCCATAGTCCTGGAGGGGTGGCATCGAAAGGCCTGGCACCCGGCTTCAGGTCCTCGATCCAGTGAGCCAGCCATTCGATCTGCGGGGTCCCGTAGAACACCACCGCCGACTCGTAGTTCAGCAATAAACTGCGCGAATCCAAGTTGCAGGATCCGCAAATCGCGATGCTCTCGTCGAACACGACCGCCTTGGCGTGATTCATATAGGAAAGCAGATGCACCGACACCCCGGCGTTGCTCAGGGCACGCAGCGATCGATTGCGGACGAAATCCGCGAGGATATGGTTCGATTTCGCGGGAATGCATAGATCGATCTTGACGCCACGCCGCACCGCCAGCCGCATCGCAGTCTCGAGGCTGGCATCGGGCACGAAGTAGGGGGAGACCGCCAGCATTCGCTCCGTCGCCTGAAAGCACGCATCGATCAGGAGAGCGTGCACCGTGTCTTCCATCTGGTCCGGGCCGCTCGGCAGGAATTGGGTCCGGCAGCCGGAGTAATGGCATTCCGCCGCCATGATGGGCGATGCCGGTTTGCCGCCGGCCGCCGCCCAATCGGCCTCGAACTGAGCCGCGGCCGCGGCGGCGGCCGGGCCGGCCAGCTCGAACGACAGGTCCGACCAGGGGGCGACGCCTGCGCTGCCGATGAAGTACTCCGCCGCGAGGTTGCGGCCGCCGGCCCACAGCCGCTCGGCGTCGGCCACCGCCCACTTGCGGTGGTTGCGCAGGTTGCGGGGCCCTTGGGTCCTGCGTGCCAACAGCGGGCTAAATATGGCGGTTTCGATGCCTGCGTCGTTCAATCGTTGGGCCCACTTGCGCGGCAGTTGCAGCGCTCCCACGCCGTCCAGCAGCAGGCGCACACGCACGCCGCGCTGTGCGCACGCCACCATGAACCCTGTGATCTCCCTGCCCAATGCGTCGTCGCCCAGAATGTAGGTGCATACATCGAGCCGCTGAGTCGCCCGCTCGATGGTGGCGATCAACCCGATGCGCGACTCGAGGCCATCGCGATGGAACCGCACATCCGACGATGCGGCGGGGGATAGACCGAAGCTCTCGATGAGGTCTTCGGCCCAGTGGTTCGAGCGCGGCCTTTTCTCGAGCGGGGGCGAAATCCTGCGCGGCAATTTCCTGCGCCCGAACATCAGGTACATCGGCAGCACGACGTACGGCAGCGCGATCAACCCCAGGACCCATGCGATCGCGATCGACGGTGGCCGCCGGTCGCGTTCGACGCGCGTGGTCAACACATAGGTGAGTACGCTGATGACGATGGCCAGCGAGTGCGTCGTGACCCGGGGGAACCAGGCGTTCAATCCGAAACTCAGTGCTGGAGGCGTCGCAGCACGGCGGGGAGCAGGTCGGGAAGATCCTCCGCCAGCAGGCCCGGCCCGAAATCGGCGGCCGCCGCGCCGTGCATCCAGACGGCGGCGGCGGCGGCGGGAAACGCATCCATGCCCTGCGCCAACAGGCCGAGGATCATGCCGCCGAGCACGTCGCCCGAGCCGGCCGTCGCCAACGTCGGTGGGGCGTTGCTGTTGACGACCGCGCGACCGTCCGGCGCCACGATCGCGGTGTCCGCCCCTTTCAAGACGATGATGGCGCCGCTCGAGCGCGCCGCCGCCCGCGCCCGCGTGAGCTTGTCGCCGCCGCCCGGAAACAGCCTGGCGAACTCACCTTCGTGCGGTGTGAGGACGCAGGGCCCCTGGATGGAGTCGGCGAGCAGCGCCGGGCGTTCGGCGAAGGTCGTGATCGCGTCGGCGTCGAGCACCACGGCGCGACGTGTGGCCAGCATCGCGAGCGCCCGTTCCCGCGTCTTGAGGTTGACCCCCGCGCCGGGACCAATGAGCAATGCGGAGTACCGTGAGTCCTCCAGCAACGCCGCGAAATCCTCCGGCCGGGACAGCGGCTGGACCATGATGCTGGTCAATGCCGCAGCGTACACAGGCAAGGCGATTTCCGGCACCGCAATGCTGGTGAGTCCCGCCCCGGCCCGCGCCGCCGCGCGCGCCGCCATGCGCGCGGCGCCGGTCATGGGATAGCCGCCGCATACGAGGGCGTGGCCACGGCTGTATTTATTGCCGCGGGCCTCGAGCCGGGGCAGCTCTCGACGCCATAGCTCCGGATCATTCTCCCAGGTGTCGACCGCGATCGCGTCGAGCACCGTGGCGGGCGTGCCGATATCGGCGACCACGATGTCGCCGCACAGATCGCGCCCGGGCAGCAGCACATGCCCCGGCTTCTTGCGCGCGAACGTGACGGTGCAGGCGGCGTTCACCGCGCCCAAGGATTCGCCGGTGTCTCCCATGAGACCGCTCGGCACGTCGATCGCGATCAGGGGCGCCGTCACCGCCGCCAATGTCTCCGTGACCTCGGGTCCCAACGCTCGACTGAGGCCGGAGCCGAACAAGGCGTCGACCACCAATTGCGCGCCTTCCACGCTGCGTGGCGACAGCGCTTCGATGTCGCCGCTCCAACGCTCGGCATGATATTTCGCATCGCCGGTCAACCGGCTGCGGGAGCCGAGCAGTGCGACCCGCACGGTCCATCCGGCCGCGGCCAATTCTTGGGCCACGACGAAGCCATCGCCCCCGTTGTTGCCGGGACCACAGAGGACCGAGACGCGGCACGCCCGCCAGCGTTGCACGATTTCACGCACGACGGCGTTGCCGGCGTTGTGCATCAGTTGCCGGCCGGGGACGCCGGCTGCGACGCTCAGTCGATCGGCCTCGTCCATCTGCGCCACGCGCATGAGCGCGGTGGCGATCATCGGGTCACCGTTCCGAACAAGGCGCCGACGCCGGCGGTAACGCCCATCGCCACCGCGCTCCACCAGGCGACCCGCAGGGCGCCGGTCGTGACATTGGCCCCGCCCACTTTGGCCGACATTCCGCCCAGAAACAGCAGGCAGATCAGCGACGCGGCCACCGTGCACGCGATCAGGTAGGTGGGATTCGCCACGGCGGCCACCAGCAACGGGATGAGGGCGCCCGCCGCGAAGCTCGCCGCCGACGCCGCCGCGGCCTGCAGCGGTCGCGCGCCCGACTCGGCCGACAGGCCCAGTTCATCACGCGCGTGCGCCGCCAGCGCGTCGTGCGCCATGAGTTGCCCGGCGACTTGATCCGCCAGTTTCGCATCGAGGCCGCGATTTACGTAGATATCGGTCAGTTCCCGATGTTCGCCGGCGAAGTCGTCCTGCAGCTCCTCCCTTTCCTGATCGAGTGCAGCCGCTTCCGTGTCCGCCTGGGAATGCACCGACACGTATTCGCCGGTCGCCATCGACATGGCTCCGGCCACCAAGCCGGCGAAGCCGCTGAGCAGGACGCTCGACCGGTCGGCGTGCGCCGCAGCGACGCCGATAATCAAGCTGGACGTGGACACGATGCCGTCGTTCGCGCCGAGCACGCTCGCGCGCAACCAGCCGACGCCGGCCAGCTGATGTTGTTCATGGTTTCGGCGCATGAGGCGGGACCTGTATATATCTACAGCTGAAGCGCGGGCGACCGGTCCGCGATCAGGCCCGTCCGCTCTTGGGGCCGAGAAAGTACCAAAGGATGAAGCCCAGAACCGGCAGCAGGAATACCACGATGGTCCAGATGACTTTCTTGGCCGTGTCCGCGCCGCTTTGCAGGATGCTGACGATCGCCCATACATCCGCGATCAAAACGATGAGGCTGCCCAACCCGCCTTGATAACCCATACTTCATCCCCTGTTAGACTTGGAACGCCAAAGTTACACGTTCGCGCGCCGTAAAGCTCATGGGTCGACAAATGAAGCGCGGATTCCGCTCGCGGCGTCGGTCTGGCAAGCTGTGTATGTCTGCCAAGCCAGCGACCAATGACCGCCATGACGAATCTTTACGACCAAACCGCCGAGCCCGGCGTACCGGCGCCGCCGCTCGATGGGGACGCACGCGCCGACGTGGTGGTCGTCGGCGGCGGGTTCACGGGTTTGTCGACGGCGCTGCATCTGGCGGAGAACGGCGCCAGGGTCATCTTGCTGGAGGCCTTCCAGCCTGGATGGGGGGCCTCGGGCCGCAACGGCGGCCAGGTGAATGCGGGCCTGAAGCACGATCCGGATGTCGTGGAGCGCGATTTCGGCGAAGACCTGGGCCGGCGCATGAACACGCTCGCCGGGGGCGCCCCGGACTTCGTGTTCGGGCTCATCAAACGTCTCGGCATTCGTTGCGATGCACGTCAGAACGGCACGCTGCGGGCGGCTATTTCCGACGCCCATGCGGCGCACGTGCGCGAGTCGGCAGAGCAGTGGCGCCGACGCCATGCGCCGGTCGAGCTACTGCAGGACGGCGCGCTCGAGCGCGCGACCGGCACCGGCCGCTATCGGCAGGCGATGTTCGACCGACGTGGCGGCGATCTGAATCCCTTGAGCTATGCCCGGGGCCTGGCACGTGCCGCCGGGCTCGCCGGCGCCTCGGTGTACGGCGGCACGCGCGCCGTCGGTATCGAGGCAATCGGATCGCAATGGCGCGTCGCCACCCGGACGGGGACCATCACGGCGGATCGCATCGTTCTGGCGACCAACGGCTACACCGACGGACTTTGGCCCGGCCTGCGCAGGAGCATCGTGCCGCTCTTCGGCGCGATCGCCGCGACCGCACCACTGTCGGAGGCACTGTCGCGCGCCATCATGCCGGAGCGGTCGGTTCTGTACGAAAGCGGCGCCATCACGGTCTACTACCGCGTCGACTCGTCGCAACGGTTGTTGATCGGCGGCCGTGGCCCGATGCGCGAGATCGATTCGCCTGCCGCGATACCGCACATCGTCGACTACGCGCAACGGCTCTGGCCTGGATTGCGCGGGGTCGAATGGACACATGCCTGGGGCGGCCGCCTGGCCATGACCCGGGATCAATATCCGCATGTTCATGAACCGGCTCCGGGCGTGCTGGTCTGCTTGGGATACAACGGCCGTGGGGTCGCGATGGCGACGACGATGGGCGCGCAACTCGCAAATCGAATTCTCAGGCCGACGAGCCCCTTCGACATGCCGATCTCGACCATGAAGGAGATCGCTCTGCACGCCTTGTGGCCGCTGGCGGTGCGCGCCGCCATCGTGCGTGGGCGGATCAGCGATCGTCTCGGGTTGTAGACCGCTTCGCGACAGGGTGGGTTCGACACAGGGCGCAGCCCGAAGTCCGGGATGCGCCCTGCCGCCTGCTGGTTTAGAACTTCTCCCCGAACTTGACGCCGAAGTTCTGCGGCTTGATCGGGTACACGCGGTAGTTGGTGTAGCAATTCACCGAGGCGCATTCGGAGTTGCGGCTCAGTTGCCCTTCCTTGTCGAAGGCGTTCTCGATGTAGGCTTCAAGGTGCCAATTGCCCATGCCCGTGCCCAGCGCGAAATCGAACGTGGTGAAATGCGGCAGGTTGCCGGTTTCGTCGTTTTCGGCAAGATTGAGATACGAGGTGGACGATGCCTGATGAATCACGGTCCCCTGGAAATAACTGGCATAGTCTGCCACGTTGAACTTGTAGCGCGCCGTGCCGTTCAGCTTGAAGCGGGGCGTGACGGGTAACGGAGTGCCCGCCGGGGCGGTCGGATCGGCGCAATCGTGCGTAATGACCTGGGTTTGCAGGCTCAGCTCGCAAAAATTCTGGGTCGTTCTTGCGTTGACGTAGCTGCCGGATGCGCGGAGCTCCAGATCCTCGACCACGAGCCAACTGACGTCCGATTCGATTCCCTTCACCTGGGCATTGGCCGCGTTGACGATGGTGGTGATGCCTGACTGGCCTACGACGCCGAGCTGAACGTCTTTCCAGCGCTCGAAAAACAACGCGCCGTTATAACGCAGGCGATGATCGAACCACGCCGTTTTCCATCCCACCTCCAAGTTGTGAGCGTATCGGCGCCATACGATGCCACTCCCGCGAGACGATTGTTGCCGCCCGGCCGGAACCCCGTGGAGTAGGTGCCATAGACCATACGGTCGGGATCGACCTGGTAGGTCAAGATGATCTTGTGGGTCTCCCCATCCTCGACGACTTTCTTGTTGGTGTTGATGCATGGCAGATAGTTCGGGATGATGGTGGCTGCACTCACTGGATCACCGGACGCTCCGCATAGCGCTTCCCCATTTTTGCTGTACCCGTCGTCGTTGAAGCCGAAAAATCCGTAGAGCGTATTTTCAACCCAGAACTTGCGGATGCCGCCGCTGATCTTGAATTTGTCGGTGACGTCGAAATCCAGGTTGGTGAACACGGCGTAATCTCGATCCACGCGAGTTTGCTGGGTAAGGTATATGGTATCCGGCGAGCCATCCACGGTGTAATAGGTGGGCAGGTTGTTCGCCTGGAATGCCGCGCGGATATCGTCGCTTTGGCGTTGGTAGAAGAGCCCCGCGGTGCCGCGCAGCCGGAAGTCGGCGGGCGAGGTGATGCGCAACTCGTGGCTCATCTTGGTGTATTTGTCGTGGTTGTTCGTGAACTGGGTCGGATCCGTGGTCACCGAGCCGTCAGGATTGGCATAGCGAGTCGCCGAATAGCTCGCGCCCGGGAGTTGCGATTTCGCATCGTATCCCACCGTGTAGCCCGAGTAGTCGACGATGTTGTGCACATTGCGCTCGAACCAGCCGCCCGAGTACAGGATGTCGAAGTTCGCCACCTTGCCCTCGACGGTGAGCGCCGACTGGTACCACTTATCTTCGTTCAAGCCTTCGAAAAAATCCGAGGTATTGAGGTAGCCCTTGGCTGGCTCATACAGAAAATCGCCATTCGCCCGCTGGCTCTGCCACAACACCTGGGGCGTGATGGTCCAGTGATCGTTCAGATCGATCTTGAGCGCGCCCCGTCCGCCGTAGGTGTCGACATCGTTGAAGCGTTGCTGCGCCACGGAGGCGTTGCTCACGGTCAGGGGTACGTCGGGGCCGGTGAATGGGCCCGGAGCGGTGCCCGGCACGCCGCGCTCGTAGGTGTTCGAGCCGAGCACATTGTTGATGTAACCGCCCTCGTGATCGAAGTAGCCCACCAAGCGCACTGCCATGCTGTCGTTCAGCGGGATATTCACATACCCCTCGAACCTCCTCCAGTGTTCCCGTGTCGGCGGGGTCGGCGGCATAGGCCAGACCTGAACTGGCCAGCAGGGCAGACGCCAGCGGCATGCCCGCCCATTTGGCGCGCGTTCGCGCCAGCTTACGCTTTCGGCTTCGAGTCATCGATTCACCCCGTCTTTTTACTTCGCCGACCCCCCGTGGACTTGTATCCCACAGTCCGGCGTATTTTAAAAGCCCGGCGTTGCAGGATATGTCGCGAGAGCGCAACCCAGGGCGTCCTTGAGCGGCTGCAGCCAGGGCTCGAAATGCCGCCAATGCTCGATTCCGTCGCGATAAATGGGCTGTCGCACCTGTTGCGCGCTCGGCGTTCTCACCGGACGATTGTTTTCATAAAACCGCAGGCAGGCGTCCTCGAACGGCAATTTGCAGTACGCCAACAGGCGTCGGACCTCGGCTTCCGTGTCGCCGATCATGTTCTCGTAGAAGACCCGATGAATCCTGCCCGGAACCGCGCCATCGAAATGCGCCATCAGTTCGACGTAATCC
Source organism: Gammaproteobacteria bacterium (assembly GCA_003164785.1). Lineage (GTDB taxonomy): Bacteria > Pseudomonadota > Gammaproteobacteria > Steroidobacterales > Steroidobacteraceae > Bog-1198. The sequence continues at coordinate 11,974 of PLUE01000024.1, read as the reverse complement.
CGGTAATAACGGCCGATGTCCTCCAGCGCGAAGGAATAGTTGTGACCTTGGGCGAAATGCTGCTTGAAGCCGGAGAAGCAGCAGGCCATGGGGTGTCTGCGGGCATCGATGATCTTTGCATTCGGCAGCGCGAGCAGGATCAAGCCGACATGCAGGAAGTTGAGCGGCATTTTGTCGATATAGAACGGTCTCGACGTCTTGCGTTGAATGCGGGTGTCCTGAAGGTAGCGCTCTCCGAGCTCGCGGCAGGCCTGTGGGCTCAGCGTACCCAAGATCGACGGGTACTTCGGCTCGACATTCGGCAGCCGTCTGCCGCTCAGCGACGCGGCAATCATCAGGATGTCCGGCAATTCCATCGTGCCCTCGACCTGCGAGTGCGTGGCCAGGATCTGCTCGATCAAGGTCGAGCCGGCTCGCGGCATGCCGAGGATGAAAATCGGATCCGGCGTCGGCGCGCCCCAATCCGCGCGCTCGGCGAAGAACTCCGCCGTGAACAATTTTCTGCACCGCTGCACGTACGCCGAGGTTTCCTCCGGCTCATATCCGATGGTGGCCTTTCTCAGGCGGTTACCCTCGAAGTAGTGCTCGAACGATTCCTCATAGTTGCCCGCATCTTCGAGAGCTTTCCCGAGCGCGAAATCGAAGTGAAACCGGTCCTCGTCCGACAGGTCCTTGCGGCCCAGGCGCTCTCGAATGGCCTGTATTTCGCCGGCATCGAAGCGAAAGGTCTTGAGGTTCGCGAGGCTCCAATAGGCTTCGCCGAAATCGGGCGACTCGCGAATGCTGGTCCGATAGGCCGCAATGCTGTCCTGTTCCCGGCCGGCGGTGGCGAGCGCATGACCATAGCTCACCCAGATTTTCGCATCGTGCGGGTGGGCCGCCAGCACGTCGGCATAAATCTCGATTGACTCTGCGTATTCGCCGATTTTTCCGAGGATCACGGCGCGCAGGTTTTTATAAATGGTGTTTCGCGGATCGGCCGCAGAGAGCTGATCGATCTGGCGCAACGCCGCCGCGGCCTTGTTCTGACGCTGCAGCACGATGACGTACTGATGACGTGCCGCACTAAAACTGGGCGCCAACTCCAGGCAGCGCTCCAACAACGTCTCCGCGTCCAAATTGCGCCCGAGCCGCGTCGCGACCTCGGCGAGCATGCGGATCGCTGCCACGTCGGTGGGGTATTGCTTCAAATGGGTGCGCAGCAGGCCTTCGGCTTGGGGTATCAACCCATCCACGAGCGCGGAGGCCGCGGCCAATAATCGAGGATCGTGGGTCGAGGCCTTGATGTGACGGGCGTAGGCCGCGTCAGCACCGACGACGTCCCCGCTGAATGTCAACAGATCGCCGATGGTTCGCCAGGCGTCGGGCATGTCGGGCCGCAGGTAGACCGCGCGGCGCAACGACTCGAGCGCCGCCTCGTTCCGACCGGCATCGCTCTGCGCGACGGCCAACTCGTAGAAGGCGAGGGCCCAGCGTGGCTGCGACGCGGCCAGCGGCGCCAGCACCTTCAAGGCAGTCACGTGATCGCCGCTCAGGCGCTGCGCGACGCCCAGCAGCAGCATCGCCATGGGATGATTCGGCGCCACCTTGAGGATCTCGGCCGCCTGCACCGCCGCGAGTTCCGGATTGGATTGAAGCAAGCGTCGGGCGTGCGACAACGCGACTTCCACCGTTCCGGTGGGCTCGGCAGCGCTGGTCATGGAGTGGAAGTTGTCGGCGGCATTGTCCTTACTGTACGCCGGCCGCCAGTCGCGATGCCAGTGTTACCCGCCGCGCGGGCGTCGCCGGTTGCGCTTCAATTGTCGGTATGGACGGGTCGCAGTCGTCGCATGTCGATGACCACATCGTAATGCTGGCCCACGGGCAGGACGTAAGTGCCCAGCTGGTAACCGACCGTGAAATCGTAGCGTGAATCGATATTGGGTATTTCAGGATGCAGATCGTGAATGGCGCGCTTGAACATTTCCTTGGGCACCCATTCCGAATTCGACGACAGGGAGCCGAACTCGTCGTGATAAATGGTCGCGGTGGAAATATCGCCGGGCATCGGAGCAATGGCGAAAATGCGGGGCCGGCTCGCACCACCGAAACGCACCTCCTTCGCGCCCTGCATGATGAGGTTCCATTCGTTCCCCTGCGGCACGGCTATCAGGGCATACGCGTGGTGCCGGGCCGCGAAGCTGGCAATGGCCACGATCAGGGTCGCGGCAAGCCACCGGCTGCCGATGCTCCACTGCCGGGTCAGCGCCCGCACCGAGGCCACCAGAAAGCACAGAAGCACCGCGGTCATCGCCAGAATCGTGCGGTACGTGGCGTAGCGCTCCGAGGCCGCCAAGCTTACCCCCAACGCGAACACCGGGAGAACGCACAGGCCCGTGGTCCAGATCAGTCCGCGTGTCCGGCCGTGACGACGCCATTCCACGACTGCCCCGGCGAGCAACAACAGACCCACCACGGCGGCGCACGCAAGATACCAGCCGCGATCGCGGTGGTTGTCATCGTTCAGGACGAACAGGCTCAGGGCATTGGGCAGGCCTTGTTGAAAGAACCATATCAGCTTCCCGCCCCAATGATGTTCGAAGGCGACCCGGCCCGATTTGACGAATGCGCCGGCAGCGTAGAGGACGCTCATCGTGCAGTAGGCGAGCCCCAGGGCCGCGACCACCAAGCCCAGGTGGATTGCCATCCAGCGCATTGCCTGCGCGAAGCTGCGTCGTTGCGCGACCAACGCGCCGGCCAGGGGAACGACGTAGAACAATGCGCTCGACTGGTAGATGAGCGCCGCCACGACCATGAGGACGAGCGCCAGAATCCATTGGCCGGCGGCCCGGGCCGGTCCTGACTGCAAGCCCAGCGACAGCGCGCCATCGGCGGTAAAGAATCCAGCGATCGCCAGCAGCGCGGTCGCCGCATACGGCCATCCGACCGCCCAACTCGCGATCACTTGAGCCGACGGCACGAGGGTGACGAGAATCGCGAACCCCAGGCTGGAGTTGAACGACCAACCAAGCGAGCGCAACCCCCGAAACATCACCAACGAGATCGCGCCGAGAAACAGCGAGGAGAGAAACCGCATCCATTGCAAGCTGTGAACCGTGGTGGTCTGACCGTACGTCGCCTGCAGCAGCCATCCGTAGATCGGGCGAGCCGTGGAAGCGCAAAACTTGAGAATGACCGCCGGGTCCTCGTGCGCTTCGCGCAGGTTCGAATAATCGTCCCGCAGACCGAACTCATGGAAGGTCGCCGGCCAGTAGGTGACCATGGGGACCAGGAACAGGGCCGCGGTGAGCAGCCAGGCTCGCAAGCCGACGCGATGTCGGACGGCGTTGACGGTGGTAGCGTCAACCGGAAGGGCGATCGTGGATTCTCTGAGCGCTTGGCTGAAGACGGGTTTCGGACCGCTCATGGATTTCCTGGTTAGCTCTGAAGGTGAAATCGCGGTGCTCGCCGACCGCTTGACTGGTGCATCGATTCTATGGGCTGAGGCGGACAAAATCCGTGCGGAAATCGGCTAAAGACGTTAAATATCCGTTAGATCAGGCCGCAATGCACAGGTTCTTGCCCCCGTGCTTCGCGCGGTACAAGGCAGCATCCGCGCGGTCGAAAGCGGCCCCGGCGGCGTCGGACGACCGCAACTCCGTCAGTCCGCACGAGACGGTGACACGCACCGGTGTTCCACGAAAATGAAAACGCAGCGCCTCGACTCCCAGGCGCAACTCTTCGGCGATGCGCAGGGCGCGCTCATAGGGCAACCCGGTCAGCAGCACGACGAACTCCTCGCCACCGATGCGCGCCACGAAATCCTCGGCCCGCAATCCCGACATGAAGCAGGTCGCGACGCTTTGCAGTACCCGGTCACCCGCACGGTGTCCGTAGCTGTCGTTGATCAATTTGAAATTGTCCAGGTCCCACAAGAGCATCGTCACCGGCAAATCGCTCTGTGCGCGGCGCTCGATCTCCTGCGCAAACCGTTCGTCGAAAGACTTGCGATTGGCGAGCCGCGTCAGCGGGTCGAGTCGGGCCCCGTGTTTTTCCCGATCGAGCCTGGAGTGAAGATCCGCGGCTTCGCGTTCCAGATCGGCGATCCGCGCCCGCATGCGTTCGACGCGGCCGGTAAATTCGAGCAATCGATCTTCCTCGCGGGCGCGAAAATCGAGCACTTGACGGGTCACCGTCTCGAGCCGGGCATTGACCGTGCTCTGCAGCACGCGAAGCTCCGTCGCGCTGCTCGCTTCCGCGGCCAGTTCGCGAACCTGGGACATGACGGTGTCGTTGACCGAGGCGGTATCCGCGAACCGCGAACGCGTTTCGTGGTTCGATTCGGTGAGATAGCCGGCCATCTCTTCGAGGCGCTTGGTCACGTCCGAGAGGACGGCGGCCGCCTGCAGGCGTTCGCGCACCAGGGTCTCGGCATGGGTGCGGATCAGCTCCGCGGTTTGATCGAGAATCGCGGCGAGTTCGCCGTCCGAATTCGTGCTCGTCAATTGCGTCAGCAGCGCGAGAATTCCGAGCTCATCGATGGTGGCCGCCCGCAGCTGCACCAGGATCTGGGCGGTGGAGGTGCAGGCGGCGTCCCATCGAGTCGGCACGAGGGTCGGCGGCTCCGGCGGCGCGACGGGTGCGACGGGCGCGACGACAGCGGCGGCGGGCGCGGGTGGCGCAGGGGTCGCCGTCACCGGTGATACCGAGTCGACCGCGACCACCGCCGTCGTCAACGAGGCGGCGAGCTGCTCCAACTCCGTCGCATCGGCGTTGCGCCGATTGGCGGCCGCGAGCGCGACGAGTTCATCGTCGAGTTGCGCATCCACTCCCATGCCCGCGGCACAGAGTCTCCCGACCAAGCGGCGCAGGGCCTGTTCGATCGAGCGCCAGCGCTTTTCCTCACTCTCCATTTCCACAAGTGAGTCACGGTATTTCTGCTTCCAATCCGCGGTGTCGGTCACGAGCGCGCTTAGCATCCCTGTTTGATACGGCCAAGCATCGGCAGATTCATGGCAAGCTTTAACAACGTGTTCAGACGTGCGGTGCCGCCGCACAGGGTATAATTGCGCAATGTGCAGAAGATACGTGAGTCCCGATCAAGTTTCCATCGACCAAGAGTTCGATCTCGTGCGCTCGGAATGGGAATTCTCCGCCAATTTCAACGTCGCGCCCACTGATGCAGTGCCCACCATTCGCGTGATCGACGATCAGCCCGATACTGCGCTGCTCAAATGGGGTTTCGGCGATCCCGTCACATACATCGTGCCGGTCGAGAAACTCAATCTGGTGGCCACCGACCGCGGTCTGCTGGCGCGAGGCCAGCGCTGCATCATTCCGGCGTTGGGATTCTACGAATGGCGTGTGAACGCGAGCGGCAGCAAACAGCCGTTCTACGTCCATGTCGAAGATCAGGACGTCTTCGGGTTCGCCGGATTTTGGGAGCGCGAATCCTGCGTCATCATCACGCTGCCCGCCAATGCCGTGATGGCGGAAGTGGACAATACCGAGAAGCGCATGCCGGCGATCCTGACCCGCGACATGCGCGACGTGTGGTTGTATGGAAGTCCCGTCAATGCTGCTCCCGCGCTCGCACCGTACGATGGGGACCGCTTGGTCGCGTACCCGGTGGGCCCGGGCGTCAATTCTCCGGGAAACAACGATGAGACCTTGATCGAGCCGCTGGAGGCGAATGCCGATTGAGTGATGCAGTTCCCAGCCGCGCCGGCCGGGAGTGCGCTACGCTCCGCCCAAAGGAAGGCGCGCGTCCATGGGATCCAAATCCATACTGTTTCTTGCATTGCTGCTGGTCGCGGCGGGCGCGGGCGCACACACCCGGATTTACACCTTTGTCGACGCGGATGGCGTCAAGCATTTCACGGATATGCCCGACGACAACCGCTACCGGTTGCTGGTGTTGTCACCGCAGGACAGGACTGAAAGCGGCGAGCGCTATGACAGGAAGCTGCTCGCCAGGGCGGCCCAATACGATTCCATCATCGATCGAGCGGCGGTTGCCGCGGCGGTGGAACCGAACCTGTTGCGCGCCGTCATCGTGGTCGAATCCGGATTCAATTCGCGGGCCGTTTCGCGGCGCGGGGCGGTCGGCCTGATGCAGTTGTTGCCTGCGACGGCGTCGCGCTTCGGTGTGTCGAATCTCTATGATCCGCAGGAGAACATTCACGCCGGCGCGAGCTACTTGAAGTTCTTGATGGAGCGATTCGGCCACGACGTCAGGCTGGTGCTGGCGGCTTACAACGCCGGCGAAGAGGCGGTCGCCAGGAACGGCGGGACGGTCCCGCCGTTCGCAGAGACCATGGCCTATGTGCCCAAGGTCCTCAAGGTCTATCGAATGCTGTCCGATGGCCCACGCTCCCCGTCATTGACGCTCACGGCGCGGCTCGCCAACTAAGGCTTGCCGGATGTCGACTTGGGGCGCGCGACCGCGACGCCAGCAATTTCGAAATGGGCTCCCCGCACCAGTTGATTGACGCCGATGAGGGCCCGGGTCGGGTAATGGTCCTTGAAATAGCCGCGGTAGATGGTGTTGAACGCGTCGTATAGCGTCAGATCCGTGCAATACACGGTCACCGACACGAGATCGTCCATCGTCAGGCCTCCCTGGGTGAGCGTCTGCTTGACGGCATCCAAGACGAGATGCGCCTCGGTATCGACGTTGGCGGGCACTTTTTGAGTGGCCGGGTCGAGTCCCACGTGGCCGGCGACGTAGAAGGTACCGGCTGCCATGATGCCTTCGCTGAAGGGTGCCGGGAGTGCATTTCCCGCGGGCGCCGGCGCGGGCACGTAGTGGCGGACGGAGTCGGCGGCGGCAGCGACGCCACAGGCGCACGCTCCGATCAAAGCAATGGTCAACGCTCTTGCAATCATGTCTTACTCCCTGATGAACCTGTTGCATGGTCGTATCACCGCCGCCGCAAATCAATGGCCGCGAGTTGATTTGCCGCCGGTCCGTCCCCATTGGTCGGAATGTGGCGACGGACATGAGCAGCGCGGGTGTCGAGGTGTTTCGCGGCTCATCGGTCGCGTGCTTCGAATATGGCTTGGTGTTGGATGCGAAGGGCTTGGGCTACGAGCGCCTCGAGATCGACGGTGTCTGCGTGCTGACGGTCGCGCCGGCGGTGGCCGGCGTGGCGCTCGATGAGCTGCAACGTTACGCAGCCGAGCGGTTGGAGCGCCGCACGCCGCCGCCGCGCTTCGTGCCCTTCACCGGCAGCGGGATCGGCGCCGGTGTCTATGCCCTCATTCTGATCCTCGTCGCCTATTGCGCGGGAATCGACCTGTTCGGCATCGACTGGTTGGCGCGCGGCGCACTCGTATCGCGCATCGGGGGTGCGGGCGAGTGGTGGCGCGCCGTGACGGCACTGACCCTGCATCTGGATCAGGAGCACCTGCTCGGCAACCTAATGTTCGGGTGCGGCGTGGGCATGTTGGCAGCCCGGATGTTCGGTCCGGGGGTGGCATGGCTCGCCATCCTCGTGTCCGGCGCTCTGGGCGATTACGTCGATATGCTCGTCTCGCCGCCCTGGCATCGGGCGGTGGGCGCCTCGACGGCGGTTTTCGCGGCGCTGGGTCTGCTGGCCGGATTCGGCTGGGGGCAGACGTTATCGCCGCGCGCGCGCCGACTGTATCGCTGGGCGCCCTTGTTCGCGGGAGTTTGTCTGCTGGCCCTGCTCGGCGCGGGGGCCGGTGACCAACACGTCGATGTGCTCGGACACCTCCTGGGATTCGGGGTGGGCGTGGCGCTCGGCTGGGGTTTTGCGCGCACCGGCGTGCCGCGCAACCGCGGTGCGCGGCTGCAGTTCATGGCCGGAGCGGCGGCGGTCGCGATCGTTTGCACCGCCTGGATCGCCGCATTGCAGCATGCCTAGAACGCGAACACCAGATTCACCGTGGTGACGGTGTCGACCTTCTTGAGCGGCGGCGGCGGGGCGGGGGCATCGTCGGCCCAGGCGGGCAGAACGGGGGACAGGGCGAGCAGCAGCGATGTCGCCGCCAATGCACGATGATTGGTCACGGTCATTCTCCGAAACTGGTAATTGAGAGGACGAGGCCGCGCCCGACACTTGCCGGTGCGGCCTCGATGCGCGGTTCGCGGTCTAGACGCGCTTCGCGAGCAGGTCCCGGATTTCTTCGAGCAGGAGTTCCGACTTCGGCGGGGCTGCCGGAGTCGTGTCGACGACGGGTGGCTTCTTCAGTTTGTTGATGCCCTTGATGGCAATGAACAGCACGAAGGCGATGACGATGAAATCGAAGGTCGTTTGCAGGAACGCGCCGTACTTGACGAGCACTTCCTTGCCGGTCGGATCCTTGCCGAGCGACACGGCGAAGTCGGAGAAGTTCAAGCCGCCGATCAGCTTGCCGAGGGCGGGCATGAAAATGTCGCCGACCAAGGAGGAGACGATTTTGCCGAAGGCGGCACCGATGATGACGCCGACCGCCAGATCGACCACGTTGCCCTTCATGGCAAATTCCTTGAACTCGGATCCTAAGCTCATCGCCACCTCCTCATTTAACGATAACGCCCTTGGTTAAAGGTTCACCGGACGGATGGTACTGACGGCCAGCTATGGCGGCAAGTCATCTTCGCGGGCGCTGCGCCGCCCCGAAAACCCTTTTTGAGCAGATGCTTGCCTGACCCAGTGGATCCTTAGCGGCGCGTATGACGCACCCTTGAAATATTGCGTCGCAACATCAGCGCTTCTTTCATACCACGACCGATCGAGATCCGCATGTTCACGACTAAGCGGAGTTCGACGCGCTGGGAACGAACATGCGATCGAGCGCCTTGAAGTGCCTTCTCGCATAGGCGAGCACTTCGCCATCGGTGGGATGGTCGGCGTTCTCGACTGCCACGATGCCCTTGGCCAGGGCGGCGTGTTTCTCTTTCAGGAAATGCGCGAATTCCGTCTTGGTCTGGGCGGGTCCGATAATCAGCACCTCGTGGGTGCCCGCGAGCGCCTCCGCCACTTCCTCGAAGAAGCGGGCATCTGCAGGATTCTTATGGCCGCCGTGAGAGCTCTTGCGGCTGTGGACTTTTTGATGTTGATCGTGCGCGTGGATGACCGCGCTCTGTTCTTCCGTGGACGTGAATTGCCACGCGCTCGCCTTCTCGTGATCGATCCACACGACAGAATGAAAATAAGACATACGTTCTCCTTCGGTTGGCGTGCATTGTATGCACATCCGCCGCGCGACACCTCACCGTCGGAGGGGGTAAGTGTTTGTCCTACACACGCATTGCCCGGCGACATCGATGGCAGTCCATGCATATAAATTGTCACCAGCAGTGTGGCAGACTCGGCCGATGTCAAACGTGCTGACCCTGAATGGCGGATCATCGAGCATACGGTTTGCGCTCTACGACACCGGCGATTGCTCGACGAAACTGTTGGACGGAAAAATCGACCGAATCGGCGCGAGCGGCACCACCCTGTCCGTCGGTGGCGTCCAGACTTCGATCGCCGCGGTCGATCACCGGTCGGCGGTCGAACATCTGCTGGATTGGCTGGAGACGCAGGCCTCGTTCGCCTCCATCAGCGCTGTCGGCCATCGGATCGTCCACGGAATGCAGCATTCGAATCCGGAACGGATTTCGGCGACGCTCCTGGCGGAACTCAAACGCATCACTCCATATGATCCGGAGCATCTGCCCCGCGAGATCGAACTGATCGAGACGCTGGGCCGGCGGCATCCTCAGCTGCCGCAGGTTGCGTGCTTCGATACGGCCTTTCATCGCTCGATGCCGCGGGTTGCGACGATTTTGCCGATCCCACGCCGGTACGAGGCCAAGGGTGTGCAGCGCTACGGGTTCCACGGCTTGTCCTATACCTACCTGGTCGGCGAACTCGTCCGCCTTGGGGACGTCGCGGCGACGCGCGGCCGGGTGATTCTTGCGCACTTGGGAAATGGAGCCAGCCTCGCTGCGGTACGCGACGGCAAGGGGATGGACACCAGCATGGGGTTCACACCGACCTCGGGCTTGGTGATGAGCACGCGGTCGGGCGATCTGGACCCGGGCGTCGTGAGTTTTCTTGCGTTCACCGAATCGATGGATGCTGCCGAGTTTCAAAGAATGGTGACGCACGAGTCCGGTTTGAAGGGAGTTTCCGAGACGAGTTCCGACGTTCGCGATCTGCTCGCGCGGGCACATGAGGACGTGCGGGCGGCGGAAGCGATCGCGTTGTTTTGCTATCAGGTCAAGAAATGGATCGGTTCGTTCGCCGCTGCGCTGGGCGGCGTGGACAGCCTGGTGTTCGCCGGTGGCATCGGCGAGAACGCGGTGCACGTTCGTGCACGCATCTGCGAGGGCCTCGAGTTTCTGGGAATCGAATTGGACGAGTCGCGCAATGCGCGAGGCGCCGGATTGATATCGCGCGAATCGAGCCGCGTCGCGGTGCGCGTCATACGCACCGACGAGGAATCCGTGATCGCGCGGTCGACGATACAGGTGATGGGAATGGCCACGACAAAGGATGCGACCGATGACTGAACCAAAACAGACGCAAAAGACCCTCGAGCCCGAGGCGTTGCGCAAAATCGATGCCTATTGGCGGGCTGCGAACTTTTTGGCGGTGGGCCAGATCTATCTTTGCGGCAATCCACTTCTGAAGAAGCCGCTTGCCGTTGCGGACATCAAGCGCATGCTGTTGGGCCATTGGGGGACCACGCCCGGCCAGAATTTCGTCTACACCCATCTGAATCGCGTCATCAAGAAGTATGACTTGGACATGATTTACATATCGGGTCCCGGCCACGGCGGGCCGGCGGTGGTGGCCGGGACCTATCTCGAAGGGACGTACAGCGAGGTCTATTCGAACGTGAGCCAGGATGAAGCCGGGCTCAAGAGACTGTTCACGCAATTTTCCTTTCCCGGCGGGATTCCCAGTCATGCCTCGGCCGAATGTCCGGGTTCGATTCATGAAGGCGGTGAACTCGGGTATTCGCTGAGCCACGCCTTCGGCGCCGTGTTCGACAATCCCGGCCTGACGGTGGCCTGTGTGGTGGGGGATGGTGAGGCGGAAACGGGGCCCCTGGCCACCGCCTGGCATTCGAACAAATTCCTCAACCCAGCGACGGATGGCGCGGTTCTTCCCATTCTGCATCTGAATGGCTACAAGATCGCCAATCCGACCATCCTCGCGCGCATCTCCCGCGAGGAGCTGGACCAGTTGCTGCGCGGCTATGGTTGGACACCCCATTACGTCGAGGGTCATGACCCGCAGGTGATGCACGAGGCGATGGCATCGACGCTCGATACCGTCATCGAGGAGATCAAGCGGATACAGACCCAGGCTCGCGAGCACGGAGACACCGGGCGGCCGCGTTGGCCGATGATCGTTTTCGGCTCTCCCAAGGGTTGGACCGGACCGAAGATGATCGACGGCCTGCCGAACGAGGGAACGTTCCGCGCCCATCAAGTTCCGCTCACGGACCCGGCGACCAATCCCGTGCATCTGCGGCAGCTGGAAGAGTGGCTGCGCAGTTACCGGCCGGACGAATTGTTCGACGTGCAGGGTCGATTGAAGCCGGAACTCGCCGCGCTCGCGCCGGTAGGGGAGCGGCGCATGGGAGCCAATCCGCACGCGAACGGCGGCAAGCTGCTGCGGGATCTGCGCCTGCCGAATTTCTCCGGCTACGGCATCGACGTGGTCAAGCCCGGCGTCGGCGGCATCGGCGACACGCGAATCCTGGCGCCTTATTTGCGGGACGTGACGAAGCTGAATTCGGCGCAGCGCAATTTCCGGATTTTCGGCCCGGACGAGACCGTGTCGAACGGTCTCGAGGCCGTCTTCCAGGCGACCAACCGTCAGTGGGAAGCCGACACGGCGGTGAATGATCAGTATCTGGCGCGCGCCGGCCAGGTCATGGAAGTGTTGAGCGAACACCAATGCGAGGGATGGCTCGAGGGCTATCTCCTCACGGGGCGGCACGGGCTGTTCAATTGCTACGAGGCCTTCATCCACATCATCGACTC
>PLUE01000006.1 GCA_003164785.1 Gammaproteobacteria bacterium | reverse complement strand
AGCACCCTCACCGGAGGGACACGGTGATTCATAAGCCCGTCATGGAACTAAACTCGAAAACTGGGTCTCGGCCTTGTTTAGGCATGCGCGCCACCGTCTAAGATCCGTGCGTTGCGCCGGCGGAAGCTTCGCGCACGATCAGCCTCATCCCCCGCCACCTGCTACCCGGGTTGTCCGGCGGCTTCCAGGATTAGCCGGGTGATCTCGTCGGGACGGGAGATCAGCGAGAGATGGCTTGAATTCACTTCGATCGTCTTTGCACCCATCCGCTTGGCCATGAAGCGCTCCAAATCCGGGTTGATAGTGCGATCCTCGGTGGAGACCGCATAGAAGCTCGGCTTAGAGCGCCAGGCCGCCGGCGTGGTCTTGCCGGTTAGCAGAGCCCTGTGGAACGGCTCCTGGACAGCGTAGAGCACCTTTGCCTTCGCTTCCGGCAGGTCGCCCGCGAAATCGCGAAGAAAGGCTGCCTCGGTGAGGCGTCCTTCATCGCCGTCGAAGGCAATACCGGCGGATGCTGGCGGCGTGGGATAGGTCTTCGCCAGAGCGGCGTAATCCTCGCCCGCGTCCGGCGCCCGTGCCGCCACGTAAACCAGAGACGAGACCTTGGGATGCACGCCTGCCTCGGTGACAATCATGCCGGAGAAGGAATGCCCGACCAGCACGGTCGGACCATCCTGCCGATCCAGCACGCGCTGCGCCGATGCGACCGCTTCAGGCAGAGTCGTCAGAGGGTCAAGTGCTCACCTTCTTGATCAGACCTAGCAGGTGGTCATCGAGGCTCTGAGCAACCTTGTCAATTTCCGCATTGTGGAACTGCCCAAACTGCGTAGAGGGCTTATCGTATTCGAAGGTCGTTCCACCGTGCGCGTTTTGGTATACATTGAGCCGCAGTGGGGCGTAAAGCGCAGCACTGAAATTCAGCTTCGTCATCTGGGCGGCAGCAACGACGTTGCCGAGATAGTAGACGCTTCCCTGTTGGCGTCTTCCCTCCAGCGCCAGCAAATCACCTTGCTCCGCTACGAAGTGGATCATGAAGCCATCTGGCTCCAAGCCTTGGGTGAGCTTTACACGAAGTTCGTCGATCTTATTATCCTTGAGGAGTCCGCGATAACTTTCGTCGAACCGCTTGACTTCGTCGTCGAGCCGAGATGTCACGAGTTGATAGGGCGTGGACGTTTCGATTGTCACATGATCCATCACGACGGGCATGCTAGAGATGTGGAACTCCCTCGGTGCACCGGCTACCGCCGCCCCTCCCAATGCCACACTCGCGCAAAGCAGAGCAGCTATCCCTGAGAATCCTGCAAACATCACAGACCTCCATGCACGGTTGAACGAGGCGCTTCTGACATTCTGCACCCCAATTCCATTCCTTGGACGCAAAGACCGGCTGCCGGAAGCTCTTTCGCGATCCACGAAGCCGGATGCCCGAAAGCGCCGGTTCCCAAACACACTTCACCTACCCGCATATTCATCATGGAAGGGTGGGATCAAAGCCGACGTTCACGGGCGATTGCCCGGCTCGCCTGCTCGCCGATGATGACGCTGGGGGCCATCGTGTTAGCCAGAGGAATCCGGGGCATTACGGAGGCGTCGGCGATACGTAGGCGGTCAACGCCGTAGACCTTGAGACGGCTGTCCACGACGGACATGCCATCCTGCCCCATCTTGGTAGTACAGCTCTGGTGCCAAATGGTCGTCACGCCGTCGCGAATAAAATTGTCCATGGCGGCAGAGGTGAGCGCCGTTGGCATGATCTCCCTCTTCACGAAGTCCCGCAGCGCCCTGGAGTTGCCGACCTCGCGCGCGAGGTCCACGCACCGCCCGGTCGCGCGAAGGACCGGGCCCGAGGTCATGCTGGTTTAGCGTCCAGGAAGGTCTGGACGTGGCTGACGAAGAACTCATGGTATTGAAACAGGGAGCCGTGGCCGGAATCGGGATAGAGGACCAGCTGAGCGTTGCTCAGACCCTTGAACATCGCGTAGGCGTTGTCTGCTGGCAGCATTGTGTCGTCGCTGCCGCTGACCACAAGGGCGGGCTGGGTGATAGCGCGCAGGATGGTGTGCTCGGGATCGGGCGTGGCGCACCAGCTGATCAGCGCCTTGGCCTGTGGATCGGTAACGGCACTGCCGCTATCGGTATCCCGATCTTGCTTGCGAGCATAGACCCGGTTCAAGAACGCCTTGCCGGCGGCCTGGCTGGCAGCCGATTGGGTGAAGAACAGCGGCAGCCGCGGATCCGGCGCTTCGGTGTGGGAGAAGGCCTCCTTCAGGACCGCCAGCAGGTGCTCTTCACCGCCCTGCGGCGCGGTGCCGACAAGGATCAGCTTGCGGATCAGCTGTCCGTGCTCGGCCGTCATCTGTTGGGCGACGCAGCCGCCGAGGGAATAACCCAGCAGGTCGACTTTGGAGAAGCCGAGCAGCTCGATGAAGGTGACGGCATCGCGGGCCATGGCGGCAACATTGTCGGGGGTTTGGCCGGTCGAGCGGCCGACGCCGGCGTTGTCGAAGGCTATCACGGGACGATCAAGCGCCAGTGCGTTCACGACGGCGGGGTCCCAGGCGTCGATGTTGCCCGAGAAGTGCTGCAGCAGAACCAGCGGCGTTCCGGTCGACGGGCCAAGCTGGCGATAGGCGAAGCGGATGCCGCTGCCTTCAACATAGCGGGTAGGAGCTGTCTCCAGCGTGGCGACCTCACGGTTCGCGGTACTGAGTGGGTTCATGTCGTCCTCCAGGCGTGATAAGAAAACCGTCCGTTCGGAGCGGCATGGCAGAGGATGATGAAAGGGCGCGATCTGTGCTTTCGAGAACGGTCTCATATTGCGTAACCGTACGATTGGGTGGGAATCTCAAGGGCGAGCGCACAGCCGCAAACCGGGATACACGCGAAGCGCGACCGCGGAGGAAGCGGGTACGCAGCCGACACAACGTCTGGGTGTGGCCGTTGTGACCGATCAACGGACTCCGTCACGTCGCACGCCGATTCGCGTAAACGAGCAGACATGTCATCGGGGGCAGTGATTCTCTCGCCAGGTCTAAATGATGGGTCTTGCAGCACCATCGAGGATGGCATTGCTGGCCGTGTGGGCGGCGGGAATGCCTGCATAGGCGGCCGTCTGGATCGTCGCCTCCTCGATTTGGCGGACAGCCAGGCCGTTTGTCGGGCCAATGCGAATATGGTTCTAGAGTTCTTCCGCGTGTCGCAAAGCAATCCGGATTCCGACCGTCACGAGCCTGCGTTGTTTGGCGTAGAGGACGTCACGCGAGCGGACCTGGCCAGAAACAAACTCCATCGACATCGCGGTCATGGTCGATCCGACGTCGCCCCAAGCGGATCATGCGCTGCGCGGTTGGTCACCAGACGGCCGGCCTGCAGTCGCGCGGCGATCGCCCAAGCATGGGTCGGATCGGACCAGAACACATACGAAGTGAGCCCATTATTGGTGCCGTTGGCGATGGCGGCCGCTTCGGTCCTCATTGCGGTAGGTGAGGATGCACTGCACCGGCCCGAAGATCTCCTCTCGAGCGACGGTCATCTCATTGGTGACATCGGCGAACAGCGTGGGCCTGACGAAATGTCGCCTGAGCCCATCGAAATGGCCCTCGCCGCCGGCGGCCAGTGTCGAGCCCGCCGAATAGCGCTTGACATTGGGATTCACGGGCATTGGTGTGCTCCATAAACCGATGAGTCCTTGAACGTCGCCTCGCCACTGCGTTCGTTGACGGCAGCTAACAACGCTTAACTCGGCGTGACGAGCGGTGACACGCCACACACCGGGGCCTTTGCTAGCTTGATCATGTCGACTTCCCGCCAGCGACATCGTGCTGGTGTCAGCGGCCATAAGCTTGATCATGGAGGGCCTCATAAAATGACGATGCTCAATTCCAAAACGGTGCCCTGCGTCGGCCTAGCTACCGGTACTCCTTGCGGTGTGAATATTGGAGGTCTGTGGCAAGAGCAGCCCTGCGGTCTCATCCGGCAACCCGATATTATTGTGGCTCGCTGGACCGACACACGTACGGAAGATCGGCGAGAGGCGGTCGTGGCGCCGGATGGCCAGTTTGTGTTGGGCGTCGCTCTTAGGCCAACACGCCTCCGATTGCTAAGCGGCCGGGAGATGATCTTCGACGGCATGATGGCGTCCGGCATGACCTACGTCTGTCGCCCATCCCAAATCCTGCACGCGGAGTTTGCGGGTCCGACGGACTTTCTGCATCTGTACGTGGCGGGCGGTTCGATCCACAAGCAACGGCACGCGGATATGAGCGCGGGCATGCATAGCGAATCCTCGCTTGCCACCATGCTTCCCCGCGATGTCCTGATCGATCACCTCGCGCGAGCGGTGCATACAGCGGATGAAAGCACGGACGAGAACTACATCGAGACGCTGGCGCGGGCGATAGTAGTGCGCGCGGCGCAGATCCGCCAAAGGAGCGCCAGCGTCTTGCCCCTGCCAAAGTGGCGGCTGAGGCGGGTGGTCGACTATATCCAGGCTCATATCTCCGGTGCCATATCGATTGCCGATCTGGCGGCGGCGGCCGGGTTATCCCGGACGCATTTTACAGCGCAGTTCCGTCTTGCGACCAGCTGCAGGCCTCATGACTTCATTCTCCTGCAAAAGATCGAGGCCGCCAAACGGCTCCTTCTCCATACCTCGCGCGATCTGCTGGACATTGCACTGACCGTGGGGTTCCAGACACAGGCCCACTTCTCGACCGTGTTCAAACGGTTCGTCGGCGAGACTCCCGGCCGCTGGAGGCGCGCAGGGCTCGCTGAATGCTTCCAAAGACGAGAGGCCGCCTGAGGCGGTGCGGGCAGACTTCACGCCAGCGGTAGGAGTCATCAAATGAACACGAATGCAAGGGCGGAAATTTTAACTTCGGCTAGGAACCCGACGGCGGAACTCCGTCGCGTCCCTCAGGGCACAAGCCGCGGAACAGGTCGTAGCTTGGTAGTCGTGGTAGTGCATCGAGCGTGGGCGGACGGCTCGAACGGCGCGCGTTTAGGCCGGCCAGTGGGTCCTGCGGGAAGCGCCCTCATTACCAGGGGTATGAAGGCGAGTTGACCTACGTGGACGCGCAAAGGAAGTGATGGCGGTGTTTAGGTTGTAACTCTCTGGCTGAAACGGATCGGTTACCTGTCTTCTGTCGACCATCACGCAGTTGTTCGAGTGTCCGGGCCCGCTCGTGCCGAAGCAGCCGCTGCCGTGGCAAGACCCGGTCCCGGCCGTGGATCATCCCCTGATCGCAGAGGTACATCACGGTACCCAAGACGAAGATCCTCGCCTCTGGCCTGTCCTTCTGCCAACCGGCCGGCGATGGATGGAGAGGTTAGGTTGCTGATGCAGATCCGCAGTAGGTTTCGACAACTTCATACATTCCAGGATCAAACTTTGCGATTGCGAGTGCCTCCTGCAAATACGATAACGGCGCGGAATTTTCGCGCATCGCCTGGTAATCTTCAACACTACGCCATTGAGCGTACATCGTGACCTTTGTTCCATCGAGACCCCGATGCAGACTAGCCGAAATGAATCCTGGCTCATGGCGCACGGAAGTCTCCGTTGCGCGGGCCAGCAGTTCGACGAAATGCTCCTGACTCGCGGGCTCGACGGTGAAGACATTGATTATTGTGAGGAGCTTGCGGCCCGGCGAGATCGTTGTCATATGCAGACTCATATCAGTGTGAATACATCAAGAAAAGGACTTTCCACCGACAACCGCTTATGCTCGCGGAAGTGAGTGTCCGGCGACAATGCGCATTCTTTTCCTTACTTCTCCGCCGGCGCTTGACGTGCGACATCCTCAGCCGTCGGCCTCATAAGGCCCTGAGCAACCCCCTGGCAAGATACACCACATAATCCAGTGTCTGCACATGGATGGTTTGATGTTTTTCAACTGGGTATCCTTCTTTCTCGGTTGGCCTTAGCTGTTGGCCGGGCGGCGTGATGCCGCACGGCAATTTCAAGCCTTGATGAAGGCGAGCAGATCCTCGTTAACCTGGTCCTTCATCGTCGTGCACAGTCCATGCGGAGCGCCCTTGTATACCTTGAGCTTCGCATTCGGGATGAGCTCCGCCTGGAGTGCCCCTGCAATGGCGAACGGCACAATTTGATCATCGTCGCCTTGTATGACGAGCGTTGGGATGTCCATGCGCTTCAGATCTTCCGTTTGATCCGTTTCGGAGAAAGCTTTGATGCAAAAATAGGCGGCTGGGAATCCTGCCATCATCCCTTGGAGCCAAAATGATTCACGTACTCCCTCCGAAGTCGTGGCGCCGGCACGATTGTACCCGTAGAACGGCAGCGTCAACTCCCTAAAGAATTGCGAACGGTCGGCCTGCACGCCGGCTCGGATGCCATCGAAGACACTAATCGGCAAGCCGCCGGAATTGCCGGGGATCTTCACCAGAAGCGGCGGTACGGCGGCGATTAGCACCGCTTTGGCCACACGCTTTGTGCCGTGTCGCCCAATATAGCGCGCAACTTCGCCGCCGCCAGTGGAATGACCGACATGCACGGCACTCTTCAAGTCGAGCTGGTCGGTCACTTCGGCGAGATCGTCAGCGTAGGTATCCATGTCGTTGCCGTTCCAAGGCTGACCCGAACGACCATGGCCACGCCGGTCGTGAGCGATACATCGATATCCACGGGACGCCAGGAAGAACATCTGATCCTCAAACGCATCCGCCGAAAGCGGCCAGCCATGACTGAACACCACGGGCTGTCCAATTCCCCAATCCTTGTAGTAGATCTGCGTACCGTCTTTGGTGGTAATTGTGCTCATCGAGGGTGTTCCTTTGCTGGGTGAGATGGAAGAATGCCTATGTTCTCATGTTGTGCCGAACGCCGTGGATGACACACTAGCCGCGGCGAGGACGCCGGCACCGCCGACTAAGAGACTGCGGCGAGAAGTTCCGGCGACGGTCGAAGTCGTTCGATTGTTCATGGATTCCTCGTGTTCACGGTTGCCTAACACCCTGCTGGGTAGAACTCGATGCATTCGATCCGAAATGCTAAGGCGCTCATCTCAAACCCCGCCTATGGGGAGTGTCGGCGCCACAAAGTGCTGCGCCGGTTCTCCGCTAGATTGCAACAGATCCGCTAGCAGTTGAGCTACTATGATCGATAGTTCAGATTCTGTATTTCGGAAATGAACTTGAAATTGTCAATTTGTACGGTGACGGTTCGTCGCGAGGAAAAGAGTGGTGCGGACACGCAGCAAGACCTTCGAGTACCAATCGCACAAGCTCGCGCCCGAGGTCGAGATTGAGCGAGAGTGGTCCAAACCGGGTGCTACGCGGCCAGGCAAGCTGGATCGGCGGCAGCTCGTAGCTGCGGATGCCAGCGTTCGAAGTCATTACGTAGCTGTTGATTGAGCGCGCGGGTTCGAACCTGGAGCAGTCGATGTGCACCGGTCATCGTCCATCGCATCTGTTGCTTCTTGACGAGCCGCTTGCTGATGACTTGGTTTACGGCAGACTCGACAAAGCCGGTTGCGATGGGCTCGCCGTGCCGATGACGATCAGCGTAATTCGGGATCGCCGCTAGGTTTGCCGTTATGTAGTTCATGAATTCGTCCAGTTTATCCTGCATGGCGGTTGCGCGCGGCGTTTCAGTCCCGATATCCCAGGTCAAGTCCTCGAGCGTGCGTAGGGCTCGATGCGGACTACCATGCCATAGGTAGGCCTTCGCTCGGTTTAACTCTCTGAGCAGCTCTTCTATACGATTCGCTGAGTCGCCCTCGATCGGCGGATCGGCCGCTAAACCCTTGATGGATTGGGTAAGCTGGGTCGTGCGCATGGCCACATGGAACCAGTCGAGGATCGGTTCACCAAAGTCGCGGAATTCACCTTGCGCTTGACGCACCGTCTCGCCGCCATCGGAGAGGAACGTCGTCGGCTGCGCGGGGAATACGCCTTGTTCGGCCAGGAATCGTTCCATCCGTTCATTCGGTTTCGCTTCCAATCGATGGACAAAGGCGAACACCAGACCGCTGCCTTCTCGTGGCAGGCTCTTGCCCACCATGACCTCAAACCACCCTTCCTGCCGCGACGGTGCGCCGGAGGCCTTGACGTACCCGCCATCGATGCCGACCGCGCGCAATGGATTGCGCTTCGCGCAGACCCGATTCATTGAGAACCGGCGCGCTCATCAGCCGATGGTGAGCTTCCTCATCAAGGCGCGTGCCGACTCGCGCCACGTCCCGCTTCCACGTCGTGATGCTGGTCGCATGCTGCAAGGGGAGTACGGAACCCAAGATACGGGCGGACACACCGTACGACAACAGAGCAGCGAATTGTGCCTCGAGATACTGCCATTCTGGGCTCGTGTGATCGCCGAGCCATTCAGCCAGGGGGCTGAAACTCTGTCTGGTGTTCGTCTGGGATCGGCAGCGATAAAATCGTGGGCTGCCCAGGTCCAAGCGGCCGAATGGCGTGCGGTAACTCATACGATGCGAGCCGTTTCGGCGCAGCTGCACCTGACATTCCGGACACTTCGAGGCCCGATTGATCGCTTCGCGCGCTTGGCTTTCAACCAGGGCGCGCTGCACGCTCCCGGTCATGGTCTTCGCTTCATCCAGGCTGATGCCGATCAGGTCGTCAGACTCGCGGCGCTCGAGGGCGGCGATCTGCGCCGTTGTCGTTACTCCCGATTCGTTCTCAATGACCAGTTGAATCCGCATCTTCATAGAGACTCCCGGCGTTCCAATGGATTGCTCGCAATTTGCGCAGTCTCTGATCGATCGAATGCCTGCGGGGCGGCCTCGGGCGAGTGCTCCCGACAATGTCGAGCACTTCGGCGCGCAGTTGCGCACCATCCAAGTCGTCCTCCAGCAATTCTTCGATCTGGTGGACCGCCCATGCCGGGCTGCTGCTCTCCAGCCAGTGGGGATATGCGGCGGGGCCTTCGAGGTCTTCGTCGGGGGGATCACCCCGCGCGGCGAGACAGCCGAGCGGTTGGTCCAACGGAACCAGGCTCCGGGATTCAATCCGGCAGTCAATCTTCCAAGGGACGAATAGATTGTAGTGGTACTGAAAGGTTTCGTTGACCTCGAATGCAAATGCCGCCAGCGGCATATCGACACCGCCGCCGGCAAGCGCCAACTCGATCGCGCGGGCCGGGTCACCAAACTGCCAACCACGGATCTGAAACACATACAGATGTTCGTCGCTCCAGCCAAAGGCGACCTGCAGCGCCGCGTGCAGCTGAGCCAGAGACGCTTGTTCGGTGATCACGAGCCGGCGAATGACCGGCGGAGACACCCCGCACAACCGGATGTTTAGCTGCACCGCACCAACCTTGTCCTCAGCGCCCATCAGCCGACGCTAACACCAATGCCGCCGGGGCTCAAATTGCAACCCAGCACCCGGATTGGACCACTCTCCAAGCGGTACCCGTCTCAAAGGAGTCGGTCACGTAGTCGATCGGCTACGGTAGCTGTACTGCCTCAGAATGTCACTGCCAGCTTCCCCCGAGGGAAATGCGAAATGCGCATCGGCAATAGCGGCAGTTGCGTAACCCCCATCGCGGGTGTAGCCGGTGAAGAGCGGATGATCGCACAGGTTTTCGCGATGCATCAGGCAATAAGGACAGGTTCCATCCGTGTGACCCAGCCAGGGAATGCCGACCCGTTCGCCGACCTGCAGGTCTTTGACCGCGCTGCCCAGGGCATCGATCCGGCCGACGATCTCGTGTCCGGGAATGATCGGCAGCTTCGGGTCCGGGGGTTCGCCGTCGACGACGTGGAGATCCGTCCGGCAGACGCCGCAGGCGAGTACCTTGACTCGGATTTCTGTGGAGCCTGGTTGGCGATCGGGCAGTTCAGTCCACTCGAGCGGAGCTTTCAGTTGCTTGAGAACCATCGCTTGCATGTCACACACCAATTAGGCGGCGTAGTACGCCGGAAAGCAGGTCCGCTTAAATTCACTTGGCACCGAAATCCAGCACCACGCGTGAGGGCACGTCACCGCGCCCCAGGCGCTCAAACACCTGGTTGATTGCCGAGAGCGGTTGCAGTTCGATGTCGGCCTTCACGTTGCCACCGACCGCAAACGCCAGGGCTTCGGCCATGTCCTGGCGAGTTCCCACAAAGGACCCGCGAATCGTGATGCAGTTGGCGACGACATCAAACAAAGGCGTCGGAAATTCCCCCGGCGGAATCCCCACCAGCACACAGGTACCCCACTTGCGTGTCATACCCACACCCTGCGAGAACGCAGGCAGAGACGGCGCCGTGATCAGCACTCCATGCGCACCGCCACCGGTGACCTTCTTCACCGCCGCAACGGGATCGCCATGCCTGGCGTTCACCTGCGCATCCGCGCCCAGGCGTTTGGCGTGCCCGAGCTTGCCGTCATCGATGTCCACCGCGCACACGTGCAGGCCCATCGCCTTGGCGTACTGGACCCCCAGATGCCCCAACCCGCCGATGCCCGAGATGACGATCCACTCTCCGGGCCGTGCCTGGGTTTCCTTGATGCCCTTGTACGACGTGATGCCGGCGCAGATGAGTGGTGCTGCATCGCGCGCCGCCAGATCGGCCGGGATGTGCGCCACGTAGTTCGGGTCGGCGACGATGTATTCGGCAAAGCCCCCGTTCCTGGTGTAGCCCCCGAACTGAGCCTCGGCACACACTGTCTCACGCGCTGAGAGACAGTACTCGCAGTGTCCGCAGGCTGAATACAGCCAGGGTACGCCGACGCGATCACCCAACTTCACGGCGGTCACCGCCGCACCGAGCGCTGTGACGATGCCGATTCCCTCATGGCCAGGAGTGAACGGAAGTGCTGGCTTGAGAGGCCAATCGCCATTCCTGGCATGCAGGTCGGTGTGGCACACGCCACACGCCTCGGTCTTCACCAGCACCTGGCCTGGTCCGGGTGTCGGAACATCCAGCTCCTTGAGTACCAGGGGCTTGCCGAATTGCTCCACAACAGCCGCTTGCATCTTGCTCGACATCTTGACCTTCCTTTGTTTGATCTCTTTCAAGCTACCGCAGGTAGACCCAGGCCGCGAACCGCCTCGATCATCTTGATCAGCACAGCCTGCGCATCGCCGTAGACCATGTCGCAGTTGTCCGCGTAGAAAAGCGCGTTGACGATGCCGGCGTAGCCTTTCCCTTCGCCTCGCTTGACGACAAACACCCGTTTGGCCCGATCAGCGTTGAGGATCGGCATGCCGAAGATCGGCGATGATTTATCCGTGCGTGCGGCCGGATTCACCACGTCATTGGCACCGATCACCAGGGCGACATCAGTGCTGGCGAACTCGTCGTTGATGTCTTCGAGCTGAAAGATCATGTCGTAGGGCACGCCGGCTTCGGCGAGCAAGACGTCCATCTGGCCCGGCATTCGACCGGCGACCGGATGCACCGCAAACTTCACGCTCACGCCGCCGGTTTGCAGCAGCTTGACGAATTCATACAGCTTGCCCTGGCCCTGTGCCACCGCCAGGCCGTAGCCGGGCACGATGATCACGGAACTCGAGTAGCGCATGGCGATACCTGCATCGCCCGGTGCGGTCGGCTTCAGGCTTCCTGTGATCGCGCCTTGCTTGTGCAGGGGTGCGGCCCCGAAGTTCGTGAACAGCACATTGGCGACAGAGCGATTCATGGCTTTCGCCATCAGCAGCGTCAACAGCAGGCCGGCGGCGCCGACCACCATGCCGGCAATCATCAGGGCGGGGTTCTGAAGTACATACCCCTCCAAGCCAACGGCCAGACCTGTAAAGGCGTTGTAGATCGAGATCACGACCGGCATATCGGCCCCGCCGATCGGCAGCGTCATCAGAACGCCGCAGAGGAGCGCAAGAGCGAAGTACAGCTCGATCAGACGCGGTGCGGTCATCCAGGGTTCTGCAACGCCGTGCGCCGCATACACGAGGTAAGAGCCCACGGCGAGCGTCGCCGCCATGGACGCCGCGTTGAAGATCTGCTGACCTTTCACCCTCAGCGGCTTCTTAATAACCCCATTGAGCTTCGCCCAGGCGATCAAAGAGCCGGACAGCGACACCGCACCGATCAGCGCGCCAATCAAAGTGACCACCAGCTGCGTCGCGCCCTGTGCCTTGTTGCCGAACAGTTCTACCGCGGCGATCGCACCGGCGGCACCGCCGCCCATGCCGTTGTACAGCGCGACCATCTGCGGCATGGACGTCATCGCCACCCGTCGGCCACTCCACCAGGCAACGCCACCGCCCGCTGCCAAGGCGATGACCGCGAGCCCGATGTTGACGGGCAGATGCGGTCTGGCTGCCGCGCTGACGCCGAACACATAGAGAAAGCTGGCGAACACGGCGACCAGCATCCCCAATCCGGCCACCCGGATTCCGGACGGCGCGGTCACGGGCGAAGACATGCGCCAGAGCCCGTACATGAACAGCAGAGCGGCCGCGAGATCTGCGGTGCCGATGACCAATTGCGGAATGAAGGTGAACATGCGGATTTCCTAACCCTGCTTGGACGGGCGGGCCCTCGCGTGATTCCCGCGGGCCCGACCGGCTTTGGCGTGCTTGAGAGAGTGGCCCTTGGTTTGAAACATCGCCAACATGCGATCGGTCACGGCATAGCCGCCCGCGGAATTGCCAGCACCCAGCAGCACGGCGAAGAACCCGATCACCTGCTCGAGCCCGCTACTGGCGTTCAGGAGCGCAGAGAGGCCGCCAACCACGACAATACCGTGCACAAAGTTGGACCCTGACATCAGGGGCGTATGCAGGATGGCCGGTACGCGACCAATGATCACCCATCCGGCAAAGCCGGCGAGCATGAAGATATACAGTGCCACGAACCCGCTAATTACGATCTGAATATCCATCAAGAACTCCTGCGCTGATCAAGCCACCTTCGTCGCGGGCGCCGCGGGGGCGCTCTGCATGGCATCGGCTGCCTTGAGCTCACCGGCGTGCGTAAGAACCGTTTTGGCGAGAACCTCATCGTCCCAATCGATCTTGATGACGTTGTCTTTCATCATCAAAGCCAGCAGGTTAAATTGATTCTTTGCGTATAGCTCGCTTGCGTCTTCGCCTAAGAGCGAGGGCACATTCAATGGCGCGACTATGGTCACGAGGCCGACCAGGGCAGTCTCACCGGGTCTGGTGTCGGCGCAATTGCCGCCGCCTTCGGCCGAGAGATCCACGATAACGGCGCCCGCTTTCATGCCTGCAACCTGCGCCTTGCTGATGAGCTTGGGCGACGGCCGCCCCGGAATGGCAGCCGTCGTAATGATGAGATCGGCCTGCTGAATGTGCCGGGTCAAAACGGCCGCCACCTTGGCCTTCTCTTCCGCACTGAGCTCCCTCGCGTAACCGCCTTCGCCACGCGCGTCAACGCCGGTCTCCACGAACTTCGCGCCCAGGGACAGTGCCTGTTCCTCGGTCTCAGGACGCACGTCATAGCCCTCGACCACCGCCCCCAGTCTGTGGGCGGTGGCGATCGCCTCGAGACCGGCCACGCCCAGACCCATCACCAGCACTTTGGCCGGTCCAATCGAGCCTGCGGCGGTCGTGATCTTTGGCAGAATGCGGGCCAGATGCGTGGCGCCGAGCTGAACAGCGTAGTAGCCAGCCAAGGCCGACTGACTCGAGAGCGCGTCCATTGCCTGCGCGCGAGTAATGCGCGGGACCCGCTCCATCGCGAAGCAGGTGATCTTGCGCTCCAAAAGCAGCTGCACAAGTGTGGGCTCGTTGTGTGCATAGATAAAGGAAATCAGAATCGCACCCGACTTCATGGCGTGGATGACCTCAAGCGCCGGCGGCTGCACGGCCAGCACCACATCGGCGTCACCCACCATGGCCTTGCGATCATCCATGAATGCCACATCCTGGAATGCACTGTCGGTCAGCCTTATGGATTCACCCGCGCCCGATTGCATGTGCAGCCTAGCGCCCAGCTTGATCAGCTTCGGGACCACCGAAGGCACCAGGGCCACGCGCCGCTCGTGAGGTTGGGTCTCCTTGAGAATCGCAACGTTGACGTACATCACGCGGCCTGCCCAACGATTGCTTCGATGGCAACGCCAAGACCCCTCGCGACACGAGGGCCGTAATCCGGGCCGGCCTTGTCACAATGCGCCGGCTGACGCTCCCGAATGATGCGCGGCACCGTTTCGGTCTGCGAGCTCTGGTTATCCGCGACGGGCGTGCCAGCGGCGGTCCTCAAAACAGGATGATTGTTCATGCTCGTTCCTTAAGCGGGCGCATCCAGGACAGCGGTACGGACCAGCTTCTTATTGACGAACTCCTGAATTCCCATGTCGCCGAGCTCCCGCCCATAGCCGGAATTCTTCACGCCGCCAAAGGGAAGCTCGGCGTCCGACCAATCGATGTTGTTGATGAACATCATGCCTGTGTCGACACGGCTGGCCACGCGCTTGCCCCGTGCGACGTCCTTGGTAAAGACCGATCCACCCAGACCGAAGTCCGAGTCGTTGGCCAGCGCCACGGCCGCGTCTTCATCCTTGACCCGGAAGAACAGTGCGACGGGACCAAAGAACTCGGCACGGAACGCCGGATTGTCCGGCTTGACGTCGGTCAGGATCGTCGTTTCCATGAACGACCCCGGTCGGTCAATGCGCTTGCCGCCCATCAGCACCTTGGCGCCATGTGCCACCGCCACGTCGATCTGCTTCAGCAGATCCACCAGCGCAACCTCCTGTGACATCGGGCCCTTGGTCGTCTTCTCGTTCATCGGATCGCCGGGCTTCTGCAAAGCGAGTGCGGCCTGGAATTTCTCGAGGAACGTGTCGGCGATCGACTCCTGCACAATGAACCGTTTGGAAGCACAGCAAGTCTGACCCTGATTGTACATACGGCCCCAGACCGCCCACGGAATGGCTTTCTCGAGGTCGGCATCGTCGAGCACGATGAAGGCATCGGCTCCGCCCAGTTCCATCGAAGACGGCTTGAGAACCTTCCCGGCCCGGGCAGCCACGTTTCTTCCGGCCTCGACGCTGCCGGTGAGCGCGACGCCTCTGACGCGCGGATCTTCGATTACCCGATCCGACTGCTCGTGCGAAATCAGCAGATTGGTGTACAGGCCTGCGGGCGCCCCCGCGTCGATCCAAAGCTTCTCAAAGGCGATTGCGCACTGCGGCACATTGCTGGAGTGCTTTACGACCAGCGTATTGCCGGCCATGAGATGCGGGCCAGCCACTCGCGCTAGCTGGTAGAAGGGGAAATTCCAGGGCTCTATGCAGAAGACGACGCCAATGGGGCTGCTCTCCATATGGGCCTCGCCGCGCGTCGGATGCAGATTCTCCGGCGCCAGGAAGGTTTCCGCACTCTTGGCGTAGTACTCAAGAATGTTACCGCTGAACTTCACCTCGCCACGCGCTTCGTCTATGCGCTTGCCCATCTCGAGCGTCGCCAGCTTGGCGAAATCGTCGACGTGGGCATGCATGAGGGCGGCCGCCTTGGCCACAATGACCGCGCGCTCTTTGTAGGTCTTGTACTTCCAAGTCTTGAAGCAGGTCGCCGCCGCCGCAAGCTTGGTGTCGAGTTGTTTGTCGGATATAGTGTCGAAGGTCTTGAGGGTCTTGCCGTCGAAGGGGTTGATGCTTTGGTAGCTCATGGTCTCGTCCTTATCGCAGTCATTTTGATCGTATGGAAAAATTCTGTCGCCGCTGTGCCATGCACGCCAATATTAGCGATCGTGCCGCCCGGCGCCGCCGCCGATATACATACGGTTCCTCTTTTCTGATTCCGACGTGGCATTGGATCACGAGACGAATCCGTCGTTTGTTCGATGCCGCACATATCCAGGGTGGAATCTACTTAGACCAGTAAGTAATCGGAACTGGGCGCTACGTAATTTTGCTGACCCCTCGGTATAGTTCTGGGTAAGGCATACCCGCGGCACCTGTCGCCGCTTAGGTGGCACCGCAGATGCACGTCTCCGCTGCACGGCCAAAACGCTTTGTTGCGCACGTAGCGTCCGCTCGCCCGTGGCGCGAATGAGCAAGACTAATGGGTCCGCATCTTCTATTCCGGCTGTTCTCCTCCCTGGGGTCCCCTCAGAAAACGGCCCGGCCTCGAGCACGTGACCGAGCGAAAGGCGCTCGAATTGAGATGCCAGGTCGCCGAAAAGCCCGCTTTTGCGGGCGTGGCGGTCGAGGGCGGTTCCCGGGGGGTTCGGTGCTGCAGTCCAGCAAGGGCGCTTTCCGGGATATCACTATCGATAACCCGCCTTCTCACTACTGAGCGAGTCTGGTGTATGAATTGCTGCGACAGGTGACGCCGACTCTCATCGTTGTTTCAAGTCATTGTTTAAGCGATGGCCTTGGAAACAACGGTGATGCCGATGCGGTACGGAGAGGAGATTCAGGAGGGACGGGAGGTACGGCGAGGACGGCGAAGGCCAGGGACGAGCCTAGGTTATATTGGACCCTGTAAATGACCAAAGACCCTACCCGCCCGCCCGATGCCGTCATTAAAGAGCTGTTTTCGCTGTCGGGAAATCGGTGTGCCTACCCCAAATATACGGCGGCGATGGTAGAGGGCGACAGCATCATCGGGGAGATTTGCCATATCCGTGCCGTCAGCCCGAATGGGCCACGTCATGAACTCCATCAGAGTTCCGCGGACCGCCATGGCTATGACAATCTTATCTTGCTGTGCGCGAACCATCATAAGGTCGTTGATGATGACCCTGAGGCATTCACGGTGGAGCGGCTGGTCAAGATGAAGGTTCATCACGCGAGCCGAGCTGCAGTTCTGCCGGCCGGAGAGGTCGCCCATGGGGCGCGGCTGCTGATTGATCAGTCCGTTGCGTCGGTCAATCAGGTAGGCGGGATCACCGCACACACCGTGAATCAGACGTTCAATGTGCATGCGGCAGGGACACACACAGATCGGGCGGCCCGACATACGTCGATTGAAATACGCGCACGGGGAGCCCTCACTGGGAGAGCTGCGGAGAATATCGACCACGCTGTCATGCTCCAACGAGAAAGTTATCCGCAGGAAAGCGTTACTTTTGGCAGGTTTGGGTAAACACCCCCAAGATCTTGCGGGTTCTGGTGCATTCAGGGGCATCCAGTAAGATGCGCTGTCCTTGAAGAGGTGCTGAATGACGAAGCCGATAGCCCGTGACCCGATTTACCGCAAGCGGGCCTTCGACGCCGGCATCATCGAGTTGTGCGCGCGCTGGTACATCACCTATCGGCTGTCGTATCGAGATCTTCTGGAGATGATGGCCGAGCGCGGCGTCAAAGTCGCGCATTCGACGATCCTTCGGTGGGTCACTCGTTACGTTCCGGAGTTCGAGAAGCGCTGGAACCGATTCTCGCGAGCCGTTGGCACGTCGTGGCGAGTCGATGAGACGTACATCTCGATCAGAGCGAAGTGGCACTACCTTTACCGCGCGGTCGACAAGCATGGCAAGACCGTCGATTTCTTGCTCCGCCGCGGCCGTCGGCGCCGTGGTTGGTCGAGGAAGGCCGAATGGGTGATGGCACTCGGGTAGGAACGGGCTCCGAGAAAACAAGGGCCTCGTCGCGACCAAAATATCCCTCGATGCACCAGAACCCTGGGAGCTGCAGAATAGCCGAAAATCCTCTGCGCATAGGCACTTGGCCAAAATTCTATGGGACTTTGCGTTCCTTTGTTGGAAATTAACCTAGGTACGCCAAATGCCGATCTCACGCCTCGCCCAATCTAGCAGCCAATCGTCGCCGCTATCGCCTGCGCTCCTCGGGTCAGAGTGACGTCGAGCAGCGGGGCAATTTTCCTATCGTCCTCGTGTCGCACGGTATTCAAAAACTCCGCAAGCGCATGACAAGCCCCTCCGATATCGCTCGAGGCGTAGTCGTTCTGTGCCCGCTCCACGTCCTTTTCCAGCTTCTTGCCGAGTCCCGTACCGGTGACTTCGCTCAGAAGCGTGGCAAGGAGCGTCGCCGGCGGCGGCGCAGGCGCGAGAGTCAACGACGTGATTTGGTACCTGAGGCCGGCCAGTCCGTAGATAAACCCGCCGTACCCAATCTGGCTCGGCGACAGGGTCTCCGGCAACCGCGAGCCGGTGTAGGGCGCAAACCGAGCTACGTCGGTTTCAACGACAGAGAAGAAAGAAGAAGTGTCAAAAGCAGGCGTTGCCTCGGAGGCGGCAAAGGTCGAGGCGCCGTTACTTGTCACAATAGAAGAATCATCCGGATCACTCGGGGGCGCGGTAGTTTCCGACCTGTAGGTAAACGCGCCGATTTTGACGACCGATGCAAAAACCGGATTATAGGGCACGCCCGTTGAGCCAATCGCCCATGGCCCGATCGTTGGCCCGGGAACATGCCCGATCAACTGATCGGCACTGTTGTAGTTGAAGGTGTACGTACCGGTGACGTAGTCTCCAACTGCCACGCTACCCCCAAGCTCCGAACTCGTAACCACCCCGGTGAAAGTAAAGGTGGCCGTTTGCGCATTCACCGCCATCGACCCCAACAGCAACGCAAACGCGGCCACCCATTTTAATCTCACGTCCATGTGCGACCCCTCGTATATTGGCTATTGCGTCATCGACCGAATGACGCTTAGGTCTTATTTCGCGCTCGAATGGCTCGTAGGTCAATAGGGACGCTCCGCTGAGCGAGTGCTACTCCGACCGATATGGGCCTATCAGTAAGATTCGTGCATAAACCTGCCATAGTGCCGGTCAGTGGGCGTAAATGATTGAATTGCTTGATGGGACGTGAGCAGGGATATTCGCGCGAAGGAATACGCCACCCCAACGGAAGTTCTTGATCTGAAGGATAGGGATCTCCCTGTGGCAGGTTTACGCACGAATCTTGCCAACGATCCTTCAAATGGCTGAACCGCCGCAGTCAACGGCGCAGCGTGACATGGGCCCGTTTCCACACGGGTGTCGGTCCATACCTGCCGCGTGCGCGGATTGTTCATAACCTCTACCCAACCCCGCCGTGGATGTCCCAGGCTGGGAGCCGGATGGTGTAACGCTCCAAGTCCGGTTCTGCGAGGGCGGCGCGCCGCGAGGCTCGCCGCTACTCTCCAAAGCGTTACTTTTCCCCCGCATTGCCTCACGTAATTTTGTTACCAGCTTGCCTCATGGCGATGTTACCAATCCGGGCTGACATGCTGTCCCTGGCCTGGAACAGGCCGACTTCATTCGTGAACTCCACACGTTTAAGCCGCGTCATTTTTCCCGCCTGGTTACTCCCAAGCGGCTATCGCGACACGGCCGGACGCGAGTTCGTCGGTAACACTTAGGATGAGGCAACCACCTCGACGGGTAACATTTTGGATGAGGCAATGCGGGGGATGTGCGGGTTTTGCGCAGACAGCCACGCTGTTGAGAAGTTCGTGCGGAGATCGATTGAGCACTAAATCCCGGACGTAGAATTCTGCGAGCGCAGGGATTTCCCCAGGTTCCTTTAGATAGGGTACGCGGCCATCGAATCGCCGCCGCCGATATGGACAGTTGCATGCGTCGAGACCATTTGTAGGTCCACGGCGATCAACCGCAGATGTTCGACCGCACGCGCAGCGCCCGTGCTGCCGTAACCGATGGCGGTAAAGGGCTTTCGGTTCCACTCCTTGCGACGAGGGACGTCTACGCCGACTCATCGGCCGTAGACCAATGCTGAGAATTCCGTCGTCGAACCAATTGGTTTCCTGCTGCAGCAAACATGCGGCGACTGCGGCACAGCTACATGATTATATCTCGCGAGTGGATACCCTCATCCGAGCTTTGTGACGA
>PLUE01000026.1 GCA_003164785.1 Gammaproteobacteria bacterium | reverse complement strand
TGGCGTTGCCCTTGAACTGGGTGGCGATGGACTTCCAGAAGGCGAGCGAGTTATCGGCATCGGCCATGGGGTTCTGGGCGAGGGGGCAGAAGTTCTTCGGCGCGCTCAGATGCAGGTCCAGCACCACGTACATGCCGGCGGCAGCGGCCGCGGTGACGGCCTGTTCGACGGTGGCCTGGTAGTTCTTGCCCGGATCCGGATCGTGCGACTCACCGGCCGCATCGACGCAGGTGTAGCCCAACCAGGAGGCCTCGTTCAAGGGGATGCGCACGGTGTTGATGTTCCAGGTCTTCATGGCAGCGAAGTTCGGACCATTCGCACCGACCTGGCCGCCCCAGGGGTCGGCCGGATCCCAGCCCTGGACCGCGACGAACTCCAGACCGCTCAAGTTCACGCCGCGCAACTGCACGGTCTTGCCCGTGCCGTCGATGAAGTGATCGCCCGACACCGTCACTTTCAGGCCCGTGCTCGTGCCCGTGGTGCTCGTGCTCGCCGTGCTGGTGCTGCTCGTCTCGGTCGTGGTGCCGGTGGTCGTGCTCTTGCTACCGGTGCTCGCCGTGCTGGTGGTGCCGCTCGCGGTGCTCTTGGCGCCCGTGCTGGTCGTGCTGGTGCCGGTCGCGCCGGTCGTGGTACCCGTGCTCGTGCCCGTGGTGGCGGCTTTCGGCGCAGCAGCAATCGTCGTCGCAGGGGTAGTTACCGTGACGGGCGTCACAGTTGTGCTGACCGAGCCGCTGGCGCTGGCTGTGGAGGCGGCAGCCGTCATAGTCGTCGTGACCGTGGCGGGGGCGCTCGCCTGACCTGTTGCCGCCGTTGCGGTAGCGGCAGCAGAGGATGTTGAGCCGCTCGTGGCGGCGGCGGGCGCGCTGACTGCGGTGCCGCTCGATGACCCGCCACCGCATGCTGAGAGGTTCGCCACCATGGCAAGAGTCATCCCGAAGAATATTATAGTTTTTTGCATCTAGTAGTCTCTATTGGTCTGTACACTCATTTTATACGCGAGCCGCGATTTGCATAAACTGTCTCCTTAAGACGACTTTTTTATTTGTGCGATGGAGTTCACAAGCTTGCAGGGAAGACGCTGGGGCGGGTTGGTTATAGACAAGGTGATGGGGCACTCACTCGTGCCGAGTTTCGCGCGGACAGTTCTGCTGCTGCTTGCGACTGGAGGAATGGCGCTTTCAGTTCATGCCGGCGGCGCGTCCGAGCTGCTTGAAGCAAGAGTCAGGGAGCAGACGGACAACACGCTCGGAGGCCTGGTGCGCGACCGCCGTTCCTCGTTTGCGGCAGCGGTGTTGGTGCACGACGGTCGCCTGGCGCTGGCGCCCGCCTATGGCGTGGAGGATCTTGCCTCGACGGTGCCTTTCGGCATCGACACCACCCTGATCGAACTCAATTCCGTGAAGAAAGTGTTTACCGCCGCGGCCGTCGCGCAACTCGTCGCGCAGGGCTCGATCACGAGCATCGATGATCCGGTGAATCGCTATTTGAAGCATTACAAGCTGCCGTTGGCATTCGGTCGTGAGGTGACGATCCGCGAGGTGGCGACGCACAGCGCAGGACTCGACGAGACCGGCTTCGGTGCGGGGGCTTTGGCGTCCGACCCGCAGCGTTATTTCGCGCAGCAGTTTCCGGGTTACTTTCGAAATCCGGGGCGGTTCTCGTCGTATGACAGCTATGGACCGAAATTATTGGCCTACATGGTGAGCGAGTTGACCGGGAAGCCCTTCTCACAGTACGTCGACGAATCGATTCTTCGACCGCTCGCCATGGACAACACATTCCTCTCGGCACCCGCGACATCCCTGTCGCATCGGGTGTTGTCTTTCCAGCCCAGCACTCCGGCGAATTGGGATCCTCCGTCACATCTCAATTCCGCCGGCGCCGCGGTCTTGGACGGCGTGGCGGTGTCGACGATGAGCGATATGGCGAAGTTCCTCATGGCGCTACTGGGCCCTTCCGCGGACCAGAACGTGATTACGCAGCGCATGCGTGACGTGATGTTCGAGATTTTGCAGAGCAATGGTCCGCGAGGATCGGCTCACGGATTGTTGTTCGACGCGGTGCGCAGCGGGTCGAAGACCTTGTTTGTACACGGTGGCGTGGGAGCGGGCATTCGCTGTCTCCTGGCGATCGATCTTCCCGAGAGCGCGGGAATTTTCTATTGCTACGGCGACGTACGAACCCGGTTCGACTTGAAGCAGGCTCGGTTGCCCCCGCCCTATGAGCAGATCACCGATGCGATGTTGAAGCCGTTCGTGGCATGCGAAGGCTGCACGCACTACCCGGTGCCTGCTTGGAACGACGCTTGGAAACCCTATCTGGGCCTTTACGTCGACTATGCCCGACATCATCACGGATTTTCTCGTTTGCGCACCTTGATGCATCCAACGACCGTGCGGGTCGAGCGGGGCGCGCAATCGATGCGGCTCGACGGCAAGGATGGTTTCGTCGAGATTGCCCCGGGTACATTCGGCAATCCGGATTACCTGGAAACGTTTTCCTTCATACGCAATTCCGAGACGAACAAGATCATCCTGAGTGTGTCCGACCGGCCCTCGGCGTACGAACGACCCAGCCTGTTGGAGGATCCTCGGGTCTTGCCCCGCTTGTTGGCCGTGCTGGTGCTCATTGCCGCCTCGGGGGTATTGCTCGTGCTGATCCCGCGCCATGCAATCAGTCTTCGCATACGTCTGGCCGTTGCTGGATACGTGGCCGTCGTCGGTTGCGGTGTATTTGCCTTGTTCGGTCTCAGTGCGTTCGGAATCCCTTATTTTTCGGGAATCGCATGGCCGTTGAACATCGTGCGGGTGTGTGCGTTCCTGACAATCCCAACCTGTTTGGTATTGATCATCGTCTCGTCCCGTCAGTCGATCGAGGCGCCGCGCTCGAGGATGCCTCGCTGGCGCCGTATGCACCTCGGTCTTGTCTGCGTTTCAGCGGTGCTGATGGTATTGACGCTCCTCGTCGTCAACCTCATCAGCTTCTCGTCGATAACGTGATCTTCAAGCTTTTATGTGTTTGATTCTGAAGATGACGAACCGGTTGGCGGCAAAATTGAAGAATGTTCCGGCGAGCACGCCGACGATTGCCGCGAGCTGCTTGTAATGGATGATATTCCACAGGCTGACGGTGGTGAAATAGTTGACAATCGCGCCGATCGAACAGGCTGCGACGAACCCGATGAATTGTTTCACGATCGATCGTTCGCGGGCATACGAAA
This sequence comes from Gammaproteobacteria bacterium, assembly GCA_003164785.1. Classification (GTDB taxonomy): domain Bacteria; phylum Pseudomonadota; class Gammaproteobacteria; order Steroidobacterales; family Steroidobacteraceae; genus Bog-1198. The sequence goes on along the minus strand of PLUE01000026.1, from coordinate 162,699 downwards.
AGCTGAAGCGGCGGTTGAGGAAGAAGTTCCACAGCATGGATATCACGATGGCGCCGGCAATGGCCGTCTTTTCAGGGAATCCCGCAGCCAGCAGTGCGGTGAGCGCGAGCAGATTGATCGCGAGTCCGGACACGCCGACGAGCAGAAACTGCACCAGATGAGACCACGTCCCGTACTTGTAGATGTACAGACGACGCAGATGTTGAACGTACCGGAGCTGTTCCCGAAACGACAGCTTGCTCTCGCCATAGCGGCGGTTGTCGAAATGAATGGGTACATCGACCACCAGCTTGCTGCGGCACTTGATGATCAGCTCCAGCAGGATCTTGTAGCCCACGGGATTGAAGTCTTGTCCGCTCATGAAGGTGGATCGCCGCATTGCGAAAAAGCCACTCATGGGGTCGCTGACTGAGGTCAGGGGAAATGCCAGCAGGGTTGCGACCCGGCTGTTCAGCCATCGGAACAGGCCCCAATCGTCCGCCGTCGTGCCGCCCTCCGCGAAGCGCGAGCCCACGGCAACGTCTGCGCCATTCAACACCGCAGCAAGCATCTCGGGGATTTTCTCGGGCGGATGGCTCAGGTCGGCGTCCATGACGACCAGCAAGTCGCGTGTCGACAGCTTCAATCCATCAAGAACCGCATAACTCAGGCCTCGATTGACCTTGCGCGTCACGAGCCGTACCCATGGCGCACCGAGCGAAGCGACGAGTTCCGCGCTCCCATCGCGGCTGTCATCGTCCATGAGGATCAATTCCAGCTCGAATGCGCCCGCACTGCGGACCAGCTGCAGTCGCGCAACGAGGTGCGGAAGGTTCTCGACTTCGTGATAGGTCGGTACTACGACCGTAACCGTAGGCACGGAAGAAATCGCTGTCGTACCGGGTTCACCCGAGTCTGTGGTGTCGGTCATGGTCATCGTCATTGAGGTGCCTTACAATCTCTATAAGATAGTGCATCGTCGCAAAATAATTGTGGGTGGGTATTCATGGTTTTCTACAATCGGCGACGTGTGAGGCGCAACCCTGAGGGGCGCGAGGCTTTTGTCGCAATCGAAATCAGCCTCTGCCCGTTTGCTTGCCAAGGTATTACATGACCGCAAGCGTAACCACTGACGCTCATCACAGTATCCGCAATTCCTTCAATCCGCATACCCGCATTCTGGCGATTGGTGCCGTGACGGTTGCATTGTACACAGCAAATAACGGGGTGATGCAGGCCCTTTTTCATGGTGGCGGTCAAGGTTACGGCATCAGGAATCTTTTGCTGCAGATGGCGCTGTACCTGTTCGTCACCGGCTGTATCTTCGTTGCCTATCGGCAGGTTTTATCGATGTGCAGCCGTGGCGAATTGGTCGGCCGCGCGCGCCTGTGCGCCGTCGCCATACCGTGCGTCCTCAGCGTGCTCTTGGTCGTCTGGACTCCGTCGCTGTCGGAAGATGTATTCAGCTACATGGCGCATGGCTTTTTGGGCGTCATTCCGGGCAGTAACCCCTTGTTGCGGCCGGCGGATGCCGCCGCCCACACGGCGATCGGACCAAGCTTGGCGGCGTTTGGATGGCACGGCGAGATCGGCATCACGCCGTACGGCATCGTTTGGACACAGATCGAAGTCACCATCATGAAGCTGAGCGGCATCGATGTGCCGACCGCCCTGATCCTGCTCAAGTCCGTGGTCGCGGCTGCGAGTCTCGCGACTGCATTTTTCATCTGGGTGTTCCTCGGGGCAGTGCGGCCATCGTGCCAGCTATTCGGAACGCTTGCCTATCTGTGGAATCCGTTGATTTTGGCCGAATTTGCCGGTGAAGGTCACAACGATGCGGTGATGGTGCTGTTTGTCGTCGCCGGTCTTGCGGCCTGCGCCACGCGGCGGCCGACGGCATCCATGATCGCTCAGTTGCTGGGGTTTCTGACCAAGTATGTGTCGATTCTGTTTTTTCCGGCTCAGTTGATTTATTTATGGCGGTTGCGACGCAGTGCCGGGCAACTCGCGCTAGATGTGCTCATCGCACTGGTGACGACGGCGGCCATCGCCGCGATTCTCTATGCGCCTCTTTGGGCAGGCGTTCATTCGTTCGATGGGCTGTTGCAGCGTGGGCAACCCATGAGTTCTGCCTCGCCGTTCGGCGCAGTGAATTGGGTCCTGCGGCGATCGCCCCTGGCGGCGCACGCCGGCCCCTTGACGCTTGCGCTGGTGACGCTGCCCCTCCTGGGATTCATCGCGTGGATCAGCCTGCGTGTGAAGGACGCGGTGGGTTTGGCGCGCGCCTTCGCCTGGATCTCGGTTGTGTATGCGCTGCTTACATCACCGGATTATTGGCCATGGTATGTCTGCATGCCGGTCGCGCTGCTCATCATGGCCGACGTTGGGGAACTTCTATGGCTGATCATGCTTTTGAGCATCACAGCGCGCCTTTGTGCGCCGCTCGATCTGATCCGCGACCATGGATTTTTGAGCATGGTGGTGGCGAAGGCCACGCTCACGGGCGTCTGCACCACGGTGCCATTCGTCGTGCTCGTGGTCTGGATGTATCGGAAGCGCGGTCGATTGCCAGCGATATTCGCCTAGCGGCCCAAGTTCAGCCGATGACCGGTATGCCGGCGGTCCCCCAGCCCGGGGCGGCGGTGCCGCGCACGGTGTTGAGCATATCCTGCATGCTGGCGACCTGCCAGGTGTAGGCGGCCAGGTTGGGGGTGCCGCCTGGACGACATGAGCTAAAAGCCCCCGTCAGGGCACGAAGCCAACGTTATCGACGTACCAGGAGTTGCTCGGCAAACCCGTCTCATCCTGGATGCCGAACTTGTAGATCGACGTGCCGAGTACCCCGAGGTCGGCGAGCGGAATGGTGTAGGTCGCCCATATTCCGACAACCGGCGCCGGCCCGTAGTTTGCTACGTCCAAGGAGATGCCGACCGGAACATCGCCCACTTTGACGAAGAACACCTGCCATTTCTGATTCGCAACCGTCGGCTTCAACGCGAAGGTGAGTTTCGTGTACGGCTTCGAATTGAAATTCCAGTTTTGTGCGAACGGCAGCCATCCGCCCCAGGCTCCTTCCAGAGTAACCTTGATGTCTTCCGTGCCGCTCAGCGGTTCACCGGTCGTATCCGAATAGTTTGGCGACGCAACGAACGAATAATCGCCAGGCCAGTCGAAATTGCCGTTGTAGTACACCCAAGAAGTGCCGGACGCCGGCACGGAGGTGACCGCTGCCGCATTGACGGTCAATTCGGCGGATACCTGAGTCGTGCCGCCGGCACCCGAGCAACTGAGTGCATAGGTCGACGTGGCGGCAGGGGAAACGCTGCGAGTGCCGCTGTCCGCTTGTGACCCTGTCCACGCATTGCTCGCCGTACAGGAGTCGGCGTTGCTGCTGGACCAGGTCAAGGTGGTGTGCTGTCCCGCGGTGACGGTGGTCGGGCTGGCGGCCAAGTTGACCGTGGGCGCGGGCGTCGCGGCAGTCACGGAGATCTTGGTGGAAGCGTTGGCCGAGCCGCCTGCATTGGTGCACGACAACGAATAAACTGTGGTTACTGTCGGCGTCACGCTCAGTGTGCCGCTTGCGGCCTTCGAGCCGGTCCATCCGCCGCTCGCTGTGCAAGACGCGGCATTTTTGCTAGACCAGACCAGCGTCGATGGGCTGCCAGGGGTCAGCGTCGTCTCGTTGGTTGACAGAGTCAGCGTTGGAGCGACCGCCGCGATCGCCGGATTCACCGTCACGGCCACCGACGTCTTACTCGTGCCACCGGCGCCCGCACACGCCAGCGTGTAGGTGGTCGTACTAGCCGGCGAGATGCTCAGGGTTCCGGCGGTCGCCTTGCTCCCCGCCCAGCCGCCAGACGCCGTGCACGACGTGGCGTTCGTGCTGGACCACGTCAGCATCGAACTGCCGCCAGCCGTGATCGATGCGGGACTTGCGCCAAGCGATTCCGTTGCCGCCGGGGTTGGTGTCGTCGGCGATGTTGGCTGTGTCGCCGTCGGCGCCACTACGGTGATGGAAGTTGGCTTGCAAGCCGAGGTCTGGCCTGCGGAATCGACTGCGCAGACGTCGAAGTCATAGACCCCGACCACCCTCGGCGTGCCGGTCACATCGCCGTTGGGGTTGACGATCATGCCCAGCGGCGGTGTACCCGCGTCCAATGCGCCGGATTGGTAGTGATAGGGCGCTGTTCCGCCGGTCGTCGCTTGCACCACGCTGGCCGAGTAGGCGCTGCCAACGGCAGCGGGCGCAAGAACCGCAACCGGGGTGAATGTAATGGCGTCGGATGTCGCCGCCGCGTCGGTGAAGTTATCGGCGGTGGAATCCGCGTCGTCGACGCTGACGATGAGCGGCGTCGAAACGGAATAACCGGCGAGCGCGGCATTCACGGTATAGGTGCCGGCGATCAATCCGGAGAAGGTGTAGTTACCGCCGAGGTCGGTGACAGTCGATCCAATGTTGCTGCCATTCAATGTGATCTGGACGCCCGCGATGACGCTGCCACTGACGGTCCCGGAGATGGCGTAGGTCGGCCCGGTGTTGGCGGTGGCTGCAAAGACGACGTCGGTCAATGAAGCGTTCGATACCAGCTCGGCGCGGCTCACGGGGCTGAACAGAAAGCCCGTCTGAGCCGGCACAACGATGTAGTTGCCCGGGACCACCGAGTTGAATGTGTAATTGCCGGCCGAATCCAAGCCGGTCGATGCGGTGGCAGAGCCCGTAAGATTCAATGTGGCCGTGGAGCTTCCGGTCACCACGCCTGAAATCGCATAAGCGTTGGCGCTCGCCGCAGCCGTGCTCGCCGCCGCCGCAGTGGCGGCACTGCCGCTAGTGGAAAACGCTGTTCCCCCGCCGCCACAGGCAATCAGCGAAAGGCAGGCGGCGAGCGCCATCGGCGTCAATACGCGAGTCGTTTGCAACATCACATCCTTTTCCGGCGAGCTAGTTCGTGGCGCTGTTATAGGCGTTGAACGCCGGTGGCGCAAAGTGTCGCTGTAACGCGACCGCGTGAACTTGCAGCGCCGGCCTAGGAGTGGATGTTGCTCGCCTTATGGTAAGCGGCGGCTCCGAAGCGCAATCCGAAAATCATCACGGTTCGCGCCATCCCATGCCGCTGGCCTGGAGTTTCTTGGCCATGAGCATTGCGCCGTCAGTGGTGTAATGTTCCTGGTCGAAGATCAACGGCGACGCCCCCGGCTCGACGTTCATCAGGCATGAGCCGCCAACACACTGCAGATCGAGCAGCGAGACGAAATCGACGCCGTGGGCCTCGGCCAAGTCCGACATTGCGCGGTCCAGGGCACGCATCGAGGGGTCCAGATGAAGATCTGGAAAGACCGAATGCGGATTGCGCAGTGAATTGACCAGGAGTCTCGGTACCGCGGAATCGTAAAGAGCCGTGGGCCCGAAAAGCGTGACCGGAATATGGTGGTCCTTGTACCAATCGAGCGTGATCCCGATGTTCGCCAGCAGCGTCGGCTTCTAGCGCGCCACCAGCAACACGCGGTCGATCGGCTTATGCAACAGAAAATCGGCGTATATGGGATCGATGGCTGCCGAGCATTTTCGCGACTCCGATAGGCTGTGAACCACGGTTGGGAAACATCCGGTTGCCGTGGCCTGCAGGAAATTGATCTTGTCGAAAGTGGCCGAGAAGGCAGCGTGAAGTTCGGCGGCGTGGCTGTCTCCCAGAAGGAGGTAGTTCGGCTTGGTTTTCGACAGGGTTAGGCACTCGGGGCTGAATGACCATTCGATCCCAGGGGCGGAGAAAAAACAGCGGTTGGCACGGAACATCGCAACGGCGTCGTACTGCAAATAACGAGCTATCTCGAGCTCCCGCGGTGAATACCTCGACGGAAATCCTGCTGAATACCATGCGACCGCAGCGAGGCCGAGAATGAGCACGACGGCCCCCAAGGCTTCCTGCCGGAGCACTCGGTTGGAGGGTCGTAGTGGACCTTTGCGAAACGGCTGTTCGACGAAGCGCCAGGAGAGAATGCCCGCGACGAAGGAGACGGCGATGACCACGAGCTTGCTCATCATTTCCGACATGCCGCTGAAGAGAAACGTATAGTCCTTTTGAAAGGAGATTATTGGCCAATGCCACAAGTAAAGGGAGTAGGAGATCAGCCCGACGAACACCAAAGGTGGCAAAGATAGAAGCCGTCCCACCAGCGACTGACCATCGCGTCCGGACAGTATGATCAAGAACGCACCGGCGCAAGGGGGCAGCGCGAGAGGTCCTGGAAACGGAAGGTCGGAATTGATTAGAAAGACCGACCCTGCGATCAGTGCCATGCCGCACAATCCGGCGGCGTTTCGCCAGAAAGTGCTCAAAGGAGCCGGCAAGCCTCCGTAGGCAAGACATCCTCCGGCCGCGAGTTCCCAAATGCGTGTGAATGGCAGATAGAAGGTGGCGTTCGGAAATGCAAACACACCCGCCACACTCAAGGCGAAGGAGGCAGCCGCGACAGCGAGCATCGCCCACAAAAGTTTCGGCTTGAAATATCGATGTCCGAGGAATAAAAAAATCGGCCAAAATATATAAAACTGTTCTTCGACGGCGAGCGACCAGGTATGCACGAGAGGTTTGGAGATGGCTGGCGCATCGAAGTAGCCCGAGCCCATCCAGAAAAAGAAATTCGAAACGGACAGCACCGCGGCGACTATGCTCTTGGACAGATCAACCATCTCGGCCGGCAGGCAATAAATCGCGCCGAGTACATAGGTCGTCAACAGGACGAGAAGCAGAGCCGGAAAAATGCGGCGGATGCGCCGATCGTAGAATGATGCGATCGAGAATTTGCCGCGCTCGATGTCTCTAATGAGCAGCTGCGTAATCAGAAACCCTGAGATGACGAAGAAGATATCCACGCCGATGAATCCGCCAGGCACAAGGCGGGGACTGATGTGATAGGCGACGACGGGAAGCACCGCGATAGCCCGCAATCCGTCGATATCCGTCCGATAACCGGTCGCGGAAGGCTCGAGCCTGTCATCACCTCGACTAACATTGGTCGCTTGCTGCGCCCGTCTTACTGCATCTTTCCGTCCCGTTTGCGGCCAAAGCGACAACGTACTTTCTCCCTCTCGGTGGCATGGTCGCGCACAGTGAGTGCGCGCAGCACGGTTATAGTGCCGTGCATTTTAGATTGCCGCGCGACCAAGTTGGCATGAATTAAACTCGTAGCCTATTCATACCCCCGTGCGGGTGCACGGGCCGTCAAGGGCAGGCAGCCGCCGGGCTCTTCGACACACATCCAAGATGCTGTTTGAAGTACACGCCATAGCCATCGCTAGGGGTGCCGCTCTTGTCCTTGATCAGGACGAAATCGCCATTTTGCCAAACGTCCCAAGTCCATCCGAGGTAGGAAACGCCGGCTTTATCCGCCCACGGCAGCAATTTGGACATGAACGGAGCGCCGACCGTGCCCGGTGCATTGCGATCACCGGTTTCGGTGAGAATCACGGGGATGCCGGCGTTCAATATGGCTTGTGCATTCGCGTAGGCAGCAGCACCGCCGCTCGGTAAGGTGTAAGGCATGGTGCCCCAGGTCGTGCCGTAGGCGGGATAGGGATGCCATACCGCCGCGATCTGTTTGAGCGAATCTTTCGGCGCATTGTCCAGCCACTTACTGAGATCGCCCGACCATTGTATGCCCGCAATCAGCACAGGGTTCGTCGCTCCCGTAGCGCGTACCGTATCGAGCATTTGCTGCATGCCGGCAGTTTTCCAGGAGTACGCCGCCTGGTAGGGAGTCGGGGCGCCGGTGACGTACTGAGTCACCATGCCGCCCTGCATCGCCGCCTGCCATTCGGTATTCGGTGTGGCGAGCCAGTACATGAACGGTTCATTGAACAACTCGAACAGCACGTTCGGATAGCCCTTGAACGTCGTCGCCACGGATTTCCAGAAACTGATGGAGTTCTCTGCGTCGGCCATCGGATTCTGCGCCAATGGGCAGAAATTCTTGGGCGCGGTCAAGTGGAGATCGATGATGACATACAGACCGGCGGCGGTGGCTTCCGCCACGCCTTGCTTGACCGTTGCTTGGTAGTTATGTCCGGGATCCGGGTCGCGCAGTGCGCCAGTTGCGTCGGCGCACTTATATCCGAGCCAGGACGCTTCGTTCAGCGGCAATCGGACGATGTTCATGTTCCAGTTCTTCAGCAACTTCCAGTTTGGAGTTGCTTCGCCGGACTGTGATCCCCACGGATTCGAGGGATCCCACCCCTGGACGGCGACGGTTTCGAGTCCGCTGATGCTGGCGCCTCGGAGTTGTATCGTCTGGCCCGAGCCATCCACGAAGTGATTGCCGCTGATGTGGATGGCGGATACCGGCGCGAGCGTATCCGCGTAGGAGATGGAGTACCCCGACAAGCCGAGGAGGATGGAGACCAGCCATGGTATGGGTTTCATGCGACCCATTGTGCAGGGCGCGGCGGTTAAAAAGAAGCCGGCGCAGAGGCCGGCTTGATCGAGAGACCGGGGGATGAGCGTGCATCCCCGGGCTGCTGCGTCGGAGCTATTTGCAGTTCGAGCTGGTGGCGACGCAGATCAAGTGGGCCTTGAAGTACACGCCGTAGCCGTCGGTGGGGGTGCCGTTGGCATCCTTGATGAGCACGTTGCTGGCATCCTGCCAGATGTCCCAGGCCCAGCCCAGGTAGGAGGCACCGGCTTGGTCGGCCCAGGGCAGGAGGGTGGACTCGAACGGGGCGCTGGTGGTGCCGGGGGAGTTCTGATCGCCGCTTTCAGTGATGAACACCGGGATGCCGGCGCTGAGGATGGATTGGGCATTGGCGTAGGAGGCCTGGCCGCCGCCCGGCAGGGTGTAGGCGGCGGTGCCGAAGGTGGTGCCGAAGGCGGGGTAGGCGTGCCACACGGCGCCGATCTGGTTCAACGGGTCCTTCGGCTTGTTGGCGAGCCACTGGCTCAAGTCCCCGGCCCAGGCGATGCCGGAGATCAGGACCGGGTTGGTGGCGCCGGTGGCGCGCACGGTGTTGAGCATGTCCTGCATGCTGGCGACCTTCCAGGTGTAGGCGGCCTGGTAGGGGGTGCCGCCGGTGACGTACTGGGTGATCGAGCCGCCCTGCATCTCGGTCTGCCACTCGGTGCCCGGGGTGGCGAGCCAGTACAGGTACGGTTCGTTGAACAGTTCGAACAAGACGTTGGCGTTGCCCTTGAACTGGGTGGCAATGGACTTCCAGAAGGCGAGCGAGTTATCGGCATCGGCCATGGGGTTCTGGGCGAGGGGGCAGAAGTTCTTCGGCGCGCTCAGATGCAGGTCCAGCACCACATACAGGCCGGCGGCAGCGGCCGCGGTGACGGTCTGTTCGACGGTGGCCTGGTAGTTCTTGCCCGGATCCGGATCGTGCGACACACCGGCCGCATCGACGCAGGTGTAGCCCAACCAGGAGGCCTCGTTCAAGGGAATGCGCACGGTGTTGATGTTCCAGGTCTTCATGGCAGCGAAGTTCGGACCATTCGCACCGAGCTGGCCGCCCCAGGGGTCGGCCGGATCCCAGCCCTGGACCGCGACGAACTCCAGACCGCTCAAGTTCACGCCGCGCAACTGCACCGTCTTGCCCGTGCCGTCGATGAAGTGATCGCCCGAGACGCTCACCTTCAGGCCCGTGCTCGCCGTGCTCGTGGTGCTCGTGCCCGTGGTTCCCGTGGCGCCCGTGCCCGTGGTGCTGCCCGTGGTCGTGCCGCTGCTCGTGGTCCCCGTGCCGGCGGTGCCCGTGCTCGTCGTGCCGGTCGTTCCCGTGGTAGTGGTGCCCGCGGTGGTCGTGCCCTTGCTCCCCGTGCTGCTCGTGCCCGAGGCCGTGCCGGTGCCGCTCACCGGCGTCGGCGCGTTACTGGTCGACTTGGTCACCAGGAACGAGGTGCCGGCGAACGAGGAGTGCTTCGCGTTGAACAGGGCAATCTGGCCGGTCGTGGCATCCGCCGGCACCGTGATCTTCACCACCGTGTCGCTCACCACGCTTAACCCCGCATCATGCGCCTGGCCCAGCCACGCCGAACTCAGACCCGTAAACCCGGACCCCGTCACCGTCACCACCGTGCCTACCGGGCCGGTGAACGGCGTGAAGCCGCTCATATACGGCTGCTCCGCCGTCGCCGTCGCCGTCGCCGCCACCGCCGCCGCCTTGACCGTGAAGTTGCTCCCAGAGAACGAGGCGTGCGCACTGTTGAACAGGGCCACCTGGCCGCTCGAGGCGTCCTTCGGTACCGTGATCTTCGCCTGCGTGTCGCTTACCACGCTCACCGCCGCATCGTGCGCCTGGCCGAGCCAGGCCGAGGTCAGGCCCGTGAACCCGGAGCCGGTCACCGTGATGACCGTCCCCGGCGCGCCGCTCGCCGGCGTGAAGTTCGACATGTATGGTTGCAGCGTGCTCGCCGCATACGCCGTCGAAACAGCCAAGGTGAGGCCGATCGCGGCACTCAAGTGAGTGAAGGTCTTCGGGGCTGTGTTCATGGGAAACGTCCTGTCGGTGGTTCTGGTGTGCGACCTTTATCGTCGCGATCCCGACCTCGAACAAAGCGTCTCTACCGTCCGACATCGCGCCCCGTTGTTGTCTGAGTTCGGCGACACGAGCGGTATAAAACATCACGAAAACAGCGAGTTGAGACGCACGATGTTGCACTGCGCGCAAGCGCGCATGAGCCCACAACGGACCCCCACGACCTTATCTCAGGCCAGCACCCCGCACGCTCGTGCTCAAACTGAGGGCTGCGTCCGATTTATTGCACCTTGCGGTGAACGCGACTCGGCAACGGAGCGATGCGCCGCGTATCGGCGGATGCCTATCGGTCAGGGCTCGACACATCCATCGGATAAAGATTGGGCAACCATCGGTCGAGGTCTTCGGCGGGAAATCCAAGACTGACCGGTGCGTGTGGTCCGGTGGTGACGAACAGGTCGCGGGCCGCGGCGGCGCTGGCGCGTCCTGCGGCCGGCCGTCGGAGAGGTTATGATATTATTGCTGCGTGTTGGTCTTCTTGCGGGCCGGTGATGGAGAAGGATGCTGCTGGGCCGATACCGTGAACAAATTCCTTGAAAACAGGGGCGGGCTGAGCCCAAATTGCCATCATGACAACAACAATGAATCCGCGTCTTCTACGCGCAATCCGGATGGGGGCATGTTTGATCGCCATGAGCGGGCGGGCCGCCGTGGCGGACGGGACGCTGACGCCGTATGCGGCGGAGGATATCGAATACAACACGAACGTTTTCGACATCCCCAGCGGCAGTGCGGCGCCACTCGGCAAGCACGGACCGACCTACGCCGATACGTTTTTTGAGGAGCGCGCCGGGGTCGAAGGCACGTATTTGATCGATCAGGAGAGATTTTTCGGGACGGCTGAATTTCGACGCTTCGATTATCAGGATCTGACGGAACTGAGCCATAACGAGGAGCTGTTCGATGGCGGATTGAAATGGAAGCTCTCACGATTGCTCGATGGCACGGTCGAGTACCGGCATGAGCAACGCATGGTTCAGTTCCAAGACGTGACCGCGTCGACCTCACTCATTCTCGAGACCGAGAATACTGCGAATCTGGCTTTCAACGTCAACGTGACGCCGGAATGGCGGTTGGAAACGGCCGCCAAAGACCACGTACTGGACTCACCCCGCAACGATGTTCCCGGCTTGAGCTTGCACGAGGATTCGGTGCGCGAGGGTTTGCGCTACCTCGGCGTCACCAATCTGTCGGCGGGCGTCGATGCCGGCTATCTGGAAGGCAAGTATCGAAACGACCCTCTCGCATTGACGCCCAATTACCACCAGTTCAGTGCGAATTTGGCGGCCGCCTACACGGTCTCCGGGCTCACCAATTTCAACGGTACCTTGGGGTACACCAAGCGGGTCGATCCGACCAACGCCGGCCTCTCGGGTATCACAGGCAGCCTTGGCTATCTGCATAGCCTCAGTGGGAAAACATCGCTGAGTGTGCTGGTGAACCGTGAACTCAGCACCTATCTGACCACCGGCGGGAACGAGATCGATACGACCGCGTCGACGTCGCTGAACTGGCAGGTGACCTACAAAATCGGATTAAAGGCCGGCTATGGCTACACCCTTTCCAAGTACCCCGAAAATCCCGATGGCGCTCTGTTCATCGAGCGCACGGACCATTTCCAGACCGCGAACGTCGAGGCCACTTATCAGGTGCTTCACTGGCTGTCAATCAGGCCGTATGCTCGATACCAAACTCGCCATTCAAACGTGCCGCTGAACTCGTTCAACAGTAATATGGTCGGCGTCGAATTGTTGGTGAAGCAGTTTCGTCCGGCCCGCTAATGCTGCGGGTGGTATCGAAAGCTCTTGCATATGGTATATAAGTGTTGGGCCACGGCGGCCTCGAGGCTGGTTTTACCTGCAATCCGATGCTAAATCCCGACAAATCGCTGACCGGCGTGACTGATCGCGCTCCGCCCATGACAATGCGGTTCAGCGACTGCAATTTGTCAAAATTCATGCAGATTGCCGCCGATTATGGTTCGGAAACATACGGTTACGCCGTCACCCCCAATGTCGACCACTTGATCCGCTTTTGTGACGACGTGTCGTTTCGCGACTTGTACCGCACCGCGCAATTTGTCCTGCTCGACAGCCGTTTTCTAGCCTATGTCTTGCGGTTGAGTGCGGGCCTACGCTTGCCGACGGCCCCGGGCAGCGACGTGACTGCCCACTTATTCGACAACGTCATCCAGCCGGATGACAAGATCGTCGTGGTCGGCGGAACCGAGGAGCAGGCGAAGATACTCCGCGCCCGCTATGGATTGCGTGGATTGCGGCATCTGAACCCGCCGATGGGGTTCATCCACGATCCCGCCGAGGTGGAGGCCTGCCTGCGCTTTATCGAAGACGAGAGTCCGTTTCGATTCTGCCTGTTGGCCGTGGGATGTCCCCAGCAGGAATTGCTGGCCCGGGCGCTGCAAATCCGCGGCCGCGCGCGTGGTTTGGCGTTGTGCGTCGGGGCCTCGATCAATTTCCTGACGGGCGGCGAGCGCCGCGCGCCGAAGTGGATTCAGCGTGCCGGTTTCGAATGGCTGTATCGCTTGCTGCACGATCCTGGCCGACTGGCCAGGCGGTACCTGGTTCGCGGACCCCGTATATTCTTCCTTCTGCCCCGGTTGAAGTTCGAACTCACTCCCGCGGTTGGCATCACGCAGGAAATCCCTCGGCCATAGTGTCGAAATCGATTCGCCACATCCCGTCGCTCGATGGCCTGCGAGCGGTCAGCTTCTTGCTCGTCTTCGTTGCGCATGCGGGCCTGGAACAATTCGTCCCGGGCGGCTTTGGCGTGACCATTTTCTTTTTCCTGAGCGGATTTCTCATAACCACGTTGCTGCGCGCCGAGTTCGAGAAGAACGCGCACATCAGTGTTCGTCACTTCGTGTTACGCCGCACCCTGCGGATCCTACCGCCGTTCTACCTGGTGCTAGTTGGGGCCATCCTGCTGAGTTTGGCGATTGATCCGCCGGGTACTCTGTACGCGCCCGCGGTAATCGCGCAAATGCTGCAATACACAAATTATTGGATCGTCAGTCATGGCTTCGAGGGCCAACCGTCGGGCACGGGAGTCTATTGGTCGCTGGCGGTGGAGGAACACTTCTATCTCGTGTTCCCCTGGCTGTTCATCGGTATGCAGAGGATCGGATGGACCGCGCGCAAACAAGCCATGTTCCTGTGGAGTCTGTGCTTGATCGTGCTGCTGTGGCGCGTCTACCTGGTCTTCGGTTGGCATGTCGCGGTCCGCCGAACCTATCTCGCGAGCGACACCCGAATCGATTCCATATTATTCGGCTGCGCACTCGCCGTGTGGAAGAATCCGGTGATGGACGAGGTGCCGCTGCATGAACGGCGCTGGAAATATGCGTATGTGCCGTCAGCGTTGTTGACCCTGGCGGTATGCCTCGTCGTGCGCGGCGATCAGTTCAGAGAGACGCTGCGCTACTCACTGCAGGGCGCCGCCCTGACTGTCTTGTTCGTCGCCGCGATCCGTTACCATGCCTGGGGGGGTTTTGCGTGGCTGAACAATCGCGCGCTCGCGTTCATCGGGCTGCTGTCCTATTCACTGTACCTGCTGCATCTGGCCGCTCTGATGCAGGTACAACGTGAGCTGCCCTCCGCCGGCCCTATCGTGCAGGCTTTGCTCGCGTTTGCCATCGCCTTCGCCGTGGCCTGGCTGATCTACGTGACGGTCGAGCGGCCGTGCGCGAGATTACGCAAACGACTGTCTGATTGAGATCGCGGCCTTCGCCTCGGCGCGCAATCTGGCGGCCAGACGCAGCGCCAGCGCGACGATGGTCAGGGTTGGGTTGGCCTGGCTCGAGGTTGGGAACACCGCGGCGCTGGCGATGGATAGATTGTCCACACCATGTACGCGGCAGTCTGCGTCGACGACGCTGGACCGCGGGTCGTTGCCCATCCGTGCCGTGCCGATGTGGTGGCCTCCATACGCGCCGTAGCGCGTCATCTCGAACACGATGCTGGCTGGATCGTAGACAAAGGTACCTAGGCCGGTGCGGTGAATCTCTTCCGCGAACAGCGCCACCGCGCGCTCGACCGTCGTGACGTCGGTGCTCGTATATTGCCAGTCCACGTTCAGTTTGGGCATGCCGACGGCGTCCACCTCGTTCATTAGCGTGACGCGGCTCACGGGGTTCGGCTGTTGCTCTGCATGGAAATCCAGGCTGAACAGATTGGCCTTCGGTTTGATGATGATGGATGGAAATTTCCGCTCCGCCAGCTTGCGATCCTTCAGCATGTGCATGGCAAACTGCGCAGCGTCCAGCGGACCGGCCGCGACGTTGCGGACATGTGCGAGCCACGTACTCAGGCTTGCACCTTCTCCGCCGTGCAAGCGCTTGCCGTATTCGTAGGGAATGACGAATTTGGCCAGAAACAACAGCGACAGAATCGCATTGCGATGCGCCGGATCGGTGATTCGAGGATGGTGCAGTCGCGCGACGAAGTTTCCGATCCGGTACTGACGTTGAGCATCAGCCGTCAATGCAATGCGGCGTCGACAATAGATGCCTTCGTCCGATATGTCGTACCCATGCCAGACGGCGTCGAGCGGCCGATTGATGTTCAACGCGCCGACGGTCCCGGCCAGGTGGCACATGTAATACCGGCCGACCAGATCGTGTGTGTTTCCGATCCCTCGGGCTTGCACGCTCCGGCTGGCCAGCAGCAGCCGGGCGACCTCGAGGCCACCGGCCGCCAAGACGAACTGCGCCGCGCGTGCGCTCAGCACCTTGCCGCCGAGGGTGCGGATGGCGACCGATGCTACCCGAGTGCCGGCCGGATCGAGTTCGATGGCGGTGACATTGCTGTGCAAGATCACCCGGATGTTCCGGGCGGCGCGAAGCCGCCGTCCGTAGCGAGCGCCGAAATCAGTGGGGCAGCTGAAACGCTCCAGGGTATCCGTGGTGAAGTAGGGACTTTCGAAGCCCGCGATCATCGGCCGAAGCGGCAACGCGAACGCTGCGGCGGCGGTATACGCGAATTCGCCCGCCTCGCACAGCCGATTGGCCCCAGGGTAGTAGGGCATCAGCGCCTCGCGCTCGATGGGCCATCCGCTGTGGGGCATGAAGTCCCGCTGCTCGAAATCGATGGGATCGAGCGGCATGCAGCGGCCGCCCCAAATGGTGGTGGTTCCGCCGAAACGACGTTGGCGATAGCGATCGGGCGGGCTGTGGAGGCGCCCATCGCTGACGGTACCCGAATATAGATTCTGAACCGCTTGCTCGCGCTTCAGGCCGCCGGATTCGAGAACGATGACGTCGAGCGCACTGTCGGCCAGGTCGAGGGCCATGCTGATGCCGGCCGCTCCCGCGCCGACGATGCACACATCGGCCGACAGCAAATCTCCATGGGACAAATCATTCGCATCGATGATCACGTCGACCGCACCCGCATCCGTAGTACTAGGTCCACCAATTCAACCACCCCCGGAAATTCACTTTGACACGGGTTTCGCTTGCTGCACCGTAGCATAATGTGGTCGATCGCGAGTTTCAGTTCGACTCGTCGGGGTGTGACCGGATCCCGGTCCCAGCCTTACCTCGAGCGAGGCGCCCCGCTCCTCTCGGTGCGATGCGCCACTCCCAGCAGGACCAATACGCCGACGAGGTTGATGGTCTCGCCGGTGACCTGGCCGATGAGGGCCGCGGCCGGCCCCCAGCTCTTGATGCCCAGCCACATGATGGCCAGGGACACGACCGCACTGATCGCCGTCACCCCCGCCAACGACTTGAACTTGTGCAAGGCGAACAAACCGGTCTGCAGCAGGTCCCGGTAGAGAGCGATCAATGACAGGATGGCCCATAGGATCAGCAGTTCATCGCGATTGCCGATGGTTTTGTGCATCAGGTTGTGGGTCAGCAAATCCCTGAATACCCATAGCAACAGGCAGTAGACCACATCGATCAAGGCAATCCCGGTTGCGAAAACCAGCAACCGTCGCGCCAATCGTCCGATCGTCGACTCGGCGAGCCAAGCTGCCGCCGTCGGAACCAGCAAGGTTTTGACACCGACCGTGAGCACGATGGTCGGCATGAGGAGCAGCCGCGCCGCATTCACGTCCGCAACCGCGCGTAGATCGATGCGGCTCGCCAGCACATAGTTGTAGCTTTGATTGTAGACCCAATAGGTGAGGGCGCCGACGGTGGCCCAGATTGCCAGTGGGCGCATTTCCCGCCAAAACGGGCTCGGATCGCCGGTCATCAAGCCCGGGTTCTTGCCCAGCGAACGCCGGGCGGCAAATTCGCCGGCCATTGCCGACACGATCAGCGCACCCACTGCCCACGGAACCGCCGGCCTCGGCCCGTACGCGGCGATCACCGCTCCGACCAGCAGCACGGCCACGTTCACCAAGTCGGCATTCAGCATGGAATGCGGCCGGCCGAAGATCAGCAACACGCCGCGCAGATATTCGCGACGCAGGGCCGCCCAGCAGGCCGCGACACCCAGAGCAATCACCATCGATTCGAGTCCGCTCCAAAAGCCCGCGAAGTAGCCGATCAGCGGGACCAGCATCGCAACGGCGGCCGCACGCTGTAGAAAGCGGCGTTGGCTCGAGTCGACGGCGCCGACCATCAGAGCTCGAAGCGCATGGGGCTTGGCGGGGGCCAACACGGCGAGGGGATTGGACAACCAGGCCATTTGCGCTGAAATCAGCAGAGCGATCGCCGATTGAACCAGAACGAACATGCCGTAATCGGCGTCGCTCGTCTGACGAATCAGTAGCAATCCCACGATGAAGCTCGCGCCGGACAGCACGACTTGGTCGACGACTGTTGTTGAAAACTGTTTAAGCAGTCTCACCCGCCCCGGGGGGGCAACCGCTTCCTGGGCATTCACACGCGCCTTCTGATGTCGAAGGGTTCCGAGCTGCTGTTCAAGATCGCTCCGCGTGGTTTGTCGAGACGCGCATATGTTAATAGTGTCGCCTTCACGGATAAAATCGTCAATGGGCAGTGTCGTGAGGTGCGTCTCATACTGCCGTGCATTCGCGCGATCGAAAGCACCTAAAATGTCGCGGTCGGTCAATTTGTGTTCTCTAAAGATGCATTAGGCTAAGCCATGAATATTCCGCTTACTCGCCGTTCGCTGCGCCGAACGCCTCCGGCGGCCCCCCCGGCGGGCGGCCGGGCCCTTGCACCGCAAAGCCGTGGGTCGCTGATCACCACGGTCATGATTTGGGTTTTGATCGTCTATCTCGCGGTGCCGCTCCAATATTTTACGGGCGATCTGATTCTGGCCGAAGCGGACATGGCCGCCCCGAATCCGTTGGCGAGGACAATCAAGCTCGGGCTCATGATCGTGAGCACGGTCATCGTGCTCTGGAAGATGCGGCTGGCGTGGCTCGAGATTCGTGCTCTGAATGCATTTTTCCTGTGTTTTCTCGGTCTCGTGCCGCTCAGCATCATCTGGTCCATCGAGCCCTCGGCAACGACCAACAGGTATGTATCCGTCCTGTCCATTGCGGTCGTCTGTCTCGCATTCACGATCTACGGGTGGAACCGGACGCGGTTTCAGGACGTGCTGCGTCCGGTGATCACCGCGTTGTTGATCGGGTCGATCATCTTCGCGCTGGCATATCCCCAATATGGCGTCGAGGTGGGCGAGGGAACCTTGAAGAACTCTTGGCGCGGGTTGACGTCTCAGAAAAACCAGTTCGGCATCCTCGCGAGCTTCGGCGTCGTGCTCTGGCTGCATGCGTGGTTCAACAACGAAAAGAAATGGTGGGTGGCATTCCCGTTCATCGCGCTGTCCTTTGCCTGTGTGCTGCTGTCGCGCAGCTCCACCTCACTGATGTCGACTACCTTGTCAACTTTTTACATGTTGATGGTGATGGTCGCCCCGAAGAGCCTGCGCCGTTTCATGCCCTACATCGTGTCGGCGTTTGCGTCGCTGGTGGTGATCTATGCCCTCGCGGTCCTGAATGTCATCCCCGGCATGAGCATGTTGCTCGATCCCATTACCTCGCTGACCGGCAAGGACATGACGTTCTCGAACCGTTCGGCAATCTGGGACATCATCAAGGAGCACGTGCAACTCGCGCCGCTGCTCGGCTCGGGCTATGGCGCCTATTGGACCGGTCCCACGCCGGCTTCCCCCTCGTACGTGTTCTTGGGGCGGATGTACTTCTATCCCACCCAGTCGCACAACGGCTATCTGGAGGTTGTCAACGATCTCGGGTTCGTGGGGTTGTTCTGCCTGATCGGTTATCTCGTTTCGTGGGTGTACCAATCGCTGCAGTTGATGAAATTCGACCGCGGCCAAGGCATGCTCTTTCTCGCGATCTTTTTCCAACAAGCCATCACGAATTTATCGGAGAGCACCTGGTTCGCCGTAAATTCGGCGTTCGCGATCGCAGTGGTGACCCTCGCCACATTTTCGCTGTCGCGCGGCCTGCTCGAAGCGCGCTCGACTCAACCCCGTGCGGCGCCCACCGGTCCGAGGCGAAGATAGTTGTGGCAATTTGCTTACATGCGGCGTGTGCGCCGCGGCATTCTGTTATGCTCTGTCCAGGTGAATTTGATCGCAATGTGCTTCGCCCCCGAGCGCGGAAACACCCTTGTGCAATCTCCGAAAAACGGCATTAAGCATACGTGTCCCCCAACCACGACTTAGTCATCATAGGCACGGGCTTCGCGTCCTCGTTCTTTTTGATGCGTTATTTGGAAAGAGCGCCGAAAAATGTCAAGGTACTCGTGCTCGAGCGTGGCAACGAGGACACCAAGGCGTGGCAGCTGGCGAATCGGCGCCACACCAGCATCGATCCCGACGACTTGATGGACAACCAGACTCCCGGCAAGGAGTGGTACACGAGCCCAGGCTTCGGCGGCAATTCCAAGTGCTGGATGGGCGGCACGACGCGGATGATGCCCGGCGATTTCAAGCTCAAATCTCGCTATGGCGTAGGTTTCGATTGGCCCATTGCGTACGATGACCTGGAATCCCATTACGGCACCGTCGAGCAAGTGATGCTCGTCTCCGGGCCGTCGGACAGTCCCATGCCCCGCACGCGGCAGGCGCCCCTGGTCCCGCATCGGTTCTCCGATCCTGATATCCTGTTGAAGCAACGGTTTCCGGATGGCTGGTATCAGATGTCGACGGCTCGGGCGAGCGTCGCAACGGGCCAACGGGGAATCTGCTGCGCTAGCGGCATATGCGGGCTGTGTCCGGTCGACGCCAAATTCACCATCCAGAACGGTTTGTCGAAGATCTATCAGGATGCGCGCGTCACTCTGCGGCTGCGCTGCGAAGTGCAAACGGTGGAGACGGCGGCCGGGGTCGCCCATGCGGTCAACTTCGTGCACGCCGGGAGCGTCGAACGGGTGACCGGCGATCTGATCGTGCTCGGTGCCAGCGCGTTGTTCAATCCGCATATCTTGCTGCGCTCCGGCTTCACCCACCCGTTGATCGGGCGGCGACTTCATGAACAGATGCCGGTCTACGCCACGCTCGATCTGAAAGGCGTGAAGTGCTACAACGGCAGCACGGTGCTCAGCGGGCTGGGCTATTTGTTCTACGAGGGCGAGCATCGCCGTGACCATGCCGCGTGCATGATCGAAACCTGGAGTTCACCTTTTGCGTACCGGTTCGACGATGCGTTGCGTTTGGAACGTGGGCGATGGAACGAACGGGTAATACTTGGCTTTTTGTTCGATGACATCCCGAGCGACGACAATACGGTCACCGTAAGCCGCGGCAATCCGTCGGTGGCGCGGGTCAATTTTTCGGGCTACTCCGAATATGCCCAGAGGGCTGCCGACCAAATACCTCGCATGCTCGACACCCTGTCGCAGGCGTTGCCGATCGAACGCTTGGTGGGGACTTCACTGGGGACCACGGCCGCTCACATCCAGGGCACCGTCGTGATGGGCGACGACCCCGCCACCAGCGTCGTGGACCGCCACCTGGTGCATCACCAGTACCGCAATCTGCTGGTTCTTGGGGCGAGCGCGTACCCTACGGCCAGTCCCGCCTATCCGACACTGACGGTATCAGCGCTGTCCCTATGGGCCGCCGATCATCTTCTCGGGCCCGCCACATGATCACGCGGCGCCGGTTGGTCTTGAGTGCGATCGGCGTGGCGGGCCTGGCCGCGCTCGGCTGGGAAGGCTCCCCGCTCGCGATCGAAGCCGAGATCGCGTCAGTGTTGCGCCGGCGATTGAGCTATTTGGATCTCGACGACGGCGGCGTGCGCGCGTTCTCCAAGGACGTCACCGGCGCCATTTTTGCCAAAAAAATTCCAACCTGGGGCCGGCTGCGATATCACTTCCTGTCGGCGGTTTCGCCGTCCTTCAAGCGCTTCTACCGGTCCACCGACGCGCGCGGTCGCGTCGGCAAAGCCGAGGATCAGCTGGTCGCTACCTATTTGCTGTCCAGTGATTTCTTCATCAATGGTGCCGATGAATCGCGAAAAATCGGTTATATCGCCTATTACGATCCCATGCGCCCCTGCCAGAACCCGTTCGCGCGACCCGTCGCAACATGATCCGTGCGCTCGCCTTGGTGACGGTGGCGATATCGTTGCTCTCGGTTTCGGCATGCGCCAAGAAACCCCGGGAGCGAGTGGCTGAACCCGCGGGCCAATGGCTGAGCTTGTTCAATGGCAAGGACCTGGATGATTGGGATGTCAAGATCGCGGGTTTCGACGCGGGCGTGAATTATGCGGACACCTTTCGAGTACGAAATGGCCTGCTGACCGTGTCGTATGATGGATACGACAGGTTCCAGGGGAGATTCGGCAGCCTATTTTCCAAGACGAGGCTTTCGCACTACTGGTTGCGGGCCGAGTATCGATTTGTCGGCAAACTGACGGCGGGGGCGCCCTCGTGGGCCTATGAGAACAGCGGCATTCAGCTGCATAGTCAGGCACCGCAGACCATGCGCAGGGCGCAACAGTTTCCCGTTTCGGTCGAGTTCGACATCGTGGGCGACCGCTTGCTGGGCCATCACCCGACCGGTGATGTGTGCGAAAACGGGACGCGTTTGAAGATCGGCGGGGTGCCGTTGGCAGACAAGTGCTCGAAGGTGAGCGACGTGAAAATCGCGGGAGATCAATGGGTCACGATTCTGGCCGAAATCGACGGTGGAAGGCGTGTCCGGCAGATCGTCAACGGCGAACTCGTGGTCGAGTACACGGACGTTACGCTCGATGACCAGGATCCGGATGCGCGCAAGCTAATCGCAGTCACGGGCGATAAAGCGCTCACATCAGGTTACATTTCCATCCAGTCGAATGGTCACCCGATCGAGTTTCGCCGCATCGATGTGCTCCCCATTGGGTGACCGTTGAAAAACGGCTGTGCTGCCATGTGCAACCCGGCGTCCAGAGGCGTCCAAACCATTCCCAGTGCCCGCTCCGCCTTGCCGACATTGAGTGCGATGTCCTGACCGCAAAGCGCGAGCAGCGAGGCAGTCAGTGCGGGTGGACACCATCGCGACGTCGCCGGTGAGGAGGCTCCACGCAGCCGACGCTCGATCATTTCCAAGCCTCTCAATACGGGCGCGAGAACTTTCGCTTCGGCCCTGAGGCGCCGCGCGCCGACTCTGGTCACCGGCACGGCTCCCAGCGCCTGTGCAAAACGAATGAAATATTCATTCCACGTCGGCGGAGAACGCATCGCGAGATTGAACGCCTGGCCTTCGATGCCGGGTGCTCGCAACGAAGCACTGACCGCGGCGATCAAGTCATCCACGAACAGAAGATTGCACACCCCGTCGCCGGCCGCGCCAAGGTCGCCCAGGCGCCGGGCCTCGAGTAGACGAGCAATGCGCACCGTCCACTCCGGACTGTCGGGGCCGTATTCGCAGCCAGGGCGCAAGATCACGCTGCGTGGATACTTCCTCGCGAATTCCTCGCCGCGTATCTGGGCCTCCCCGTAGGGACCTAGATCCGCACGCAGCGGCGCGCTTTCGAGCGCCTCGCCCTGCAATGAACCGTATACGGTCATGGAGCTCAACTGGATGACCCGCATCTCGGCGCCCGTGCGCTCCAGAGCGCCGTAGAGCTGCCGCGCGGTGGCCGCAATCGTGGCGGGCTTGCCGGCCGTTCCGTTGAAAATCGCGTCGATTCCGTCCAAATGCCGATCGGAAAGAGCGTCCTCATCCCGTGAGAGGGTGATGGGCATTGCCCAATCGCTGGCCGCCAAGGTGGCTTGCACCTTGGCGGTCGCGAAGTGCTCGGCGCCGAGCACGAGAACTCGCAGTTTCAAGTGACCCGCCATCCGTCCTCCGGTGAGGACGGGGCGGGTCGGGAAGTCCCTACGGTGCGAAACCTACGTTGTCCACAAACCATGAGTTGTTGGAGAGTCCCGTTTCATCCTGGATGCCGAATTTATAGATCGTGGATCCTAATACACCGAGGTCCTGCAGGGGAATCGTGTAGGTCGCCCATTTGCCCGCCACCGGCGCCGGCCCGTAGTTTGCTACATCCAAGGAGATGCCGACCGGAATATCGCCTACTTTGACGAAGAACACCTGCCATTTCTGATTCGCAACCGTCGGCTTCAACGCGAAGGTGAGCTTGGTGTACGGCTTCGAGTTGAAGCTCCAGTTCTGTGCGAACGGCAGCCATCCGCCCCAGGCTCCTTCCAGCGTAACCTTGATGTCCCTGGTGCCGGTCAGCGGCTCGCCGCTCGTGTCCGAGTAGTTCGGAGAGGCAACGAAGGAGTAATCGCCGGGCCAGTCAAACGCGCCGTTGTAGTACACCCACGAGGTGCCGGATGCCGGCGGCGTCACGGGGGGCGGCGTGACCGGCGGGGTAACCGGGGGAGTGACCGGCGGTGTAACCGGCGGCGTGGACGCGGTGGACGGCGCGACGACCTTGATGGTGGTCGGCGTGCAGGCGGACGTCACATGACCCGCGGAATCCGCGGCGCACACCTCGAACGTGTACGTACCGGCGTTGCCCGGCGTTCCGCTCAGGTTGCCATTTGGGTTGACGTACATGCCGACGGGCGGCGTGCCCGTGGACAGGGCGCCCGTTTGATAGTGATAGGCGCCATTGCCGCCGCTGATGGTTTTGACCACGGTGTGCGAGTACGCACTGCCGACCGTCGCTTGACCCAGCGGACTGATCGTGGCCAGCGTGACCGCGCCGCTCGGCGTGGCTTCGGACGTGAAGTTGTTCGCGGTGGAGTCGACCTTGGCGATGGCGACGATCTTGGCCTGACTCAGCGTATGGCCCGCCAGCGACGCGCTCACCGTGTACGTGCCGCTCGCCAGGCCGGAGAAGCTGTAATTCCCGCTGAGATCCGTTGCCGCCGCCCCGATGTTGCTGCCGTTCAAGGTGACCATGACGCCCGCGACGGTACTGCCGGAGACGGTGCCCGTGAGCGTGTAGGTGGCGGAGGATGTCGCCACGCCGGCGAAGTTTACGCCGGTGACGGCAGCGCCAGTCACCTTGGCCGCCACGCTCGAGGGAGTGAAGACATGTCCCGCGGTGGTCGGGGCCAGGGTGTAGGTGCCGTCCGCGACGTCGGTGAACGAGTAGCCGCCGCTCGAGTTCGCGGTGGCGATCCGGGTCGCGGCGCCCGACAGTTTGACCGAGGCACCAGTCGGCCCGGCGACGGCGCCGGAAATGGTTGCCGACTTCGATGACGGGGACGTCGGCGTCGACACGGGCGTGGTGGTTCCCTTGGTGACCGTGAATGCGCTGGCGGACCAAGACCAATTGGCGGCATTGTGAATCGCGAGTTGCCCGGTGGTGGCATCGCTGGGCACGGTGACCTTCGCCACCGTGTCGCTGACGACCAGGACCGTGGAATCATGACCGTTGCCAATCGACGCTCCGTTCAATCCCTTGAATCCCGAGCCCGATACCGTAATCACGGTTCCCGCCGCTCCCGACGTCGGCGAGAAACTCGCCATGTACGGCGTTTCGTACGTCGCCGCCGTTGCCGACAGGGTGGTGGCGGCCGAGACCGCGGCACAAAGATATAGATTTGCTCGTTTTGACATGGATGGCACTCGAGTGTTTGGGGGAGGCAACCCGCTTCGCTTTGAGGACGAATGCGGAACACGAGATGCGTTTTACGGGCAATGAATTTGTGTCGCAATTGTCTCGGATCAGCGACTTACGCCCAAAATCGTGTCTGGAAATGGCGACGGGTGTACATCTCCACAGTGGAAATAAGTTAAGGGACGATGAAATTCCGCGTCATTGCGCGCGGTTCTGCAGGATGGGGGCGGGAGACTACGCCTTCGGCTTCTCGCGCTCGGTCCGAATCCATTCCTTCGAGGCCCGGCTCTTGAACATTAAAATTATTTTCCACAAAAGAAATCCGGGTGCGCGCGCGAGATCCAATAATCCGCGCGCGCCGATGCCGCTCAATTGCCAGCCACGCAGGACGTAGAGCACGATGCTCGTCGCGCAGCCGAGGCTGATCCAAAGCCACACCCGCAGTTGCGGCTCGAGCCACGCCGCGAGACCTACCGCCACGATGAACGCCGCGACGTTCAGGCAGATGTAGGACAGGGGCAGCACCAGCAGGTCGAGCGCGAGATCGAGGCACACCCGGCTGCGCTTGCGCAGCGCCGCGCGCAGCAATGCCGCGGTCTCGGTGCGAATCAGATGCAGCCTGCCGTTCTCCCAGCGCTGCCGCTGTTTGCCGGCAATCTGCTCGCCGGAGACCATGTCTGCATTCGTATGCGCTTCGTCAGCATATTCGACACGTTGACCGGCAAGTCCCAGCTCGATTCCGTATTCGATGTCTTCCGCCAGCGAGAATGCCTGGTAAGGAACCCGCTTCAGCAGGGCGTGCGTGACGCACCAGCCGTTGCCGCGGATGCCGCACGACACGCCGAGCCGCTCGCGGGCGCGCGAGCGAACGATGTGAAAGGCGGCCTGTGCGATCGTCATCAGGCGGGTGCGCCATGATGCGAACGGGTTCAGCACGCCGTAATGCGCCTGGATGGCATGAGCGCCGCGTTCGATGCGCGTCGCAAACGCCTCGAGCAGATTCGCGGACGCTTCCGAGTCGGCATCGATGACGACCACCGCGTCGGCCCATGCTTCGTCGGCACTTTGCGCGAACGCATAGGCCAGCGCGTAACCCTTGCCGCGCTCGGTCAAATTGCTGCGCGCGCAGACGGAGGCGCCGGCGGCCGTCGCGACGCGCGACGTGGAATCGCTGCAGTTATCCGCGATGACGATAACCCGGAAACGATCGGCGGGCCAGTCCAGCCGCTTGAGGCTGCCGACCACCCGGGCGATGACCGACTCTTCGTTATAGGCCGGCACGAACACGTCGAAGCGCAATCGGCGTGCCGACGGCGGCGGCATTCTCGGAGCGGCCGACATCAGCGTCGCGATCAGGAGATAGGCGCAGGCCAGCGCCGCGGGCAGGCCGAGCAGGGTCAGGAATATGGTGACCAGCGTGATCACAGGTCACGCATATTCGCGGTATCGCCAGCCCCACAACACCGACAATTTCCCGATATTCGCCGAAAGCGTGGTGAGCCAGCGCGCCGCATGATGTCTCCCCAGTGGCCAAATGACGAGCGCGAGTCCTGCTGCCGCCATAGCCTGCACCAAGGCGCGCAAAAAGAACATCGCCCGCCTGCCGAAGGGCATCGCACCATAACGACCTGCGAGCGCGTGCCGTGCGAAATCCTGACCGCCGCTGAGTGCGCGGCGTAGCAGCCATTGCAGCGACAAACGCGATGTTTCGACGGGTTCACTCACCATCGCTTCATCGCACCATACGATGCGGGCGCCGCCCAGCACCAGGCGCGACAATAAGTCACCGTCCTCGCCGCCGGTCAGCCCCAGCGACGGATCGAACGGTCCTTCCATGGGGCGCACAAGGGATGCCTGCAGCAGCACGTTGCCGAAGCGCAGTCGATTGGGTGGAATGACGGTGCCGGTCGCCATGCGCGGAAAGTCGTAGAAGCGTCCACGGCGGATCCAACCGGGCGCGGAGGGCGGCACCACCGGATCCACCGGACCCAGCACGCCGTGAGCGCCAAAGCGCTCTGCGGCGGCCATGAGCTGTGCCAGCCAGGCCGCCGGCGCCCGTTCATCGTCGTCGATGAACGCGAGCCATTCGCTGCCCGCAAGTTCCACGGTTTTGTTACGCGTCAGAGAAATGTTTTTTTGCGGTTGCATCGCGTAGCGGATGGGGAAGGGTGCGCCCAGACGGAGGCGCTCCTCGACGACGCTTTGCGCGCTCGCCCCGGGATCGTTGTCGACCACCACAACCTCGTCCGGCAACAGTCTCTGACGGGTTAGATCCTCGAGCAACGCCGCCAGGCGTTCCGGCCGGCGGTAAGTAGCAATACACAGGCTGACCGTGTTCATAGAGATCATCGATCGGCAACGAGGCCGATCAAAAATGGTTGATCACAGCTCCGAGCAATCTCGACTGCGTACTCTCGAGCCGGCGAAGCAAAGCCTTCGTACTTCGATAGGTCGTGTGCTTGGCCCGGCTCAGCACGAGCGCGCGCGCCGCCATGGTTGCCACCGCGAGCCCGTCCGCGCATTGCGCAACCGGCGGCGTGTCGAGCACGATGAACTCGTAGGAGTTCTGCCATTCGGCGAGAAGATTGCTGAATCGTCCGTCGGACAGCAGTTCCAAGGGATTCTTGGGGATCGGCCCGGCAGTCAACAGATGCATGGTCGGCAAACCGGCGACCGGGTGGTAGCACGGCTTCTCGTTCCGGGCAATCGCCTGCGACAGCCCATCTCCGTAGGATGCCCCAAACAGGACGTGTTGTTGCGGCTTGCGCATGTCGGTGTCCACCAGGAGCGTACGTCGCCCGAGCTGAGCGAAGGAAATCGCCAACTCGGCGCACAGCTGGGATCGCCCCTCTCCGGAACCCGGGCTCAATATGGCGACCATGTTGGCGCCGCGTCCTGCCTCGTGCAGCAGCAGCAATTCCGTGCGCAGCGCCCTCAGACGTTCGCTGCGCGGGTTGTCGGAATCATGCGCAAGAATCAAATGCGGGCCGGGTGTGACGCGCTCGCCTTGACGAAGCACTACTCGTCTGTCGGAAGCGATTCGGCGTATCGCCGACTCGATCATGCCCACATCTTCCGGCGGCCGCTGGGTCCGGATCTTGATGAGTGCTTCAGCAATCGCTTCCGGCCTCAGGATTCCAAGACGCGCTGCGGCATCCGGAAAGTTCGTGTCCATGGATTGCATGAACTCATAGATCCTTTGAACGGACACGTCGGAGAGGCCGAGCTCGGAGATCAGCGCCGCGCTCAACTCGACGGAATCGGCACGGTCGTAATCTGCCGGTGATGGGGAGTTCATACGGTAGTTGGGAATGAGACGATGCGATCGAACTCGATCAGCACCGGGATGTTGAAGCTACGCTCGAAATCATCACGCGTCCGGATTCGCCGGTTGACGAAGAGTTCATAGAGAAGCGGCGCGAGAAGGCCGACGAAAATGCCGGCCATAATGCCCATAAGCAGCAGCTTCGGCTTGTTGGGTTTGGTGACCTTCTGGGGCGGAACGGCGGCGCTCACGACGCTGATGTTCGCGCTGTGTGCGCCCGAAGCGAACATGATCTGGTCGTACCCGTCGAGCGCCCGTTTGTAGACCGACTGGGCCGATTCGAGTTCCAGCTCGTACTTGGTGCCATCGTCCTGCAGCTTGTTGACGCCGAGCACCTTGTTCCTTTGTTCTTCGACGGCAACGCGCATCTTGGCCTCGAGCTGCTGTGCCGCCATGAGATCCGCTGAATTCGTCGCCGCAACGCCGTGCATCTCGACATCCAAATTACGCTGGGTCGCATGGATCTGGCTCTCGAGCTCCATGACTTTCGGATGTTGCGCTCCGTAGGTGGTGCGCAGTTGCGCCAGTTGCGTCTGCTGCGTGTTGAGCAGCGCTTTCATGCTCTGCACCGCGGGTGTGCCCGCCGCGCTTGTCGCGCTCTGTTCCGCCGCCGCCTTGACTTCCGCCGCGCGGCGCGCGTTGGAGGCGTCCTGCAGCTGCGCTTGGAGACTGCCGAGGAGGGCCTGCTCGACGTTGTTGTTCTTCTCGGTGGTGTTGGTCACGCCTGTGCGTTGGCGGAATGCGGTCACCTGATCCTGGGCCACCCGAACCTTGTCCTTCAGTTCGGCGAGCTCCAGTGCGTAGCGCTTCGCCCGCTCGCTCGCCGGGCCGGACACACGGCCGCGCTGCTGATTCAAATAGACGTCCGCCAGCGTATTGGCTATCTGGGCGGCGAGTTGCGGATTGCGCGCCGACGCGCTGATGTAGATGAGCTGGCTGCCGAATGCTCCGAGCTGGATGTCCAAGGACTTTATCAGGTTCTCACGAATGTAATCGCGCAGCGTGCTCCCGTCGCCGGCATAGCCTGCGGTGTAGTTCTTGTCCTGCGCGAGATTCAATTTGTCGATGAGAGGCAGCAGCACTTCCGCGCTCAGCATGAGCTGCGATTCCGTCGACATGTAATTGAACAGCGGTGTGGCGTTCGCCTGGTTGGTTGCAAGTGGATCGTTGCCCTCCGGGCTCACCATCAACGTCGCCGTCGCCGTATAGGTCTTGGGCATCATCTTGATGAGACCCGCCGTCAGCACGGATATGACGCCAACTATGACGAGCGTCTGCCAGGCATACGCACGCACGATCGAGAAGATTTGCAGGGCGGACAGACCCGGCGATTCGGACTCCTGCTGGGCCGGCTGCGCATGACTGACGGCCATGGTCACTGGATTTGCAACCGCCAGCACGGGTAAGTTTCGACGCGACTTCAAAAAATGCTCTCCTTGACCTGAATGACGTCATCGGGCTGCACCAAGTCCCCAAATTTGGCCTTCACGTGCGAGTAGTTTCCATTCGGAAGCTTGCGCTTGATCTCCACCCGGCGCTGACTGCCGCGCTGGGTGATGCCCCCTGCCTTCGCAATCGCCTCGATCACCGTCATTCCCGGCTCGACGCGGTAGCGGCCGGGCGTCGAGACCTCGCCATAGATCGAAAACTGCTCGGCCTTCGGTACGAAAACCGAGTCTCCGCCTCGCAGCGCGATCGATGGTAACGCTCCAGCGCCATTCGCCAAACCCTTCAAATCGACCGGATAGCGGGTTTCCTTTCCGTCCTTGTCCTGTCGAATGATGTAGATCATGTCCGAACCGGTGCTCGTCACACCGCCGGCCTGGGCGAGCAGATCGAAGATCGAGGTGTTCGATTCGATCGGGAAGCGCCCCGGCGTGCCGACCTGGCCCAGCACCGAGACACGTTGACTTCTAGACTGGGTGACCGTCACTGAGACATGCGGGTCCACGAGGATTTTCCCGGTCTTCAAGGCATTCTCTATGCGACCGCTGGCCTGAGCCGGGGATAGCCCCGTCACCTGGACGTTGCCGGCCAGCGGAATGGAAATGTTGCCGTCGTCGCCCACGTAAACGGTGGAACTCATGTCCGGTTGGCCGTATACCTGGATGCTGACGCTGTCCCCGGGTCCCAGCTGCAGAAGCGGGGCCTTGTCGGGCTTGTCGCCTGGAGTCTGGGGGTCCGCGGCGACCGCAGGTTGGCCGGCTCCAACAACTGCTCCCAGGAAGATCGCGCAAAGCAAGCCCAATGCTCGCCTGCCTCCAAACCAGCGAGTCATCGAATGCACCACCTGGATCCCGTTGTTTAACATATTCTAGAAATATCCGTTATAGCGCAACTCGACGATGAATATATTACTATCATTGACCGGTGAGGAAAGGCATTGATCGACAGTCCGCTACATTCGCCTCACCGCGCTGGCGAATCCGTGTTGACGGTGGTTTGCATTAGTGCGACCCGGTCACTGAATACCCACCGAGCATCGGATACCATTTCGAAAGCCCCCTTCGCCAGATGTCCCGCATGAAAGTTTTCGCGAAATTATCGCCGACTTCGTGGCTGACTACGAAGACGGTATTTTCCCAGGTTTTTGCGCTGCTGTTGTTCGCAATTCAGGCGCCGGTGCTCGGCCCGCGGGCGTTCGGTCTGATTTCGATCGTCATGGTGTTCGTCGGTTTTTGCGAATACGTGCCGGGAGAGGCTGCCGCGGAATCCTTGATCTCGATTCGCAAGATCGACGATGAACACTTTTCGACCATGACCGCCGCCAACGTGGCGTTGTCCGTGGTGATCGGCATCGCCGTTTTCTTCGGTGCGGATCGGATCGCCGGCTGGTTCGGCGATCCTGAGCTCGCCCGCATGCTGCGCTGGATGGCCATTCTGCCGGCAATCAGTGCGTTCGCCGCCGCTCCGACCGCCGCCACCAAGCGCGAGATGCAATTCCAACCCTTGGCGCTGCGCTCGATCGGCAGCCTGGTGGTGGGAGGAGTGATCGGTCTGGCGCTGACTCTGACCGGCGCCGGAGTGTGGGCCTTGGTATGGCAGGCCATCGTCACCCGGCTGGTTTCGTTGGTCGTCCTCTGGTACGCCGTTCCACTCAAGTTCAGCATGAGGTTCTCCGGCAGGCACTTCCACGATTTGGTGCAATTCGCCGCACCATCGATGCTATCGAAGTTTCTGTCCTGGGGAAGTCAGCAGATCCCGAGGGTCATATTGGGTTTGTACTGGGGCTCGACGGAATTGGGCCTGTTCAGCCTGGCCGCGCGGCTGGGGGATATCCTGATGGAAGTTGCGGTCGTCCCGCGGTATGTGGTCGCCCGGATCGAGTTGCGCAAGTACGTGAATGACCGGGTCGGGCTCGAGGCGGCGCTGCAGAGGATATTGACCCTGCTGACCTTGTTTTGCTTTCCCCTATGTGTCGGCGGCGCGGCCATCGTACCGACGCTGTTCCATGTGTGGCTCGACCCGCGATGGGCGGGAGCCATCGTGCCCGCGCAGTTGATGCTCCTGACCTGCGCGGCCTTGGTCACCCAGTACATCTGCGGGGCCGTGCTGCTCGCGATGAACTTCCAACGGACGGAAGCGGTGGTCTCGGTGGCCCAAACGGTGACGACCGTACTCGCGGTGGTGGTATGCGCGCCGCTCGGTCTGGTGGCAGCCTCGGCGGGAATCGCGGCCCGTCCCTTCTTCTTGCTGCCTCTGTCGGTCAGCCTGCTGAAACGCAATTGCGCGATCCCGGCTTCGTCGGTGTTCCTACCCCAGTGGCCGGCATTGGCGGCGAGCGTGACCATGGGAGTGGGGGTGTCGCTGCTGCGTTTGTTGCTGGAACCGCTCATTTCGGACGCCGCCGCATTGCCGATTTTGGTCCTTGCCGGAGCCGTGGTATATGTGCTAATGGTGAAGCTGACGATGCCCACCATCGTTGCCCAATTCGTCAGCCGCCTACCCGGGCGTGCGTGACGGAACGTTATGTAAAATATCGAATCGTGGCATGCGTCAGCGCTCGACCGAACCGTCCTGCAGTAAAGTGCCTCTGGCTTGGCTATTCTGAAGGGGAGATCCGCTGATGAACGCAGTATCGATTGAACGTGCGCCCGAGCGTCTGGTGACCGTCACAGACCCTCAAGGTCAGTTCCGTCGCAATTACAATCGCGCGAATTTCATGTTCAAGCACGAACTCACGGGCAATCCGCTGTTCGAGATCCCGAGCTTGGTCGAACTCACCCGCCGCATGCCCGACCACGGCGAACATTATTGGTCGAACGGCCCGGTGGCGGTGAACAACACCTGGTCGGATGGCACGATCGGTCGACAGTCGTTGCAAGACACGATCATCAACATCGAGCACAACAATTCGATCGTGATATTGAAGCACACGGAGCAGGATCCGGTCTTCGCGCCCGTATTGCAAAGCGTTCTGGCGACGATGATCGAGCTGTCCGGCGAGCATATGCGCTCCGACGTGACCATTGGCGAGGTGTTGATTCTGGTCAGTTCGCCCGGACGGATCACGCCCTATCACATGGACTCGGAAACGAATTTCCTGCTGCAGGTGACGGGCGACAAGTGGTTCCATATTTTCGATCATACGGATCGCACCTTGGTGACCGAGCGTGAGCGCGAGGATTTCTTTGCGATCAGCAGGAATTGCGCGGTGTACCGGCCCGAGCGCCAGGACGAATGCAACAAGTACGACCTGCACGCCGGATATGGCGTGCACGTTCCGCCCTGCGCCCCGCACTGGGTTCAAAACCGTGACAACGTCTCGGTGGCGCTCAGCGTGAACTACGAACTGCGCTCGATCGACCGCTTGGAGAAGCTGCATCGATTCAACCGCCGCCTGCGAAAGCTGGGGTTGCATCCAGCGACGCCGCGCGCGTCAGATTGGCGCGACAGGATCAAATTGGCGGCCGAAGATGGCGTGGCGGTCGTACGTTCGATGGCGAAGCGACGTCCGGCACCGCCGCCGTACCAGGTGTGGACACCGCCCGCCCACTAGCCCGTCGCTCCTCGACGCCCCGAGAGCGTTACTCGCCGGCGGGCGCCGGATTCTCGGGGCTCTCCAAGGCCGCGGCGACATGCATGGCCATTTGAGTGGAGCCCGGATCCTGAAACATGGTGAAGTGATTGCCGTCGACGAATCGAACGTTGACGCCCGAAGACGCGAACGCTCCCCACCCCGCATCATCCTGAAAAAACAGGCCGGTGGGTTCGAGGCGGCTGCGCAGCAGTGTGACCTTGCCTTCGTAGGGGCGCGGCGAGTAGTTGTTAGTCACCCGCTGCAGGTACGCCAATAGCCACTGATCGTAGGTCTCGGGGCTGGCTTGCTCTTCTTCCGGCATCACCGCTGCGTTCGAGCGCGTGAAAAGGCGGCGCAACCGTTTGTATATCGTGCGTTGCGTGATGAAGCGGCGCATCGAGATCTGGCTGGTCAATACCCGGCGCCAATCGGCGAATATCAACGCGGCGCGCAGCGAATACACCGCTACGATGCCACGCAGTTTCGGCAGGCGCTTGAAATATCCCGGCACCCACGAATCGATGAGAAACAGATGGGAAATCTCCTGTTTCTCGTCGGCGAGTTGTCGGGCGATCTCGAAGGCCAGCGCACCGGCGACACACCAGCCCATCAAATCGTACGGCCCCTGCGGCTGCACGCGGCGTATCAATCCCACGTAGCCTGCGGCAATGTCTTCCAAGGTGTCCGGCAGCGACGAGTCCCTGACCGAGGGATCGAACAGCTGCAGGGAATACACCGGCTGCTCGGGACCAAGATTCTTGGCGAGCCCGTAATAGATGCCCGTGTTGTTGATGACGATCAGGGGCCGCTTCGACCCATGGGGTTGAATCTTGACCACCTGGCGAAAATCGAATTCGCGCAGGTCCGTTTGCGTCAGGACCTTGGCAAATTCCGCCAGGGTGGGCGCAAGGAACAGGGTTGCCAGCTTGATCCGCCGTCCGAACTCGCGCTCTACCTGCGTCAACATGCGGGCCGCCAGCAACGAGTGGCCGCCCATCTCGAAGAAGTTCTCGTTGGCGCCGACCGACTCGATGCCGAGCATCGAAGTCCAGATCGCAGCCAGGCGCTCCTCGATTTCGCCGGACGGAGCCGTCTGCGCAGTCCCGGAGTTCGAGCGTGACGTGGCGCTCTGCAGGGCACGCCGGTCCACGGCTCCCGTGGCCAGATGCGGCAGCGAGTCCCGGACAGCGATGGACGCCGGTACGAGGTACTCCGGCAGAGACTCCTTGACCGACGCCTGCAGATCCGCGGTCAGGCGGGCGGCATCGGATCGCGCTGCATCCTTCGTCCTGGCACGACGCGTCACGATGAACGCGCGGATCGAGCTGTCTCCCGAGGCATCCTTGATGTGCGCAACGGCGGCCTCGACGACGGCCGGATGACGCAGCAGGATCTGTTCGATTTCCGTGGGTTCGACCGATCGTCCGCGGACGCTGAAGCGGTCATCCTTGCGATCGAGATATTCGATCTGGCCATTGGCCTGGAGCCGGCTGAGCACGCCGGTTGGGTAGAGTTTCGCGCCGGACTCGGAAACGATGGATGCGGCCAGCGCGTTCTCCGTGAGCCCATCGCCGCCGATGTACAATTCGCCCACCGCACCCACCGGGGCGGGCCGCAGGGAGGCGCCCAGGACGTACAACGACGTGTTGGCGATCGGCTCGCCGAGTCCGGCGAACAGATCATGCGGCTTCAGCTGGCGAATCGCAGACCAGATTCCGGCCTCAGGCTGGCCAAACAACGACCACAGTTCGCCGCCGATCGTCGACAGCCGTTCGATGAGGCGCGGGTTCGCATCGTTCGCAGAACAGAGCATTTTGAGCGCCGGGTACCCGATCCAGTTGGCTTCCAGCAGCGCGGTCCAATCCTGGGGCGCGCCATACATGACGGTGGCGCCGCTACGCTGCAGAAGATGCAGCAGGGCGCGACCCGCCGAGAGCTCCTTTTGAAGCGCGACGACCAATCGGGCTCCGGTAATCAGCGGGAGGAACAACTCGAACACCGATCGACTGGTGGTGATCGGAGAGACGGCGACCACGACGTCGCGCACGCCCACGCCCGGCCGTTTTGCCATCGAATAGATCAAGTTCGTCAGATTACGGTGCGAGATGTTGACTATTCGCGACGCGTCATCGCGGCCCGAGGTGAAAATGGTGCAGGCGATGCCGTCGGAGTTCGGCGTCGCGGCTCCCGCCACGGGCCCGGCGGCGTCCTTGCGGTACGCAAGCGCTGCTTCGACCTCGATCAGGTGAACCGGCACTTCCGACACCCCTGAGCGCTGCAGCCGCTGGCCGATCACGGCGGTAGTGCCGGATGCACGGATCATTTCGGCCGTCCGCAGCGGCGGATCGGTGGGATCGAGCGGCACGTAAGTCGCGCCCGCCTTGAGAACCGCGAGGACACAAACCGGCAGCTCCATCGAGGGCAGCAGACAGACGCCGACGCGGGATCCGCGCGCCACGCCCTCGTGACGGAGATACGCCGAGAAACGATTTGCCGATGCGTTCAGCTCCGCGTAAGTCATCTGGCGATCGCCGCACGCCACCGCCACCGAGTCCGGCGCGCGTCCAACCTGCGCCTCGAACAGTTGAACCAGGCTCAGTTCCCGCGGATACAAGGTACGTGTGTCGTTCAACGCGGCGAGGAGCTGCCGTGATTCGTCCGGCGAGCTCAGCGCGAGGTCCGAGAGCCTCTGCGACGCGTTGGATACGGCGCTCTGCAACAGAATTTCGAAGTAGGCAAGCAAGCGTTCGGCGGTCGCCGCTTCGAACTGATCCGTATTGTACTGGCAGGAAAAACGCCAACCGTCGGGTCGCTCGACCATGAAGAGATTCAGATCGTAAATTGCGCCAGCCGGCAGCGACGGCATGTCGATCAGGGTGAAGTCGTCGTACACCGTGTTCGTTATGAACGTCTTTTGAAAGATGAAGTTGACGGAAATCGCCGGGGTACTGGCATCGCTGCGGCCGCTCTTGACCATTCCGAGCAAACGTTCGATGGGTATGTGCCGATATTCGAGCGCCTGGGCGATCGTGTCGCGCACCCGGTCGATGATGGTGCCGAACGTCGGGTTGCCGCTCAAGTCGTTGCGCAGGATCAGCGAGTTGACGAACTGGCCTACCATCGGCTCGAGCTCGACTTGGTCACGGCCGGATACCTGGGTGCCGACGACGATTTCGTTCTCGCCGGTGAAGCGCGCCAATGTCGCACACAGTGCCGCAAATGCGGTGGCGAACAGGGTCGCGCCGCGTTCTGCGCTCAACGCCTGTGCGCAGTTGGTGAGTTCGCGCGGCAGCACCCGCGAGGCGATAGCGCCGTTCGTGGTCGGCATGGCCGGGCGGGGCCGGTCCGGCAGCACCTTGAAAGGCTTGATGCCCGCGAGCTGCTGGGTCCAGTAGGCCGTTTCGGCCTCGGTGCCGCGCGCTTTCAGCCACTCCAGCTGCCATTCCGAGTAGTCGGCATATTGAATCGGCAGCGGTTCGAGGTCGATCGGCTTGTCGCGGCGCAGGGCCTCATAGATGAGGCCCATTTCGCGCGCCATGATGCCGATCGACCAACCATCCGACACGATTTGGTGAGTGGTGACCAAGATGATCGACATGGTGGGCGAAAATCGCAGCAGCGTGGCGCGAATGAGCGGGCCGGAAGCCAGGTCGAACGGCGCGCGGGCCTCGATGACCCCGATGCGGTCGCCTTCGGTTTGCTGCAATTCGGGAGATAGATTGCTGAGATCGATCTCATTCAGCCGAAAGCGCGCAGTTGGCATCACCCGTTGAATGGGCTGGCCATTGACCTCGAGGAACACGGTCCGCAGGACTTCATGACGCTCGATGATCTTGAACCATGACTGCTCGAGCAGATCGGTCGCGATCCGGCCTTCCAGGCGCCACCGAACCGCGACGTTGTACGATGAATCGCCGGGATCCAGTCTGTCCAGCAGCCAAAAGCGCTCCTGTGCCACGGAACAGGGGAAGTCGGTGCGCTCCGTCTCCATGGTGTCGGCTGCGTCCAATAGCTCAGCCGACGCCGCACTCGCGGCGCCGTCCTCGGCAACCGCCAATGGTTTGCTTTCCCGGCCGATCACATTGTTCGCTGGCTTGCCCATGGGCGATTCTCAATCAGCTCGTGCGTCGATTGCGTTTGAATTGACCCAGCGAAGGTAATTGCGCATGGGTATCGGCCGAGGGACTCTCCGCGCCGAGATCCGCCACCGCGCCCAGCGCCGCTGCATTACGGTGCTGAAGCAACTGCCGGGCCGTTATCTTGATGCCGGCACGATTGGCGCGCGCGGTGATTTGGAACAATTGAATGGAGTCCGCTCCCATTTTCAGGAGATCCGACGTTGCGCCGACGCGTTCCAAATTCAATACCTCCCCAAATATCTTGGTCAGTGCCACTTCCGTCGCGGTGGAGGGCTCGACAAACAGTTCGTTGGCGATCTGTATCCCATCCGGCATCGGCAGCGCGGCACGATCGAGCTTACCGTTGGGCGACAGGGGCAGAGCATCCAGCCGCACCCACGCAGACGGTATCATGTATTCGGGCATATCCTCAGCGAGGAGCGCCCGCAATGCCTCGCCTGAACGAGGATTTTCAGGCTTTTCAACGTAATAGGCAACCAAACGTGCGGTGCCGGGAACGTCTTCCCGCAGCACGACGCTGGCCGCACTGAGGTTGCCCTTGGCCGTCAGCACCGATTCGATTTCGCCCAATTCGATGCGGAAGCCGCGCAGCTTCACCTGGTGGTCGATTCGTCCCATCACTTGCAGGGATCCGTCCGGCAACCAACGCGCCAGATCGCCGGTGCGGTACATGCGGCCGGCGGCGAACGGGTTCGCCACGAATTTCTCCGCGGTCAGCGCCACTCGCTTGTAATAACCACGCGCCACGCTGTCGCCTCCGATATGCAATTGACCGGGGATGCCTTTGGGCACGGGTTGGTCATTGCGGTCCAAGATGTAAAATTGCGTGTTGGCAATCGGTCCACCCACGGTGATCGGCGTCGTCCCCGCTTCGACCCGCGTGCATGACGACCATATCGTGGTCTCGGTAGGACCGTACATGTTCCACAATTCGCCGGAGCCTTCCAACAACCGGTTGGCGAGGTCGCGGGGCAACGCTTCGCCGCCGCACAACATCTTGAATGCCGGCGGCGCCTTGAAGTCAGCTTCGAGCAGCAGTCGCCAGCTTGCCGGCGTGGCCTGCATCGCAGTGGCCCCCACGGTTTCCAGATTCTTGAGCAGCCGGAAGCCGTCGATCACCGCGTCGCGCTCGGCGATCACCACCTTGCCGCCGACGATCAGGGGCAGGAAGAGTTCGAGACCCGCGATATCGAAGGAGATGGTGGTCACCGCGTACAGGACATCGTTGGCCGTCAATCCGGGATTGCGGGCCATGGAAGTCAGTAAATTCACCACCGCACGATGCGAGATCTCGACTCCCTTCGGCTTGCCGGTGGAGCCGGAGGTATAGATCACATAGGCCAGGCTGTCCGGGCTCGCCTGCACGGCAGGTGCGATGGGTGAGGCCGCCGCGATGACGGCTGCGTCGCGCCTGACATCGAGCAACGGGGTTCCATCGGCAACCAGCGCGGCGTTTTCCGAGCCGTCCGAGATCAGCGCGGCGACTTCGGCCTCGCCGAGGATGTAACGCAGGCGAGCCGCCGGATGCATGGGATCGAGCGGCACGTAAGCGCACCCGGCCTTCATCACCGCGATCAGCGCCACCAGCATGTCGAGCGACCGCTCCACGGAAACGCCGACGAGCTTGCCGGAAACGGGGCCGATGCGCTCGCGCAGGACGTTGGCCATCTGGTTGGCGCGCCGGTCCAGCGTTTCGTAGTTGATGCTGACGTCGCCGAACTGCGCGGCGATCGAGCGCGGCACGGCCCGTGCTTGGGCCTCGATCAGTGCGTGCACGCTGCGATCGCGCGGGTACTCGGCGGCCGTGTCATTCATGCGCTCGATGAGTTCTGCTCTTTCGCCCGCAGGCAGGCAGGACGCCCGGCTGATCGGCTGGGCGGCGTCCGCGACGATCGCCTCGAGCAGTGCTTGATAGCAATCGAGCCAATGGGCCACCGTGCCAGCATCGAACAGATCGGTGTTGTAATCGCAATCCATCCGCAGACCGTCGGCCGATTCGATCACGTTCAGGAACAGATCGAAGTTCACGAAGGCCTTCGCGTTGGGCGACACGTTCATGGTCATGCCGGGCAGATCGATGCGGTCCGCAAGGCGCTCGAGATTGAACTGAACCTCGGCGAGCGGCAGGCGCCCCGGTTCGCGCGCCGTGTTCAATTTGCGAACCAGCGTTCCGAAGGTGTAGTCCTGATGCTCGTAGGCATCGAGGACACGCTTCGCGGTGGCGGACAAGTAATCCGACACCGTCGTGTCGCGCGTCCAAGCGCCGCGAATCGGCAGGAAGTTGACGCAATGGCCCACGAGTATCTGATCCTCGAGAAGCGATTGACCGGCGGTGGGAACGCCGACCACCACTTCGGCCTGATCCGCAAGACGGCCCATGAGCGCCTGGCACGCCGCCAGGAGCGTGACGAACAGCGTACTGCCCTGGCGCGCGCCGGCCTTTTTGACGGCCTGATACAGCTTCGCGTCGATGCGACGGCAGAGGCTCGCGCCATTGAAGGATTTCACCGTCGGACGCGGACGGTCGGTCGGCAATTCCAGCGGCGCCGGCGCGACGGCGAATTCCCCCAGCCAAAACGCCTCGACCTTGGCCAATTCGTTGCCGTCGCGGTTGGCCTGCATGCGGGCATATTCGCTGTACTGCAGCGCGGCGGGCAGTTCGGGGCTTTCCCCACGGCACAAGGCGCCGTAAATGTCGGCGAGTTCATTGACGATGACGTTGATCGACCAGCCGTCGCAGATGATGTGATGCGCGGTGAGGACGAATGCATGCGTGTCACCCGCCAGCCGGACGAGGGTGCCGCGCACACAGGGTCCCGCGACCAGGTCGAACGCGGAGCGCGCGTCCGCATCCAGCAGTTCCGAGAACACGATCTCGGCTTCGGCGGGCGATCGGTTGGAAAGATCGACGAGCGCGTAGTCGAACGGCTTCGTGGCCGACATGTGCATCGCTTCGCCCGTCGGGCTGAACGTGGCGCGCAGCGCGTCGTGGCGAGCGAAGATGAGGTCCAGGGACTTCTGTAGTGCGTCGGCGTTCAGGCGTCCATGCATCCGCAGGCTGACCGATTCATTGAACGCGCAGGACGCATCGTCACCGAGTTGCGCCGACAGCCATATCTCGAGCTGACTCTCGGTCAGGGGCACGTCGGTACCGGAGGCGTCCGCGGGCACGTGTCCGGCCTGTGCGGCCATGGCGGATCGCCCGGTGCCGAGGATGCCCACCGACTGCAACGCCTCGAGACTTTGCTCGAAAGCGCGGTAGATCTTCTCGAAGTCGCTGTCCGAATGCGCCGTGGTCATGAAGCACGGGAAGCTTTCCTGGATGTGAATGCCGCGCTCGCGCATATGGTAGTAGAACAGCGGCGCCAACGGATGCTCGTTGTGAAAGTGGAAGTAGAACCAACTCGAGTAACTCTCGATCTTGGTGGCCACGCCGTGGCTTTCAAACAAGTCGGTCAGGCGGCCCACCAATACCGCGGTTTTCTGTGCGAGGTTTTCCTGCAGCGATGGGCCGGTATCCTTGATGTGGTTGAGCACCGACCACATGGAAGCCAGCACCAGGGGATGGCGCACGAACGTGCCGGCGAAGAAGGTGACGCCGACTTCGGGAAACGAGTCGTCGCCGAAGGCCCATTGGCCGCCGTCCAGCGCGTCCATGAATTTCCGGTTGCCCGCGAGAACGCCGATCGGCATTCCGCCGCCGACGACTTTGCCGTACGTGGCGAGGTCGGCGCGAATGCCGAGAACCGCCTGCATGCCGCCAGCGTGAACGCGAA
The DNA here is from genome assembly GCA_003164785.1 of Gammaproteobacteria bacterium. Classification (GTDB taxonomy): domain Bacteria; phylum Pseudomonadota; class Gammaproteobacteria; order Steroidobacterales; family Steroidobacteraceae; genus Bog-1198. The sequence continues at coordinate 121,967 of PLUE01000026.1, read as the reverse complement.
ATCCGGTGACCACCTCGTCCATCACGAAGGCAGTGCCCGACGCCTCGGTAATCTTGCGGACCTCGCGCAAGAACTCGAAAGGCCGCGTGTGCGGATGACGGCTTTGCACCGGCTCCACGATCACAGCAGCGAGATCCTCGGCATTGTCGCGGATCCATTGCAGGGACTGCGGCGTGCCATAGTCGAGCACGATCATGTTGGCGACCTGGGTGGCCGGAATGCCGGGGGCGACGGGCTGCGAGCGAGGCTCCGCACCGCTGCGCTGCACACCCTTGACCAGAACCTCGTCGAATTGACCGTGATAGTCACCGTTGAAAATCACGATCTTTTCCCGACCGGTCACCGTACGCGCCAGGCGCATGGCCGCCATGACGGCTTCCGAACCGGTGTTGCAGAACGTCATGCGGTCGTTGCCGGTGAGTTCGCAGAACAGCTCGGCGACCTGGCCCGCCATGTCGGCCTGAGGGCCGATGGCGAAACCGCGATCGAGCTGCGCCTTGAGCGCGGCGGTGACGAACGGCGGCGCATGGCCGAAGGCGGTCTGGCCGAAGCCGTTCAGAATGTCGATGTACTCGTTGCCGTCGACGTCGTAGATTTTCGACCCGGCCGAGGTCGTGTTGACGATGGGGTACACCATCTCTTTCCACTCGGTACGAAAACCGGCGGCGGCGCGCGGATCGGCGAGAACCGACCGATGCGCCTGGGTGTAGTTCTTGGACCCCTGGGTTTTCTTGGTGTATCGCTCGATGAGCGCATCGATGTGCCGACGTTGCTCCGGCGTCACGTGGTTGTCAGTATTGCCTTTCCCTTGCATGAACACCGCGAAGCGCGAGGGTGCTGCGTCAGGGCTCGAACCGGCCGCCGGAGCGGACGTCACCGGAGCGGACGTCGTCGAAGCGGCACCGGCGGCTCGCGCTGCACTGGCCGCCGGCAGTGCTGCCGGCAGAGTGGCCGGCGCGGCGCCGACCGGCGGAGTTATCGCCACAGGCTGGCCACCGAGACCCTGAAGCACTTCGAACTGACGATTCAGGAGCTGCGACATGGCCTGCAACTGATCGCGGAACAGGGCTTCCACGCCAGGCTGACCGACGATCGCCGCGGGGGCCGGATGCGCGAGCACGGGGGCCACGGCCGCGGCGGCGGGCGCAGCCCTGGGCGCCGCCGACGCAGGAAGTTTCTCCGCCAAGAAGCCCGCGAGCGCGGGTACGGTCGACAATTCTCCGAGCAGCTGCCTGAACGTGACCTTCACCTTCATCTGACTCTGGATCTTCTGAGCCACCTGGGTCAAAAACAACGAGTCGTAGCCCATCTCGAGGAAAGTCGTGTGCGTGTCGGTGGCGGCCGGCCTTTCGCCCGACAGCTCTTCGAAGATGGCGGCAATCGCCGTGCTGATTTCCGTGATTCGGTCATTCGCGGGAATCTGGGTCATCGCGCTCTCATCCTGCATGGTAAGTTGAGGTGGTGTCGTCACGGACGCCCCGGCCATCGGCACGGCGGGCGTTTCCCGATTGATCTTCGGTGCATCGATCCAATGGCGACTGCGTTCGAACGGATACGTCGGCAGCGACACGCGCGCCCGCCTTCCATCATGAGTCGCGGACCAATTCGGCGTCACGCCACGGGTCCACAGCCGGCCCAGGGCGTCCAGCAGACAATCGCGGTCGTCACGCTCGCGGCTCGAGTCCTGCATCGAGGTCACGACCGGTACGCCACGGGCTCGCGTGGCCTGCGTCGCCAGCGTCGATAGAGCAGCGCCCGGTCCGACCTCCAGCAAGATGGCTGCGTCGGATGCGCTGACTTTGGCGATGCCGTCGGCGAAGCGCACGGGTTCGCGTGCGTGCCGGGCCCAATACCCGGCGGACATGGCCTGGTCCGGCCGGACCCAGTCGCCGGTCACGCAGGACACATAGGGAATCCGCGGAGTCGACAGGACGATGGCGCGCAGCTGCTCGTGCAGCGGTTCGATGACCGGCTCGACCATGGCCGAATGAAAGGCATGAGAGGTGTGCAGCCGCCGCGTCACGACGCCGCTGGCCGTGAGCTTCTGTTCGAGCGCATTCACGGCATCGAATGGGCCGGCCACGACGCACAACGCGGGCCCGTTGATGGCGGCGAGGCTGAGCGCGGAATCGAGCAGGAGACTCAGCTCGGCTTCCGGCAGACGCACGGCGAGCATGCCGCCGCCGGGCAGCGACTGCATCAAGCGACCGCGCGCCGCCACGACGGCGAGCGCGTCTTCCAGGGACATCACGCCGGCAAGCACCGCGCAGACGAACTCGCCGATGCTGTGGCCGATCATGGCAGTGGGTTGGATGCCCCAACTCATCCACAGGCTCGCCAGGGCATATTCGACGCTGAAAATCGCCGGCTGCGCGGCGACCGTCATCATGAGGCGCGCGTTCGCCTCCGGCGACCGATCCGCCGGATATAGCAGATCCACCAGAGCGTCGACCATCAAGGGCTTCAGGATCGCGGCGCAGCGCTCGATGCCGGCCCGAAACACAGGCTCGCGTTCGAACAGATCCCGCCCCATGCCGGGATACTGCGCACCCTGGCCGGGAAACATGAAGACGATTTCGCCGCGCTTGATGCGCCCCAGGTCGGCGACGGGTGCACCCGCTTTGCCGAGTTTTTGCGCTGCATCGTCAACATCACGGGCGACGATGCTCAAACGATGATCGAACGCACGGCGTCCCACTTGAAGCGAATACGCGACATCCGCGAGCGGCATGGGATGTTCGGTCAGATGCGCCGCAAGGCGCTGCCGGGAGGCATCGAGCGCCGCGGCGCTGCGTGCCGACAGCACCAGCAATTGCGAGGGCGCGATCGAGCCGGTCGAGGAGTCTGGAGCCTTGGCGAGATCCGGCGACTCCTCGAGGACCAGGTGCACGTTGGTGCCACCCACGCCGAAGGCACTGACGCCTGCGCGCCGCGGGGTCACCGCGGCCGGCCACGGCGTCAGCGACGCATTGACGAAGAACGGCGTCTTGGCGAAATCGATCTGCGGGTTGGCGCGTTTGTAGTGGAGCGACGGCGGCAACATGCGGTGCTGCAACGACAGGGCGGTCTTGATGAGCCCGGTGATTCCGGCGGCGGCGTCCAAGTGACCCACGTTTCCCTTCACCGAACCCAGTGCACAGAATTGCAGATCGTCGGTGCCGGCGGCGAACGCCTTGGTCAAGCCCGCGACCTCGATGGGATCCCCCAGCGGCGTGGCCGTCCCATGACATTCCACATAGCTGATCGAACGTGGCTCGACGCCGGCGCCGGCGTGCGCCATTTCGATCACGGCCGCCTGGCCCGTGACACTGGGGGCGGTGAAGCCTACCTTCGATGCGCCATCATTGTTGATGCCGGAGCCGCGAACCACCGCATAAATGTGATCGCCATCCGCCAGCGCGTCCTCGAGTCTTTTCAAGACGACGACACCGGCGCCGTCTCCGAAAATCGTGCCGGTGGCCTCGGCGTCGAAGGGGCGGCACGTCCCATCGGCGGACACCATGCCTCCCTCGAGGTGTTGGTAACCGCGCTTTTGCGGAAACGTGACCGACACGCCGCCCGCGAGCGCCATGTCCGACTGGTATAGCAGCAAACTTTGACAGGCCTGAGCCACCGCCAGCAGCGAGGTCGAGCAGGCCGTCGACATCATAAAGCTCGGACCCCGCAGGTCCAGCTTGTAGGATACGCGGGTCGAGAGGAAATCATAACCGGCGCCCAGCAGCATCGGGTAATGACCCACCTGATAGTTGCTGACGAAGTCCTCGGCGGTCCGCCGTTGACCGAGTACGTTGTTGAGAAAATAGGTGTTGATGCTGCAGCCGGCGAACACCCCGATGGCACCGTTATACGCGCCCGGGTCATAGCCGGCGTCTTCCAGCGCCTGCCAGGAGCATTCCAGAAATAGCCGATGTTGCGGGTCCGTCAGTTCGGCTTCTTTGGCATACATGCCAAAGAATTCCGCGTCGAATTGATCGACGTCCTTGATGATCGGTCGCGCTCTGACGAAATTGGCCGCGGCGCGGTCCTCGGGACCGAAGTTGTCCTCGAGCTCGGCGTCAGTGAAGCGTGTGATCGACTCCACCCCGCCGACGAGGTTGCGCCAAAATTCGCCCACCGACGCTGCCCCGGGCCATCGGCCCGCCATGCCGATGATCGCGACCGCACCTGGGATCTCGTTCGGTTGCTCCTCGTTCGGTCGATCTTGGTCGTCCATGGCGCTCATCGTACGTTTCGCCTCGGATTGGCGCGTGCGCGGGCCAGAGCGGCCTGCTGCCGCCGGGCGCGTTCCTCCGCGCTGATCGCTGCGCCGCTCACGGCCGTTGGCGCGGTGCGACCGGGATGCGTCGCCCCCACGCCTCCGAGGTCCGCCAGGCGTGCGGCAAGGGCGCTGATACGTGGATATTCAAACAGATCGACGACCGTCACGGCGATTTTCATAGAGGCGCTGATTGTCGCGTGCACGGCGATGAGTTGAAGCGACGTGCCGCCCAAATCGAAAAAGTTATCGTCGACGCCCACCGAATTCGTGCCGAGAATCTGGCGCCATATCGTCAGCAGCGCGGCTTCGATCTCATTTCCGGCCGCGACCTGCGGCGCGGCAGCGGCAGCGGTTTGCGGAGGGATCAGTTTCGAGCGGTCGACCTTGCCGGTCGGCGACAAAGGCAGGGCATCCATGACCGTGACCGTGGCGGGAACCATGTAATCCGGCAGTTCTTGCTTGAGGAACGCCCGGATGGACTGACCTGCCTCGATGTCGGTCACCCCGGGGGTCGGCGGGACATGCGTGTGTAATTTCACGTAGGCATGGATGCGCCGCTCGCCGGGTTGTCCGGCAGGGGAGGTCACCGCGGCGTCCTCGATCAGCGGATTGCGGCGCAGACAGGCCTCGATTTCATCCAACTCGACGCGCTTGCCGTTGATCTTGACCTGCCGATCGACTCTTCCGAGGAATTCGATATTGCCGTCGCTGCGCCGACGCACGCGATCGCCGGTGCGGTACAGCTTTGCCCGGCCGCCTGGATCGTTAAGGTCCGCCACGAAGCGCTCGGCGGTCAGGTCGGGCCGATTCCAATAGCCCAGCGCCAGACCCTCGCCGCCCGCGTACAGTTCGCCTTCCTGGCCGTCCGCCACCACCTGCTGCGCCTCGTTCATGACGTAGACCTGGGTGTGAGCGATCGGCATTCCGATCGGAATCGAGCCGGTGGCCGGACCGCGCGGAATCCGGTAGCAACACGTGAACGTCGTGTTCTCCGTGGGCCCATAGCCGTTGATGAACTGGCAATCGGGCAATGCCTGTTGAGCCTTCGCGATATGCGACGGGGACAGGACGTCACCCCCCGCCAGGAGTTGTCTCAGCGGTGTCAATCCGTCCAATCGGTGGTCCACCATCAGATGGAACAGGCCTGCCGTCAGCCACAATGTGGTCACTCCATGGCGGGCAATGGCGTCTGCCACGTCGTCGAGCGACGGGTGGGGTGCCGGCACGACTGCCAGCTTGCCCCCATTGAGCAGCGCCCCCCAGATCTCGAAGGTGGACGCATCGAAGGCCAAGGGAGCCAACTGTAAATGCACCTGATCCGGGCCCATGGTTGCGAAGGGATTATCGATCACCAGGCGAACAACGCCTCGGTGGGGGATGAGCACGCCCTTCGGATGTCCCGTGGATCCCGATGTGTACATGAGGTAGGCGGCGTCCTCGGGCCCGACATCCGGCAATGACCGAGCCGTGGACGATTCGAGCGGGTCGCGCGCCCGACCGAGGTCATGAACGGCTTCTTCCCAGAAGACGGTCCCGTCGGATAATGATGCTTGCACCAACATCAACGAGGGCGAGCAATCCTGGTAGACGTATTTGAGAAGATTCGCGGGGTACGATGGATCGAACGGCACATAAGCGGCGCCCGCTTTGAGGATGCCCAGCATGGCCGCCACGGCCTCGATCGATCGCTGAGAGTAAAGACCCACCCGGTCGCCACGGCGAACGCCATGACGTTGCAGATAAAGGGCAATTCCGTCCGACTGTCGGTCGAGTTCGCCATACGTGACCGGTTGATCATCGCCGATGAGTGCGGTTTGATCCCACAGTCGCGCGGCCACCGCAGAAAACGTCGAGTGGATCGAATGTTGGACTTTCATCATAAGTGCATCGCCGAAGTCACGTGAACCGCCTTTCCCTGGGGCTGGTGCGTCGATCGCCCCCAAGAGTAGCGTAGTCTGGGACCTTAAAGTCACACGGGATCATAGATAATGTGTCGATCATTTCGTAGTTTCCGTCAAAGTCTTCCTTGCACTCGGCCGCACTAAGCGTTCTTTTTCCGGCGCCTGTAGTCGTCGTCGAAAGTCGCGAGCCCGGCGATCCCGCTGAGCTACTTGCCGACGAGGCTCATTATGTGGCCCACGCACGGCTTAAACGACTTCAAGAGTTTGCTGCAGGGCGTGCCTGTGCGCGAGCGGCACTGGCACATTTCGGTGTCCATGGGTTCGCGCTGCGGGCGGCCGACGATCGCCAGCCGCTCTGGCCGGCCGGCTACGTCGGTAGCATTACGCACACGACCGGTCTCTGTGCGGCGGCCGTGGCCGCACGCACCGATATCCTCGCCCTGGGTCTGGACAGTGAACGCGTCGGCGCCCCGACGCCCGATATCTGGTCGACCATTTGCCGCGAGGAAGAACTTGCCTGGGTGGCGTCGCTCGCCGCCGATGAGCGGCCAGCGGCGGTGACCCTGTTGTTCTCGGCCAAGGAAGCGTTCTACAAATGCCAATATCCGTTGGTCACCGAATGGCTCGACTTTCATGATCTGCGCATCGAGGTGCCGGATTGGGGCGAATCCACGGGTGTTTTCCGAACTCACGCGATGCGCGACCTCCGATTCAGCCGATACGCGGTCATGCCGCCCGGCCGCTATCTGTTTCATGAACAATTCGTCTCGGCTGGCGTCGCTGCGGCAGCCGATGCCGCGATGACCGCGCCGCCCGGTCAATAAGCCTTGTCGTCCCGAAAGACCCTCACGACGGTCAACAGAATGATCTTGATGTCGAGCATGGGCGACCAGTGGCGCAGGTAGTCGAGGTCGAAATTGACGCGCGCCTCCATATCCTTCAGTTCCGCGGTCTCGCCGCGGCAACCGTTGACCTGCGCGAGGCCCGTGATTCCCGGCAGCACCTTGTGGCGGACCATGTAGCCCTTGATGAGCTTGCGGTATTCCTCGTTGTGCGCGACCGCGTGCGGCCGCGGGCCGACCAAGCTCATGCGCCCCTGCAACACGTTGATCAACTGCGGCAACTCGTCGAGCGAGGTCCGCCGCAACAGGCCGCCCACGCGTGTGATGCGGTTGTCGGTGCGCGACGCCTGGCGTATCTGGGCGCCGTCTTCCGTGACGCGCATGGTTCGAAACTTGTAGACCGCGATTTCGCGTCCGTCGAGCCCATAGCGGCGCTGCTTGAAAATGATCGGACCGGGCGATGACGTTTTCACCATCACGGCGACCAACGCCAGGAGCGGCAATAACATCAATAGAATCATGACGGACAGTCCGATATCGGTGAGCCGCTTGGCCACACCGCGATAGCCGTAAAACGGCGTCTCGCACATCGCGACGACCGGGATGCCGTGAATGTCCCCCGAGCGTGCCTGGATCAGGTCGAAGACGAAGATGTCCGGCACGAAATAGATGGATGCGGTGGTGTCGCGGAGGTCGTCCAGCAAATCCATCACGCGCTTCAAATGGCGGATCGGCAGAGCCAGGAAGATCACGTCCGTCCGGTGCTCCTTCACATAGGTTCCGAGATCGCTGAGGCTGCCGATGAGTTTGGCGTCCGGCTCCATTCCCAGACGTTCGCTGCTGCGATCATCGAAGAACCCGGACACCTCGAGGCGCATGCCTGGGTTGCTCTTCAAGCGCCGCGCGAGTTCGAGGCTGCTGCTGTTGTAGCCGGCGATGATGGCGCTGCGGCTGTCGAACGCGTTCAGCAGGAAGCGGCGCATGACTTCCTGCATCGCCAGCGTAGCGAAGATCAACGCCACCGGCGTCGTCGCGGCCCAGGTCAGGAACACCCGGCGCGGATACACCTGCAACGGTGATTTCGTCACGTAACCGATGGCCAGCAGCACCGCCAAAATCAGCAGCCACCTGAAAATCACGTCGACCACGGCGGAGATCCGCGGCGAGGTGATCTGCGAACTGACCTCGCGGGGCGGCTGCACCAGCACGAGACACAGCACCGCGACGATCACGATCGCGGACGAGGACGGGTCGAAGGAATCACCGAACAGGACGATGGTCGCATACAAGGATGCCACCGCCACGATGGCGGGCATGATCGCCTGGACGCCGGCCAATATCGCGATCAAGAAGCTCTGTTTAGCAAGAACCGGCTGAGTCATCTCTTGTCCATTTAACCGGCATCATCTAGCACGACAATGACCGACGGAGGCTGAAGGGCAACATAATCTTAGGCACATTATCAGTTATCGGCGGTGAAGCATGCGTGACCTATTTCTACAAAAGTTAAATTGACCGTCTTAATGTTATTGTAGCGACCCATGACAAACGTTCCATTACTGGATCTTAAGGCGCAATTTGCGCAGATCCGCACCGAAGTGATGCCGCTGATCGAGTCAGTGTGCGCCAGCCAACAATTCATTCTCGGCGAGCACGTACGGGGGCTCGAGGAGGAGCTTTCACGGTACTGCGGTTCAGAGCACGGAATCGGCGTTTCCTCGGGCACCGATGCCCTTTTGCTCGCCCTGATGGCTCTCGAAATCGGCAGCGGCGACGAGGTGTTGACGTCGCCCTTCACGTTTTTCGCCACCGCCGGCGCCATTGCGCGAACCGGGGCTCGGCCGGTGTTTTGCGACATCGATCCGCTCACATTCAACCTATCCGCGACCGCGCTGCAGTTGTTCATCGATGCGGAATGCACCGAGGGCGAACACGGCCTCGTTCATCGCGCCACCGGTGGGCGCATCAAGGCCATCATGCCCGTACATCTGTATGGTCAGTCGGCCGACATGTCGCCGTTGATGGCGATAGCCAGGCGCCATGGGCTGAGGGTGATCGAGGACGCCGCACAAGCCATCGGCACGGAGTACCAAAACGGCACGCGCGCGGGTTCCATAGGCGATATTGGCTGCTTTTCGTTCTTTCCGAGCAAGAACCTCGGTGCGTTCGGCGATGCGGGCTTGTGCACCACTCAAGATGCCGAACTCGCTGAGCGAATGCGCGTGTTGCGGGTCCACGGCGGAAAGCCAAAGTATTACCACGCGGTGATCGGCGGTAATTTTCGCATCGATGAGTTGCAGGCGGCAGTGCTGCGCGTGAAGCTGAAGTATCTGGATGGATGGACGGAGGGCCGCCAGCGCAATGCAGCATTTTACGATCGCGCGTTTGCCAAAGCGGAGCTGGGGGCCGGCGTGGGGCGCAAGGTGGTCGTCACGCCTCACGCAGTGCCTGGACAGCGCCATATCTTCAACCAGTACATCGTCCGCGTGGAACGTCGCGACGAGCTACGGAAGTTCCTGACCGACCGCAAGATCGGGACGGAGATCTATTACCCGGTGCCGCTGCATGTGCAGGAATGTTTCGCGTACTTGGGTTACAAGGCCGGAGACTTCCCGGAATCCGAACGAGCCGCCGCGGAAACGTTGGCGTTGCCGATCTATCCGGAGCTCGCCGAGGAGCAGCTCGCGTATGTCGTTGCGAGCATCACGGAGTTCTTCAAACCTTCTTGAAGTCGTCCGGCAGGAGCTGGTGACGCGACAGCAGCTTGTAGAAGTCGGTGCGGTTGCGCTTTGCCAGCCGAGCCGCCTGGCTTACATTGCCGCCCGTGATCTGGAGGATCTGCGACAGGTAATTGCGCGTGAACTCGTCGCGCGCCTCGTCGAACGACGGTAGACGGATCGGGCTTCCGCCCAACGATTGCTGAACCAACTCGGCCGTGATGATGGCGCCGTGCGACAGGGCGACATTCTGTCGTACGACGTTGTACAACTGACGCACGTTGCCCGGCCACTCGGCCGTCGCCAACAACTCCACCGCTTCCGGAGCATAGATCTTTCGTTGGCCGCTCTCTTTGGCGATCTGTTCCAGAAAATGTGCGACCAACAATGGAATGTCCTCGCGGCGCCGGCCGAGGGAGGGCATTTCGATGTGGACCACGTTGAGGCGGTAGTACAGATCTTCCCGAAACTGACCCGCGACCATCAACTGGTGCAGGTCGCGATGGGTCGCGGAAATGATGCGCACGTTGACGGGCACCGATTCGGTGCCCCCCACCGGCCGGATCTGGTTTTCCTGCAGCACGCGCAGGAGTTTGACCTGCAGACGCATCGGCATGTCGCCGACCTCGTCGAGCAACAGCGTGCCTCCCTCGGCGGTCTCGAACAGGCCTTTCTGCGGCCGCGTGGCGCCGGAAAAGGCGCCCTTTTCGTGACCGAAGAGTTCGGATTCGAGGAGATTCTCGGCCATCGCGCTGCAATTGATCGCAACGAAGGGCTTGTTGCGGCGCTGACTGGCATCGTGAATGGCGTGGGCCAGCAGCTCCTTGCCGGTGCCGCTCTCGCCGGTCAACAATACCCGCGCGTCGGTTCCAGCGACCATGTTCGCCTGGGCGAGCTTGTCCTCCATCAACTGGTTACGCGTGACGATGTTGGCCCGCCAATCCTCGTCGACATGCGCGAAGCCGGAGACTTTCAGCGCTTTTTGGACGTGGTCCAGCAGGTCTTGCTTATCGACCGGTTTCGTCAAAAAACCGAACGCTCCGCTCTGGGTGGCGTGCACCGCGTCCGGGATCGTGCCGTGGGCGGTCAAAATGATGACCCGCAAGCCCGGCCAGCGGCTCTGGAGTTCCTTCAGCAGGCCGATGCCATCCATCTGATCCATCCGCAGGTCGGTGATGACGAGATCGGGCCTGAAGCGGGTGCAGGCGGCCAACGCTGCGGCTGCGCTTTCGACGGCCTCGACCTCGTAGTTCTCGGCGCGCAGCCGGATGGTCAGCAATCGCAGCAACCCGGGATCGTCATCCACGACCAATATGCGTGCCTTGCGCTTCTGCGGCGTCGCGGTATCGCGCGGGCCGGGATGGATCCCAAAACCGAGCGGTGTGGTGGCGGCGCTCGAAAATGCGTTCAAATCATTCCTCTCCATACATTAAGGATGCGTCCCATTCGTGTCCCGATCGTTGATGGACCGTTCGATATGGGTGACTGCCTCCAGCTTGGCTCGCGCTTCGTCCAGCGCCTTGCGCAACCGCACATTGTCGTCCGACTCGGCCGTCAACCGGCGGTTGATCGCCGCCAGTTTCTCGTGGGTCTCGCGCGGCGCTTCATCGCGCAGCTGCTTGTTCTCGGCTTGCAGGACGAGTCTTTGGTCGACGTCTTGAAGCTCGACCATGGCGAGCAGCCGTTCCACGGGGAGCAGAGTCTCAGGGATGGCGAGCAGTTCTGCCAACTGTCGCTGTGCAGCGACGGGGTCCGATCCGCCATGGCCGGGTGTGGCGAGTGCCAGCGCAAACCTAAGTTTATTGCTCGTGGTGGGTGTCGCCGCGACCGCGACCTTGGCTGAATCGAACAGCTCCGCCTGGCGGGCAGGGTCTCCTTCGGGCAGCGTGTGCATCAGTTCGAGCAGGGACGTGACGGCGCTCAAGTCGGGCTGAGGTTTGGGCGGCGGGGCTGGCGCGGTTCTGAGGGTTGCCTGGCCGCCGCCACAGCCGCACAGGATCGTCGCGATCAAGATGCATCCGGCGCGGCGTCCGTGCCTAAACAATGGCATGGGTCTTCTCGCGCGAGGCTGGATCAGACTGGCGGAGCGGCAAACGCACCCGAAAATGCGCCCCGCCCAGTTTGGCTGCGAGGATTTCGATGCCGCCGCCGTGCGCGTTCACGAACTCGGTCACGACCGAAAGGCCGATGCCGGTCCCCTTCACGTGACCACCCTGCGGTGTCTTGCCCTGATAAAACGCCTCGAAGATTCGGTTTCTCTCTTCGGGGGGTACGCCGGGTCCGCTGTCCATGACGTCCAAAATTAGTTGCTCCCGTTCGCCGCGCGCGCCGATTGCGATTGTGCCGCCGCGGGGGGTAAATTTGATGGCATTCGACAACAAATTATCGAGAATCAAGCGCATCTTGCCGCGGTCGGCCCAGGGCGTGAGATCCTCGACCTGCACGTCCAGGCGAACACGCTGCGCAATGAGTTGGAGCTGTTGATTCTCGAGAACCGACTTGACCAGCGGTCGTAATTTGAACTCGGTGATCTCCAGCCCCACGCTCTTCGCCTGCCAGGCGCTGAAGGACAATAAGTTTTCGATGAGCCGCTGCAACTTCATGCCGTTATCGCGCAAGATCGCAGTCACTTCACGTTGAGCGCTCTGCAACTCACCGACCGCGCCGTCCATCAGAAGTTCGGTTCCTTCACGAATATTGGCAAGCGGCGTTTTCAATTCATGCGACATATGTCGCAGAAAGCGATTTTTCTCCTGCGCAAGTTCCAGCAGGCGGCCTCGAAGCCATTCCAGCTGCGTCGCGAGCCGCTCCAGGTCGGCCGGGCCCTTGATCGAAATGGGCCGCGAGAACGTGCCCCTGCCCAGTTCGGCGATCGCGCGATCGATCGCCCGGATCGGTCTGCCGAACAAATACGTAAACATGCCCACCACGGCCAACGTCATCGGCACCAGCAACAGCGTCTGCCAGAACAGCTTCCGCTGCGCGAGTTCGGCCGCCAGTTCCAGGCTGGTCAGTTCACCGTCGATGTGCGCACTGATGCGATTCGAGACACTGGCCGACATTTCCGCCAGATGGGGAAACGAGTTGATGATTTCCGCCATGCGCGGGGAATTCGGCGGCGCGGTCCCGAGCTCCGTCGACAGGCGATCGGCTTCGACCAAGAGTGCCTTGGCGTCCCGTTGCGTTTCCGCGTCCAAAGGAAGCGTAAGCAACTCGTTGATGGTGGTCGCCAGTCGATCGTGATTTTTCGTATAAACGTCGCGCAGTTCCCCATTGCCGATGATCTGATATAGGCGTGCGGCACGTTCGAGCGCACCGATCTCCTCGAACATGCTCTGGTTGTTGCGCGTACTCTGCATGCCATGAACCACCAATTGTTCACTACGATTCGACAGTCGATTCATTTGCACGGCCGCATTCACGATGGCAAAAAGCAGCGGTGCCGCCACGACGGTGAAACCGATCAGCATCAATCCGCTCAATGACTTGGGTCTTGGCAATCGCATGACAAGCATTCTAACAGCAGCATCCCGCCGCGGAGTGGCGCCATGAACGCAGACACGCCCTATTCTGAATTATCGCCCGAGGCGGTGCTCGACGCGCTCGAAGCGGCGGGAAACCGCTGCGATGGTCGCGTCCTGGCCCTCAACAGCTACGAAAACCGCGTTTATCAGATCGGCATCGAGGATGGCGCGCCGGTGGTGGCCAAATTCTATCGTCCGGGTCGATGGAGCGACGCGGCGATCCGCGAGGAGCATGCGTTTTCCGCCGAACTGGCGGAGCAGGAAATACCGGTGGTCGCGCCCATCGTGCGCGATGGCGAATCGCTGCATACGCATCACGGCTTCCGCTACGCCGTATTCCCCCGCCGCGGTGGACGCTGGCCTGAATTGGGGACGGCGACCGACCGCGAATGGGTGGGTCGATTCCTGGGCCGCATACACGGCGTCGGGCGCGCGGGGAGGTTCTTCGAACGCAAAGCATTGAGTCTGCCCGATCTGGGGCGCAATGCCCGCGACTTCGTGCTCGACGGTGATTGGATGCCGGACTATCTGGCGACCAAGTACGCCGATTTGACTGACGTGCTGCTGGACGAAGTCGACGCGCAGGCCGAGGGGTGGGGTGGCGCGCGTCTCGGACGGATCCTGGGGGATTGCCACCGCGGCAACATCCTGTGGACGGATCTCGGGCCTCATTTCGTCGATCTCGACGATTGCCTCACGGGTCCGGCCATCCAGGATATCTGGATGTTGCTGTCCGGCAGCCAGCAGGAAATGCGCACCGAATTGGTCGATCTGTTGAAGGGGTATGAGCAGTTTTTGCCCTTTGATCGCAACGAGCTGGCATTGATCGAACCTCTGCGGGCCCTGCGAATGATTCATTATTCGGCCTGGCTGGCGCGTCGCTGGGATGATCCGGCGTTTCCGCGCGCGTTCCCTTGGTTCGCCGAACCGCGTTACTGGGAGGAGCACTACCGCGCGCTCGAAGACCAGCTGGCCGCAGTGCAGGGACCGCGGCTCGAGTTGTGATGCGTCGCGTTTTTGGAGGATCATAGGCGGATGAAAAAAGGGAGAATCGTGCTGCTCTGTGCCGTGGCGCTGCTGGCGGCGTGCCATGGCGATGCGAGCCCTGCGCCTGAGGCGGGCGTGACCCCGCAATCGAAGATACCCCTCGGCATGAAGCGCGGCCCAAGCCCCGATGAACTCACCGCCGGCATGGTGGAGGCCGCGACCATCGGCAAGTCCACCGTGCCGGTCGGGGTCAAGTTCGACGTCTCGGCGCGCCCCGTGGTGGGGCAGCCGCTGACGATTATCCTTGCGGTATTGCCGAAGATCATCGCGGATCCAGCCACTTTGCAGTTAGCTGGCGGCGAGGGCTTAACGCTGGCGGGTGCCCCCGTCCGGGTCGAGATGACGGAGGTCGAGCCGGCGCAGGTCTATCGCCAGACTGTCAGCGTGACGCCGACAGTGGCGGGCGTGCAGCTACTGGAATTGAGCGTTTCTCTGAAGCATGATGACATGACAGAGACCCGGGTTTTCGCGGTACCCCTCATCGTGGCGCCGAGCGTTGAAGCGGTCCCGGTCGCCAACCGGTAGAAACTCAGGCGCGGGCCCGAAGAAGGCTCTATAATGGTCGGTTTCCCCGGGACCTCACTGTGCAGAAAATTCGCAACATCGCCATCATCGCGCACGTCGATCATGGCAAGACCACCCTCGTAGACCAGCTTTTACGTCAATCCGGCACGCTCGACGCGCGCAAGGAGCTGACGGAGCGGGTCATGGACTCGAATGCCATCGAGCGCGAGCGCGGCATCACCATTCTCGCGAAGAACACCGCGATCACATGGAACGATTTTCACATCAACATCGTCGATACGCCGGGACACGCCGATTTCGGCGGTGAAGTCGAGCGCGTGCTCGCCATGGTGGATTGCGTGCTGTTGCTGGTCGATGCGGTCGACGGACCGATGCCGCAAACCCGGTTCGTGACGCAGAAGGCGTTCAAGCACGGCCTGCGCCCCATCGTCGTCATCAACAAGGTCGATCGCGACGAGGCACGCCCCGGCTGGGTCTTGGATCAGACGTTCGACTTGTTCGATCGTCTCGGCGCCACCGACGAGCAATTGGATTTCCCGGTGGTGTATGCGTCGGCGCTGCGCGGTTTCGCCGGACTCGACTCGAGCGTGCGCGAAGGCGACATGCAGCCGCTGTTCAAGACCATCGTCGATCACTGCCCGCCGCCGGACGTCGACGTCGATGGTCCGTTGCAGCTGCAGGTCACGTTGCTGGATTATTCCGCCTACGTTGGCGCCATCGGCGTCGGCCGCATCAAGCGCGGCACGCTGAAGAAGGGCATGAACGTCACCGTCATCGATCGCGAGGGCAAGACGCGCTCGGAAAAGATCACCCAGGTGCTCGGGTTCCATGGCCTGAACAGGATCGAAGTCGACGAGGCGTATGCCGGCGACATCGTCGCCTTCGCGGGCATTTCGGAGCCCAAGGTGTCCGATACGCTCTGCGATCCTTTGAATGTCGAGGCGTTGCCCAGCCTGACCGTCGATGAACCGACGATCAGCATGACCTTCGAGGTCAATACCTCTCCCTTCCTGGGTCGGGACGGCAAGTTCGTCACCAGCCGTCAGATTCGCGAGCGGCTGGATCGGGAATCGATCCACAACGTTGCGCTGCGGGTCGAGCCCACGGCCGATCCGGACAAGTTCATGGTGTTCGGTCGCGGTGAGTTGCACCTGGGCGTGCTGCTCGAGAACATGCGGCGTGAAGGCTTCGAAATGGCCGTCTCGCGTCCCCGCGTCGTCATCAAGCAGATCGACGGCGTGGCCAACGAGCCCTACGAGCAGGTGACGGTGGATGCCGACGCCGATGCGCAAGGCGCCATCATGCAGGCGCTGGGCAGTCGGGGCGGCGACCTGAAGGACATGCAGTCCGACCGTGGCCGGGTGCGTCTGGATTACATCATTCCCTCGCGCGGCCTGATCGGTTTCCAGACCGAGTTTCGCACAATGACCCGGGGCACGGGCCTTCTGCACCATGTTTTCGATCATTACGGTCCGGTGAACAAGAGCGAGTTGGGGCAGCGTCCGAACGGGGTGCTGATCAGCAACGGCCAGGGCGTGGCGTTGGCGTACTCGTTGTTCAGTCTTCAGGAACGCGGTCGTCTGTGCATCGGGCCGAACGAGGAAGTGTACGAGGGCATGATCATCGGGATGAACAATCGCGATGATGATCTCGTGGTCAACCCGTTGAAGGGCAAGAAGCTGACCAACATGCGGGCGTCCGGCAAGGACGAAGCGGTGGTGCTGTCGCCGCCGATTCGATTCTCGCTGGAACAGGCCATGGAATTCATCGATGACGATGAGTTGATCGAGGTGACGCCGAACCACATCCGTTTGCGCAAGCGCTATCTGCAGGAGAATCAGCGCAAACGCGGCGGCCGCGATTCGATGGATCAGGCGTCATAAACCGAGACCTGGGTCACGCCTCGATTGAGGGATCTCCCTAACATCTGATGTTGCGGTGCCGGGGCGCCGCCATTTTCAGAGCGGGGGAGATCCTTGGTGTCACGCGATATTTCAGCCGCGGTTCGCAGCGAGCCGCCGCCGCTGGAGCGTTTCAACCGCTTGCTGCATGGGCAGATCACGGATTCCCTCGGCCGCGACGGCCAGATGGATCTGGACGGACTGCTGCGCGCCGTCAGCGAGCATTACGACCGCATGGATGACGAGCGGCGCGTGCATCGGGCGCTGCATTACCAGGCGAGCCACGATGCGCTCACCGGACTCATCAACCGCCGGGAGTTCGACAATCGACTGGCCGCAGCCGTCGAGAGCGTGCGGGGCGATGCGGATTGCCGGCATGCATTGCTGCATCTCGATCTCGATCAATTCAAGCTAATCAATCCCGGCGGACGAACAGCGCCAATGAGCGGCTCGTCATTCCATACACTTTGCCGGTCTCGCCTTTGAACGTCGGCTCCTCGTTCGCGATATTGGTATCGACCTCGAGCGCCCAGAAGTTGCTGCCCGGACCTTCAGGCAAGGTGAACTCCACCAAGTCGTGGTGTCCGTTCATGACCAGCAACATGGTCGCCTCGGTGCCACGTTGGCGCACACCGGTCGGACGCGCGTGCCCGTCCATCAACATGCCGAAGCACTTCATGTTCTGATCGCTCCAATCTTCCGTCTTCATCTCTGCGCCGGAGGCGTTGATCCAGGTCAGATCCTTGACCTCCAACTCCGAGTCGTAGTCACCGGTCAGGAACAAGTTCCGCCGCAGGATCGGATATTTATGGCGAAGCGCGCAGAGTTTCTGGACGAACTGCACGAGGGATCTTCCCTTGTCATCGAAGTCCCAGTTGAACCAGCTGATCTCGTTATCCTGGCAATAGGCGTTGTTATTGCCATTCTGGGTGCGGCCGAACTCGTCGCCGGCCAGCAACATGGGCGTGCCCTGAGACAGCAGCAGCGTCCCCAGCATATTGCGGATCTGGCGACTTCGCAGCGCATTGATCTGCAGGTCATCGGTCGGACCCTCGACGCCGCAATTCCAGGACCGATTATCGCTGCTGCCGTCGCGGTTTCCCTCGCCGTTGGCATCGTTGTGCTTGTCGTTGTAGGTCACGGTGTCGTTCAACGTGAACCCATCGTGCGCGGAGATGAAGTTGGCGCAGGCCCACGGCCGGCGACCGAGATGATTGAAAATATCGGCCGATGCGCACAGGCGAGGCGTGATGTCGCCGGCGGGGGCTGCGCCCTTCCAAAAATTTCGAACCGTGTCGCGATAGCGATCGTTCCATTCGGTCCAGCCCGGCGGAAATCCGCCGACCTGATAACCGCCGGGACCGCAGTCCCAGGGTTCGGCAATGAGCTTGACCGTTCGCAGCACAGGATCCTGATTGCAGGCTTTCAGAAAACCGCTCTGATTGTCGAAGCCGTTGGTCTCGCGCGCCAGGATCGTGCCCAGATCGAAGCGAAAGCCGTCGACGTGCAATTCCGAGACCCAATAACGCAGGCTGTCCGTGACCATCTCGATGACGTTCGGGTGCGAGATGTTCAGCGTGTTGCCCGTGCCGGTATGGTTGACATAGAACCGCTTCTTGTCGGGCACCAGTCGATAGTAGGAGGCATTGTCGATTCCCTTGAACGACAGGGTGGGTCCGCGTTCGTTGCCCTCGGCCGTATGGTTGTAGACCACGTCCAGAATGACCTCCAGCCCTGCATCGTGGAAGCTGGCGACCATCTCCTTGAATTCACGCAGACATTGCTCCGGCGCCGACGCATAACGCGGATCCGGTGCAAAAAAGCCGATGGAATTGTAACCCCAGTAGTTGGTGAGGCCCTGCTCGAGGAGATGATTGTCGTTGACGAACGTGTGGATCGGCAGCAACTCGATGGACGTGACCCCGAGGGACTTCACGTATTGAATCACTTCCTTGGTCGCAAGCCCCGCATAGGTGCCCTTGTGATGCTCGGGAACCGCCGGATGCAATTTCGTGAAGCCCTTGACGTGAGCCTCGTAGATGATGGTTTTGTCCCACGGCACCTGCCGTGTGCGGGGCTGGCCCTTCCAGTCGAAATTAGGATCCACCACGACGCACTTCGGCACGAAGGGGGCGCTGTCGCGTTCGTCGAAGGTGAGGTCGTCGCCTTCGGCGCCCACGGTGTAACCGAAGCATTCGGGACCCCACTTCACCTCGCCTATGTGCCCTCGCGCATACGGGTCGAGCAGCAGCTTGTTGGGGTTGAACCGATGACCCTCGAGCGGCGCATAAGGCCCGGATACGCGAAATCCATAGACCATTCCCGGCGCCACCTCGGGGATGTACCCGTGCCAGATCTGATCCGTGTATTCCGGCAGTGCAATACGTTCCAGTTCGGTGCCGCCGGCCGAATCGAACAGGCAGACCTCGACTTTGGTGGCGTTGGCCGAAAACAAGGTGAAGTTCGTTCCCTTACCGTCCCATATGGCTCCATGCGCCCTGGCATTGCCTTCCCTGACCTTCCCGCGATGTACATCTGTCACGCAAATCTCACGTTTTCAATCTTGATTGATCCAGATCGACGGCGCACCGGTGGGATATCACCGGTGCGCCGCGAAGCCCACCGAAGCGGTGTTCTTAGACCCGGCTTCGACCGTGCATCACGAACGAGATAATGGCGCCGATGAGAAACACGACGAAGAGAATCTTGGCGATACCGGCGGCGCCGGCGGCGATGCCACCAAAGCCGAAAACCGCGGCTATGAGTGCGATGACTAGAAAGACGACGGCGTAATGAAGCATGTTGTTCCCTGGAGTGTTATTCGTTGCAATGCGGATCACGCGCAAACTACCGTGCGCCGCCTCTCCGCGGCCATGGGGAGTCCCCTGCAACGGGCGTGGGACTTGGCCTACGCCATGCCTGGTCATCCGGCGCTCTGCAGCGGCTTGGACACCGACTCCAATGATTTTCCTGCGGCTTCCACGCCGATGAGTTCGGCGGCGTCGGCAAGATAGGAAGACCAGATACCCAATCGGCGACGTAGGAACTCAACTACAGCGCGTGCGGCGTAATGGCTCTTATGTCAAACACCGGCACATGGAATCCTCACTATGCGAAGAGATACAGTGGTTTTCGAACGCCGCCACATAGTGGTCGCGTGCCGACCTCTCAACATCATCGAGGATTGTCAATCATGAAGAAGAGCACCACCAAAGGCGGCAAGGCGCCTGCGCGAACGACGCGAACCGAGAATCCGAAGGGCATGGGCACGACGGTCAGTGGTCCATCGAATCCGGCCGACACCGGCGTCACGGAACTTGCCAGGCACGCGGCGGACCAGGAGGCGATGGCCGCCGCCGTGCCGTTCAATGCATCGAAGTCCGCCGAGTACGGTATGAAGAGCGCCGAAAGTCCGGTCGAGGGGCAGACCGTCGAGCCACCGTCGCCGGCGGCCGGCGCCGGAACCCTCAGCGAGAAGAACCGGTCATCCAAAACAGGTCCTACGGCGCTCGAGGCGGTGTCCTTGGGCGGCGGTCTGGAGCGGGTGCGCGTCAACGACGCAGGTCAAGCGTTGACCACCAATCAAGGGGTGCCGGTCTCCGACAATCAGAGTTCCTTGAAAGCGGGTTTGCGCGGCCCGACTCTGCTGGAGGATTTCGTGTTGCGTGAGAAGATCACGCACTTCGATCACGAGCGCATTCCGGAACGCATCGTTCATGCGCGAGGTTCCGCAGCCCATGGGTTCTTCGAGGCTTACAAGCCACTGACCGAACTTACCTGTGCGGCGCCCTTTGCCGATGCAGGAAAGATCACTCCGGTCTTCGTGCGCTTTTCGACCGTCGCCGGGGAGCGAGGCTCCGCCGATACGGCGCGGGACGTGCGCGGCTTTGCCGTGAAATTCTATACGGATCAGGGCAACTGGGACCTCGTCGGAAACAACATTCCGGTGTTCTTCATCCAGGACGCGATGAAATTCCCCGATCTCATCCACTCGGTCAAGCCTGAACCGCACAACGCAATGCCCCAGGCCGCGTCGGCACACGACACATTCTGGGATTTTGCATCGTTGATGCCGGAATCGACCCATATGCTGCTCTGGGTCATGTCGGATCGGGGAATTCCCCGCAGCTATCGAATGATGCAGGGCTTTGGCGTGCACACGTTCCGCCTCGTGAATCAGGACGGCGACTCCGTTTTCTGCAAGTTCCATTGGAGGCCCCTGTTGGGTACACACTCCCTGGTATGGGATGAGGCCGTCAAGATCTCGGGTGCGGATCCCGATTTTCATCGTCGCGATCTGTGGGAGGCGATCGAATCGGGCGCCTACCCCGAGTGGGAGTTCGGCATTCAAACGTTTACGGAAGCGCAAGCCGAGAAGTTCAGCTTCGACATCCTCGACGCCACCAAACTGATCCCGGAGGAGTTGGTTCCGGTCAAGCCGGTCGGTCGGATGGTGTTGAACAGAAACCCCGACAACTTTTTCGCGGAGACGGAGCAGGTGGCGTTCTGCACCGCACATGTCGTGCCGGGTATCGACTTCAGCAACGACCCCTTGCTCCACGGCCGCATTCATTCCTACATCGACACCCAGATCACGCGCCTCGGGGGACCGAATTTCCACGAGATTCCAATCAATGCGCCGTTGGCGCCCGTGCACAACAACCAGCGTGACGGCCTGCATCGGCAAGCCATCCCCCGCGGCCGGGTGTCCTATGAACCGAACTCGCTGGGCGGCGGGTGTCCATTTCAGGCGGGTAAGAACGGATTCGTTTCGTTTCCGCCGGCGATCGAACAGAACAACACGCCGGTGGACAAAGTCCGCGGCAAGCCTGAGAAGTTTGCCGAACACTACAATCAGGCGCGATTGTTCTTCGACAGCCAGACGGTGGTGGAGAAGGCGCATATCATCGGCGGCTTCCGGTTCGAATTGAGCAAGGTGACTGTGCCGGCGATCCGCGAGCGCATGGTCGCGTCGCTGCGCAACGTGTCGGAGGAACTCGCGGGCGCCGTCGCGAAGGGATTGGGCATCGCTCTGCCCGACGCCATGCCTCGCGCAACCAAGCAGGTGCCGAAGGCGGAAGTGACGCAATCGCCGGCGCTTTCATTGCTGGCATTGCCGGGGGATGGCGGAATCCAAACGAGAAAGATCGCGATTCTCATCGCGGACGGAATCGAGTCGGAATCGATCACCACCTTGCTCGGCGAGCTCACGGCCGCGGGCGCGGTGCCCCGGCTGTTGGCGAGCCGACTTGGCACCGTGAGGGCGGTCGATGGCGAGGACTTCGAGGTCGACGGGACCCTCGAGAATTCGCCCGCGGTGCTGTTCGACGCCGTGGTCCTGCCGGACGGCGATGAGGCCGTACAAATTCTCGGAAGGGACGGTCACTCGATCGAGTTCGTGAAGGATCAATATCGTCACGGCAAAACCATTCTGGCCCTGGGGCGCTCGTCGGTGTTGCTAGACCAGGCCGGGATCTCGACCGAGGGACCGGACGGACAGCCGGACCCCGGGTTGCTCCGGCAGGCATCCGTCGATTCCGCCGAGGACGCCAAGTCCTTCATCGCGGCGGTGGGAAAACACCGTCACCCCGAGCGGGATCGCGATCCTCCGGCTGTGTGAGGTCAAAGGGGCCGGAGTATACGGGCCCCTCAGAAAGTTGCCAGCAGGCCCTCGAGCGGAAAGGTGGCGGTCATGCCGAGCGCGCCTGCCGAGGCGTCGGCATAATTGAAGACACCGTTCAAGGTTGCGGTGCGATATTCGATGGCGGCCAATGAATGGGCCGCGTCATCGGGCAGAGGGGCCGGAGCGGTCGCTTCCCCGGCGCTGGTAATCTTGATCGTCAACGCCTGGGAGCCGATCGTCACGCTGAATTCTGCCGGTGCAGCATGGGGCCGCGACAGGATCACCGCCAACGCCTCCTGAACGATCCGAAACAGCGCGATCGGGATGTTGGGGAGAAATCGCTGTTCATCATCGGGCAGGTCGATGTTGCAGGTGATGTCCGCCCGCTTGCAGGTTGCCTGCACATGCCATCTGAGCGCCGCGAACAAGCCGACATTGTCCAGCAGGGTCGGGCGCAGATCCTCGATCAGCCGCCGTTTCAGGTCGATGGCAGCCGACAGCGTTTGTCGGGCGCGCAGCAGCTTCTGTTTCAATTCCGCGGGCGATGCGGTCAGATGCTGTTCGGCCCAAGCGATATCCATCACCGCGCCCACCAGAAGTCCGCCTAATTCATCGTGCAGTTCGCGGGCCAACAGCGCTTTTTGATGTTCGTTGGCACTCTGGATGTGCTCGATGACGCCGGATGACGCCAGGCCGGTCTCATGCTCGGGCGTGATCGGTGATTGCAACTGCTTTTGATCTGACATATCGCGCGTGTCTCTAGCCATATCCGCAGGGTCGGATATCGACGTTGCAGGCTAGGCGATTGGGCGGCGGGGACAATCCCTCCAGCGCGCACGGCAGCGTAAGACTTCACTGATTTACAAATACGCGGAATCGTGCGAGCGTTGCTAAAACTTAACTTTGATGCCGCCAAAATAGGCCCGCGGCATGGCGGGGCTTTGAAAGCGGTTATCGACGCCGGGACCGTTGGAATTCGCGTCCGGGGGTACGCCAGGAGCACCCGCGCCTGTGGGGTCACTATACAGCCCATACGTGGAATAGCGCCGATCGGTGAGATTTTGAACATTGGCGAAAATTTCGACCTGCTTGGTGATCTTGTATGAAGAGCGGAGGCTCACCAGCGTATAGCCCGGCAATTCCGGGTTTTGATTGGACTCATCCCCCCTGTAGAACGAAGCCCCGACGTAGCTCACCGAAGCCCCCACCGACCAGTTGGGAATGAGCGCGTAATCCGCGCCGACTTTGAGTCGATTCTTCGGGATGAGCGGCAGGTGGTCGCCACGCAAGACCTGAATGTTTCCGTCCGCGTCCTGATACGGGTTCGAGGGCGAGTTCAACAGCAGGGGCGACAAAAAAGTCGCATCGATGTAGCTGTATTGGGCGTAGATCACCCATTGCTGGTCCTGATAATTTAGTCCGGTTTCGAAGCCTTCCCGACGGGTGGCGCCGATGTTCTGAAAGAAGCCGGTACTGACGGAGGTCGCGATGCCATAGATGTCGTCGTCCAGATTCGTCCTGAACACGCTTGCGTTCCATGACAGGCTGCCATGGGTTTCCGCCACGTTGATGTGGCCGCGTGCGCCCACCTCGAACGTATGAGCGATGACCTGCTTCAAGTTCGGCGGATCACCCGCCAGATTGCTGGGCAGCAAGCACGGCTGAAGGGGATCGGAGCATTCGATTTCACTCGGCGTGGGCGCCCGGTTGTTGGTGGAATAGCCCGCGTACACCGTGGCGGCCGGCGAGATTTTGTAGGTGGCGCCCACGGCGGGATTGAGGTGCGTGAAGCGATTGTTGCCATTGAGCGCCGTGCCACGCTGGTCGGACAGATCCACCTTGGCAATGTTGTACCGTCCGCTGGCCGTGACCGACAGATCCGAGGTGACGTCGAAGGTGTCCGTGGCATAAAAGCCGTAGTATTTGCTGGTGCTGTCCAGCACCACCGGTGTGGCTGAAAAACCGGTGCCCTCGGGCGTGCTCACGAAAAAGGGCGACGGCAGGACGGTGAGCGAGGCGTCCAGGACGCCCACCTCCGTGCCCGAGATGAACTTGGTTTCCGAGGTGTCGATGGTGGCGCCGGCGGCGAATGCATTGCCGTGATCGGTGATCCGGGCCGTGCTGGTGAACTGGAGCGATCCGCCCCAGGTCTGCGAATGGATCGATTCGAAGTCGTTCTGCCCGATGAGGGTGGTGCCGCCGTTGGTGAGGTCGGGAATCATGCCGCCGCTCGCCGTGGTGAGCGGCGTGACAGCGTCGCTCTGGCAAAGGGCTGAAATGTCGGTGCAGGCGGTGTAGTTGGAGTTGTCGCCGTTGGCGACCGTCTGCCGATAATTCCGATAATAGACGACGTTTTGCACGGCCAGCGCCTTGCTCAACTGGTACGCGGAATTCAGCGTGAAGAAGTCCAAATTGTTGATGTTGTTCTGGGGGCCGGTAAAGTCATTCTCCGGATTGATTGCCAGGGATTGGACCGGTGCGGCTCCCGGCCCGTTCAATTGATTGTTGGCGCGGGAATAGCTCAGGTCGATCGTCGGACCGTCGCCGTGCAGGCTCAGATCCATGTAGTACTGTTTCAGCGAATCGTGGGCGAAGATCCGCCAGCCGTCCTGGCTCGATACCCGGGCGGCGGCGTAGAACCCGACGATGCCCTGATTGAAGCCGAAGTCCGCGGAGCCCGCGCGCTGGTTGAACGATCCGCCGGAGAGTTCGGCCCCCAAGCCTTGATAGGTGAAGCCGTTTTTCATGGTCACGGACAAGGCGCCACCCAGTGCGTTGAGGCCGAACAGCGGGCTCGCACTGACCAGATCCACCCGATCGATCGCGATGTCCGGGATCAGGTCCCAATTCACGCTGTCGCCGAAGGCCTCGTTGATCCGCACGCCATTTTGGTAGACGGCCAGCCCCTCCGGGGTCCCCAGTACCGGCGATGCCTCGAACCCGCGGTATAGAATGTCGGGCTGGAACTGATCGGCCAATGTGTCGTTGATCGTCACGCTGCCGAGTTGCGTGTTCAGCGACCCGGTAAGATCGGCGGTACCATTCTTCGCAAGGTCGGCGCTGAACAGGCTTTGGACGTTGCCCGGGACCT
This sequence comes from Gammaproteobacteria bacterium, assembly GCA_003164785.1. Taxonomy (GTDB): domain Bacteria; phylum Pseudomonadota; class Gammaproteobacteria; order Steroidobacterales; family Steroidobacteraceae; genus Bog-1198. The sequence goes on along the minus strand of PLUE01000026.1, from coordinate 96,538 downwards.
TGTCGACATCGATGCGCAGCCCGGGTACCGGGGTCGTGGCGATGACGGTTATCTGCGGCAAGGCTGCCCCCGAGCCCGGACCTTCGTCGAGGGTGGCGGCAGCCGACCAACCGCCGACCAGCCCCATGCTGCCGGCGATCAAGGATTGGCACACGATATGCGAGGGTCTGCGGTTGATCATGGGTTCTCGGATTTGAAGCGCCGATGGAGTCTTGATGCTCCCTTCAGCTGAAGGCCGGCATGGTTTCATAGGGGTCGGGCCGTGAGAATAGGAATTCTTCCCGATTGTCGACCCAAGGAGAAAAGGAGTGGCGGGGCAAACAACCTTCGACGGAGAGAGAGGCAGAAACATGGTCGCGCGCCGCGATATGACCTTGGTCGGCCTCATTTCCCTGGCGGCGGCAATCCTGTGCGTTCGCTTCGACCTCAGCGAGAAGCTCATGGCATGGGCCCACCTGCATGAGCGTCTCCAGGTCGATGAATTGCCGGCGGTATTGCTCGTTTTTACTACATGTCTCATCTGGTTCTCGACACGTCGTTATGTCGAGGCGCGCCGACAGCTCGCCTTGCGCACGTTGACCGACATGCGACTGGCGGACGCGCTGGCTGAAAATCAGCGCCTTGCGCAACAATATCTGGATATGCAGGAATCCGAACGAAAGGCGCTCGCGCGCGACCTGCACGATGAGCTGGGACAGTACCTCAACGTCATCAAGCTCGATGCAGTATCGATCCGAGATGCTCCACCCCAGGACCATGTCCAGATCAGTTCGGCGGCCCGCGGGATGATCGAGAACGTGGATCGCCTCTATGGCGTGGTGGCCAGCCTCATTCGGCAACTGAGACCCGTCGGCTTCGACGCTCTGGGAGTGGCGGCGGCGCTCGAGCATTGCGTCCGCGAATGGCGCGCGCGCCTCGTCGGCGTGACGATGAGTCTGTCGATCGATGCCGACTTGAGCGAATTGGATGAAGTTCGCGCGCTCGTGTTGTTTCGTCTGATTCAGGAGGCGCTCACCAATGTGGCCCGGCATGCACGGGCGGGACGTGTCGACATTCGGATCGTCAAGCGCCACGACTCGAGCGGCGGCGACATCATCCAGGTGAGCGTCGCCGATGACGGTGTCGGGACGACCATCGGCGCCCGCCGCGCGGGACTCGGTCTGGTCGGCATGCGCGAACGGGTGGCCGCTTTCGGCGGTTCTCTGGCGCTCACCAGCCGGCCCGGAGAAGGTTTCAAAATCGTGGCGGCCGTGCCGATCATGGGCTTGCCGCAAAAGGCTGGGGACCCATGACCTTGGCGAAGCTCCGGATCAGCGTGCTGTTGGTGGACGATCACGCCGTCGTGCGCGAAGGGTATCGCCGGCTGCTCGAACGCGACGAGAATCTCGTGGTGGTGGGCGAAGCGTCGAACATTGCCCAGGCCTTGCAACTGGATGGGGAACTGCAGCCCGACGTCATCGTGCTGGACATTGCGTTGCCGGGCGTCAGCGGCATCGAGATTTTGCGCCGGGTGATCGCGCGCCGGCCCGCGGCGCGCGTGCTGATGTTCAGCATGTACCAGGATGGGATCTACGCCACGCATGCGATGGACGCGGGCGCCTATGGGTATTTGAGCAAGGCGAGCGCTCCGGATCTGCTGGTGAGCGCGGTGCGCGCCGTTGCGGACGGCCGCCGCTACATCAGCCCGGATGTGGAACTGGCGATGACGACTCAATCCGCCAGCGAGGCGCATCTGGCGCAGTCATTGTCGACACGGGAACTCGAGGTGTTGCGACTGTTGGCGCAGGGATTCGCCATCGATGACATCGCTGTGAGGCTGGGTTTGAGTCCGAAAACCGCGGCCAATCACCAATCGTCGATCAAGCAAAAGTTGGGAGCGGGCAGCGCCCTGCAATTGATATTGATCGCGCAGCAATTCGGTTTGATCTCGGGAGGATGAGCGATGTCCGCGGCACCGTTGGGCTTGGGGTTGCTGCTGGCCGGCGGGTTGCTGGCCGTCAGCCTGTCGCATGCGGACACGTTGTACGTCGCGCGCCGCGGCTGGCACATCGATGTGGGATTTGCCGTGGACGAACTGCAGCGTCCGCTCGGATCGGTCGCCGCGGAATTTCCGGAGGCGCGTTACGTGTTCTTCGGTTTCGCAGACCGGCGGTATCTCATGTCCAAGCATCATTCCGTGCCAGCCCTGCTGGCGGCGGTCTGGCCCGGCGAGGGAATCTTGCTGGCCACGGGACTGGCGGCGTCGCCCGCCGCGGCGTTCGGCGAGCCTCACGTAATCGCCATACCGGTGTCGCCCGAGGAATTGGGCGCGGTGCAACGCATGGTATGGGATGCGCTTTCCCAATCGCAGGCCGACATCATGGGAAAGGGATACGCTGGCCTGCCCGGCCCCTATTCGGGGAGTTTGTATCTCAGTTCCCGAGTCCGCTATTCGGGATTCCACACGTGCAATACCTGGGCGGCCGAGGTCATCAAAGGCGCACGGCTGCCGGTGCGAGCCAAGGGTGTGATTTTTGCGGGGCAGCTATGGGGGCAGGTTCGGCGGCTGGTTGCCGCCGATCGAACGGCGGCAAGCGGCGTCCGTTAATTACAAGGTGGTTTGGAGCCATCCTGGCATATCACGACGGTTTTACTATCGCGCGGCACGACGACGGTGGTGTTTTTTTCCGGGGGCGGCGGACTGCCGCTGCTGATGCAGCCGGCCAACAGGCAAATGCTCAAGGCCAAGCTGGAAACGACTTTCATGAGGGCACTCCTGAGTTGCTGACGTGTATTGTCCTCGTCAGCCGCAGCGCGGGCACGCGGCGCGTTCCGCAAGCGGCTGTGCGTCGATTCCTACAGGCTCCACGGGCAGAGTGCAGCGGGCTGGCGCGACGGAGGGGCGTCGGCTAATGCCGACCCCCTCTTCGAGCATATCGTCGCACTGCCATCATCCCAGGCTTCCCGGTATTCTCCATACGAAGGAGATCCAATGGCGAAGGCAGTCAAGCGCGACCTGATTGATGCGGCTTCTCCCGGAGAGGGGCCGAAAAATTGTCGCCGCTGTGACTTGTGGAAGCGTGCTACACAGGCAGTTCCGGGCGAGGGCCCGCGGCACTCGACCATCATGCTCGTCGGTGAACAGCCCGGGGACGAAGAGGATCGGAGGGGGCATCCGTTCGTGGGGCCCGCGGGTAGGGTGCTCGACGAATGCTTGGCGAGCGCCCGACTGGAACGAGGGCAGTTATTCGTCACCAACGCTGTCAAGCACTTCAAGTGGGAGCCGCGCGGTAAACGTCGACTGCATAAAAAACCCACCGTCGGGGAGATCCATGCTTGCAACCTATGGTTGGAGCAGGAAATCGCCGCCGTCAAGCCGATGGTCATCGTCGCGCTGGGCGCAACGGCCTTGCGCGCGTTGACGGGCGCGAACCTGTCGATCGACGGGGCCCGGCAACGAGAACTGTGGCATCCCGGAGGCGCGCGGATTCTATCCACCTATCATCCGTCAGCGGTCCTGCGAGCAGAAGGCGACCGAATCCTGGAGTTGCGGGAACACCTCGAACATGATTTGCGCAACGCCGCGAAAATCGCCGCGGGCGCCTTGGTTTAGGCGTGGCCGCCATCCGGATCCGAATCGGAATATCCGGCTGGCGCTATGCGCAATTTCCTCGACCTGTTGCCCCGCGATTTCGCGGCCGCCGCGGTGCTGGCGCGCAGGCGAGACCCTTTCATGAAGGGACGCGTCCGTCTCGCGATCGACGCGAACCGTCGATTGCGGCACGCCATCGAAATCCGACATGAGAGCTTCCTCGTTCCCTCCTTCATCCAGTTTACGCGCGCCGTTCGATGCGCAGACCTTGGCCAGGAAGTTGCGGGTGGCGCGCTAATTCATACAGTACCACGGGCCCCCGAGTACTGGATTTACCTCCGAGCGGACACCGCGTAGAGTCGTCTCATGGCTCGCCGCTTCATTGGTCACCAGCATTTCAAGGGCCGGGGCGCTTTGTCCAACCTGGCCGGGCGATTCGACTCGAAGACCCTCGAGCCGGTCGACGATGGCTGGTACCAGGACGAGGTGCCCGACAGCGTCAACGAAACGGTGCTCCCCGACCGCGCGCGCAGCGTCATCACCTCCAACGATTCGCCGGATGTCGGATTCGACCTGTCGATCAACCCCTACCGCGGGTGCAGTCACGCCTGCGTCTATTGTTTCGCGCGCCCGAGTCATTCCTATCTGGGGCTCTCGCCCGGCCTCGACTTCGAAACCAAGCTGTTCTACAAGGACAACGCGGTCAGCCTGCTCGAGGCGGAGCTCGCCAAACCGCGCTACGTCTGTAAACCGATCGCTCTGGGCATCAACACCGACGGCTATCAACCGCTCGAGAAGCGGCTCGAAATCACGCGCGGCATTCTGTCGGTCCTGGCTCGTTGCCGCCATCCCGTGACCGTGATCACCAAGAGCGCGCTGATCCTGCGCGACATCGACCTGTTGGCGGAACTTGCCCGGGACAGATTGGTCTCAGTCATGGTGAGCGTCACGTCGCTCACGAACGACATCAAACGCACTCTCGAGCCCCGCACGGCATCGCCACAGGCCCGTCTGCGGGTCATCCAACAGCTGGCAGCGGCGGGGGTTCCCGTCGGCGTCATGGTGGCACCGGTGATTCCGGCCATCACGGATCATGAAATGGAGGACATACTGGCGGCGTCGCGGGAAGCGGGGGCCAGCTGCGCGAGCTACGTGCTGCTGCGGCTGCCCCATGAAGTCAAAATCCTGTTTCGTGAGTGGTTGACGGAGCATTACCCGGACCGCGCGAAGCATGTCATGTCGCTCATCAACCAAACCCGGGGCGGTAAGGACTATGATTCGCAATTCGGGGTTCGCATGCGGGGGACGGGACCCTACGCCGAGCTGCTTCGTACGCGCTTCGAACTGGCGAGCCGAAAGCTTGGCTTCAAGGATTCCAGCGATCGCCACGACCTGGCGACGGATCTGTTCCGTCCGCCGACGCCGGCGACCCCGCAGCTGTCGCTTGGATTCTGAAGGGGCCTGAAATTGAAGATGTCGGTTTATCGCTCGATTCTGTCATTCGCGGCGGCGCTGTCGCTGGCGGCTTCGGCGGTCGGCCACGGCGAAGGCACCGAGGGCGCGACAGCGTACGGTATCCCCTCGCGGGTGGCCCCAACCGCCTATTTGCGCATGCCGCACCGCGCCGGCGGCGCCATGCCGCTGCTGTTGTCGCAGACCGGGGCCTTCAAGGACCTTCGCACTTTGACCCCCGCGGCCGGCTTGATTCCCTACGATCTCATCGTCGCGTTCTGGTCGGACGGCGCCTTCAAGACCCGCTGGGTCGCCATCCCCAACGACAAGGTGCAGTTCTCCCCGACCGGAGAGTGGAAATTTCCACCTGGCACCGTTTTCGTGAAGACCTTCGAGCTCTCAACGGACGCTCGGAATCCAGACGCCAAGCGGCGGCTGGAAACCCGCCTGTTGGTGGTGGACGATCAGGGCGGCGTGTATGGCGTGGACTACAAGTGGCGACCGGACCATGGGGATGCGGATTTATTGAGTGCGGGCGTGACCGAGGAGGTGTCGATGACCGACGCGGCAGGAGAGGTCCACAGCCAGCCGTGGTACTACCCGAGCCGGCAGGATTGCCTCACCTGTCATAACGCGAGAGCCGGCGGTGTGCTCGGTGTGAAGACGCGCCAGATGAATCATCCTTTCAGCTACCCATCCGGTGTGACCGACAACGAACTCCGGGTCTGGAACCACCTCGGTCTCTTCTCGTCCTCGTTCAAGGAGACGGATCTGGCGACGTTCGGCAAACTTGCGGTGGCGAACGATACCTCGCGAAGCCTGGAAGATCGGGCGCGATCGTACATGGATGCGAACTGCTCACATTGCCATCAACCGGGCGGTACCGTCGCCAACTTTGACGCGCGGTTCAGCACGCCTCTCGACAAGCAGGAAATCGTCAATGGATCGGTGTTGATCGATCAGGGCATCGATCGGCCGCGGATCGTTGCGCCCCACGACATCTGGCGTTCGATCGCCTTCATGCGCATCGACACGACCGGCGACATCCGCATGCCGCCGCTCGCGCGCAACACCATCGATCAGGGCGGCGTGGAATTGATGCGTCAGTGGATCATGAGCATGCCGGGGAAGGACGTTCTGGCGCCGCCGTCGATCGCGCCGAGTGGCGGCACGTTTGCGCAGCCGATCGAGGTGACGCTGGCGGAGCCGGAGCCTGGCGCGGAGATCCATTACACATTGGACGGCAGTGTGCCCGGCACCGCGGACCCCGTTTATGGCAAGCCCATCAAGCTGGGGGCGCCCACCGTTATCCGCACGCGCGCCTACAAGGAGGGCTTCACGCGCAGCATCATTGCCCAGGAGGTCTTCGTCGTCGGCCAGTAGGTCCTCGGGCGGCCACCGGGTCTGCGTCTACTTCCCCTTGGGGACGATGACCAGACCCCATGGGCTGGTGCCCGCCTTGATTCGGGTGACTTCCTTGTTCGATGCGAGGTCCACCACCGACACATCGTTGGACGGGCCGTTGGCGGCGTAAAGGTACCTGCCGTCGGGGGAGATCACGAGGCCCCACGGGCGAGGCCCCACTTTGATGGTGTCGACCAGTTCATAACTGTGGCTGTCGATCACCGAGATGGTGCCCGCCCGGCCATTGCTGACGTAGAGTTTCTTGCCGTCCGGCGCGACGCGCACGCGCATCGGACGCGAACCGGTGGGCAGCGTCAGAGTTTTCAAGACCTTGTTTTGCGCGGTGTCGATCACGTTCACCTGGCCCACGGACTCCGACGGCACGAAACCGATGCTGCCGTCCGGGAGGAAGTCGATGCTGCGGGGACGGCCTTCCACCTTGAAATGCGCCACCGCCGTAAAGCTGGTGGTGTCGACGGCGAACACGTCGCCACCCGCTTCGCAGGTGACATAAAAGAATTTACCGTTCGGCGTGGTCGTGACGCCTTCGGGCTCCTGGCCCACCGGGATGATGTGTTCCAGCTTCTGCGCGGCGATGTCGATCACCGTCGCCGACTTCGTATCCTCGTTGGAGATGTAGATCCGCGTGCCGTCCTTGCTGAGCGCGAACTCTTCGGGATCCGAGCCCGCCGCAATCTTGCGGATGAGCGTGTCGGCCGCGACATCCACGACGGCGATGCCGTCCGCCGATTTGTCCGCGTTCGCATCGTCGTCGTCATCGGTGTTCTTCTTCAGAATCGGGTTGCCTTTCGCATCCAATTCCGGCGGCCCGCCCACCGGCGTGCCGCTGACCGCGACGTAGACCGTCTTGCCGTCGGGACTGACGTGAATGCCGCGCGGCCGCTTGCCGACCGGGATCGTGGCGATCACCTTGTTCTCGCCGCCGTCGATCACGGTGACATCCCCCGATTTCTCGTTGGTGACGAACACCTGATAGCCTGCTGCGGCGTAGCCGGGTGCCGGTGACAGCACGATCAAGGCCAAAGCCATACCATTGCGCGAAAACATCGGCACTCTCCCCGTTCAAGCCAATTGATTGGATCGATTATAGGCGGATCGTCCCGGTGCGGGGAGGCGAAACCGGCGGGGCCCCCAAGCCCCTGGCAGCACGACTGCGGGGTCGAGCTTCATGCGACGAGCGCGCCTGACGAACCGCCGATCATCGAAGCTGATGAATTGACCGCAAGCCGGACTGCAACACCAATGCAGGGCGTCCGCGAAATCCAAACCGCGATGCGCCGCGCGTCACCAACGCGCCGGCTTGTAATCCTTCAGAAAGTGGCCCCAGACGTGGGTGCCCGTGAGCTGTCCTGCGAAGATCGGATCGACGATCCGCGCCGCGCCGTCGATGATGTCGAGCGGCGGGGCGAAGCCGAGCTCGGCTTTGCGGGCCGCGTGGACCGCCGGATCCTCGTCGGTCACCCAGCCGGTGTCGACGGCGTTCATGTGTATCCCATCCTTCACGAAGTCGGGCGCGCTGGTCCGCGTCATCATGTTGAGCGCCGCCTTCGCCATGTTGGTGTGCGGGTGCTTCTCCGTCTTGGTGGCGCGATAGAACTGGCCTTCCACCGCGCTCACGTTGACCACGTGTTTGTGGCGGCCGGCCGTGCGCAGCATGAGCGGTTTGAGGCGGGCATTGAGGATGTAGGGTGCGATGGCATTGATGAGCTGCACCTCGAGAAGCTCCGGCGTCTCGACCTCGTGCATGCGCAGCCTCCAGCTGTTGATCCCGCGCAGATCGACCTGCTGCCGGTCCTCATCGTAACGATCCGCGGGAAACAGCGACTCGCCGTCGCGAAAGTCCTCGTCGAGATAGCGGCGCTGGGAGAGGGCGGCGCTGTGGAGCAGTCCCTCGCCGTGCCACTGCGCGGCCGACGTCACCAGCGCGCCGGCATCGTGCGGCTGGGACGTGTCGAGGGTCCGGCGCAGATCGTCGTGACTCGCGAGCAGCCCCCGCCAAGGCTCCGGTAGCGCGGTGATCGCTTGGTCCTCGCGGGTCAGCAGATGTTGAAAGAATCCTGCGGGCCGGCGCACCGTCTGGCATGCGTTATTGAGAATGTAATCGAGCCGCGGCAATCTTTCGGTCAGGAACCGGGTGAAAATCTCGACGCTCGGTGTATGCCGCAGATCGAGTCCATGGATCTGCAGCCGCTCGCGAAACGCGGGAAAATCAGGCTCCTTCGAATACCGGTCCGCGGCATCCACCGGAAAGCGCGTGGTGACGATGACATGCGCACCGGCGCGCAGCAATTTGAGCGAGGCCTGAAAGCCGATCTTGACCCGGGCGCCGGTGACGAGCGCGTAATGACCGGTCAGATCGGCGGTTTGTTCGCGCTTGGCGTAATTGAAGTCGCCGCAGGCGTCGCACAGCGAGTCGTAGTAGCGATGCATCTTGACGAAAGGTTGCTTGCACACATAGCAGGTGAGCTCCCGGTGCAATTCGGGCCGCTCATCGACGCCTTCGATTCTGGGCGGTTCGACCCAGAGAGGTGCATACACGGGGGAATGCCGTTGCACCCGCAGCCCCGCCGTCTCGAGCACCTTGCGGTCGTGTTGTTTCGTGATCTCTCGCTCGGCCCGACGGAATGCCTTCCTCATCTTGACGAGCTCGTGACCTTCGGGTTTGGCGATGAGGCCTGCGAGCATCAGCAGTTCGCGACGCTGCTCCTGATTGAGGCGCGTGAGATGCGAGCGATCGGCCTCGATGGCGCGCAGCGCACGCGCGCAGGCGCGCAGATCATCGTCGGAAAGAAGGGTGTCGAGAGCGGGGCTAGGCTGATTCATGGGCGCAATTGTATGGTGACTGCAGCGCGGCTGCAGCACGAAGATCGGCGTCTCGGTCCTGAGGCTGGAGCAGCCGGTCCGTCGGAACAAAACTCTATGTAAATAAATGACTTACGCCGGCAGATCCAGGTCTGGCTGATTGCCGCCGAGGATCCGATGCTCGCGGCGGTGTCGGCACTGGGAGCAGCGTGATGCTCTGCGTCCGGCGGAGCAGTACGCTCGGCCTAGCCATGTATTTACTCAATCTTTGCCAAGTGATGGCCCGCGGCACCATCGAGGATGTCGTCACCACCCAACGCCAATATTCCTGGGAAGAGTTCAGAAAAGCCTATCTGTGTGCTCCGCCGGGGCTGTTCTCAAAGCGGGCCTGGGTACTGGGGATTGATGCTGCTGGATAATTCGCAGTATCCGATGCCTGAGCGATTTCCTGGGTCCAATCAATTCGACTGGAGACGGAGTACATAGCGCCAGGTCGGCGGTTTTGGACCGGCCCCACGGCTTACGGGTAAACTGCTCCCGGACGTAGCGGTCGATGAGGTCGCCAAGTGATCGAAGGTGATACGGAATGCAAATGGATACGCGGGAAAATGCAGTGAAAGGTGGTAAATCGGTCCAGGCCCTCGACCGCAGGATCAACGTGGCGCCGATGATGGATTGGAGCGACCGCCATTGCCGGTCGCTGCACCGTCTCTACGCGCCGCACGCCTTGCTATACACCGAGATGATCGTTTCGGCGGCCATCGTGCGCGGCAACGCCATGCGCCTGCTGGAATATGACGTGCGTGAGCATCCGATCGCACTGCAGCTGGGGGGCAGCGACCCGGAGGAGCTCGGCCGCGCGGCGCGCATCGGCGCCGCGGCCGGCTACGACGAAATCAATCTCAACGTGGGTTGCCCGAGCGAGCGGGTCAAGAGCGGGGCGTTCGGCGCCTGCCTGATGCTGAGGCCGTCGTTGGTTGCGGAATGTGTGCAGCGCATGCGTGACGCGGTGCAGGGAAAGATTCCTGTCACGGTGAAATGCCGTATCGGCATCAATGACCAGGATACCTACGAGTTCTTCAACGGGTTCGTCGAGCAGGTCGTCGCGGCGGGCGTCGATGCGTTGATCGTGCACGCCCGCGCGGCCATTTTGGGTGGCCTGGGCAGCGGCCCGTCCGGTCAAGCGCGCGCCGGAACGGTGAGTCGTGGTCTGTCGCCCAAGGAGAACCGGGAGATTCCACCGCTCAAGTATGACTACGCCCACCGGCTGAAGGCGGAGCGCCCGGACCTCCCCATCGTCATCAATGGCGGCTTTACTGAGTCGGCCGTGGCGGCGGCGCAGGTCGGGGGCGGCCTCGATGGCGTGATGTTGGGCCGGGCGGCCTATCATCGGCCCGAGGTCCTCGCCGAGCTGGAGCAGGCGCTCGTCAATCCTGACTGGCGCATTCCGCAGCCCCTGGACATCATCGAACAGATGGTCCCTTATGCGAAGCGGCAGGCGGCTCGCGGGATTCGCCTGCACTCGGTGACCCGGCACATGCATGGCTTGATGGCGGGCCGGGAGGGCGCGCGGGCTTGGCGCCGGTTCCTCTCCGAGGTCGCCGCCAAGCCGGACGCCGCCCCGGAAATGCTGTTTTCCGCGATTCCTCTCGTCAATCAGGGTTTAGCTGCGTAATCGCCTACAGCGCTGCCAGTCGCATTAAGTATAATTTGGCAGGCCTATGGGTACAGAAATCGAAGTCGCGATCCTATTTGCCGATGTGGTCGGTAGTACCAAACTATACGAGTTGCTCGGCGACTTGCGCGCGCGCGATATGGTGGGGATCTGCGTCGACGTGATGCGCGCCGCGACGGAGCAGAACCACGGTACGGTCATCAAGACCATGGGCGACGAGGTCATGTCGACCTTTCCAACCGCTGACGACGCCCTCAACGCCGCCGCCCAGATGCAGAAGCAGATCGTGCTGCATCCACAGCTGAAGGTCGACGAGCAGGCGGTGGCCATCCGCATCGGCTGCAACTATGGGCTGGTGGTGCTCGAGAACCGTGACGTGTTCGGGTCGGCGGTGCACACCGCGAACCGCATGACGAGCCAGGCGAAGGCGGGGCAGATCATCACCACAGCCACCATGGTGGACAAGCTGTCGAGCGACTGGCGGGCGTCCGTGCGGCAGATCGATATTGCAACGCTCAAGGGCCGCAGCAGTGAGGTAGCGCTGTTCGAAGTGCTGTGGCAGACCGAGGACATCACCAGCATGGTGCCGGCGATCGCCATCACGTCGCGGCAGCGCGGCAACCAAGGATTGCGGTTACGGCTGCGCTACCAGGGGCAGGAAGTGCTCGTGGAAAATGCGCACGCGAACATCACGATGGGTCGCGCCGAGGAGAATGATCTCGTCATCAAGGGGAATCTCATCTCGAGATTGCATGCCCGGGTCGAGTTCAACCGCAATAAATTCATGCTGATCGATCAGAGCACCAACGGGACGTTCGTGTTGGGCAAGGACGGCGAAGAGGCCTTCGTGCGCCGCGATTCCATGCAGATCCGGGGGGAAGGATTGATCGGTCTCGGCAAGGCACCGGACAGCAATTCGTCGCAGGTGATCCGCTACACCTGCGAAGAGTAGTCGCCGCGCCGGGCGCGGCGACGGATGGCTCACGCCTTCGAAACGCGCTCCAACGACGCGGCCAGCTCCTGGTTGAGGGCGTCGGGAATGCGATCGCCGAAGCCCGCCAAATATTCGCCGATACCTTCGAATTCCCCCTGCCACAGTTCGGGACTCACGGCGAGCAGCTCGTCGAGTGCGCCGGGCGCAATGTCCAATCCGTCGACGTCGATGTCCGTAGGCCTAGGCAGGTGTCCGATCTCGGTCTCCCGCGCCTCGGCAGTCCCCGCGCAGCGATCCAAGATCCAGCACAACACCCGCAGGTTGTCGCCGAAGCCGGGCCAAAGGAACTTGCCGCCCTCGTCCTGACGGAACCAGTTCACGTGAAAAATCTTCGGCGGAGACTTTAGTTTCGCGCCGACATTGATCCAGTGCGCCCAGTAATCGCCGAAGTTGTAGCCGGCGAAGGGCTTCATCGCCATCGGGTCACGACGCAGAACGCCGACCGCACTGGTGGCCGCCGCGGTGGTCTCCGACGCGACGCCGGCGCCGACGAGCACGCCGTGCAGCCAGCTGCGAGCCTGATAGACCAGCGGCGCCAAGGTGCGGCGACGGCCGCCGAAGACGATGGCGGAGATCGGCACGCCGCCCGGCGCGTCGGCGAGCTTCGAGTACACCGGATTCTGTTTGGCGGCGACGGTGAAGCGGGAGTTCGGATGGGCGGCGGGGCCATTGGCCGGATCGTATGGACGTCCCTGCCAGTCGGTCACCGGCGTGCCCTCGGTCAAGCCTTCCCACCACGGCTCGTTGTTCGCGGTCACGGCGACGTTCGTGAAAATGGTGTCCTTGCGGATGGTCTCGTAGGCATTGTGATTGGTCTTGGCATTCGTGCCCGGAACCACGCCGAAATAACCGGATTCGGGATTGATGGCATACAGCTGGCCGTCCTTGCCGGGATGCAGCCAGGCGATGTCATCGCCGACGGTCCAGACCTTCCAACCCTTGTAGCTGGTCGGCGGAATCAGCATGGAGAGGTTGGTCTTGCCGCAGGCCGACGGAAACGCGCACGCCAGGTATCGCACCTCGCCCTGCGGATTCTCGATGCCGACGATGAGCATGTGCTCCGCCAGCCAACCTTCGGTGCGCGCCTGCCAGCTGGCAATGCGCAAGGCGTGGCATTTCTTGCCCAGCAGCGCGTTGCCGCCATAACCCGACCCGAAGCTCTTGATCGACAGTTCTTCCGGGAAGTGCATGATGAAGCGGCGGTCCGGATTCAGATCGCCGATCGAATGCAGGCCCTTGACGAACGTGCCATCGCGCGTGATGCGCGTCAGGGCCGCCTCGCCCATGCGCGTCATGAGCTTCATGTTGAGCACCACGTAGGCGCTGTCCGTGATCTCGACGCCGCACCGCGAGAAGGGTGAGTCGATCGGGCCCATGCAGTAAGGCACCACATACAACGTACGACCTTTCATGCAGCCGTCGAACAGCGCGTCCATCTTCTGGTGCGCCTCGCCCGGCGCCATCCAAGGATTGTTCGGGCCGGCGTCTTCCTTCTCCTGGGTACAGACGAAGGTCAGATGCTCGACGCGCGCCACATCGGACGGATGTGAGCGATACAGGTAACATCCCGGATAGCTGTCGGGATTGAGCGGCAACAGTTCCTTTTTGGCGACGAGTTCGCGCTCCAGCATTGCGAATTCAGCGTCACTGCCGTCGCACCAATAGATCTGGTCGGGTTGCGTCAGCCGTGCAACCTCATCGACCCAATTGGAGACGTGGTGGTTCAACGAGGCAAGGGATGTCACGTGCTTGGGAGCGGTAGCCATGAAGGTCCTCTGAAGAGCGGTCTGTACGAGGCGCGGGACAATGACAGACAGATGACGGAGCCGCCAACTCTAAAGTGAACAGAAAGTCGATTGGGCCGCACGGCCATGAGGCGGACCGTTATGTTTATTCGATATTTATACTTTAACCTATTGTTTATTAATTGAAATTTTAAATTAATTTTGATAATTTCCACGAGCATAATGTGCAGGATCCGCTTGATATGCGCGGCTTTGTGCGTTTGCGCGCCCGTGAGTGGTCAAGCCACCTTGCCCACAATCGATGTGAAGGCAATCGCCGAGGTCGAAGTAACGACGTCTCAGGACGGCCACGACGTCGTCGTGTTGGCGCCCGCCGATCGAGTCGTGCCGGGCGATGCGGTCATCTATACACTGGAAATTCGCAATCGTGGGGCTGCCGACATCGTGCGGCCGGTGATATCGCGGGCGGTGCCGGCTCACATGGTGTACGTCGCGGATTCGGCCACGGGACCGGGCGCCGAAGTCACCTATTCCGTGGATGGCGGCGTCACCTTCGGTCATCCGGAAGGCTTGCGCGTGATGAGCTCGGAGGGTCGTTCGCGGCGAGCAGTCGCCAGCGATTACACTCACATACGATGGAACCTGCGCATGACCCTCAAATCCAAATCGGTTGCGTACGCACGCTTTCGCGCAGTCGTGAAATAGGCGGCGAGAAGACGTACGGCCGGTCACAACATGAATACCGACTATAAAGATGTGTTCGGCGCCGCGGGCCCGCTCGCGCGCGCCTTGCCCGGATACGCGTATCGCCCGGAGCAGGCGGCGATGGCGGCGGCGGTGGGCCATGCGTTGGCCAACACCGAACCCTTGATCGTCGAGGCCGGCACCGGCACCGGTAAGACCTTCGCCTACCTGGTGCCGGCGCTGCTGTCCGGGCGCAGCGTGATCATCTCCACCGGCACCCGGACGCTCCAGGATCAGTTGTTCCGACGCGATGTGCCGATGCTGGCGAAGGCGTTGGGTCTGCCCGTCAAGGTGGCGCTGCTCAAGGGGCGGGCGAATTATCTGTGCCGGCATCGACTCGAACTCACGATGCAGCAGCCGTCGCTGTTGGGCGGCGAACGCGGACTCGCGCGTTTGCTGGCACGGATCTCGCGCTGGGCGGCGACCACCCAGGCGGGCGATCTTGCAGAACTCACCGATCTGCCGGAACAGTCGTCGGTGTGGCCGATGATCACCTCCACCCGCGAGAACTGTCTGGGGCAGGAGTGCCCGCAGTTCAATCGATGTCACGTAATCGACGCGCGCCGCGGCGCGCAGGCCGCGGAGATCGTGGTCGTCAACCATCACTTGCTGCTGGCCGACCTTGCGCTCAAGGACGAAGGCTTCGGCGACCTGCTGCCGGGCGCGCAGGCGGTCATCTTGGATGAAGCGCATCAGGTACCGGACATCGCCGCGCAGTTCTTCGGCCAGGTTTGGTCGGTGCGCCAGGTGCAGATCCTGACCCGCGACGTCACGGCGGAACTGGCGGCCGCCGTGGTGCGCTCGGACGCCATCATCGGCGAATTGTCGATCGTCGAGGCGCGTCTCGATGATCTGCGGGCGCGTTTTCCCGGAGGCGCCGGCCGGTACGAATGGCCCGGCCTGCCGGAAGCCTTCCTCGATGTGCTGCCGGAACTCGAGACCGCTCTCGGCGACCTCGCCAAGGAACTCGACGGCTTGGGGGCCGGCGCCGGAATCGCCAATTGCGCGAAACGGGCGAAGAGCCTGGCGGCGAGCCTCGGTGCCCTGGGTTCGGTGCCGGAGGAATCGGGGTTGAAATGGGTGGAGGCCGCCGCCAGCGGCTTGTCGCTGCATTTCACGCCGTTTGAAATTGCGGATCGACTGCGGGCCTACGTCGAAGCTCGCCGGTGCGCGTGGGTGTTCACCTCGGCCACGTTGGCCATCGGGGACGATTTCGCGCATTTTGCGGCGCGAATCGGTCTGCCGGAAGCGCGCACGCTGCACATCGACAGCCCATTCGATTACCCAACCCAAGCACGGATTTATCTGCCGCGCAACATGCCCGAGCCGCAGCATCCGAGTTTCGCGGCCAAATTCATCGAGGCCTGCGCACCGATGCTCGAGGCCAGCGGCGGGAGCGCCTTCATTCTCTACACCAGCTATCGCGGTCTGGCCGATGGCGTCGCGGCGCTCAAGGCGAGGTTTCCCAACCCGCCGTTTCCGGTGCTGGTGCAGGGGCAGGCGCCGCGTGAAGCGTTGCTCAATCAGTTCCGGGAATTGGGTAACGCGGTGCTGCTCGCGACCGGCAGCTTCTGGGAAGGCGTCGACGTCAAGGGCGAGGCGCTCTCCATCGTGGCCATCGACAAGCTGCCGTTCGCCTCGCCGGACGATCCGCTGCTGAAGGCGCGTCTCGAAGGCATTCGTCGGCGCGGCGGCAATCCCTTTTCCGAATATCAGCTGCCGCAGGCCGTGCTCGCGCTCAAACAAGGCGTCGGCCGATTGATTCGAGACTTCGATGATTTTGGCGTGATCGTGCTTGGCGACCCGCGCCTGAAGACCAAGAGTTACGGCAAGGTGTTTCTCAAGGCGTTGCCGCCCAGTCCGGTGATCACCGAGGCATCGGCGGGGGCGGAATTTCTCGTGGAGCGCCTGAGCCGATCGCGTGCCGCCCGGGGCGCCGGTACGGCTGGTGAGTCCGATGTCCCTGGCGCCCCCATCGGGACGATGCCGGCCTCGGCGACGTCGGTCACGTGACCTTGCGGGTCCTGGCTCTCGATACGGCAACCGAAGGATGTTCGGTGGCGTTGCTGAGCGACGAGGGTCTCGTCGGCCGCTTCGAGGAGGTGGGACGTGGACACGCCGAGCAGATCCTGCAGATGGTCGACGCGGTACTGGCGGAGGCCGGCACCGCGCTCGCCGCTGTGGATGGGGTCGCGGCGAGCGTCGGCCCGGGTTCCTTCACCGGCGTGCGGATCAGCGTCTCGGTGGCACAAGGGCTGGCCTTCGGCGCCGGCCTGCCGCTGGTCGGGGTGACCACGTTGGAAGCATTGGCGATGCAGGCGATCCGTGGCGGGGCGTCGAACGTCCTCACGTGCCTGGACGCGCGAATGGGGGAGGTCTATTGGGGGTGTTTCGAGGCAGACTCGGCCCGAGGGCTGGTTGCCACCCGGCCAATGGCGGTGGGCTCGGCGCAGTCAGTGGGCGATGCCTTGGCCGTTCACATGCCGTTTACCGGGGCCTTTCACGGAATCGGTCGCGGATTTGCCGCCTACCCTGCACTTCAATCCCTGCCCGGACTGTTGCTGCTGCCTGGCGCGTCCGGCGCGCTGCCCGACGCCCGGGATATGGCGTATCTCGGTGCGCTGCGCCTGCGCGCGGGCGAGGGCGGGGACCCCGCCGATCTCGCACCGCAGTATGTGCGCGATAAGGTAGCGTTGACGGAACTGGAGCGTAAGACGGCCGGCGCCGGGCCGGCCCGATGACCGGCCGCCCGACGGGCGGCAGGCCGTAGTCATCGGACTGTCACATATCAGGAATGTAATAGCGGGCCAGAAGAATCAAGGGACTAGCGGATCATATGACAGCAAAGCGCATTCTCATCGTCGAGGACGAAAAGGCCATTCGTGACATGGTCGCATTCGGCTTGCGCCGCGCCGGTTATGAGGTCCGAGAAGCGGAGGACTGCCGCGAGGCGCGCGCGCGCATCGTCGATGTCAGGCCGGACTTGATGCTCGTCGATTGGATGCTGCCGGATATGAGCGGCTTGGAGTTGACGCGGTCGTTGAAGCGGGCCAAGGACACCGAGGAGATCCCGGTCATCATGCTGACGGCGCGCGCGGAAGAGCAGGACAAGGTCGGCGGACTCGAAGGCGGCGCGGATGATTACATCACCAAGCCGTTCTCGCCGCGGGAGCTTCTGGCGCGTATTCAGGCCGTGCTGCGGCGTGCCGCTCCTGCGGGCGCCGCCGACATCGTGGAGGTCGACGGTCTGAAGATGGACGATTCCAGCCACCGCGTCAGCGCCGGCGACCGGGAGATTCCGCTCGGACCGACGGAATACCGTTTGCTGCATTTCTTCATGACACATCCGGAACGGGTGTTCACCCGGGGCCAGTTGCTGGATCGCGTATGGGGCGGCAATACCTATGTGGAAGAGCGCACCGTGGACGTGCACATTCGGCGTTTGCGCAAGGCGCTCGAGCCGTATTTGTTGGAGCGCTTGGTGCAAACGGTGCGAGGATCCGGCTATCGGTTCTCAGCGCGAGACTCTTAAAGCGAGCTAACCTTCGCCCATGGCATCGATGTGGACATTCGCGCTCGCGCGCCTCGCCGGCATTCTGATCGCTGGCTTGTGCGCCGGGTTGTTGATCGGGCCCATCTGGCTGTGGCTCCTTGCCGCCGCGTGCCTGTACCTGGGCTGGCAGCTCGGCAATCTCTACCGACTCGACCGTTGGTTGCGGCTGCGCTCGCAGATCGATCCCCCCAACCTGGGCGGCATCTGGGGTGACGTCATCGGACAAGTAGTGCGGCTGCATCGACGCAAGCAGTTCCACAAGCAGCGCCTCGTGCAGCTCTACCGGGAGTTGCGGCGCTCCACCGCGGCGCTGCCGGATGGCGTCATCATCTTGAGCCCGCAGCATGAAATCGTCTGGTTCAATCGGCAGGCGGCCCGCCTGCTGGGATTGAAGCGGCCGGTCGACATCGGGCTGCGCATCGACAATCTGATCCGCGCCCCGGAGTTCGTGCGTTACCTGCACGGAGACGACTTTGCGATGCCGCTGATCATCCGGCCGCCGGTGCACGCCGAACTGTACCTTGCGCTGCAATTGGTGCCGTACGGCGCCGGGCAGTCGCTGTTGCTGGCGCGCGACGTGACCCGGCAGATGCGCCTGGAAGCCATGCGCAAGGACTTCGTGGCCAACGCGTCGCACGAATTGCGGACGCCGCTCACCGTGATATCCGGCTATCTCGACGTGCTGGCCGACGATCCCTCCATCGACGAGGCGTGGGCCGGTCCCATCCGGGACATGCGCTCCCAGGCGCAGCGCATGAATACCATCATCGCGGATCTGCTGGAGTTGTCCCGTTTGGAGTCCACCGACGGCGAGGCGGTGCGCGAGCCCATCGACGTGCCGGGCATGTTGGAGCGGATGCAACGGGATGCGCTGGCGCGGACCGATCGCCCGCGCCAGATCGTATTGGAGCTGGACACCGAGGACGGCCTGTTCGGCTCGACGCAGGAACTGGAGTCGGCATTCACCAATTTGTTGGTCAACGGCATCAAGTACACACCGTCCGAGGGCATGGTGCGGATGCGTTGGTGGGCCGACGACGAAGGCGTCTACTTTTCGGTCTCCGACAACGGCATCGGGATTCCCGCCGAACATATTCCGCGCTTGACGGAACGGTTCTACCGGGTCGACGCCGGGCGGTCGCGCGAACGAGGTGGATCGGGGTTGGGATTGGCGATCGTCAAACATGCCTTGCAGTTGCACGGCGGATGGCTCGACGTGCAGAGCACGGAGGGAAAAGGCAGCGTCTTTACCTGCCACTTTCCGCTGCAACGCCTCTTGCCGGCGAGCGTGCGCGCGGTGGCGAGAGCTTGAAGTCACATTTATCGCGCTCACTGTTGACGCGCGCGGTAATCGGATGTAAACGATGACGCGCGTGCCGGACGCCGTGTATGACCGGCTCGGCAGACGAGGCGCGATCGGCAGACACCGGACGCGGCACCGGGTTACGGTATCCGCGTGTGGTCGAGTATATTTTTCTTGTGCTGATGCACTTCTGGCTTCAAGGTAACCCTCATGGAAACTGCCGACCTCACTCATCACATCTCCCGGCGCTTCAACGAAGATCTGGAAAAGGTGCGCAACCAGGTGCTGCAGATGGGCGGCTTCGTCGAGCAGCAGCTTCACAAGGCCATTACCGCGCTGGTGGAAGGCGACAGCCGCCTCGGCGAATCCGTGGCCACCGACGACTACAAGGTCAACGGCATGGAAGTGTCCATCGACGAGGAGTGCAGCCGGATTCTCGCCATTCGCGCCCCGGCCGCCGGCGACCTGCGCGTCATCGTCGCGATCATCAAGACCATCACCGACCTCGAGCGCATCGGTGACGAGGGGGAAAAGATCGGGTATATCGCGTCACGGCTCGCCACGATGGAGCGGCCCGCCGACAAATACCGCGAAGTCAAACACCTCGGCCGCCAGGTCGCCCAGATGGTGCACGACGCGCTCGATGCCTTCGCACGCATGGACTCGCAGGCTGCCCTGAAAACGGCGCAAGAGGATAAAATGGTGGACGAGGAGTACGAGTCCATCCATCGTCAGTGCATCACGTTCATGATGGAGGACCCGCGCACCATCCGGCGGGCGCTGGAGATCATGTGGATCGTCAGGGCCCTGGAACGCATCGGCGACCACGCCAAGAACATCTGTGAGTACGTGATTTATATGGTGCATGGCAAGGATATCCGGCATACCTCGCTCGAGGACGTGGCCAAGCAAATCGACGCCGCACACGCCGTCACGCGCCGTTGACGCGCCTGACGATGACGGCAAGAACGGCGAATCTGCTGGGGTTTCTGGCCTGCGCAGCCCTGTTGGCATACGCTTATTACGCGCAGTATGTCCTGCACCTGGAACCGTGCCCGCTGTGCATCTTTCAACGCGTGGGCATCTTTGCGATCGGCCTCCTGTTCGCGATCGCTGCGGCGCACTACCCGGCCGGGTGGGGCAGGCGGGTCTATGCGTGCCTGCTGGCGTTGGCCGCGCTCGCCACCAGCGGTGTCGCCGTGCGGCAGCTCTATATCCAGAGTCTGCCGCCCGGAACCGTCGCGGCCTGCGGCGCGTCGCTCGACTTCATGATGAAGGTGTTTCCCCTCACCGACGTGCTGGTCAAAGTGCTGACGGGCTCGGGAGAATGCGCCAAGGTTACCTGGCGATTCCTGGGGCTTGCCATGCCCGGCTGGGTATTGATCGCCGCCGTCGCGCTGGGCGCCGGCGGGTTATGGGCCAACCTGCGCCGACGACCGCCCGTGCTGCGGTTCTGATGGCGACGCTCAGACCGTCCACAACCCTCGAGTTGACGCAGGACCTGATGTCGCGTGCTTCCGTGAGTCCCACGGATGGTGGCTGCCAGGCGCTGATGATCGAGCGGCTCGAGGCGATCGGTTTCGGCGTCGAGAAGCTGCGTTTCGGGCCGGTCGACAACTTCTGGGCCAAGCGTGGCAGCGGGGGGCCGGTGTTCTGTTTCGCCGGGCATACCGACGTCGTGCCCAGCGGGCCGCTGGATGATTGGCAGACCGATCCGTTCGTGCCGGCCATCCGGGATGGCATGTTATACGGACGCGGCGCAGCCGACATGAAGAGCGGGTTGGCGGCCATGGTGACGGCCAGCGAGGCGTTCGTGGGTCGTTACCCGGAACACAAAGGCACCCTGGCATTCCTCATCACGAGCGACGAGGAGGGGCCCTCGGTGGACGGGACCCGGCGGGTCGTCGAAGTCCTGCGTGAGCGGCGCGAGCCCATCGATTGGTGCCTGGTGGGTGAACCGTCCAGCGAAGCGTTGCTGGGCGATACCATCAAGATCGGCCGACGCGGTAGCTTGAGCGGACGCCTGACCGTCCACGGCGTCCAAGGGCATATCGCCTATCCCCAGTTCGCCGACAATCCGATTCACGCGCTGGCTCCTGCTCTGGCGGAACTGACTTCACGCGCCTGGGATGAGGGCAACCAGCATTTCCAGCCCACCTCGTTCCAGGTCTCGAATCTGTCCGCCGGCACGGGGGCGCCCAACGTCATTCCGGGCGAGCTCAAGGCGCGCTTCAACCTTCGGTTCTCGACCGTGCAAACGGTCGATTCGCTCAAGGTGACGGTGGAAGAAATCCTGCAACGCCATCGCGTGAACTACTCGCTGGAATGGTTCGTGTCGGGGCAACCGTTTCTGACCGTCCCCGGGAAGCTGTCGCAGGCCGCGACGCGCGCCGTGCTCGAGCAGGAGCAGATCACTGCGAAGTTGTCGACCAGCGGCGGGACCTCGGACGGGCGTTTCATCGCGCCCATGGGCGCACAAGTGATCGAATTGGGCGTGATCAATGCCACGATTCACAAGGTGAATGAATCCGTCCGGGTGGCCGACATTGACCGCCTGCACCAGATCTACTACCGAACCCTGGAATTGTTGCTGGCCTAGAGTCGCGCCGGCCCTTTAAAGCGAGCCCGCTTCAAAGCGGGCGACCGCGTTGCGCCAGAGCGGCGTTCCGCGGCATTCGTGCCGCGGAACGCGAGCGCCTCACTTCGCGAACGCCTTACCTGACGCTATATCCTCGGCCATCCAAACAGGCTTCCTGAGCGCGCATGTAGTCCGTGCGTTTGCTTGCGGTACCCGCGGCGGGTGCACCCTGGGTCGGGTCGAATCCGCTCTGGGTGGTCGCCCAATGGTGACACTCGTACTTGTCCTTCGCCTGCTGTGCCTCGCTCTGGCCGTTCTTCGGGTAGGCGATCAGGTCGGTTCCCACCGGTTCTTCACTGCCGGCTTGGCTCGCCAACCCTTCCGGAGGAGCCACGGTGATGTATTGCCGCGCGCCATCGTCATACCGATAGTAGGTGTCGTCGGCATAGTAGTACGGTATGCCATCCCACCAGTAGGTCGAGTAGTACAGCGGCAACGTGGCGAAATACAGACCCAATCCGAGACCGCCCCAGCCCCAGCCCCAGCCGCCATAGCCGTAATAGCCGCCGCGGTACCCATAGCCGCCGCGATAGCCGTACCCGCCCCGGTACCCGTACCCGCCGCCACGATAGCCGCCGTAGCCGCCACGTCCGCCGCCCGCCGACGCATGGCCGCCGCCGCCACCATGGCCGCCGCCGCCACCGCCACCGTGCTGAGCAAACGCCGTGCCCGCGCCCAAGCTCATCGCTGCCGCGCAAGCAAGAACTAACGAGGTCCTAAATTTGGTTCGATTTTGCATAACATCACCACCACTAATCGGCGCCGCTGGAATGTATGCGGCGCTCATCACCCAAGTGACGCGTTTCGATTCACAGATTGAGACAGTTCAAAACCTACTCAGTTCCGCTCCGCGGCCAGACCGTAGTGTAGGCATCCGCCTACACGCCGGCATTGGGGCCGAACAGCCGGTATCAACGTGCCCCGGTCGTGCGCTTGATGGAAGCGATCGGGACCGATTGTTTCTTGGCGGCCGGCGCCCGGGATGCGGAAACGCGGTGACCGAAGTCTTGAAAATGCGACTCGAGCAAGGGCTTCAGGTCGGCCTCCATATTGCGGTATTCCGCCACCAATCGCTTCCCGAAAGGGGTCAGAAGAACGCCGCCGCCGCCACGCCCGCCGGTGCTGGTGAGCGCGACTTTCTCATCGAAGCTGAGATTCAGGTCGGCCAGCAGCAGCCACGCCCGCCGGTAACTCATGCGCATCTGTCGTGCAGCTTCGGACAGGGAACCGGTGCCCGCGATACCCTCGAGCAGTTCGATCTTGCCGATGCCTATCGAGCACTGGCGACCGAAATCCACCCGGAATCGAATCGTCAGTTCTTGAGCCATGAACGATCGTCACTCCCCTACCTGCTATAGCGTGCCGACGTAGCGCAACAACTCCGCACGCTGCTGCGCCGTCAATCGACCAAATCGGCGTTGCGCCATTTCCCCTTCCCCATCATGCCATTGCACGGCTTCTTCGTTTCGGTCGGTCGCGTCGGCGGTCGACCGGTGAAGCTCCTCAGCGGATGATGAGCGGGCGCGCGACGTCGTCGAGCGTCAGCCCTCGCTCCCGCAGCAGCGCCTCGATGAGGGGCTGCAGCGCTCCCAGACGCGCATCGATGGCGTCCCGCACGGTGTCCACGAACACCTGCGTCTGCCGCTCGATCTCGATATTCAACAAGGCGCCGACGGCTTTGTCGGCGAAAGCGGTGACCCGCATGGTCTCGGGTATCAACCAGACTTCGAACCACCCCGAGCCGTCCCGCTCACGCTGAGCTTCCGCGACGGTCAGGCTCGCGCCGTCCACGGCGATGTAGCCTTTCGCGAAGATATAGCGCATCCAGGGGGAGGGCACCGCCAGGCGCATCACGTGGTTGTTCTCCGGGCGGCGAATCTCCGCCAGGGTCGCACGGAAATCGACGTGTCCCGACAGGGGATGGCCGCCGATCTCGGCGCCATCGCGCGCGGCGCGCTCGACGTTCACGCGGCTGCCGGGGTGTAGCGCCGCCAGGGTGGTCAGCGACAGCGATTGCAGCATGACATCGAAGTCGGCCGAATCGCTGCCATGCAGCGTGGTCACCGTGAGACAGACACCGTCGACCGCGACGCTGGCTCCCACCATCATCCCCTGCGCAAACCCGGGCGGAAAGCCCAGCGTGAAACGGCGCAGTCCGGGCTTCTCGGTCAGCGCCGTGACGGTTGCGAGGCCTTGGACGATGCCGGTGAACATGCACCTAAGTTTAGCAGAGCCGCCACGGCGGCGGCGGCGGCCGCATTCGCGTGCAGCCGACCGATGCAATGTAAAGGCAAGAAAAACCAGGGGGGGGAAGGCCTTTGTCATAAAACTGTAACAGTTAACGTCGAACATTCCCGCCAATGAAGCCGAACATTCCCGCCAATGAATAAGGGCGATGCAGCGGGATCCGGCCTGGCGGCCTTCGGGCTCTCCACCTTCTTTTAATGTGCGATCGCGTCCGTGACCGAGCGCAGTCGATTATCGATTCAACACCAAGGAAAAACTACGATGCAAGCCACGAGATCCAAATCTCTCATTCTCGGCGCCAGCATAAGCGCGCTGATTAACATGGCGGCATCCGGCGCCGCCGGGGCCCAGCAGTCTTCGGACACCACGCCCGCGCCGAAGCCGCACAAGGCCACGCAGCACAAGGCCAAGCCGGTCGCCGTGGCGCCCGATACCGCGAAGGAGATGTCGGCGCAGATGGACGCGCTGCGTGAACAAGTGAACCAGCTGCAACGCCGCTTGGACGCGCAGACTGCCTCGGACCAGCAGATCAAGGCAACGGCCGACAAGGCGGCCGCGCAGGCCTCCGCGGCGACCGCCTCCGTCACTGCGGTGACCCAGTCGATTCCGGTGGAAGTGAAGACCCAAATCGATGCCGCCAAACCGAAGACCGACAAGATCTACTACAAGGGCGTCACCTTGACGTTGGGCGGCTTCGGCGCGCTGGAAACGATTTATCGCACGAAGGCCGAAACGGCCGACATGGCCTCGACCTTCAGCGGCATCCCGTTCAACAACGTGTCCACCGGCAAGACCGGCGAATTTCGCTTCAGCGCGCGGCAGAGCCGCATCACGGCGCTGGCCGAGGGCGACCCGACGACGGACGTGCATCTGTCGTTCTACGGTGAATTGGATTTCCTGGGCGCCGCCCAGACCGCGAACTCCAACGAGACCAATTCGTACACGCCGCGCATCCGGGTGATGTACAACCAGATCGACTGGGCCGATGAAGGCCTGCACTTCCTGGCCGGCCAGAACTGGTCGCTCGCCACCATGCAGGGCAAGGGCATGACGCCGCGCGCCGAGGACGTCGTGCCGACGATCGATGCGCAGTACATCCCGGGCTTCACGTTCGCGCGTCAGCCGGGCATCCGCATCACCAAGGATTTCGACAAGACCTATTGGATCGCGGTGGCCCTGGAAAATCCGCAGACGACCTTCTACACGGGACCCAATGCCTATCCGAAGAGCGTCATTCTGACCGACAATTCCGCTGCAGGTTCAGGTTTCAACAGCGCCAACACTTTGTCGCTGAACCATGTCCCGGACGTGATTGCCAAGTTCGCTTATGAGTCGACGATCGCGGACCGCAGCGTGCATGCGGAAGTGTTCGGTCTGTATCGCGATTTCTACGAGCGTCTGAATTACAGCAATCAGGATGTCAGCGGCGGCGGCGTGGGAGCGGGCCTGACCGTTCAAGTCGTTCCTGGCATGCTCGACTTCCAGGTGTCCGGCATGGGCGGCAAGGGCATCGGCCGCTACGGCGCGGGTCAGCTCACCGACGTGACGTTCGATGCGGCCGGCGCCATGCACGCGGTCAGCGAGATCCAAGGATTGGCGGGTTTGACCTTGCATGCCTCTCCGGCGCTCGATGTGTACGTATTCGCGGGCGAGGAGAAGGAATCGGCCCAGGCCTACTACGGGACTTCGGCGACGGGCACGGTTGCGGGCTACGGCTACGGCAATCCGCTCTACGTGAACAGCGGCTGCAACTACGAAACGGCCACGGGCGCGTGCACGGGCAACACCCGGGTCGTGGAGCAGGGCACGGCTGGCTTCTGGTATAAGCCGTGGAACGGCAAGTCCGGCCGCTACCAGGTGGGTATGCAATATTCTTACACTGAGCGGAAGGCGTTCGCAGGTGCCAAGGACATTGCGCCGATCGCCAATGACAACATGGTGTTCGCGAGCTTCCGCTACTATCCGTTCTAAGACAGCATGACTCTCGGGTCGTGAGCCAAGAGGGCTGCGCCGGATGGCGCAGCCCGTTTTGTTTGAGCGAACGAATGGAACTTTTTGGAGAGAACATGAAAATGACAATTCTCAAGCGCTTTGCAGTGGTCGGCGCGGCCCTGTGCGCGACCTTTGCGGCCGCGGCGACCGAGATATCCGGCGCCGGCGCCACCTTCCCGTACCCCATCTATGCAAAATGGGCGGATGCCTACAAGAAGCTGACCGGCGTCGGATTGAACTACCAGTCCATCGGCTCGGGCGGCGGCATCAAGCAGATCAAGGCCAAGACGGTGACCTTCGGCGCATCCGACATGCCGTTGAAGCCGGACGATCTGACCGCGGCCGGACTGGTGCAGTTTCCGATGATCATCGGCGGTGTCGTGCCGGTGGTGAACATCAAGGGAATCGCGTCGGGCCAGCTCCAGTTGGACGGTGCGACCATTGCGGCCATTTATTTGGGCGACATCGCGAAGTGGAACGATCCGCAAATCAAAAAGCTCAACCCGAAGCTGAATCTTCCCGGCACGGACATTGCGCCGGTGTACCGCTCGGACGGATCGGGCACGAATTTCCTGTTCTCCGATTACTTGTCGAAGGCGAGCGCAAAGTTCAAGTCCACCATCGGGGCAAATTCGTCCGTGCAATGGCCCGCGGGCATCGGCGCCAAGGGCAACGAGGGCGTCGCCAACATGACCACCCAGACCGATGGCGCCATCGGCTACGTCGAGTACGCGTATGCCAAGCAGAACAAGATGGCTTACGCCACGTTGACCAACAAGGCCGGAAAGTCCGTGGCGCCCAGCGCCGACAGCTTCCAGGCGGCCGCTGCCAGTGCCGATTGGAGCCATGCAGACGGGTATTATCTGATATTGACCGACCAAGACGGCGCCAAGAGTTGGCCAATCACGGGCGCAAGCTTTATCCTGGTGTACAAGCAACCGTCCGACGCGGTGGCCGTCGGTGAGGCATTGAAGTTCTTCGCCTGGGCCTACAAAGACGGCGGCGCCATGGCGGCGGAACTCGACTATGTGCCGTTGCCGGCGTCCCTGATCTCCCAGGTGAAGGCCACCTGGACGTCGTCGATTACGACGGCCGGTCACCCGGTTTATACTGGCAAGTAGGTTAGTATTCATGTACGGCCGCGGCGGCACGAAAAACGTGCCGCCGCGGCTGCTTTCGGCGGCAGTGGAGCGAGATTGAATCGTGGCGATCATCGATCCTAGGCACGCCGCAAAGCAGTTTATCTATGAGAGGGTTTTCCGCGCCGCAACCTTGGCGGCCGCGATCCTCGTGCTGCTCATTCTGGGCGGCGTCGCACTGTCGCTGGTGCGCGGTGCATGGCCGGCGGTGAAGCATTTCGGCTTTGGATTCGTCACCCGGGAAGTTTGGAACCCGGTCACCGACGAATATGGCGCGCTGGGTCCGATCTACGGCACGGTCGTGACCTCCCTGATTGCCATGGCTCTTGCGGTCCCGACGGGCTTTGGGATCGCGCTGTTCTTGACGGAGTTGTGTCCGCCCTGGCTCAAGCGTCCGATTGGCGTGGCGGTCGAGCTGTTGGCGGCGGTTCCCAGCATCATCTTCGGCATCTGGGGCCTTTTCGTCCTCGCCCCGGTCCTGCAGCGGCACGTGCAGCCGTGGCTCATCGAGCATGTTCATCCGATTCCCTTCGTCGGCGTGCTGTTCAAGGGTCCGCCGTTCGGCATCGGCATCCTGACGGCGGGCATCGTGCTGGCCATCATGGTGTTGCCGTTCATTGCGGCAACGATGCGCGATGTCTTCGACACGGTTCCCCCCATGCTCAAGGAGTCGGGGTACGGGCTCGGCGCGACCACCTGGGAGGTCATCTGGAACGTCGTGGTGCCGCATTCGCGGGTGGGCGTGGTCGGCGGCATCATGCTGGGCTTGGGCCGCGCTCTCGGCGAGACCATGGCCGTCACGTTCGTCATCGGCAACGCACACCGCATCAGCATGTCGCTGCTGGCCCCCGGAACGACCATTTCATCGGCCATCGCCAATGAATTCACCGAAGCGGTGGGCGACCTCTACACGTCCTCGTTGATCGCCTTGGGGTTGCTGCTGTTCCTGATCACCTTTACCGTGATCGCGGTCGCTCAGGCCATGTTGCGGCGACTCGAGCGCAACACGTCGGGTCACGTATGACCCGGCGCAGCTTTCGCCAGATCAAGAATGGCGCGTTTCTGGTCCTGTCCCTCCTCGCGACGCTCACGGGGCTGGCGTGCCTGGCCGCCATTTTATGGACGCTGATTTCCCACGGCATCGCCGGGATGTCGTGGCATCTGTTCACCGAAATGACGCCGCCGCCGGGGGCCCAGGGCGGATTGCTGAACGCCATCTACGGCAGCGCCGTGATGACCTTGCTCGGCATTCTGATCGGGTCGCCGATCGGCGTTCTGGCGGGCACGTATCTGTCGGAATACGGCCGCAATTCGCGCTTGAGCACGCTGATCCGTTTCATCAACGACGTGCTGCTGAGCGCGCCGTCGATCATCATCGGCCTTTTCATCTACGAAATCGTCGTCGTCAGGATGGGGCACTTCTCCGCCGTCGCCGGCGCCCTGGCCCTCGCGGTGCTGGCAATTCCCGTGACGTTGCGGACCACCGAGGACATGCTCAATCTCGTGCCGCTCGGCATGAAGGACGCGTCCGCCGCACTGGGAGCCTATCCTTGGCGCACCGTGGTCAGCGTGTTGTATCCGGCCGCCCGCAGCGGCATCGTCACGGGCCTGTTGCTGGCGATTGCGCGCATCAGCGGAGAAACGGCGCCGCTGCTGTTCACGGCGCTGAACAACCAATTTTGGAGCACGGAATTGAACGCGCCGATGGCGAATCTGCCGGTGGTGATCTTCCAGTTCGCCCTGAGCCCCTACAAGGACTGGCAAAACCTCGCCTGGGCCGGCGCGCTCATCATCACCGTGACCATTCTGATCTTGAGCGTCTCCGCACGAATCGTCCTGGCGATGCTGCAGGCCGAGCGGGGTTCCGGACGATGATGTCATCGACCAAACCGCCGAAGCATCTGAAGATTCGCGGGCCTTTCCCGATCGTGCCGCCGGAGCCCGTGGACACCGGGCCGCCGAAGATCGTGATTCGTTCGCTCAATTTCTTCTATGGCCAACTCCAGTCGCTGCACAACATCAACCTGACGTTGGCGGACCGCTCGATCACGGCGTTCATCGGGCCCTCGGGTTGCGGGAAATCGACGCTGCTTCGGGTGCTCAACCGCATGTACGCCTTGTACCCGCGGCAGCGGGCCGAGGGCGAGGTGTTGATCGGCGGCCGGGACATCCTGAGCCCGTCGGTCGATGTCGCCGAATTGCGCTACCGTGTCGGCATGGTTTTCCAAAAGCCGACGCCGTTTCCCATGTCGGTGTTCGACAACGTCGCATTCGGTCTGCGGCTCGCCGGCGGCATGCGCCATGCCGATCTGAAGGTGCGCGTCGAGTCCGCCCTGCGCGATGCCGCGATCTGGGACGAGGTCAAGGACAAGCTGCATGCGGACGGACGCAGCCTGTCGGGCGGACAGCAGCAGAGGCTTTGCATCGCGCGCGCCATCGCGGTTCAGCCGGAGGTCTTGTTGCTGGACGAACCCACGGCGGCACTCGACCCCATCTCGACGTTGCGGGTGGAGGAGACGCTGCAGGGCCTGCGGGAGAAGTACTGCATCGTGGTGGTCACGCACAACCTGCAGCAGGCGGCGCGGGTCTCGAACGTGACCGGATTTATGTACTTGGGTGAACTCGTCGAGATCGGGCCGTCTCGCGATATTTTCACCTCGCCGCAGAACCGCAAGACCGACGACTACATCACCGGACGTTTCGGGTGACCGATTGAACAATCTCGTGGACGAACCGCCCATCCAACACCACACCGCCGAACACGGCACGCCCGCCATGGCCACCCGGGCGCGCGATTCCATCGAAGATCCGATCATGACCGCGCGCTGCGTGAACGTGTATTACGGCGAAAAGCACGCCGTTAAAAACGTGAGCCTCGACATCGGCCGCAATCAGGTTCTCGCCATGATCGGGCCGTCGGGTTGCGGCAAGTCGACCTTCCTGCGCTGTCTGAACCGCATGAACGACACGATTCCGAGTGCCCGAGTCGACGGCGTGATCACGCTCGATGGCCAGGACATCTACGACCGCAAACAGGACGTCGCACAGTTGCGGGCGCGGGTCGGCATCGTCTTTCAAAAGCCGACGCCCTTTCCGCAGTCGATCTACGCGAACGTGGCCTATGGGCCGCGGATTCACGGGCTTGCGAAGAACCGCGGCGACATGGATGAACTGGTGAACACGAGCCTGCAGCGGGCGGGGTTGTGGGACGAGGTCAAGGACCGGCTCTCGCAGCCGGGAACCAGCCTGTCCGGCGGACAGCAGCAGCGGCTCTGCATCGCGCGCACCATCGCGGTCAACCCCGAAGTGATCTTGATGGACGAACCGACGTCGGCGCTGGACCCCATCGCGAGCGCGAAGATCGAGGATTTGATCGACGAGCTGAAGGCGAACTACGCGATCGCCATCGTGACCCACAACATGCAGCAGGCGGCCCGCGTATCGCAGCGCACCGCCTATTTTCACATGGGCGATCTCGTGGAGGTCGGGCCCACGAATTTGATCTTCACGAATCCGCAACAGAAGCTCACCGAGGACTACATCACCGGCCGCTTCGGCTGAGGGGGGCGCTCCAGGGCCTTTGCCGCGTCCGGGCCGACCTCGTACAGCTCCATCATCAGCCGGGTATGCGTCAGGAACTCGTTCAGTACAGGCATAATGACGAATGAACAGCCGTAAGCCGCTCACCATGCATCGCCTTCGCGAGATGCACGCAGCCGGCGAAAAGATCGCCATGCTGACCTGCTATGACGCTTTGTTTGCGCATGTGCTCGATGAGGCGGGTGTGGATGTCCTGTTGGTGGGTGATTCGCTCGGGATGGTCCTGCAGGGACATCCGACCACACTGCCGGTGACCATCGATGACATGGTCTACCACGCAGCATGCGTGGCCCGCGGAAACCGCACGGCTTGGGTGATTGCGGATATGCCATTCGGCAGCTATCAGGAGTCAACCGAATCGGCGATCCACAACGCGGTCCGCCTCATGCAAGCGGGCGCACAGATGGTGAAGCTCGAAGGCGGCGGTTGGACCGCGCCAATCGCGCAGCGGTTGGTGGAGCGCGGCATTCCGGTTTGCGGGCATCTGGGATTCACGCCGCAATCGGTGCATGCGTTGGGTGGCTACCGGGTGCAGGGACGCGAAGACACCGCCGCCGACAGCCTGCGGCGACAGGCCGAGGAGTTGATCGTGGCCGGTGTGGGCATGCTCGTGGTCGAAATGATTCCCGCCGCGCTGGCCCGCGAACTCACCAAGCGCCTGGCGGTGCCCGTGATCGGGATCGGGGCCGGCGTCGGCTGCAGCGGCCAGGTGCTGGTGTTGCACGACATGCTGGGCGTCAGCGTCGACAGGACGCCGCGTTTCGTTCGGAATTTCATGGCGGGTAACTCCAGCATTGCAGGCGCAGCGCGCCAGTACGTCGCCGATGTCAAAGCGAACCGGTTTCCGGACGACGAAGTCCATGGGTTTTGAAGAACCGGCAATGCGGAATGATCTCCGATGCGCGTGATCCAGACCATCGCGGAGCTACGCTCGAGCTTGTCGACGGAGCGACATATCAGTCTGGTGCCCACCATGGGCAATTTGCATGAGGGCCATTTGTCGCTCGTGCAGGCAGCGCGCCGCCGCGAGGGCGTCGTGGTGGCCAGCATCTTCGTGAATCCGCTGCAGTTCGCGCCACATGAAGACTTCGCCAGGTATCCGCGGACTCTCGACGATGATTGCGATCTGCTCGCCGAAGGCGGCTGCGATATCGTTTTCACGCCCGGCCCGCAGGAGATGTATCCGGTGCCGCAAGAATTTCGCGTGCAGCCATCCGCGACGGTTGCGGATGTGTTGGAGGGCGCCTTTCGCCCGGGATTTTTCATCGGTGTGAGCACCGTGGTGCTGAAGCTTTTCAACATCGTCCAGCCAACCGTCGCCGTGTTCGGCAAGAAGGATTACCAGCAGCTTTTGGTGGTCAGGCAAATGGTCGGACAGCTGTGCCTGCCGATTGAAATCATCGCGGGCGAAACGGTTCGCGACGCGAGCGGGCTGGCTCTTTCCTCGCGCAATGGTTATTTGACTGAAGATGAGCGGTCCGAAGCCACGGCGCTTTCCAGCTGTCTGCTGCGGGTGGCAGAACGAGTTCGGTCGGGCGGCCGAGATTGGTCAACGATCGAGGCCACCGCGGTCGATTCATTGCAGGCGCGTGGATGGCACCCGGACTATGTGGCCATCCGTCGACGGTCTGACCTGGGCGCACCGACGCGTGACGAATTGCTCGTGGTTTTGGGCGCCGCCCGGCTGGGTAGTACGCGGCTGATCGATAATATCGAGATTTAGGGCGCGTCAGGCGGCGGATGCAACCCTCGTCGACAACCACGGCCGCCGGGCGCGTCAGTTAGTCCGTGTTCCGCAGCAACTCGTTGAGCGAGGTCTTGGCGCGGGTTTGTGCATCGACTCGTTTGACGATGACCGCGCAGGCCAGGCCGTACTTGCCGTTCTTCGCCGGCAGCGTGCCCGGCACCACCACGGCCCCCGCGGGCACCCGTCCATAGAGGATCTCGTCGCGCTCCCGGTCATAGATGCGCGTGCTCTGACCGATGAACACGCCCATGGAGATGACGGCGCCGGTTTCGACGATCACGCCTTCCACGATCTCGGAACGCGCGCCGATGAAGCAATTATCCTCGATGATGGTGGGGCTCGCCTGCAGCGGCTCCAGGACGCCGCCGATGCCGACGCCGCCGGACAGATGCACGTTCTTGCCGATCTGCGCGCAGGAGCCGACCGTCGCCCAGGTATCGACCATGGTGCCGGAATCGACGTAGGCGCCGATGTTGACGTAGCTCGGCATCAGCACCACGTTCGAGGCGACGAAGGCGCCGCGTCGCACCGTCGCCGGCGGCACCACGCGCACGCCCGCCGCGGCGAACCGGCTCTCGTCCCATCCGGAGAACTTGAGGGGCACCTTGTCGTAGAAGGACAAGCTTCCGGATGATTGCGGGACGTTGTGCGCGATGCGAAACGACAGCAGCACGGCCTTCTTCAGCCATTCGTGCACGCGCCAGCCGCCGGCCAGCGGCTCGGCCACGCGCAGGGTGCCGGCGTCGAGAAGTTCGACCACCGTTTCGACGGCGTTGCCGACTTCGGGGGATGTGGTTTGCGGCGTGATTTGCGCGCGCTGTTCATAGGCGGCCTCGATGGTCGCCTGAAGGTGGCTGTAAGGCATAAGCTCCGTCGTTTTAAAAAAGCGCGTCAGACGCGCGTGGGGTCGCGGCGATCGAGGGCGCGCACCAGCGAATCCTGGACACGCTGGCACGCCTCGTCGGTCAGGATACTGCCATCCGAATCGGTGATGTAGAAAACGTCCTCGGCACGCTCGCCGACGGTCATGATTTTCGCACCGTTGATCGCCACATGCTCCGCCTTGAACACCTTGCCCACTTCGGAGAGCAATCCGGGCCTGTCTGCAGCGATCAGTTCCATGATGGTGCGGTCATTGCGGGCATCCAGGCTGAAATTCACCTGGGTCGGGGTCGAGAACATACGCACCTGCCGCGCAGCGCGACGGGTGACGGCCACCGGCGAATCTTCGGGTTGTTTCAGATTGCGCCACAGGCCGCGCTCGAGCTCCTCGATCCGGTCCTCGTCCACGATCACGGTGCCATTGTCCTCGAGCACCACATAAGTCTCGAGACTGAAGCCGTTTGCGCTCGTGATGAGGCGCGCATCGACGATGTCCAAACCCATCTGGTCCAGCACGGCGGTGGTTCGTGCAAAGCTGTGCAGCCGATGCGGCGTATACGTGAGCACCGCCGTGCCGCCGCGGTCGGTGAGCTGTCGGACGGCCACCAGCGGTGCGTCGTTGCTGTCGTCCCGCCCGGCCAGCACGCTGGTCTGCCAGGCGATTTCCTCCGGCGTGTAGCGCAGAAAATACGCATCCGTCCACTGCGACCACACCCGCAGGATGTCGGCTTCCGCGATCCCCGGCATCTTCTCGCGCGCGTGCGCCTGGGTTTCCCGGATCAATTCTTCCTGGTCGACCGGCGTTTCGAGGCCATGCCGCAACGCGCGTTTCGTGCGTTCGTAGAACTCCTCGAACAGGCGCGCCTTCCAGGCATTCCAGAGTTTCGGATTCGTGCCGCGCACGTCCGACACGGTCAGGACATACAGGTAATCCAAGTGCGCCTGGTCGCCGACCTGCCGGGCAAAGGCATGGATGATGTCCGGATCGCTGATGTCCTTTTTCTGCGAGGTGATCGACAGGATCAAATGGTTGCGCACCAGCCAGGCGACGAGACGCGCTTCGTAGCGTCCGAGCCCCTGTTCCAGGCAGAAGGCCTCGGCATCGACCGCCCCCAACTCGGAGTGATCGCCGCCGCGCCCCTTCGCGATGTCGTGGAACAGCGCCGCGAGGTAGGCGAGTTCCTGGCGCGGCAGCGACTGCATGATCTGGCTGAGATTCGGCAGTTCATCGTTGAACGCCGGCATCGCCAGGCGGCGCAGATTGCTGACGACGAACAGCGTATGCGCATCGACCGTGTAGGCATGGAACAGGTCGTATTGCATCCGCCCGACGACGCGGCCGAACGAGGGGATGTAACGACCGAGCACGCCGTAGAGATTCATGCGGCGCAGCTCGTGGGTCACGCCGACGGGAGCGCTCAATATCTCGAGAAACAGGCGATGGTGCCGTGGGTTCTGGCGGAATTCCTCGTCGATGAGCCACACGTGCGTGCCGATCAGGCGGATGGTCTCCGCTCGCACCCCGCGCAATTCGGGATGCTGCTGCAGCAGCACGAACAGCTCGAGGAGCGCCGAGGGAAAGCGCGCGAATACCTCCGGGTGCGTGACTTCCAGATAGTCGTTGCGAATCTGGAATCGCGGGTTGATGGGAACCGGCGGTCCGCTCTGCGTCAGGATGGCCTCGCGAAACAGCTGCAACAGCATTTCGTTGAGCAGGCTCACGTCCATGACGGTGCGGTAGTACTTCTGCATGAGCTGCTCGACCGCCAGCGTGAAGCTCGCGTCCTCGTAGCCGAACAGCTTCGCCAATTTGATCTGGTAATCGAACAGCAATCGGTCCTCGCGGCGCCCCGTCAGGACGTGCAGGCCGAAGCGGACCTTCCACAGGAAGGATTGACCGGCCTTGAGCTTGCGCAATTCCTCGCGCGTCAGAAAGCCGTGCGCCACCAATTCGTCGAGCGTATCGGTGCCGAAATGCCGCTTCGCGACCCAGCCGATCGTCTGGATGTCGCGCAAGCCCCCCGGACTGGATTTGACGTTGGGTTCGAGATTGTAGGCGGTGTCGAAGTAGCGATGATGGCGCTCGCTCTGTTCCTTGCACTTGGCCTCGAAGAAATCCTGCGAGGACCACAAACGGTCGGGCGCCAGGGCGCGGCGCATGCCGGCGAACAGCGACTCGGGTCCGGCCAGCAGGCGCGCCTCGAACAGCGTGGTGGCGACGCTGATGTCGGCGAGACTTTCGCGCTGGCAATCATCGATGGAGCGGACGCTGTGGCCGACCTCGAGGCCGATGTCCCACAGGAAGGTGAGAAACTTTTCGATGTCCGGCTGCCAATCCGCGGAATCGCTCTTCGGCAACAGGACCATGATGTCGATGTCCGAGCTCGGATGCAGTTCGCCGCGCCCGTAGCCTCCCACCGCGACCAGCGCGAGATCGTCCGCGAAGCGTCCGGCATGCCGTATCCAGGCGGCCCGCAACGCGATGTCGACCAGGCGCGCGCGATCGAACACGAGGTCTTCGATGGCCTCGTCCGCGACGAAGCGTTCCTTCAGCAGTTCGGTGCCGCGGTCGAGCACCTGACGGAACACCAGGGGAGAGAACTGGCCGCTCAGCAGGGCCTCGGGGGCGGTGGTCAGGTACGCCCAGTCGGCGGGCGGCTCCAGGAACCTGCCGCTCGCGTTCAAGAAACCGCCGCGGTGGCCGTCAGTGCGGCGTCCGCGCCCAGGGTGAGGACCTCGTAGCCCACGTCCGTCACCAAGATCGTGTGTTCCCATTGAGCCGACAGGGACTGGTCCTTGGTCACCACCGTCCAGCCGTCGGGCAACAGCCGCACGTCCCGTTTGCCGGAGTTGATCATGGGCTCGATGGTGAAGGTCATGCCGGACGACAGTTCGAGTCCGGTACCGGGCCGGCCGTAGTGCAGCACCTGGGGATCCTCATGATAGATGCGGCCGATCCCGTGCCCGCAGTACTCGCGCACCACCGAGAAATTGTTGCTCTCGGCGTAAGTCTGGATCGCATGCCCGATGTCGCCCAGGTGGGCGCCGGGCTTGACCTGGCGGATGCCGCGCCACATGGCTTCATGGCAGGCCTCGCTCAGGCGACGCGCCGCGATCGGGGTGGGTCCCACGAAGTACATCCGGCTCGTGTCGCCATGAAATCCGTCCCGAATCACGGTGACGTCGATATTGATGATGTCGCCGGCTTTCAGCTTCTTCTCGCCCGGGATGCCATGGCACACCACGTGGTTCACGGAGGTGCAAATGGTCTTCGGGAAGCCCCGGTAGTTCAGATTGGCCGGAACCGACTTCAATTCCTCGACGATGAAGTCGTGGCAGCGCTTGTCCAGCTCCTCGGTGCTGACCCCCGGCTGGACGAACGGCTCGATCATGTCGAGGACGCTGGCCGCAAGCCGCCCGGCGATGCGCATTTTGTCCTGTTCGGTGGACGATTTGATGGTGACGTTCATACTTGGCCTTAGGCTTTGTTTCCGTTAGGTGTTCATGGTATAAAGCGCGGCTCTTTTTAACAACCCCGCACGCGTGTCGTCACAATCGACTGGGTGCCCGGCGCAAGACTACGAATTTGAAGGCATTATGCTTCCAATTCAAGGGTTCGACGGGTTGCCGATTGGGATACGCGGAGGCTCAACCCACCAGGAGATTTTTTATGACCAGCGTGTCAATGCGACAGATGCTGGAAGCGGGCGTCCATTTTGGACATCAAACCCGCTTCTGGAACCCGAAAATGGCCCCATTCATTTTCGGTGAACGAAACAAGATCCACATCATCAATCTCGAGAAGACCCAGCCCCTTTATGCGACGGCGGCAGCCTTCGTCAAGGGCGTGGCGGCGGACGGCGGAAAGATCCTTTTCGTCGGCACCAAGCGTTCTGCCCGCGATGCGGTGCAGAAGGAAGCGACGCGGGCCGGCATGCCTTATGTCAACCAGCGGTGGTTGGGCGGCATGCTCACCAATTTCAAGACCATCCGTCAGTCCATCAAGCGGTTGAACGAGTTGGACGACATGGCCCAGAACGGGTCGCTCGACCGACGCGGCAAAAAGGAAGCGCAGATGCTGCGCCGTGAGATGGAGAAGCTGTTGCGCAGCCTCGGCGGAATTCGCGACATGACGGCGCTGCCGGATGCGCTTTTCGTGATCGACGTGGGTCACGAGGAAATCGCGATTGCCGAAGCCAAGAAGCTGGGCATCCCGGTGGTTGCAGTGGTCGACACCAACTGCTCCCCGGACGGCATCGATTATGTAATACCGGGTAATGACGACGCCATGCGCGCCATCCTGCTGTACGCCGGCGGTGTTGCCGACGCGGTACTCGAAGGACGGTCATCTTCCCCGGAAATGCCGGTGGGCGAGGACGAGTTCGTCGAATTGGACGAAGAAGGCAACCCGAAGAAGCGCTCCGCCCATGGTGGCGGTGGGCGCCGCCCGCCCCAGGCGCCGGCCGGCCGCGGTGGCCGCAAGCCGCCGCCCCCGCCGCGCCGCAAGGTGCCAGTGACGGTGGTTCCGGGCGCCCCGGTCGCGGCCGGTGCCGTCGAGGATGCCGAGGTCGACGACGTCGAGGTCGACGTGCCGAACACGCCTCCGGCCGAGACCCGTCCGGCGAGTGCGCCGCGACGTCGGCCGGTGGGACGCAGCACGGGCGGCGCGCCGCGGCGCTAGGCGGGGGCGCCTAGGTCCGCGGCCACTGCCCGGCCCTGGAGCGAACCGAAGAGGGCGGCGCCGGCTTGAGATTGGGGAAGCCCAACCCGAGCCGGCCCATCCAGTGATGCAATTGAACACTTACCAGGAAAACAGCCGCAGACGGCCGTTTCAAACACCATGAACATTACTGCTGATTCAGTCAAACAACTTCGCGAGCGCACCGGTGCCGGCATGATGGAGTGCAAGAAGGCGCTGGTCGAAACCCAGGGCGACTTGGACGCCGCCGCCGAATTGATGCGCAAGACCGGACTTGCGAAAGCCGACAAGAAGGCGTCGCGCGTGGCGGCCGAGGGTACCGTTGCCATCGAGCGCAGCGGCTCGACCGCGGTTCTCGTCGAGATCAATTGCGAGACCGATTTCGTGTCGCGCAGCGATGAGTTTCAGGCCTTTGCCCAAGCGGTCGCCAAGTCGGGTTTGGCGGCGTCGGTGGATACCCTGGAGGCGTTGCTGGCCTCCACCAGCGGGGGGGCGACCAGCATCGACGATCAGCGTCGCGCACTGATCGCCAAGATCGGCGAGAAGATTTCGGTGCGCCGCTTCGTGAAAGTGACGGCGCCGGGCGCGCTCGGCACTTATATCCACGGCAGCCGGATCGGCTGCGTGGTGGCGCTCGAGGGCGGCGACGAGGCGTTGGCGAAGGATTTGGCCATGCACGTGGCCGCCGTCAATCCGGCGTTCATCGATGCCAGCGAGGTGCCGGCCGAGATCCTCGACAAGGAACGCGAGATCTTGACCGAACAGACCAAGGGCGAGAAAAAGCCCGCCGAGATCATCGCCAAGATGGTCGAAGGGCGTCTGCGGAAGTATCTGGCGGAAATCACGCTGGTGGGTCAGCCCTTCGTCAAGGACCCCGACACCACCGTCGAGAAGCTGCTCAAGCAGGCCGGCGCCAAGGTGGTTCGCTTCGTTCGGTACGAAGTCGGGGCCGGCATCGAGAAGAAACAGGACGATTTCGTCGGCGAAGTCATGGCGCAGGTCAAGGCGCAGGAAAAGCCGTAGGAGAAGCCCGAGGAAACGCAAGGGCCAGGCGCCGACACCAATGTTAAATCGGCTTATCGACCCCGCTACGGCGGGGTCTTTTATAGTAGGGTACGAGACAATGACCAACACCACCGGCACGGCACGTTATCGTAGAATTTTGGTCAAGCTGTCCGGCGAAGCGCTGCTCGGCACCGAAGACTATGGAATCGACCCGAAGATCCTGAAACGCATCGCGGGAGAGATCCGCGATCTCACCCAGATGGGTGTTCAGGTGGCGGTGGTGCTCGGCGGCGGCAACATTTTCCGCGGCGCGGGGCTGGCGCGAGCCGGCATGGACCGCGTCACCGGCGACCACATGGGCATGCTGGCCACCGTCATCAACGCGTTGGCCATGCAGGATGCTCTCGAGAGCCTCGGCGTCTATGCGCGCGTCATGTCGGCATTGCGCATCAACGAGGTATGCGAGGACTACATCCGGCGCCGCGCCGTGCGCCATCTGGAGAAGGGGCGGGTCGTGATTTTCGGGGCCGGCACGGGCAATCCGTTCTTCACCACCGATACGGCGGCGTCGTTGCGCGCCATCGAGATCAACGCCGAGATTCTGCTGAAGGCGACCAAGGTCAATGGCATCTACGACTCGGATCCGTTGAAGAATCCCGATGCGAAGCGCTACACGCATCTGACCTTCGACAAGGTGTTGAGCGACCGGCTCAACGTCATGGATGCCACCGCCATCGTCATGTGTCGCGAAAATAACCTGCCGCTGCAGGTGTTCAACCTGTTCAATGCCGGCGATTTGATGCGCATCGTTCAAGGCGAGGACATCGGAACCGTCGTCACCGCCGGACCTCAAGGGGGACCATAATGCTCGATGATTTGAAGAAGGACGCCACCGTTCGCATGGCGAAGTGTGTGCAGACTCTCAGGGATCAACTGAAGAAAATGCGTACCGGGCGCGCCCATACCAGTCTGATCGAACACATCAAGGTCGACTACTACGGCTCCGAAATGCCGCTCAATCAGGTGGCCAACGTCGCCACCGAGGACGCGCGCACGCTGACCGTGACGCCGTGGGAAAAAGCCATGGTGCCGATCATCGAAAAAGCCATCTACAAGTCGGACCTGGGGCTGACGCCGAACACCGCCGGCACGTTGATACGGATTTCCATGCCCGCCCTCACCGAGGAGCGCCGCCGCGACATGACCAAGGTGGTGCGGTCCGAAGCCGAAGCGGCCCGGGTGGCGGTGCGCAATGTGCGGCGCGAAGTGATGAACGAACTGAAGGAAATGCTCAAGGAAAAGTTGATCGCCCAGGACGACGATCGCCGTGCCCAGGAGGACGTGCAGAAGCTCACCGACAAGCATGTCGCCGAGATCGACGAGGCGATGGCGACGAAGGAAAAGGAGTTGATGCAAGTCTGATCATGCAGGACCGGCGCTCATCGTGAACACAATGGCCGACTCGCCGCAGCACGTTGCGATCATCATGGATGGCAACGGCCGGTGGGCGCGTTCGCATGGATTGCCGCGGCCGGCCGGGCACCGTGCGAGCGTCAAGGTCGTGCGCAAGGTGGTCGAGGAATGTGCACGGCGCCGGGTGGGTTACCTGACGCTGTTCGCGTTCAGCAGCGAGAATTGGCGCAGGCCGCCGGATGAGGTCGGCATGCTCATGAACCTTTTCCTGGATGCCCTCGAGCGGGAGGTGGCGGACCTGCATCGCAACGGGGTGAGGCTGCGGTTCATGGGCAATCGCGAACTGCTGGGTGCCGGCCTGGCGCAGCGCATGGCGGACGCGGAGGCGCTGACGGCAGCGAACACCGGACTGGTGCTGATCGTTGCGCTGGCCTACGGCGGTCGCTGGGACATCACGCAGGCATGCCGCTCTCTGGCCGTCGACGTGGCCGCGGGCGTGCTGCTCGCCGCCGACATCGGCGAGGCGCAAGTGGCCGGCCGCCTGGCGCTGGCCGGTCTGCCCGACCCGGATCTGTTGATCCGCACCGGTGGCGAGCAGCGCATCAGTAATTTCCTGTTGTGGAATCTGGCTTACACCGAAATGTATTTCAGCGACGTGCTGTGGCCCGAGTTCGGCGCCGCCCATCTCGATGCCGCGTTCGAGTTCTTTGCGCGCCGGGAGCGTCGTTTCGGCAAGACCTCGGCGCAGCTTGCCGTCAAAGCCAATGCTTAGGATCCGCATCCTGACGGCGTCGATCTTGAGCTTGGCGTTATTGATCAGCCTGTTCTTGCTGCCGCCGCTGTGGACCGTATGGGTGTTCGCCGCCGTCCTGACCTTGGCCGCCTGGGAGTGGTCAGGTTTCGGCGCCCTGAGCGGGCGCGCCGCGCGCGGCGCTTACGTGGTCGGCATGGCCGCCTTGCTGTGGTGTTCCTGGCAATGGAGTCGCGGCAGCCCGGCGCATCTGCGAATCCTGCTCGACGTGGCCTGTGTATGGTGGTTGCTGGCGTTCATCTGGCTGCTGGCGGCACCCGGCCGTCATTGGCCCCTCCTGACGCTGCTGTGCGGCGTTCCCGTGCTGGTCCCGGCATTCATCGCGCTCGCGCGTTTGCAGATCTCACCGCGTGGATTTGCCCGGGGTCCTGAAATGGTGTTGTGGATGCTGCTCCTGGTATTTGCCGCCGATATCGGCGCCTACTTTGCCGGTCGCCGGTTCGGGCGGCACAAGCTGGCGCCGCGCGTGAGTCCGGGCAAAACATGGGAAGGCGCCATCGGCGGACTCGTCGCGGTGGGTGTGGTGGCTGCGGTGGGCACGGTGCACTTCGGGCTGCCGCTGGCGGCCGGTGTCGCTTTTGGCTGCGCGGTGGGAATCTTCTCCGTGATCGGAGATCTGACCGAGAGCATGTTCAAGCGCTCCGTCGGCTTGAAGGACAGCGGCAGCCTTCTGCCGGGACATGGCGGGATCCTGGATCGAATCGACAGCGTGACGGCGGCGGCGCCATTGTATGCATTGGGACTGATTGCCTCGGGAGTGATCGAATGAGCGGACCCCGCGGAGTGGCGGTTTTGGGTTCCACCGGCAGCATCGGCCGCAGCACCCTGGCGGTCATCGGGCTGCATCCCGACCGGTTTCGCGTGTCGATGCTGGGTGCGCACAGCAGCTGGCAGATCGTGGTGGAGCAGGCACAACGCTTCGAGCCCGATCTGGTGGTGCTGGTGGATCCCGAGGCCGCCGCGCATGCGCGGCGAGCGCTCGCAAGTCTGGGCTCGAAGGTGCAGGTCGAGAGCGGCTCGGCCGCCATGGCGGAAGCGGTGACGGGCGCCAACACCGAGATGGTGATGGCCGCGATCGTGGGCGCGGCGGGGCTGTTGCCCACGCTCGCCGCGGCGCGTGCGGGCAAGCGGGTGCTGCTCGCGAACAAGGAGTCCGTGGTGATGGCGGGCCGCCTCTTGATGGAAGAGGTGGAGCGCGCCGGGACGGAACTGATTCCGATCGACAGCGAGCACAACGCCATCTTTCAATGCATGCCGGCGGGCTACCTGCCGGGTGGCGCGGCGCGCGGCGTCAATCGTGTGATTTTGACCGCCTCCGGCGGCCCGTTCCGCACCACGGAATTCGCGCGTTTGGCGCACGTCACCCCGGACGAAGCCTGTAATCACCCGAAGTGGAAGATGGGCCGGAAAATTTCGGTGGATTCCGCGACTCTGATGAACAAGGGCCTCGAGGTGATCGAGGCGACGCTGTTGTTCGGGTTGCCGGAGTCGAAGGTCGATGTCGTGGTGCATCCGCAGAGCCTGGTTCATTCGCTTGTGGAATATGCCGACGGCTCCCTGCTCGCTCAGTTGGGGCAGCCGGACATGCGCACGCCGATCGCGCAAGCCTTGGCATGGCCGGAGCGCATCGCGTCGGGTGTACACTCCCTGAGCATGAGCGAGGTCGGGCGACTGGATTTCGAGCCGCCCGATCATGAGCGCTTCCCCAGCCTGGGGCTGGCCCGAGCCGCGGCTCGGGCGGGTGGCACAGCGCCGGCGCTGCTGAATGCAGCCAATGAAGTCGCGGTACAGGCCTTTCTTGACCAACGCTTGAACTTTACGGGCATTGCGACGGTCATTGACAAAGTGTTGCAGCGCCTCGACCCCTCACCCGTCAAGGCTCTGGGTGACGTGTTGGATGCGGATGCCGCCGCGCGACGCCTGGCGGTTACGTTGATTGAGCAAAGCGCTGGAGCCTTCGCATGAAGATTTTGATTTTCATCGCTTCTTTCCTGGTCGCGATCGGGATACTGGTGGCCGTCCACGAGTTCGGTCATTATTGGGTCGCCAAGAAGCTCGGCTTCAAGGTGCTGCGATTCAGCATCGGTTTCGGCAAACCGTTGCTGATGCGCGTCGGACGCGACGCCGACCGCACCGAATACTGCGTGGCCGCGATCCCGTTGGGCGGGTATGTCAAGTTGCTCGACGAACGCGAAGGCGATGTCGCTCCGGAGGAACTGCACCGCTCCTTCACACGCAGGCCGGTCGCCCACCGCATTGCCGTGCTGCTCGCCGGTCCCGCGATGAACCTGATCTTCGCCGCGGTCGTGTATGCGATTCTCGCCATGGTCGGCTCGCAGGTGATCAAGCCGGTGGTGGGTCAGGTGCGCCTCGATAGTCCTGCGGCGGTCGCCGGCCTGCAACGCGGCGATGAAATCGTGCGCGTCGGGGATCGGGCCGTGGACGACATGGAAGCGCTGCAGATCGCGCTGATCCGCCAGTTCTCCGACGACGGCGTGGTGCCGCTGCGGGTGCGCCGCGACGGTGACGAGCGCACGGTGACGCTGCGCGTCACCGCAGACCGGCGAGAAATGACCGAACCTGGCCGCTTGCTGCCGGGGCTCGGCTTCGATTTGGCGACATGGAAGGCGAATACGGTGGTGCAGGCGGCGCCGGCCGACAGCG
This sequence comes from Gammaproteobacteria bacterium, assembly GCA_003164785.1. Taxonomy (GTDB): domain Bacteria; phylum Pseudomonadota; class Gammaproteobacteria; order Steroidobacterales; family Steroidobacteraceae; genus Bog-1198. The sequence goes on along the minus strand of PLUE01000026.1, from coordinate 52,437 downwards.
CCGGCGCGCGGGCCGGATTGCGGCCGGGCGACCGTCTGCTGTCGGTCGATGGTCAGCCAGTCGTCAACATGTCGGACTTCGTCTCGATGGTCAGCAGCGCCCCGGGACGGGACATTTCTCTTGAAGTGGAGCGGGGCGGCGCGCGATTGCGTATGGTAGCGCCCGTGGCGCGCGTGATGGAGCAGGGCAGAGCCATTGGGCGGCTGGGGATCACGCTGCAGGAGGGCGTTCGAGAATGGCCGCCGGGCTTGCTCGAGATGCGTCGATCGGGCCCGATCGATGCGATCGTGGGAGGCGTCGAGAAGACGTGGGAGATGTCGTCCCTGACGGTTGAGATGGTGTGGCGGATCGTTACCGGCCAGGTATCCGCCAAGAACCTCAATGGTCCGATCAGCATCGCCGAATTTGCGGGTATCAGCGCCTATTTGGGCGTGACCGCCTTTCTGTCCTTTCTGGCCATCATCAGTGTCAGTCTGGGCGTGATGAATTTGATGCCGGTGCCGTTGTTGGATGGCGGCCAGATCGTTTATCAGTTGGTGGAGGCGGTGAAGGGTAGTCCGTTGTCCGAGCGTGCGCAGGATTTCGGGCAGCGCGTGGGTATCGCGTTGCTGGTGGTGTTGATGAGCCTCGCGTTCTATAACGATATTTCAAGACATTTGAATTAATGAGAAAAAAGCATGATCGCGAGATTGCATTCGGTCGTTGTCGCGTGAGGCATGAATTGAGGCTTTTCGGCCTGGCGGCACTCGCCATCCAGCCGCTGTACAACGTCGTTCACGCGCAGGCTCCGGCACCGCAGGAGGCGTTTACCGTCGGCGACATCCGCGTCGAAGGCCTGCAGCGCATTTCCGAAGGCACGGTCTTCAACTACCTCCCGGTGAACATCGGCGATCGCCTGGACGGCCAGCGCATCGGCGAGGCGATGCGCGCGCTCTACGCGACCGGATTCTTCCGCGACGTGGAATTGCGGCGCGACGGCAACACCTTGTTGGTCGTCGTCATCGAGCGGCCCTCGATCGCCAAGTTCGAGTTGAAGGGCAACAAGGACATCAAGACCGAGGATCTGCAGAAGAGTCTGCGCAACGTCGGTCTGGCGGCCGGCAAGACCTTCGATCGCTCGGTGCTCGACGAGGTCAAGCAATACCTCACCGACCAATACTTCAGCCGTGGAAAATACGCGGTGCGAATCGACACCAAGGTCACCGAATTGCCGGGCAACAAGGTCGACATCGTCGTCGACATCAAGGAAGGCAAGCGCGCCAAGATCGAGGAGATCAACCTCGTCGGCGACACCAAGTTCAAGGAAAAGGACGTGCTCGGCACGTTCGAGCTGAAGACGCCGAACTGGCTGTCCTGGTACAAGCAGGACGATCGCTACTCCCGCGAATCGTTGACGGGCGACTTGGAAAAGCTGCGTTCCTACTACATGGACCGTGGCTATGCGAATTTCCAGATCGAATCGACCCAGGTGGCCATCGCACCTGAAAAAGACGACATGTACATCACCGTGAACGTCAGCGAAGGCGACGTTTTCAAGGTCTCGGAAATCAAGCTCGCCGGCACCATGGTCGTGCCCGAAGCCCAGTTGCGCGCGCTGCTGCTCCTCAAGCCGGGCGACATTTATTCGCGCAAGGCGATCACCAGTTCCCAGGAGCTCATGAGCTACCGGCTGGGTGCGGACGGCTATGCGTTCGCGAAGATCGATCCGGTGCCCACCCCGGACAACGAGAAGAAAACCGTTTCGCTCACGTTCTTCATCGAGCCCGGCAATCGCGTCTACGTCCGGCACATCAATTTCAACAACATCACCGCCATCAACGACGAAACCTTGCGGCGTGAGATGCGCCAGCTCGAGGGCGGCTGGTTGTCGAATTCCGCGATCGAGCGATCGAAGGAGCGGCTGCAGCGCCTGCCCTACATCGAGAAGGTGGAGTTCGAGAACAAGCCGGTGGCCGGCAGCGCCGACCTGGTCGACGTCGACTACAACATCAAGGAAGGCTTGCCGGGCCAATTCGGCGGCGGCATCGGCTATTCGGAATCCCAGAAGTTCAGCTTGAATGGCAACTTCGTGCACAGCAACTTCATGGGCACCGGTGACCGCATCGCGCTGGAAATCAACGCCGGCAAATACAGCAAGAGCTATGTGTTCTCGCACACGGACCCCTATACGACCATCGACGGCGTGGCGCGCACGAGTTCCTTGTCATACCGCGACATCACGCAATTCGTGTCGGCATCGTCGGCATTTTCCACGAAGCAGATCACCGGCGCGGTGCAGTGGTCGTATCCCATCACCGAGTACCAGTATCTGCAGGCGGGTGTCTCGGCCAACAAGAACACCTTGGTGGTGTCGCAGGGCTACAGCGCGCAGCAGGCTGTCGACTGGGTGAAGTCAAACGGTGCCGGTTATCAGCGCGATCTGACCGATACCAATGGCGACGGCGTGATCAACTCCCTGGACAGCCCATATACGGTCTACGGCACGGATTTCTACACGTACGAACTGACGGCGGGATGGAACTTCGACACGCGCAACCGCGCCCTGTTCGCGGACCGCGGCATGCACGTGGCGATATCCGGGCGTTTCGCGGTGCCGCTCAGCACCGTGCGTTACTACACCAGCAACTTCCAATATCTCCAATATGTGCCCATCTGGCGCAAGTGGCTGTTGTCGTTCAACCAGACGGTCGACTACGCGGCTGCCCTGGGCAGCACGACCTCACTGCCTCCCTATTTGAATTATTACGCGGGTGGACCGGACAGCGTCCGGGGCTATCGCGAAAGCCGCCTCGGGCCCCGCGACAATATCGGCTATGGCAACCCGTACGGCGGCAATTTCCGGGTCGTCAACCGGACCGAATTGATCTTTCCGGTGCCGGAGAAGTGGCGTAGCGCGGCTCGGGTGAGCTGGTTTTACGACATCGGAAACGTCTTCCAGACGGGCGACAAGGTGAAGTTCCTCGGCGTGGACGACATCACCCCGGTCAATTACCATTTCGCCTATGATAGACTGAAAAGGTCGACCGGCATCGCCGTGCAGTGGTTGGCGCCCCTCGGCCTTTTCCGGTTTTCGTACGGAATCCCTCTGAATGCGTATTCCGGCGATACGGTCAGATTCAACGACGAAACAGAGCGTTTTCAATTTTCCATCGGTCAAGCGTTTTGACCGGCTATCACTCGAGGTCCTAAACATCAACATGTCGACTTTCAATCGCAGCATTCCGTTCCTGGCCCTTTGTTTGTGCGGTCTTTTGGGCGCGCAGCAAGCCAGCGCGGAAGTCAAAATGGGCGTCGTGAATTTCCAGAAGTTGCTGGAGGAAGCGCCGCAGACCAAGACTGCCATGGCGTCGCTCGAGAACGAGTTTGCACCGCGCCGCCGGGAGTTGTTGACCCTGCAGAACGATCTCAAGGCGAAAGACGAGAAGTTGCAGAAAGAAGGCGCCGTCATGTCGGAAGCCGATCGTGCAAAGGCCGAGAAGACCCTGCGCGACCAGCAGCGTGAGTTTTCGCGCAAGGCCGGCGAATTCCAAGACGACGCCTCCACACGTCGCAACGAGGAGATCGGCAAGGTGCAGCGCTACCTGGTGACCGAGATCCAGGCCTACGGCAATGCCCAGGGCTATGATCTGGTATTGGGCGACGGCGTATTCTTCGCGAAGGGCCCGCTCGACATCACGGCAAACGTGCTGGCCGTGCTGGCAACCAAGCCGGCGACTTTGCCGGCGGCGCCCGCGGCGGCGAAGCCTGCCACCCCGCCCAAGTAAGTTCGCTTAGGTAGCCGACGCACTCGACGCTGTGCGCGACGTGAACAGGGAGTTCAGCCTGGGCGAGTTGGCGGTGCGCTTCGGGTTGGAGTTGCGCGGCGACCCCGCATTGCGGGTGTCGCATGTCGCGACGCTGTCCGGTGCCATGCCGGGCTCGCTCAGTTTTCTGGCCAACTCGCGGGCGCGCAAGCATCTCAGCGCATCGCATGCCACGGCGATCGTCTTGAGTGCGGGCGATGCCGAGGCCTGCCCGGCGGCCGCGCTCATCGGCGCGAATCCTCATCTCAGTTTTGCGCGCATCGCGACGCTGCTGCATCCGCAGCCGACGGCGACGCCGGGAGTCCACCCGAGCGCCGTGGTGGCAGACACCGCGCGCATCGCATCGTCGGCGTCCGTGGGGCCTTTCTGCGTGATCGAGGCGGGTGCTCAAGTGGGCGAGCGCGTCGAACTCGGAGCGGGATGCACTGTTCTTGCTGGTGCGCGCATCGGGGCCGATTCGCGGCTGATGCCGCGCGTGACCTTGTATGCCGCAGTGCAGATAGGCCAAAGATGCATCGTGCACACCGGCGCCGTCATCGGCGCCGATGGCTTCGGGTTCGCGCCCGACGAGGGTACCTGGGTCAAGGTGCCCCAGGTGGGCAGCGTGCGGATTGGCGATGACGTGGAGATCGGCGCCAACACCACGGTCGACCGGGGCGCCATCGAGGACACGGTCATCGAGGACGGCGTCAAGTTGGATAATCAGATTCAGGTCGGCCATAACGTGGTCATTGGTGCACACACGGCCATCGCGGCCTGCACCGGCATCTCGGGCAGCACGGTCATCGGTCGGCGCTGCATGATCGGCGGCATGGTGGGTTTTGCGGGGCATTTGACGATTGCGGATGATGTGTCCGTGACCGGGTGCAGCTTGGTGAGCGCCTCGATCAGGCATTCGGGAAGCTACTCGAGCGGCATGCCGACGGTCGAGACGCGGGCATGGCGGCGCATGGTGGCCCACTTACGACGATTCGGTGAAAAGGAGCGATGATGGCAGAACCCGTCACGATGGATATCGAAGCGATCATGCGGCAGCTGCCGCATCGATATCCCATGTTGCTGGTCGACCGTGTACTCGAATGCGTGGCGGGGAAGTACATCCGTGCGTTGAAGAACGTGACTTACAACGAGCCGTTCTTCACGGGACACTTTCCCCACCGGCCGCTCATGCCGGGGGTCCTCATCATCGAGGCGCTGGCGCAGGCGTCGGGCATCCTCGCGTTCCGCACGGTCGATGTCATCCCCACCACGGACACCCGCTTCTATTTCGTCGCGATCGACAAGGCGCGTTTCCGCAAGCCGGTCGAGCCCGGGGACCAGCTGATCCTGAAGGTGACGTTGTTGCGCTCCTTCAAGGGGATCTGGAAGTTCCACGGGGTGGCAGAGGTCGACGGCAAGGAAGTGGCGAGCGCCGAAATCATGGTGGCGCCGGAGACGAAATCGACCACCCCCAAGGCGCCGGCGACCGGCGAGGCGATGCCGGTGTCGGGAGAGCCGGGATGATCGATGCGCGCGCGGTGATTTCGCCGCAGGCGGAAATCGCGGCTGATGTGGAGATCGGGCCTTATAGTGTCATCGGCGCAGACGTCGTGATCGGCGCGGGCACCTGGATCGGGCCGCACGTGGTCATCGGCGGTCATACCAGAATCGGCGCGGGCAACAAGATTTTCCAATTCGCTTCATTGGGCGAGGCGCCGCAGGACAAGAAGTACAAGGGTGAGCCGACCCGGTTGCAGATCGGAGATCGCAACGTGATCCGCGAGTCCGTGACGATCAATCGCGGCACCATCCACGGGGATGGCGTCACCCGCATCGGAGACGACAATTTGTTCATGGCCTATTCCCACGTCGCCCATGACTGCCGGGTCGGGAATCAGATCGTGATGTCGAACGTCGCCACCTTGGGGGGCCATGTCGAGATCGGCGATTTTGCGATCCTGGGCGGATTGTCCGCCGTCCATCAATTCACCAAGGTGGGAGTTCACTGCTTCATCGCCAACAACGCGGCCGTGACACGTGATGTGCCGCCGTACGTGATGGCGGTCGGTCAACCGGCCAAGCCTCACAGCATCAACGCGGTGGGGCTGCGGCGGCGCGGGTTCACCGACGAGCAGGTGCTCAACGTGCGTCGTGCCTACCGGATGCTGTATCGCTCCGGACTGAAACTCAAGGTGGCCATGGAACAGCTGGAGATCGCCGCCGCGACCCAGCCTGAAATCCGCGCCTTCGTCGACTTCATCAAGCGCAGCTCTCGCAGCATCGTTCGCTAGATCATGGCGCGGCTGCGGGTGGGTCTGGTGGCGGGTGAAGCATCCGGGGACACGCTCGGAGCTGGGTTGATACAGGCGCTGCGGCGCCTGGAACCCGATGCCGAATTCTTCGGCGTCGCGGGCCCGAAGATGCAAGCCGCGGGATGTGAGGTGTGGGAGCCCTCCGAGTCGCTGGCCGTGATGGGGCTGGTCGACGTCCTGCGCGATCTGCCGCGTCTGATGCGTCTGCTGGCTCGACTGCGACGTTCCTTCATCGCCGTCCGGCCGGACGTGTTCATCGGCATCGACGCGCCCGACAGCAATCTTCGCATCGCGCGCGGCTTGCACGCCGCCGGCATACCGACCGTCCAATACGTCAGCCCGCAGGTGTGGGCGTGGCGGCAGGGCCGTGTCCACACCATTCACGAGGCGGTGGATCTGGTGCTGTGTCTGTTGCCCTTCGAAAAGCGCTTCTACGAAAGCCAGCGCGTACCGGCCGAATTCGTCGGGCATCCGCTGGCGGACGCCATACCGCTCACCGTGGACCGCGGCGCCGCGCGGGCGGCGCTTGGGTTGCCGGCGGATGCTGCGGTCGTTGCCCTGCTGCCGGGCAGCCGCCGCGGCGAGGTGGCGCGGCTGGCCGGCGACTTTGCCCTGACGGCGCGCTGGATGGCGGCCCAACGGCCCGGGCTGGTGTTCGTCGCGCCGATGGCGACGCCTGTCGCGCGGGAGATATTCGCCAAGGCGCTGCAGCGCATCGCGCCGCAGGTGCAGATACGATTGCTGGTGGGCCAAGCACAGGCCGCCCTGATTGCCTCGAACGCCGTCCTGGTGGCTTCCGGGACCGCCAGTTTGGAGGCGGCACTATGCAAAAGGCCGATGGTGGTGGTGTACCGGCTGGGCGCCATCACGGCCTGGATATTGCGTCGGCTGAATCTGGTGAAATCGAAGTTTTTTGCGCAGCCAAATCTACTTGCGGATCGGCGCGTCGTCGGCGAGTATTTTCAGGATGAGATTGTTCCGGAGTCGATCGGAGCGGAGCTCTTGATGTGGCTTGACGATACGCCGCGGCGCGAGGAACTGGAGCATGAGTTCCTGCGGATCCATATGGATTTGAAACGCGATGCGAGCGCCTTGGCCGCCCGGGCCGTGATGGCGCTGGTCGCGACGCGCCGGCGGTCCGCGGCGGGTGCGTCGGCATGATGACCAGTCCCCGGGCACGGCGGCTCGTCGCCGGTGTGGATGAGGCGGGGCGCGGGCCGCTCGCGGGGCCGGTCGTCGCCGCCGCGGTGATCCTGCGGCCGGGCAGACCGATCGTCGGCGTTGCGGATTCCAAGGTGCTGAGCGCCGAGACGAGGTCGGCTTTGAGCGTGACGATCCGTCGGCGCGCCCTGTGCTTCGGCATCGGCTGGGCCGATCCGGCCGAGATCGACTCCCTGAATATTCTGCATGCCACGTTTCTGGCGATGCGTCGCGCGGTCCTGGCCATGACGTGCTGTCCGGACGTGCTCCTCGTGGACGGGAATCGTCTGCCCCAGTTGACGGGTTTCGGGCGCGAGATCCGCGCGCATGCGATCATCGGTGGCGATGCGACGGAGGCGGCCATCAGCGCGGCGTCGATCTTGGCAAAAACTGCTCGAGATCACTATATGAATCAGATGCATGCGATCTACCCTGAATATGCTTTCGCAAGCCACAAGGGCTACGCGACCGCGTTGCACCGTCGACTCTTGATCGAGCATGGACCGTGTCCGCTACATCGGCGCTCGTTTGCTCCGGTGGGCTTGCAATGTGAAACCGAGGATTGGGAGCCCGACTTGGGGTGGGATCCTGAACTCGAGCTGGAGTGTTGAGCGTTGACGCAGTTCGTGCACTTGCGGCTGCATACCGAGTACTCGTTGCTCGACGGCATCGTGCGCGTGCCCGAGTTGATGACGGCCGTGGCCGAGGCGGGCATGCCGGCCGTCGCGCTCACCGATCAGAGCAATCTGTTCGCGATGGTCAAGTTCTACAAAGAGGCCTTGAGCGCCGGCATCAAACCGCTGATCGGCGTCGATGCCTTGGTTCGCGAAGTCGGTGAACGCGCGCCGCCGTCGCGCATCGTGTTCCTCTGTCAGAACCTCGTTGGCTACCGTCATCTGACGCAGCTCGTCACCCGCTCCTATCTCGAAGGACAGCAGCGCGGAGCTCCCATGCTCGATCGCGCATGGCTGACGACCGACACGCTCACGGGCTTGATCGTGTTGTCCGGGGGCCCGGAGGGCGACATCGGGCAGGCGTTCGCCCGCGGCAAGGATGACGAGGCGGTGCGCTGTCTGGCGCGTTGGCAGGAGCTTTGCGGCAACCGGTTCTATCTCGAAGTCCAGCGCACCGGCCGTGCCGGTGAGCAGGTGTACACCGAGGCGGTGCTCGACATGGCGCAGCAGCGGGGGGTGGCCGCGGTGGCCACGAACGACGTGCGGTTCCTGACGCGCCCGGAATTCGAGGCGCACGAAGCCCGCGTGTGCATTCACGACGGCGCGCAGCTTGCCGATACGAGCCGGCCGCGGCGCTACTCCGAGGAGCAATATCTAAAAACGCCGGCGGAAATGGCCGAGCTCTTTGCCGATGTGCCCGAGCTGTTGGTGAACACCGTCGAGGTGGCCAAGCGCTGCTCGCTCGAGATCAAGCTGGGCGCTTCGATGCTGCCCGCGTACCCGGTGCCGGCCGGCAGCACCACGGAACAGTACCTCTACGAAGAGTCGGAGCGCGGGCTCGCCGCCCGAATTCAAGAGGCCAAACAGCTGCTGGGTGTGACCCGGGATCCCGTGGCGTATGCCGAACGCCTGCAGCTCGAACTCGGCGTCATTACCCGCATGGGATTCGCCGGCTACTTCTTGATCGTCGCCGATTTCATCCGCTGGGCGCGCGAGAACGGCGTACCGGTGGGTCCGGGGCGCGGCTCCGGCGCAGGATCGCTGGTGGCCTTCGTCCTGGGGATCACGGATCTCGATCCCATCGATCATGACCTGCTGTTCGAGCGCTTCCTGAATCCCGAACGCGTCTCCATGCCCGACTTCGACGTCGACTTCTGCATGGACGGCCGCGATCGCGTGATCGAGTACGTGGCGAAGAAGTACGGCCGCGAACGGGTGTCGCAAATCATCACCTACGGTACGTTGGCGGCGAAGGCCGTCATTCGCGACGTGGGCCGCGTGCTCGGCCACAACTACGGCTACGTCGACAAGATCGCGAAACTGATTCCGTTCGAAATCGGCATCACCCTCGACAAGGCGCTGGCGCAGGAAGAGGAGTTGCGGCGCCTGTACGACGGCGATGCGGAAGTGCGCGAGCTGATCGATCTGGCGCGCACCCTCGAAGGCCTGGCGCGCAACGCCGGGACGCACGCCGGCGGAGTCGTCATCGCGCCCTCGGTGCTGACGGATTTCACGCCGCTGTACTGCGAAGAAGGCAGCACCACGCCGGTCACGCAGTTCGACAAGGACGACGTCGAGGCGGCGGGCCTGGTGAAGTTCGACTTCCTCGGATTGCGCACGCTCACCATCATCGACTGGGCGGTCCGCGACATCAACGCGGCGCGCGAGGCGAAGGGCGAGCCGAAGCTCATCATCAGCGCGCTGCCGATGGAAGACGCGGCCACGTACACGCTGCTGAAGAGCACACGGACCACCGCAGTGTTCCAGCTCGAGTCGCGCGGCATGAAGGATCTGATCCGTCGTCTGCAGCCGGATCGATTCGGCGACATCGTGGCCTTGGTCGCCCTGTTCAGACCCGGTCCGCTGCAGTCCGGCATGGTGGACGACTTCATCGCCCGCAAGCACGACACCACGGGCGCGGCCATCGATTACCTGCATCCCGATTTGAAGCCGGTGCTTCAGGCCACCTACGGCGTCATCCTGTACCAGGAGCAGGTGATGCAGATCGCGCAGATCCTGGCGGGGTACACGCTCGGCGGCGCGGACCTCCTGCGCCGCGCGATGGGCAAGAAGAAAGCCGAGGAAATGGCCCAGCAGCGCTCGATCTTCGTGACCGGCGCGGTGGCTCGTGGCGTGCGCGAGGCCCAGGCGACGATGATCTTCGACCTGATGGAGAAGTTCGCCGGCTACGGCTTCAACAAGTCGCACTCGGCGGCCTACGCGCTCCTGTCCTATCAGACGGCCTGGCTGAAGGCGCACTATCCCGCCGCCTTCATGGCCGCGGTGCTCTCCTCGGACATGGACAAGACCGACAAGGTGGTCACGCTCATCGACGAGTGCGCGAGCATGGGGCTCATCGTGCAGCCTCCCGATGTGAACGAGTCCGTCTATGCGTTCCGGGTCGCCGGCCCGAAGAGCATTCGCTATGGCTTGGGCGCCATCAAGGGCGTCGGCGCCTCGGCGGTCGATGCCATCATCGAAGAACGCACGGCCAATGGGCCCTATACGAACCTGCCGGATTTGTGCCGGCGCGTCGACCTGCAGCGGGTCAATCGTCGCGTCTTCGAAGCCCTGATCCGCTCGGGCAGTCTCGATCGCATCGGCGCGAACCGCGCCACCCTCACCGACCAGCTGGACCGCGCCGTCCAACTCGGCGAACAGAACTCCCGTGCCATGAGCGTGGGCCAGGTGGATCTGTTCGGCTTGAGCGCCGCCGAAGATGCCGTGCTGCCCGAATGGAGCGATACGCAGCGGCTCACCGGCGAGCGGGAAACGCTGGGATTGTTCCTCACCGGGCACCCGATCACGCCGTACGAGCCCGATTTGAAGTTTCTGGTGGGCGCCCGTCTCGTCGACGTCGGCGGACCGAGGCCGGTACAGAAGGCTGCGCCGCCCGGTGAGCGCACGTGGTCGGCGGGCAAGCCCGCCACCGTGGCCGGCCTGGTGCTCGAGATCCGTCGCCGTCCGAACCGGGTGACGCTCATTCTCGACGATCGCACGGCACGGCTCGAGGTCACGCTGTTCGAGGAGACCTTCCAGCAGCATCGGAATATCATCGTCAAGGACGCCATTCTCGTGATCGAGGGGTCGCTCAAGTTCGACGACTTCATCGAGGGATGGCGACTGCAGGCGAAGTCTCTGATGGACATCGACCGCGCGCGCGAGCGCTTCGCACGCCGCCTGTGGCTGCGTTGGCCCGCGGCGTTCGACGGCCCGGAAGGGCTGGCGAGGTTCGAAGACATGCTCAAGCCCTACCTGCGCGGACCTTGCGGCGTGAGCGTGGCCATCAGCCGTCCCGACTATTGCGGCCGGCTGAATCTGGGGGACGCGTGGTCGATCCGCCCGACGCGCGAGTTACTCGATAAACTGTCGGCGATGGTCGGGCGCGACGGATGGCACTTAGTGTATGGTCCGCGAAATGACATTCGTGGCGAGGAAACGTCTTCATGGCGATGAATTTTCTGGAATTCGAACAACCGATTGCCGAACTCGAAGCGAAGATCGAGGAGCTCAAATTCTTAGGGAGCGACTCGAGCGTCAACATCTCCGAGGAGATCAAGCGGCTTCAGTCCAAGAGCAAGGCGCTGACCAGCAGCATATTCTCGAACTTGTCTCCCTGGCAGATCACGCAGTTGGCGCGCCATCCACAGCGGCCGTACACGCTGGACTACGTGTCCATGATCTTCACCGACTGGCACGAACTGCACGGCGATCGCATGTACAGCGACGACCTCGCCATCGTGGGTGGTCTGGCGCGTCTCGAAGGCATGCCCGTGATGCTGATCGGGCAGCAGAAAGGCCGTGACACCAAGGAACGCGTGCGCCGCAATTATGGCATGCCGAAGCCGGAAGGCTACCGGAAGGCGCTGCGGCTGATGCGCATGGCCGAGCGCTTCCGCATTCCGGTGGTCACGCTGATCGACACGCCCGGCGCCTATCCGGGCATCGGCTCCGAGGAACGTGGTCAGAGCGAGGCCATCGCCCGCAATCTGTTCGAGATGTCGAATCTTGCCGCGCCGGTGCTGAGCGTGGTCATCGGCGAGGGCGGCTCCGGCGGCGCACTGGCCATCGGCGTCTGTGACCGGTTGGTGATGCTGCAATTCAGCGTGTACGGCGTGATTTCGCCGGAGAGCTGTGCTTCCATTCTCTGGAAGAGCACCGACAAGAAGGAAATCGCCGCCGACGCCATGGGCGGAACCGCCGAACGGCTCAAGAAGCTGGGGCTGGTGGACGAGGTGTTGAAGGAGCCGCATGGCGGCGCCCATCGCGATCCGCACACCATGGCCGAGACGGTCAAGCAGAGCATGATCAAGCACTTGGCGGAGCTGTGCAACCAACCTGTGACGACGCTGCTCGATGCGCGCCAGGCGCGTTTGCGCAGCTTTGGCGTGTTTCGCGAAGGCTAGATGAGTTTCTCGCCGGCCTCCCTGCGCGCGGTGCTGGAGGCCCACACGCCGCCCGCGGCGACCGGCTTGGTCGTCGCCTTGAGCGGCGGCATGGATTCCGCGTGCCTCGCCACGGCGCTGGCGCTCCTGCCGAAATCCGCAGTTCGGCAATGGCCGGTGCGGGCCGTGCATGTCGATCATGGGCTGCAGGCCGCCGCCGCGGCGTTTCGTCGTGCCTGTGCGGCGCTCTGCGAGCGGCTCGACCTGCCGCTCACCGTGATCGAGGTGTCCGTGGATTCATCCGCCGGTGTGTCGCTCGAGGCGGCGGCCCGAGACGCTCGCTATCTCGGCCTCTCACGTGAGCTCGAGGTCGGCGAATGCCTGCTCACGGCGCATCACGCTCAGGATCAGGCAGAGACCCTCCTGCTGCAATTGCTGCGCGGCGCGGGTCTGAAGGGCATGTCGGGCATGCCGATGTGTCGGGCGCTGGGTGCAGGCTGGCACCTGCGTCCGCTGCTCGATGTCGCGAAGCGCGATCTTCTCCGGTTCGGAGAAGCGGCCGGCGTCAGCGCCACGACCGACCCGATGAACCAGGATCAGCGTTTCGACCGTGTCTACCTGCGCTCGCAAATCTGGCCGCTGCTCGAGCAGCGCTGGCCCGGTGCTCCGGCCGCGTTGTCCCGCGCGGCCCGTCACATGGCGGACGCCCAGGCGCTGCTCGATCAAGCGGCCGCGGCCGCGGTGCAGCGGCTGCGCGACGGCAACGCATTGTCGATGACGGGCCTGCGCGTTCTGACCGCAGCGCAGCAGCTCAACGCCCTGCGCTTCTGGATCGGCTGCCAAGGAGTTCCGGTTCCCCCAACCGCACGACTGGTCGAAGCGCTGCGTCAATTCAGCGACGCACGGGATGATCATCTTCCGGCAATCGCGTGGGGCGCGCATGCGCTGCGCCGTTATCGTCAGCGCCTGTTTCTGACCGAGGCGCAGCCGCCGCGAATGGGGGAACCCGTGCCGTGGTTGCCGAGCCCGGAGAGCCGATTGCCGCTGGGCGACGCTCTGGGCCGCTTAAGTTGGTGCTCGCAGCGGGGCGGCTTGGATCCATCCCGGCTGCCCGGCACGCTCACGGTGAGGCGGCGCGTGGGCGGTGAGACGTTGCGGCCGCATCCACACGCCAAGACGCACAGCGTGCAACACCTTTGCCAGGCGCTGGGCGTCCTGCCATGGATGCGTGATGCGTTGCCGTTGGTCTATGCCGGTGAATCGCTGGTGGCGGTCGCCGATTTATGGCAGGACGCCCGCTGGTGCGTGGGCGCCGAGGTTCCGGGCCTGGGCGTCGTGTGGCAAGACGCGCCGATTGTCGCTTAACGCGATTGTCGCCCGCGGCGCGTTCTGGTAACCTGAATTCCCGTCGAATTCCCATTCTTTCCATTTGGCCCGAGCTCGAATTTGCGCTGGACTTAAGCGAGTTCGTGCAGGGCAAACTTTTAATCGGCGGTGACCATCATGACTCGATTTGTTTTCGTCACCGGCGGCGTGGTTTCCTCGCTTGGTAAAGGCATTGCCTCCGCGTCCTTGGGCGCCATCCTCGAAGCACGCGGTCTCAAGGTCAGCATGGTGAAGCTGGATCCCTACATCAATGTGGATCCGGGGACCATGAGTCCGTTCCAGCACGGCGAAGTGTTCGTCACCGCGGACGGCACCGAGACTGACCTGGATCTCGGCCATTACGAGCGCTTCGTGCGAATGACGACCGGCCGCAACAGCAATTTCACCACGGGCCGCATCTACGAGCGGGTCATCGCCAAGGAGCGACGCGGCGATTACCTCGGCGCCACGGTCCAGGTGATTCCGCACATCACGGACGAGATCAAGTACCGCATCCGCATGGGCGCGGGCGATGCCGATGTCTGCATGGTCGAGATCGGCGGCACGGTCGGCGACATCGAATCGCTGCCCTTTCTGGAAGCCATTCGTCAAATGGGCGCCGAACTGGGCCGCAACCGCGTTCTGTACATGCATTTGACCCTGGTGCCCATCGTCGGCGGATCCGGCGAGATCAAGACGAAGCCGACGCAGCATTCGGTGAAGGAATTGCGCGGCATCGGCATTCAACCGGACATCCTTCTGTGCCGGTGCATGAACACACTGCCCGACGAGCAGCGACGCAAGATCGCGTTGTTCACCAATGTCGAGGAGCGCGCGGTGATTTCCGCCGTCGACTCCGACGATATCTACAAGATTCCGATGTTGCTGCACGAACAGGATTTGGACGACATCGTGATCGACAAGCTGCGGCTGGAAGCGCCGCCGACCGATTTATCCGAGTGGCGCGCCGTGGTCGCCGCCAAGCAGAATCCCGAGGCCGTCGTCGACATCGGCATGGTCGGCAAATACGTGCAGGTGCGCGACTCCTACATATCGCTGAACGAATCCTTGATGCATGGCGGCATCAAGACGCGCACTCGCGTCAATATCCACTATTTCGAATCGCAGGACATCGAGCGCTCCGGTCCGGCGGCTCTCGCAAAGATGGATGCCATCCTCGTGCCCGGCGGGTTCGGCGATCGTGGCATCGAGGGCAAGATCCACGCCATTCGTTATGCGCGTGAGAATCGAATTCCGTATCTCGGAATTTGCCTGGGCATGCAACTCGCCATCATCGAATACGCGCGCAACGTGTTGGCGCTGAAGGGCGCCAACAGCACCGAGTTCGATCGTGCCACCACGCATCCGGTCATTGCGCTCATCACGGAATGGCAGGACCTGGCGCGCGGTCAGCAAGTGCGCGACGAGAAGTCCGAGCTGGGCGGGACCATGCGTCTGGGCGCCCAGGAAGCGCGGCTGGTTCCGGGCTCCTTGGTGCATTCGCTGTACGGCAAGGAATCGATTTTCGAGCGGCATCGTCATCGTTACGAATTCAACAATCACTACCTCGATGAACTCACCAGCGCGGGAATGGCGTTCTCCGGATTCTCGGGCGACGGGCTGGTGGAATTCATCGAGCTGCCGGGCCATCCGTGGTTCGTGGCAAGCCAGTTCCATCCGGAGTTCACCTCGACGCCGCGGGACGGGCATCCGTTGTTCGCAGGATTCATCCGTGCGGCGCGCGAATACCGCGCGGCGCTGCAACCCGGACGCGCGACTGCATGAAACTGGCCGGTTTCGCGATCGGGCCGGAGCGCCCGTTCTTCTTGATCGCCGGTCCTTGCGTCATCGAAAGCGAGGCGCTGGTGATCGACGTCGCGGGGCGTTTGCGCGACATGACCACCACGCTCGGGATTCCGTTCATTTTCAAGGCCTCTTTCGACAAGGCCAACCGCTCGTCGAGCACGAGCTTTCGCGGCCCCGGCATCGACGCGGGACTGAAGGCGCTGCAGCTGGTGCGCAAGCAGATCGGCGTGCCCGTCCTCACCGACGTCCACGAGGACACGCCGCTCGCCGACGTCGCCGATGTCGTCGACGTGCTGCAGACGCCCGCCTTTCTGTGCCGGCAGACGAATTTCATCATCAACGTGGCCTCCCAGAACAAGCCCGTGAACATCAAGAAGGGCCAGTTCCTGTCGCCGTGGGAGATGCAGAACGTCGTCGACAAGGCGCGCTCCACCGGCAACGCCGACATCATGGTGTGCGAGCGGGGGTTCTGCTTCGGCTATAACAATCTGGTGTCGGACATGCGCTCGTTGGCCATCATGCGCGGCACCGGTTGTCCGGTGGTATTCGATGCCACGCACTCCGTGCAGCTTCCCGGCGGCCAGGGTCATGCGTCGGGCGGCCAGCGCGAATTCGTCCCCGTGTTGGCGCGCGCGGCAATTGCCGCTGGCATTGCCGGAATATTCATGGAAACTCATCCCGACCCGTCGAAAGCGCTGTCCGATGGCCCGAACGCGTGGCCGCTGGACCGCATGGCGTCGCTGCTGTCGACGCTGGTGGAACTGGATCTTGCCGTCAAAAAGAAGCCATTCGAGGAAACCTTGTTATGAGTCGTATCGTCGATATCCGCGGCCGCGAAATCATCGATTCCCGCGGTAATCCCACCGTCGAAGCCGACGTGCTGCTCGAGTCGGGCGTCATCGGCCGCGCCGCGGTGCCCTCGGGGGCGTCCACCGGTTCGCGCGAAGCGGTGGAATTGCGCGACGGCGATGCGAAGCGATTCATGGGCAAGGGCGTGCTGAACGCGGTCGCGCATGTCAACAAGACGATCCGGGATCTGGTCGTGGGCCTCGATGCGCAGGACCAGGCGGGACTCGATGCCAGGATGATCGCGGCGGACGGCACGGACACCAAGTCCAAGCTCGGCGCCAACGCGATCCTGGCCGTGTCGCTGGCGGCGGCGCATGCGGCCGCAAAAGACAAGAAGATGCCTCTGTATCGGCACCTGGGCGGGGACGGCGATCTGGTCATGCCGGTGCCGATGATGAACATCATCAACGGCGGTGCGCACGCCGACAACAGCGTCGACATCCAGGAGTTCATGATCCTGCCGATCGGCGCCCCGTCGCTGGCCGAAGCCCTGCGCTACGGCGCCGAAGTGTTTCACACCCTGAAAAAGGTGCTGCACGCCAAGGGCCTGAATACCGCGGTGGGCGACGAGGGTGGCTTCGCGCCGGATCTGCCGTCGAACGAAGCGGCCATCACGACGATCCTGGAAGCCATCGACAAGGCCGGGTACAAGGCGGGCAAGGACATCTACCTCGGCCTCGATGTGGCCAGCACCGAATTCTACAAGAACGGCGTCTATGAGCTGGAATCCGAAGGCCGGAAGTTCAAGGCCGGTGAATTCGCCGATTACCTCGCGGGCTTGGTCGCCAAATACCCGATCATCACCATCGAGGATGGCATGAGCGAGGGCGATTGGGACGGCTGGGCCATCCTCACGCAGAAGCTGGGCCAGAAGGTGCAACTCGTGGGCGACGACCTGTTCGTGACGAACACCAAGATTTTTGCGGAAGGCATCGGCAAGAAGATCGCCAACGCCATTCTCATCAAGCCAAATCAGATCGGTACCCTGACGGAGACGCTCGCTGCCATCGATATGGCCGCCAAGGCGAGGTACGCGGCGGTGGTATCGCATCGCTCGGGTGAAACGGAGGATGTGACCATCGCGGACATTGCGGTGGGGACGTCGACGACCCAGATCAAGACGGGATCCATGTCGCGTTCGGATCGTATTGCGAAATACAACCAATTGCTGCGCATCGAGGCGGAATTGGGGGCAAAGGCCAGCTATGCCGGTCGCCAAGCATTGTCCGTGCCGGTACCTTAATGATTCCAGTTTCTGAGGAGTTCGTGCTAAGCTCCTGTCCTTATGAGGATTTTCTGCACCATACTGGGTCTCGTCGTCGTCCTTCTCCAGTACCGTGTGTGGGTGTCTGATCACGGCGTGCGCGAGGTTTCGCGCTTGAGCGCCGCCGTCGATGCGCAAGCCGTGGCCAACTCGGAGCAGCGCGAGCGTAATCGACAGCTGGTTGCCGAAGTCAACGACCTCAAGGTCGGGCTCACCGCGCTCGAGGAGCGCGCACGCAGCGAGTTGGGCATGGTCGGCAGCAGCGAAACCTTCTACCAAGTCGTGACAGCGGCCACGCCCGCGCCCGCCGCACCCGCGACCGGCATTACCGCTCGCGCCCGGTGAGTTCTCCGGCACGGCGCGTGTGGGCCGTCGTTCCCGCCGCGGGGCGGGGAGCCCGCTTCGATTCCGCACAACTCGCCGGCGCTCCGAAGCAATATGCTCCGCTGCTGGGTGCCACCGTCATCGAATGGTCGTTGGCCGCGCTGCTGCTCGAGCCGCGTGTGCAGGGCATCGTCATCGCCTTGTCTCCCGACGACCGGCATTGGCCGGACGTGGTGAAATCCCTCGCGCGGTCGAAGCCGTCGGCCAGCGCCAAGCTGCAGACCACCCTGGGCGGCACGAGCCGACAGGATTCGGTGGTCGCGGGGCTCAAGGCGCTGGACGGGCAGGCGGCGGCCGACGATTGGGTTCTCGTCCACGATGCCGCCCGACCTTGCTTGACCTCGGTGGATCTTGCCGCGCTCATCGATGCCGTGGAGGCGGGGCCGAACGCCTCTCTCGAGACCACCAATGGGGCGCTGCTGGCCTGCCCGGTGGTCGACACCGTCAAGCGCGAACGCGGGGGCATTGCGGTGGACACGGTCGATCGCGACGGACTCTGGCGGGCGCTGACGCCGCAGATGTTCGGGTTCGCCCGGCTGAAGCAGGCGCTCGATGACGTGATCCGGCTGGGTCTGGCGGTAACCGACGAAGCGCAGGCGATGGAGCGGCTCGGACTTCCTGCCAAGCTGGTGCGCGGCTCACCCTTCAACATCAAGGTCACCCGGGCCGAGGATTTACCCATGGCTGAGGCGATCTTGAAAAGCACGGAGACACATTAAGATGCGGATCGGCCAAGGATTCGATGTCCACGCGTTCGGCGAAGGCGACCACGTCGTGTTGGGCGGCGTCAGGATCGACTACCCCAGGGGCATCGTCGCCCATTCGGATGGCGACGTCGTCATCCACGCGCTGTGCGACGCGGTGCTGGGCGCGCTCGGCGAAGGCGACATCGGCCAGCACTTTCCGGACAGCGACCCCCGTTACCGTGGGGCCGACAGCCGCGTGTTCCTGCGCGAGGTTGCCAGGCTGATGCGTGCGGCGGGACTCGCGCTGGCCAATGCCGACATCACGGTGATGGCGGAGGCACCGCGCATTGCGAAGCATCGGGCCGCGATGGCGGAGAATCTGGCGGCGGATCTCGGCGTGCCCGCACAGCGCATCAACATCAAGGGGACCACCACCGAGAAGCTCGGATTCATCGGGCGAGGCGAAGGTCTGGCGGCGAGTGCCGCGGTGTTGCTCGACGCCGTGGCGTCGTGAGCGGATCGCACGGCAGGCGTGCCGATTTCTGGACTCGAGCCGCGCTGAATCCGGCGCGAGCCCACGGCGCGCCGCTGCCGCCGGCCGAACTGAAGGCTCAACCCGAGGATTTTCGTGTCGAGGAACAGCTGTCGTTCGTCCCTTCGGGAAGCGGCCCTCACTGGCTGCTGCGGGTCGAGAAGCGGGCGGCGAACACGCGCTGGGTCGCCGCCGAGATTGCGCGAATCGCCGCAGTGCCGGCGCATGACGTGGGCTATGCGGGGCTCAAGGATCGACAGGCGATCACCGTCCAATGGTTCAGCGTGCCCGTACTCGCCACCACCGCCGACTTCTGGCGCAGCGTGCACACGACCGAGTTTCGCGTGCTGGACGTCCAGGGCAACACCCGCAAGTTGAAGCGCGGTGCGCTGACGGGCAATCGCTTCGTGATCCGGCTGCGCAAGGTGGCGTGGTCGCGCGAACAGCTGGAGCTGAAACTGGCGACGCTGCGGACGCATGGCGTGCCAAACTATTTCGGTCCGCAGCGGTTTGGGCGTGATGGCTACAATCTCGATCGCGTCGCCGCATGGCTGCAGACGGGCCATGTTCCGGGCGGCCGGGCCGAGCGCGGCTTCGCGCTGTCCGCGGCGCGCTCGATGATCTTCAATGCGCTCCTGTCACGTCGTGTCGAGGCCGGCGACTGGTCGCAGCTGGCGCCCGGCGACCTGGCCAGCCTGGATGGCAGCGGAAGCCATTTCCAGGTGACCGCGGTCGACGAAGAATTGCAGCGGCGCCTGCTGGCTTTCGACATTCACCCGTCGGGGCCGATGTGGGGCCGCGGGGAGTTGCAGACGCATGGCCGTGCCCTCGAGCACGAGCGGGCCGTCGCCGAGGAGTTCAAGGACGTTGCCGATCTGCTGGCGGCGCAAGGGTTGGAGCAGGAACGGCGCTCGCTGCGCAGCGCCGTCCGCGATCTCCTCGTCGAAGCCGATGGCGCGACGGTGACGCTCAGCTTCATGCTGGGACGGGGTCAGTTTGCCACCGCGGTTTTGCGCGAGATCTGCGAACTTGGATCGACGCCCGAACTCGAATCGGACGAGGACGGCTGAACCTGCGGAGGTGTCGATGCATGTACGGCAACGGAAGAGGGGGGCGCGTGGTGCGGCGGTCGCAGCGTTGGCGCTGTGGTTGATGTGCATTCCGCGGACGGGCCGCGCGGCGCCGCAGGCGACCGAATGGGCGAAGGCCTCGATTCACGGCCACAAGATTTACTATGCGGTGCGCGGCAGTGGCCCGACGCTCGTGCTGTTGCATGGTGGCGGGGAGTCCGGCGAGCGTTCCTTTGCCCGGCAGCTCGACGTGTTCTCGGAGCACCATCACATCGTGGCGCCCGATCAGGTGGGTCAGGGACGCACGCCCGATGTGCGCGGGCCGTTGAGCTATACCGGCATGATGGAAGACACGGCGGCGTTGCTCGAGCGACTCAAGCTGCGGCATGTGGACATCGTGGGATTCAGTGACGGCGGAATCCTGGCTTTGATGCTCGCGATCCGCCATCCGGAACTCGTGCGCCGTCTGGTCATCAGCGGGGTGAATGTCGCCCCCGAAGGCTTGAACCCGCAGGATCTGGAGCAGCTGCGGGCCACGCAAATTTCGAAACCCAAGACGATCGATGAAAAGCTCTCGCACCTCTGGCTGACATCGCCGACCGAAGCGGAGTTGAGCCTGAGCTTGCTCGCCAAGGTTGCCCAACCGGTGCTGGTGATCTCCGGGGACCGCGATGCGATCACGCTCGAGCACACGCTCAAGATATTCCATGCCTTGCCGGATGCGGAACTTTGCGTGCTACCGGGGACGGATCACGCCACCTTCTCGGGCCGGGCGGAGTGGCTCAACCCCATCATCAGCGCGTTTCTCGATCGCGCCTGAGCCTTCCCCCCCCGCGTGCGCCTAGGCGCGCAATAGCACGTAGACGGCGCCGGTGCCGCCGTCGATCGGACGCGCCGACGTGAACGCGATCACGTTCATGTGCCGTCGCAGCCATAGGTCGACCGCGATTTTCAGGATGGGACCCCGCGCGCCGGAGCGGTATCCTTTCCCGTGAATGATGCGGACGCAGCGTCGACCGGCGTCGCGATTCTGCGTGAGGAATTGCGCGAGGTAGTCGCGTGCCACGCTTTGAGTCAAGCCATGCAGGTCCAGTTCATCTTCGATGGGGAACAAACCGCGGCGCAGTTGCCGTACGACCTGGGGCCGCACCCCGGCGCGGTGAAAGGCGAGCACATCGGCGCCCGACACGGCGGGCCGTTCACCGCTACCCTCCACGACGGGCATCGGATCGACCAGCGGCATGGCGACATCGATGTCATCCGCCATCGCAGACGGCTTGCGGCGCCGAGCGCGCGGCCCGACCTTCGCAAGGCCATTGGGCGACGGGGCTTGCTCCAATGGCTTCACGTCACGTACCGCGGCCCGAAAAGCAAGCGCATCCTCGCTGGTCGGCGCGCCGCCCGGGTGGTTCGTAGAGCGTTGTTTTGCCATAGGTTAATCACTCGATCGCGCAGGGTTTCCAGGGTTACAGTATAGTCCGCAAGGCGCGACCCGCCACCCCTTAGGCAGGCTGTAGACACTTGTGAAAATACTTCTTTCTAACGACGACGGCTACCGGGCAGAAGGGTTGGAGGCACTTGGCCTCGCCATCAAACCCTTGGGCGCCGTCACCATCGTGGCTCCCGACCGCAATCGAAGCGGGGCCAGCAATTCGCTGACCTTGGACGTTCCGGTGCGGGCGGCGCTGTACGACGTCGACTCTTACTATGTCAACGGCACGCCCACGGATTGCGTGCATCTGGCCGTTTCGGGGTTGTTCGATTTCGAGCATGACATCGTCGTATCCGGAGTGAACGACGGTGCGAATCTCGGCGACGACACCCTGTATTCCGGCACCGTTGCCGCCGCCATCGAGGGTCGCTTTTTGGGATTGCCGGCGATTGCGGTGTCGCTGTGCGTCGAGCCTGGCAGCCCGCGTAACTTCGCGAGCGCCGCCCAACTGGCCGCGCGCCTGGTCGCGCGGTTGGCACGCTCGCCGCTCCAGGGCAACGTCATCTTGAACGTCAATGTGCCCGATTTGCCGGAGGGTGAGCTGCGCGGGGTCAAGGTCACTCGCTTGGGAAACCGCCATCGGGCCGAGCCGGTCGTCCAAGCGAAAGATCCGCGCGGCCGACATGTTTATTGGGTGGGCTCCGCCGGCGTCGGTCAGGATGCGGGCCCCGGCACCGACTTTCACGCGATCGCCGAGGGCTACGCGTCGATCACTCCCTTGCAGATCGATCTGACGCGCCACGCCGCGCTTCCCGAACTCGAACGTTGGCTGAACCTTGAGTAGCTTCATGGAAGGTCCGCGCCTCAGCGGTATCGGCATGACATCGGCTCGCACGCGCGAGCGTTTGGTGCAGCGTCTGCAAGACCAGGGCATCAAGGATCAGCGCGTGCTCGACCGGATACGCAACGTGCCACGGCATCTGTTCATGGACGAAGCGCTGGCCAGTCGTGCCTACGAGGACACGGCGCTGCCCATCGGCTTCGGCCAGACGATTTCGCAGCCCTATATCGTCGCCCGCATGACCGAGGCGCTGTTGGCGGCGGGTCCTACCCCGAAGGTGTTGGAGATCGGTACGGGCTGTGGCTACCAAACGGCGATCCTCGCGCCGTTGGTCGAGGAGATCTACACCATCGAGCGCATCTCGAGTCTGCTCGGCAAGGCTCGCCGGACGCTGCGTGAGCTGCGGATTCGCAACGTGCATTGCCGTCACGAGGACGGCAGCGTCGGCTGGCCGGCGCGTGCGCCCTACGATGCCATTCTGCTGACCGCGGCCCCGGTGGCGGTGCCGCCGGCGCTGTTCGAGCAGCTCAGCGTCGGTGGCCGATTGATTGCACCCGTGGGGCCCGAGGGACGGCAGGAATTGATCCGCTATACGCGTGGCGAGACCAAGATCCGGCAGGAAGTGCTTGGCGCCGTGAGCTTCGTTCCCTTGCTCTCAGGACTGCAGCGCTAAGGACGTGCGCGCCACGCGAGCGATCGCTGTCGCGTGTCTCTGCTCCCTATTTATGAGCGGGTGCGCGGCGAGCGGTCCGCGTGGCCGGGCACCCGCGCCATCACCGGGACCGGAGACCTATGTGGTCCGGCCGCAGGACACGCTGTACAGCATCGCCTGGCGGCACGACCTCGATTACCGCGAACTCGCGAAATGGAACAACATCGGCAGCGACTATCGTCTGGCGGTCGGCCAGGTGCTGCAGCTGCATCCGGGGCGTGGCGCGGTGGCGTCGCCGGCGCCGCGGGCGCGGGCCGGTACGCCGCCAGCCGCCAACCCATCGCCGCCGGCCGACGCAGCCGCGCGCGCGGCTGCGGCCGTTCCGCCTAAACGAGCGCCGCCGCCGTCGCAGCCATCACCATCGTCACGCCCGCCACCGGCAGCATCGGCTGGTGGTTCGACGACGTCGGGATCGACGTGGGTTTGGCCCACCGATCGAACCGGGCCACCGCGACCGGTTCCCGGTGGCGGAATATTGATATTCGGCCGGTTGGGCCAGGACATCCGGGCTGCCGAGACGGGCCGGGTCGTTTACACCGGCAACGGCATTCGTGGCTATGGCAACCTCATCATCATCAAGCATGGTGAAACCCTGTTGTCTTCCTATGCACACAATCGCGAGGTGTTGGTCAAGGAGGGGCAGGACGTGAGTGTCGGCCAGACCATCGCGCATATGGGAACCGGGCCGCACCAGGTTTCGGTGCTGTACTTTGAAATCCGCGCCAACGGCAAGCCGGTCGACCCGCTGGGGTTTCTGACGCCGCCCCGATGAGCGCTGACGGGCGCGGGCTTCAAACGAAGAGCAGCGCTACGACCTGGCGTTGCTCGCCAACCAATACGTTGAAGGTACGGCACGCGGCCCCGGTGTCCATGACCTCGAAACCGATGCCGGCCTGCAAAAAGCGCGCCCCGAACGCCGCATGCGGAAAGATCTGCCGCCGGCCGGTGCCGAGCAGCACCAATTCGGGCTTGAGTTCGAGAATGCGCGAGACATGTTCGCCGGCCAGATCCGCGATATCCAGCAGCGCTGGCTCCTCGCGGACCGCGTCCGCGGCCACGATGAGGGCGCGGTGATAGACGTCGGCATTGATCCGTATTTCGCCCTCGGCATAGCCACGGATGACATTGACGCTCGAAGTTTGGTCCTGGGTGAAGCGCATAGCGCTTAAGATACCCAAATTCGCACTGGGACGCCTTTTGTCTACCGTTTATATTCGTTTGACATCCCATGGGGCGGGCGTGCTCCAGCGAGCGCCCGAGTTGGAGCGGCTGATCGCGCGTGCGACGACAACCGCCCGCGTCGATAACTGGCGCGCGGACGCATTTCGCGCCCTCGCGGCTGACGGCGTGTCCGTGCCCGCGATCGGCGCCGTCGCCTTGCGAGCCGCGGTGGCGGCGTCCGGCGGGGCGCCCGGGCGGGCGGAGCCGCCGGTCGACGCCTGGGTCTGTGTCGCGACGCCGGTGCATTTCGTCGCCGGCATGACGAGCGTGTCCTTGACGGAGGATGGCGTGTTGCATCTGGATGCCGCGGAGGCTCTTGCGCTCGCGGAGGATTTCAATCGAGTGTTCGGCGGTGCCGGTGCGCGACTGGTCGCAAACCCGGCAGCGGGAATGCTCTGCGTGTTCGATGCGCATTTCGACGTCGCGACCTGCGATCCCGCCGACATGGTGGGCGGCGAAGTCTTCGCGTTTCAGCCGACGGGCCGTGACGCCCCCCGCCTACGCCGCTTGATGAGCGAGATCGAGATGTGGTTGTTCGATCATGCCGCCAACCGAATCAGAACCGCCGCCGGCCGGTTGCCGGTGACGGCGCTCTGGCTGTGGGGAGGGGGCGGCGTGCTCACCTCGACTCCGCAGGTCCAGGGATGGACGTCCGGGCGCGATCCCTTGTTTTCGGCGTTGGGCGCGCTGTCAGCGCCGGGCGCGCGACAGGCCGGCGTGGCGGTCATCGAGGAGCAGCCCGGCTCGGCGGCATGGGCGCAAGCGCAGGATCGATGGTTGGCTCCTGCGGTGGTGGCGCTGCAGGACGGGCGCATCGAGCGTCTGGACCTGTCGGCCGGCCAGCGTCGTTTCAGCGTGACGCGTCGGTTCGGTCTGCGCTTTTGGCGCCGCGCCCGGCCGTGGTGGGAATCGTTCGAGCTCGAGGTCGAAGGGAAAACGGCGCATGGCATTTAGCGAAATCAGGCGCCGGCCGGCGGGAGCGGGACTGGATTTCGCGTCGGAGCTGCACCCCGTATTGCGCCGCGTGTATGCAGGCCGCGGCGTGTCGCGCGCCGAGGATCTGGACCTGTCGCTCGACAAATTGCTGCCGGTGGGCTCTCTCGAGGGACTGGATGCGGCCGTAAGCTTGCTGACGGCGCACCAACGCAGACGTGTTCTGGTCGTGGGTGATTTCGACGCGGATGGAGCCACCAGCAGCGCGCTGGTCGTGCGCGCGCTGCGCTCGCTCAAGTTCGCCCACGTCGACTTTCTGGTCCCCAACCGATTTCGGTTTGGTTATGGCCTGACTCCGGGAATCGTCGAGCTCGCGGCCGCACGTCAGCCATCGTTGATCATCACGGTGGACAACGGCGTGTCCAGCGTCGAGGGCGTCGAGGCGGCGCACGCACTGGGAATCCCGGTGCTCATCACGGATCATCACCTGCCGGGCGCGGTGCTGCCGCGTGCCGACGCCATCGTCAATCCGAACCTGGCGGGTTCGACATTTGCGAGCCCGGCGCTGGCGGGTGTCGGCGTCGCCTTTTATCTGGTGGCGGCGTTGACCCGAGCGCTCGGCCGCGGAGATTGTCGACCGGCCGACCTGCTCGATCTGGTGGCATTGGGCACCGTCGCGGATGTGGTGCCACTGGATCGCAACAATCGAATCCTGGTCTCGCAGGGTTTGCGGCGCATCCGTGCGGGACGGTGCGTGCCCGGCATCCGCGCCTTGCTGGAGGCGGCGGGACGGCGGTTGGAGCAGATCACGGCGGCAGACCTCGGGTTTGCGGTGGCGCCACGGCTGAACGCGGCGGGCCGGCTCACGGACATGAGCATCGGCATCGCCTGTCTGCTGTCGGACGACCCGCTCGAGGCGGCCGGCCTGGCGGCCCAGCTGACCCGGCTCAACGAAGAACGCCGCGAGATCGAACAGCGCATGCAGGGGGAGGCCATCGACATTGCGGCCGACATGCGCCTCGGCGTCGGCGGCGACGAAGCACTCGGCATCTGTTTGTTCGACGAGACGTGGCATCAGGGAGTCGTCGGCCTGGTGGCGGGACGCATCAAAGACCGCCTGCATCGCCCCGTGATCGCCTTTGCGCGCGCCGAAGATGGATCGCTTCGTGGCTCGGCCCGTTCGATTTCCGGCGTGAACATCCGTGATGCGCTCGACAGCATCGCCACGCGTCATCCGGGTCTGATCGGTAAATTCGGCGGCCATGCGATGGCCGCGGGAATGACGCTCGCCGAGGTGGATCTCGGGCGTTTTCGCGCGGCATTCGCCGCCGAAGTCGCGACACGTGCCGGCGCGGAAACGCTGACGGGGGTGGTGCATTCGGACGGTGAGCTGCAAGCGGCGGATCTGTGCGTCGCCACCGCGCGCGTGCTGCGCGGTGGCGGACCCTGGGGTCAGGGTTTTCCGGAGCCGATTTTCGACGGCCCCTTCAAGATCCTGGATCTGCGCGTGGTCGGCAGCAAACACCTGAAATTGCAGCTGGAGCCGCTGCCGGGCAGCGACGGTACTGTGTGGGGCGCGGCGCCGGGTGGGCGTTCGCGCGCGCTGGACGCGATCGCCTTCGGCTACGTCGGCGGCGCGACCGAGGACGCGTCTGTGCGGCCCGGAAAGCATCTGCAAATCGCCTATCGGCTCGAGGTCAACGAATACCGCGGCGCGGAAAGCGTGCAGCTGAACTGCCAGCATCTCAAGTTGGCGTAGGTCTGTGCTAAAATGACCGGCTATGGAAATAAATCAACTCAAACGATTCATCAAAGATCTCGAGGAGCGCACCGACTCCTTGAGGAGGTATCTTTGATTACGATAACAAACACGAACGTCTCCAGGAAGTAACCCGCGAGCTCGAGCAGCCCGGCATCTGGGACAATGCGGACCGGGCGCAAGAGCTTGGCCGCGAACGGGCCAAGTTGGAACAGGTCGTCGGAAGTCTGGACAAGCTCAAGCGCGGCTTGAGCGATGCCGACGAATTGCTCGAGCTCGTCGCCGAAGAGGCCGACCAGGGTGCTGCGGACGAAATCGAGGCGGACGTCACCGGGCTCGGCGCGGAAGTGGAGCGTCTCGAGTTCCAACGCATGTTTCCCGGCAAGATGGATTCGCACAATGCGTTCCTCGACATCCAGGCCGGTGCCGGCGGGACCGAGGCGCAGGACTGGGCATCCATGTTGATGCGCATGTACCTGAAATGGGCCGACGGTCATGGGATCCACACGGAAATCGTGGATCAGAGCGACGGCGAAGTGGCGGGCATCAAGGGCGTGACCATCAGCATGACGGGCGACTACGCCTACGGCTGGCTGCGCACCGAAACCGGCGTGCATCGTCTGGTGCGCAAGTCGCCATTCGATTCCGGCAACCGCCGCCACACCTCGTTCGCCTCCGTGTTCGTGTCGCCCGAGGTGGACGATGACATCGACATCGAGATCAACCCCGCGGATCTGCGCACCGATGTCTATCGCTCGAGCGGCGCCGGGGGGCAGCACGTGAACAAGACCGAATCCGCGGTGCGCATCACGCACATTCCGACCGGCATCGCGGCCGCTTGTCAAAGCGAGCGCAGCCAGCACAAGAATCGTTCCACGGCCATGAAGCAGTTGAAGGCAAAGCTGTACGAGCTCGAGTTCAACAAGCGCAACGCCGCCGCGAAGGTGCTCGAGGATTCCAAATCGGATGTGAGCTGGGGCAACCAGATCCGCAGCTACGTGCTGGACCAATCGCGCATCAAGGATTTGCGCACGGGGGTGGAGGTGGGCAACACCACGTCGGTCCTCGACGGTGCCCTCGATCAATTCATGCAAGCCAGTTTGAAGCAGGGCCTTTGACCTATGAGCGACACCGACGAAAACCACCTGATCGGGGAACGACGTGCCAAGCTCGCCAAGATGCGCGAACGCGGCACCGCATTTCCGAATGATTTTCGCCGCAATGCGCTGGCCGCAGATCTTCTGACGGCGTATGGCGGGAAGACGCCGGAGGCCCTGGACGCCGAGGCGATCAAGGTGAGCGTCGCGGGGCGCATGCGGGCCAAACGGGTGATGGGGAAGGCGAGTTTCGCCAAGTTCGAGGATTCGAGCGGGTCGATTCAGGTGTTCCTGCAGCGCGAGACGCTGGGTGAGGTCTATGACGACTTCAAGACCTGGGACGTGGGCGACATCGTGGGCGCGGAGGGCGCCTTGTTCAAGACGAAGACCGGCGAATTATCGGTCCGTGTGGAACGCATCGTCCTGCTGACCAAATCGCTCCGACCGTTGCCCGACAAGTGGCACGGCATCGCGGACACCGAGATGCGCTATCGTCGGCGCTACGTCGATCTGATCATGAACGAGGAATCGCGGCGCGTCTTCGAGACGCGCACGCGCATCGTGCGCTACCTGCGCGCATTCCTCGACTCACGTGGATTCCTCGAAGTCGAAACGCCGATGTTGCATCCCATTCCGGGGGGCGCCGCGGCGAGGCCGTTCAAGACCCATCACAATGCGCTCGACATCGACATGTTCCTGCGCATCGCGCCGGAGCTGTACCTGAAGCGGCTGACCGTGGGCGGCTTCGAGCGTGTGTACGAGATCAATCGCAATTTTCGCAACGAGGGCGTCTCGACCAAGCACAACCCCGAGTTCACGATGCTCGAGTTGTACCAGGCATATGCCGACTATCACGACTTGATGGAGATGATCGAGACGCTGTTCCAGGGTCTGGCGGACACGTTATTGGGGTCACGCACGTTGGTGTATCAGGGCGCCGCTTTCGATCTGTCGAAACCATTCGCGCGCCTGACCATCGAGGAGATCATCCTCGCCAACAATCCGGGGTTCGATGCGCAGCTGATACGGGATTCTCGATATCTGCGGGAGGTCTGCGATCGATTGAAGATCGCGCACAAGCCGGGCGACGGTCCGGGCAAGCTGCAGATCGAGATCTTCGAGAAGACCGGCGAGCACACGTTGCTGCAGCCGACGTTTGCCTATGCCTATCCGGCGGAGGTGTCCCCGCTGTCGCGGCGCAACGATCACGACCCCTTCATCACCGATCGTTGGGAGTTCTTCATCGGCGGGCGCGAATTGGCCAACGGTTTTTCCGAGTTGAACGATGCCGAGGACCAGGCGCAGCGCTTCAAGGATCAAGTGGCGCGCAAGGACGCGGGTGACGAGGAGGCGATGTACTACGACGCGGACTACGTCAGGGCGCTCGAATACGGCATGCCGCCGACGGCGGGCCTGGGGCTGGGCGTCGACCGGATGGTGATGCTGTTCACCAATTCGCCCTCGATACGCGACGTGCTGCTGTTTCCACACATGCGTCCGGAATTCTAGGCGCCCCATGGCGCCGATCCGCAGGGCGCCCATCGGCGTGTTCGATTCGGGAGTCGGGGGCTTGACGGTGCTGCGCGCACTGCGCTCGGCGCTGCCCGGCGAGGACTTCATTTATCTCGGTGATACGGCGCGACTGCCGTATGGAACCAAGAGCGCCGATACTGTCGTCCGCTATTCGCTGCAATGCGCGGACGCACTGGTCGCGCGGGACATCCGCTGCCTCGTCGTGGCGTGCAACACGGTCTCCGCGTCCGCCCTCGGCGCACTGCGCTCGCGCTACCCGGCGATTCCCATCATCGGCGTGATCGAACCGGGCGCCATGGCGGCCGTGGCGGCATCGCGCTCGCGGCACATCGCCGTCATCGGTACGGAAGGCACGATCGGTGGAGGCGCGTATACGGCGGCGATCCGCCGGCTGGATCCCGCCGCGCGCGTCATCGCCCGGCCGTGCTCCTTGTTCGTCGCGATGGCGGAGGAAGGCTGGGTCGATGGCGCGATTGCCGAGTCGGTTGCGCGCCGCTATCTCGAGCCGATATTTTCGTCCGACGGGGTTCCCGGCCAAACACCCGACACCCTGGTGTTGGGATGCACGCATTTTCCCGTCCTGGCCGGCGCGATCCGCGCGGTGATCCCGGATTCGGTGCGCATCGTCGATTCGGCTGAAACCACCGCGGCCGCGGTACTCGCGCAGCTGGAGAATCCGGCGCCGGGCCGGGGCGCGGTCCGCTGGCTCGCCACGGACGGAGCGGCCCGGTTCGCGCGCGTCAGCGGCACGTTTCTCGGGACAGCCCTGCATGCAGACGATATCGAGATCATCGACCTATAGTCGGCGCGTCGGACCGCGATCGATGCGCAGCGGTGACCGCAAAGCGTGATCACTTTCCGCGGTGATCGCGAGTGTTGTATCGACGCGGGTATGACGGATTGCTGGGCGGGCATAGGCGCCACAGCAGGCATCCCTCGACCGGCAAATTGGCAGTAGACTGATCGCATCCACTTCGGAGGCCGATCATGTTCGTATTGCAGGTCAATGGGGAATCCCGCTCGGTAGACGTTCCGGCAGACATGCCGCTGTTATGGGTGTTGCGTGACATCGTCGGTCTGACCGGCACCAAATTCGGCTGCGGGATCGCCCAGTGCGGCGCGTGCACGGTGCATTTGGACGGCCAGGCGGTTCGTTCCTGCGTGTTGCCCGTGGGCTCCGTGGGCACCAAGGCGATCACCACCATCGAGGCGGTCGGTAAGACCCCGAGCGGCCAGAAGATCCAGGAGGCCTGGCTGGACGTCGACGTGGTGCAATGCGGCTATTGCCAGTCCGGACAGATCATGTCGGCCGCGGCACTGATCGCGAGAACGCCGAATCCCACCGACGCCGACATCGATGCCGCCATGGCGGGGAACCTCTGTCGCTGCGCTACCTACGTCCGCATTCGGGCGGCGATCAAGCAGGCGGCGACAGGCAAGGCCGAAGTGCTGCAAACGATCGCAGCTGGTGCGGCGTGAAGGCGCGTCGCCTGCGGCCAATGGTCGATGAGACCGATCTCGGGCGGCGCAAGGCGCTGAAGCTCGGTGGTCTGACCATCGCGTTCCTGTGGTCGGCGACCAGCGGTACGGCCAGTGCCGCGATCAGTGCGCGTCGGCAGCCGGGCGATGCGGCCGCGGCAGCGGCCGACGGCAATCCGCCGTTTGCGCCCAACGCGTTCATTCGTATCGACGCGGACGGCCGCGTGCGGCTGGTGATGCCGAACGTCGAGATGGGTCAGGGCATCTACACCGGCGCGTGCATGATGTTGGCTGAAGAACTCGACGTGGGCATCGATCAGATCAAGGTGGAGCATGCGCCGCCCAACGAAGAGCTGTATTCCATGCCGCTGTTGGGCGGTCAGATCACCGGCGGCTCGACGAGCACGCGCGGTCACTGGAGCGTGCTGCGCGAAGCGGGCGCCGTGGCGCGCGTCATGTTGGTGACGGCGGCTGCCGAGCGCTGGCATGTCGACCCCTCGACGTGCAGCGTCGTTCGCGGCGTGGTCAGCCACCCGGCGACGAAGCGTTCCCTCGGCTATGGAGCGCTGGCGAAAGCCGCGGGAGCGCTGCCCGTTCCTGCCCAGGTGACGCTCAAGGAGGCCAAGGATTTCACGCTGATCGGCAAGCCGCTGCGGCGTGTCGACTCGGCGGACAAAGTGACCGGCGCGACCCAGTTCGGGATCGACGTGAAGGTGCCGGGCATGAAGATCGCCACGGTCAAGGCCTGTCCGACCTTCGGCGGCAAGGTGGTCGGCATCAACGACAAGCGGACGCGCGCCATACCGGGCGTGATCGACGTGCTCGTGCTCGACAGCGCCGTTGCCGTGGTGGGCGAGCACTTTTGGGCTGCGAAGCAGGGCTTGGACGCGCTCGATATCGAATGGGATCTTGGCGACAATGCGGCGCTCACGACGTCCAAGCTTCGCGAGGCCCTCATCGATGCGTCTCATAACGGCACGCCGATCCTCGGTCGCGAAGCGGGAAAGAAGCCGGCGGACGGCAAGCTGGTGCAGGCTGTGTACCAGTTGCCGATGCTGGCGCACGCCACGATGGAGCCGCTCAACACCACGGTGTGGGTACAGCCCAACCGATGCGACATCTGGGTCGGCACACAGGTGCCCACGCGATGCGTGGCGGCCGCCGTGACGATCACCGGATTGTCGGCGGACAAGATCGAACTGCACAACCAATACCTGGGCGGCGGCTTCGGCCGGCGCCTGGAAACGGATTCGGTCGAACAGGCGCTGCACTTCGCCAGGAAGGTGACCTATCCGATCAAGATCATCTGGACGCGGGAAGAGGACATCCGGCACGACATCGTGCGGCCCATGTACCACGATCGGATTTCGGCGTTGCTCGATACCGATGGACGGCCGGTGTGGTACGGCGATCTCATCACCGGCGGGACCGTGCTCGGACGGTGGGCGCCAATGGCGATGGCGAAGAACGGCCTGGACAGCGATACGGTGGAATGTGCGGCCGAAGTGCCGTACGACATTCCGAACTCCAAAGTCGAATGGGTGCGCCATGACATGCCGGAGGGCTTGATCGTCGGGTGGTGGCGCGGCGTGGGCCCGACACACAATCTCTTCGTCGTGGAAAGTTTCATGGACGAACTCGCGCACGCCGCGGGCAAGGATCCGCTGGAATACCGGCGCGCGCTGCTGCAGAAGAATCCTCGTTCGCTGGCGCTGCTCGATCTGGCGGCCGAGAAAATTGGCTGGAGCACGCAGCCGCTGCCGGCCCGTGTGGGACGAGGGATCGCGTTGGGCGAGCCGTTCGGCAGCCGCGTGTGCGTGATCGTCGAAGTCGAGGCGACGCCGCAGGGCGAGGTGAAGCTGCGCCGCGCGGTGGTGGCCCTCGATTGCGGCGTGGCGATCAATCCGAGTTCCGTCGAGGCCCAGGTGCAGGGCGGACTGCTGTTCGGCTTGAGCGCCGCGCTCTTCAATGGCATCACGATCAAGCAGGGCGCGATCGAACAGAGCAACTTCCACGATTACCGCTCGCTTCGCATCAACGAGACGCCGCTGGTCGAACTGCACCGGATCGAGAGTGATCAGCCGCCGGGAGGCCTGGGCGAGGTGGGCACCGCCATCGCAGCGCCGGCACTGGGCAACGCCATCTTCGCCGCGACCGGTGTGCGCCTGCGGGTCCTGCCCGTGGATCGCACCCAGCTGGTACAGAACGCCGCCGCGCTCGACGTGGTCGTCTCCAACAATGCCGCGGCAGCAGGGGCTGCGGAGGGCGAGGCATGAAACGCCTGCTGGCGGCGATCGGCGCGGTCATCGTGATCGGCGCCGTGGCCTATGTGATGTTGAACAGAACGGACGACTCGGCGGGGACCGCTGCCTTGATCGCGGGTGCGCCGCCCACGGCCGAGGTGCTGGCGCGCGGAGAGTATCTGACCAAGGCGGCCGATTGCGTGGCCTGCCACACGGTCCCGGACTCGCACAGACCGTTCGCCGGCGGTGTGGGCTTCAAGTTGCCGATCGGCACCATTTACTCGAGCAACATCACGCCCGATCCGGTCGACGGCATCGGCAAGTGGAGTGATGATGAGTTCGTGCGTGCGGTTCGCGAGGGCGTGCGCAACGATGGCGCGCATCTGTACCCGGCCTTTCCCTATACCTCGTACACCAAACTGAGCCGCAGCGACGTGCTGGCCATCAAGGCGTACCTGCTCAGCCTGCCGGCCATCGCCCGGAAGAATCGCGCCAATGATCTAGGCTTTCCCTTCAATCAGCGTTGGGCCATGGGGTTTTGGAACGCGGCATTCTTCAAGAGCCAGAGGTTCGTGGCGGACCCCTCCAAGCCGGCGGAGTGGAACAGCGGCGCCTATCTGGCGACCGCGCTCGGTCATTGCGCGGAGTGCCATACGCCGCGCAATTTGGGGTTCGGCTTGGAGCATGGAGAGGAATTCGCCGGCCAGGAATTGCAGGGCTGGAAGGCCTACAACATCACCCCGGACTCGAAGTACGGCATCGGCGGCTGGACCGAAGGTGAGACGGTGCAGTACTTGATGACGGGGCATGCGGACGGGCATGCCTCCGCATCGGGGCCCATGGGAGAGGCGGTCGCACACAGCCTGCAATTCTTGAATCCGGCCGACGCGACGGCGTTGGTCGGGTACTTGCGCAGCATGCCGGCGCACGAAGGCAAGCATCCCATCGACATCGATCCCAAGGCTGCACCTGCTTTGGCGTCCTCCGCCGCGGCGCCGGGCGGGGATGCGACGACGCAGTCGGAAGGGTCCACGTTGTTCGAGGGAGCCTGTGCGAGCTGCCATCAATGGAATGGCACCGGCCAGGAGACGCCATACGCTTCGCTCCTGGGCACGCGAAACGTCAACGACGTGAGCGGCGCGAACGTGACTCAGGCCATCCTGCAGGGCGTGAAGATGCGCATCGGCGAAACCGACGTCTACATGCCGGCGTTTGCCGGCGCGTATTCGAATACGGAGGTGGCGGCGTTGGCCAACTACGTCGTCGGGCATTTCGGCGGCAAGCAGGGCAGCGTGACGCCGGACGACGTGGCCAAGCGACGGTCGCTCTAGGCAATGCGACGGTCGCTGCAGGCAGCGCGCTGGTTCAGAATGCTTGGTCGAAGGCGACTTCTCCCTGCACCGCGACCTGGTAGGAAGATACCTTGCGCTCGAAGAAGTTGGTGAGTTCCTGCACGTCCTGCAGCTCCATGAAGGAAAATGGATTGCGCGAACCATAGCGGATCGGCAGACCGAGCATCAGCAGCCGCTGATCCGCGACGTATTGGAGGTATTCACGCATCTCGTGCCGCGTGAGGCCGACCACGCCGCCGGACAGGACGTCCTCGGCGAAGGCCACCTCGCATTCCACGGCCTCTTCGATCATGAGCCGGACCTGACCCGCCCAGCCCGCATCGAACAACCCAGGCTCCTCTTCACGAACGGTTCTCAGCACCTCGTAAGCGAAGGCCATATGGGCGCTCTCATCGCGGAACACCCAATTGGTGCCCGCCGCGAGGCCGGGCAGCAGCCCTCGCGAGCGCAGGAAGTACACGTAGGCGAAGGCGCCGAAGAAGAACAGGCCCTCGATGCAACTCGCAAAGCAGGTCAGATTGAGCAGGAACCGGCGCCGATCATCCGCGGTGTCGATGCGCTGCAGATCGGCGACCGAATCGGTCCAGCGGCGGCAGAACTCGGCCTTTCGCTGGATGGAAGGGATGTGGTCGATGGCGGCGAAGGCACGGGCGCGCTTGTCCTGGTCCGGCACATAGTGATCGAGCAGCGTGAGATAGAACTGCACATGCAGGGCTTCTTCGTAGAGCTGCCGGGATAGATACATGCGGGCCTCGGGAGAATTGATGTGCTTGTAGAGGCTCAGCACCAGGTTGTTCGAGACGATCGAATCGCCGGTGGCGAAGAATGCGACCAAGCGTTCGATCAAATGCTGGTCGGCCGGACTCATGCGGCGCTGCATGTGACCCAGGTCGATCTGGAAGTCGATCTCCTCGACGCTCCACGTGTTCTTGATGGCGTCCCGATACATGTCGTAGAACTTCGGGTAGCGCATCGGACGCAGCGTCAGGTTGAACCCCGGATCGAGCAGGTTGCTCATTGGCAGGCCTCGCATATGTCCGGGTTCTCGAGTGAACAGGCGACGGCATCCGTGTCGTCGGTGGCGGCGATCGACGTTGCGGACACGGTGGTCTTCGCGATACGGGTCGCCGGCCGCGATCGGAGGTAGTACGTCGTCTTCAGGCCAGCTTTCCAGGCATACATGTACATGCTCGAGAGCTGACCGATGTTCGGATTGGCGATGAAAAGATTCAGCGACTGGCTTTGGTCGATGAACGCCCCGCGCGCGGCCGCCATTTCGATCAGCGACTTCATCGGTATCTCCCACGCGGTTCGATAGATCCGCCGCAACTCGATCGGGATGGATTCGAGCTGTTGGATCGAGCCGTCGGCCAGTTTGATGGCGTCCCGCATGTCCGGCGTCCACAATCCCAGGCGCTTCAGTTCATCCACCAGATAACCATTGATCTGCAGGAAATCACCGGAGAGCGTTTCCCGCTTGAACAGGTTCGACACCGGCGGTTCGATGCATTCGTAGCAACCGGCGATGGATGCGATGGTGGCCGTCGGCGCGATCGCGATCAGAAGGCTGTTGCGCAGGCCGTGCGCCTCGATGTCCGCGATGAGGGTGCGCCAGCGATCGCCATTGGCCGGCGTCACGCCCCAGGCGTCGAACTGAAGTTCACCGTTGGCTGCGCGGGTTTCGGCAAAACTCGGATGTGCTCCGCGTGCCCGGGCAAGTTCGTTCGACGTGCGCAGCGCGTGAAAATACACGTCCTCGGATATCTGTCGCGACAGCGCGCGGGCGGACTCGCCATCGAACGGCAGACGCAGGCGGAAAAAGACGTCCTGGAGACCCATCAAGCCGAGACCCACCGGTCTCCAGCGCAGGTTCGAGGTGCGGGCGCTCGCGATCGGATAGAAGTTCAGATCGATGACGCTGTCCAACTGGCGTACCGCAACCTCGACCGTGTGGGCGAGCTTCTCGAAATCGAAGGCGCGGTCGGTGACATGGCGGGCGAGGTTGATGGAGCCTAAGTTGCACACCGCCGTTTCGCCGTGGGAGCTTACCTCGATGATCTCGGTGCAAAGGTTGGATAGATGGACCACCGCACCGGGGCGTGCCGTTTGATTGCACGCCTCGTTGCATTTGTCCTTGAATGTCATCCAACCATTGCCGGTTTGGGCGAGCGTTCGCATCATGCGGGCGTAGAGATCTCGAGCGGGCAGGGACTTGCGGGCCAGTCCGCGCGCTTCGGCCTGCAGGTAGGCATGTTCGAAGGCATCCCCGTAGACATCCGGCAGTTCCGGGACTTCCTTCGGGTCGAACAGCGACCAGGTCTCGTTGGCCTCGACCCGGCGCATGAAGAGGTCCGGCACCCAATTGGCGAGATTCAGGTGATGCGCGCGTCGTGCATCGTCGCCGGTGTTCTCTCGAAGCTCGAGAAACGCCTCGATGTCCGCATGCCAGGTCTCGAGGTACACGCACGCCGCGCCCTTGCGCTTGCCGCCCTGGTTGACGGCGGCGACCGATGAATCCAATGTCTTGAGCCACGGCACTATCCCATTGGAGAGACCGTTCGTCGATCGGATGAGCGAGCCTTCGGACCGCACCCGGTGCCAGGCGACACCGATGCCACCGGAGAATTTCGACAGGAGCGCGATGTCCTTGTATTTCTCATACACGCCTTCGAGAGAGTCAGGCGGCGAATCGAGCAGGAAGCAGCTCGAGAGTTGTTCGTGCAAGGTGCCCGCATTGAATAGCGTGGGTGAGCTGGGAAGGTAGTCGAGCGACGAGAACAGTTGGTAGAGCTCGATCGCGTCGTGGACGCTCGTGCTCAACGAGACCGCGACCCGCATCCAGAAGTACGGGGGCGTTTCGATGACGTGACGCTTGGTCGGGTGTTTCAGGAGATAGCGGTCGTAGAGGGTCCGTAGCCCGAAATACTCGAACAGCCGCGTCCGCTCGGCGTCTATCGCATCATTCAGCTTTCTCGCATTCGCCTCGACGAATTGCAGGACGCGCTCGTTGATGAGTCCCAGGTCGAATCCACAGCGGATCGACTGCGAGAAGGAGTGAACACTCAATCCTTGCACTTCCTTGTCGATGAACGCGGCGAGCAGGCGTGCGGCAAGTTTGGAGTAGGCCGGTTCCTCCGCCATGAACGACGAGGCTGTCCGGATCGACAACTCGTCGAGTTCCCGGGTGGTGGCGCCGTCGTACAGCCCGGCGATGGTTTTCAACGCGACCCGCATGGGATCGACGTCGGCGATTCCCTCGCAGCAGCGCGTCACCGCGCGCACGATCTTGTTGACGTCGATCGGCTCGTGGGCCCCCGAGCGTTTGGTGACCCGCATCTGGGCCCGCGGCGACTGCGGCGGATTCAGCTGAAAATCGCCCTGGGATTGGGAGGGGGATTGCGACGACGTCAGTCCGTTCATTGTCTTAGGATTCCTCAACGTTCAAAACGCTCTTAGGAGCAACACAGAGCCGACGCCAAGGAAATTCAAGCGGAACGCGGCCGAGGCACCCCCGCAGAGGTGTGGGCTCATCATCCCGGCTGCCCTTCCCGCGAGAGCTCCAACCGCACGGCCTCCGCATGGGAGTCCGTTCGCGGCAGGTCTTCGGACTTCCGGGCATGCGGCCAGTCGGCCGATTTCTACTGGGCGCCGCTTCCCAATCCTGACGAATCAAGGATCAGTGCCAATGGCGCCTGTCGTTCCCAGTTACCGCTGCGGGGCAGTTCCGGATTCGAACCGGATTCCCTCTTAGGTCTAGTTGTTGTGCTAGACACCGCGAATGGGCACAAGATATTGGGTTTCTCGTGGCTCGTCAATTTCCTTCGGGCTTTATTTCACCGAGTCAGTGACCCGACGTGACCAAGTACGGCAAGGGAAGCTGCGTAGCTTTCGTCGCAGCCGCGGCTGCAGCCGCATCCAGCGTCGCGGCGGCGCCAGCCGTCTTCCGGCCCGGTGCGGCATCGCCCTCGGCGGCCGACTCGCCGTCGATGTTCAACACCGCCAACGCCTCGATCCCGTCCCCGGCGTGGGCCAGTTCGGTCAAGCGTCCGCCACGCCCGTCCGTCAAATGGATGGTCTGCCCGATGGCCCATGAACCGGCGGGCAGTCGCAACCTGAACAGACGACGCTTGATCCGTCCCAGATGTTGGGCGCGGGCAATGATTTCCTGTCCGGTGTAGCAGCCCTTCGTAAAGCTGATGCCGGCGATCAGGTCCATGTTCAACATTTGGGCCACGAACATCTCGCGCGTGGCGGCGTACACCTGGGGCAGGCCGTCGCGAATGTCGGCCAGGCGCCAGGCATTGTCGACGGCGGCGGATTCCTCGCCGTCACCTGCGCCGTTTCCCGGCGGAGCGGCGCCGATTCCGTGGGCCGCGAGGTCGGCTTTGGTGCCGACGACCCAGTAGCGTTCGGGGCTGGCGCCGACCCGCCCGATGCCGATCCCGTCATGTTCGGAATAGCCTCCGGCGGGCTCCGCGAAGCCGTGAGCGGTAAGCCAATGACTGCCCTGCAACCCCAGAACCGCAAATTGGTCGCTGATATCCTCGATCTTCACCTTCGCCCGCATCACGAACTTACGCAGGCGTTCAAGAGTGGGCAGAACGATCTCATGCGGTATCAGGGCCAGGATGCCGCTCGAATGTGGGAGGAGGTGCATCAGTGCAACGACCCGCCCCTGGGGCGTGGAATAGGCCGCGAGCAGCGGCGAGCCGCCGGTCAAGACGGCCGTATCGTTGGAGATCTGTCCTTGGAGAAAGCTCGCCGCATCGGGCCCGGCAAATCTCAAGATGCCCAGGTAGGGGAGCGGGCTGGGGGAGTCGAGGGTGGCGGGCGTGGGTCTGTCGATTGTCATGACTCCATTGATGCGTACGTGAATGCTCCTGTCAACCCCGTGTGCTGCTGGCACATGTCGCAAATTCAGCGCCGCCGGCATGGTTATAGGGGGTCGTTTTCTGGCAAACTTTCGTCCGTGATCCCGAACCGCGACGATTTGCCGACTACGACCTCCCAGGCGCGCCCCGAAGAAGTGCGACCACCCGACGACGCCGGTGACCAACCCTCGAGTGTCCAGGCTGGGATCGACCGGCTGGCCGGCGTCCGACCGTCTGCCGGTCAGCTGCGGCCGCGCGAGATCGACGGTCGTGAGGGTCCCGACCCGACGCGATACGGTGATTGGGAGCTGCGCGGCCGCTGTATTGATTTTTAACGCAAGGATTTAATGAATGCCCGTACGCGCCCGGCCGCTGTCTCCCCATTTGCAGGTCTATCGTTGGCAGATCGGCAATACCCTGTCGATCCTGCATCGAGTCACCGGCGTGGCGCTGGCGCTCGGTCTGGTCGCCTTGAGCTACTGGCTCGTTTCGCTGGCCGCCGGGGAAGCGGCTTACGAGCAGGCGACGCGGATCTTGTCGAGCCCGGCCGGCCGGGCGGTGCTTCTGGGCTGGACCTTCGCCTTCATGTATCACCTCTTGAATGGCATCCGGCACCTGGTCTGGGACGCGGGCTACGGATTCGAGCGCAGCACGAGACACGCGAGTGGCTGGATCGCCGTGGCCGGGGCGCTGGCTCTGACGCTCGGCGTGGCCTGGTTGGTTTGGCACGGAGCCCGCCCGTGAGCCTGCGCAGTCCGATGGGACGGGTCCTCGGCATGGGCTCGGCCAAGGATGGTACCGGGCATTGGTGGGCACAGCGGGTCACGTCGGTCGCCCTGGTTCCCCTGACCCTCTGGTTCCTCGTGGCGCTCCTCACCCTGCCGGCGCTCGACTACGTGACCGTGAAGTCGTGGCTGGCGCTGCCGTTGAGCAGTTTTCTCACCTTCCTGATGCTTGCCGTGTCCGCCTATCACTCCTATCTGGGCACGACGGTCATCGTCGAGGATTACGTGCACACGGCCGGTCTGAAGGTGGCCACCCTCCTGCTGCTGCGCTTCCTGCATGTCCTGGTCGCGGGCGCGGGCCTGTTTGCGATTTTGCGCATCGCGTTCGGACCTTAACGAATTGGAAGATTGACAAGACTATGAGCGAATACAAATTCATCGACCACACGTACGACGTGGTCGTGGTGGGTGCGGGCGGCGCAGGCTTGCGCGCGACCTTCGGCCTGGCGGAAGCCGGGCTGTCCACCGCCTGCCTGACCAAGGTGTTTCCCACCCGCAGCCACACCGTCGCGGCGCAGGGCGGCATTTCCGCGGCTCTCGGC
This sequence comes from Gammaproteobacteria bacterium, assembly GCA_003164785.1. Lineage (GTDB taxonomy): Bacteria > Pseudomonadota > Gammaproteobacteria > Steroidobacterales > Steroidobacteraceae > Bog-1198. The sequence continues at coordinate 11,328 of PLUE01000026.1, read as the reverse complement.
AACATGGGCGCGGATGACTGGCGCTGGCACATGTATGACACGGTGAAGGGGTCCGACTGGCTGGGGGATCAGGACGCCATCGAGTTCATGTGCAAGGAGGCCCCGGCGGCCGTCATCGAACTCGAGCACTATGGTGTTCCGTTCTCGCGCACCGAGGATGGCAAGATCTACCAGCGTCCGTTCGGCGGCATGACGACGGAATACGGCAAGGGCGTCGCGCAGCGGACCTGCGCCGCGGCCGATCGCACGGGACATGCGATGCTGCATACCTTGTATCAGCAGTCGCTGAAGCACGAGGCGAGCTTCTTCATCGAATACTTTGCCCTCGATCTCATCATGGAGAACGGCGAGTGCCGGGGCGTCGTCGCCCTCGACATGTCCGACGGCACCCTGCATCGTTTTCGCGCGCACCAGGTCATTCTGGCGACGGGCGGGTATGGTCGCGCATGGTTCTCGTGCACGTCCGCCCATACCTGCACCGGCGACGGCGGCGGCATGGCGCTGCGCGCCGGCCTGCCGCTGCAAGACATGGAATTCGTGCAGTTCCACCCGACGGGCATTTACGGCGCGGGGTGCCTCATCACCGAGGGGGCACGCGGCGAGGGTGGGTACCTCACGAATTCCGCCGGCGAGCGTTTCATGGAACGTTACGCGCCGAACGCCAAGGATCTGGCGTCGCGCGATGTGGTCAGCCGCTCGATGACGGTCGAGATCCGCGAGGGTCGCGGCGTCGGCAAGAACAAGGACCATATTCATCTGCACCTCGAGCATCTCGGTCCCGCGGTGATCAACGAGCGCCTGCCGGGAATCGCCGAAACCGCGCGGATCTTCGCGAACGTCGACGTGAACAAGGAGCCGATCCCGGTGTTGCCCACCGTGCACTACAACATGGGCGGCATCCCCTGCAACTACCATGGCGAGGTCGTGACGCGACGCAACGGCGAGTCGGACACCGTGGTGCCCGGTCTGATGGCCGTTGGGGAGGCCGCCTGCGTGTCCGTGCATGGGGCCAATCGTCTGGGCTCGAATTCGCTGCTGGATCTGGTGGTGTTTGGACGTGAGGCGGCGCATCAGTGCGCCCGCTCGGTCAAGCCGGGAACACCGCATCGGGCGTTCAAGGCCGACTCGACCGACGCAGCGCTCGCCCGGCTCGATAAATTCCGCCACGCCAAGGGTTCGCGGCGCACGGCCGACATCCGGCTCGACATGCAGCGGGTGATGCAGAGCGACGCCGCGGTGTTCCGCACCGGCGAGACCTTGAACGAGGGCAAGCGCAAACTGGCGGCGGTGTTCGAGTCGTTCAGCGACGTCCAGGTGACCGACCGCTCGATGGTGTGGAACACCGACCTGATCGAAACGCTCGAACTCGACAATCTGCTGGGCCAGGCCGTCGCGACCATGCACTCGGCCGAAAACCGCAAGGAAAGCCGTGGCGCCCAGGCGCGCGAGGACTTTCCGAACCGCGACGATCAGAACTGGATGAAGCACACGCTCTGTTGGGTGGACGCCAGGGGCGCCACGACCTTCGATTATCGTGCCGTGCACCTGAACACCATGACCGACGATGTCGCGTCCGTGCCCCCGAAGGCGCGGACTTACTAGGAGCTCTCGATGGCTGAGTTTACGCTTCCCGCCAATTCCAAGGTCCGCAAGGACGGCAAGGTTTTCAAGGCGCCGGCGGCCGCCACCAATGTCCGGGTCTTCAAGATCTATCGCTTCGATCCCGACTCCACCGAGAATCCTCGTCTCGACACCTACGAAATCGACATGGACGCCTGCGGCCCCATGGTGTTGGACGCCCTCATCAAGATCAAGAACGAGGTGGACTCGACATTGAGCTTCCGGCGCTCCTGCCGCGAAGGAATCTGCGGTTCGTGCGCCATGAACATCGACGGGAAGAACGCGCTGGCGTGCATCAGCGCGTGCTCCGCCGTCAAGAGCGACATCAAGATCTATCCTCTGCCGCATATGCCGGTCATCAAGGATCTGGTGCCGGACCTCACGAATTTCTACGCCCAATATGCCTCCGTGAAGCCATGGCTGCAGACGCGCACGCCGGCGCCGCCGGACGGCGAGCGCCTGCAATCGAAGCAGGACCAGGAAAAGGTGGACCGCCCGTCGGCCTGCATCTTGTGCGCATGCTGCTCGACCAGCTGCCCGAGCTACTGGTGGAACAGCGATCGCTATCTGGGCCCCGCGGCGTTGTTGGCGGCCTACCGTTGGATCGTCGACAGCCGCGACGAGGCCACGGGCGAGCGGCTCGACCACTTGGAAGATCCGTTTCGACTGTACCGGTGCCACACCATCATGAATTGCACCGAGGCCTGCCCGAAGGACCTGAATCCGGCGAAGGCCATCGGGGAGATCAAGCAGATGCTCGTGCACCGGCGCCAATGATGGGCGCTCGTTGAGCGAGGCAGAACTTGGCAAGCTGCGCTGGCGCTGCCGCCGGGGCATGCGGGAACTCGACGTGCTGCTGACGCGGTACGTGGACGAGCAGTACCGCGATGCGGGCGCGGCCCACCAGCAGGCGTTCCGGGAGTTGCTCGACTCGCAGGATCCGTCGATCTACGCCTATTTCCTGGGCCGGGAGCCGGCGCCGTCCGCCATCCTTTCCTCCCTGATCGAACGAATTACCGCCGGGCTCCCGAACGATCAATATTGAGATGCCGCTCGACTGTTAGAATCGTGCGGGTGCGCAATCTCACATTTACTGCCAATTCACCCGGCGAATTGTCGAACTTTTCCGAGCGTGGCCGGTCTATCGCGACAGGCTGGGTGAAACTCACGCCGGTTTGGGCTCATGCATGAGTGTCGAAGAAAGTGATCTCAAACTGGTCGAAAAGGTCCAGCGCGGTGAGCGCGCGGCGTTCGATTTGTTGGTATTGCGATACCAGCACAAGGTGCTGAAGCTGATCATGCGATACGTGCACGATGCATCGGAGGCGGAGGACATTGCGCAGGAGGCGTTCGTAAAGGCGTACCGTGCGCTGCAATCATTTCGTGGTGATAGCGCGTTCTACACCTGGCTGTATAGAATTGCGATCAACACCGCCAAGAACGCGCTGGTGGCCAGCAAGCGCCGACCCATGGATTACGATCTCGATCTGCAGGACCCGGAGCAATACGACCGGCATGCGCGGCTCGCCGAATCCGAGACGCCCGAAGGGCTGTTGCTGACCGATGAGATTCGCGACACCGTGAATCGCGCGATCGAGAATTTGCCGGAGGATCTGCGAACGGCCATCGTGTTGCGCGAACTCGAAGGTCTGAGTTACGAGGATATTGCACAGACGATGGACTGCCCGGTAGGCACGGTGCGCTCACGGATATTTCGTGCGCGTGAGGCGATAGACAAGAAGCTACGACCCATTTTCGACGGCGGCCTTGGTCGGCCTGAGGACACATGAGCGAACAAATTCGTGAGCAAGTCTCGGCATTTCTCGACGGTGAACTGGCCAACTCGGAATCCGAGCTGTTGCTCAAACGTCTGACGCGCGACGTCGAGTTGCGTGAAAGCTTCGGCCGCTATGCGCTGATGGGCGAATCGTTGCGCGGCGGCCCCCATGCCCGGCTGCCGCAGAATTTTCATGAGCGCGTGAGTCGTGCGATCGACGGCGGCTCCGCGGGTGAGGCCGTACCGGTCATGCGATCCGGTCGTGCGCGCTGGTGGCGGCCGCTCGCGGGCTCGGCCGTGGCCGCCGGCGTTGCCGCAATCGCGGTGCTCGCGCTGCAGCAACGCTCGAGCGCCCCGGCCGTCCAGGCGTCTGCGCCGACGACGGCCCAGAACGTGGTGGCCTCCCGGCCGATGGAGGCGCTGTCGTACACGGTGCCGGCGGCCGTCGCCGATGCCCCGACGGCGATGCCGGCCGCGCGCTTGACCAATTACGTGTTTGCGCACAGCCAGTATTCCTCCGCGCTCGGGCACAGCAACGTCATGTCCGAACTCCTGACCGATGCGGACGATCGGGACGCCGGGACCGCGACCCACGATTCGTCCCGATGACCAATCGACCGCGCAATCGGGCGATCTGGCTCGTCCCGTGCGCCGTCGCTGGCATTCTCGCGCTCGGTATTTCGCAAGTATCGCGGGCAGCCGATGATCCGCGCGAGTGGCTCGAGAAGATGAACAAGGCGCTCGCGACCCGGAATTACGACGGAACGTTTTTCCACCTGAGCGAGGGCCGCGTGGAGACGATGCGCATCGTGCATCGCGTGCGCGCCGGCCGCGTGACCGAACGGCTGTTGTCGCTGGATGGCTCCGGCCGCGAGTTCGTGCGGAACAACGACGAACTGACCTGCTATCTGCCCGATCAGCACACCGTGCTGGTCGAACCGCGACAGGACCGCGGCCCGTTCCTGGGGTCGCTGCCGCAATTCGGCGCCGAGGTGAATCAGTTCTACCAGATCGAGGCCTTGGCGAATTCCCGGATTCTCGGGCGCGCCGCGAGGGTCATCGCGGTCACCCCCAAGGATCAGTTTCGTTTCGGTTATCGGCTGTGGCTGGACGAGAACACGGCCATGCCGTTGAAAACCCAGTTGTTCGATTCACGCGGTCAGGTCATCGAACAGATTCTGTTCGCCCGGCTCGATATGCCGGACACCATCGCTGACAGTGACCTCACGCCGGCGGTGCACACCGAGGGCATGCGCTGGATCCGTCAGGGGGCCCGCGACTTCGCGTCGCCGGCCCTGTCCGCTTATCGGGCCAGCGAGCTGCCGCCGGGGTTCCGGCTCACGGTGTCCGGTGCGCAGACCTTGGGCGGCGCAACCGTGCCGGCCACCCATCTGGTGTACTCGGACGGCCTCGCCACGGTATCGGTTTTCGTCGAGGCGCAGCCCGGCGAGGGGGGCGACCCGAAGGCCGCCAACACCTCCGACAAGCCCGCCGCGCCGCCGGAGCCGCCGATGCAGGGACTCGCCAGGGTCGGTTCCGGATTCGCCTATTCGACGGTCGTTCAAGGGCATCAAGTGACGGCGGTGGGCGAGGTGCCGGCGCAGACCGTGGAGTTCATCGCGCACTCCGTCAAGGCCGGCGCCGCGTTGCCCACGCATTGAGCAGCGACCCGGCGCCGCTCAGCTTTCTTCTCTATTCCCGCGCCGGCTGCGGTCTGTGCGAGGAGATGCTCGCGGCACTGGCGGCGCTGCCGGCGGCATGTTCCTTCCCGGTCGACGTCCTCGACGTCGATGCGGACCCCCAGGCGCGCCAGCGCTATGGGCACAAGGTCCCGGTGCTGCTTTTCGGCGGTGAATTGGTCTGCCACGGGCATTTGGAACCCGACGAGGTGGATAAGGCCATCGCTTACCATCGCCGACCGGTATAATGAGGAGTTTGGTCAAGCCGGTCCTAGATGAAGAATATCCGCAACTTTTCGATCATCGCGCATGTTGATCACGGCAAATCAACGTTGGCTGATCGCTTCATCCAGGAATGCGGCGGCCTGGACGCCCGCGAAATGCAGGCGCAGGTGCTCGATTCCATGGATCTCGAGCGGGAACGGGGCATCACCATCAAGGCCCAGAGCGTCACGCTCGCCTTCACATCCGTGACCGGCGAGGTGTATCAGCTCAATTTCATCGATACGCCGGGTCACGTGGACTTCTCCTACGAGGTGTCGCGGTCGCTCGCGGCCTGCGAGGGCGCGTTGCTGGTCGTGGACGCCGCGCAGGGTGTCGAGGCCCAGAGCGTCGCGAATTGCTACACCGCACTCGAGCAGGGCCTGGAAGTGCTGCCCGTCATCAACAAGATCGACCTCCCTTCGGCTGATGTCGCCAAGGTCATCCACGAAATCGAGGAGATCATCGGCATCCCGGCCGACGATGCGGCGCTGGTGAGCGCGAAGACCGGACTGGGCGTCCAGGATCTGCTGGAGCAGCTGGTCAAGCGCATCCCGGCGCCGAAAGGCGACCCTGACGCTCCGCTGCAGGCGCTCATCATCGATTCATGGTTCGACAATTACGTCGGCGTGGTGTCGTTGGTCCGGGTCATGAACGGCTCGCTGCGGGTGGGCGCCAAGATCCGGGTCATGACCACCGGGCGCAGTCACCAGATCGACAAACTTGGGCGATTTACGCCCAAACCGGTGGCGCGCGAATCGCTCGAAACCGGCGAGGTCGGGTTCGTGATCGCCGGCATCAAGGAAATCGACGGAGCCCCGGTGGGTGACACCATCACCTTGGACGCCAATCCGGCCCATGAAGCGCTGGCGGGGTTCAAACAGGTGCAACCGCGCGTGTTCGCCGGCTTGTTTCCGGTGAGCTCTGACGATTACGAGCAGTTTCGTGACGCGCTCAAGAAGCTCAAACTCAATGATTCGGCGCTGCATTACGAGCCCGAGGTGTCGACGGCCTTGGGGTTCGGATTCCGCTGCGGCTTTCTCGNNCTCGGCCTGCTGCACATGGACATCGTGCAGGAGCGTCTCGAGCGCGAATACAACCTCGATCTCATCACCAGCGCGCCCACGGTCATCTACGAAGTGCTGCTCACCGACGGCACCGTCACCAGCGTCGATAATCCGAGCAAGCTGCCCCCGACGGACCGGATATCCGAGCTGCGCGAGCCCATCATCACGGCGAACATCCTGGTGCCGCCCGATCATGTCGGCGCGGTCCTGACCTTGTGCAGCGAGAAGCGCGGCGTACAGAAGAAAATGCTGTTCCTGGGCAGTCAGGTGTCGCTGCAGTACGAACTGCCGCTGGCCGAAGTGGTGCTCGACTTCTTCGATCGTCTGAAGTCGGCGAGCCGCGGTTACGCATCGTTCGACTATGAGTTCAACCGGTTTCAGGCGGCGCCGCTGGTCAAGCTGGACGTGCTCATCAACGGGGATGCCGTCGATGCACTGTCGCTGATCGTGCACCGGGACAACTCCTACCAGAGGGGACGCGAACTGGTCGACAAGATGCAGGAACTGATCCCGCGGCAGATGTTCGATATCGCGGTGCAGGCGGCCATCGGCGCCCATATCATTGCGCGTGCGAGCGTGAAGGCCATCCGCAAGAACGTGCTGGCCAAGTGTTATGGCGGCGACCTGTCGCGGAAGAAGAAGCTGCTCGAAAAGCAGAAAGCCGGCAAAAAGCGCATGAAACAAGTCGGCCAGGTCGAAATTCCGCAAGAGGCGTTCTTGGCCGTGCTGCAAGTCGGCAAGAAATCCAGTTGAGTAGGCACATTGTGGGGAGTCTTTCGTGAGTGACGGCGACAGCCTTTTTATCGTTTTATTGTGCGCGGCGATCGCGTGCGTTCTGGTGATCCTCGTCGACGGCTGGTTTTTGCGTCCGCAGCGCGATCCGGGCGCCACGAGCGTCGATGAGCCTTGGTTGCCGAGGATCGCGGGTTACGTCCTCATGGCGCTGGCGCTGGCGATGTTGTGGCGTCTGTTCCGCTATGAAGCGGTGGACTTCAGCCTGATGCTGGTGATCGTGGGCGGCCTGTCGGGCGTGGTCTGGGGCCTGGACCGGCTGTTCTTCGCGAGTCGGCGAAGGCGGGCCGCCGCGTCGGCCGGCACGCCGCCCGAGCGCATCCGCGAGCCCGTCGCCGTCGAGTACGCGCGCTCGTTCTTCCCCGTCATCGTGCTGGTGCTGGTGATCCGGTCGTTCCTGTTCGAACCGTTTCGCATTCCCTCCGATTCGATGATGCCGACCCTGTTCGACGGCGACTTCATCTTCGTCAGCAAGTATTCCTACGGCCTGCGCTTGCCGGTGAGCAACACCCTGGTGATCCCCATGGGTACGCCGCAGCGCGGCGACGTGATCGTGTTCCGCCTGCCGCCGAATCCGAAGATCAACTACATCAAGCGGCTGATCGGGCTGCCCGGCGACCGCATCCGCGTGGACGCGAAGGACCAGCTCTACGTGAACGATGTCCCCATGCTGCAGATTCCGGGTCCCAGCTACACCGGACCGAAGCAGGATATGTGGAACTACGCGGGCGCGCCGACGGCCACCGAGGTGCTGGGAACCAAGCGCCACCTCATCATGTTCGCCAACGGAGGCGTCAAGGAGGGCGAGTGGACGGTCCCGGCCGGGCACTATTTCTTCATGGGCGACAACCGCAACAACAGCAAGGACAGCCGCTGGCTCGACGAACCGGACGCCCCGGGCTTCGTTCCCGAGGCGAATTTGGTGGGTAAGGCGGTTCGGATTTGGCTCAATCTCGATACTCGTGACGGACCTCTCTGGCGGCGAATCGGGAATGCGATTCAATAAGAGCCCGATCAGGGAGGTCAGGACATGGAACCATCGATGCGACAGAATCGTTCGAATCGACACCGTCAGAAGGGCATGACGTTCATCGGCTTGCTGTGTATCCTCGCCCTGGTGGGCGTCATCGGGTTCGCCGGATTGCGGCTGGTGCCGGTCTACCTCAACTACATGAAGGTCGCGCGCAGCATGGATGTCACGGCGGCAGAGTTCAAAAGCGACAATCCGGATCCCGGCGGCATCCGCCGTTCGTTGGAAAGGCACTGGCAGATCGAGGATATCTCCGGGGTTGACGCCAAGGATGTGGAAATCGTCAAGGGCGACAACGGGATCGCCCTGCACGTGGTCTACGACGATGCGGTGCCGTACATGTCGAACGTGTCGTTATCGGTGCATTTCGACAAGACCGTGAAGGTGCAGTGATTCTCCAGCGTAAATCCGACGAACTGCTGGCTTGGATCGAACGTTCTTTCGGCTACGTATTTGAGCAGCCGGCGCTATGCTATGCGGCGCTGACCCATCGGAGCGCCGGATCGGACCATAACGAGCGGCTGGAATTCCTCGGCGACTCCGTTCTCAATTGCAGTGTGGCGCGGCTGCTGTTCGACGCGCATCCTGATGCCGACGAGGGCGTTTTGTCGCGCCTCCGGGCGACTCTGGTGAGCGGCGACACCCTGGCGCAGGTTGCGCTGCAATTGGGCGTGGGTGAGCATCTGCGGCTGGGGCCGGGGGAACTTAAATCCGGCGGCTTCCGACGGGCTTCGATATTGGCGGATACGTTGGAGGCGATTTTGGGCGCAATATTTTTAGATTCTGGATTCGATGCGGCCGCCGCAGTGGTGGGGCGCCTGCTCGCCACCCGAATGTCGTCGCTGCCGACGGCCGACCTGCTGAAGGACCCCAAGACGCGGCTTCAGGAGGCTCTCCAGGGCCGCGGACTAGCGTTGCCGATCTATACCTTGACCGCCGTGGCGGGCGATGCGCATGCGCAATCCTTCACGGTGACCTGCGAGGTGCCGATCTTCGGGCTCGCGGCCGTGGGCGAGGGCGGCAGCCGCCGGCGCGCCGAGCAGCTGTCGGCCGCCAAACTGTTGGATCTACTACCGGCCGAACTTCGGCCCTCCGAACACCGGAAGCCATCATGAATACACCTGGTTTTCGCGCCGGACACGTCGCCATCGTCGGCCGGCCCAATGTGGGCAAGTCGACGCTGGTCAATGCGCTCGTGGGTCGCAAGATCACCATCGTCACGGCCAAGCCGCAGACCACCCGGCATCGGATCCTGGGTGTCGTGAATCGACCCGAGGCGCAGTTGGTGCTGGTCGACACGCCGGGGTTGCACGAGTCGACACGTCGCGTCATGAACCAGTACATGAACCGGGTGGCGATTTCCTCCTCCCAGGATGCCGACGTCATCTTGTTCGTCGTCGAAGCGATGAATTTCACGGAGGAGGACCGCTGGGTTTGGGAGCGGGTCCGAGGACTGAAACAACCCCTGTTCGTCGTAATCAACAAGGTGGATCGCGTCTATCCGAAGGAAAAGCTCCTGCCCTTCCTCGAGGAGATGACCGAGCGCGTACCAGCATCAGGAATCATCCCGATATCGGCGCTCGAATCGGACAACTTGAGCCGGTTGGTCGACCTCGTGGGGTCGCGCCTGCCGCTGTCCCCGCCGCTGTTTGCCGCCGATGTCGTGACCAATCGCGACGAGCCGTTTCACGCGGCCGAGGTGGTGCGCGAGAAGCTCACGTTGAAGTTGCGCGAAGAGCTGCCCTACGGCATCAACGTGCAGATCGAGCGCTTTGCCGACGAGGACAACCGCATCATGATCAACGCGGTGATCTGGGTGGAACGAGCCGGACAAAAGGCCATCGTCATCGGTCAGGGAGGCGAGCGGCTCAAGGAAATCGGCCGCATGGCGCGCATCGAACTCAATGACCTGTGGCAGCGGTCGGTGCATCTTGAGCTGTGGGTGAAGGTCAAGGAGAACTGGGCCGACAGCGAAATGGCGCTCCGCCAGTTTGGATTCGATACGCTGTAACCCGCCTGAACCCTTATAATTGGCGCTGCGGCATGCCCCTGTTTGGCATACGCGGGGCATCCGTCGCGCATTTGGGGCACAGGACTATCAGAAACAGCGGAAAAACCAGCTCGAGACAGGTATTGCTGGCGCCGGCCTACGTGCTGCATCAGTACGCCTACCGCGACACCGGCCGGATCGTCGAGATGTTCACCAGTGAGTATGGCCGGATAACCCTGTTTGCACGCGGTGCGAGCGGGCCAAAGTCCTCGCTACGGGGCGTGCTGAGGCCGTTTCAACGACTGTTGGTGTCATGGTCCGGCAGGTCGGAAGCCTGTGCGCTGGTGGCGGCGGAAATGGACGGGGCTCTGACCACCCTCGCGAAGGAGCGCCTGATGAGCGGCTTCTACTTGAACGAATTGCTGCTGAAGCTCACGCACCGGTGGGATCCCCATCCCGAGATCTTTTACTCCTATGCGTCCTGCGTGGAAGCTCTCTGCGCGGGGGCCGGCGAGGAACCGACGCTGCGACTTTTCGAGAAACGCCTGCTGCATGACCTAGGCTACGGATTGGAACTCGCCCATACGGACGAAGGCGAGCCGGTGGATCCGCAGCGCTATTATCGATTCGCCCTGGAGCGGGGCCCGCAGTTGTGCGTGGCCGAGGCGCCGGGGGCGGTGTACGGCCGCTCATTGGGCGACCTGGAAGCGGGGACTTTCCAGGACGCTCGTTCATTGCGCGACGCCAAGCGCGTGCTGCGCGTGGCGATCGATGCGTGTCTCGAGGGACGCTCGTTGAACTCGAGGGAGGTCATGCAGGCGTTGCGCCGGCACAATCCGGCAGTGGCGCGCGCGCCGCAGCCGCCGCAACAGCAGCCGGCGGTACAGCGGCCCGAGCCGGCGGTACAGCGGCCGGCGGTACAGCGGGCAGTGCCGGAGGAGGAGCAATCGTGAACGCAGCATCGTCGGCCCATGCGGGCATCGCTTTGGGCGTCAATATCGATCACGTGGCCACGCTGCGTCAGGCACGGCGCGGTCAATATCCCGATCCCACGCACGCGGCGCTGCTCGCCGAGCAGTCGGGCGCCGACAGCATCACGCTGCACCTGCGCG
>PLUE01000075.1 GCA_003164785.1 Gammaproteobacteria bacterium | reverse complement strand
GATCAATACCGACGACACGCACCATCTCCGTTATCCCTACCTGCTGAAATCGTGATCGGGAGGGTATCCCATCTATCCGCCGCGGAACCATAACCCACTGATATTACGTGATGCCGGCCAAGGAGAGGGCAGGAGCCGCCGCAAGCGGCGCCGCGAGTCACATCGTCGGCGAACGCGCGACATTTCACCGAGGACCTGGCGCGTGGCCTCGTCGAGCTGCGACAATGGTTCTCGTTTGACGTCCGCCATGGTCGCAGGATTCGCAAGGCGTTCCGCTCTCGCCACTGGATCGGGGCAGCGCTGTGGATGCCCTTGTCGACGTCAGCATTTTCTGGCCAAGCCTTCAGCATTCGGACAAAACTCCGATTCCATACCGGCTCGGCGTAACATTCTGATTGAATTAGATATTATCTGGTCCGAACGGCATAACGGTCATACGCCCACGGCCTTCCTGTTGCACTGACCATGTCAGCAATTTCTGTCCAAAAGCGTCTGTTGTCAGCAATTCATGTCCGAATCCGCGGGGGGACTGTATCAAAGGTGGGGGTGCGCTGTCACAAACCAGGCGATTCTGGCGCCGGCGATGTGAGACGAAATCTCGGATACCGCTCGCGGAATAGTGCATCCAGTCTGCCGTCGAGAACTGCGCAGCTTCCACATTTGGCCATCAGGTAATTCAGCTCCGGAGTACTACCCGGTAGTTCCATCAGCCCAAGCGGCCACAGTATTGATGGCCGGCCGCCCCGACAGGTGCAGCGGATATAGCGCCGACAGGCTACCGTAATCTTCCCGAATACCGTTCTAATCTGCCGCGTGCGGATGTCTTTGACGAGCTGCGTACCGCTACAATGCATACAATGGCTAGACGCTGGCCCTTGGACCTGTATTTGAGTTTGCACGATCTTTCGTTGCACCTGTTTCAAAACGTCTTTACCCTCTTGAAGGGTGAGCCCGATCTCCTCGGGCACGATTCCGCTAGCGCAACGTTCGAATTTTGCGACCTCTTCTATGGCGAGGGTCTTACCAGCGAGGCGGGTTTCAACCCAGACGATGAATTCCATGGGCGTCTCCTCGGTTGCCTTTCGGGCCACCCCCAACACTCCGCCCTATTGTTACAAATAGGCCGTCTCACCCCCACCTTTGATACAGTCCCCGACACCTGCTTGAAGAACCAGCGTTAAGCATGGTCGGCAACCAGCGCCCATAGGCCTGGGAACGGGGATGACGCCGCTGGTGACACTTTTAAAAGTACAAATGACATCAATGAAGGTACAAAATGACAGGTTTGATGGATGCCGACAAAAGCCATTCAATGTCGAGCTATCGATCGAAACCGCTTCTATCCCATCTCCGCGCCGATCAAAACGAAGGGCGCCCAGTCGCGGATGGCGGCGCCGTTGGCGATCATGCCGGATGTCGCTGCAAGCGATGCGGATGCCGGGCCTAGCTGCGCGAGGCGTCGGTAGAAGGCGCGCATCCAAAGAGCTGTCATGCTGTCGCCTACCGACCAGAGCGTGGTAAGCACGTTGGCGGCACCGGCGGACAGACAAGCGGGAATCAGGCCGTGCAGCTCGTCGCCCGGGCCGAAGCGGACGAGGCCGCCGTTGCACACGCTGAGCGTGATGAGGCGTGTTTTGGCCAGGCCAGATTGCAGCATGCGTTCTGCGGTGAGCCGACCATCGTCCCCCGCTTCGGGCGTCAGCAGCACGGCATGGAGGTCGATCACGTCAGCTTCGGGGAAATCGCCATGGGTGGCGATGTGAATGATTTCGGCGGCGGGGGCATCCTGATGCCAGGCGGCCAGCGTGGCGTCGGGGCCGAAATGCACCTTTGACCCGGCAAGGGCCAGGATGGTAGATGCAGTCTCGGTTTCCGTCTCGGCCTTCGGCAGGTCTTCCCAGGTGGCGCGGTCCAGACTGGGGTTGGCAAACCCGGCGAAGCTGATGCCCGGGACCCAAGCGGCGCGCAGCTTGTGAAACACCGAGGCGCTCGGCACGCGGGAGAGGCTAACCATCTGGCCCAGATGTCGGCCTTCGGTATCGACGAGCGCAGCGAAAGGCAGCGCGTGCAACGGCCCGGAGGGGCAGATGAACCAGTGCTGACCCGGCTGCGGCATGATGCCGAGCTGTTTTAGCGGTTCGATCAGCACATTGTAGAGCGCTGCGAGCCGCTGCCTCGCACTGTCGTCGCGCCGATCCTGGATGGCGATGCGGGTGATGGCCACAAGATCGCCCAGCGGGCTCGATTCGATCGGCTCAGCATTGTTCAAGGCCAGGGCGCCGATAAAGCCATCGCCTTGCGCGACCCAGGGTTTGAGCACATCCAATTCGACCACAGTCGTTTGGATGGTGGCCGAGGTGATCGCGAAGACGATCAGGCGGCGCGCCGGGTGCAGCGTTTCGCGCGGGACCGCGAAGGTGATGAACACCTCGGATGCCGAAAGGGCCTGCTGAACCGCCGCCAGATCCGGCCGCTGCCCGGCGCCCACGAGGCCCGCATCCGCAGTCATGAACAGCTCCTCCAGCCTGCCCACTTCAGCCAGCCGGGCTGCGAAATCGGCTTGTGCCTTGGCGCTCGCGCGCGGGTCGATCCAGAACACCATGGGCAAGTGGCTTACCAACCGGCGCTCGGTACCGGCCAGATCATGCGATAGAGTGCTGGGCGCAAGGGTCAGCATCGTGCGCTCCAAATTAAGTGCCGCAGCCGCGTGTGCGGGATCGGCAAAGGGCCGCGCCGGCACACACATCTGGTCGAGCAGCAGGTTGGACCGCGCCATTTCGATCAGGCCGAAAATGTGCCGGTGCAACGCCTCGCTGAGGGAGGCGAAGGCCGGTTGCGCCACGATATCCATGGCGGCGCAGAGCAGGCGGGCCAGCACGGTTGCGAACATCTGCGCGATGAACAACCGGCCGGCGCGCGCGCGTGGCCGGCCGCGCCAGATATCGCACTGTACCGACATGAAGCCGTAAAGCCAAAGTATGTTCGGTGCGCAGGCCGGGCGAGCGGCGCGGCTCGCCTCCAGCAGATCAATGGCGTCGTGGCATGCTGCCTGGAACAGCCGCAATTGCCCGACCTTGCTGAGCCATTCGAGGGCCTTGGCGCAGCGCACGTGCCCGTGGTCGGCCGACCCTTGAAGGATCGACAAGGCGGCGAGGCTGTTTGCCGTCTGCCAGCTTTGATCGGCCCAGGCCTCGCCGGCGGTTTTTGGATCGAAGCGAAAATCCGCCGGCAAAAACGCCTCGGCGATGGCGGCGATGGCCGCCCAGCGGGACGGGTCTTCCCAGCCCGGCCGTGTGCCTGCGTAAGCCAGGCGGCAGCCTGCATTGACGATGCTGATCAGGCGCTCGGCCAGCAGCCGCGGCGTCGTGTCCATGTTGGCCTTCAGCACCTCCATGGCGGCAGCGAGGTCGGCGATGAAATCCGCCGCTTGCGTGCTGTCCGGTTCCCCGGTGAAGGCGGTTGCCAGGAAGAAGCCGCAATCCGCGGCGATGGAAGCGGTGTGCACGCCGGCGTCGCCGCTTTTCGGCCAAGCGCGTGCTGCCGTGCGCACCGCGAGATATTCCGCTTGCGTGTGTGCGGCGGCAAAACCCGCTTCTATGGCCGCGAGCCCATCCTCGCTCACTGTGTGGCCTGTTCAACCACCAGGCGCGCCGAGGCCTGCAGCGGCGGCAGCGCGGTGCGCAGCCCCAACCAAGACGCCTTGTAAGGAGTCACCGACAGGGTAGCGTCGAGCGCGATGTCGCCGGCCTCCTTTGCGACCTTCAGAATCAGCACCGACTTGAAAGTGTTGGCGCCAGCAAGCGCCGAGGCCATTTTGTAATGCCAGCTCATCACAGGCGATTGCTCGCCGATCACCTCGATGGCGGCGTGACATATCGGATAGCTGAATGGACCCACGACGATGCCCGCCTTCAGCTTGGCGTCGGCAGAGACCTTGCCGAAGGGGATTGGCGCTCCAGCCTCGCTCATCGGCAGGGTCAGTTTCATGTCCGCGTCGATGCCGATGCCGCCTTCGACGTTGACGGTGAACAGGTTAATGTCCTTGCGTCCGGGAAACAGCTGGATCGCGCGCGTCTTACGGGCGGGATTGGTGACGTTGTCGGACAGTCGCAGCTCGAACCGGGCATCAGCCGGGTGCACATCGTCCGCCAGCATGATGTTGAACACCACCTCGACCGAATAGAAATCGTAGTTCAGCTTGTCGTGGTCGACCTGCAGTTCGGGTGGCAGCGTCTGCCCTGCAGCGGCGAACAGCGGGATCAGCGGGCGCGATTCGGCGTGCGGCGCCACCGAAATACCCTTCTGGTAGGTGAGCATCACATCCTGCACCACGGAATCGGCCGTGGGGCCTTGCGCCGCTGCGCCGCCCCCGGCATCCCCTGCCCCGCGAACTACGGGTGGAAAGAGTTCCTGGGCGAGGATCGTCAGTCTTTCCTCTAGCTGGTCGAGCGCTGCAGCGTCCAGCTTGGCATTTATGGTCGCCATCGGTTCTCCTATATTTAACGGAACTTAGGGGCTGCGCAAAAATAATTTCACATCCCGGATGGTCAGATCCGGGGTTTGGTCGTGTAGTTTCAATCCGGGAGCGTTTTGTGTAACCGGATGCGGAGCATCTCGATTTCTTCATCGGTGACGGTCTCGCCGGTTTCGTAATTCTTCGAGTTCAAGACGGCCTTTACCTTCAGACCCGAGCGAGTCTCGGTGGAGGAGATATAGTTGATGGCAGTTTCGTAGTTTTCCAGCGGAACGCCCTGCCAGTTTTTGCTGATTTCGCTGAACAGTTTGTGCTCGATGGGATTCCACTTCGATGCCCCTGGCGGGTAGTGGTGGACGGTAACGCTCAGTGCGTGGCGATTGCAAGTTTTCTGCTGTAGATCGCATTTCCACACCCTGGACCGAGCGCTGTTGGCGCCGCCGGAGTCGGCGAGGATGAGCAACCGCTCGGCGTCGGGATAATCTTTGCTGCCGCAACTCCGCCGATTACATCCGCCCTGGCGGCTTAAGGTGCTTTACCCCCAACATCGTTCCACGTCCCGACACAGGCCGTCTCACCCCCAGCTTTGATGCAGTCCCCGACACAGGTCATCGCGTACCTCGCTGCCGTGCCGCGCCAGACTGGAAAGATTCATTGGAATCGCTTCGGTACCCACAATCAATTCCCGCTGCTATGCGATCGTATCAACAAGTTGATGGGCTGCGGCAGATCACTTGGCGGCGGCCCATTCGGCGGCCGCGCCGCGGAGAGCCGGGCGACGAGTTGCTGGTCGAGCGCCGCGTCTCCGGTCGTACCTAGCAAAATACAGCGTTCGACGGCGCCGTCCGGGTCGAGCCAGACGCGCGCGTGCAGTGCATAGCTCGAGTGCCGCAGACTATCGTCCCTAGTGAGCCACGAGTCGAGGTACGTCCCCAGCTGAGCCGCGTAGTTGGTGAAGCCGGCCAAGCCGCCGCCCCCGCCGCCAGCGCGCTCCGGCTTACCGAGGTCCAATGCCAGATCGCGTCCGCCGCGTTTCGCGCCCAACCCAAAACTGTCGAAACCCGCCTCAGCCTCGGCATCCACCGCCAACTGCGTGTCGCTCGGGCCGAGCCCGGCATCGCTCGTAGGCATGCTCACGTCCAAGCCATCGCTGCGGCTCTCATCGTCCGGCGGCGCTTGCCGGTTCTCCGGCTCCGCGAGCGGCGGCGGCGGGGGCGGCGGCGTTGGTTCGGAATCCACCAGCGCCACTCGCTGCGGTATGTCGGAGTTCCTCAGGGAGTGCGACCCCAGCAGCACGCGCACGCTCACGATCAGTATCACGAGGCCGGCGAGCAGAACGGCGCGCATCACCCAATGGTGGTGTTCCTCGATTTCCGGCGCCGCCGAGACACGCATCACCGCACCAGACGCTGCGTCACGAGCCCGACGTTCGTGATTTTGACGGTTTTCAACACATCGAGTACCTGGACGACCGAATCGTAGCGCACGGACGCGTCGCCCTTGACGACGATCGGCACATCGGGATCGAGTGCCCTGAGCCGGGCAAGGCGGGTTTCCAGTTCGGTGAGCGTGACCGCCGTCGTGTCGAGATAGACGCCGCCGTCAGCCGTCACGCTCACCGCGTGCGTGCGCGGCTTCGCGAGGCGCGGCGCGTTGCTAGCGCGTGGCAAGTCGACCGTGATGCCCTGCACAGTCGCGGTCGCCATGATGATAAACACGATCAGCAACACCCACGCCAGATCGAGCAGCGGCGTGACGTTCAGATCATCATACGGACGACCAAGGCTCTTACGCCGCACGCGACGCCTCCGGCACTTTTCGCGCGCCCGCGAAGGCGGCGGAGAAACGCGCGACCAACTGATCGGCGAACACTTCCATTGCCGACACGCGTGCGCTGACGCGGCTGGAGATGAAGTTGTAGCCGAACAGCGAAGGAATTGCGACCAGTAGCCCGGCCACGGTCGCGAACAACGCCGCCGCGATGCCGGGTGCGATTGTGTTGACGTTGACATCGCCGGTGGCCGCGATCGAGGCGAACGTGATCATGACGCCGACCACGGTACCGAGCAGTCCGAGAAACGGTCCGCCGCTCACCGCGATCGTCATCAGCACCAAACGCCGGTTAAGAGCATCCGTCTCTTCGACGATCCCGGCATCGAGCGCCGAGCGAATCACGCCGAGATACTCGCCGGGAATGCGTCCTTCGGCGGACTGCGCCAACGCGGATCGAAGTTCCTCGAGGGCGCCCACGTACATGCGCGCGAGCGGCGAGCCGGCGACCGCCTCATCGGCAGTTGCTGAGCCAGCGGCGATTTGTGCGGCGTCGGCCGTCCAGCGCGCAGAGAACCCGCCGAGGAACCGGCGATCACCGCGCTCCGCGCGGCTCAATTGCAAGAGCTTGATGAGCAGCACGTCCCCGCTCAGCAGGCCCACGACCGCGATGACGGCAATGACGGCCCAGCCGTCGATTGTGACCGATGCCAGCAGTCGCCAGATCAGATCGAGCTCCTTGGAGACGCCGCTGCTTTCGCGCGCTTCGTCCGCACCGTAAGCGATCGCAGTGCTGTCCGTTCCTTGAGTGAGGTATTGGAGATTGAACCAACCTGCCGGCCGGGCGGTATTAGCAATCCGCAGCGCGTCGAGCGCACCGCTGAAGGCATCGGCGGCACCCGCGGCGCCGAGCACTGGCGCTGCAGTGAGATGGATTCGCGGCGCGACGACCGCTTGCGCCTCGTGGCCATCCACGTAGAGCGCGAGGCGCTCGCCGACGGCGACCCCGATATGATGCCAGCCAGCCGTAAGCGCTGCGCTCACGCGCGCCTCCTTGCCCGCGGGGCCGAATACCGCCAAAACCTGGTTCGGACCCGCCGAGAGTTCGAAGCCACCATCTGTCCCCGCTTGACTGTAGATGAGCCCCGGCGATGAATTAGGATCAACGCGAACCCAGGTCGATAGGCTCGTACCCTTCGCGGCGTCGAAGCTGAATGCCGGCGTCATCGGTAAACTCACCGACGATTTCGCATTGAAGCCGAGCCCGAAATCAATCGCACCGGGCACCGCGGGTCGAGCCGTCGATGCCGTGGCGTTGCTTCCATAGGCGGTCGAGTCGCGCGGCGAACCCGCCGTTTCCGCAAAGTCATAGCTGCCGACGATCGTTGCATCCTCGACCGTGTTCGATATGGTCGGCGTGGCTTTAGCCGCGCTGTAATACAGCCAAACATACGAATGCTCAGCGCGCAGCTTCGCGATCGGTATTTTGACCCAGGCCACGGCCAACTGCGCGGTGGCGTCTATGCGCTCGATCCGATATTCGAGCGGCGTCCTGTCGTCCGACGCCACGAACCGCAGGTCGGCACCTGACTTGTCGACGTCAGAGAAATAAGCGAAGTTGCCTGCGTCCAGACGCACAGGCAGGGAAATCTCGGTAAGGCCGGCGGACACTGCGGCGCTGACGGCGGTGGCGTCGATCGTCAAGCGCTTCCTGAACTTCCAATCGTCATTCCACCAGCCAAGAGCGATCTGTGGAAGCACGACGAGGGTCAAGACGATGGCGAGCCAGATCGGCTTTCGGCTATTCACGTCAAGTTTCTCCAAAGATAACCAGACATCTGGATAAGAACCCACACACTGTCAGCCGGATCACCGCCACCGGCAATACGTGGATTCCGCGCCGATGGCTTGGCCACGATCAGAACATCATATATTTCCGGGTGATTTAGGATCTTGCACAACGCCAGGTCGAGCAATCGTCGTCGGTTGTAACGTAAAATTCTTGAAAATGACACGTACCAGTAAATTAAGGGAGCTACCGCAAGGGAGGAAACCGCGGGAATCTGGACATGAGGATCAGTAGCGGCGCGGCGCTATGGGGATACTGCCTTCCGCCCTGCTAACGGCGTCGGCATCGCAACTTAGACGATTTCGGCGCTGAACCCTCATGGTACCGCCGTACCGTATTGCGCGAGCATCCGGCTTGCTTCGCGATCGCTCTGATCCCTTCGCCCCGTCGGGCCATCACTCGTATCTCCACTGCTTGCTCCTGGGTCAACATCGGCAGCCTCTAAAAAGCTGCCATCCTCGCCCAGGTGGGTCAGTTCTACTTCGGCGCGTGGGTCATTATTACTTTGGCGGTAACACCTTGGCTCCTGGTCATCGACGCACTTGGCTATAGGCCCTTCGCGAGATGAAGCCAACCTATTCTTATATGTCATCGCCAAACGCTACGAGCGGAGCCCCTCGGGCGGGCATCAGCCCGGAATTCCAATTTGCACTTCGTTTGCTTCGAACCAGCCCTCGCGAATGACGTGCTCTTTAACTAGCTGGGGCTGAGCCGAGTAGGCCACCAGAGCTAGGCTGCGTTCCGCACGGCTGCAGGTAACATAGAGAAAGTGAGCACGTAGGAAGATTTCCATCAGCTCGAGCGCGAGCGCCGAACCAATTACCTTTCCGCCTAGACGCAGCACGTTCATGTCGTCGCCGACTGAGGGCCAATCAGAATAAGCTCCGTAACATGGTGAATTTTCCGTACGCGCTTCTAACCAAACACATTCTGGTACTCTGCGCGACCTTGGCCGCCGCCGTCTGTTCGCTGGTACACATTCCGGATTCACTATGTGCGCGAACGTACTGACGCGGACGCGCCGCTATGCTTCGATGTGGCATGGGAAAATTCACTGGCAGCGGAAGGATCGAAAATGACGAAAGTATCACTTGAAACGATTGCCATTCCTGGAACGACCCTCACTCCCACGCGGATTGCTCTGGGAACTTGGGCCATCGGCGGGTGGATGTGGGGCGGAAGTGACGACCAGGAATCGATCCGCACCATCCGCAGCGCTTTGGATCGTGGCATCACGATCTTGGATACCGCACCGGTGTATGGCTTCGGTCATGCGGAGGAGATCGTGGGCAGGGCGTTGGAGGAAAGCGGCCAGCGGCACAACGTCATCATTGCTACGAAAGTGGGCCTCGATTGGCGCAACGGGCAGCCATTTCGCAATGCCAGCCGAAAGCGAATCCTGAAGGAGATCGAGGATTCGCTGCGGCGGCTGCGCACAAATGTGATCGATATCTACCAGGTGCACTGGCCGGACCCGAATACGCCCATCGAAGAAACGGCGCGGGCACTCCACGAACTGTATCAGGCAGGCAAAATTCGCGCGATCGGCGTCAGTAATTTCAGCACGGAGCAAATGGATGCGTTCCGCGCAGTCGCACCGCTGCACACCGTTCAGCCGCCTCATAATCTGTTCGAACGGGAAGCAGAGAGCAGCATACTGCCCTATTGTCAGCAGAATAATATTGCAACGCTCGCCTACGGCTCGCTCTGTCGCGGCCTGTTGAGCGGTTCCATCAAAGGCCCTGTGGCCTTCACGGGCGATGATCTACGACGCGGCGATCCGAAATTCCAGGCCCCTCGCTTGCAGCAGTATCAGCACGCTGTCGAGCAGCTCGACGCCTTCGCCCGAAAGAATTACGGCAAGAGCGTGCTGCATTTGGCGGTGCGCTGGGTGCTCGATCAGCAGCCACTCAGCATCGCGCTCTGGGGCGCGCGCCATCCCGAACAGCTCGATCCGGTTGCCGAAGTCATGGGTTGGAAGCTCGATGCCGCGGCGCTGAAAATGATTGATAGCATCGTGTCAGATTGCATACCTAACCCGGTCGGGCCTGAATTCATGGCTCCTCCCGCCCAGCTTGCCGCCTGAGTCGTGGCACGCAAAACCGTCGACGACGATAAGCGGCCGGTGGAACCGGGACTATCGCGCCGTTCCTTCCTGCAAGGTTCGGCGCTCGCCACGGCGGGCGCGACGGTGCTCGGTGCCGCGTCGGTACTGATTGAGCAGGCGGCAGCGGCACCAAGCAATGGGCTGCCGGTTGTCGGGCCGCAGCCGGTTCCGATTACGCTCAAGATCATTGTGCCACTCAGACACTGCAGGTCGAGCCGCGGATGACGTTGGCCGAGGCCTTGCGCGGCCCTTTAAGTCTTACGGGGACCAAGATTGCTTGCGATCGCGGTGCCTGTTCCGCGTGCACGCGATATACCGTGTCGGGGCAGACAACGAGTCTCATCGACCATCTGCGCGGTCCGAACAAAACCCGTTGCCGTCTCGGCCCAGAACTCGAACGGCTAATCGACGCCGCCATCCAGACCCATTACCTGGTACGGCCCCGAAAGCCAATGGAGTCGGTCTATAAAGAGGTGAAGCGTCGGTGCCATGCCGAGAATCGGGTCACACCCTCTCGCAACAGCGTGCTCAAACGCATCTGCGCACTCGACGCAAGATTGGTGGCCCGATGCGCTCTCCCTACGACCGAATCGTCTTCGATTTTAGGTGGTAATGTCGTTCGTTCCCGAATCGCACCTTCTGCGTACCCCATTGCCAATCGAGATGGTCACTCAGGAAACTGAAAGCGCCGATAGAGTGGACAGAACTCCTTGTCCGTCACTCGGTCGCACGAAAGTTAGGCGAACGTTCTCGCGAGCAAAGCCAAGCGCGCGGATCTACATGTCATTGAAGATGAGCCTACCGATCCTAAGCTACCGATTATTCCCTGGCACGAAATATTCTCGGCCGCGCCACGTATCCGCAGCGCGTAACGGCTATTTGTCGCCTGTGTGTCTTCCTTTCGTACCGGTCGCGGTCGTGGCGTCAAGAGCGCATGAGAGCATCTCGGTTGCCGAGCACTCGCTGTCGAACGTCTTTCGGACGCATTGTCGATGACAACTGGTGACTTTGATGTTCGCCTTGCGTTTGCCGAAGGCGGAATAATTTTCCAAAAAGAGTGTCGCCAGCCGAAATGTCGCTGAAGATGCTGGAAGTCGCGGCAGGCTGGAAAATCGACATCACACGTTGACTACTGCGGGAAGAGTCCGGATTGGGTAATTCATCGGACGCAGCACCAGGATTTATTCCAATCCACCACACCATATCGTGAACTGCTTGCAGCGATTCCGCCTGGTTAACCGCCCTGCGGAAGCATATGCGCGACTCCCTTATGGCAATCGATGCAGGTCGTGCCGTCCTTCGCCATCGACCGGTGTTCGTTCGCAGCCGTGGCCGGCTGCTTGTCGAATGCCATTGCCGCGGACGTATGGCAACTGCGGCATTCGGCAGAATCGTCCGCCTTGAGTTCCTTCCAGACGGCCTGAGCCATCTCCAGACGATGAGCTTCGTACTTGGTCGGCGTGTTGAGTTCGAACCGCACGTGCCCCCAGGCGTCCGTTGCTCCGGATTCTACATGACGCAGCAGCCCTGCCACGAAACTCGGCGGAATGTGGCAATCCGCGCACGTGGCTCGAACGCCGAAGGCATTGGAGACATGCGCACTATGCCGGTACTCCTGAAATGGCGCGCTCATCTCGTGACACGAGGTGCAAAAGGATTCCGTGGAGGTGTAGTGAAGAGCACCCAGAGATGCGGAAGCAAAGCCCGCGCCCACCACGATTGCCAGCAGCCCCCCGACGGGTAGCCCCAGCAGGAACCAGCGCTGGGGTCGTCGCCAAAGCCACGCCGCGAAACCCGGGCTCTTGGGAGGCAGTGAGTTCAATGTGCAGCCTTTAATTTGGGTCTTGAGCGGTAGAGTCTACACGCATCGTCGTGAGATCCGCCGTGCGTTAGCGGACAGACGGAGTTCAACGCTGTTCGTTAAGGTGAATCTGTCGCACACCAGTGGGAACCATCCATGACATTGAGTCGAAGACAGAATTATTTGGGGCTCGTCGCGGCCGCCACGCTCATTACCGCGGCCACAGCCTGTCTGGTGCTCTCCAGGACAGCAACAGCGACCCCGCAATTCGGTGCGGGGACCGGTCAGCCTTGTGCGGCGTGCCATGTACGTCCCGACGGTGGCCCTGATCTCACTGCCTTCGGAAAAAGATTTCAAGCCAATGGCAACAAACTGCCGACACCGTGAGCTGGGGCTCCCGGTTCCAGAGCCAAAAGGATACGTTTGATGAATGAATCGAAAAGCAGGGTGTCGCTGACCCGCCGAAATCTGGTCGCGGGTTCCCTCGGAATCAGCGCACTCACGTTGGGCGCGGCCGGCGCCGGCGCGGCCCCAGCAACGGCGCGGGCGGATCATTGGGATTTGGAGACGGATGTCGTCGTGATCGGCACGGGCGCCCTCGGCTTGCCGGCCGCGATCATCGCCAAGGAGGCCGGCGCTTCGGTCATCATGGTCGAGGCCGAAGAGCACGCCGGGGGCCATGCGATGGTGAGCGGCGGCACGATACCGCTCGGCGGGGGGACGAGTGCCCAGAAAAAGTACGGGATCGTGGATTCACCCGATTTGTTGTTTCGGGATCTCACCGACTGGTCGGTGGTCGAACCGAACGGCTTCCCGGATTTTCGTTACAACGACCGCGAAATCGTGCGCGCGTTTGCCGATAACGCGGCGAAAACGTACGAGTGGCTGGCGGCACACGGCGTGGCTTTCATGGACATCGCGCCGGGCTCTTTTGATGGCGTCAGCAGCGGCAATTCCGCACCGCGATCCAACTACGCCGCCGGCCTGGATTGGCCGGTGGCCTATACCGGCAAGCCGCTCGAGGCGCGGTATCAGAAAGTCATCGCCACCGGCGCCGGCGTGGTCTGCCCCTTGCTGGCCGCCGCGGAGAAGGCCGGCGTCAAGATTTTACTCCAGCACCGAATGAGTTCGATCATCCGAGAAAGTCCGGATGCCGGCCGTGTCCTTGGTATCTTGGCGAATAACAACGGAAAAACCGTGCGTATTCGAGCCCGCAAGGCCGTCATCATCGGCACGGGCGGCTCAACCGGGAATATCAATTTTCGGCGCATGTTCGATCCGCGTCTCACCGAGGAATACTGCGCGCTTGGGGGCATGCCCTGGTCCAATCAGGACGCGAGCGGCGAATTGGCTGCGATGGCCATCGGCGCGTCCCTCTGGGGTCTCTATAATCAGACCGGTGAGTTCGGGTCGGTATTGGCCAAACCCCAGTTCATCGGCTGTCAATACGGCTACCTGCCCTTCAGCATGCAGATGATTAGTTGGATGCCCGGTAGCCCGGTATTTGCGAAGGCGCGGGCAACGGGCCTGCGGGTCGCTGACTGGCAGGATCTCATCTTGGTGAACATGCAGGGAAGCCGGTTCTACGACGAAACCCAGGGCGGATTCACCTCCAACAACTTCGGCTCCGTCAAGCCCTACGTGCAAGGAAGCTATCTCAATGCCAAGAACATCGAATACGATCCCAGCAACTTTCTGAACGCCGCCCTCGCCGGCTTCAGCGACGGACACAACGGCGGCGGCCCCATCTGGGCGATTTTCGATGCCAACGCCGTGGCACGGGAGAGCTGGGATCCTAAGCCGCCCAGCGTCGATTTCAAGGCGGGCTTTTGCTTCAGCGCCAACACTCTAGCCGAGCTCGCCGGCGCAATCAAAATGCCGCATCAGCGGATCCCCATGCCCGCCGGCAAGCTCGAAGACAGCGTCAAGCGATACAATTCATTCGTCGAGTCGGGTGTGGATTCCGACTTCGGCAAGGCGAAGCCGCTCTATAAAATCGAAAAGGCGCCATTTTATGCGGCTTGGGCGACGCCCAATGTGCACGATACGCGCGCGGGCCTGCGGATCAATGCCAAGTGCGAGGTGCTGGATATGAGCGGCGCCGTCATCCCAGGGCTGTATTGCGGCGGCGAGTCTGCGGGCGGTTTCAGCCAACATGGATTGGCACGCGCCACCTGCCAGGGCTATATCGCCGGAAACAACTGCGTCGCCACGAAAGACGCATAACTGACCCGAGGCGGTCGGCGCAGCTCGGCCGATCGAGCTTGTCCGACGCGTCGCAGGGCCACAGAAAACGCGATTGGCTTGAGGTCCGGGATCGACGCCTCGGGGTCTCTGCGCAGGGCTCAACGCCTGCTCGAGCGTCCGAATCACAGCTAGAGACCTCAGCCCGTCTCTGAGGAAGGCGGATTGACCGATTGCTTCGCACCACGCGGACGCGCGACGGCGAACCCCGCACCGACTTTATCCATGATTCGCCCGTACATTCGGATCCGTATTGCTTGGTCGGTGCACCATGACGGCCGGAACAATGCGGGCCCATAGATCGCCAATTTGATCAGCTGTAGTTAAAAAGGGTAGTAACGAAAACTGGCGAAAACCATATTCTGATTGCCGATAGGCGCCCCGCCGATGCCATCGAATGCTTTACGCTCGGTATAGGAGTACTGCATGCCATATTGGAAGCGGCCGAAGCTACCGATGTACGGCGAATACCAGAAGCCGCTCGTACCCTGCTCGATCAGGCGGGTGTTGCCGACACAGGCGCCGACTGCGGTCTCACTGAAGCATCCCGTATTGGAATATCCCGGATTGCCGTAACCGTACTGCACCAGGCCCGAGCCGGTCGCGAGTGTGTACGCCTGGGCGCTTTCTTTTTCTTCACCGAAGAACAGATACACGTCGAACTTCGGCGTGGCGTGCAGCACCAACCCGGCGAGCGCCTGAATTTCGTTGATGGGCCGAATGTTGCCGGTGGGATCAAACGTCACATCGGTCAACTGCGCGCTGCCATACCGGCCGATACCTTTGCCGGCGAGCCCGGACATTTGGAAGTCGAGCACGCTGGGCACCACCGGTACTATGAGCCCGGCTCCGAATCCTTCGCCGCTGACATTCCGATTGGTGTAGTTCAGACGCTCATAGAAGCTGCGGTAAAGACCAAACGCTTCCAGGTGCAACGTGCGATCCGCAATTCTCGGGTCATAGACGGCCTTCGCCACCACATCCGGAATGTGATTGAGCGACAGCGTGTTCACGGAATCGAAACCTTCTCCACCCGTGGCGTCGTAAGTCAAATGCACGCTCGCCGGGAGAGCATTAGCGCCGGTATAGAAGGTGGTTTGCGGATTCTCCAGCGAGACCGCCAGCCATACTTGCCTGTCGAAATCCTTTATCAGGCGGATCTGCGGTTGCCGTGTCTGGGAGAAGCCCGGGATGTACTGTCCATCGATGGTCGGCGGAATCACTTCATTGCGCGGCGTAATACCCTTGCTGTTCATCGTCACCAAGGACCAGGCTTGGCCCGCCAAAAGGTGCAACCCCAGTTGATCCCAATCGATGGTGCCATACAGATGACGGACCCGCGGGGTGTAGGAATTGCTCTCGATCGAGTTCGCGGTCTGAGCAGCGCCTTGAAAATCGAACTCGCTGTAGAAGCCCAAATGCGTCTGCGAATCGGGGTCGCCCTCCATAAGCGCCGAGATCCGGCTCTGGCGCGCCGTAAAGCGCAGCTCGTCGACATGCCCCAGCGAACTGTTCGGATAGGGAACGGCGCTGTAATTCGTCGAGATGTCGTTCTGTTGATTGTGCTGCCGGTAGATGTATTCGGCGGCGAGAAACCCGCCCAGAGTGATGGTCACACCCTTGTAGTAGATCTTGTCCGTCTTCGGTTTTTCGGCATCGACCGCGATCCGTGCCTGCGCCGGGATGGCGGCGCCCTCGCCCTCCGCCACAGCGGCTTGCGCCGCCGCAGCATCCGCTTCGGCTTTTGTTTGCTGCTGATCCGCGGTTAGCGCATCCAATCGGCGCTGCAGGGCATCGACTCGAGCACGCAGCGCCTGAAGTTCTTCCGCCGTTTCTTTCACTGCCTGGTCGTCGGAGGACTGGCTTGCCCCTGCGATGGATGCTATTCCCAGTTGCAGAGCGCACGCAGCAAGTAGCAGTGGAATTTTCTTTATGAACATAGTTCCTCAACCGGGACTGCATTTTTTTTTGGACGCTTGTTGCCACTCGCTTGGCACTTTTCCAGCACGGGGTCAGTTCCCTGCGACGTTTTCTTGACACTCGATTTAATAATCGTTCCCCAATTGCCGAGGTTGCTCATATCGACGCCGGTCATACAGAACACGACTCGAGGGTTCGAGGGCCCCGGTGATGGTCATGGTCGACGGTTCGAGCTTAGGTGAGACTCCAAACTGCTGTCCGTCCGGTGTCGTACACACCACGGTCAATCCCGAGTCAAGCAGTCATTTGATATGACGGTGCGGTATGGAGCGCAAGAATCCACGACAGCTCGACCAATGCACTGATCCGTCGGTACCGGGCACGGCACAACACGGACCGATGAGCCCTCCGCCCGTCATCACGCAACGATCGTGCTCCCTAGACTCACCGATGGATCCGAATAGGCATTCCACAGCCAAACAGGAGGGGTATGAATATGCCCGGGAGAACGGGCTCGAAGGCGGCTGAAGTACCCTGTCGATCAGCTTAGCGGCGTTTGCCAACGGCCACCCTATCCCTCAGTGCTATTCCCGCGATGGTGCGGACGAATCGCCGCCTCGAGGGTCCGGAAGCGACGGGTCCCGAGACACCCGAGAGGACCTGGCTCGACTCGGCTCCGGGCTCGCCAACCTCGGCAATGTTATTCAAACGTCCGCTTGCTTTCCGGTTCTTGCACCAAACGCCGCCATCCATATCGGCGCGGTGTTGAAAAGCTCGCCTTGATGCAGGTCGGCCACCCGTACTTGACACGTTTCCATGCCAGTCTTTGTTACGCCTCGCGGTATCTATATCGGCAACGTGCGCTCGCCGAGGTGTAGCAGCGGCTTGGACAACGAGCGCCCGCTTGGTGCGATGGCGAGGTATCGTCGCCGACCGCGACTCGGTCCGATGACGC
The DNA here is from genome assembly GCA_003164785.1 of Gammaproteobacteria bacterium. Classification (GTDB taxonomy): domain Bacteria; phylum Pseudomonadota; class Gammaproteobacteria; order Steroidobacterales; family Steroidobacteraceae; genus Bog-1198. The sequence continues at coordinate 6,571 of PLUE01000075.1, read as the reverse complement.
TCACTATTGGCCAATAGCTATTTGGGAGGGCGTCAGCCCACCATAGACGTCATCCAGATCGCCAGTTGAGCGTGCTAAGCGCCTCGAGCACCGGCCGGATCCGCCGCGAATTGTGAGTCAAAACCTCCCTCACCTCGGCCGCTCGGCCGCTCGGCTGGGCGGCGCAGCGGCGTGATTGGGGAGCAGGATCACGCTCACCTCTTTCCGGAACGCGGTGTCGGTCAGCTTCTCAACGTCTTCGGTGAACTTGCCCAGACCCCATTGCTCAGCGGCCCACCGTTGGTGTTCGTAGAGTGTCTGGCTGCGCCGGTACAGCGAGCGCAACGTGGCAAGGTCGGGCCGCCTTCTGCACGAACTGTCGGCCTCGGTGACGCAACAGAACCGCCGGCACGTATTCGAGCGAGCCCAACGTCGTGCCGGTCATCGCCAGAAGCCCCAAATGCAACGCGGTGCCGATCCAATAGCGCGCTCGAAACGCCTTGCGAATGCTGCGACGGTCGCGTTCATCGAATGTAAACCATTGGCGAAGCTAAAATTCACGGAAGTTCTTCGGAAACTCATGGCGACCAATATAGGCCGCCTGAAGTGCGCGCATGGGGGATCTCCGACGGGGTTCTCCCCAGCATACGAAGCCAGCCCGAAAACCGCCTCCCCGAAAAAGTTATCCACAGGAAAACGCACCAAATGGCACGTTTGGGTAAACACCCTTAGCTTGCACGACACAAACGAATCCGAACCAAGCAGCAGGACTAACACCGCATGTTTTCGTCGGAGGCGCGAAACTATCGTACGCTGCAGCTCGGAATTCAACGAGGGTGACGAGGGGCTGGTGAATCGCTTGGACGTTTCACCGGTAACCTGGGACCCCGCTCCGCACGAACGAGCGTGCGTGACAGTTCCGCCGCCGCGAGCTTGAGTTCCGGCAGCACACGCTGCACGAGGTCTTTGAGCGAAACGCGCACGGATGGGACACCCGCATTGATCGACGCCACAATCGCGCCGCTAGGGCCAGCAACGGGTACCGCGATCGAGCGCAAGCCGAGTTCGAGTTCCTGATCGACAACGGCGTAACCCGCTCGCCTCACACCCGCCAAAATACTGCGCAGTTCGGCAGAAGATGTCACGGTCCTCAACGTTCTCGGACGAAGCACGGTCGTTGCCAGATAGTGTCCGAGATCGGCATCGGAGGCGTGTGCCAGCAAGACACGCCCCATCGACGTGCAATACGCAGGAAGGCGGGTCCCGATGAGTAAAGCAATCGACATGATGCGGGCGATTTCCGACCGCGCCTGATAGAACACTTCGCCGCCATCCAGCACTCCAAGCGAACAGGATTCGTGCAATCGATCGCGACAGCGGTCGAGCAGCGGCTGTGCCATGGTCGCCAGGGGCAATGACGATAAATGGGTGAAGCCCAAGGTCAGAACCTTGGGTCGCAGGGTATAACAACCATCGTTGTCCGCCACGAAGCCCAGACGCTCGAGCGTATGCAGGCAGCGCCGGCATGCGGCACGTGAGATGCCTGTGGCCCTGCTCACTTGCGAGACCGTGAGTGCGCCGTGCCGCATGTCCAACGCCTGCAACACCACAAGTCCGCGGGCCAGTGAAACCATGAAATCCGGATCGCCTGCATGCTCGACCGAGCCCACCCTCGGTCGCGTCGGGCTGAGTGAGGCGCTAGCGTGCGCTGTGGCCCGAGTTTTCATCTGTCCGATAATCGCACAAATGCGTTGTTCCCGTCTTGTCTCCACATGGCCGCGCGAATGTAATGCTGTCATCGTCCTGCATTGGAACCCTCATGATCGACAAAACCGTCAACTCCTTGGAAGCGGCCGTGGCCGGCATCGAGGACGGCGCGTGCATCATGATCGGCGGTTTTGGGACGGCAGGCATGCCCGACCTTCTCATCGACGCCTTGATCGAGCGGGGTACCAGGGAACTCACGATCATCAACAATAACGCCGGAAATGGCGATACCGGCTTGGCGGCGCTCCTCGCGGCCGGTCGAGTGCGACGGATCGTGTGCTCGTTTCCGCGGCAGGCGGATTCCCATCATTTCGACGGGCTCTATCGCGCGGAACAGATCGAATTGGAGCTCGTTCCGCAGGGCAATCTCGCTGCACGCATCCACGCCGGCGGTGCGGGACTGGGTGCGATTTTCACGCCGACCGGCTTCGGTACCCGACTCGCCGCGGGGAAGGAAACGCGTCATATCGATGGTCGGGACTATGTGCTCGAGTATCCGCTCCGCGCCGACTTCGCCTTGATCCGAGCCCGACATGCCGACCGATGGGGCAATCTGGTCTACAACAAGGCGGCTCGGAACTTCGGGCCGATCATGGCGATGGCAGCGACCTGTACGGTCGCTCAGGTGGAACGCGTGGTGGCCCTTGGCGCATTGGATCCCGAGGCCATCGTCACCCCCGGCATTTTCGTGCAGCGCGTCGTCGACACGTCTAGGGTCACTGCCCTCGTGGAAGGCGCCGCATGATGAAACGACTGAACCGCGACCAGATGGCAGCCCGGGTTGCCCGCGATATCCCGGAGGGCGCCTACGTCAATTTGGGAATTGGCCTGCCTACGATGGTGGCCAACTTCCTGCCCTCGGACAAGGAGATATTCCTGCAGAGCGAGAACGGCCTGCTCGGGATGGGGCCCGCTCCGCGAAAAGAAGACGAAGATCCCGAACTCATCAATGCTGGCAAGCAACCGGTCACTTTATTGACCGGGGGATGTTACTTTCATCAAGCAGACTCCTTCGCAATGATGAGGGGTGGACATCTCGATATCTGCGTTCTCGGGGCGTTTCAAACTTCCACCCGAGGCGACCTCGCGAACTGGCACACTGGAGCGCCGGATGCCATCCCAGCCGTCGGCGGCGCAATGGATTTGGCCATCGGCGCGAAACGGGTGTTCGTCATGATGGATCTGCTGACGAAATCGGGGGAGAGCAAATTGGTGGCGCAGTGCACTTATCCCCTGACCGGCATACGCTGCGTGTCGCGGTTGTACACGGATTTGGCCATTTTCGAGCTTTCCTCGGAGGGAGCCGTGGTCACTGAACTGGTGGACGGTCTGTCACTCGATGAACTCAAACAAATGATTGGACTCCCGTTGCGGGCGGCGCCTGGCCTCACGTCATGAGCTTGAACCGGCATGACGCATTCATTTGCGATGCGATTCGCACGCCCATCGGACGCTATGCGGGCGCCCTCGCCTCTGTTCGTGCCGACGACCTCGCGGCTCTGCCGCTCAAGGCCCTACTGGACCGCAACCCGGGACTCGACCCGCGCGCCATCGATGATGTTTTCATGGGCTGCGCGAATCAATCCGGCGAAGACAACCGAAATGTGGCGCGCATGAGCCTGCTCCTGGCTGGACTGCCGCACACCGTCCCGGGTGTCACCGTCAATCGTCTGTGCGCTTCCGGATTGGAAGCGGTAGGCAGCGCTGCCCGCGGCATCATGTGCGGCGAAATCCACTTGGCCCTGGCGGGCGGAGTCGAATCCATGACGCGTGCACCCTTCGTGATGGGGAAGGCCGATGCCGCGTTTGGACGGGCTCAATCCTTAGAAGACACCACCATGGGATGGCGCTTCGTGAATTCCAAGTTGAGGGAACTTTACGGCGTAGACACGATGCCCCAGACCGGCGAGAACGTCGCGACCGCAGGTCGAATCTCCCGTGCCGATCAAGACGCATTTGCGCTACGCAGCCAGCAACGAGCTGCCACCGCAGATCTCAGCGGATTCTTCCTCGAGGAGGTCATGGCGGTGACCGTCGCCGGTAAAAGCCGTGGCTCCCATGTCACAGTCACCCGCGACGAACACCCACGCGCCGATACGACCCTCGAGGGTTTGGCGAAGCTCATGCCCCTTTTCGGCGCCCAAGGAACCGTCACCGCCGGAAACGCCTCGGGAATCAACGATGGCGCAGCCGCGATGATCGTCGCGTCCGCTTCGGCAGCGGAAAAGCACGGATTGAATAGACGCGCTCGCATCCTCGGTATGGCGGCGGCGGGAGTGGATCCTCGCATCATGGGCCTCGGGCCGATACCCGCCATCGAGAAGCTCTTGCAACGTCTGAACCTCGGGATCGCCGATTTCGCCGCCATTGAGCTGAATGAGGCGTTCGCGAGTCAATCGCTCGCCGTATTGCGGCATTTCGGGATCCCGGATGACGCACCTCACGTCAACGCCCACGGCGGAGCGATTGCGCTGGGTCACCCTCTCGGAATGAGCGGCGCACGCCTGGCCATGACTCTGGTTCACCGACTCGAGCGAACAGGCGGCAGACTGGGCCTAGCCGCCCTGTGCATCGGCGTCGGGCAGGGACTGGCCCTCGTGGTTGAACGGGTAGACGAGAGGGACTCCGTCCCAGCCAGCGCATCCGTTTGAAAGGAATTAAGACGAGGACAGGGATTCGAGATGCCTATTGACCCCCGCATCCCAGTCACACCACCCTGCGTCCTATAGCCGCAAGCGCTGGGTGCAGCATTAGCTAGGCGCCCAGTCGGCACCTCCATCCGCTTCATCCCGTCACCCAACAGGGCCCGTCGGCAAGATTCGTGTAAAAAGTGCTCATAGCGCCCAAAGGCCGACAAAATTGGCCTCGCGCCGGGGGGGGAACATCGGGTTTGACAATCATTTCCATGGCTTCAAGGTTCTACTTCTTAGGGATCCCGCCGACGAATGCTGAGAAGCGCGCACATCAGCGGCCCGGCGGCAAGTTTTGTCTGGCCAATTGCCGCACACGCTGATCGATGCCCGCAGCAATCTGACGGTTGACCTTCATCGAGTTCACATCGCCTCCTCGATCGGTTCTTGTCCGTGCTCAGCCACGGTCACCTTGCCATCCATCATGCCGGCAGACCCCGCTCAACCGGCGGCGGGTCCGGCACCAGAACTGTCGGGTAATTGCCAAAACGTTTCAGATTGCCGGTGCAATAGGGACTCAAGAATGCGAGGTCCGCGTTGCTGAACGGGGTGCCCGCAGATTTAAGGGCGTGCAGCGCCCGGGTTTGATCGACGCTGCATGAAGAGCTCATAATGCTCGCGAATCAACGACCAGTTAACCGCTCCGCTAAAAAGCGGATCGGCGCGAGGCGTGTTCACCGCGCTTGGACCGATACAGGTTGAGTTTTCGCCAACTGCGGATCCGCGGCACCAGCTCGATGCCGAGCAGATAGGCCAACCCAAACACCGCCGCCGATTGTCCATGCGTATCGGCATGCACCCGCTTCGGGTGCAAATCGGACAGATTCGCGAGCAGTGCATCGAGAATGTAGGTCGCCTCGTAGGTGCCGTAGGCAATAAAGCGGCTGAAGAGCGCGACGTAGTTGTCGGCGATGTGCCGGTAGGCGATACCGCCGATCTTGCCATAGCGGATATGGTGCTCGGCCACGAGATTGTCTTCATAGATTTCAAAATGCGTCCCATCGGCCACCGCCGCTTCCCCGATCCCCCATTGGCCGACCAGCTCGAATTGCAGGTAAAGGTTGATGAGATCTGCCGACGCCGCCCGCAGGTCCGCAATGTCGAACTCCCGCGGATTGGCGGCGGTGGCGAGACGCCGCCTTTTCGCAGCGCTCGGCCCTCGCTGGCCGATCGCGCGGACGAGGGCATGCCCGAACGCCCCGGCCAGTCGGAGTCCTTTCGATTTTCTGCTATCAATGCTAGCATCTGGTCTGTCAAAGGGCGAAAATTACTGGATATGACGACGGAGGCTTCGATGGCACAACTCATCGTACGAGACTTATCGGAAGATCTGGTCAAGGCACTCAAGCAACGGGCTGCGAAACGCAATCGCAGCACGGAGCAGGAACATCGCGAAATCCTCCAATCGGTACTACGGGGTCCAAAGCGGCGACAATTGGCGGACGTTCTTGCGGCGATTCCCAACGTCGGCGAGGACAGTGATTTCGAGCGCGAGCAGACCGACAAACGGGGTTGATATGTACCTGCTTGATACGGACGTCATCAGTGAGATCCGTAAAGGCGACAAGGCCAACCCCGGTGTCCGGGCGTTTTTCGCTGACGCGAGTCGCGAGTCGGTCGATCTTTATCTGTCGGTAGTCACGATCGGAGAGCTATGGCAGGGCGTCGAGCGCATTCGACATCGAGGGGACGACGCGCAGGCGAAGCTTCTCGGACGCTGGCTCAAACAGGTGACGATGACCTATGCCGAGTCGATTTTATCCTTCGACGAGGAGGCGGCACACGTTTGGGGACGGCTGCGGGTACCGAATCCGGAGAATCCGCTCGACAAGCAAATTGCGGCCACCGCACTCATTCATGATCTCACGGTAGTGACCCGGAACACGGGGCACTATGCGCCGACTGGCGCGCGGCTACTCAATCCGTTTGCGTAATCGGGCCGCGCTCATTCGTCGAAACGATGATTTTTGCATCGGAGTGCGTCCAAGACACCTATCCTCTCGGTTCTTTCGTACGCTATGAGCACTTTTTACACGAATCTTGCCGACGGGCCTTCATCGACTCCAATCGTCAGTTCCTGCGCCCGCCACCGCTATCCGAAGCATTGGTACAGCGGCCATTAGGCAAAGTGCGTA
>PLUE01000061.1:15607-19753 GCA_003164785.1 Gammaproteobacteria bacterium | reverse complement strand
GGTAGGCTCCCCAACAAAGCGTAGCAGTTTTCGGGGCATCGGGGGAGGGCGATCGGTGCCGACTGCTTGTCGGAATTCAGCTACATCGGCCGCAGCAACAGTTACGGTGATTCGATGGTCGAAGGGATTTGAACCAGCGTCGCGAGTTGATGAATATTTGGCGTCCAATGTTGACCTCGCGTGGACGAACTCGCGTGGCCGCCGTAACCAGCAGATTGGCATCGAGTATTGTCAGCAAGAGGCTGGTCCGCGTTCGGCGCCGATATGGTCAGAATCCTGGTCAAAACTTCCGCAACTGTTTACAGGTTATCGCGCACTAGGACCCACGCCATCTTTACCAGCCGTGGAGCGATCCAAGGGTGGGGTAACCGACGGGGTAACAGGATAAGTGACCAAAAAATTACAAGCGAAAATAGAATAAATGTATGTATTGTTCGATTCCTGCCCGGGGCGATCCCAGGAAATGCGGTTACAGTGCGGATCGCGCGCGGGTGCTCGCGGAAAGCGTGCGAGTAAGCCGCTGCCGAGGCGCAGGTATTCTTTCAGATCACCAGTGCTCCAGGAGCACAGACCACCGCTCCGACAAGCGACAGTGAGGATCACGAGCAACTGCAAAACGGGTTCTTAGTCGATAGGTCAGTAATAGGATGCAACCAGCGGCCGCGAGCTCGTACATGGCCGTCATATGCATGGCGTCAAACGACGTCTCATTGCCGGTATGACATGATTCGCTCGTCCGGAAAGTACACGAAGATGTCGTCTGGTGCGTCCCTTTACGCGGCCGAACATTCAGGCGGGCTGCCTCGCCTGATTTGGATGGTCGCCGGCTACATTGAACAATCCCCTCTAGTGGCTGAGACTGTGTCGAGATCCGGCATTGCGCCTAGCCAGCCAACTCTCGGCGAGTAATCACCCCGACGTCCTGTTGCTTCAGGGTGTCGACAGGCTAAATCTGCACCCTGATCGCACCCATGTTGCGTGATTGCACAGGCAACAAGAAATTAAGCATAGGTGTATCAAGAGATCGTAAGAACCGGCGCGGTGGCAGCAGCCACGAGCTGAATCGTTGCGGCCCGCAAACTCGTTATTTTGGCGGCGAGATCCCCCGGAACGGAGCCGTCCTGTGAGTATTCACGGTAGCCAGTGCCGGGTGTAGGAGCGCCGTCAAACATTAGACCAATCAAGCCACTGCCCAAATTCACTGGACCGCCCGCATAAGTGACTAAGCCCGGCGCGGCGGGTCCATAGGTCGGATAGTCGAGGACGTCGGTTAATACTGGCAGCGCGGCCACTTGGGCCGCGGTCAATACGATCGATTGTCCGTCCACGTAATCAATCGTGTACACGTTGGCGGTTGATTGTGTGTGGAAGGAGTAAAATCCGTCCGCAAGTAACTCGAAGACAGTATTGTCCGGAAAACCTGATTCGGGCTGAACTTGCGAGAATGTGCCGATGACGGCGGCAGCGCCGAGGGTACTCGATTGTGTCCCGCTGATTGTGACGACCGCCTGGACTGTCGTTTCGAACATGGTCTTGGTGCCGGTGGCATCGACGAAGTAAGCGGTCACGGTGACGGTGATCGTGGTCGCCTGTTCCGACGGCGTGGTCGTCAGGGTGACGGTGGCGCTCGGCGTCTCGATCGAACCGACAGCGGTATTGGTGCCCCCATCAGTCAGTGTCGACAACGCGCCGCTCTGGGTCCAGTCATAGACGATGGTAGAGCCTGCCGGCGGCACCGTACCCATTGGCAGCTTGACGGAGAAGAGTTGCGATTGGCCTGGCTGCAAGGTGACGGTCGGAGGCGTCAAGGTCAATGCCGGTGCGGTCAACGTGGCGGTCCAGATCTCGCCGATGTTGGCGGTGTTTAGATCATGACTCACGGCCGAGACGTCGCCTGCTACAAAGGCGATATTGACCCCTTCCAGCACGCCGAGGAGTACGCCGACCGCTTCTTTGAGCAGGGTTTTGACGAAGCTAAGTCCCGCGCCTCCGACGGCCGAGTTGATGACCGTGACGAGAATGGCGATGACTTCCTGTTGGACCTCGTCACTGCTCGTCAGAACCTTGAACAGGCCAACGATGGCCCCTGGGGTATTGCCCTGGAGGAACTCCTCGATGGCGGCTTGCCAATTGGGGTCGGAAATCTCGATCAAGGACTCCGCTGCCGCGTCCAAGGTGATCGACAGCAGGGGTGGTGTGCCGATCATCTCTAGCACGGTACCCATGAAAATATCGAGCATCCACGTTTTGAGGAACAGCGACTTGGCGTCGGTCGTCCATTCGCCGGCGACTTCACTGTAGATGGCGTCGGTAAAAAAGCTCGGGTCGGCGGCGCCGGGGGGCACTCGCGTCTGAGTACCGCCACCGATCACGACGATCTGGAATATGGTTTTTTTGGCTCCCGGATCGAGCGCGAGCGGCACCGTATTGGTCGTGATCGGGGTCCAGGGAGCGGTGCCGTAGAACACGTCGGTCAGCGCGCTGAACACACTGAGCTTTTGGGTCGCGGGGACCAAGAGGGGCGTTCCGACCAAGAGCGCGCTCTCGAGCGGGGGCACGATGCCGGTGGTCGGGTCGGGCGTACCGCTCGCGGTCTTGTAGACGTAGATCTTGCACTCACGGCGGAAGTAATTGGTTCCGGTGAAACCGGCAGAGTTCTGCAGCGGATCGATCGTGAAGCCGCTTTGCTGGGAGCCTGACGGCTGGATCAGCAGCAGCGGAGTAACGGTCGTCGCGTCATGAGTGACCTGGCGCGCGCTTCGCCTCTTCAGGGCGGCGGGTGCGGCGCTCGCGGGCATGATGGAACTGTACGCGCTCAAGAGCGTCGCGGCGATCTGCGCATCATTCTGGCTCAGGGCGAGTGTATTGGCGATCATGCGCTGTTCGATGGTGCCACCGAGCGTGACCGTTGCCACATTCGCCTGCAGCAATCCGAGCAATTGACCGTGATTTTCCGTCGGAAATGCCTGGAAGTCGAAGGCAAAATACAGCAGTGCGGTCGCGGTCGAGAGCGCGTTGATGAGGTTGGTCGTGGCGCTCGGGTCTACGAATCCCATGAACAGCACGTTGCCGCTGGAATCCTCGACGAAGGCCAATGAGGGGCAGCTGGCGATGACGGTCTGGGAAAACGTCAGATCGGTTCCGACGATCGCTTGCGAGAACGAGTTGAGCAGCCTCAGCGATCCCACCTTTGCGGTGAAGCCGGTTGGCAACGCGACTGATCCGTTGACGACAGCCGTATTTGCTCCCATGAGAGTCGCGGTCGTCTTGCCACCGTTGGTGGTATCGGAGGCACCACCGCCGGGCGCACCGCCTGCCGTACCGCCACTAGCATAGATGCCCTCGCCGTCGCCGCATCCGACCAGGTCCAGCGCGCCAAGCGCCACTAAGGTACCGGCAATTCTGACAAATCGGCGCCGCTCATCGACAAACTCGATTAACGGCTTTGCAGCGCCACCCTTCGACAGAAATCGATTAATCATATTGGCATCCCATTGTGTCTGGCGTGGGCTTGCGCCCCGCCTGCCGGTTCGTTTCCTGCCGGCCCGGTGGCGTACAAAGCTTGTTCTTGAATGGGTATTGCGTGGCGGCCTGATGAAAACCCTCACGAGTTCAAAAATATTTTTGCCGTCCAGGCCCCTCGAGGAGCCGCGATCCGCCGCAAATAGAGCTCGCCAACGTGATGAATGCCCGCCGAGGTCTTGCGGGTCACCGCGCTTAAGAAAATCCGGGCGTAGTTCCTGCGGTTGTATCGGCCAACCCTCAATCGGAGATAAGCGCCCGCGCAAAAGAGGTCCCACGCGAACGGATGTCCAACTTGCATTGGAACCCGTAGTTGTGCGGAAATATCCATACGTTGGGGTAGTCTTGTTTTCCGTGGTGCGCCGGAGAAACCGGTAAGGATTAGACGGTGGAAGTCCGTTACGCTGAAGAAATAGCAAATCACAGCGGCCCCGAGTCATGCGCGGTCACCCGTGAGGGTGTCAGCGAAGCGTTGACAGGGGTACGCANNACAGGCCAGGTATTGAGCCGCGAAAGAACAAATGATTCCGGGTGCTGACATTTTCACGGTCATGGAAGGCAAAAGGGACGGGCGCGTTATGCGAGCACCCGGACGCCCGGGCGTGGTCGCAGACCCTGGCATGT
>PLUE01000061.1:0-15584 GCA_003164785.1 Gammaproteobacteria bacterium | reverse complement strand
CGGCGGCGGAGCCGGTGGAGCGAAGGGTGGGGACCGAGGGAAACGTGGACCAGTAAAGCACGCACCGGACGCAGATTCGGGATCGCGTGTCACAGGCGCTGGGACGCGTACGTCAAGCAGCAAAGGGGAGAAAGAAGGAGAGGTTCACCGCGCTGCTCCACCATGTAGACATCGATCTGCTGCGGCTGTCGTTCTATGCGCTCAAGCGTCAGGCGGCACCGGGAGTGGATGGGGTAACGTGGCAGGACTACGAAGCGGATCTGGAGAATAATCTTCTGGATCTGCATGCAAGAGTCCATCGGGGCGCGTATCGGGCGCAGCCCAGCCGACGAAAGTACATACTCAAATCGGATGGGCGGCAGAGGCCGCTGGGGATCGCTTCTGTGGAAGACAAAATTCTACAGCGGGCAGTCGTGGCGGTGCTCACGTCGATATACGAAGAAGACTTTGTCGGCTTCTCGTACGGCTTCCGGCCGAAACGCGGTCAGCATGACGCATTGGATGCGCTGATTGTGGGCATCGAGCGGAAGAAGGTGAAGTGGATTTTGGACCTCGACATCCGAGATTTCTTCGGGACGATCAGCCATGATTGGTTGATTCGGTTCCTGGAGCATCGGATAGGCGACGAGCGCATTCTCCGGTTGATTCGTAAATGGCTGAAGGCCGGAGTGCTTGAAGACGGGGTCGTAACGGAAAGCGAGCAAGGCTCGCCACAAGGGGCAACGATTTCGCCCCTGCTGGCTAACGCCTACCTGCACTACGTTCTCGATCTCTGGGCGCAGCAATGGCGGCAACGCCACGCCACCGGTGACATGATCATCGTTCGTTATGCGGACGACTGTGTGCTGGGTTTTGAGCACGAGGCAGAGGCCAAGCGATTTCTGGAGGACATGCGCCTGCGGCTCGCGGAGTTTTCGCTGTCACTGCGCCCGGAGAAGACCAAGTTGATCGAGTTCGGCCGCTATGCGGCAGAACGACGTCAACAGCGTGGTCAGAATAAGCCGGAGACTTTCACTTTCTTGGGTTTTGTCTTGATCTGCGGAGTCTCGAGCCAAGGGCGCTTCCGGGTTCGCCGGAAGACGCGGCGCGACCGCATGCGGGGCACGCTCAAGCGAGTGAAGGATGAACTGCGACAGCGGATGCATCAGCCAATTCCCGACCAGGGACGTTGGCTGGGGCAGGTCGTGAGGGGTTTCTTTGCCTACCATGCAGTGCCTACGAACTCGCGGGCACTGTCAGCGTTCCGCCATCACGTCTCGGTGCTCTGGAAGCGCGCGCTTTCACGGCGCAGCCAGAGAGCGCACATGACGTGGGAACGGGTACTGAAGCTCGCCAATGACTGGCTCCCACAGGACCGCATCCTGCATCCTTGGCCCAACCAGCGATTTGACGTCAAACACCCCAGGTGGGAGCCGAGTGCGTCAGTCGCGCCCGCTCGGATCTAAGCGGGGGGCGCCCAGTAATGGGCGTCCCTACCGCAAACCAAAAGTCACGGTAGGATTTGCCTCATTTCATAGGGTCGGCGCGGGCAACGCGCGGATTTACAAAGAATTTCAGGCAGGCATTTCACTGCAACTGATATCGTGAGAAATCAACCACTTACCGTCGCGAAATTGGTGCCTCGGAGCGTCAAGATCGCGCTCGCAACTCTTTGATCCTTAAGGAGACCACTCGGCTCAAAAAGGGGGTAAGGAAGTCTTTTTGTATCAATTGGTTATCGCCCTCTATAATTCTAGGCAATTCCTACCGTATGTGGCTGCAGGAAAAGCAAGCCGACCCCGATTCGGCCTCACCATACATTCGTTGCAAAAAGTGCCGTTTTGATGACGCGCCGCAGCAAGTCGGTTTGGCTGGATGAAAGCCTAACAAGCATGTGTCAGAATGCGACGTAGAGAAGGACCGATCGCCTTGATAGCTTCTTCTAGACCATTGATATTTCAGTCTTATCAGCGTCCCCTTCGCATAATCCTAATTATGTCCAAAATGTGACATGTTGGGATGAGCGCCAGGGAAGTGGCCCGTATTCCCTCTACGAGAGGACCTCCACACCCTTCATATGGATCACGTTGAGCAATTTCAGTGAGGGGCCACTCGGGCGCTTCGCGCCAATTTCCCATTTCTGAACGGTCGAAGTGCTGGTGTTGAGGACCGCCGCAAACACCGCTTGACTCATGCGGGCGCGCGCCCGAATCGCCCGGATTTGCCGCGCCGAAAGCGCACGGACCGGCGGTACGGTGAGCACATCAAACTCCCGCATCGTTTGCTGGTCGAGCACGCCAATGCGGTTCAATCCGCGGGCGGTCTCATTCACCTCAGCTAGGATTCGACTTTTCTTCATTGCTCATTTCCACCAATTCTCTTTCGGTAACCGCGTGTTCAAGCTGCGCTGAGGTCATCGAAAGCAACGCGCTGGCTAATTTCTGCAGCGCCGCGAGTTCCCGATCATCGATGTTGGCCTGCTCGTTCTTGCCGAAACCGTAAAGTAGGAACCAACGATTCGCATGCTTCGTCGCGACCAATATCCGCGCACCGCCGCTTTTGCCGCGACCCGGCAATGGCACACGCTTCTTGTACACCGAACCGCCCAGATCCGCATCGATGAGCCCCGCGGCCATCTCGGCGATCGCCTTCCGCAGCATCACATCAGAGACTTGAGCCTTGCGGATCCAACGAGCGAAGGTCCGCGTCTTGAACAGTTGGCGCACATCGCACCCTATCACTCGGTGCTATAGCATGCAAGTGCAGCAGATGGGGTGCGTCCACGCTCAAGGGTGGCGCGCCCATCAGTGCCAAGGGCTGCGAGCGCGAATTCCGCGGGCCGACGCGAGCAGCTGGGGCCGGTAGTGCTCGAACGGGAATACGATCACGCCGTTGAAATTGATATGTCCAAAGCCCATCGGGGAGATAAACCGCAGAATCGCGGGATCGATTTCGCGACTCAAGGTCTTGCGCCAGGCGTCGAGCGTGCGTTGCAAGCAATTCGTGTTATACGCCATCACGAGATTCGTGCAGAGCGCGAGACAGTGGGACTGGGCGGATAGTTCCTCATCGCGCCGACCGCGCGTGGACCCTGAACCGGCTTTGCGAATCTGGCGCTGCAGTTGATGGGTGCGTTCGTTGTGATTCAAGTAGCGCAGCTTCTCGCGCCGGTAGTCGGGGTCGGTGTACGAGCGCAGCAGATCGTTGGTCCGCAATAGCAGTCCATGCGCGTGCCCGGCCCGAAAACTTGCATCGCCATGGTGCGCGGCACCCTGCATCTCGATGGCCGCCGTCGCCGAGAGCCGTCCACTCATGACGGCATCGGCCACCTTCATGTGAGCCGCCCAACCCTTCTCGATCGTCTTCAGGGAGATGTCGGCAAGGACGACTTCCTTGAGCTTCTCGGGTATCCGGATACCACTTGGCACGTGCAGGCGCCGATCATTGTGGTTCTGGAGCCGCGGACACAGAAGGATGCTGACATTCCAGGAAAGACTTCCGCCATAGGCCGAGAAGCCGTGCGTATCGGTGAACACTCGAGCGATCTGTCAGGACGCGGTTCAAAGTTGGGGTGCCCGACCAATTTGTGAGTAGGGAAAGGCGCGCAATCGACCTTCCGGGCGGCCAAATGCCAACTCCTACGTCCCAGCTGTAATATCATTGTCTCTCGCGCCCATGTTTGAACCGCGTCCGTGGTGTCAGCTCCTTCACTTTGTGGCACAGCCAACCTTTATTGATGGCACTGGACCTTCATTAATGGGAGAGTAACTGGATCCGGGGGGTATGCGGTGCGGCGAAGATTGATTGCTCAATGCCGAAACAGCAGCAATCTACTGCTTCCGCGTCCAATCGAGTCGTTTGGAAGTGCCCCTCGGTCAACAGCCGCGCGGAAAACAACTCCAGGTGGGCCCCGAGCGGGCCCTCGCGCAATCGACGCAACCGCTTGGGCTTCTTGATGAACGTAGCCGTAGTCATGACCTTCTCCTTCGTACGAATGTACTGGAGAGGTCATCAAACTATGCCGCATCAGGCGCTGGCAAACCCTTGGGAAATAAGCTCGTGAAACGCCCGGCTCGGCATAGTCGGGCGCTCGGCATGAACATGTAAGTTAAATCACATCGATCCGCAGCGATACTTGCACTATGTCCTCGAGCGCATCGCCGATCATCCGATCAATCGCGTCGAGGAGCTGCTGCCGTGGAATGTGGTCGAACAGTTGAATCAACCCGCGCAGGTTACGACGGCATTGGCGGCCTGATGAAAAATCCGTTCTTATCCGTCGCGTCCTTCAAACATATCCAGGCCTTCCTCGATAACTCGCGCGGTCAAATCACGATCGGCGAGATACCGCCGATCCGCCGCGCCACCCTGGCCGCGGTGGGGAAGAAAGTGCGCGTCGCCCTCGTGTGCCGCGACAATGAAACGGTTGCCGATCTGCTGCAACGCTTGGATGCGTCCCTCGGGAAGGCGCTCGCGGACAATACCGTTGTCGATGAGGTGCTGCCGGAGATCAAACGACGCCGCGGTCCCTAACATCGTGGCCGGCGCCCCTCAATGGGCCTTGGCCACTCGCTTACATCCAATGTGGTCAGTCAGGCGACTGAGGCAGTGAGGCGAGCGGAAGGCGCCACGCTGGTCGACTATCGAAAGATTCTTCGGGAAATTTTCGATCTTGTCGAGGACTCGACGGTCAGCTTATCCTAGCAAGTCAGGCTTCAATCAAGGACCTTCTCGATCGCCTGAGATGCCATCTTCATAATCTTCGCGACGATCTTGTGAGCAATCAAGGGGCACTGACCAACTACGGTCACGCGTATCGACACGGTCACCGAATATCAAGTGCGCCAGCGGAATCCGGAATGAACCACCTCGTCAATCAGCGTATGGCCAAACATCAACCTATGAGGTGGTCGGCCGACGGTACACATTTGCTTTTATAGGTTCGTTGCGCGGTGCTCGACCATCGACTGGAAGGGCTCTTTCGGGAATGGTTCCCTCGGTTCCGGGCAACTCCGCCGATTACATCCGCCTGGCGGCTTAAGGTGCTTTACCCCCAATATCGTTCCACGTCCCCACACAGGTCCGTAGTTTTATATCAGCGTTGCCTGGACGCTGGACTCAGATGAACCTTTGTGCGCTGCCATCGGCGTGGCTCGCCTGGAGTTGAGCGTACGCGTGCTGAAGGACGGCCGCGGAGGCTTCAAGACTTTTCTGTTCGGCTTCATTGAGGTGGAGTTCGAGGATGGACTCGACGCCGCACTCGCCTACGATGCAGGGCGTGCTGAGGCAGACGTCATGGAGGCCGTACTGGCCTGTCAGGAGGGTTGAGACAAGAAGGACGGAACGCTCGTCGCGCAGGATGGCCTCGCAGATGCGGGTGACACAGGCTGCAATCGCGAAGCGGGTATTGCCTTTGAGGGCGGTGACCTCCGGGCCGGCGTGGTGCACGCTGGTCAGCAGGTCTTGCTGCGAAGGAAGGGTGTCGGCCCCAGGGTAGAAGGCGAGCGGTATGCCGGCCACCTGGGCCGCACTCCATACCGCGACCGACGAGTCTCCATGTTCGCCGATCACCGCGGCGCTGACGGAGCGTGCTTCGACGTTAAGTTTTTCGCCGAGGATGGAACCAAGCCGCTCGGTGTCGACCAGCGTGCCGGAGCCGATAACCTGGCCGGCTGGAAGGCCCGCCTCCTTCTGGGCCACGAAGGTCAGGACATCGACCGGATTGGTGGTAAGCAGAAGGACGCCGTTGAAGTTCTCGGCCTTAAGTTTCTCGACACAGCTGCGGATGATGCTGACGTTCTCCGCCAGCATGTCGAGGCGTGACCCGCTGAATTTCCCCGGCGCGCCGACGGTCAACACCACGATAGAGCTTGCCGCCGCATCCTTGTAGGTACCCGCGAAGATCGTTGCTGGCATGCCGAGGGGCACGGACTGCTGAAGATCCATCGCCTCGCCGCGGGCCAGGTCTTCGGCGTCGTCGAGGAGGACGATCTCTCGAACCAGGCGGGTCTGCAGGAGGGCGTGGGCACAGGTGGTTCCGACGTGACCACAGCCGATGATAGAGATGCGTGTGCGGGAAGAGGGCATGGCAGTATCCTTTCGTCCAGAACCCCGGCATGGGCCGGGGTTCTGGGATCACGCGGGCAGATGCGGTGCTACATATTCGCGGGTGATGTCTTTGATGGACGGAACTCCCGAGAGTTGCATCACCATTTGCAGTTCGGTCTCCAGATGTTGATAGACGCTTCGTACGCCACTCGCGCCGCCGAGCGACAGGCCATAAAGAATCGGACGACCCAGCGCCACAGCGCTTGCGCCGAGCGCCAATGCACGGAACACGTCCTGGCCGCGGCGGAAACCTCCATCGACAATAATCGGGACACGGCCGTTTATCGCATCCGCTATTCGCGGCAGCGCGGTCATGGGGGCAGACGTATTGTCGAGCTGGCGACCGCCATGGTTCGAGATCCACACGCCCGCGCAGCCATGTTCCACTGCCTGCATCGCGTTCCTGACGGAGATGATCGACTTCACGATTACCGGCAATCCGGTTTCGGCTCCACAGAAGGCAACGTCGTCCCAGTTTAAGTCGGCTTTCCAGAGGGCCGCCTTTTCGGGGTTGATACCGGGGGTCTTCGGTTTGTTGCCGCCGTGCATGACGGAATTCGGTGATGGCTTTCCAAGAATGCGCGTGCTGCCCTCGCGGTTGGATATCACCGTTGCATCTACTGTAATGACGATCATCTTATAGCCGGCCGCCTTGGCGCGTTGCAGCAGCTCGCGCGCGTAGCCACGATCGGCGGGAAAGTAGATCTGAAACCACTTCGGACCATTGCTTGACGCGGCGATGGTCTCAAGATCCTGAGAGGAAGCCGAACTGCTGACGTAGATCGAACCGGCCTGTTCGGTGCCCCTGGCGGTACCTGCCTCCGCAGCCGTGTTAAATAAGGCATGCGAAGCCATGGGAGTGGTGATGACGGGCATCCTGATCCTGCTCCCGAAGAGCGTGGTCGTTAGATCGGTCGTCGGGTGACCGGAAACGAAGTTCGGCTCGATCACCCAGCGATTGATTGCGGCCTCGTTCTCTCGCATGGTCCATTCGTCGCCGGCACCTCCTGCGACGTAGGCATAGGAGACGGCCGGCAACACATTCTGCGCCTCAGCCTGCAGATCACGCAGCGTGATGATGTCGATAGGATGGTCGGTCGATGGAACCGGAATATCTGCTGCCGCTATGCCTGTGGCTGCCGGAGACGGCATTCGCTGAGGCGACGCCGAAGCCGTTGAGGTATCCTGCGCCTCCACAGAACCAGTTGCGGCCAGCATCACGCCAAGGTAGCCACCAGCCCGAAGCAAGTCACGTCGATCGAAGCTCATCGTTCGCCCTTCCCAGATAGAAGCAGCCATTCAACTAATAGCCGGTCGGCCAGATGGTACATACCGCGCTGCTAGTCGCCCGACCGACCTCCGGCTCCGCCCACCGGCAAATGTTCGGCTCTCGTATCGGGACGGTCACTCAGTTTTGCGGCACGGTGGAACTTTAATACAACCCCTGGGAACCCGTCTGTTCGGTGTCGCACTGACAGACCTTTTCTCGTTGTTCCGGTCGCTGCCGAATCTGCATCAAATCCCGCGGTTGCCCCGCCGCGCCACTCGCTCGTATCGCCATCGCTTGCTCCCATCACCGTCAATCGGTGTGGGCCCCACACTGTCAACCCGACCCGACGTCAGTCATACACGCTCACCGGAAGGACACGCCCGTGAAGCTAAATCCCATCGCGGGTGACAGGGCGGCATCCGGCATCAACCGGAGGCCGCCTTTAAGCTGCTACTCTCAGTCCGAGCATAAAACCAGTCGAAGACGTTCTCCGACATAAGAGGTCGGCTGAGAAGAAAGCCTTGGGCGTAGTCACAGCCGAGTTTCTTCAAGACCGCGAGTTGCTGGGGAGTTTCGATCCCCTCGGCGATTACTTCCAAGTTGAGCGCGTGAGTGAGGTCGATAGTTGATTTGACAATCAGATGATCACGGTCATTGACGAGCAGGCCTGCAACGAAGGATTTGTCAATCTTAAGCCGATCGACTGCCAGCTTCTGAAGGTAACTCAAGGATGAGTAACCGGTACCATAATCGTCGATGGAAAGCGTGACGCCAAGCGTTTTGATTGCCTGAAGAATGCGCATTGCCCGATCTGGATCACGCATGATCGAGCTCTCGGTAATCTCGAGTTCCAAAAACTCGGCTCGGATGCCGCTACGGCTGAGTAGATTGCCGAGCCACTCTGGCAGATGCTCATCCTGAAGATGTCTGGCTGAAAGATTAACGGCTACTTTCAACGGTAGGCCCCGCGCGTGCCAATCTCTACAAAAACTAAGGGCGCGCTCCAGCGTCCATTCAGTCAGCGGGCGAATGACGTCGGTCGCCTCGGCAAGGGGGATAAATTCTGCCGGGGAAACCTGTCCTAGCGTGGCCGAGGTCCATCGGCATAATACCTCCACCTCAGCCGCTCCCTCTGCGTGAAGCGATACTTTAGGCTGAAACATCAAATGCAACTCGTTCTGTTGGATGGCCGAGCGTAGCTGGGTAAGGATTTGCAGCCGACGCGGGCTCCGTGTGTCCATCGACGGATCGAAGACCTCGACGACGGTATGATTGCGCTTAGCTGCGTACAGTGCCAAATCGGCCCGCCGCAGCAACAGGCTGGCGTCTATCGCATGCATCGGGGCCATTGCGACTCCAATGCTGGCTCCGAGGGAAATTGGGATTCCCCTGATGAGGATGGGCGCCGACACCGTCGCGCGTACATGCGCGTAGAAGGACTCAAGGCCGGCGGCCGGCTTCTCGGTCAACAGGATGGCGAATTCATCGCCGCCCAGGCGAGCTACGCACGCGCATTGCGCAGTCAAATCGATGAAACGCTTTCCGAGTTCCACAAGTAGGGCGTCGCCCATATCGTGGCCCAGCGTGTCGTTGACTTCCTTAAAACCGTCTAAATCGACCATGAGGAGCCATAGCGGCTCGTCTTCATGGGTAATTTCGAGTGCGGCGGCCAGGGACTCCGCCAGTTTTAACCGGTTGGGCAACCCGGTGAGGCTGTCGTGCATCGCCCTGTAACGCAGCTCTTCTTCACGGCGTCGCTGGGCGCTAACATCATGGATGGTGACGGCTATGACGGAGCTGTCTTCCCAGGCGAGATGTCGCGCGGACACTTCGACCGGTGTCTCACTGCCGTCGTCATGTTTGAGTTCTAGGCCCTCTCGCAGTAGTTCCTGCGCCGGGGGCAGGTAACCAAGCACCTTGCACAGCTGCGGAGAGAGCAAATGTAATGGCATACCTGGGATAATGGCAGGATCCCGCTCAAGCAAACGACCTGCCGCACTATTTGCCGTGCGGATAACACCGCTCGGATCCAGGGTTAGCAGCGCATCCACTGATCGATCGACGATCTCGCGAAGCAGTGCATCTTGGTGCCTTAGTTTGCGGCTCGTTCGCCAACTCCGCCACGTTTCCGTGTAGAGCATGCTGAGTGCGACCCCCACGAAACTGCATAGAACGATGGCGATGAAGGGGGCGGGTACAGGGACCTCGTTGCAGAGACTGTAAAGCAGGAAACTTGCGAGCAATACGAGTCCGAGCCACGCCCCCATTACCCATGGCAAACGACGCCACGATCCTTTTCCCATCGTATAAACGCAAAGCACGGCGCACAGCGCCAGGGCGCCAAGCACCGCGCCTGCTTGGAGATGCCGCAAGGGCGCTCTCCGTCCGCTTTCGTATGCGATCGCCTGCAAGACTACGCCTGGTAATGAGCGGTACACCGGGACGGTCAGGTTGTCACCCAGTTCGATGGCCGTAGCGCCGACCAGGATCGTCTTGCCATGCAGATCGGGTGCAATTGTCCCTTGCACGAGGTCGCTATACGAGTACTTATGAAATGAGGTCGGAGCCACTCGGTAATCCAGCGTTAAGACGGGTCGCGGCGCCGCCCCGGTTAGCAGGCGCCACACCGGGGGCAATGAGGTAGATCCGATGGCGTTCAGATCAGGCACTTCCCGCACCAGGCCATCGACGTCTGGTACGAGGTTTACCGACCCCATCACCGCATTGCTGCGAAAAGCGGGCAGTGGCTCGCTGAGCAAAAGGGGATTTGAATCAACACTGAGGGGTTGCCAGAATGCGGGTAGTACGACCAGTCCTTGAGCGCGTGCGAGTGCTTGTGCCAGTAGGTCATCCTGCGCGGCCGTTGACGTTGCGCTGAAGTCGACGTCGAAGAACATGCGCCGCGCACCGAGACGCTGCAGGGTGTCGATCAAAGCGGCGTGTCGGCTGCGCGGCCAGGGCCAGGATCCCAGCTCGTGCAGGCTACGAGCATCGATTTCGACGATGACAACGTCGGAGCTGATGATGTTCGAGGACAGCCGAGTGCTGTCTTCCACGAAGGCCCGGTCAAAGGGCGTCAGCAGCCCGGTGACGTAGCAAATTACAGCCATGGCGAAGGCGCCTAAGGCCGTCAATGTCAGCGGGACGAATCTTTGGCTATGTTCCCGCTTGCTGGGTCCTGTCACGGTTAGTCTAATGGGGCTTAATGTGGCCGAGACACTGTCCGAGACCTGTCCAGTTGTTTTTGCCATTACATCCGATGTCGGGGAGCGGGATTTCAGGGAGCGCAGGTAAGCCTCGGTTTGATCCGGAACTGCTTGTCGAACCGGATGTGGCGGTGGATCCGGACGTGGGCGAGCCCGCCGCTCCTGACGTCGTACCTGTCGAGGTGCCGCTGCTCGAACCCGACGGGCTCGAATTGGCATTGCTGGAAGCGGGAGTGCTGGGCGCCGTTACATTCGTGCCGCTCGAAGCGGTGCCCGCGGTGCTGGAAGATCCAGAACTGCTTGTCGAGGTGGAAGTGGATGCGGTCGTGGGCGACCCGGAGGTTCCTGTCGTCGTACCTGTCGGAGCGCCGCCGCTCGAACCCGACGGGCTCGAATTGCCGTTGCTGGAAGCGGGAGTGCTGGGCGCCGTTACATTCGTGCCGCTCGAAGCGGTGCCCGCGGTGCTGGAAGATCCAGAACTGCTCGTCGAAGTGGAGGTGGATGCGGTCGTGGGCGACCCGGAGGTTCCTGTCGTCGTACCTGTCGGAGCGCCGCTGCTCGAACCCGACGGGCTCGAATTGCCGTTGCTGGAAACCGAGGTGTTGGACCCCGGGACAGTGGTACTGCTCGATGTGGTGCTCGTGCTTCCCGTTCCCGGGATGCCACCGCTGGACGGCGCATTGGAACTTCCGGTGCTAGAGGCTCCGGAGGCGCTGCCGGTACCCGCGACCGGCGCTCCCGGGGAACCATGGGCTCCCGTCGCAATCGCCAGAGAATGTTGTGCTGACACCGTAGCACCCACTTCTGCCAAGTCCCGAGTCACGAGGGCAAATTGGGCTGCATGGACATCATCCGTCACCGGCGCCTCGACATCAGCAGCGCTCCCCTTGATATTCTGCGGGGCCGCTCCGACTGGGCTCACCAGAAGCGAGCTTTCCCCTGCGCCGTGTCGGATGGACTGATTGGGCTTGAGCAACACATGCTGGCTCACCCCAGGCGCGGAGACATCCAGCGAGCCCTCCATGAGCGTGACGCTGGTTGCGCCCTCTTCGACAGCCACCGTGAAGACCGTGCCCTTCACGACCGAGACCAAATAGGGCGTTTGGACCGACATTGGCCGACCATGTCGGGATTGAATGTTGTAGAGCGCGGAGCCGGCGCTCTGAAGGTAGCGATCGACCAGACTTCCCGAAGGGCCGGTGTCCGGAAGCGCGACGGTCGAATTGGGCCCAATATGAACCAGCGAATCGTTGTCCTGGAGATCTAGCATGCCGTCAGAGCCCGTTTTGATCTGCGCCGGCAAAGTGAGGTGTGTCGAAGCACTAACCGGGACGAGATGATCACCCTGTGTGACGCTTACGCTGCCACGGCTCGAGACAACGGTGACCTCCGTTGCGTGCGCCCGCTCGCAACACAATCCAAGCACCGCGCTCGTTGCTACGGTAATCAAGAAAATGTGTGCCCGCATGTGGTGCTCCCTGTTTGATGGCGCAGGGTAATGAGTGAAGCCTCACATTTACCGTGATCCCCGTCACGGCCAATCCAGCCACTTCGGCGTAACGCGATACAGCGCACGGATTGCGCCGACCTAACGATGAAAAACTGGGCGCCTTCTGGGGTCCAGCAGATTATGCAAAAAACGCTTTTCATTACCATTATCGCGGCGATGCTCCTGAACGGGCGCTTAGTGTCGGCCGCCTCCGGAACCGCGTTGTTTACCGGGCCGTATATTCTGGGGAGCTCGGTGTATAGCGCGCGCGACTTCGCGCCCGACATTGCCGCGCATGTCGGGCAGCCGACCTCCGCATCCGTGCTCGAATCACTTCGCGGCGCCATCCGTCGCCGCTACATGCGGGATGGCTACGTCACGCCCATCATTTCCACTCCCGCCCAAGATTTGCAGTCGACCAGTCCGCGCCTCATCATCCACGAAGCGCTCATCAGTGCCATCGAAATCCGCGGTGCGGCCGGTCCCTACCTAACTCAGATCGAGCAACTTGCCCGCGAACTTCAGCGCTCTCAGCCGCTGCGCAAGGAACAGGTGCGATCAGTCCTGAGCCGCATCAGCCAGCTGCCCGGCATCACCTCGAGGCCGCTGTTCGATCAACGGCCCGATGCCACGAACGAGTTCCTGCTCGTGCTGCGACTTGAGTACAAGCCTGTCGCCGGAATGGTGGAGGTTAACAATGGAGGTACCCGCAGCCTGGGTCGCGAATTGTTGACAGCCAATCTCGAAACGAACGATGTACTCGGCCTTCAGGAGCAGCTGCGCCTGAGCGGCGCTGTCTCTTCCCACCCGGATCGCTATCAATACGGAGAGGCGCGACTGGCCCGACGCTTTGATAACACATCGGTTTTTGCGGATGTCAGCGGCTCGACGGCGGTGCCGGAGGCCGACAGCCACTTTCGGGACGCTCACTTCAGTACAGGCTTGGCGCAGCAGCTGCCTCTGGGAGGCGACCGAGTCCTATCCCTTGACGCTTCCCTGAATGCGGACAACGCATCCATTCGCGATTCCCGGGGTATGACTTCGATCGAGGATCATGAGCGCAACATCGCCATCGGTTTAACATTTGCGCGAAGCGAAGACGCAACCGATAGGCTATACCTTGGCGCACAGCGGGGCCTGAATGTAGCAGGTAGCCAAATTAACGAAGGCGTGAACGCAGACGTGGACCCCGGCTACACGAAGTATCTCCTGGAGGGGCAGAAAGTCCTCCCTTTGGGCACATCGTGGAGCTTCCAGATCAATCTCGATGGGCAATTCACCACAGCAGTACTCCCGGTGCTGGAGCGGTTCACTTTCGGCGGGATTGGTTTTGGAGCCGCATTCGATCCGGCAACGCTAGCGGGGGATTCAGGAGCCGAAGTCAGTGCCCAGCTGGCGCATGTGATCCATGTCACTGCCTGGCGCCTCCAATACCTGCGCGTCTATCTCCGATCCGACACAGGGTTTGCTTGGAACAATTCCCCATATTTTTATCATCGAGATGAAGCGACCTCAGCGGGCGGAGGCGTGACGGCCCGTTGGGCACACGTGATGGCGACAATGGAGCTGAGCACACCCGTTGAGCAACCTCGATATGCCTCCGAGGCGCAATCGGTGCGCACGTTCGGTTCGGTGGCGTACGTGTTCTGAATTCCCCCATCTCGTAGCGGTGATCTACGCCATTTGACTGTAAGCGCTCGATCTTCCGCACCCTGCCTTGAATGGGCATAGCCTGGTACAGATGCCGCCGACTCACAACGGAGAAGGACGGCATGAAAGAGGAAGATCGGGAAGCGAAAGCGGCGGTGTGGCTGCGCAGACTGCGGGAGGCGGCGGCGGCGAAGGAGCCCCTAGTTGAGTACGCTCGGCGGCATGGATTGAGGCCCGGCGAGGCGTATCGCTGGAGAGAGAACCTGCGTCGCGCCGGACAATGGCCGGTGCATGCACCGAGCACTGCAAGAGCAAGTCGAGCGACGGCGGTATCGGGGACAGCACGTTTTGCGCGGGTGCGGGTCGCTGCGGAACCTGCCACGATGTCGTCGGCAGCGTTGCGTTTAGATCTACAGTTGGTCGACGGCTGGCGAGTCGAGCTGCATTTGAGCGATGAGCAATTACCGCGCGTGCTTCAGTTGCTGTCAGGACGTGGAACGATGTTGGGGGTAAAGCACCTCAAGATGCCAGAGCGGGGGTAATCGGCGGAATTGCGCGGAAACGAGGGAACCATTCCCGGAAGAGCCTTTCCAGTCGATGGTCGAGCGACGCGCAACGAACCTGTAAAAGCAAATGCGCGCCGTCGGCGGACCAGCGCATGGGCTGACGTTTTCCCATGCGTTGATTTACTAGGTGATTCATTCCTGATTCCGCCGGAGCGCTCGACATCCGAAGGCCGTCCCGCCGGGCTTTGCCGTAGTTCGTTAAATTTCGCTGATTGCTGATGAGATAGTCGCGTAGGTCGATGAGATGTTGGCGGAATCGCTTTACGCGCTCCGCATGGAAGGGAGTGACCGTCGTTGCTACCAGGCTGGTTCCCAGGTAACAAGCACGCATCCGATGAAGAGCCCCGCGCCATTGTCCATTCCACGTTTTGTAACGAAGTCTGGGTAGCTTACCCAGCGCTTCCACGTCGGGAAAGAGCTCCATCATCGAGGGTCCCATCTGTTCGATGTGACGAACGCGCATGCTGATGTGGAACCAATCCAGAATCGTGCGGGGATGCCCATGCGCCTCAAGCAACACGATGCTGCTCAAGCTTACGAGCGCCGATTTTGTGCAATGCATTGCGGCAATCCCAGCGAACCCGGATCCTGATTCTCGAATACCACTCGCGGTCACCTGATCGCACCGAGGGTGCAGATGCGATACCGCAGTCTCGTCGAACGCATTTCGGAAAGTACGGATAGCCTTCTCATCCAATGTGACCGGATACTTGCGGCTCGTGCAGTTGCCGCATCTTTTTTCCTACGGGGAGGGTGACCCCCTCTCGTTAGAGGAGTGGTCATGGTGTCGGATACCAGCGATTCGCCCGTTTGGTTCATCACGGGATGTTCGACCGGCTTCGGCCGCGAGTTTGCCCGCGCTGCGCTGGCGCGCGGGTTTCGCACGATCGCAACGGCGCGCGATGTGCGGAAGATCGACGATATCATCGCCGGGCATGAAGCGCGCGCGCGGGCGCTCGCTCTCGATGTGACGAATCCGGAGCAAATCAAGCACGCGGTCGACGAGGCCGAGCGCGCATTTGGCCGCATCGACGTGCTAGTCAACAATGCCGGATACGGCTACATGGCGGCGGTTGAGGAGGGGGAAGAGAAGGACATCCGCGCAATGTTTGATACCAACTTCTTCGGCTTGGCTGCGATGATTCGCGCCGTTCTCCCCGGAATGCGCACGCAGCGGCACGGATCGATCGTTAATATCGCATCGGTGGGCGGAATCGTCGGAAATCCGGGTTCGGGCTATTACGCGGCTACGAAGTTTGCGGTGGAGGGTCTATCGGAGTCCCTCGCCCAAGAGGTTGCGCCCCTGGGCATTCGCG
>PLUE01000013.1 GCA_003164785.1 Gammaproteobacteria bacterium | reverse complement strand
CGTGCTGCCGCCAAGAACCACAACAACCAAGGCCGCGAGCAGGACGAGACGAGCACCTCGGCGGCGACGCAGCCGCGCGCCGATGATAATGTCACTAGGTTTTTCCATGTTGCTCATATCCCGTTTCCACCTCAGGTCCGTAGCGCGAATTGCAATCCCGCGTGCCTTGACGGGGCATTCTGCGCTTTTGTTGAATCAAAGTGACCAACGCACGGGCGGCAATGTTCCACTGCCTGAGAATCGCAAAAAAAGAATGAAATTGTTGTAAAAAAACGATCTGATCGATTGGCTGGGATTCGTGAGCGCTTGCCACCATGCAAATCGCCTCCGCAGCCAGTGCCACCTATACGAGTACAGATGAGGCTTGGTGCCACCTATAAAAGGACAGTTCGAGCCCGTCCCTATGACACTCCCGATGGGAATTTCGTGTCATTATTGCGCCGCAATATCCTGATAAATCAGCTTAATTATCGGTAGAGCGCGAAAATCCCGGAGCGGGGCGAGGAACGGGTGCCAGTGCCATTAAGTAAGGGCGCTGACATGACGGGTCGATACCGATCAAGCGGCAAGCAACGAGCGCAGCAAGGCTAACAATTCATCAGCCTTGATTGGTTTGCTCGTCATTCTCAGGAATGGATCGCCGGGCAGCCTCTTTATTGCGGAAGAGGTATCTCCCGTTGTGAGGACCGCTTTCAAAGAAATCCCCAATATCTCACGCAACGTTGCTATAACCTGAATCCCAGTCTCCCCGTCGTTCAAATGGTAGTCGGTGATCAGTAGGTCAACCCTATTACCCTGCTGAACGTGTTGCAGGGCTTGCGCAAGCGAGGCGGTAGGCGTGACGTGATATCCTTCCAACTCAAGCAACAAAGAGGTTGCACGCCGCACCGCATCATTGTCTTCAACTAACAAAACGCGTGCTTCCCCAATCTGCCGCGAATCATAGGCAAGCGAATCCAGCGATGTCGGCGGCATCGTGACGGATTGAGCGCCGCTCGCTGGCAGTATGAGTGAGAACGCGGAGCCCTTGCCGACCTCGGAGTGCACATCGAGCTTGAGCGTGAGCAGCTTAACCAGGCGCTGCACGATGGAGAGGCCCAAGCCGTAGCCGTCGCGCGAGACGTTAGTCGGAACGCCGACTTGATAGAACTCATCATATATGCGCGGAAGCTGATCCGCCGGAATGCCGATACCCGTGTCGAACACTTCGATGCGAATTAAAGTCGCCTCGTGCAAACAGCGCAAACGCACCCAACCTTCGCGGGTGTACTTAATAGCATTCGAGACAAGATTTCTCAAAATCTGTTCTACCAGCGACGGATCGCTGTACACAGCGTCGTTGCACAATTCAACCTCGAGCTTCAGTCCCTTATTCGCCGCGATGTTGGCAAATTCCAGGCGCATCTCCTCGAATACTGCTGCCACAGCAAAATCGGCAGGCTCTGGCCTAATCGCTCCGGACTCTAACTTGCTGATATCGAGCAGTGCATTGAGGAGCCTCGACATAGCTCCGATTGCCTGCTCCTGGTGCCCCAGGGCTTCGATCAGGTGGGGATCGGTTACGCGCCGTCGCAAGGCTCCGTTGAGCAATTCGAGAGTTTGCAGCGGTTGGCGCAGATCGTGACTCGCGGTGGCCAGGAAACGGCTCTTGCCTTGGTTAGCGCGATCGGCTAACTCTCGCGCCTGATCCGCCAGTTTTCGCGCCGCCTCAGCGGCCTCGCGTGCCACGATGAGCTCAGCCTCGACAAGTTTGCGGTCGGACACATCGCGAATAGCGGCAGCAAAGAGAGTCCGACCGACATCGTCGATGGGACTTAAGCTGATCTCAACGGGAAACTCGGTGCCGTTTTGGCGGCGTCCCAACAGATCAAGGCCTGCCCCCATGGGACGAACTCGCAAACTACTTGCATAGCCGTCGCGATGCGCGACGTGGCGAGTTCGAAAGCGCTCGGGCAGCAGTATCTCAACATGCTCGCCGATGATCTCGTCGTGCTCATATTGGAACAGCGCCGAGACTTGCCGGTTAGTGAAACGAATAATGCCGGCCGCATCAATGATGACGATTGCGTCCGGGGCGGCATCAAGGGCGCTGCGTGCGAAATCCGGCGGTGTCGTGCGCATCGCACTCAATCCTTTTGGCCGCTCACCGTTCGAGCCAGATCGACAATATCATGTATCACTGCACCTAGCATGCCTCTTCAATATGTCCTCTAGCTATATGCGGCACGAGATTCTGCCCAATCACAGTTTTGTGGCTGGCGACAACCGGGCTTGAACCGGACAAGCAAACCTCCGTGAGGTGCCCTTAACGCCCATTGACGCATATCTCTCATATATTACAGATGCGTGACGCACAAAATCATTTTGCGCCTACAGGTTCTGGAACGCTTGCGCAATGGGTCGTGCACCTATCTGTACGTTACTGTACATAAAGAATAAGAGGATTTCCCATTATAAAACTCGTCCCTCCGCCCGTACACTTTACGCGGTCTTTGTCGTTATCGACGGAGCGAATAAAGATACCAACCGATCGGCCGCGAACTGCAACTGAGCGCAGGGTGAGAGCGGTCAAAACCATGGAAGAAACGGTTTACTGAAACATCAATCGTCGAGAATTGGGAGAGATGACTTAACAGGCATTTCGTTCACAATGGAGGCGACACCGTGAGAATCATCATTGAAGCACGGGTTGGTAGGCGAGGAGTCCAACGCGGTAGGCCAACCGATGAGCATTGCCGTCATTGGATCGGGCGAATGAGGTGGCCTGCTCTGGCCGGAACTGCGTTGCAGGTCAATCGGCTGGACCGCCGACCTACGGTTGCGGCTTCGTTAGCAACGGCCGCGGATTGTTCTCGGGTCCTGGATTGTATACCTCTACCGGAATCGGCCGCTTCACATCCCAACCGAGGACATCCACATACGTTATCGGCGGCGATTGAGCGTTTGCGACGCCAATCAGACCCAATTGTCGCGATACCATCGCAAGCAGGCAAATGGCTATGACGAAAAGGAGAATGTTTGTGACATCGATGGATTTCATTGTCGGCACCTCCGGTCAGAGCTGCGGGATCATTGGCTTACCTCACAACCACTTCAAATTGTCGGACGCAGCGCTGCTCTCATCTCGGCAGTCTCGCCGCGAGCTCCGCAACACAGATGAGAATACTCCGATGTCGAGACGAAAACCCTAAGTAGTTAGCGCATGGCGCTGCGGATGAGGCTTATCTGGCCTGGACGGCCAATGACTGTTGAAAAGGTTGTTTTCAAATTTGGCCCATTCATTTACTTGATATTTTTCAGTGGCTCAGCGCACCGGGGGCGGGTGCGGGCTTGCGAGTTCGCGTCGTCGCGGCCGAGAAGGCGAAGCGGGAGCAGAAATGGCAGGCCGCTCACGAGCACCCAACGGCGAAATTGGAGTGGAAGGTGCGTGGCTTGTATGACGCAACTTGGGCCCGCTATGCGTAGATCAGCATAGCTGGGTCAATCCTCGTTGGGGTTTTGGAGCTTGGCGGCGGAAGGCTTCCGCAATGATCGGACGGTCAATGCGTGCGCAGGCTGAGGATATAGGCCACGACATCCGCGATCTGGGGATCCATCAACTGCGGATTGGGCATCGTCAGAGGCAGAGTCTTTTCATCCCAGTGGGTTGTAACGACGAAATGGCGCAACGATGCGCGCGTCGAATCTGGGCGGTTGGCGATCTCGGCAAACGGGGGCGCGGGAGGTCTCAGCAACGGTGAGAACTCCTGGCCCGGTGCGACGACGTGACAGGCAGTGCATATTTGGAGCGCGATCCGGTGCCCACGCTCTATCTGCGCACCGGAGCCCTTGTCGGCAGCCAAGGCGCCGGCACTCAGAGCGCTGGCACCCAATAGCAACGCGAGATTACGTGTCCACCCGATCATGAGCATAACTCCTCTCTATCCGATCATTGGAACAAGTCTACTAGGCAGCGGCTCCACGCAGCAAAGAAATTTCAAGCGTCATTTTCACGTGCGCACTGCCGTTCCGCTAGTGCGTACGCCTGTTCGCGTATGAGCGATTCTCGCTGCGCGCGACATCACGGTATGCACTTGATCGGACACGTCGCCATGAGGCGGCGCTTGGACGAGCGAGGCAGTCATATAGACCTCCAATTCACGATACTCGGTAAACGCCGGAGTGCGACTCGACGGAATACTCGAGAAGCGCATCCCGCACCCCCGGATCCTCGCCGAAATTCGCAAGATCACGGTGAAAAGTAAGAAGCTCGACGGTCGCGCGGTTCCGATCGTCCCGCCTAGCGCGGCGACGAACAACGATGCCACCGTGGAAACAACCAGCCTGGTGCCGGTGACCCGACTCGCTGCCGACGGTGTCGTCCCCGAAAAGCTTGGGCGGTGGAAATGGAGTATGCCGCGACGCCGACCGGCAGGCATCCGGGAGTGACTAAGCCGCCCCTGTGTAAATGGTACGGCGGCGGCGCGTCGCGAAACACTGAACGCCGACCCCGACTTCGAAGTCGGAACCGGGTTCATTGGCGGGGCTCGGTATCAAGACTTCTTTCTAAGTGAAGCGGCCGGATCCGTGCCGCTAACGCATGTGCCTTCATCGTACCAGGTCGTTTCCGCTTGATAACCGGTCACCGGCGTGGTCGTGCTGGTCTTTCTCTCTGCATTGAGACGGCCCGTCGCACGATCAATTTTCAATTGCTCAAAATACTCTTCTAAGTATCCATCGTCGGTACTCACATCATCAAACCTGTATGAAAAGGCTTTGCTGTCGAATGCGCACCGTCCGAGCCCGCATTGATTTCCTTCCCACTTGGCTTCTTTGGAAGACCACACTCGATAAACGTCGTCACCGACCTCTATTGTTCGCTGCACTGAATAATTTTTAACATCGCCGTTCGTGCCCGTAAGCACTTCAGCATAAGAACAATTCAGAATTATAGAATCTGCCATGGAGGGGATCGGTAATAGCCAGCAATATGCAAAGAAAACGACCGACCGAATCGCGGAGCCGACATATCCCTTCTCAAGTGCCATGTTCCGCCTACCTTTCTATCACGTAACAACTCCGCCCAATTGACCGAGCGAATGGGCCGAGGCGCGAGAATTTACGTTGTATCTGAAACTCGGCGGGGCCGAATCAGGGAAAACCGCGATACGTCTACGCGGTATGTCGATTAAGGACTTCCGCATTAGGTATTGATCCTAATTGGTTAGTCTTTCATGCCTCGCTACTATCGACGGCGTCACGGTCCGGCCGCGAACGTGAGGTTTGTATCGATTGGTAAGGAGAGTAACTGAAAGTTGGGTGTGCGGCGCACAAGTGTAGGCCATGGGCTCATGGCGGAAACCGATCGTCATGAAGCGAAGATCTTCCAACTGCGGGTGGTCCTGCGCGGTATAAGCCCGTTGATATGGAGGCGGCTTCTCGTGCGGAGCGACAGTACGGTGGCCCAGCTCCACGAGGCATTGCAGGTGGCCTTCGGTTGGGACGTTCAGCACCTGAACCGCTTTGAGATCCGAGGCCGAGAGTACGCGGTCTACCGCGAGGGTGGCGGCATGATTGGCATCGATGCCAGAAGGGTGCGACTCGACGGTCTAAGCCTACGCCGACTCGAGCGATTCGTTTACGAGTATGACTTCGGCGATGGCTGGATTCACGATCTGCGGCTTGAAGCCACGATTGAAAATCGACCCGCGAACGGCGCTTACATGAGGTTCTCATGT
Organism: Gammaproteobacteria bacterium; assembly: GCA_003164785.1. GTDB lineage: Bacteria > Pseudomonadota > Gammaproteobacteria > Steroidobacterales > Steroidobacteraceae > Bog-1198. Next base: position 53,454 of record PLUE01000013.1, on the reverse strand, counting down.
CGCTGGGCGTGCTGCCTCCGTCTCCAGACAGCGCGAATGGAAAGCGTATCGGTGATGTTTGCCAGCGGATTGCCGTCAACCAGCAGCAGGTCAGCCCGCAGTCCGGGAGCAATACGGCCCCGATCGTGGAGACCGAACCGTCGTGCCGGAACCGAGGTGGCCGACTGCAGCGCCTCTGTCGGTATAAACCCTGCGTTGACGAGCCATGACAGCTCGTGGTGAAGGCTCGCACCGTGAGCAAGGCCACCGAATTGTGGGAGTGGTTCCGAGACGTCCGTCCCTGCCAGGATATCCACTCCCGCGTCGTGCAAGGCGCGGACTGTCGCCAGGACGTCTTCCATGTTCCCTTGTGGATAGGTAGTGAAGCTGCGGCCCAAGGCATCGAGCCATGTCTTGCTCAGTTTGCAGCTGACACGCTTGTCGGCAGCGAGCGCGGCGTCGTTATGGCCAACGACTGAGGAGTTCAAGCCGAGACACGGCACAACAAAGGCATGCGACTTTGCAATGGCCGAGATGATCTCCTGGGTATGGGGACGATCAAGGAAAATATGCGCTAGCCCGTCGACGCCCGCCGCAATGACCCGCGCCGTAGCGGCCAGGGTCGTCGCGTGTGCGATGGCCATCTTTCCATGCCTATGCGCCGCCACCACTGCGGCGCGCAGGGTCTCGTCATTCATCATCGGCAGGTTCGGGTGCCCCGTGACCGCCCCGTCTTCCACAATAATCTTGATGTAGTCCGCACCTTGGGCAACGCGTTCGTCCACCAGTGCGACCGCTTCTTCAGGTGTGGAAGCAGTTGGAAAAGGGAAGAACCGGACGAAGGGGTTCTTGCTTTCCGCCTGATACTGAGTGGGGTGGCCTCCGCGCGGAGTCAGCCCCATGCCACGGCCAAATGTCGCCCCAGTCGGAAAGATGACCGCGGGGCTCGGTGGGCGGGGTTGGGGCGTTACCGGCGTATGGCTAGAACGGTAGTTAACTAGAGTCTAATCGCGCCCTGGAGTTCTTTACCGGCCAGATCAACAACGACAACGCGCGTGCCCCAACACCCCGGCGGGTAGTGTCCGGCGGATCGTAGTGCTGAGGATGGCCCGATTCCTGAGCGATATCCGATGTCGCTGTTGCCGACCGGCGGTTATCGGGCGCGGACGCTCAGAAATGTGCATGATAGCGACGGGACGGCGATTCTGTTTAACCAGTCGCTCCCGGGTGGGACGAAGCTCACCCAGGATTTGTGTATTCGTGAGAAGAAGCCGTTCATCGTTTTGGATGCGGTGCAGATTTCGACTGAGCGGACATCATCGGCGGTTCTGAGGTTTCATCGAGGAAAACGATATTGAGATTTTGAATGTGGCGGGACCTCGAGCGAGTGGGTGGCCGGAGGGGTATGACTTTGCGCGTGGGGTGATCGGGGGAGTGATTGAGAGTGGATGGACGAATGGCATTCCGCCATCAAGCTGAGTGGTAGTAACAGGAGGCGCAGTGCTTTGTTTAGAAGTGACGATTAATGGCGAACATCGTGTTCTCGCCGGGGTGGCGATGGCGGAGACCCTGAATGTGTCAGTGACCGCGCATCCGGGATTCAATCAGGCCTGGATTAAGGTAGACGGCGAGATTGCGCCCGAGGGTCAACCTACCGCGGACGCACACTGGTTGACGAGTTCCGCGTCGGTGGGTGACATTGTGCAGATTCGGCTCATTGAGTCCGATAATCCGACCACACCAAGCCTTGGCCGAATCGATCTGGAGGCCAAACCGGTGCCTACAGACGGGATTCCCTTCGTATGCGGATTCTGTGGCAAGGAACCTAAGGACGTTGAAGGCATGCTGGCTGGTCGCAAGGCGATGATCTGCCGCGGATGCTTACGGGAATTACATGCGATCGATTGCGAGGATGGCGCCACAGTCGAGAGGTCGGGCGATTCTGTGGCGGATAAGGATTAGGCCTTGTGACAGATCGGGATCGAGGTCCACGGAATCCGGGAGAGGGGTGGCGTGATGGAGCACAAGCCGCAAACTTTGTCAACGGGCGGCCAATTTTGATCATCTGTAGATAGTGCGAGATACGAGATTTCAATTAGTTACGAAGCTGGCATGCGTCGAACGCAGACGCCTGTTCACGGCCATCACTCTTTGAGTTGACCCGCTCATGTGCAATCCGTGCGGTTTGAGGGACGGCGCCATCGAGCGGGCAATCGCGCCCAATACAGTGCGGAGCGTGCAATAATGTTCAGCAGCTGCTCAGTGCCCCACCCGACAAGGAGTCCCACATGAAATCGATCCTTCCCGCCGTCACTGCCCTCGCACTGCTTATGCCTCTGACATGCATTGCCCAGGCGCCTCCCGGCGTGGCGCGCGGCGTGATCGTGTCGGTCGAGAACAATACTCTGACGTTAAAGCCCGCAGACGGCGCGACGGTGACGATTGCGCTCGCGAAGGATTGGACGGTCACGCTGCTGAAGTCGATTGACGTCGGGGTCATTCAGCCCGGAAGTTTCATCGGCACGGCGGAAATACCGCAGAAGAACGGGACGGGCCGTTCGCTCGAGGTGCATGTCTTTCCGCCGGGCGTGAAGGCCGGGGAGGGACACTATGACTGGGATCTGCACAAGGGCTCTATGATGACCAACGGCACCGTCGGCAAGGTGACGGCTGGGGCGAAGGGACGGGAGCTCGAGGTCACCTACCCGAACGGCGAACGCAAGATCATCGTGCCGAAAGACGTGCCGATCGTTCAGTTCACGAATGGGGACCGCTCCCTGATCAAGCCGGGGATTCCGGCGTTCTTGATCGTCGTGAAGACGCCGAACGGGGGACTCGCCTCGAACGGCATTTCCATCGGCGAGAACGGCGCGAAGCCCCCGATGTGAGCGCGGCGTGATGACTCACGACCGAGCGCTCGCCGGCGGCCGGGTCGCCGTCTATCGTCATCCGCTCATCGTTCGTATCACGCATTGGATCAATGCCCTGAGTCTGCTTCTGCTGCTGATGAGTGGTCTTCAGATTCTGAATGCGCATCCGGCCCTCTATTGGGGTGAGACCTCGCGCTTCAGTCGCCCCCTGATTGTCTTCGGGTCGGGAGATGGGCCGGCGTTCCCAGCTTGGATCACGCTGCCGGGCTGGCAGGATCTCGCGAGCGGCCGACGCTGGCACTTTTTCTTTGCGTGGCTCTTCGTGGTGAACGGCTTCACGTATGCCGTCTATGCATTGACGAGCGGCCGCATTCGCTGGACGCTGCTGCCGAGCGGCGCGCAGATACGTCACATCGGCCGTTCGGTGTTCGAGCATTTGCGGCTGCGGTTTCCACACGGCGAGGAAGCGCGCCAATACAACGTGCTTCAGAAGTTGACGTATCTGGCGGTGTTGTTCGGCTTGCTGCCGTTGATCGCACTATCCGGGCTCACGATGTCTCCCGGCCTGGACGCGCGACTGCATTTCCTCACGGCCGTCTTCGGCGGACGCCAGTCCGCTCGGACCGTGCACTTCATCACGGCTACGACGCTCGTGATGTTTCTTTTGATTCACATTGCGGCGGTCCTGGCCGCTGGCCCGCTGACGGAGATGCGGTCCATTGTGACCGGCTGGTTCGTGATCAAGCCGGACCGGAGAGAATCGTGACGAAGCCGGCGGGAGTGGATCGCAGACGGTGGCTGCAGCGCGCACTGGCCTTGGCCGGGGGCCTCGCATTGAGTGCCTGCGATCGAGTCGCGCAGTCGGACCGGGTCAATTCCACCCTTGATGTCGCCGAAGGGTGGACGCAGCACGTCCAGCGACTGCTCCTCGGACGACAGGCGCTGGCACGCGAGTATTCGGAGAGTGACATCTCCGAGGAATTTCGCGCCAACGGCACCACAAACCCGGATACCGACGAGTACAACCACCTCGCGCAGGACCACTTCGCTAATTGGCGGCTCACTGTCGGGGGCTTGGTGCAGCGGCCGCTCTCGCTGTCGCTAGCAGACTTGCGCCGAATGCCGGCTCGGACCCAGATCACGCGGCATGACTGCGTGGAAGGGTGGAGCTGCATCGGCAAGTGGACGGGCACGCGATTGAGCGCGCTTCTGAACCTCGTGCAGGTGAAGCCAGGCGCGAAATACTTGGCGTTCTATTGCGCCGACACGCTCGAGCTGGCACTCGATGGAACGGGACAGTACTACGAGTCCATCGATCTCATTGACGCGATGCACCCGCAGACGATTCTCGCCTACGACATGAATGACAGGCCGCTGCCCGTGGCGCACGGCGCGCCGCTGCGGCTGCGGTTGGAGCGCCAGCTGGGGTATAAGATGGCGAAGTACATCATGCGTATCGATGCCATCGAGAACTTCAGCGGCCTAGGTCGGGGTAAGGGCGGATATTGGGAAGACCGCGGATACCAGTGGTACGCCGGAATCTGAGCCAACCGCGCGTTAACGCGTGACTAAAGCTTCTCATTCTTTTTCGGGAAGACGGTGGCTCGCAAACCAACGATGACTGAACGCCGTACGCACTAGAAGCGCACTTTATCGCGGTAAATGAGGCGCGGAGCGACTTTTCCTGGGTTTTCGGGAGTAATGGAACAGAAAACCGGACGACGCGGACCGTCATGGGCGACCCGCGTTTCAAGGACCTCCTGCGCGATCTGGGTCTGGTGGATTACTTCCGCGCGAGCGGCAGGTTGGGGGGATTTCTGCTAGCCCGTCGACAAGGGCTGGACTCAAGATTCGGATCAATGCGTATGCCAGTCGCCTCCAAGTATTTGATCGTCGCTGATCAGTAACGGGTAGCCGTGACGCAACCAATTAATGCCGCGCATAACGGATCGCCGTGCATACTTACGCATGTCGGTCGGCTGCCCGTACAGGTGCACCCGGATCTGCGCCTCGTCGAAGACTTGGGCCCCGAGCAGATCAGAGCGAAATACTTTCCCACCCGCCGCGCATTGTCCGGCAATGAGGGCCGCCATATCGTACGGGCGGCGGCGATCTCCCCCGCGCCGCCCGCACCGGCGCCGGCGTCGGCACCCTAGCGACCGGGCCCCTTGGCAGGATGCGACAACGAAGAGATATCTCGAGATCGAGGGACTCCATCGTTTACAGCGCCGCGGAGTCCGTTTCGCCGGTTCGAATGCGCACCACCCGAAGAATGTCGCTGACGAAGATTTTTCCGTCGCCGATTTTGCCGGTCTTCGCCGCGCCGATGATGGCCTCGATCGCTTGATCGACGAGTTCGTTGCGCACTGCCACTTCGATGCGCACCTTCGGCACGAAATCCACCGTGTACTCGGCCCCGCGGTACAACTCGGTATGTCCGCGTTGGCGGCCAAAACCTTTGACCTCGGTCACCGTCATGCCGGAGACACCCATTTCCGAGAGAGCCGAACGCACATCGTCCAGCTTGAACGGTTTGATGATCGCAGTGATAAATTTCATTTCAATCTCCAATTATCGAGGGCTCACACGCGCCAGGTCGGTCCACCCGCCCCGGGCGCAGAGCAAGGCTGCGCCCGGGCCGAGCGGTCCGGTTGACTAGAACTTGACAAGAACGCCGGCACCCCAGATTGCTTCGCGTGTGCGAAGGTCGGGAAACCAGTCGCCGGCGGAGCACTGGCCGGTGGTGAAATTGGCACCGCCACCGACGCAGCTTCCCGGCGAACCGTTATTGCCGTTGGGAGGCGTTACGCCACCCGATCCGGACCAGTAGGGCACGCTGGAATGCCGGAACGTAGCCTCGGTCCACCACGTAATCCAGTCCTTCGGCATGTACTGGAAATTGAGCTGCGAGTCCCATTGGTAGAGCTTTTGGCCCGGGGCCTGAGTGAAGTATGGCGTACCGGTCGCGGCCGTCGCGCCGTTGATCGGCGGAGTCAGGGCGAGGTATCGGCCCGGATTGTTCATGAATCCGCCGCCCAGCGTCACCGCGTACAGATCGTTATGGAACCACGTACGGTCGTAGAACATCATGCCGAAGAAGTTCTCCTTGTTCTGCCCGTTCGAACAGGTGACGCCGCCGCCATACTCGCAACCGATATCGGCCGTAAAGCTGAATGCCATTTTGGATACGCCGGCGCCGCCTTGTCCCTTTGCATCGTAGTACTTCACCAGGACGCTGTCGTCTTCATGAATACGCTTCACCCGCGACCAGTCGACCGGCCCGCCTGCGCCCACATAGGATCCCGCCGCTGCATTGGGGTTACCGCCGTTCTGCGGCTGGCAGAGCGTGTCCATCGTTCCTGACGTACTGCCAGGGGCCTGGCAGTTCAAATTATCCTGTCCGATCGAATAGCTGTTGAGCACCAGTTTGAACGAGTCGTTCGGAATCCACAGGATCTGGCCGCCGAAGCCCGGCTTGCTGTTGAACTTGGCATAGGATTGCCAACCGTTGATGAGCCAGGGTTCGATCTTCAGGGTCTGCGTCGGCCAATATTGCACGCGCAGACCGTTGAAGAACCAGGGCGTATTGGACGACACGAACGACGGCTGGTACGTCCAGTTGTCGAAGTTGTAGTAGCTGAACAGGCCGATGTACGAAACGAAAATACCGACGTCGACATTGAGGCCGTGGCTCACGTCCCAGTGATAGCCTGCATTCGCTTCCGAGAAGTATCGATAGGCGTCTTGAAGGTCCCACTGTCCGACCGCGGAGCTGGCGTCATTGCGCGGTGTGGTCGTGGAGAACATGCCGAACATCGACAGAAAGCGGGCCTTCACGCCTTCCCAATGAAAGTCGCCACCGAAGCTCACCTGTTCGATTTGGAATTCGCCGGAGCGGAATTCTTCGGTCGAGCCGACGATCGTATGGTCGATGGGGTGGTTGCCGCTTTGCAGGTAATTCATGTCGAAGCGGATTTCCGGCGTGAAGAACTTCGTATCGAAAATCGGTGCTTTTTCACGGGTATTGCCGTTCATCCAACCAATATCGCCCACGGCGAAGGGCGTTTGAAGATCGACTTCCGGCAGATCCGGCGGCGACTGCAGCGCTTCCGGTATCGTCGCCTCGGCGGCGACGAGCCTCGCCGGCGCGGATCCGGACGCGGTCGCGATCGTGGCGTTGCCTGCACCATTCAGGGTCACGTCATACCGAGTGGCCCTGCTCGCGACGACCTGCAGGGGAGGCACAGACACTTCGGGATAGCCCTCTGCCTGTACGGTAAGCACCCAGGTGCCGGGCGATAGATCGGCAAATGAATACACCCCATCGCTACCCGAGACCGTAGCGCGAAGGCTGCCCCCGTCCGTTCTTGCCGCCGTGACCGTCACGCGCCCCACGGCGCGTTTGGCCGAGTTCGTGACGACTCCCACGATGGTTCCCGCCGACACGGTGACCGGTGCGAGCGGCGTATCCGCCCTCGCCGCCGTCATCACGGTTCCGATTCCAAAAGCACTTACTACAAAACCATAACAATGTTTCCTGATGTTCATCCATCCCTTCCTTCCGTAGATTTGTTAGATCTCGACAATCAACTTCAAGCTCGACACGATCGACCTCGGTGCGCCCTTCATGCGCGTGCACCGGCGTCATGACTAAAAATGGAAAATGGCGTCAGCCGCCGCCATGGCCTGGGAGTTTCTGCCCATGCCCGGCAATCCCGTGGGGTTGTCGTAGGCCTGGGCATCGCGTGCGTGCTCGAAGCGCAGCTCCGGCCGCAGTTCGATCGCATCGCCCACCCAATGGGTATACCCGAGGGCGAATTCGTAATAGCGGGTCTTGAATCCAGTTCTCTGCCCACGCGCATCGTTGAGAAAATCCGTGCGCCACGTCACCAGATCCCGGGGCCCGATCTGATAGTTGATGTAATTGAGCGCGGCAAACTCGTACGAGTAGCAATAGACCAGCGTGGGCTTGCAGATCGCCCCGGAGGGCGCACCAAAGTTCAAGTATGAATATTGCTGCGCAATGATGGCGTCGCCCAGGTTGGAGCCGTTCGGGCCGGTGTCGTTGTTGACGTTCGGCGTGTGCGCCTCCCACATGTACCAAATCTCGGTATCGGTGTGCCATTTCGAATTGATCTTGTGATACCAGGTGATGACGGCATGTTGAACATTGTTCCAACGCCAATCGCTGTCGTTGAGGCCGTTCATGCAGGGATAGATGTTGTCCTTCCCCGAGTCCGAGGACCAGATCACGCACGCGGCCGGCGTCAGGCGTCGTTCGTTCTTGTCCCAGGGTGCAACGTCGTTGCCGGCCGACAGCTCCGTCTGAATTTGCCAATTCTTGCTGAGCTTATTGGTCATCACCACACCATTCTGCGTGTACGGATCGTAGGTGTAGAGAAGCGAATGGCTATAGGTGATGTTGTTGGGTGCGAGCTGTGCTTCGATGTCCGGAATGGAAATATAGCGGCCGACGCGAACGTTGGTGCCCAACGCCGCAAACTTCGGCAACCAGAAGTCCATGTAGTACATGACGGGATCGAAGCCGTATTGCTTGGCGCTGTCGGTGTATTGATTGCTGAAAATGCCGTTGCTGAACGTGTATTTGTAGTCCGTTCCATAGAGCGCAGTGAAGCGAAAGCCCCAGTCGAAATGATCACGCTGCACTTCATCCGCCGTGCGTTCGAAGTACAGTGCCACCTGGTCCACTTGCGCCGTGTTCGGCTCGAACGAGTAGGCGGCGGGGTAGTTGCCGCCCGTACCGGTCACATAGTTGTAGCGCGTATGGGAGGTACTGATGTTGCCGCCGGGCTCCACCCATCCGTAGACGGTGAAGCGGCTGTCCTTCAATTTCTGACCGCCCTCGCCGCAGTAGAGCGCGTCCATCAGCGCGTTGTAATACATGTTCTCCACGCCGAGCGTTTGGGAGCCCCCTACATTCCACGTCGAGTACGGGAACGGCGGATTGGATTCAGGTGCTTCGCCGCCGCCCACGACGAGGGTCGTCAGCGCAGCGGCATCGCCGCCGTCCCACGCGAGGTGCGCTTGATAGCTCTCTTTGAGACGCGAGAAAAAGCCCTCATTTTCGGATCCCTTGCTGCAGCCCGCCACCGGACCATCGGGATTGGGGGCCGGCGCATCGGGTGCGGCCGCCGTGTCGGCGAATGCAGACGTTGCCGCGAGCATCATCCCGGCCAGCGCTAAGGGACCCATTCGATCGATCAACGATTTTTTCCGTGTCACTCACTAAATCCTTCCATCGACGATTCATTAAGTCGGGAAATGCACAGCCGCTCAAATCCATTCGCGCAGAAGACGCCACCGTTGCGGTAACCCCGCAACGGTGGCCCGCGAACGATCAGCGTTTGAACTAATGCATGCCCGCATCTACTCGACGCTCTCGCCGTGCAGCGAGATATCGAGCCCTTCGCGTTCTTGTTCTTCCGTGACGCGAAGTCCTATGGTCATGTCGATGACCTTCAACAGGATGAAGCTGACGACGAAACCGTAGATCACCGTAGAACCGACGCCCCACAGTTGGGTAATCACGGATCCGTCGGATCCACTGATTTCCTTGCTGGCGAACACGCCGGTCAGCAGAGCACCGATGATGCCGCCGATACCGTGGACGCCGAACGCATCCAGAGAATCGTCGTATCCCAAGGCTGCCTTGAGCTTCGTCGCGGCGAAATAGCAGGCCACGCCCGCAATCAACCCGATGATGATGGCCGGCGCCGGCCCTACGTAGCCGGAGGCGGGGGTGATGGCCACGAGACCGGCAACGGCCCCTGAGGCGATTCCCAACACGCTGGGTTTCCCCTTCGTGATCCATTCGGCGAACATCCAGCCGAGTGCGGCCGCGGCCGTCGCCAATTGGGTCGCCAGCATCGCCATGCCGGCGCGCCCGTCGGCAGCCGTGGCGGAACCGGCATTGAAGCCGAACCAGCCCACCCACAAGAGCGACGCGCCGATCAGCGTCAGCACGAGGTTGTGCGGAGGCATGGCCTCTTTGCCGTAGCCCACGCGCTTCCCCATCACCAGACAGCTGGCGAGAGCCGCGACGCCGGCATTGATGTGCACCACGGTGCCGCCGGCATAATCCAGCACACCCTTGACCGCGAGCCAGCCGCTCGGCTCCCAGACCCAATGGGCAATCGGGGCGTAGACTAGCAACGACCAGACGGACATGAATATCAACATCGCCGAAAATTTCATGCGATCGGCGAATGCGCCGGCGATCAAGGCCGGCGTGATGATGGCGAACGTCATCTGGAACATCGCATAGACGGTCTCGGGAATGGTCAGCGCCAGATGCGAAACGGTGAGCTTGTTGGCGTCTTTCATGAAGGTCATCCCGTTCATGAAGAGCCGTGACGTACCTCCCAACCATGGAGAACCGGGCGTAAACGCCCAGGAATAGCCGACGAGCCACCAGAGGATGGTGACGACGCACGTGATCGCGAAACTCTGCATCAGCGTGGCGAGCACGTTCTTCTTGCGCACCATGCCGCCGTAAAACAGCGCGAGGCCCGGAACGGTCATCATGAGCACGAGTGCCGTCGAGGTGAGCATCCATGCGGTGTCGCCTGCGCTGATCTTGTCCAATGTCACGAGTTGAGGTTCGGTCGGCGCGGGTGCGGCCGAAGCCGCGTCGCCGGCGGCGGGTGCCGACGAGGATGCGGATTCCGCAGCAGGCACCGCGGCGGAACTCGCCGCCGATGAAGCCTCCGAGGCCGGTGGGTCGGCCCACACGGCCGACGTCGTTAGCGACAATATTCCCAGACACAAGAAGCCAGTTAATTTATTCAATGATGCGAATCCCCATGATGATCCAAAAGCACTACACGCCCAACCGGTGCGGATTCGCACCGGTTCGAATGTTGGAAAGATTGCCGTTACCGACAAGATTCATTCATGACACGCCGATGACGGCCACCGGCGGGCGCCTCGGCCGACACACTCGATCGCCATTCTTTGAGTTGGAAGCCTCGGCGAGTCCGCGAGCCACGCTCGTTGCGGTTTTCATATTCATGCTTGACAACTCTCCATGTGTTGTCTCCGTCCCTAACGCTGCTAGATTTTTATATTACGGCGCGAGAATTTTAATGCTCCCTTAACGCGTCGAAGGCATGGAAGCAACTGCCATGCCGAAAGCGGCAACCGCTTGTGTGTCAGTACCTTATGCTTTCAAGGACGACCAACCATCGCGGCCGAAGCATGGTTTCGGAGCACGCATCGTATGCAACGGATCATAATGATGCAGCGCTGCCGGTTCTGAGGAAGCGCGGAATTGCAATTCGTTTTATTTTTTGGGTGTCGCGCCGGTGACACGACCGAGCGCCGGGTTGATGCGCGGCAGCGACGGCACCGCCCTAGCGTGATGGGAAGCAAATCTGTCAATCCGTCCGCCTCGTCCGGTAGCAGTGATTGCCAGGGGAATGGGTTGCGTCCGCAGCTCGGATTGACACATTTGCGGACGGTCGGTCGCGAAGTAAAGTTGTCACTTGTTGCCGGAGGAGAGTAAAAGTGTCAATTGTTGCGGGTCAACGGGTAGGCATGGATGCTGCGCTACGACACTGCCATCGAATTTCGCCGCCGAGAGATCGAACGGGTGGGTCAGGCCTCTGGATCCCCGGCAACGACCATGCCGACCCATTCTTCGGACGTCAGAAGCTTGCCACCGACTGCGGCGACCTTCGCGGCGTCTCGTTCCGGCAGCATATCTTGTATCTCATCGACTCGCTTCCAGGTCGCGACCGGCGTTTCGCGCGCCGCGCGCGGAACGTAGCGGGAGGATGAGACCTTTTCGTAGCGGTGCACATAGCGCGGGCAGTTCACAAACACCGCGCGCAGCGCGACTTTGACGACCAGCTCGGCTTCCTTGAAATGCGCCAGCAGCGCCGAATCGCTAGAGAGTTCGGCCTGTCCCTGCAGCCGGAGCCGGTTGGGCTTTTCGAAATCGATGAACAGCAGGCCGACCTCGCCACGGGACGCGATATTGCCCATCGAGAGATACATGCCGTTCCCGTCGTAGCTCGGGAAGATGACTGTTCTTTCGTCGACCACGCGGATGAAACCCGGATCGCCGCCTTTGTAGGAAACCGTGGGACAACCTTCAGTATCGACAGTCGCGAGGAAGAACATGTCGCGGCTTTCGATGAAAGCCTTCTCGTTTTCTCCTACGATGCCGTTGCAGGTGATTTCCTCGATCTTGTCCGCCATACGGCGGGTTCCGAATTCGTCCTGCAGGGCCCGGTGCGATTCGTTGTAGAGTTTGCTCATGATGCGCCCCCCCAAATTCTATGACGCCCCATACTGCCGCGGGGCGTCTTTCTTAGAGTATCCGTTAGAATCGCTGAACCCGCCCGCAGATCCGCGTCTTACGGCCCTGCTCAGAATATAACCCAGATTTTTAAAGAGCGCATCAGCCCACGTGGGCGATGTTCGAGGCCGTAAATTCATCCGGCGTCCGCTGCGCAACCCGGCGGACGATCCGGACTAATCCAACTACATTGAATCTTACAATCGTTCGCCATCGGCCAGACGCCGTTATCGGGAAGTCGATTGCGGCTGCCAGGTACTGGACATCTATTGCCCCTGCTCACGGCAGGTTGCCAGCACCAAGCCTCGCAGCCAGCGATGCGCAGGATCGGCGTCGAGTCGCGGGTGCCACATTTGTGAGACCGTGATCGCCTCAGTGCGAACTGGGAGCGGGAAGCTCCTGACTACCGTAGGAACGGACTTGGTCTCATTTCCCTGCGTGGCGTTAAAGAATGAGCTAGTCACCAGCGCCACTAGATCGGATACGCTCGCAACTGCACGATCTATTGGGAAGCGCCGAAGATCGACTCGAAATAGAGACCGTGGACATCAACTATCCCGATCAAGTTGCCGCGCTACGAGCGCGTCTAGCGTCGAGAAAGTTCGACATGCTGTTCGTCAATCCCGGCGTCACGAACAACGATGGTGAAACGCTACCTGATGTCTCGACCGAAGAGTTCGTGCGCGTCATGATCACAAACGCACTGAGCCCGATGCGCGTCATTGAGGCTCTGCAGGATCTCGTACTCCCGAGTGGTACGATCGGGTTGCTGGGCGACAATCCCCAAGCACCATACCGCCCTAAGATCGCTGATGGTTTGAATGGCCTTACAGGGATTGCCCGCGGGCGGATTCGGCATGCATCGGCCAGATGCGCTCGTCGCTCTAGGCGCAACACGTCAGACGGCACAGATTAAGGGTCATACCACCCTTGGATCGGGCCAACTACATGCGGGAGGCATGTTTGGAGGTCATCGCGCCGGTTGCCGGCAACACGCGCAGCACCGCCATCATACCGTTGTCTTCGTGATCGACGAGGTGGCAGTGGAAGGGAATGTCACCTAACAGTCGCGCGGGAAAGCTAAGCTTGATGCGCACGCGGCCCGGCCGGATCGGGCCTTCCTTGCTGTGATATCCGGTTGCCGTGGCGTAGGGAACGTTGACGACGTCGAGGAGCGGCGGCTGCGCAACGGGCTCGCCGTCTACTTCGAGGACGCGAAAGTGCACCTGGTGAATGTGGAAAGCGTGCAATTCATTCGTCCAGTTCTCGATCGTCCATTCTTCCGTGGTCCCTGCACGGACGGTGATTGCCGGCTGATCTCCCATATGATACGGCTTGAGCACGGCACCGGGCTTACTCTCGGCAATGTAGAAGTCGATCTGATCGTCCGAGCCGGGACGCGGATACTCTGCCAGGGCGATAACGCGGCGTCGCACTGTGCGTTGTGCGATCAGGCCGTTGAAGAGATTAGCGGGTCGTACCGTAGGCGTCGCTTGGCGGAGCAGTGCAGGCTCGGCCGGTGACCCTTCAATGACAGCCAGCCGGCGTTCGGGCAACCGGTCGCCGGCACACCCCGTGTCGACGGCATGCGTGACGAGATAGGCCTTCTTGCCCACGGCGGGCCCGCTCACCATCGCCTCGAGCCGCCCCGCAGGCGGTACGAGTTGCGGCTCGCGGGTATTGCTCGTCGCGAGCAGTGCTCCGCTATCGTCGGTCAGTGGTGCACCGTCCAGTGCGACGACCTCTATTGGCAAGGGCATGCCACTTTCGTCGACCACGGCGAGGCTCAGGAACGCATCGGTCGCCGCGTTCAGCACGCGCCAAAGCTGCCGGCTGCCCGCTGCAATCGAATAGTGTGCATAGGCCGCATCGTCTGCCTGGCTCACCGGAATGGGCGTCGCATTCAGACTGATTGCATCGATGCCCGCATTGCGCGTGCAAAGCAGTTCGTGCGCGGTGTCGATTTTGGTCGCCGGCTTAGTGACCACTCTCTTGGGTGGGGTATCCGTATCAACGGGCGCTGCCGTCATGGCCGCCGGCTGCGCGCGCCCGGCATCGGGATCCTGAGTCTGACGAACGATCAGCAGGCGCTCCTCAATGCCGGCCCGACGGCGAGCATCGGCAAGCGGCCCCTCGACAATCAGGGCGCCAGTCAGTCCCATCAGCATCTGTGCTTGGACTTCGCCGTGCACGTGAGGGTGATACCAGTAGAGCCCTTCCGGCATGTCCGCTGGCACTTGGAACCGGTAGGTGAAATTACGCTGACCGCAGCGTGCCGGACCCGTCTCCGGATCGGTGCATGTGACGAGCACCTCATCTTGGGGTCGCATCGGCGGGACGGCGAAACCATGCACGTGCAGGTTGGTAGCACCGCTCGCCTCGTGGTGCATCCCAGGTACTACGGCATAATAATCCGGCGAAGCAGGCACTACCTCGTTAGCGCTGGTGAGTTTGCCGGGGCCGCTAACCGAGTCGATCGCCTGTGGGTCCGTGATCTCGTTGCGGAGGGTGATGACCAGGTCAGCGCCGAGCCGCGCATGAATGACAGGCGCATCAGCACTGCCGTTGCTGACGTAACACAGGCGGATACCATCCTGACGGACAGTCAATTCGATATCCGCGCCGGTAGCCGAGATCTCGGGGCTCTGGTGCCCGGGCGGCGGAGTGCCGCGGCCGCAAGGTGCCTCGGGGAGGCTTTGCGGATCGTAGGGAGACTCTGCAGCAGCGCTTGCGGTGATTCCGATGGCCACGAGCGCGATAAGAGCGCACGTCCAACGGTGCAAATCAAGCATCTGAGGGAAGGGCATGGAGGGAGCATATGCGCCCTCCACTCCCGGTGGTACGAATAATTACTCCTGGAAGAGGTCCGCCATGACTTCCACGCCCTCGTCGCAGGCATGGTTCAGGCAGGGCAGCCGGAAGGCCGCATCCAGAGTCTTGGTCAGCGAGTAGTGATCGTAGTACTTAAGGCTACGGACCTTGTGCTGCCCATAGTTGGTTTCGACGATAGTCACGACCTGATTCGGAGTTATCGTGCTGTAGTCATTTTCGTCCCACAGGATCACGATAGCCGAGCGGCTTTCGCGCCACACCTTCGACGCCTTGATCGCGGTGTAGATCCGCTGCACGGTGAGGTCACCCTGCAAGATCAGCGACGGGTTGAGGCCAGTCTGAGTGCCATTGTCGTCCGCGTCAAAATTGCAGAACGCTGTCCCGTTGCCGCGACCATGCTGGTCGTTGCACTGGTTGGGTGCAATGAAGGCAAAGTCAGGCACCGTGCCGTCCTTGAGGTCGGCATACAGACCCTTCGGCCCATCGAATGACACAGTGCGGTCCATGCTCAGCTCCTTGTCCTGGCCTTCCTGGACTGAGGCGAAGTAGGCGAATGGATTGTGCTTCACCGCGTACAGGTACACCACGTCGGCGGCGCTGACTGGGTTGCCTTTGGTTGATAGCGCGGCGAAGTCGGAGGTCTGGTTGACTCCTTCGATGTTGACCCCGCCAATGCTGTAGTAACCGTCGCTGACGTTGACGCCATCAGCACCGCTGAGCGGCACGCCTTCCTGGTAGGACTTCCACGATTTGCCGTGAGCGACAAGCTGGTCGGCGATCGAAATCCCATCGATCCTGTGGCTCGCCGCGATGGAATGTTTGCCATCGATGTTGGTGAGCGGCGGCGCGGAGGTCTCGTTCATCGTGTTGTCGAGCACCGGAACCGCCGCATCGGTGCCGTTCGTGCCGTAGATCGGGCAGAAGACACCCAAGTTGGGCACGTCGGTGTTGGTGGGCTGTCCGCTCTTGATGTTAGGCACACAGCTACGATTGTGCCAGTCGGGGTATTGGTCCGAGAGCTTGTTGAAATTCGAGCCACCGACGACCTCGAGGTAGTTGGTGTTGCTCGGATGGGCGATGGCGTAGTAATTAACGGCGAGGTTGGCCTTGGTCATCAGTGAGTTGAGGAATGGTGCCTGCGGATTGCCAGCAATCTGCCCGTAGGCATGATTTTCCATCATGATCACGAATACATGATCGAGGGTTGGAATTCCTGTTGGAACCTGGGCCTGCTCCGCAGATGCGCTCGCGGCGGCGAGACATGCGGCCATACCGGTAAACAATAAACGTCTTATCATGAAATTGTTCCCTTTGTAATGTATCGAAGCCTTGATTGTCGGCGGGGGGAATGTGGGCCCCGAATCGGCGTCACGTCTCGCCCTGCATGGTCGCAGTACAATACGCATTTAATGTGACAATTCGGTGTCCGAGGCCGGTCTCACGCACGGGCTATGTCCTGCGTTGGTGCCAGGAGATTGCCGAATGGATGCACGGCCGGGATTCTAGGCAAAATGCGCCGATGCCGAAGTGAAGGATGATTTTGTCGCTGATCACTCGTGCATCCCCGTTGAAGGTATGCAGCACCTTCGAGTAAGGTACTTTTGGCTGGTAGAACTTCGGCAATCGGCCGTACGTCGGCTCGTACACCTCATGATTGAGCAGGGAGATCGTCTTGCGACCCTCCTGCGTGGCCACGATGGACTCGGTGCGCGCGACCAGGTCGACGAAGACATCCCAATCCGCCAGCCCCTCGTGCGGTTTGGCCGCAGGTGTGGAGGTGGCCTTGCCATCGGCCGTGCGGCCAAACAGGCACGAAATCATGCTTATCTGGCACCGGGCGCTCGTCTGTTTCGTCGTGCCTCGACTCATCAGCGCGTTGGATAACAGGTCGACTCAGAATCGCTTGAGTCGGCATGTGCTGCTCCAGGATGCTTGGGAAGAAGAATGGCCACTTGCCTCGTCCAACCGGTCCGCATGTCGAGCAAAAGCGTCGGTTCACCCGACATAGGGGCCAACTCACCGGGCCGCAGCACGAGTCCCGCAAGTCCCTGCGGAATATGGCCAAATGGCTGCTGCGACGCGGTCGACCGACGGCGGCCGGAAATGACTCATCTCGCTATGCAGCACGATGATCGCGGCGCGACCAAAGGATTGTCAATGATATCAATGGTCGACATCGCTTTTTCGAGAAACTGGTGTAAGGGCAGCTCGGTAACATGTAGGGCCACAAATCGCGAAGTCGACCGTCCGCAGTCACAATGCGGTGCGCGTGCGTGCATCCCGTGCAGCCATCGACCCGCGCACCCGAGCCACGCGCGCTAGCCGTGCGTGTTACGCGCACGGCCGTACGACAATATTTCCGTGCATTCGGAGCAGCAGTCGACGCTTGGCACCGCGACAGTACCCGTTGCAGGGAGTACGGTATCAGGGCAATTACCGGACTTAAAGTATGCGTCCCCTTCGGAGATGTCCGGGGCTGACCCGAAATTCCGTCAAGAATGTTGCTTTTCAATGACACGAGACCACCAGTCTGCCAATCCCGATATGCGGCGTAGGGTGCAGGGTACGCTCTTGATTGCCGGTTGGTTGTCCTCCGCGCTCGTTGCGCTCGACCCGGTCATTCATCGCACACCCCTGCTTAGCGCCGCGAGCTTGGGCGGATTTTTCTCGTTCGTGCTGATCTCCGCGCTGCTTTGGTATTCGACCGATCGACGGCTCAAGCGGCCGGCTCCTCGCAAGGCAATTACGCCGGAAAATGCCGCCGAGAGCTTGCCCGCCGCGCTCCGCGGCACCGGCTACGGCGTGACGATCAGTGACGCTCGACGCCTGCTGGTGTGGGTAAATGACAGCTTCACGCGAATGACCGGCTACCGCTTGGACGAAGTCGTCGGGCGGAAAACCAGCGACCTGCTTTACTTCGAGGGCACCGACCCCGAGACCGTCCGGCAAGTCCGTGAGTCGCTCGCCGCCGGAAAGGGGGTTCGCTTCGAGACCCTGGTACGCGGCAAGAACGGTCAGGAATGGTGGCTCGACACGGATGCGCAGCCGCTGCTGGATGATGGCGGGACGATTCAGGGTTGGGCATGCATCCAGGCCGATGTCACCCGCGAAGTGCGCAAGCGGGAGGCGATGCGACGCGACCAGCACCGCATTCTGATGATGATTCAAGGCGGTAACATTGGCACCTGGGAGTGGGATGCGGCCACCAACCGCGTCGAGTTCAATTCGACCCTGGCGGGCGCGCTCGGACTCGAGTGCGCTACCGACGCGAGGCATTTGGATTGGTTGACCGATATATGTCACGAGCACGACCGGGACGGGTATTTGCACGGCATCGAGGAAGTCGTCGCCGGTCACACGGATGTCTACCGTGGAGAGCACCGCCTGCGGGCTGCGGACGGCGGATACAAGTGGTTTTTAATCTCCGTGGGCGTCTTCGACCGCGGCGTCGATCGGCGGCCGCTGCGAATGTTCGGTGTGCAATTCGACATCACTCAACAGAAGGTGGCGGCGGAAGAACTGCTCGCCGCCAAGGACGTCGCTGAGGCCGCAAGCCTGGCCAAGAGCGAGTTCCTGGCCAATATGAGCCACGAGATACGTACCCCCCTGAATGGCGTCATCGGCATGACCGGCCTGCTGCTCGATACGCCGTTGCGTGACGATCAACGTGAATTGGCCGAGATCGCGCGTTCGAGCGGCGAGTCGCTGCTCGCCGTGATCAATGACGTGCTCGATTTCTCGAAGATCGAGGCGCGTCAGTTGGTTCTCGAGCAGGTTGAGTTCGACCTGACGACGATGCTGGATCAAGCAGTCGATGCCATTGCACTGCGCGCCGGCGAGAAGGGTCTCGAGCTCATCGTCGACGTGGACGCAAACGTTCCGCACGGCGTACGCGGCGACCCCACCCGTCTGCGCCAGATCGTTCTCAACTACCTCGGCAATGCCGTGAAATTCACGGAAAAGGGCGAGGTCCGATTGTCGGTGCGTCGGCTGAATGCCGGCGATGGAACCGTTCGCTTGCGGGTGGAAGTGGCGGATACCGGCGTGGGCTTGAGCAGGGAGCAGCTATCCAGGCTGTTCACGCCTTTTGCGCAAGCGGACACGTCCACGACGCGACGCTTTGGTGGTACCGGCCTGGGATTGTCGATCTGCCGGCGCCTGGTCGAATTGATGAACGGCGCGATCGGGGTCGAGAGCGCCCCGGGATCAGGGTCGTGTTTTTGGTTTGAGGTCAGCCTCGGCCTTGCCCCCCGGCTGGTGGCGCCGGTTGAACAAGTGGAGCTGGCGGATTGTGAGGTGTTGGTCATCGACGATCACCCGGTCAACCGTCGGATCATCGAGGAGCAACTCGTCTCGGTGGGGTGTCGGGTCACCACCGCGGCGACCGCGGCGGCGGGCGAGGCTGCGTGGCACGCGCTGTCCGCGGGCCGTCGCGAGCCCGACGTGATATTACTGGATCACGATCTGCCGGATCATCCTGGACCGTGGCTCGCGGAGCGTATCCGGCTTCGGCAGGAGGGCGTCAACGTGTGCATCATCCTGATGGTATCGCTCGGCACACGCGTCGGACACTGCTCCGGCGATCGGCTCATCGACCGTATCATGACCAAGCCCGTCAAGCGCTCGGCGCTGCGGCAGTGCCTGCATGAAGCGCTCGGAACGGCGAGCGCGATATCCACCTCCCGCCGGGCGGCCAATGACCATCCTCTTCGCGGCCGAGCAGTGCTTCTGGCGGAAGACAACGTGGTGAACCAAAAGCTGGCCCGTCATCTGTTGGAAAAGCTCGGTGCGCAGGTAACTGTCGCCGACACCGGCGAATCGGCCATAGACCAGCTGCGTGCGGGCCTCTTTGACGTCGTGCTCATGGATTGCCAAATGCCGGTACTGGACGGCTACGAGGCGACCCGGCGAATCAGAGCCGGAGTCGCCGGATCGCCGGCCGCGCACGTTCCGATCATAGCGCTCACCGCTCATGCGTTGAGCGGAGATCGGGAGCTATGCCTCGCGGCAGGGATGAACGACTACCTGACCAAGCCGATCAATCCCGCACTTTTGCGGAACTGCCTGACCGAGCTGCTAGGCGCCGGTCGGCACCCGGCGGCGCTTCCAAGCGGTGCTAGAAATTCGCAGCGGAGATAGTGCAAAGCGCCAATAGAAATTAAACTTTGAAAGTTTCCAAAACGGAAGGATGGAACAGTTCCTCCGGGGTTAGACGCCGTGATGAAAGCCCCTGACGGTGATGCGCATCGAGAAAAGCTTCGAGGGTCACCCGATTTCGCTCGAGCCCGTATGGCCAATAGTCTGCGCCCATCAGGCGTCTGACGGAGCGCACGGTTTCATCCAGAAAAGGCAGTGTCACTTTGGGGGCAGCAGGATTGCCGATTCTGCTCATGGTAAGAGCTTTGGCCCGTTCGAAAGCTTTAAGCAATGCGACCGGCAGCCAACGGTGTTGCCTTGCAAGTTCTGCGCGAACACCGAGCACATGCATGATGGGAAAGATACCCGTCCGCCGGTACCAATCTGAAGCGGCCGCGGTCGGATCTGGAAACAACCAGTCGACGTGGGCAACTCCGCGGTCGAAACAGGATGGGGATCTTGGCGCCACCAGTCCGTCAATGTCGCCTGATGCCAGCATGTTGGAGAGCGTGGCACCGTCCGGGGCGGCTTCGATCCGGATTTCGGGCGGCAAATGCAAGGCAGCCTTCTCAATACGGCCTGGCTCCTCCTGGCCTCCCTGGACCCACATGATCTCGGACGGTTTGACTCCGTAATCATCTTCCAGAATGGAACGAGCCCAAACTGTGGCTGTGAGTTGGTATTCGGGAATGCCGATGCGGCGGCCACGGAGGTCCTCAGGGCCGGTGATTCCGCGATCGGTGCGAATGTATATCGCGGTATGACGGAATGCGCGTGATGGAAATACCGGTACGCCAACGTAGGATGCATCACCGCGCGCAGTCTGCATGGTAAAACTACTCAGCGAGAGTTCACACACATCAAAGGCGCTCTGACGAAATGCACGAAAAAATATTTCCTCGGGCTCAAGTTTCAGGAACACGGGCTCTACACCGTCAATTCTCACTTCGCCGTCGAATAGGGGGCGTACGCGGTCGTAGTCCCCGATCGCAATGGACAGCGGCAGGCTCATGTAATCATGTAATAGCGCATGAACAGGCACTCACGCTGGCGCTCACCGATGCCGACAAAGCAATAATCGGCCATCCATCCATACGGGCCGGGTGGTGCCTCAAAGATCGGCGTGGTACGGATGTAATACTCGGATGGATCAACGAACTCGTCGAGCGCATTTAATCGCTTCATGATTTCCGGGGAAGCTCGACGATAACCGACATTGCGAATGTTGATGTAAACGCCGTCGTGAGACTTGAAGGTATAGCGAGCGTCGACCATGCCGACCCCGTCAGGTCGATAGGTCGGCCATTCGACCCCGCCGGGTATGATGATCCCGCGCAGTTTGGGCCCGGAAATGTCACCCCCGGCAATTTGGACCATAAGGCGTTCGCCGGCGCCGTACTGCATTCGCAGCACATCTCCCGTCACGACTCGAGTTTCGAAGCAGTATTCAAACTGGGGCGTGAGGTCAGGCAGCCGCCTCGACTTCAAGTCCGGACTTAAATCAACCATGGTAACGACTCCCCCGTAAGCTTCGTTGGTTTTATCAGCTGTTCGCGGCCGCTTGGAGCACAACGTTCGACACCCAGTTTCCATGAATGGCACCACGGATTCGAAATGGTATGCGCACTTTGGCGATCGGCCCTTCTTCGATGTGCTCGGCGTCCAAGACCAGAATCTCGCTCCTCATCTCGCCGGCGAAGCGGGTCACGACTACCAATAAATAGCCGTCGCCTTCCGGAGAGTCTGCGCTGCGCGGCACAAATAGCGGTTCTTGTGCGGTGGTCTTTTCACCGACATAAAACCGATCCAGTGCGCCGGTTTGCAGGTTCACTCTTGCTATGGTATTCCAGCCAAGGCCGATAGTTCCTGAGACGTCGACGGGTTTGGTACGGTCAACCAAGGTGCAAAATCCATACCGGCAATTCTGCATCGCGTAGCGCGCATCGAGCGCGGGCATCTCCATAAAATCGGGATACAGTGTCTTCGCGTCGAACGCCTCGCTCTTCGATCCCAGATCGAAGCTCCAGCGCGTGAGCCGCGGCGTGCCTTTTTCACGATCGAACGGCGCACCATCCGAATTCGCAATGAAAGGGAATTGATTGCGCTCGCTGATGAACAAATCGACGCTTACCCGGTCTCCGTCACTCGATGCATTGAGGACGTGGCCGATTCCTTGCGCCGGTGCGCGATACCAGCGAATGTCGTTCACGCTGGCATCACGGCGCATGATACCGATCTGGACATCGCGCGTGGTTTCGAACGCCCAGTGCGCGCCGCCGGCGCGCATGCGCGCATCATCCGCGGTGGTGGGCATGAGCAGGAAGACGATGTGATCGCGACTAACAGCGAAATCGTGTTGGAAGCTACAGTAGGGAGCGACGAAAAACTCTTCACGTATGAGCTGACCGCCAGCATCGACGTGCTGCAGAGACATGTCGAGGGTCGCAAGCCCGGCTGCTTCGTAGCCGAATGAGATCAGCTCGCCGGTCGTCGGATCGATTTTCGGGTGCGCCGTGTGCGTAACGCTTTTCAGCTTTCCGCCGTAATCAAATCGGCCGCGGGTTTCCAGCGTATGAGGATCCAGTTCGTAGGGGAGCCCATCTTCCTTGAGTGCAAGCAACCGGTTGGCATGGAACACCACGTTGGTATTCGCCGTGGTGCGATCCTTCCCCGCGACTGAGGGATCGTCGGTATAAGGATTGCGGTAGACGCCGAACAAGGCGCGCCGCGCCGCCGTTTCCAGCTGGTATTTTTCCGTCCGTACGTAGCGGCTTTTAAAGTCAACAGAACCACCCTCGAATCGGAACATCGTGACCATCCCATCGCCATTGATATTGATGTCATCGCCGGCACGGGGTGCGAAGCGTGGGTCTGGCCCACACCGATAAAAGGTCCCAGCGAGGTCTTTCGGAATGGCTCCCTCGACATCGAGGTCGAATACCTCCGCTTCAATGCGGCGCGGCTCATTGAATCCCGTGAATGTAGCGGTTGCTGGAAAGGGAGTGCGCATCTGACATCTCTCTCGTGACTGCAGCATTCGTCGAAGGCCGACGGAAGCAGCCACCGTGGACGAAAAATAGTTAGGTCCCGTACGAATAAAGTACGCCGCGTTGATCTTACTGTCAATTCGGCAAACGCACACCGCACGTGTGCGATCGCAAGCACTTGGCTGCTATTGACTTTCAAATTCCCGCGAGAGCATTGTACGCGGGCCACGGCCCGACAAGGGACGTAGTTCAAGTAGGATCATTCGCTTCCAAAGGGTTAATGGCTATGGCCGAGCATCCAATTGTCGCTGAGAGCCCGATCCTTCCGGAGCATCGCGGGCTCTTTTATGGAGGTGCTTGGCATGAATCCCTGGATGGCCTGAGATTGACGTCGCATAACCCAGGAACGGGCGAGGTTCTGACCGAAGTCGCGGCGGCTTCCTCGCGTGACATGGACTCGGCTGTAGCGAGCGCCCGAGCGGGTTTTGCGATTTGGAAGCGCATTGCACCGCTGGAGCGGGGCGCCATCCTGCGGGCGGCGGCCGACATTATCCGTCGCCATGGCCGGGAACTCGCCATGCTGGACGCGGCGGACAGCGGCAATCCGGTGAGCGAGATGCTCGGCGATGCTACAGCGGCCGCCAAACAGATCGACTTCTTTGCTGGGCTCGTGACCGAGATCAAAGGGTCATCGATTCCCATGGGGCCAGATAGCGTTAATTTCACCGTGCGTGAGCCCATGGGCGTTGTCGCGAGAATCATTCCCTTCAACCATCCGTTAATGTTTTGTGCCGGCAAGTCGGCGGCCATCTTGGCCGCGGGCAACGCCGTTATCGTCAAGCCCCCCGAGCAGGCGCCATTATCGTCGCTGAGACTGGCCGAACTCATCGGTCCGCTATTTCCCCCTGGCGTATTTAATGTCTTGCCGGCAGAACGCGATGCGTCAATGCATCTCGCGGCGCACCCGGGAATTGCGAAGGTTGCGTTGGTTGGAAGCGTCGCGGCGGGGCGGGCGGTTATCAGGTCGGGTGCGGAGTCCGTACGGTCGGTATTGCTGGAGTTGGGAGGCAAGAACGCGTTAATCGCATTTCCCGATGTCGCCCCGGAACGCATCGCCGACGCCATCATTGCGGGCATGAATTTCGGTTGGTGTGGCCAGTCCTGCGGCTCGACTAGCCGCGCGTTTGTTCATGAGGACATATACCGCCAGACTCTCGATCATGTGCAAAGCAAGATCGCGCGCTACAGGCCCGGTATTCCGACCCATTTGGATACCACGATGGGCGCGATCATCAGCAAGGTGCAGCACCGACGCGTCTTGCAGTACATTGACGGCGCAAAAGCGGAGGGCGCCACGCTGTTGTACGGTGGCAACGTTCCGTCAGAAGCCTCGCTTGCCGGCGGGAACTTCGTGGAACCCACGGTTTTCGCCGATGTGACACCCGACATGACAATTGCGCGTGAGGAAATTTTCGGGCCGGTGCTTTCGATTCTAAAATGGCGAGATTATGACTCCCTAATGGAGGAGGTTAACCGCCCAATTTATGGCCTGACGTGTGCGATCTGGACTCAGGATTTGGTACTTGCCCACCGCACGGCTCAGCAGGTCGAGGCGGGATTCGTGTGGGTCAATGAGGTGGGTAAGCACTTTATCGGTGCGCCGTTCGGTGGCTACAAGCAATCGGGTATCGGCCGGGAGGAGTCAATTGGTGAGTTATTCGAATTCAGTCAGGAGAAGAATATTCACATTCGGCTTTTATGAAACGATCAGCCTAATTCCTCCGGCGCGATGAGATCAGGATTCAATTCGGCAAGTTCATCGACATCGAAGCGCGACAGGTTATCGCCGATCCGTTTGAGGACTAAGCGTAGGAACGCCACTTCACCCACGCTCAGGTCGGCAAGCGCCGCCTTTTCGACCTCGATGGGATACTTCAACAGCTTCACTTTGAGCCCCCGGCCGTCGTCTGTCAGAAAAAAATGTACCTTGCGACGGTCCGCCTTACTGGCCTGTCGGACGATCAGCCGTCGCAGTTCCATATTTCGCAATTGTTCAGTCGCCGTGGCCGCTGTCGCGCCGACGCGCTGGCTGATTTCACGCTGACTCAGTCCGTCTTCTTCCCAAAGCGCCCGCAAGAAGTACCACATCCCGATCGGAATTCCGGAGGGTAGTAATTTGAGTTGCAAGCTACGCGACATGGCGCGATTGGCGCGCTTGATATGCGCGCCAATGCTCCGATCGAGGCTGAAATCGCCGGCCGCTTGGATTAGCTTGCCTGCGTTGGGCTTTCGGCTGCTATTTTTTGGCATGGCGAGCAGCCCGCGAGGCTTTCCGCGCCGGCGGCACATCGACCACCGACTCTTCTTCAAGGCTGCTTAAGCCCTCCAGCATGCGCCGTAAGTAGCTCAACAACGCCCCGCGTTCCTCGGCGTTGAGTTTCGCCAGCACTTTTTCCTCGCGGGCCAGCGCCAATGAAGCAATCTCGTGGTGCAGTTTACGACCGGCCGGCGTCAGAGCCATCTCGCGTCGCCGCGAGTCGACCTCGTTCGGACGGGTTTGAAGCAGGCCACGCGCCTCGAGGATGGGAACGCTCCGGCTGACGGCCGCCTTGTCCATACCGACCACAGCGTCCACGCGGCTCGCCTGGATCCAAGGTTCGATGGCCAGAAGCACCATTAATCGCCACTCCACCATGCCGAGGTCGTACTCGCGACGGTAAAGCTCGGAGGAGCTTCTGGACCATTTGTTCGCAATCGACGTGATGAACGAGGGTACGTACCGGTCAAGGTCGATCGGTGAACCCATAGAAGCGCGTTTCTCGGGAGATTCGTCAGCTTTACTGCGCGTCATGGTCGTCCTGAATCCTACTATGTAATCCCGTCTGTCGACGAGACTCTAATTTCCAATTCTAACCGGCGTTTATGGGTTGACTTGTCAACCCTAAGTTGATGGCGCAATATTGGTGATCCATGCCCATCAAATCAGACGCCGGTTTTGATTTTATCATCGTGGGAGCTGGTTCTGCCGGCTGCGTGCTTGCGAATCGGCTAACCGAGGATCCGGGGTGCAAAGTGCTCTTGATCGAGGCGGGGGGCAGAGACTCTCATCCCCTGACCCGAATGCCGCTTGCGTTTCTACATACAATTCGCAATCCGACCATGAATTGGGGCTATCTGACGGAACCAGAACCCAATCTTAATCGGCGATGCGTGCCGGTTCCCCGTGGCCGGGTCTGGGGAGGCTCTTCCACCATCAATGGCATGTTTTACATGCGCGGCCATTCGCATGACTTCGATGGCTGGCGGTCCATGGGCTGCGACGGGTGGGGATACAAGGACGTATTGCCCTATTTTAAGCGAATGGAGACAAGCTGGAGGGGCGAAGGACCGTTTCATGGTGGCGGTGGCCCCATCCATGTCGCGCCGATTGATACAGCGTACCTACTCCACGAGCCGCTGATGGCGGCAGGTCAGGCCGCCGGGTATCCCGTGAGCGCGGACCTGCACGGGCCTAACGAGGAGGGCTTTGCAAGAGGCGAACTGACCGTCGATCCCCAAGGACGCCGCGCCAGCTCTTCGCGCGCCTACCTGTATCCGTCGCTGCATCGCTCCAACCTCACCGTGCACTCGCACGCGCTCGCAACGCGCGTACTCATCGAGAAGATGCGAGCAGTAGGGGTCGAATACTGGCAGCGCGCCGAGCTTCGTCGTAGCTACGCAGACGCCGAGGTCATCCTCTGCGGGGGAGCCTACAACTCACCTCAGCTATTGATGCTATCCGGCATCGGGCCAGCCGACCATCTGCGGGAATCAGGATTGACGGCGGTTGTCGACCTGCCGGGCGTGGGCCGAAACTTGTCGGAGCATCCATACACCATGGTTGAATTTGCTGCAACCAAGCCTGTGACGTTCCTAAACGAGCTGCGGCTCGACCGAGCGCTGCGGCATGCGGCGCACTGGGCATTATTTGGAGCCGGCCCTTTTGCGACACAGATCAACAGTTGTAATGCCGTGATCAGGACATTGCCGGACCTTACACAACCGAATATTCAATTGATGTGTAATCCTGTCAGAATGGACGCGAACCTTTGGTTCCCGGGGTTCTGCGAGCGTAAAGCCCATGTGTTCGCGGTTGGGGTCGTTCAACTGCATCCACGCAGCCGAGGATGGGTCAAATTGAGGTCCGCCAACCCAGCCGACGCGCCACGCATCACACTGAATATCTTTGCCGACACCGCCGATTTCGCGGATATGCGCAGCGGCATTCGTGAAGCGAGGCGGATCTATCGTACCGCGCCTCAAGGCGACCTCACGGGCGAAGAGATCTCTCCTGGAGCCGCGGTCGATTCAGATTCGGAACTCGATGCATTCATTCGAGCGACAGCCACGACCGCGCAACATCCCGTGGGGACCTGCTCGATGGGCGCTGGCGCTGACTCCGTTGTCGATGCGCAACTTCGCGTGCGAGGGGTCGAAGGCCTGCGCGTTGCCGATGCGTCCGTCATGCCGACTGTCCCCGGTGGTAATACCAACGCGGCCTGCATCATGGTCGGCGAGAAGGCGTCCGACCTCATCCGCAATCGGTCGCTCATGTAGCGGAAATCGTAGTTGAGTTGACAACAGAGAGTTGATACGTCAATCTATAAGCAACCTCGCGCCACAATAGCTGCAGACTCTTGATGAATTCCGACGCGGATACGAGGCCTTGATCGATATTCATGGCGCCACTGCGGTGCCCAGCTCGGACCTCGATCCCTTCAGCGATGCGTTCCTCAGCGATCCCTATCCGAGCTATCTCCAGCTGCGAGAATTAGGCCCCGTGGTGTTCCTCGAACGTTATGGGGCATTTTGTCTGCCGCGCTATGCAGAGGTTCATCGCGTCTTGAACGACTGGGAGTCGTTCTGTTCGGGTCGCGGAGTGGGTTTGACGGATTTTGCCAAGGTTCCGCCATGGCGCCCCTTGAGTCTGTTGTTGGAGGCAGACCCTCCATTGCACTCCAAAGCGCGGGCCGTGGTCGCTCGTGTGCTGTCGGCTAAAGCGTTGCGGGACAAGAGGGCCGTCTTCGCGGCGGAAGCGGAGCGGCTGGTTGAGCAGCTTGTCCACAAAGGCAGCTTTGACGGCGTGACAGAGCTTGCCCAGGCGTATCCCGTCAGGGTGTTTCCCGACGCCATTGGCCTCGGAGAGTCGGGGAGGGAGAATTTGCTTCCCTATGGCGACATGGTGTTCAACGCGTATGGTCCGCAGAACCGCTTGCTGGAACGCTCGATGCAGCATGCAGAGCCTGTAAGTGCTTGGATAACGGCGCAGTGTGAGCGCAGCGCGCTCGACGCGCAGGGGTTCGGTGCTCAGATCTATGCATACGCTGATGCGGGGGAAATCACCGATCAGGAAGCGGCTTTGCTGGTGCGATCGCTCCTCACAGCGGGGGTCGACACCTCGGTCACCGGCCTGGCCGCGACGTTGTATGCTTTTTCGCACAATCCGGACCAGTGGGCGCAGCTGCGCCAGGACCCCGGCTTGACACGTGCCGCGTTCGATGAGGCGTTGCGACTCGAATCTCCCGTGCAAACCTTTTTCCGGACCACGACGCGCGCCGTCGACGTGGGTGGCGTATCGCTGCCGGAAGGTGCTAAGGTATTTATGTCCTTAGCGTCAGCCAATCGGGATGAGCGCCGCTGGGAGCAGCCGGACCGCTTCGACATCCGTCGGCGTACGACGGGGCATGTGGCGTTCGGCGCGGGAATTCATGTCTGCATCGGACAGATGGTCGCTCGCATGGAGGTCGAACTCATTATTAGGGCCTTGGCCAAGCGGGTAGAACGGATAGAACCCGCCGGAGAGGTGCGCTGGCGTCTAAATAATTCGATGCGGGCTTATTCGAGTCTACCGCTGTCAGTGCGTTAGAAGTTCGCAGGTCGATCTGAACGAATTAAATCGGCCGCCTTCTCGCCAATCATGATGGAAGGTGCATTCGTGTTGCCGCCCGGAATCGTCGGCATGACGGACGCATCGGCAACGCGTAACCCTTCCAACCCATGCACCCTCAGCTGAGGATCAACCACCGCCATCGCGCCGCGCCCCATGCTGCAGGTGCCCACGGGGTGGTGAGAGATGCCGGCCATCTTACGTAGATAGGAAGTAAGTGCCGGGGCTGACTGCGTCTGCGAGCCCGGGTTGATTTCCCCAGCAACCAGGTCGGCGAGCGGCGGCGTTGCGTACACTTGCCGTGCCGCCCGCAGCCCCCGCGTGAGGGTATCGATATCGTTCTGTTGGGAGAGAAGATTCACCTGAATGCGAGGTGGCACGGCAGGGTCCGCCGAGCGCAATGAGAGGGATCCACGGCTTTCCGGATGCAGAAGAATGATGATCGCAGCGAGTGTGTCCTCTTGCGCCGCTCGTACGCCTGGAAACCAAACGCGTGCGTCCAGGCGAATGGGGTTAAAAAACAGCTGTATGTCCGGTCGCGTCAGCTCGGGAAGCGTACGGATTAAGGCATGGCAGCTTGTGCCCTGACTCGCGAGCAGTCCTGAGCCAAATAACCACCATCGTGCCATGGCAATCGCTATCTTGTCGAAGCGTAACTCGCTAAGGAGCGTGCGCCCGCGCGCGGCGTATTCCACGTAACAAGAGGCATGTTCGGAGAGATTGCGGCCGACGCCCGGCACATCGCGCACCGGCTGGATGCCAATGGCGTTAAGTTCTGCCGCGGGGCCAATTCCCGATAACATGAGCAACTGCGGAGAGTTGTAGGCGCCTCCGCACAGAATGACCTCGCGGCGAGCGCCGACGCTGCGCCGAGTTCCGTCTCGCTCGTACTCGATTCCGACCGCCCGCACGCCCTTCAAAAGAATTTTGCGCGCATGTGCGCCGGTCTCCAGGGTGAGGTTCCGACGTGCTTTGATGGGATATAGGAAGGCGCGCGAGGCGCTCGACCTCCTGCCCCGGCCGGTGGTCGTTTCTCCGATGCCAAAGCCCTCGGGCTGCTCACCGTGGTGGTCGTCCGTAATCGGGTAGCCCAGACGCGCAGCCGCTTGTGCCACCGGATCGTACAGCAGCTTTCGAGTATCAATTTTGCTGACGTGCATGGCACCGCCCCCGCCATGGTACGGTCCCTCTCCGCGCCAGCTTCGCTCTGAGCGCTTGAAGTAGGGTAGTACATCGGCGTAGGACCAGCCGTCGCATCCCATCTGTTGCCATTCATCGTAATCGCCCGGGTGCCCGCGCGAATACAACATCCCGTTGACGGTGGATGAACCGCCGAGAACTTTCCCGCGGAGCAGTTGGAGCTTTCGGCCCTCGAGCTGTGGTTCTGGCTCGCTGATATATCCCCAGTCCGCGTCCGGGTACCGATGATTGTGAAAGCCCAGCGCGATTTTGTAGAAAAACTGTGTGTCCCAATCACCAGCCTCAAGCAACAGCACTTGAATGGATGGGTCTTCCGTGAGGCGGTTGGCGAGTACGCAACCGGCAGAACCCGCGCCAACAATGACGTAATCAAATACGCGTTGGTCGGGATTGGAACTATCTTGCATGAGACTTCCTTTCTGCTGCCGCCTGTCGTGAGAGTGTGGGAGCGGCTGCTTTTAACTTAGGCACCGAACGGAATTCTTGTACGACAGGATCTCATTGTCAACGTTGCTTAAACGCGTCTAGAACGTCTACACCGCTTCGGTGTGATCGCTGCGCCGAATTGACAATCACCTGGCGGCGCCCAAGAATACATTTGGTCCCGAACATTATTGCTGGCCGCGGGGACCTTTCGACTGGCTTCTTCATCCATCAACTATTCAGAAAATATATGACGAATTCAGAGCCCCAAATTATCGACGTCAACGAGCAGATCGATGCCGCCCCCATCGGCGGCTTGCAGCTCGCGGTGCTCGGATTGAGTTTGATCGCCATGGTGCTTGAGGGCTACGACACGTTCACAGTGGGATATGTTGGCCCGCAAATTGCGGCGGCTTGGAACGTATCGCCGTCCAATCTGGGTATTTTGTTCACATCGGGCATCTTCGGCAGCACCTTAGGCTATTTGGGAGTGGGACCCATCGCCGACCACTTCGGTCGCCGCAAGCTCATCATCCTGGGCACGTTCGCCTTCGGCCTCATTACGCTGTGCAGCGTTGCGGCGCCATCACTTGGCTCCTTCATCGCGGCGCGTGTGCTCGCGGGTTTGGCGCTCGGCGTGGTTCTTCCTAACGTCGTTGCACTCGTCGCCGAACTGGCCCCGCTTCGAAGGCGTTCCTTGTCCGTTGTCATCTTATATAGCGGCTTTGCGATTGGCGCCGCGACCGGGGGAATGCTGTCGACTCGCCTCGTGCCGACTTTCGGCTGGCGCTCGGTATTCGTCGTGGGCGGCATTGCTCCAATGACGCTGTCGCTGATTATGGGATGGGCGTTGCCCGAATCGGTAAGGTTCTTGGCGCTTCGCGATGGCGGCGATCCGCGGCTGCGCAAGACTATGGCACGCATCGCCGGTCCGTCGCGCATACCCTCAGACGCACGATTCATCCTGCCGGGGGAGGCGATGAGCCGCCAGCCCATCATTCGCTTGTTTCGTGATGGCCGGGCGATCTCTACTCTGCTGGTCTGGCTTGTGTTGGCCATGGACGGGTCCAGTATCGACGTACTGGTCTTCTGGATTCCGACCCTGACCGCCAGGGCTGGCGTGAGTGCCAACGCGG
Source organism: Gammaproteobacteria bacterium (assembly GCA_003164785.1). Classification (GTDB taxonomy): domain Bacteria; phylum Pseudomonadota; class Gammaproteobacteria; order Steroidobacterales; family Steroidobacteraceae; genus Bog-1198. The sequence goes on along the minus strand of PLUE01000013.1, from coordinate 21,643 downwards.
GCATCAACTTTACCGTGATGTTTCTGTTAGGAGGGACTCTTGGCGCGTACGCCATCGGCTATTTCATGGATCGCGTGGGTGGCTTTCGCGTCCTCGTGCCGATTCACGCCTGCGCCGCCGTTTTGGTAATGATATTTGCGTTGTTTATCCACGCGGCGTCACTGCCCCTGGCGTTTTTGCTGGGCGTCAGCCTCCCTGGGGGCACCTCCGGCGCACAGGGCTTAATCGCCAGGCTCTATCCAACGAGCTTGCGGACGACGGGCGTGGGCTGGGCGGTCGGCATCGGCCGTCTCACGAGCATCGTCGCACCAGTGTTCACCGGGATGTTGCTCGCTCGCGGCTTGCGGCCAAGGTTGATTGTGGCGGCAATCAGTATTCCGGTGGCGATCGCCGCCATCTCATTGCTTGGCATGTCGTTCAACGCGCACGCGCGACGGGCGGTTCTCTCTTCGGATGCCGCTTGACTTGCGGGGCCGGTCTGTCTCGACTTAGAAATCGTAGTTGACTCTTATGCCGTAGGACGTGGAACGATGTTGGGGGTAGAGCGCACACTGGGGGTGGGTCCGGCGCATTATAGATGTCCGAACCCACGGAGACGCAGCCATGGAATTTGGCGTTCGTGTCGAAGCACGGTTGGCGGGTCCGGCAAAGCGCGGCGAGACGGCCTTCGGATATCGAGCGCTCCGGCGGAATCGGGAATGAATCACCTGATAAACCAACGCATGGGAAAACGTCAGCCCATGGGCTGGTCGGCCGACGGTGCGCATTTGCTTTTACAAGTTCGTTGCGCGGTGCTCGACCATCGACTGGAAGTGCTCTTTCGGGAATGGTTCCCTCGGTTCCGGGCAACTCCGCCGATTACATCCGCCCTGGCGGCTTAAGGTGCTTTACCCCCAACATCGTTCCACGTCCCTCGAATGAGACCGGCCTTGAGGTTTTCCCTGAGCAGATAGGAGTTGCCGCGGATAGGTCAAACAGGGAAGGCGCATGGACGGCATCACCAGACGCCATTGTCGGGGGCTGGTTCACTCCAGGGGGCGTCGAACTCTCGGTGTCACAATCGATAATGGCGAATTCGGTATTCGTCGTGTTCAATGCGCCGTATTATCAAGAATCTGTGATTGCTCCATACGCGGGCGCCCCGAGGGCCTGCTCTCCTGTAACGGCGCGCCTCCAACCTTGATACAGTCCCCGGCACCGAGTGCACGAAGCGACAAATATGAACATTCCGCTTTTAGACCCCGCCGCCGAGAAGTATGTGAACCTAGCCACATACCGCCGCAATGGCGTCGAAGTGAAGACGCCCGTGTGGATTGCTAAGGTGGCCGGGCGTTATTACGTGTTCAGTGCAGGCGATGCCGGCAAGGTTAAGAGAATTCGTGCGACGCCGCGAGTGCGACTCGCAGCATGCGACGTTCGTGGCAATGTGCGGAGTGCTTGGATCGAAGCCCGCGCCCGAATTGTATTGGATCCGGCGTTGATCGTGAATGTGCGAAAGGCGCTGCGGGATAAATATGGCTTACTGATGCGTCTCACTGATGTCATGGCGACCATGACCGGGCGAATCCGTCGACGTGCCTATATCGAAATCGAGGTGACGGATTCATAGTCGCCTGTGTTGGGTTGTAAATGGACTTTCGGAATTACTTTCAATATCGAACGATCCACGCAGGGCGCGCTTCAGCCGTGTTTGCAGTGGGCGCTACCGTCGGGCCTATACTTGAACAGCGTTGGACTACCTTAAATCCTGTCAAAGCCATACCTTTAATCCTGTCATTGACACGATTAAAGGAAATTGGCGCGCAATTAATGGAAACCCAATGTCGTGGAAGCTGCGACCCCGTTAACGTCGTCGCCGAAGTCTTGTAACACATTGAAAGTACACAGCAAAGTGACGTACTCATTGTGACACTAATTGCGAATAAAATGACAGCATTAAGGATAATCCACAGTACCTATCGAGGGTTTGTGCGCTAAGGAATTTCCCCGATCCGGTGCAACTTGTGCGCGCCATGATCGGCATCGTATGGCAAATAATCAGAATTACAGTACTCGACGAGTTCGGGAGGCCCCTGAGACTCGACTCCGAGGGTTGGTCGCATTTCGGCAGTGGACCGTGACCCGGTCCTCACGCATGATGCGGATACTCGGCTGCTCGCCTGTCCGCAGCACGACGCCCCATCCTCCACACAATCGTCCTGCAAGGAAATGCCATTATGTCGACGCCTCATACGATGAGCGCTTACGAGCGAGATTTGACCCGGTTGGACGATCTGGTCCTCGGCATGGGGTTGTATGGAATCAGCCAGTTGGAGAGGGCGTTGGCGGCGCTCGAGGCGCGCAATTCGGCCGTGGCCGCGAGCGTCATTGCCGGCGATCTTCGTGAGGACACGTTGGAGTCCGAGGTCGAAGAGTTGGTCGTGCGCCTGATCGCACTTCGGCAACCTGCGGCGAGCGATTTACGCCACGTGCTGAGTGCGTTCAAGGCCGCGGTGCACCTGGAACGGATCGGCGATTATGCGGTGCACGTGGCGAAGCGGTCGCTCGACCTGCCCGGCGACTTTTCGGCGGCGAATCTGCTGTCGATCCCCGGCATGGGTAAGCTGACCCTGAAACTGCTCCGCGACACCGTCCGCGCCTATCGCGAGCGCGACCTCGATCTCGCCGTCCATACCTGGCGGGGCGACGAGGAACTCGATGTCTTGAAGACCGCTTTGCTGCGCGAGATCGTCGCGTCAATGAAGGACGATCCGAAAACCATTGATGTCGGAACGCATCTGATGTTCATTGCCAAGAATCTCGAACGGGTGGGCGACCAGGCGACGAATATCTGCGAACTCGTCTACTACCGGGTATCCGGCGAGCATCTTCCGCGCCGCCGCGGTGAAGGAGGCAATCCGAGGTGATTCGGTTCGAGCGGTGGATGCTCAGACGCCTTCGGTGATCTTGATGGCCGGGCCGATCAGGGCCCTGGCCGGTTCCCCACGAGTCCCGCTTTGATGCGTGCGTGGCCAGCCGTCTCGGGGAGGGCGGAGAGGAGGTTCTTTACATAGTCGGAGCGCAGAACCCTTGTTTAGCCCACCGGCCCCGAATGCGCGTCGAGCCGAACCGTGGAAGCCTGAGGCCCCTGATCACAGCTTTCCTCGGCGAAGCGGACCCCGGTACCGGTGGTCAGCCGGTCGAAATTGGCATCCACCAGGCTGTTTCGATGAAAATAAAGAGAACGGCCGTCACTCGTTACAATGCGCCCAAAGTCCTCCGCCAAGGCGTCGAGAACGTCATCCAACGATAGGACACCGACGAGCTGGCCACGGCTGCCGTCAATGGATAAGCGCCGTCACAACGGTCTTGTTGCATATTTCTGCGATATCGACGATGCGCATCTCCTTCGTACTGAACGGTCTATCCCGGCTCGGTGCGGGCACCTCACAGGTTCATTGCAGTGAAAGCCCATTCTCGACGGCGATAATGCCGGGTGCCCCCCAAGCCGCCCGGGAGGCATCCTCACGTTCCCGCCACGTGTGCACGTAACCTTTCAAGATGACCGTGGAGCCGTCGACGCTAACGTCGATATTCTTGGCGTCGAGCACGGCCTGGCGCTTGAACGCATCTTCAATTTTCTGTTTCACGTCGCTGGCCTTGATGCTCGAAGCCACATGGATTTCATTGGAAACCCCTTTCACGCCGATCAGGTTCCGTACGGCCGTTTCGGCTGCAGTTCTTTGGTACCCCCAGGTCACTTGTCCGCCCAGCGTGATCCAGCCTTCCTTCACCACCGGTTTGATCGACGTACCGCTCAATGACACGTTCCAGCGCAGTACATTCGCCGCCGCTTCCGCAAGGGCGGTATCGGTACGTACACCGGCCGTCGGCAGCTTGACTGCGATATCGTTCGCAATCGCTCGCACGCCGCCCACGCGTTTGGCGATATTCTCAGCGAGCCACCGGTGCGAGTAATTGGGCACATCGCCGGTCAATGTCACCACCCCACTCTGGACTGCGACGCCAATCCGTTTGTCGTCGATACTGGGATCCCACTGCAACTCACTCTCAACGTCGTGACGAATTTCTGTATCGGTTTTCATTTGATATCTCCATAAATTGATTCAATAACATCAAATCAATAGCTGTTTGCAGGACACGCTTTACCTCGATGTCGAGCATGATTCTCCATGACCGCAGCGGGCGCCATCGGTAATTGCTAGGTGATTGTCTTACCCAATGCGCCGCTTCTGCTTGTCGCGCCTGAGCGAGGTTTTCTCATACGACATCGGTTCACCGATGATTCGGCGAACTATCACCGCTCGCGGGGGCTCGGCTCCCCGCTGCGCCGCTCTTCGAGATCGAGGAGGGCGCGCTCCATGGGCTGTTCCCCGCCATGCATCGACTGCGGATTCATTGATCGGCGCTGCTGGATGAGAATCGCAGAGGAGGAAACCCTGGAGCAGGAGCAGCAGTCCAATTACGAAAAGAAAGAAAAAGCCAGCAAACAAAATGATCGCAACGGCAACGTGTTCCGAGAAGGGTGGGGCGTGATCCTCGCACTCATGACCCGTCTCACGAGCGCGAACCGGATGAAGGAAGGGAGAAATCGATTCGGCATTCAAAGGAATCACCTCAGCATTTGAAGCCACGAGCCTAGTACTATCTCCGGGCCAAGTGCATCGTGGATTTCCGTAAGTTCACACGCGCTGCCACGCGTTGTCGGCGGGTCGGCGCGTAGCGCATCGGTACGCGTGTACACTGGAATAAACGGCCTTGATTGGCCCAGGTCATGGGCACCGCGAGGCGGTGCCGGAGGAGCACATGAATAATCGCCACGGCCCATTCGAGTCCCTCTATACGCACGGCTTTGCACGCGTGGCCGTGTGCACGCCGCAAGTAAGAATTGCCTCTCCCGCATCGAACGCGGAGCGTACGCTCCAACTAGCGGAAGACGCGGCGAATGAGCACGCGGTGCTCGCGGTATTCCCGGAATTGGGCCTATCGGGCTACTCCATCGAAGATCTCGTGCAGCAGGATACCGTGCTCGACGCGGTGGAAGACGCGGTAGGCCGGATATTGGTTGCCTCGCGATCTCTGCCAACGTTGCTGGTCATTGGGGCTCCAGTGCGTTCCGAACAGCGGCTATTCAACTGTGCTCTGGTAATCTACGGCGGGGAGTTGCTCGGCGTGGTTCCAAAGACGTACCTGCCCAACTACCGCGAATTCTACGAGAAGCGGCAATACGCCTCGGCCGGGCAGGCCCTCAATGACACGATCCGGATCGCCGGGCACGTTGCCCCGTTCGGAAATCAGCTGCTTTTCGCGGCGCGCAACGTTCCCGACTTTGTGTTGCACGTTGAAATTTGCGAGGACCTATGGGTGCCCATCTCGCCGAGCAGTTATGCCGCGCTCGGCGGGGCGACGGTTCTCGCCAATCTTTCGGCGAGCGATATCACCGTTGGTAAGGCCGCCTACCGCCGGTTGTTGTGCACATCTCATTCCGCCAAGTGTATCGCCGGTCATCTTTATGCCGCGGCGGGATACGGTGAATCGACGACCGATCTGGCCTGGGATGGACATGCTCTCATCTGTGAGAACGGCGAATGCCTTGCGGAGTCACAGCGATTCCGTTCGGCGGGCGGGTTCATCACCGCAGACCTCGACCTCGAGCGCGTGCGCCAGGAGAGGGGACGGACCACGAGCTTTAGCGACTGTGTAGGACTGCATCGCGAGCGTCTGATCCAGCTGCGGCGCATCGAGTTCGATTTGGCGCTACCCACAGTGCCGGTCTCGCTGAAACGCAATATACCTCGATTCCCGTACGTTTCTTGTGATGAAGCGAACCTCGATGAGCGATGTGGTGAGGTGTATCAGATTCAAGTGCAGGGCTTGGTGCGACGCATGGAAGCGACGGGAATCAAGAAGCTGGTGATCGGCGTATCGGGTGGACTCGACTCCACTCATGCGCTGATCGTGGCGGCGAAGGCCGTCGACGCGCTTCATCTACCGCGCTCAAACGTGCTGGGCTATACGCTCCCCGGCCTTGGCACGAGCGCCGGTACACGCGATAGCGCCCATCGTCTGATGCAGGCGCTCGAGGTCGGGGCCGGCGAGATCGATATCGGCGCCTCGGTGCTGCAGACACTGGTCGATATCGGTCATCCGTACGGCCGTGGCGAGAAAGTCTATGACGTGACGTTCGAGAATGTCCAAGCGGGGGTGCGCGCCTCGTACCTGTTCCGGCTCGCAAATTTGCACGGTGGACTGGTGGTTGGCACGAGTGACCTGTCGGAATTGGCACTCGGCTACACAACCTATGGCGTCGGCGACCAAATGGCGCACTACGCAGTCAATGCATCGGTGCCGAAGACGCTGATCCGATATCTGGTTCGCTGGGCTCGGACCCGGGTCGATCTCGGCGCTGCGGCGACCGCGGTGCTTGGAGATATTCTGAATACCGTCAGCAGCCCTGAACTCGTGCCCCGAGAGGCGGGGGCTGGGCCGCAGACAGCGGAAGCGATTGTCGGTCCATATGAACTGCAGGACTTCAATCTCTATTACCTGAGTCGATTCGGTTTTCGTCCAAGCAAAGTCGCTTTCCTGGCCGCCAGGGCCTGGTCGATCCGAGATCGCGGCGCTTGGCCCGAGGGGATGCCCTTTGACCAGCGTCGGGAATTCGATTTACTGGCCGTCGAGCATTGGCTGCGTGTGTTCATCACGCGATTCTTCGAAACCAGCCAATTCAAACGCTCGGCACTGCCGAACGGGCCCAAGGTTGGGTCGGGCGGTTCCCTCTCGCCGCGCGGTGACTGGCGGGCCCCGAGCGATGCTACCGCGGAGGTCTGGCTGGATGAACTCTCCGCCAATGTTCCGCTGGCGTGAACGTCTGCACCAGGTGGCCCGGATAATGCGAACTATCGGTATCGGCAACCGTCACCGCGATCCCTCGGATATCTGATCTCGAATTAGGCGCATACCGGCGGACACCAACATCAGTTTCCCGGCCATCACGGCGGATCGTTGCCAGTCGTGTGCACCACCGCGTGAGCATTGCGGTGTATATGGCAGGCCAGCGAAACATAAAAGCGGCGCCACGCAGGTAGAGGATAATACGACCGGGGAGGCTGTCTGCGGTGTCAATCCACTCGCCGGCGAAACTCGTACCGGCGAGCGGTGCCCGGCGCGCAGCAGGATTAACCCGCACCACGCGAGAGTCCCATTTGCTTTGCTCAAGGCGTAGTGCGTCGATATCTGCATCGATGAACGACGTTCCCTTCGACGTCAATCGAAAGAGCGCATACAAAAATGCACGCTTTAGTTCTCCTCCCGGAAGGTCGATCCGCCGGATATACGGCGCTATGGGAAGCGCCGGATTGAATCCTTGCATAATGGGGTTACCAACAGATTGCAGTCATGCGGCGACAACTCGGCCTTTCATCCAATAGGGTATTTCACTTAGTTAGGTCCCTCGCAGGTTCTCGCCGCAGGCATGTGTGACCCTTGAGGGAATGCGCTGACATCCGACCAACCCTCGTGGCGTTCATGAGTGCCTGTCGATCGTGGAAAGCGCGTATTGTCTTCGACGTCACGAGGCGGAAGAGTTACCAAGCTGAGCATTTCCATGTTTGTGAACTTTTTCACGTCGAGCCCAAGTAATCGCGATCCGGCCGAGTTGCGGCTAAAGAATGGCTAAGCCAAGCTGGATTCGCTCGCTCAGCCCTTCATGCGCAGCGTTACGCGAAAGCCCGTATTGCGGCGCCTCGGCCTATAGTTGTCGTCTGAAAGGGAGTGGCGCAGTCTATCGTGAGCGCGTGCAGGAGGAATTCCCAATCGGGATGTGGCTTGGATGGCCCTCGGCGGCCTGGCTGGGTTTCTGGGCGGACCGTCTGGTATAGCTATCGGCAATGGGTGCAGGTGCCCTTCTCGGCTTCATCGGGGATCGGTACACCTCCGAAGAGACGGCTCGCTTCCTGACAGATGTTTCGATGGCATTGACCCGGGGCAAGTACGCGATTGTCGCTGATGTATTGGAAGGGCAGATGAATCACCTTAGCGCAATGGAGAATGCCCTGGGGCGAGATCAGGCGCGTGCCGAACAAGCCGAACTGGAGCTACAAGAGCGAATAGAGGCACTGCAGAGGCAAAAATGAACGATGAGGAGACTGAAGCGAGGATCTCCGCTAAAGAGCGCGATGAGCTATTAGAATGACTTCCGTGTCGACTATCCACCTTGATCTGCTACCCGCGTCAGCGAACGCCCGCCCAGATTCTCCTCCGAGCAAAGCGCCGTCCAAGGGTATACCCGAGGGGAGTGCGCCGAAGGGCACACCGCCGGGACCGTACGGCATCAGGCGCCGCCGCTCGATGTCGGGCACCTTGCCGCGTACGGTTTCAGCGTAGGCCGGCCGGCGCCGGTTGTGGAGGCGCGACGAATCCGCCGACTACGGCAGCGGCGAGTTGCGCAAACCGCAGTGCAGTTCGATCTTCCAAATAAGGTCCGATGGCCTGCAGGCCCACCGGCAAGCCGTAGATGAAGCGTCCCGTGGGAATGGCCGTCGCCGGCAAGTTTGCAACCGTGGCAAGCCCAGGCCACTGCAGGCCGTTCAAATAGGGCACTGCCTTTCCGTCGACTTGAAGGGTGCGGCTGTACTGCGCGATGTGGCCGGAACCTTGGCCCGACTGATCATGCCGGTAGGCGACGGTCGGCATGACGGGGCAGAGGATTAGATCGAAGTCCGTGAAGAACTGCGCCCACTGCCGACACAGGCGCTGCTGATCTTCACGAAGCCCTTCGGCTTCCGCGTGCGACATGCGCACGGCGCGCGCGATGCGCTGCGGATATCCGCGCGAGCCTCCGCCATATTCCACGGCGGCTCGGTCGGTCTGGAGCAGCATCTCTTCATCCATTCCGACCGATATCGCGCGGAACAACATCGCCACGTACAGATCGTCGCTCGCGAACGGGTCAATGGGCGGCCGCGCCGTGACGTCGATGTGCACGCCGGCCGCGCTCAAAGCCCGCGCGTAATCTTCGAGAGCCGCGCAATAGCGGCTATCGACGCTGTAGCTGCTTTGGTCGGCCCAGACGGCGACTCGAAATTGATCCAGACGCTCATGGCGACTTTTCGGGATTTGCACCGACCACGCGGAACGATCCCACTCGGCCGGCGCGACCAGCACGTCCAGCGCGCGCTCCAAATCCTCAGGGCACCGCGCGATGGGGCCGGCGATGCCGAGCGGTGGCGCGGTGAAACTACCGGGCGGCGGCGGAATGTGCCCTCGCATCGGCACGATTCCGAAACTGCTCTTATGTCCGTACACTCCGCAAAAATGCGATGGACAGCGAATGGAGCCGCCGATGTCACTGCCGAGTTCGAGCGGTGTGAGGCCCGCCGCGACCGCGGCCGCCGCGCCGCCGGACGATCCACCCGGCGTGCGCACGATGTCCCACGGGTTATTGGTCGTGCCATACACGGGGTTGTAGCTCTGGTGATCCGCTGCGAGTGTTGGGACGTTGGTCTTGCCGAATGGAATAACCCCTGCCCGCCGTAAGCGCGCCACCGCGTCGGCGTCTCGCAGCGGCCGATGCAATTTGAGTTCGGGTAGGCCACAGCTGGCCGTCATACCGGAGACCTCCCACACATCCTTGAACGTCATGGGAAGACCGTGCAACGGACCCCGCCGGGCCGCCGGCGTGTCATCCGCGGCGCGAGCGCTTGCCCGAGCGCCGTCGGCATCGATGACGACGACGGCGTTCAATTCGGGATTGAGATGCTCGATGCGAGCCAGGAGCATATCGAGCAATTCGACGGCCCCTAACGCTCGCGATTTCAACAGCGCCAGCAACTGCGTGGCGCTGTGCAGTTCGATCGGCAGCCCAGCGGCGGTATATTGCATTTCCTAGCAGCCTGTCTGACTTAATCGATTGAAATGCGTAATAATCATGTGAGTTCCCTCGCTTCGGTGGACGCCATGAGCAACTTTCGACCGATCAATCGTGACACCGGATTTTTGCTGCCACCGTCCGTGGATGAGTGGCCGAGTACTCGATGCCGTGCGCGTCGTGTCTGCCGCATTTATGTCCACCTCGGAACTATTTCCAAAGCTTGTTAAATGTGATTTCCCCCACTGAATACAGGACGACCAATATTCTGTGACGCCCCTACAGACGCCACTGCCGATATTCTCTTTCAAATGCTCGCCCTGCCATATGGGTGTGATCAGCCGCATACATGATTCGTTTCGCGTGAGGTACTCCACCTGAGCTCTCATCTCGCGCGGGCGGTCTTCTAGGATACGGGGCATACGGAAGACGTCTCCTAAATGGGCATGGTATCCGGTGAAAGATTAAATCTCACGAGTCGAATAATAGCAGGGAGAGCGGAAAGCGTAGCCGACCTGCTGCATCAACTGAATGTCGCACTCGGCAAGGCCGCCGCGGAAAACATCGTGATCGATGAGGTCCTGCCCGAGATCAAGCGCCGTCGATAAGATCTACGCCCCGGCAAGGGGTCACTCCCACACGCTTACAATAGGTAAAACCCGGTCATCCGACCAACCGCACCACTGTCGCAGGCCCGACTCTGTCACTAACTGGCATGGCAATCTGCATCAATATGGTGTAAGTTGGTGCATGATTCAATCCGGGGACGCCGCCATGTCTGCTAGCAAACGAAAGAAATCTGGACTGAATTCCGGTTCGGCGCAGCGCGCGTCGATCAGTTTCCCCCCGGAGCTTTATCGGACGTTAGAAGTCATCGCGAAGAAAAAAAGGGTTTCGCTGGCTTGGGTCGTTCGTGACGCCGCTGAGAAGTATCTGGCGGATCAGAAGCCACTAGCAAAGGGGCAGTGACGGATGACAGGGGAAGCGGTAATTAGCGGGTCCATGGATATAACCGCAGAGAAGCGTCGACAGCTTCTTGCATCGATTCCGGATGCGTTCTCAGCAATCTGCTGCTCAACTTGGCCAGCGCATCGAGCAAAACGCCATTTGTCTGCCAGGACCTGGGCAACAGGACAAGGGGCGCCGGCATGACGCCGAATTTCCTCCCAAGCAACTTGCGCGAAAACCCCTTCAAGGGCGAGCTAACCGACGAACAGTTTCAGTCGATTTTCGCGCAGAACATTTGCTACAGCGTGCTCGATGAAAACGCCATCATCGCCATCACCGATGCAAAGGGCGTCATTAAATATGCGAACCACTCGTTCCTGAAATTATCAAAGTATTCACTGACCGAGATCCTTGGAGCAAACCATCGAATTCTGAATTCTGGATTCCACCCGCGCTCGTTCTTCATTGATATGTATCGAGACATCGCCAAAGGGAAAACATGGCGTGGTGAAATTCGAAACCGCGCGAAAGATGGCTCATTCTATTGGGTTGACACTACGATCGTGCCGATCCTTGGCGAACGTGAAAAACTTATCGGTTACGCCGCGATCCGAATCGACATCACAGACCGCAAGCAAATGGAATTTCGCCTCGCGCAGCAGGCGCAGGATCTCCTGCGCTCTAACGAGGAACTGGAGCAGTTCGCCTATGTGGCCTCGCACGACCTGAAGGCGCCTCTGCGTGGCATCGAGAATCTTGTGAGCTGGATCGAGGAAGATCTCGAATCCTCGCTCACCGGTGACACGCGTACCAACATGGACCTTTTGAAAAGCCGCGTGCGGCGGTTGGAGAGCCTGCTGGACGATCTGCTCGCCTATTCCCGCGCTGGGCGCGGTGACACGGCCAGCGATCTCGTCGACACCAAAGATCTGGTCGGAGAGCTTGCCCTTCTCGTCAGTCCGCCACAGGGCTTCAGCATTGTCTTGGGCGAGACCCTGCCAACTTTTGAAACAGCTCGTGCGCCTCTAACCCAGGTGGTGCAGAATCTGATCAGCAACGCGATCAAGCACCACAACCGTCCGGCAAATGGACATGTGTGGATTGAAGCGCTTGCCCTCCCACACGCCATCGAGTTCACCGTTACGGACGACGGGCCTGGCATCCCGGAGCGTTTCCGTGAGCGCGTCTTCGGCATGTTTCAGACGCTCAAACCTCGCGATGAGGTTGAAGGTAGCGGGATGGGGCTGGCGATAGTAAAGAAGTTGATCGAAATTCAAGGTGGAAAGATTTGGCTAACCGAGGGGCGGGCGGGGCAAGGCCTCTCGGTTCACTTCACCTGGCCACATAGCAAACGGGAAAGCACATATGACACTGATGGTAAATTTGCTACTGGTTGATGACGATGAAGTCGATATTCAGGGGATGAAACGCGCTTTCGCAAAAAGCCGGATCGGCAATCCGATCACGGTTGCGCGCGACGGCATCGAGGCCCTTGAGTTCCTGCGCGGTGAGAATGGCCGGCCCAAACTCGCCAAGCCACATCTGATCCTGCTCGACCTGAATATGCCGCGTATGAACGGGCTTGAGTTCCTTCAGGCAATCCGCGCAGACGAGGATCTGAAAAATTCGATCGTTTTTATGATCACGACATCGAAGGCGGAGGAGGACAGGGCTCGCGCCTACGATCAGCATGTCGCGGGGTATATCGTCAAGCAGGATCCAGCCAACACCTTCATGCAGGCCGTAGCGCTGATGGAGCACTATTGGAAGATCGTCGAATTTCCCGAGTAGACATGAAAACCGTGAACCGCATTCTCCTGATCGATGACGATAAGGTCGACCGAACGATGGTGCGGAGGGCCCTTGAGAAGTCGGGCCTCGAGCACGACCTCGTCGAAGCACCGGACGGCGCAAACGGCCTTCGTTGCGCTAAAGAGCAGGCGTTCGCTTGCGTGCTGCTTGATTACCGCCTCCCCGACGTCGACGCTTTTGGATTACTGACGGTTCTGCTGTCGCCGGAGGGCGGGGGGCAAGCGGTCTTGATGTTGACGGGCGAGGCCGACCAGGAGATTGCCATTCGCTTGATGCGGGCGGGAGCGCTCGATTATCTGACCAAGGCCGAGGTGACGCCCTCGAGTCTCGCTCGGGCAATCCGCTACGCGAAGGCGCGACGGGAGTTCTTGGCCGAGCTCAAGACGGCACGTCGCGAGGCTGAAGAGAAATCGCTCGCGCTCGATACATTAAATCGGCAAATGACTTTTCTGTTTTCAACGATAGCTCACGATCTTCGCAATCCCTTCCAGGCGATCCTAGGCCTGTCGACCGTTTTACGCCGAACTGTATCCACGAGGAATATCGCATCAATCGAGCGTTGCGCCCAAGGCATCGAGGAGGCAACAGGCCAAGCCTATGCATTGATGGAAAGTCTGTTCGCGTGGGCGAGCCTGCAAATGGATACGATGACGATCTCGCTGGTTGACGTCGACTTTGAGGAGATCGCGCGCGAAACGGTCCAAGGCGCGGCGGCGGCAGCTACCGAGAAGAGCATATCTCTCTTTGTCAACTGCACGGGCATCCAGGTGCGTGCGCATCGCGATATGCTCGCAGCGGTGCTGCGCAATCTCGTGTCTAATGCGGTCAAGTTCACTTTGCCCGGCGGGAAGATCACAATCACGGCGTGTCTGCGTAACGATTTCGTTGAAATCGAAGTTACCGATACGGGCGTTGGTATGCCGCCCAACAAGATTTCCGACCTGTTCAAACTGGACCAACGCACTTCCACCAACGGAACCGCGGGTGAGCGCGGCAGTGGTTTTGGCCTTCTTCTGTGCCGTGACCTCGTAGAACGGCTCGGCGCCGAGCTTGCGGTCTGCAGTGCCGTCAATCACGGCACCACGTTTCGCTTCATGCTGGCCGGCATTTTGGTCCGTACAGAGTCACCTGTTGCGTGATGCTGATTGTTGACGCAGGATCTTCTCAATCGTGCGTATTTCGCTGGGTTCGCTTGACGAACCGTGCAGCGGTTCCGATAACAAACGAAAGCCCGGCGGAAATGGCGGTGCAGCGGGGGAGGGCACGAAGACGCGCGACAGGTCGCGCGGATCGTGGCGCACCTGAATCCGAGAGTTTTGCGGAAACAGGCGATTGTCTACAACGAACTCGTCGCCAACGCCGTGGCGCTACAGACCGTTGCCGACCAAACGCAGGCGCTCCACGCTCTGCGTCGGCGCGGAATCGAGATTCCTGCCGAGTATCTCGCGCACTTAAGTCCCTACCCAACGGGTCGAGTGAAGCGCTTTGGTGAATATCCGGACCGCATTCACGCCGAGTCTATGCCGCCATACCGGGAGCGTCCGCCGGGCTCGCGCGCCGCTCTGGCGCCGGCGGCATAGGGTGCAAAAATGGCCTTCCTACGGGTCGAATTCAAACGATTGGGGCCTCAAATGACCAGCCCAGTTTACATAATCCAGAAAAAGTCCTATTTTTCGGCGAGTCTTACCTTGGGGCCTATATGGAAAGCAAACCCAGATTATCGAATCTCGGCGTGATTGTCTCGGTGCGTGGCAGTGTCATCGACATACGGTTCGATGCACATTTACCGCCCATTTATTCAGTGCTGCTCGCGGGTCCAGAAAAACAGATCGTCATCGAAGTGCTGGCGCAGCAAGATGCGCGTCACGTGCGCGGGATTGCGTTGACGCCCACGCAGGGCCTCGCTCGCGGCATGGCGGTGGAGGACACGGGCGGACCGCTGAAGGCGCCCGTCGGCAAAGCGGTTCTCTCGCGGATGTTCGATGTATTCGGCAACACCATCGATCGCGAAGCGGCCTTGTCCAACGTCCAATGGCGGTCAGTGCATCGGGCGCCGCCGCCGCTCGCGCGCCGTTCCACCAAGTCGGAAGTCTTTGAGACTGGCATCAAGGTCATCGACGTACTCGTGCCGCTGGAGCGCGGCGGCAAAGCGGGGCTTTTCGGCGGGGCAGGCGTCGGCAAGACGGTGCTGCTGACGGAAATGATCCACAACATGATCGGCCATCACGAGGGAGTCAGCATATTCTGCGGCATTGGCGAACGGTGTCGTGAAGGCGAGGAGCTTTATGACGCGATGAAGGAAGCCGGCGTGTTGCCGAACATGGTGATGGTCTTCGGCCAGATGAACGAACCGCCGGGCGCCCGGTTCCGCGTCGGTCATGCCGCGTTAACGATGGCCGAGTATTTCCGCGACGATGAGCATCGCGATGTGCTACTGCTCGTCGATAACATTTTTCGCTTCATCCAGGCTGGCATGGAGGTATCCGGCCTGATGGGCCAGATGCCATCGCGGCTTGGCTATCAACCAACGATGAGTACGGAGTTGTCGGGGCTGGAGGAGCNNAAGGGCTTTTCCCGGCCATCGATCCTCTACAATCCAGTTCCAAGATGGCCACTCCGGGCATCCTCGGGGAACGGCATTACGGCCTGGCGCAGGAAATCCGGCGGACGCTCACGCAATATGCCGAACTCAAGGACATCATCGCCATGCTGGGCCTCGAGCAACTCTCGCCGGAGGACCGCAACGTGGTCGTCCGTGCCCGCCGGTTGGAGCGTTTTCTCACCCAGCCCTTTTTCACGACTGAACAGTTCACCGGCCTCAAAGGTAAGCTCGTCAGCCTCAAGGACGCGCTGGATGGTTGTGAGCGCATCCTGCGCGATGACTTCAAAGACTATCCGGAAAGCGCGCTGTACATGATCGGGACGATCGACGAAGCGAAGGTAAAGACAAAACCGATAGCGCCGGCAGCGCCGGCCAAACCGGAATCAACTTCTGTGAGGCCCGGATTCAAGGATGGCAGCCGGGCTGCGGACCATGCATGAATCTTAAAATCCTCCTGCCGTTCCAGATTTTCGCCGAAAAGACTGGTGTGTCTCGTATCGTCGCCGAGACGCGCGAGGGGTCGTTTGGGCTCCTGCCTCACCGACTCGATTGTGTGGTGGCGCTGGCGCCGGGGATTCTGACCTACGAGACAACGTCGGACGGCGAAGTTTTCGTGGCTGTGGATGAAGGGGTGCTCGTCAAGACCGGTCCAGACGTTCTCGTATCAGTGCGCCGGGCGCTGGTCGGACGGGAACTCGGCCAGTTGCGCGAAGCGGTGGAGCGAGAGTTTTTGACCCTGGATGAGCGCGAGCAAAGCATGCGCTCGATGTTGGCGAAAATGGAAGGCGATCTCATACGGCGCATGGCGAGCCTTCACCATGACTGAGGAACCTCAAAGCGGACTTGCAAAGCTGAGGCCGTCGCTCAGCCAAGAGGTTGGCGCGAAGGCGGCGCGTAAGCTCAAGGCACGGCGCAAATCCGCGCAGGGCGTCTGGTTCGGCCTGGGGATGATGGGGCTGATTGGCTGGTCGGTGGTGGTACCGACGCTGCTCGGGGCGGCGCTCGGCATCTGGCTGGACCGACATCATCCGGGTAAGCATGCCTGGACGCTGGCGCTGTTGGTGGCCGGGCTCTCCATCGGCTGTTTGAATGCGTGGCATTGGGTGGCCAAGGAAGAGATGGAGATTCGGGACGAACAGGAGGACAACGATGAATGAGGTGTTGTTTCTGGCACCGCCATTGGCGGCCGGCTTGTTGCTCGGCGCGTTCTTCTTCGGTGGCCTTTGGTGGACGGTTAATCGGGGCGTTTCTTCTCAGCGGCCGGCGCTTTGGTTCTTCGGCAGCATGCTGCTGCGCGTGAGCATTACCCTGGCGGGATTTTACTTTGTCGGGCACGAGAATTGGAAACGGTGGCTACTGTGTCTCCTAGGCTTTGTCCTGGCGCGTCTCGTCGTGCAGTGGCTGACCCGCCCGCCGGTTGAACAGCGCAACGCCCGAGCACCGGAGACCCCTTATGCGCCTTAGTCCCGATGAAATGATCTTCTGGCAGCACGGGTTTCTCAAACTCAACGGCACGATTGTGTTCACGTGGGGACTGATGTTCGTGCTTGCTGTCGGCTCAAAGCTCGTTACGCGAAAGCTTTCTACCAATCTGAAACGATCCCGCTGGCAGAATCTGCTGGAAATCCTGGTCACCGGCATCGAGAAGCAAATCCAAGATGTCGGTCTGCGACAGCCAGAGAAATATATCGGCTTTTTGGGGACGCTCTTTCTGCTCATCGCATTAGCCAGCCTCTGCACCGTCATTCCTGGGTATGAGCCGCCGACGGGGTCGCTCTCAACGACCGCGGCGCTCGCGCTGTGCGTATTGGCAGCCGTGCCGTTTTTCGGCATCGAGGAGGAAGGGCTGGGCGGCTACTTCAAATCCTACCTGGAACCGACCGTCATCATGCTGCCGTTCAACGTTATCAGCGAATTATCGCGCACGCTGGCGCTCGCGGTCCGCCTGTTTGGCAACATGATGAGCGGCACGATGATTCTCGCCATATTGCTGACCATCACGCCCTTCATCTTCCCGATCGCCATGAGTGCGCTCGGTTTGCTCACCGGTATGGTGCAGGCCTACATTTTCAGCATCCTGGCTGCGGTTTATATTGCGGCCGCTACGCGTGGCCGCAAGTCCAGCCGTGAACCGACGCAACAGATTTAAAGCACGAACAACGACAGCGAGAACAGACACTATGGATAACATGACGCTCATTGCCATCGCCTCAATCGTCACCGCCGGCCTGACGATTGCCCTGGGCAGTATCGGACCTGCGCTTGGCGAAGGCCGGGCGGTCGCCACGGCATTGAGTTCTCTGGCGCAGCAGCCAGATGCCGCCACGACCATCACACGCACCCTGTTTGTTGGGCTGGCAATGATCGAGTCCATTGCGATCTACTGCTTCGTGGTTTCGATGATTCTTCTATTTGCCAATCCGTTCTGGAGCCACGTCATCGCCCAAGCCGCAGGAAAGTGATTCATGCTCATTGATTGGTTCACCGTCGGTGCGCAAGCGCTCAATTTCATCATCCTGGTGTGGCTGCTGAAGCGCTTTCTTTACAAGCCGATCCTCAACGCGGTCGACGCGCGCGAGAAGCGGATCGCTGCGGAGCTTGCGGACGCTGACGCAAAAAAAGCCGAGGCGCAGCGGGAGCGCGATGAATTCCAGCGCAAGAGCAACGAGTTCGACCAGCAACGCGCTGCGCTCTTGACGAAGGCGACGGACGATGCGAAGGCCGAACGCGAACGACTCCTCGACGATGCACGAAAGGCAGCCGATGCTCTGAGTGCCAAGAGACAAGAGGCGCTGCGAAGCGACGCCCACAACCTCAATCGAGACATTCGCCGCCGGACCCAGCAGGAAGTGTTCGCCATCGCGCGTAAAGCGCTGACGGATCTTGCCGCGACAAGTCTGGAAGAGCGCATGTGCGAGGTGTTCACCCGTCGCCTGCGCACGATCGACGGTAAGGCCAAAGAGAGCCTCGGCGAAGCCCTCAAAACGGCCTCTGAGCCCGCCCTCCTGCGCAGCGCGTTTGACCTGCCTGCGGCGCAACGTGCGGCAATACAAAAAGCGCTCAATGAGACCTTCTCGGCCGATGTCCACGTCCGGTTCGAGACCGCGCCGGACCTCGTCAGCGGGATCGAACTCAGCACGAATGGACTGAAGATAGGGTGGAGCATCGCGGACTACCTCTCGTCTTTAGAAAAAGGCGTCGGTGAGCTTCTGAAAGAACAGGACAATCCTGAACCGAAGCCCGCAACGAAGCACCCATGATCATCGAGCCTGAAAGCTTGCAGACCATCTTCGACCGCACATTTTCTGCAATAGGCCAGATGCGGGAAGCATTCGCGCCGCAGCTGACACCGCGAGAGGTGGGCACCATCACCAGCATCGCCACCGGCATCGCCAAGGTGTCCGGTCTCCCCTCTGTGGGCTTTGAGGAGTTGGTAAAATTTCCCGGTGATTTGCTCGGCATGGCTTTCAACGTCGACGAGGCGGAAATCGGCGTCGTGCTGCTCGGCGAATACTGGCATCTGAACGCCGGCGATGAAGTCGAGCGCACCGGCCAAGTCATGGATGTGGTGGTCGGCGACGGATTGCTGGGGCGCGTCATCGACCCGCTCGGTCGGCCACTCGATGGCAGAGGCCCGGTGATCGCCAGCGAGCGACTGCCCATCGAGCGCGCGGCGCCACAGATCATGGATCGCGCGCCGGTTACGGTCCCTCTTCAGACCGGATTGAAAGTCATCGATGCGCTCATTCCGGTCGGGCGCGGCCAGCGCGAGTTGATCCTCGGTGACCGACAGACGGGTAAGACAGCCATTGCGATCGACACCATCCTCAACCAGCGCGACCAGAATGTCCTGTGCGTTTATTGTGCCATCGGACAGCGCGCCTCCGCCGTCGCGAAGGCCGTGGCAACCTTGCGGGAAAAGGGCGCGATGGATTACACCGTCCTGGTCGTGACCGAGGGCAACGACCCGCCGGGCCTCGCATTCATCGCCCCCTATGCCGCGACCAGCATCGCAGAGTATTTCATGGAGAAAGGCCGTGACGTGCTGGTTGTTTACGATGACCTCACCCATCATGCGCGCGCCTATCGCGAGCTGTCTTTGCTGCTGCGGCGCCCGCCCGGCCGTGAAGCGTTTCCCGGCGACATCTTTTACATTCATGCGCGACTACTCGAACGAGCGACGCACTTGCGCAAAGAGCTGGGCGGCGGCTCCCTCACCGCTCTGCCCATCATTGAAACCGAAGCGCAGAACATTTCCGCGTACATTCCAACCAACCTGATTTCCATCACGGATGGCCAGATCTATCTCTCGCCGTCCCTGTTCGAACTGGGCGTGCTGCCTGCCGTCGATGTCGGCAAATCCGTTTCCCGCGTGGGCGGCAAAGCGCAACGCGCGGCCTACCGTGCCGTGGCGGGCGACCTCAAGCTCGCCTATGCGCAATTCGAGGAGCTCGAGACCTTCGCCCGGTTCGGCGCCCGGCTGGATGAAAGCACCCGCAAGATCATCGAGCACGGTCGGCGCATTCGTGCCTGCCTCAAACAATCGGAATGCGCGCCGGTGTCCGTCCCTGCTCAAATCGCCGTCTTGCTGGCATTATCCGCAGGACTCTTCGACGTCGTGACGCTCGACCAGATGCCGGATGCGGAGCAAGCGGTTCAAAAGGCCGCAGCGAACATATCGGCGGAAGTTTGCGGGCGATTGGAAACTGCCGATAAGTTGAGCGATGAGGATCGACATACGATCATTGAAATCGCCCGCCAGGCGCTCGACCCTTTCCAACCCAAGCCGCCAGCCAAGGATGACGCATGAGCGACACCATGGAGAGCTTGCGGCGCAAGATCAGCAGTGCCGGTGATCTTCGATCCGTAGTCCGCACGATGAAGGCCTTGGCCGCATCGAATATCCAACAATACGAGAAATCAGTGCTCGCGTTGGCCGATTATTATCGGAGCGTGGAACTCGGGTTGGGGGCGTGCTTTCGGGCGTACGAGCCGGTAGCCACGATGGTGAGACGAAAGGCGTCAACGCATGCCGTTACCGTAAGAGCCATCGTTTTCGGGTCCGATCAGGGTCTGGTGGGGCAGTTTAACGACGTCGTCGCCGATTATGCGATCAAGACGCTCGCGGCTTTGCCGGGAAAATGTCATGTGTGGGCTGTCGGCGAGCGTGTTCATGCGCGTCTGGCGGACGCGGGCGTGCCGCCCGTTGGACTATTCACGGTGCCCAACTCCGTCCAGGCCATCACGCCGCTCGTCGGGCAGATTCAAATTGAAGTTGAAGCACATTGGGACAAAGGCGAGAATGCGCCTCTATGGGTGTTCCATAATCAACCGCTGGCTGGAGCGCTCTACGAACCGGTTAGCCAGAGGCTGTTGCCGCTAGATGCCCAATGGCAACAAGGGCTCGCCAAAATTCATTGGCCGACCGCGAACTTGCCCGAGGTCATGGGCCGGGGCATCGTGACTATGCGCGCGCTAATCCGCGAATATTTATTCATCTCGCTGTTCCGCGCCTGCGCCGAATCGCTGGCCTCCGAGAACGCGAGCCGCTTGGCCGCAATGCAACGCGCCGACAAGAACATCAACGATCTACTGGAACAGCTTAACGGCACCTTCCACCAGTTGCGCCAGAGTGGCATCGACGAAGAGCTCTTCGACGTGGTCTCCGGATTCGAAGCGTTGTCGAGCGGAGTGCGATAGGGGCCTGCGTTCGATCGCCGTTGCATTTCCACCGATCATTATGGGCTATGTTTGACGCGGGGACGTTCCAGATGCGTAGCGGCGAGTAGGTGGTGATGCCAGCGCAGAGCAACGGCGCGGTCATGGACAGATCGAGCCCGTCGGGGACGCGCAGGGCGAACTCCTCTCGCACCACGAGGTGCTTGGAATAGCCGCCTAAGGTCCTTTCGCCGGAACCGTATCAAGGTTGGGGATTGCTGTCACATACCAGGCCATTTTCGCGCCGGGGTGTTAGGCGAAATCACGAATTCTGATCGCGGAATAGGTCATACGGCCACAACACGCCGCTTGGATTATTACACGCAGTCCGTCTGACCCCCACCTTTGATACAGTCCCGCAGACAAATTGACAGGAATAAAGGTAATCCACAACATCGCCGGACTTCCAGAGTGCGATCAGGAGCTTACGAGCATTCCGGGATCGTGACCGAGGATACCGGCGGCCTTTGCATATTTGGCGGACGGCGCTCAACTAAACAAAATCGTCTTACAGAGGGGCAATGTCGGTGCGCTAGCGCGCCGACAGCAGCCGTACCCGGCGCGTAGTGTTGGACGATCCGCAGTAACTAGGGGCTAGGCATATGAATCCGATTACCGCCTTCTTGGTATTTGCCTTCCTGGTCGCCGCCACAGGCATGGGCTACTTCGGCAATTTATATCTCGGGGCGGCATTC
>PLUE01000038.1 GCA_003164785.1 Gammaproteobacteria bacterium | reverse complement strand
AAAAAGGACCTAGCGTAACGTCCCGCCGCCGCTCTCTAGCTCGGCGCCGACCGGCGCCGATTTACGGCATCAGGGTGGAGGAGTTTGCCCCGGCCACGGGTGGAGGAAGTTGGGCGGCCGCCGGGGGCTCATGCCGAAAAGGAAGCGGAAGCGATTGATATTAATCGCAATAACCGAGCGCGCATGGACACGAACTACTACCGGAATGACAGTAATCAAGTAAATTCACATGTGTGGAATCCTCTGCCCCCTACGTAGACGCCCGAATAGACTCGCGCTTGGTGATGCGATCAATATCGGACGTTCCGGCGGAATCGCTGAATGTTCATTAATTGCCAGTCAATCAAAATATAGAGCGTTCATTCTTTGCTATCGGACCTTGGCGCCACGAATGACACTAAGCAATGGGATTTCCAATGTCGGGGAAATTAGGCGGCATCCGGATTTCGGCTCGCGCTATGTCGAAGCGCGTACCGTTGAGGTATGGCTCCCGCGGGCCTATGCGGCAGAACCCGACCGGCGCTTCCCGGTGCTGTATATGCAGGATGGGCAGAATTTATTCGACCCGGCGGTGTCTTTTGGGGGAGTCACCTGGGGCGTGGCCGAGGTCGTATCGGGAATAATCGAGAGCGGCGAGATCCGGCCGGTGATCGTTGTAGGCATATGGAACACCCGCCACAGGGGCACGGAGTATCTTCCGAAGACCGCGGTCCACACGGAGATAGGGCAGGCCAGCATGACCTTTGCCAATAACCCAGTGGCGGATGATTACCTTCGGTTTATGGCCGAAGAGGTAAAGCCCTTCGTCGATGCGACCTACCGGACCTCTCCGGCGCGCGAGGACACATTTGCGCTGGGATCAAGTCGTGGCGCATTAATTTCACTCTACGCCGTCACGGCTCGGCCTTCGGTGTTCGGCGGGGCAGGGTGTGTCTCGACCCACTGGCCGGCAGCCCACGGCGTGCTCATCGCCTATTTCTCCGGCGCGCTGCCAAGGCCGGGCGCGCATCGGTTCTACTTCGATCATGGGACCGAGACCCTCGATGCGACATATCCACCCTATCAGGCCCGCATGGACGATGCTATGCGCCGAGTGGGATATACCGAGGGAAAGGACTGGATCAGCCGCGTGTTCCCGGGAGCCGAGCATTCCGAGCGCGCCTGGCGCGAGCGGTTGCATATCCCGTTGGCATTCTTGCTCGGGCCTGCACGATGACGGGACGCTTGAAATGAAGCTGATCGGCGTACTATTCGGCGAGGAGCAGACATTCCCGGCCGCGCTCGTCGAGCATATCAACGCCTGCGGCGGCGGGGAGATACGGGCCGAAAGCGTACAGGTCGGCGCGGTCAAGATGGCCGAGTGGTCGCGCTATGACGTGATCCTCGATCGTATCTCGCACGACATTCCATTTTTCCGCTCGGTAGTACAGAACGCGATGCTGTCGGGTACACGTGTCGTTAATAACCCCCTCAGGACAATCGATGGCGACAAGTTTTTTAGCTACGCGCTGGCGCAACGAATGGCCATCCCGGTGCCACGGACAATCGTCTTTCCAACCAAGACCCACCCGCCCGGCACTTCGAGTGCGTCGATGCGCAATTTGGTTTATCCAATCGACTGGCGCGCCGCCTTCGATTATGTTGGTTTCCCTGCCTACCTCAAGCCCAACTGGAAGATTTCGCGTAATGGACCCGCCCGGTTTCGGGTTAATGGACCCACCTTGCATGGGTTACCGGCGGAGCCGCGGTTTGAGAGTTTTACGCGTCCTTTTTCTTTGATGCAAGTTTTCGAGCTTTGACGCCTCGATACGTGGGTCCGGTGATGTTGATCGTGAGCGCGGAGTGCTCCAGACGATCGCGGATGGCGTCGAAGATCACGGTGTCGGGAATGACTTCGTTCCAGTGATCCACGGGGAGCTGGGAGGTAAAGGCAATGGACTTATCGATGGATCTCTCCTCGATGATCTCGCACAGATCCTGCGCCTCGGTGGCGGTAAATTTCCGCATGCCCATTTCGTCGAAGATGATGAGATCGAACTTGGCGAGTTTGGCGCGATACCTCAGATAGTGTCCGCTGGATCGGGCGATGGCGAGGTTTTCCTGCAGCGCGGTGATGCTCATGTAGAGAACCGATTTGCCATGTTCACAGGCGTGCAGGCCGACTGCCTGGGCGATGAAGGTCTTGCCGACGCCGGTCTGACCGATGAGCAGCAGCGGACGGGCATCGTTGAGCCATCCGAGGGTGTAGATTTCCTTGATCTGAGCCTTCGTGATCGAGCGCTCGGCCGTAAAGTCGAAGTCCTCGAACGCGGAACGCACGGTGAACTTGGCGGCTTTGATACGGTTGACCGCCTTGCGTTCTTGACGATGGTCAGCTTCGGCCTGTAGCAAGATATCAACGAACTCGCTGTAGCTGATTTTATCGCGAGTGGCATCAGCGATGGTTTGATCCAAGACCGCGAGCATGCCCAGCATGTTCATGTCGGCCATATGGTTCTTGGCGATTGCGATACTCATAACGGTAACTTCTCCTGCACTGCAGTGGGTGGGATGGTGGGTTCGTCAGTGGCCTGCAGCGCGGCGCCGCCAACGTACCTGAGGAAGGGATTACCGGGCCGGCGCACGATGTCGCGGGTTGGCTGCGGGTTCGTGGACTGCTGGCGGGCTTGCTTCAGTAAATCCTGGAAGTAAGGCGTACGGATCCGGTTGTAGCGACGCATCGTGGCGATAGCGGAAGCGATGTGCTCGTTCGCCAACGCGTGACCCGAGAGACTGATCTCCTTGGTGCACGCCGAGACCAAGCCCATCGCACGGCGCAGGTGTGCATAGACGTCGGCGTTGAACAGCTCGAGGAACAACGTGTTGAGATCGGGATGGATGAAGCGCGATTGCGACAACAGTTTCTGCGGCGTCGCCTCGTAGAAGGCGAGCGAGTTCGCCGGGAAGTGCTCGAGGATCCTGACTCGCTGCCCCATTTTTTGTCGGCACCGCGGATGGATCGCCAACCGTTCAAGATTTAAGAAGATCTCGACATGGTGCTCGGTGAGCTTGATTCGTAGCTTTTTGTGGCGGTGGATATGCGGGGCGCTATAATAGTCGCCGTCAACGGCGACGTAGCAGTCTGGGTGCAGCTTCGCCGTTTTCCATTCCCCGCCGTCGTACTCGACGCTGGGCAATGGCTTCAGCGCGGACTTCTCCATCTTCTCGAACCGCTCACGGCGGGACACGCCAAAGCGGCGATGTGTTTGGTCGTTGATGCGCTCGACGCACACCATCAGTGCGCGGTTGATCTCGGCGATCGAGGTAAATCGGGAGTGACGGAAGCGGAACCGGAAGTAGCGGCATAGGATTTTGACGAGTCCCTCGACGATCGCCTTGTCCCGGGGTTTTCTCACCCGGGCAGGAACGATTGCGGTCGAGAAGTGTGCTGCGAGGTACGCGTAGTCCTCGTTCAGATCAGGATCGTACAGATGGCATTTGACGACACCAGTCTTCAAGCAGTCGGGAACGGTGACGTGACTGACGCCACCATAATATTCGAACATCCGCCGGTGGCAGCCGAGCCAGTTGCGGCTCTTCATATCCTCGGCGGCCCACGCGAACAGCAGTTGGCTGAAGCCGAGCCCGGAGACGAACACGTAGGCTTTGTGGATCTCGCCGGTCTTGATCTCGTACCACTCGATCGGATCGCCGGCGTAATCGACTTCCACCCGTTCGCCGGGCTCGAACTCGCGCGCCGTGATGGTCGCTTCGCGGTACTGCGGGAACTTGCGATAGAACTGCTTCCAGAAGTTCGGATAGGTAATCAGCGCCTTCGCGCGCTCGTCCCATATATCCTTCATCGAGAAGCCGAGGCCGAGCTCATGGATGATCACCGGCCAGTCGAGCTGCGCCATCCACAGTGGATCCGCGCTCGCCGCCGTCTCGTGCGTCAGGCGCTCACCATCGCGGATCTGGCGCACCAGCCGCCGAGAGCAACCCAGAGCGGCTGCGATCTCTCGCAGGCTGCGTCCGTCGGCCAGGCGGCGCTTGATTTCCTCGTGTCTATCCACCGTCAGTACCCTTCGCGCCATCCAGCTCTCCCGTGCGTGTAGTGGCACGACGGTACTGGATTGCGGTGGGCGCAGGCCGGAGCCTGGCTTTCGGGGCGGTCGCCAAAAACTGACCGCCGCAGACGGCCTGGGAGCGACGATCGAGGAGGACCCCGTCGGCGGCTACCCTGGAAAACCGACCAATTTGTGCTTGCATCGCCATTCCGCTCCTGCAGCCCGGAGATGGTCACATGACCCCTCGCTCAGGCTTGAAAAGCGGCTCCGGCCGGTGGTCCCATTGGGACGAAATCGGGTGGGTCCATTACCCCGAAATCGGGTGGTCCCATTCAAACGAAATCAGGTGGGTCCAATCACTCGAAATCCTGCAAGAGGCTCGAACGGGAGATCGGGGAGCCTGGCTATCTGGTCGGCAACCGTCCCAGCGTGGCAGATATGTACCTCTTCGTGCTTGGTCGCTGGGGACTCCGCCTCGCACGTCCGACGAGTCGACACCCCCTCCTGTGGAAGTTCACGGAACGTATGGCAGACGTCGGCGCGGTGCAGCGGGCGATGGCACGCGAAGGCATTGCACTGCAACGGCCGAAGGCCGGGCTCGGCTAGCGCTACCAGGCCCAAAAGCCGCCTGACGCCATCCCACCAATAGCCGTTTCAGGGTGCCACTTAGCGCTGCAATCTACGGGTCAGATACACCAAAGCGCTCCTGGGCAGCCTGCGATCTGATAAAGGCCGTCCGCCTTAACGTACACTCCGCTGACCTGACGGCAGATACGTTGGGTCGGTTGATCGAGTCGCCGGCAGGGGGGCGCCGCCGCTACCCGGGTGATCCTATCAATGCGGGAATCCAAGCCCCCACCGCCCGGCTGACGGCGATCACGATGCCCGCTATGCCGCAATGTTTGCAGATTTCAGGGACGGGAGCGATATTTCGCTCCCGGGCAAGCAGATAAGTCAGCCCGGAGAGCAATCCGAATCCCCATACGATGCTCACGAAGATTGCCGTTCGACTTTCGCAGTACAGAACCAAGGCGATGAACGTGAGTGCAACGATCAGACGTACCATGAAGTTGGCACCGGTGGTCCAGAGCGCCTCGCGCTCGGAGAGCTTTTCCGACTCTTGATAAATGTGAATGCTGAGCGAGTCTGTCAGATTGTCCGCTAGGGCAAGAATGAGCAAACTGCCCACGAGCGCGGCTTTTCCGACGGTGGCTGCGTTCAATCCGACGATGAGCGCCATGCTCGTCACGATCGCGGCAGGACCGCCAAAACTCAAGTGGCGCAGTCTGAACATGCCGCGCACTACGGACTCGCCCGGATCGGCTCGACTTTTATGACGCTTTCCCTATATTGATCGTGCATCCCCATAGTGTAATTCTGCGCTCGTGCGTTGGGGGGAACTTCGACGGATTGGCCGAACGCCGTCTGCTATCGGAGGAGAAGCGTTCCGATGCGGTTTGGCCGAGGCGCTCCATCTGGCGCGGGCATTCCGTAATCCTCCGGTGACGGAGGATGGATGCCAGAAAAAGTTACAGCAGCAACATGTCACCTATGCGAATCCGCGATTTGAGAAGATCTGCCGCGCCAAATATATGGCACCGCTTTATGACCCGAAAAAGACCTCCGCGGAGGAAGCCAAGGCTTGCATCGACCAATTTGAATATCCGGACATGCCCTGTACCTACCCGGTGGTTTGGGTCAAGGCGCGCGAGGCGGCGCAGGTGTGCGAAGCCGAAGGCAAGCGAATATGCGACGCGCATGAGTGGGAAGGCGCCTGCGCCGGTGAACTCCAAGAGCCTGACTATCGCTTCGATCTTGCGCAAGGCGTCACGC
Organism: Gammaproteobacteria bacterium; assembly: GCA_003164785.1. Classification (GTDB taxonomy): domain Bacteria; phylum Pseudomonadota; class Gammaproteobacteria; order Steroidobacterales; family Steroidobacteraceae; genus Bog-1198. The sequence goes on along the minus strand of PLUE01000038.1, from coordinate 6,152 downwards.
CAAACGTTGCTGTCGAACGCATGCGCGCCGCACACAATCGAGCTTTTGAGCCGACCCAGAGCTGGAGTTATGGGCCGGAATATCAACGCGGCATTTGTGCGACCGGCAGTTTCAAGACGCCTGGTTGCCCCGGCGGCGGCTGGAAACTCTGCGGGTCGAACACTTACCCCGCCGGCGACTTCCCTGCCTGCCATAGCCCGCTCGATGTCTATGATCTCAACGGCAACGCAGCGGAGCATATGAATCTGCCGCTCAATCTCGGGCAAATGTCGAGCCGCGGGAGCAAGGAACTCGGAGTCACAGAAATGAAGGGCAGCTGGTTCATCTTCGACACCTATCGAGCCCATCCCGACTGGTGCCGCTGGCGCGCGCCGTTTTGGCATGGGAGCCAGGTGATGGATCCGCATAGCCATGCGAACTACCACCTCGGATTTCGCTGCTGCTCAACTCTCGCAACCAATGCTCAAGAATCGGTTTCGGCGATTGTCAGCCGCAGTTCACATGTCGCCAGACAGCAGCATTAGCTCAATTATGCTTTGAGGAAGATCCTGGAACCGACGACCGTATCGATGGCGGCCGGAATTCTGACATGGGCAGTCGCCGTGTACATCGCACTGGCTTCAGCGCGTCGAAAGCCCGGGCGTGCGTCGTGGCCAGCCAAGTTATCGTGTCTATTCGCCAGAGGCATTCTCGCCCAGCGGTATCGCGTGAGCATGGAGGCGCGAGCGATTGCGAGGCAGCTCGATGTGTCGATTTCAGTATTCCGTGGCCAAGATTTCAACAATCTATGGCCACTGGTCATGGGAGACCGGCGTCGGGCCGCTAAGACTGTGGGTATGTCCAATATTTGGCGAGGTAGCGTCGCGGCCAAGCGGTCATCCGGGAAGCAAGCCAGGCCTGAGCGGCAGGCGGGGACGCGGCGTATTTGTGAGTTTCACGAGATGCTGTCCAATCGCTTCAGTTAATCGTGTCTGTGACACCATTAATTGAAAGTGCCAGCAATTATTGAAAACGCGACGTCATAAAAATCCCGATTTACACAGGTTTCCACAGGTACGGCGTTTTGTACCGCTAATCGCGCAAGCTTCCCGATCTCAATCAGGGTCACCACATCCTGACAAACTCCGCGCTCGCAATGAGAATTCAAATTCGTCGATGTCGCGACCAAAAATCGTAACCTATTAATGTGTAAAGAGAAACGAGGAGTACTCAGTGACACTTTCTCGGCATTACCAAGTAAATACACCTTACATAACCACTATTAGAGAAAACAACACCGAAAAACCCGTGTTTTCTGGTCGTTTCTCGGATCTTGCCGGCTCGACTACGCGAAAATCGAACATTGATTGAAAGTGTGGATTTCGAGGTTTTATGCTCGGTCTAATTACCGAATTTCCGCCCCAACCTGACAGTGAATTGTGGTATTTCTACAAGCTTATTTGGCTATCTGGTCACTGCGGCGTGTGTCTCGACGGGTGTTACTGCAAATGACCCCGGCCCTTTGAAAATAATGCGCAAAACGGGCTTAGCTTATGGGCTAGTGCGCAGTTGAGGTTCCGGAAGGGGAATCTCAAGCTCGAGAGGCGGGCGATTCTGCTCCAGTTGCCGCTCCAGCCGCCGTAGTCACGCCGGGGCGGCGGCAAGCGCAACCCCGCGCATTCGTCATCGGACCAGCCTTTTGCCCTGCCGGTAGGGTCCGGTCGTCCAGCTAGCGGGGTGGTGAACGTTTCTTCGATAGTTGGGAATCCTTCGGTCCCTCAAGCTGAACCAAATCGCGGCTAGTAAGTGTTTGCATCTGGCGGATGGCAATCCCGTTAAGTCGTTTCAGCCGTTCGCCCTGCGATAGGCTCATATGTATGAACTCGGCGTTCATGCCTTCGATGTTGGCAAGCACCAGCAGTTGCGCGATGGTAGCGTGGTCGCGCATGTTGCCCTCAAGCTTTGGATTGGTAGCACGCCACTGCTTCGCGGTTTGGCCGAACAGCGCGACGTTTAGTACATCAGCCTCCGAGGCATAGGTGATGGCGGCCTGCGCGGACGTGACTTCCTGCGGGATCAGGTGAAGTTTCACCGCATCGGTGTGAATGCGGTAGTTGAGTTTGGACAGGGTTCGATTGAGACTCCAGGCCAGCGAGAGTCTGCGATTTTCGTCGTCTTTAAGTCGCTGAAATTCCTTAATAAGGTAGAGTTTAAATTCAACCGACACCCAAGAGGCGAACTCAAAAGCGATGTCTTTGTGGGCGTAAGTGCCGCCGTAGCGCCCGGCCTGGGAGTTGATCCCAATCGCGCCGGTTTTCTCAATCCACTGCTTTGGAGTCAAAGTAAAGGTGTTAAGGCCAGTCTGCATCCTAATCCCGTCGAATTCGACGGGATTAAAATCCGGATTATTAAGTCGCTCCCATACGCCGAGGAATTCCACCGTGTTTCGATTGCGTAGCCAATTGCGAATGACATCGTCGGAGTGATTGGCGTTCTTGAACTTGGCGATATCGGTCAGTGAAATGAAGTCCTCGCCCTTGGTAGTCAGTAAGGTGACAGCGGTTCCCTGAACTTCGATCGTTGATTTTGTAGCTTTGGTCACAGACTAGGCTTCATCGGTTCGCAAAGTTCTCGCCGATCACCATTTCTTGCTCTCATCAGAAGCAGGTGCAGGGACCTCACTCGCGGCTGCGCCACGGGTCAAGCTTACCGCCTTAACTTTGGGTTTCGCCTCTGGATTTTCCGCGGCCGCGACCTTCGCTGGCTTCAACTCTTCTCGTATTTGCAATCCCGTCGGATCAACCGACTCCAGCGCTATTTTTGCATTCTCCAGGTGGCCGTACGACATTGTCGTCGCCACCTTATCGATGACAACATCGCAGCAAGGCGTTTCGATCCTTCCTAACGATTGTTGCGTTTGAGGGTCAATCATCTCTTTGCCCAGTGAAGCCACCGCATATCGCGCGCCTTCCTTCACCGATTGACCGCCTTGACTTAAGACGACATTCGTCCCGTCCTTTGCGAGAACCGTGACAGGGAAAGTACGACTTAAAATTGCAGCGACGGTTTCGCTAACGATCGCGCTTTCCATGCTGCTTGCGGTTTGTTCGACGTTGATCCCTCTATCCATCGTAGTCGGATCGGTAGTCGGCGCCCGCTCTTGTAGCGTATTTGAAAGCATGATCTGTCGGGTCGATACATTCAATATGCGCTGCGATACGGACCATCCGCCCGAATAGCTCACCAGTTCGCGATCGCTCGTGATTAGCTTCCTGGCGGTTCTTACGTAAGCGAAATCGTTGATTGTGCCGACCCACATCACATCAGCGCTCAACGTTTGACTGAGCTTCGCCATTTCCGAATTAGGTGTTTGCCCCGTCGAAACCAAATCAAGTTCTTCCTGAACGTCACTGCCAAAATCTCGATCCAATACACTAAATCGGCCAGTTGCAGTCAATGCGTCAAGTATCTGCTGATGAATATCCTGTGCAATTTTCGAAGCAGGGACGCTTTGGGTGCCAAATACAAATGAGTTGGCGTTCACACGAAGAGGCGCAATCGCGATCTTGATTTTCTTGCTGTCTTCTGGAGGACGAAACTTCGCGATCGCCGCTTCAATAGTCGCCTTGTACAAGCCACCTTGTGTGGTCGGTTCAGTCATCTCCAGCAACTTAAAACCAGTGATCGCGCCTTTTGATCGTTGAGCAATCGCTTCCGCAAAAGCCGCCCCTCGAAACGAGGCGGAAGTTTGCCCTTCAGTTACATCCAATCCAAACTTTACGGCCACAGAACTAGTATCAATGGTTGCGCCATTGACTTCCAAAATCGCCATTTTCATGGCCTCTTGCACGGCGACGCCTGCCGACGGACCGCTTCCTTTCGTTGTCACGGTAACCGTTTCGAGCTTCCCAACATCAGGCATCGGCGCGACGGGCGCAGTCGCAGCTGATGCGGTTACGGGTGGAGCGGCGCCGACGTTCGCCTCCTCTTTCTTGCCGCAGGCGACAACGAGCGTCGCCACCGCCAAATAGCTGATGATTGCTTTAGGCCTCATGGTCAACTCCTTCTAACTGCCGTCAAATGACGGCAGTGGCTTCTGGCGGAACTTCAATGCCGTGACTGTGGGCGAAAGCTACTGCGTTTTTCATAGTCTCCGTCAAATTCTGCAAGTTTCCAGGAAAGCTCTTGACGATGAATGCCCCAGTCTGGAGTTTCGGTGTCTGGAGAAGGGAGGCCCCCGACAAACCACTCCTGAATGCGTCAACATCCTTGCTCATTCCGGAATACTTGACTAACCCTGCTGCCAAAAATACCAAGCCTTGGGTGTATGTCTTCTTTGACTCCGCATCGAGCGTTCCCACCGGCGCCTTCAATGCATCGGAGAGTGCCTTTGACTCATCGGATTGCACTGCTTCTTCGTCCTTGATATTTCCCGCTGTTGCACCGGCACTCAACGAGTCTGATTCTGCCTGCGCCTTGGCCGCCTGGTCTTTCAATCCGAGGGCTGCCAACATTTTGGCCTGCGACGTCAGCACATCCTTACTGGCGCCCACGTAGGAGGTAACGAGGCCGGTTTGAGAGGCGACCAAATCGGGACCTCCGGTGGATTTACTACCGAATCCTGGCACGGACGGCAGCTGGGCCCACGCTCCGAGCGGAGCCATCCCCAAAGCAACGATCGCGGTAACGACAATACGATTCTTCATTCTTCTTCCCCTTGATTAGTGAATTCCGGAATTCGTCAATTGGCTTATCAAATCGTGACTCGCATTCTGCGCCGCGAGCTTCAGCGCATTGGTCTGCGCCTCGGTATCCGTTGGACCCAAGCCGTTGTATTGGACGGGTCCAACCGTTGCCACGGTTTCAGGGATCGTATCCGTCAAGTCCATGATCTTTGCATTGACGATGACAGAGACGCGAATGAGCCCTGTCGCTGGATCCGGAGTGGCGAAGCCCACATCGAGGGTCCCAAGTGCAAGGTACGGGATCTGCGCATTGCGAAGACCCGCCTCTACATCTACCAACGTCTGCGACTTAAGATCCAAGCTGGTCTTGTAATCCTCTTGCACCATCGCCACGTGCAGTTTGCCGCCGCTGTATGGCTCGACATCTGTGGCTTCGATTACTCGAAAACCCGCGGTTTTGAAGGAATTACCGAATACCGCGTCCAAACTCGATATGGGAAATAATCGATAGGACACTTCGGCGACCTTACGGACCGTACTACCGCCACTCTCCACCTGGGCAGAGGTATTAACGAGGCTGACCCCGGATGCTGTTTTCGTCGCATTGGTACTGACTTGGGTCTTCGTGACCGTCTCACCTTCGGTTCCGTTTTCTGCCACGGAGGTTGACCCGTTGGTTTTCAAGCCGGTATCCACGCGCTTAAACACGTGTGGATCATAGGTCGTTAAGTCACTGGCTTGACGGGCGACGAACAGGAAGGTGAGTTTGGATTTGCCCGATTTGGTGACGTTGGCGACCGCAGAGCTCTCCTTAATTGCTGAATTGAGCGCCGGCATATTAAGTGTGACGCGGATAGTCACCGAGTACTGTTTGGCGTCGGTACGGTCTTGCTCATTTACCACGGTCGCTTCCAACACGTAACGATCCAGATTCCCTAGAATCTTGTCGCGGTTGCTATCAAAGTTCGTAAAGTCAGACTGCCCAGCTTTTGCATAGTAGGCCTCTATCGCTTTGGCCTCAGCCATTTGACTGGCTTGGTCCTTGATGGCTTGCGGGGCAACCTTGCCGGTGTAGTTCAGAGTCGCCCCGCCAGTTGAATACTGGGTTTGACTGAGTACCGACGAACTCCATACCAGAAGGCTCGCGATCAGGACATGTCGTTTCATTTGCATTTTTGCAATAGTCCTCGAGTTGCAGTTATTTGTTTTCCGATATTCGGCGTCACTGCGGCGGTTTTGAGCCACGGCAGGTCTTGACCGCCAAGAACTTCAGCGAGCTTCTCGAACAGGCCCCGAATCGAATCATTGTACGCCGGCAGGTCATCCACGTAGGTTTGACTAGCGGGGACCTCCTTCACTTCGCCGTTCTTGAATTGGGCATCTAGTATCGCTTGTACGGCGCCATGGGGAGCAATTCTTACGGTCGCATAGGATCCGTAGACATAACTAGCTCCCGCCGCGTTCCGGAACGTGTCAATGGGTTTGAGA
>PLUE01000020.1 GCA_003164785.1 Gammaproteobacteria bacterium | reverse complement strand
AAAAAGGACCTAGCGTAACGTCCCGCCGCCGCTCTCTAGCTCGGCGCCGACCGGCGCCGATTTACGGCATCAGGGTGGAGGAGTTTGCCCCGGCCACGGGTGGAGGAAGTTGGGCGGCCGCCGGGGGCACGAGTCAAGTCGCCTACGGTCAACAGCGTGTGCTCGTCGCCTGGAATCGGCTGATCTTTCCGAACGGCTCGACTCTCGAGATCGGCGGGATGGAGGGAACCGACAGCATCGGTGAGGCTGGATTCGCCGATCGAGTGAACAATCATTATGCACGCATCTTCGGATCCGCCATCCTGATGAGCATGCTCGGCGTCGGCGCAGAGTTGAGTCAGCCCCAAAACAGCAGTGCATTGACATCCTCATCAACGAGCCAGCAAACAAGTGCAGCCGTGGCCAACGAACTCAATCAGGTCGGCACCACGCTCCTCAACAAGAATCTTGCCATCCAACCGACCATCACCATTCGCCCCGGGTATGCATTCGACGTGCTGGTCAATAAAACCATCGTCCTTCCGCCCTACGCGCAGCAGCCTTGAGTTTACCGTCGTACGGAATCGGGACACGAAGACTGCGGGCTCGAATGCCGCCAGTTGGGCGGGTTGCTACGCGAATGGGCGAGGCGTGTTTAGGCCGCCTGCACCAGAATTCGGCCGGATCCTCGTCCCGCGTGAGGGCGAATCCGGATCTCGATATCGCTGCCGAGGGCCGTCAGAAACGTCATGAGACGTTCGACCGAGAAACCATCGAGCAGATAATGTTTGAGCGCCGAGATCTTCGGTTGATTGATCGACAGCACCTGAGCGGCCGCGGCCTGAGTCAGCCGGCGCGACGTGATCTGCCGGTTGATGGCCACCGCGAGACGGACCTTGGTGTCGAGCTCAGCCGCATCCGGCAGGCCGAGATCGGCAAACACATTCCCGGAACTCGTCTCGATCTTCTCAGCGCTTTTACTTGGCCGGGCCATACTGTGCCTCATATTCCGTTTTTGCCGCCTTCAGACGTCGCTCGATCAGATCCACATCCGTCTTCGCCGTGCGCACGCCGCGCGTCGATTTCTTCTGAAAGCAGTGCAGGACATAGACAGCGCGTTCGAACCGCACTGCCTAAGCAGCGCGAAACGTGTTGGTGTCGAAGCCGCTGACCACTTCAAAGATTCCGGAGCCGAGCCCCTTCCAGGGTTTGGCATCGGGATGCTTGCCGCCATACTGCGCCACACTGAGCGCCGTGCCGATGTGGCGAATCACCGTCTCGGGCATTGCCATCAAATCCCGCTTGCTGGCACGCACCCAGTGGAGCGGCTTCTCTTCCGGGGCGGCCTTGCCTCTCATGCAGTGTATCCCATTTCTGGGATATTATTCCAGAGCGAGCATTTGCTGGAATCGGCGCAGCCAACAACCTTGTCGGCGAAGAGTGTGCTGCGACCAGACGCTCCGCCGTTTCGTCACCGGCATTGCTTCCGGCGTGAATCGCTCCACGAAATCGTTTGGACGGCGCCCGTTAGGGAGGTCGCAAAACGCCTTGGCGTATCTAATGATTCTATTTTTTTGCTTCCGACGTCATGGTCGATCAAGCGTGTGCCGGAGTGAAGGCATTGGTGAATACGACCAGCCTCGCCGAGGCCGAACGGATCTATGCCGATGAGTTAGGCGAAATCCCGGAAACCCGTTTCGAGCCGGTGATCAAATTCATGCGCTCTTGACAACCTTTTTTTCACACTTGCAGCAACGCTGGCAACCCGACCCAATCCCACACGTCCGAGTCGATCGGTACCCGGGGTTGGGGCGGTGCCTACGGACATTCCTGGTTTGTCGACTCAGCCAGAAGAGTCACATGCATCGAGTTCACCAACACTGCGCCCGAGGGTATGTCGGGAGGCGGACGGTTCCCGGTCAATTTGCGGAACGCCGTATATAACACAATGAACGATAACCACTCGGGCGCTACGGCATAGTGGCGCATCACTGCGCCTCGCGGGTGCGCGAAGGCCCGGTCTGGGCATTGTGCGATGCCGTCTCCGATTCTCACTCGAGCATCTCCCGGCGTCACAGCTTATTGGTACGAGGCCAATTCAGAAGAGCACCATCTTGTCGCGAGGGCACCGATGTTTCCGCAGGAGTCCCGGCGGCTATTGGTGCCGCATACATACGTCTAGACAATCCCAGCTCTCATTTCTGCCCCGGTTAGAATCCGGTTCAACACGACGTTGACGTAGTAATTCGTGCGACCGATTTTCTGTTTTTGTAGAAAGCCATCTTCAGCCAGTGCATCGAGATACTTGGTCGCGGTCAGGCGAGAGACCTCGAGATCGCGTTCAATGAATGCGATCTTGGTATACGGATGAGTGAAGAGATTGTTTATCAGATCCTGGCTATAAAATTTGTGTCGACCGCGAATGCGATGTTTGTAGTCCATCAGAGCGCTTCGGATGGAAGCGATGGTGGTAATCGTGTCGCCTGCAGTTCGCTCTACCGCTGTCAGCATGTATAGCACCCAGTCCTCCCAGGTATCGCTTTGGCGCACTTGCTGCAGAAGGCGATAGTAATCGGTTTTTGTCTGGACGATATGACGGCTGAGATAGAGGACTGGAATGTCGAGGAGTCCTTGTTTGACGAGGTACAGCACATTGATAATGCGGCCGGTGCGACCATTGCCATCATAGAAAGGATGAATGCTCTCGAATTGGTGGTGAATCAGAGCCATCTTGATGAGTGGATCGGCATCAAATATTCCATCGTCATTGATGAAGCGCTCCAGATCGCGCATCAGATCGATGATGACATCCGGTTCCTGAGGTGGTGTATACACCGTGTTGCCTGCGCCGTCCTTGAGCGCAGTGCCGGGGAGCTTGCGAAAGCCCGCGGTGTTTCGTTCCAGTTCCGCCTGAATCTGCAGCACATGGTTCGTCGTCAGTAGTCCGCTATCTCTGACAAGATCAAAGCCGATTGCCAGCGCTTGCCGATAGCGCAAAACCTCTTTTGCGGCGGCATTGCTAAAATCTTCAGGCAGTGCATCATCCTTGAACAGTTCATCGTGCGTCGTGACAATGTTCTCGATCGCCGAGCTATCCTTGGCTTCTTGCAGCCCCAAGGTGTTGATGAGGATGCCCTGATTCGGAATTGACGCCGCGACGCCCTTGAGCTCCGCGAGTTTGCGGCTGGCCAGTGCCAGTGCTTTCAAGATCGCCGGGGTCTCGAATCGCTCGGACGAAAGGCGGTCGAGCGCTGGAATGGTCATCACAGATCCCTTCCTATTCAATACATGTATAGAAAATCGAAATTTCTATACATGATACGCCGCATCTGTATAAAAATCAGTGGTTATGTGTGCAGCTAATCCGGAACCGGGCGACCAATTCTGTCGCTCACCACAGGAGCGTACTGGCCGCAAATACCGCGCCGGGAGCGGATTTCGGACCAATGTATGAACGATAAAGCACAAGAGGAACGGCATGCCCTCTCAGCAGCCTTTTGCAACACGAGAGATTGCGACGCGTCACCGGTTTCAGAAGTAGACGAGCGGATTTCGCTGACCGCGCTGCTCTGTCCAAGAGCACCTGCGGCGCTCTTGCATCTTTCACAATCGAACACCTTCTGCCGCGATGTTACGCAGCAAGGCGGGATTGGAATGGGTCTCGGGATGCTCCCATTCGTCCTCCCAGATCGGTAACGGTGAAATGTAGGTGCCCGTCTCCAACAAGATATCGATCGCCGCGTCGTCCATAGCCCAAGCCGTGGGCAGAAAACGCTGGCCCGGCTTCCGCCGCTGGCCCGCCAGAAAGACTGCCAAGTCGACGTCACTCTCGCCATGAGAGTCACCCCGCGCCTGGCTACCGTACAGCAAGGAGCCGGTCACGTTGAACGTGCGTGAAATCCTCTCCAGAAACTGGCGCACTGCCGGCGGGATCGCCGGATCGATCGACTTCGATCGGGGCTTGGTGGACGGACTGGCCATAGCGATTATGGTAGCACTCAAGCGAGCCGCGCGATGTGAAAGCCATCTCCGGCCGACCACCCCTTCACGGCGGCCACCTCTTCCACCCGCCCACCGGTTTTGGTGCGACAAATGGACACGACAACGTTGACCGCCTCAGCGATCAGCTCCGGATTGGGCAGTACACCGGCCTCCTGAATCAGCTGCCCACGCGGATCAGTGCCCCACCGGTGTCGTCGGCATCGACTGTCCCTACCCCGCCCGGATGGCCTGTGTTCCATGCCTTGAGCAGTGTCAGTGCAACATATCAACCCGTGGTGAAGCGTTCCGTAACCCCGTCGGGCGTTTGCTCTGCCTCCAGCACCTGCAGGGCTACCGGACATGCTCAGAATCCGTGGGACAGAGCCGGTGGCAGGCGCGCTGTCGACAGAGGTCGCCCAGGCAGTGACTCCTGGGAAGCCGGTTCAAAGAAAATATGTCGAGAGCGCTCGTTCGCGCGGAGGCCCTTCACAATTAGTCACAAAGATCGGAGTCGAGTCCGCAAAATTGAGGCGCTCACCGCAAGACCCTGCTTTCGTAGTTCTCGATCATCTCCTCGGCGGTGCGTGGCGGGTTAGCGAGCCTGCGGCGAATCCTCCGGATAGCTTCGCACACCGCTTCGAAATTCAAATGGAGAAGGTGTTCGACAAAGCTGTCCAGGTGAATCGCTCGGATTCCGTACCGATGCAGTACTGCGTCCGGAAAATCGCGCAGATTGAATGTGACGATCTCCTGGGCACCGCTATGAATCGCCGCCGCTAGCACATGACGATCATCCGGATCCGGAAGCGACGTCAAACCGGCTTCGAGGGTTTCGAAGCCGGTAACCAGACAGTCGAGCACGGCGATGTCCATGAGATGTGCGGCGCGCACCAGCCGAGTTCGCTCAAGTTCAGGTCGATCACGGACCGCAGCGTCAATCCATTCTGAATGAATGCGAGCAGTCCATTTCGCACGAAACAACCCGGTGCGAGCAAGCTCTACGACGAGATCGCGAACCGCCGCGGGATATAACACGCAGGCGTCCGAGCACTGTAAAGGTTGCCACTGCGGTGCCCCGTGCAGGTTCGCGCCGTTGGTTACGTTCCGAGGTTCATATCTTGAGACAACGCCGCGAGCTCACGGAGTGCGACGTCGCTTTCCGCATCACGATGCCGCTTGTACGTCATGAGATCCGCAAACCTTACCCGGCGATGCGTCCCCACTTTGTGGTGGGGTAATTGGCCTTCCTCGAGAAGGCGAACGAGAAAGGGGCGCGAGATGTTCAAAAGATCCGCGGCTTCCTGAGTCGTCAGTTCAGCGTGGTGCGGCATTAGGGTGACCGCGTTGCCCTTCGCCAGTTCGGTCAGCAAGGCGCCCAATAGTCGGACCGCAGCGGCTGGCAGGACCACAGGTTCATCGGGCGCACTCTCGAATCGAACGACGCAAGTTTCTCTTTGGCTCGCTCCAATCACTCGAAAAAGCCGTCGGCTCGCGTCGGCTGCCAGCGCGGACACCTCTTCAGTAGGTTGAATGGGCTCAGGACCCAAGCTCAAAACAGCGTCCACAGTGACTCCTTCTTCGAAGCAACATTCTACATAAACGAAACAAACAAATCAATAATCGAAATAATCGGCGAGCCCCTTAATTCGGGACGCTGTTCCAAGTTTTGGACGACAAATCCGACCAGCCAGCCGACGAGGACGCGGATGGGCGGTGAGGGTCGGGATCAGGATGGGAACAGTGGCGGCTCGCGCAATACATCCACGAGCGTGCCGGCTGCAAGGGGCAGAGGCTAACCGCTAGCCGCCCCCGCCAAGATGTTGTACTTGACGACTTTGGCAATAGGCCTCACCACATTTCCGGGCCGCTTTTGTAGCGTGACGAACCCAAATATCGCAAGCCGATTGAGAGTGCGCGACAAATTGCTGCTCGCTCGACCTGTCTGCTGAGAAAGGGCCGCAATAGATTCCGGCTTCTGCTCAGCAATGATCTTGATGAGTTCCATATTTTTGTCGCTCAACGTCTCAGCGAGCGATTTCATACTCGGGAACCAAATCTTCGGATCGCGTGGCTTGGGCTTGTACTGACCTCGGGCAATGGCAATAGCCCTGGCTCGTACTTTTTCCTGCGGCATAATGCCAATCGTGATTACTTTCATGTCGTACCTCCGTCTTCAGTATTCGATCCACAGCGGCAAAGAAATCTTCGACTAACTTTCCAGCATCCGTAAATTCGTAGACTTCTATGGTGCGTCCGTCCGGATGCCCATGGTCATACTCCACCCGCCGCGGAGAGAACCGACCACCCTCCTTAGGGGCCGCATGTGCATTGTCGAAACCCAGAACTGATGCTCATCGCTTCTTGCGCCACGCTTTGTAAGTCATGATGGGTCTTGTCAACATGCCGTACTTTGTGACGGCCCATTCATACTTCAGAACTTCGCGTGCTGCGTTCACGACCGCGTCAATTTGTCGCGGATCAGCGGTATTCGAGTTGATGACCATCAGCTCATTCAGACGATCGGCCAAATTCACGTGCAGCGTCTCCGTCATATTCAAGCGCATCAGCACACGCCGGTACGCCATCATGGCGGCATTGCGGGCGTCCTGCTGTTTCTCGAGATCCTGCGGATCTCCTTCACGCAACAGTTTGGTGACTCGAAAATGGAGGGCATCCACTTCTTTAAGATAAGCGACGAGGTCATCTCTCAGCGCGTTGATCCAGTTCTGGCGGTGATTGGAAATGGCCACGGCCTTCGCACCGAACCAACCCAGCAGGGCGGCGACAATAGAGCCGAAGCCAAACGCGGCGAGAAGCTGCAGCCACGAAAACGGCGCTGGCACACTAGGCATAGATCAATTCCAGAAACCTAACAGATCGGTATGTCGCGCGCGAAGTCATGACGAATGGGAATCCCCCCTGTTGGTGACCATCTTTATCGTCTTTCTACGAATCGAGCGCGCCCGGAGAGATTCAAGCCCCCGAACTTCGGTCACGATGACCGACGCCCAATTCTCTGAGCCATCGGGAATCAGAGCTTGGTGAGAGCCTTAGATCAAGAATCGGTCAGTGGACGAGAATATCTCGCGGTTCGGCCAAACAGGACATAACGCCTCGATGACCGTCATCAAGTTATCCAAGGCTTCAAATGGATCAAGGCGAGTAGCCGCCGGGACGTGAGTTATACCGCCATCGGCGGCAAACGGGTGTCCGTTATCGGTAGGTACGCTCAACCCAATCAATCCCTCGCTGCTAACGACCCTCACTTCGCCGAAAGCGGTTTGAATCGATGTGGCACTGCTGAGCAAGCCCCGTGCCGCAGGGCGACTGGCGTAGATGAAGTCCACGCGCTCATCACCGCGCAGGTAGTTGCCGGCATCGGGACTGCGATGCAGACACTGGTAGCCGATCGCAACTAACTCACGGTCGATGTCCTCGGCTTTTTCAGAGTCGGTGAGCAGGTCGATGTCCTGCGTAGCGCGGATCACTTTGTGAGATGCCAGGGCGAGCCCGCCAATCAACGCGAACCGCGCGTCCAGCTTGCTCAAGCTGGCGATGACTTCTTCAAGCTGTCTGCCGAGACGGGAGGCTGCTGCCACTGACACGACCTGGTTGTTGGTGCGCCGGAACGGGTTGCTCGCGGCTGCGCCGCTCGTCCTACGCTTCGCTCCGGACCGCCGTCACGCTGCGCGCCGACGTCCAAGTCGGCCTGCGGTCGACTTGTCGATCAGCCGACCCTCGGTTTCGAGAAAGACCGCGCAATTTCGCGAGGAAATCGCCGGCCAAAATCTCAAAAAAATACCTTATAAATCACACAGATGGTGCGCCCGGACGGATTATTCTCGCTTCGCGCTCACCCCTTCGGGGTCGCCCTTCGGGCGCTCAACTTCGCCTGCGGCGAAGCTAGTGCTCGCGGCTGCGCCGCTCGTCCTCCGCTTCGCTCCGGACCGCCGTCGCGCTGCGCGCGCCAGCGTCCGACTTGCCCGAAGACGGGCAAGTCGTCGAACCGGCTTGTTTTCTGTCGGCGGTTCGAATCGTCACAACGATGAACATCAGGTGCCGACGAAGGGCGATTGAGCCGCACGACTAATTTGGTGCGCCCGGACGGATTCGAACCGCCGACACCCTGGTTCGAAGCCAGGTACTCTATCCAGCTGAGCTACGGGCGCGCGCCGGCAGTGTAACGGTCGCCGAGCGATTCGGGAACCCGAATTGAGCGGTACCCCGGGATGGCGGCGGCAAATGGGCGTCGCATAGCTCTCAGGAGTTCCGGCCCCGGGCCCCCGCCGGCTGCAGGGCCGTAGCGCCGGGCCCCGCCCCCGGAGCCGGCAGACCCCGCGAGTCGCCGCGGCAGCACTCCCCGGGGTCGAAGCGCCGGGCCCTCTCCGCTGCACAACTCCCGGCCGTGGAGCTTGAAATGCCCCCCCGCCAGCCCCAATTCAATCATCCACTTACCGGCGAATCGGGGAATGCTGGCGGCTTCTGGGCCATGGCCGTAAGATCGCACTCGCACCGAACAACTTTCGCACCGATAAATAGAGGATTCCCGATGAAGGCTTGGATACCGCTTACGCTGGTTTTCGCACTCGGCACCGCAGCCCACTCGCAGGCGACCTGCACCTATCCGCATTCGCCCGACGCGCCGCCGGATGGCGCCACCGCGACCAAGGATCAGATGATCGCCGCCAAACACGATTTCGATCGTTACAACAACGAAATGAACGCCTACCTCGATTGCATCAAGCTGGAAATGGATTCGGCGACGCCGAAGGACATCGCCAAGCTGTCCGGCGACGAGAAGAAGAAGGCGGAAGAACACCAGAAGGTGCTGACGCAGAAGAACAATGCTGCGGTCGACGAGCTTCAGGCCAACGTCGGTCGATTCAACGAACAGTTGAAGATTTTCAAGGCGAAGAACAAGCCGTCATAAGACAAGGCGCGCGACGGACGGATTCGTCGCGCGCAACGGAAGGACCATGCAGGCTGGTACGCTCATCACCCCGCGTCTGGCCGAAGAGGCGATCAACTCTCGGCTGACGTGCTTACCCATCGAATCACTGCCGCTCACGCAGTGCGTCGGCGGGACACTGCGCGAGAACGTTTATGCCGAACGGGATCACCCTCCGTTCGACCGCGTGACCATGGACGGCATCGCCGTGGACAGCGAGTGGCTGCGCCGCGGATCGCGCCGCTTTCACATCCAAGCCACCCAGGGCGCCGGTTCGCCGCCGCTCAAACTGGCGCGTGGCGAGAACGCCATCGAGGTCATGACGGGTGCGATTCTTCCCCACGCGGCGGACTGCGTGATCCCCGTCGAGCAATACGACATCGTCGACGGCTATGTGTCGTTGAAGGCGACGGTCGCCTCGACGCCTTACCATAACGTGCACCGCCGCGGCAGCGACGGCCGCCAGGGCGCGTTGCTGCTCGAAAGCGGAACGCTGTTGCGGGCGCCCGAGATCGCGGTCGCAGCATCCGCGGGCATGGCCCGGGTGCGCGTCAGCAGCCAGCCCGCGGTCATGGTGGTCTCGACCGGCAACGAACTGATCGAACCGGGCGATCCCATCGCCGATTACCAGGTACGCCGCTCGAACTCCTACGCGGTTGCGGCGACGCTGCGCAAGCGCGGCTTCGGCCGCATCGGGGATGATCATGTCCTGGACGACGAGGACATGCTGCGCGAGCGCTTGACGCTGCACCTGACGACGCACGAGGTCGTCATCCTCAGCGGCGGCGTCTCCATGGGCAAGTTCGATCTGGTGCCCAAGGTGCTCATGCAGTTGGGCGTCCAGGAAGTCTTTCACAACATCGCGCAACGCCCCGGCAAGCCCATGTGGTTCGGGATCGGCCCTCAAGGACAATCGGTGTTCGGTCTGCCCGGCAATCCGGTCTCGACCCTGGTCTGTTTGATTCGCTACGTGATCCCGGCGATCGCCGAGGCGATGGGAACGCGCCGCGCCGCGCCGGAGCGCTTGGCGCTCGCTGCACCGGTCACGTTTCAACATTCGATGGCCTATTTTCTTCCAGTGCAAATCGAACACGACGATTGGGGTCGGCCCTGGGCAAATCCGCGGCCGCCGAACGGCTCGGGCGATTTTCTGAGCCTCGCGGGCACCGACGGGTTCGTCGAGCTGCCGCCCGGCCCAAACACCTATCCACGGGGCTTCGTCACCAGCGTCTATCGCTGGTGATCCCGTACCACCATGGAATCCACCATTCACGACATCCGGGGTGCCGATCACCCGCTCGATCGCTTTGCGCGGCCGCTGCACGACCTGCGCATCTCCGTCATGGACCGCTGCAACTTTCGCTGCCCGTACTGCATGCCGAAGGAGCAGTTCCATGACAACTACCGGTTCCTGAAGTCCCAGGAGCGCCTGTCCTTCGACGAGATCGTACGCCTGTCGCGCCTGTTCGCGACGCTCGGCGTCCGCAAGCTGCGGCTCACCGGCGGAGAACCCCTGCTGCGCGCCAACCTCGCGGATCTCGTCGGCGACCTCACCGCGATATCCGGCATCCAGGATATCGCGCTCACCACCAACGGCGTCCTGCTGGGTCAGCATGCCGTCGACCTGCATGCCAATGGGCTGCGGCGCGTCACGGTGAGCCTCGACACGCTGGACCCCGTCGTGTTCACGCGCATGAGCGGCGGTTTTGCCGCGCTCGATCAAGTTCTGCACGGCATCGATGCCGCGATCGCAGCGGGACTGGCCCCCGTCAAGATCAATTCGGTCATCGAGCGCGGCGTCAACGATCACACCGCACTCGACCTGATCGAGCGTTTCCGGGGAAAGCCCGTCATCGTGCGCTTCATCGAATTCATGGACGTCGGCAACCGCAACGCGTGGCGCCCCGAGATGGTCGTGCCCTCGAGCGAGCTGGTGGCCCGCATCGGCGCCCGTTGGCCGATGTCACCGATTGGTGAAAATTATCGCGGCGAAGTCGCGCAGCGCTGGCGCTTCGATGACGGCGGCGGCGAAGTCGGGTTCATATCCTCCGTGTCGCAACCGTTCTGCGGCGCGTGCAGCCGGGCCCGGCTCTCGTCGGAGGGTAAGTTTTATACCTGCCTGTTCGCCACCGAGGGCTTGGACCTGCGGGCGGCGATGCGCGCCGGCGCCAATGACGCAGAGCTGCTGAACGTGATTCGCGGAAAATGGCTCGGTCGCACCGATCGCTACAGCGAGCTGCGCGACGAGTTCCGCCGCGCCGAGCCGCAGCCCAGGAAAATCGAGATGTACTACATCGGCGGCTGAACATGGCATTTTCACATTTGGATGATGAGCAACGTCCCACCATGGTGGATGTCAGCGGAAAGGTCGCCACGAAACGCACGGCGGTGGCCCAGACGCGCGTGCGATTTCCGCCTGCGGTGACCGCGGCTCTGCGCGAGAACGGCCTGCGCTCCGCGAAGGGACCCGTCTTCGATACCGCCATCGTCGCCGGGGTCATGGGAGCGAAGCGCACCCACGAATTGATCCCCTTCTGCCATCCCCTGGGAATCGAGAATTGCCGCATCACGATCGAGCTCGACGGCGACTCGGCGGTCATTCTTTGCACGGTGAGCGTACACCACAAGACCGGCGTGGAGATGGAAGCGCTCACCGGCGCGAGCATCGCCGCGCTCACCATCTACGACATGTGCAAGGCGCTGTCTCACGACATGGTCATCGGCGATACGCGGCTGATGGCGAAGGACGGCGGCAAGAGCACCTACGTTCTCGAGGAAGCCTCATGATCTCCGCGCCCGCCGTGTACGGCCTCATTCTCGCCGGCGGCAAGAGCTCGCGCATGCACCGTGACAAGGCGGCGCTGGTCTATCAGGGCAGAAGCCAACTCGATCGCGCGTTCGAGTTGGCCGCCCGGCACGTCGACAAGGTGTTCGTCTCCGTGCGCGCGAATCAGGCCGCCGAGTCCACGCGCGCCGACAAGCCCCTGATCATCGACTCCGTCGAGGGTGAAGGACCCATCGTCGGGATCCGCTCGGCCCTCGCCGCGGCCCCTGACGTGGCTTGGCTGGTGATCGCATGCGATCTGCCGTTCCTCTCGGCTGCGGCCCTGGAGCAACTGCTCGCCGAACGCGACCCCGGCGCCTTTGCCACGGCGTATCGCAGCACCTTCGATGGGTTGCCCGAACCGCTGTGCACGATCTGGGAACCGTCGGCGGCGGCCGCGCTCACGGCGTTTCTGGCCGCCGGCGGTCATTGCCCGCGGAAATTTCTGATCCGTCACGGCGCGCGTCTGCTTAGGGCCCGCGACCGGCATGCCCTCGACAACATCAACACACCGGAGGAGTACGCCAGGGCCCATGACGCGCTCGCCGGCACCCTGGCCAACCCGATGCAACTCACCATCCAATACTTTGCCCTCATGCGCGAACAAGCAGGACGATCCGAGGAGACGCTGGAAACGGCCGCGGCGACGCCGGCCGATCTGTTCACGGAGTTGACCGCGCGCTATGGGTTCACGTTGTCGCGCGAGCAATTGAAGGTTGCCGTCAACAGCGAGTTCGCGGACTGGTCCCGCAAGCTGGCGTCGGGCGACTCCGTGGTCTTCATTCCACCCGTCGCGGGCGGCTGATGCGCTTTCGTTTCACGGAGACGGCGATCGACACCGAGTCGGCGCGGCGCGAAATCATCGATCCCGGCGCCGGCGGCTACGTGAGTTTCGAAGGCTGGGTGCGTGACCACAATGAAGGCCAGGACGTCACACGCCTTGAATACGAAGCATTCCAAGCCCTCGCCCTGAAGGAAGGCGATCGCATTCTCACGGAAGCGCTCAGCCGCTTCCCCATCAAGCATGCACTGTGCATCCATCGGGTCGGGTCGCTCGACCTCACCGACATGGCCGTGTGGGTGGGCGTGAGCGCGGCGCACCGCGGCGAAGCTTTCGACGCCTGCCGGTTCATCATCGACGAGGTGAAGCACCGCGTGCCGCTCTGGAAGAAGGAGCATTACCGCAGCGGCAATTCCGGCTGGGTCAACTGCGAGCGCTGCGCCGAGCCTCCCCAACACTTGCACGACCACGACCACGACCACGACCACCATCATGGTCACGATGCAGCCTGACTACTCACGGCAGCTGCTTCTCAAGGAAATCGGGGCGGCCGGCCAGGCCAAACTCTCCCAGAGTCGCGTGCTGATCGTCGGCGCCGGCGGCCTCGGCAGTCCCGTGCTGCAATACTTGGCGGGTGCCGGTGTGGGGCATTTGAGCATCGTCGATGCCGACACGCTGGACCCCAGCAACTTGCACCGGCAGCCGATCTACGACCTGGCGGATGTGGGGAAATCCAAGGTCGATCTCGCCGGCGTCGCGGTGCGCGCGATCAATCCCAGTGTCGTCGTGCAAACCCATCGCGTGCGCTTCGCCGCCGGCAATGCGGTCGAACTGGTGCAAGCCCACGATGTCGTCGTCGATTGCAGCGACAACTTCCGCACCAAGTTTTTGATCAATGACGCCGCGGTGCTCGCCCGGCGTCCCGCCGTGTTCGCGAGCGTGTATCAGTACGAAGGCCAGCTCCAGGTCTACAAGCCGGATCCCGCGCATGCCTGCCTGCGGTGCCTGTGGCCGGACGCCACGGCCGACGGCGTGGTGGGCAACTGTGCCGAGGCCGGCGTGCTCGGCCCCGTGCCCGGCGCCTTCGGTTCGATCCAGGCGCTGCTCACCTTGAAGATTCTGCTGGGAGTTCCGGGGCAGCTCGGCGGCGAATTGATGCTGCTCGATTTCATGAATTTTTCCAGCGTCAAGCTCAAGGCGCCGCGCCGCGTGGCGTGTGTCGCGCCGGCATGCGCATTGATCCACGGTATCGCGCGCGATGATGAGGATCTGGAACTCGAACTACCGTCGCTCGCCGCCGCCTCCGCGCAGGGGCTCGATCTCATCGACGTGCGTACCGACGAGGAAGTCGCCACGCAGCCCGCACCCGTCCCGGTGCGGCACATCGCCATGCCCATGCTGCTGGCGAACCCCGCGCAGTTGTCGCCCGCCGGCCACTACCTGCTCCTTTGTGCATCCGGCAAGCGCAGCCTCGCGACCGCCCGCGAACTGCGCAAACGCGGACTCACCGTACGTTCCCTGGCCGGCGGCCTGCAAAACTTGAGAGGTTGACGTGCTCTTCGACAGCAAATTGCCGGATGTCGGCACCACCATTTTCACCGTGATGTCGCGCCGCGCGCTCGAGGAAGGCGCGCTCAACATCGGCCAGGGATTCCCCGACTATCCGATCGATCCGCGTCTGTCGCAGGCGTTGGTCGACGTCGTGGCCGAGGGACGCAACCAGTACGCGCCCATGGAGGGCGTCACGGAATTGCGTGAGCAGATCGCCCGCAAGTTGTTCTTGAGTTACGGGCTTGAATTCGACCCGCAATCCGAAATCACCGTCACCTGCGGTGGCACCGAGGCACTCTACGACGCGATCCAGGCCGTGGTGCGGGTGGGCGATGACGTCATCATCTTCGATCCCGCCTACGACGCCTACGAACCCGCGGTCCGGCTGGCCGGCGGCCGTTGCATACGCATACCCTTGACTCCGCCCGCGTTCCGCCACGACTGGGACCGGGTACGCGGCGCGCTCACCGAACGGACCCGCCTCATCATCATCAACAGCCCGCAGAACCCGAGCTGCTCGATCGCCGATGCCTCGGACCTCGAGTCGCTCGCGGCCCTGGTCCGCGACCGGCCCATCAGCATCCTCGCGGACGAGGTCTATGAACACGTGCTGTATGACGGCCGCCGCCACGCCTCCGTGCTGGCGCATCCGGAACTGCGCCAGCGCAGCTTTGCCGTGTTCTCCTTTGGCAAGACCCTGCACGCCACCGGCTGGCGCGTGGGTTACTGCATCGCGCCGGCGGCTCTCACCCGCGAGTTGCGCAAGGTGCATCAGTTCAACACCTTCAGCATCGCGTCCCCGCTGCAGCACGCGATCGCGCGCTATCTCGCGCAAAACCCCGACGCATGGAAGGGCCTCGCCGGCTTCTTTCAAGCAAAGCGCGATTTGCTGGCGGGACGGCTCCGCGGCTCAGGCATCGAGCCGGTGCCGGCGGCCGGCACCTATTTTCAACTCGTGGATTACGGCGCACTCAGCCAGGCCGGCGACGTCGATTTCGCCGACCGCCTGATCCGCGAGGCCAAGGTGGCGACGATCCCCCTGTCGCCGTTCTACGCGGCGCCGCCGGCGATGACCTTGCTGCGTCTGTGCATCGCCAAGAAGGACGAGACCTTGCAGGCCGCGGCAGATCAGCTGTGCGAGTTCGCGAAGTCGCTCTGACGGCACCGCCGCGACGTGGCCTGCATCAGGTCCCGAAGCGGCGCTTCACCGACGGCAGACTCTGCCGCGTTCGTATGCGCGCGGCGTCCATGAGCATTCTGCCCGCCCACCGGTAGACATTGTTCTCCTTGACGGTGCGGCGCATGAGACGCATGCGGTCGCGCCGCTCGTCGCGACCCATGCGCATGGCGATCTCCATGGCATCGGCCGTTTCGTTCACATCGAAGGGGTTGATGAGCACCGCCTCCTGAAGTTCGCGCGACGCCCCGGCGAAAGTGCTCAAGATCAGCACGCCATCCTCGTCGTCGCGCGAGGCCACGAATTCCTTTGCGACCAGATTCATGCCATCGTGCAGGCTGTTGACCAGGCAAAAATCTGCGGCTCGGTACAACTCGAACACGCGCTCCGGTTCCTGGTGTCGATCGATCAGCACGATGGGCAGCCACGCGCCCTCGCCGAACTTCGCGTTGATTCGCGCCACTTCACTGTAGGTCTGCTCCTGCAGAGCTTGGTACGCCGGCAAGGTGCTGCGGGAGGGCGCGGCGATCTGCAGGAGAGTAATGCGCCCCCGATGGCGCGGGTTCTTGTCGAGCAACAATTCCAGTGCATGGAAGCGCTCGATGATCCCCTTCGTGAAATCCCACCGCTCGACCCCCAGGCCGATGACCACGTCGGCCGCGATGCCGTAACGCTCGCGCACCACCGCGCGGCATGTCGCGACGTCCGGCAGGCGCGCGAGCCAGCGCGGCGGCCATTCGATCGAAATGGGATAGGGCGCAACGCGGCACACCCGGCCCTGCAGCGTGACGGTCATGTGCTCGTGGTCGATCTGGCATTCCACGTATCGATTGACGGTCTCGAGAAAATTCTGGCAATGGAAGCGTGTGTGGAACCCAAGAATGTCCGCCGACAACATGTGCAGCAGGATCTCGCGTTTCCACGGGCATACGCCGAAGGTCTCCGCATTCGGCCAGGGGATGTGCCAGAACAACGCGATCGTCGCCTTGGGTATTTTGGCGCGGATGAGTTTCGGCAGCAGCGCGAAATGAAAGTCCTGGATCATCACCACCGGGCTGTCGGTCGTCGCCTCCGCGGCGACCACGTCGGCGAACTTGGCATTCACCTCTTCGTAGGCACGCCAATCGGTGGGCCGAAACGCCGGCCTCACATAGGCCAGATGACACAGAGGCCACAGACCCTCGTTCGAGAATCCGTAGTAATAACCCTGCTCCTGCTCGGCGCTCAGCCAGACGCGACGCAACGTATAGGCGGGATCGTCGGGCGGCACGCGGATCTGGTCGAAACGATCCACCGTCTCCCGATCGGCGGGGCCGGCGCCGTGCGCGATCCAGGTTCCTGCGCACGCTCGCATGATGGGCTCGAGCGCCGTGACCATGCCGCTCGCGGGCACCTGCACGACCGGGTGATGGTCGGCATCGTAGTTGTGGATGTACGGCTCGCGGTTCGAGACGATGAGCACCTGCGCCGAATGCAGATGCTCGTTCACCACCTGCTTGAGCGCCTGCGGCGTCCAGTTCTCGCGAAAGTCGATCTCCAGACGCTGCTTTTCCTCCACCTCGGCCAGCACCTGGCGCACCTGGGTGAGTATCGGCTGCGATGAGCGTGGCGATTCCGCGTCGTCGAGAAAGCGTTTGCCGCGGATGTCGCCGATCAACACGTTGACCCAGCGCCGTAATTGCAGCCACGCCACCAGCACCACCAGCAACGCCAGCAACAGCACGGAGATGCCGATGAATACGAGCACGAAATCGCGTGCCGTCCGTTGTCGGCGGTCCACGAAGCTCAGATCGTGCAGCATCAGAACCCGAAACGGCTGGGGTTCGGCGTTGTCGAAATCGAATCGCGAGATCTGCACCGAGCCCGACGGCAGCTGCTGCACGCGCGGCACCGGCGAGGCGCCCTTGGCATTGGCTTCGCAGGAGATGGCCTGCGGTGCGTGCTCGGTCTTGTAGATCGTGCTGCCGTCCGGCCGGCAGACCAGTATCGCCAACAACCGCTCATCGGCCGTCACTTTCGCGAGGTAGGACCGCAACCGCGCCTCATTGCCCTTGCCGACGAGTTCGGTGAACTGCTCCTCCATGCTGTGCATCACCAGTTGCGAGCGCAGTTCGACGTCGGAGCGAAACCATTCGGCCAGCAAGCGTTCGATATAGGGCAGGCCGAAATAGGCCACCACGCAGGACGCGAGAGCGACGGGCAACACGAAGCGCAACATGATTGAACGAAACATCTTGCCTCCGTGCGAAATCGGCGTGGCGTGCGGACAGACTGGACAAAATACCTAAAACTCGCGGGCTCGTGTGGATTATCCCGGGCCGTGGTGGTGTAACAATTACATTCACAATTAATCGCCGACCGAAAGGCTAGGCAGGGACGTGACCGTAGGCTATTTTGCTTTTGCATGACGCCAACACCCGCTCCTCCGCCCCCCTCGCTCGACTGGTGCTTGTTCCTGGATGTCGACGGTACGTTGATCGAGCTGTCCGACACGCCCTTCGACACGCGCGCGAGCGATGAACTGAATTCGTTGCTGAAGGACGTCGCCGAGCGGCTCGGCGGTGCACTCGCCTTGGTGAGCGGACGCAGCATCGAGTATCTGGATGCGCTGTTCGCCCCACTGCGCTTTCCGTCGGCGGGCCTGCATGGCGTCGAGCGGCGCAAGGCGACCGGCGCGCTGCACGGCGCGAGTTTCATCGACTCTCAGCTGGATCGCGCCCGAGTTGCTCTCGCGGCGCTGGTCCAGGCACATCCCGGCACACTGCTCGAAGACAAGGGCAGGACGATTGGCGTGCACTACCGCATGGCGCCTCAGTTCGAACCCGCGGTGCGTGAATCGGTCGCCGAGGTCGCCGCCGCCTTGGGCACCGCCTATCACGTGCAGGCCGGCAACATGATGCTGGAGATCAAGCCGCGCGGCTTCACCAAAGGACAAGCGATAAAAGCCTTTCTGCAGGAGCCGCCGTTCTCCGGCAGGACGCCGGTATTCGTGGGAGACGACCTCACCGACCTCGACGGCTTCCGTGTGGTCGAGGCCGCGGGCGGTATTTCCATCGGAGTCGGCGATCGCGTTCATGGGACCAGCCAGCTGGCCGATCCCGCCGCCGTTCGCGGCTGGCTCGAGGGCATCGCCGCGTTGGTGGACTCGCACCGCGAGTAGCCAGCCGGCGCGCACCCGGTCAGGCCTGCCAGGCTGGCCTACTAGGGGCGGACCTGTCCGGAACCGCGCACCAGATACTTGTAACTGGTCAGCTGCTCGACACCCACCGGTCCGCGCGCATGAAATTTGTCGGTGCTGATGCCGATCTCGGCGCCCATGCCGAATTCCCCGCCATCGGCGAACTGCGTGGATGCGTTATGCAGCACGATCGCGCTGTCGACTCGTGCCAGGAAGCGCTCGGCGGCAACGGCGTTGCCGGTGACGATGCAGTCCGTATGCTGTGAACCGTACTGTTGGATGTGCGCGATCGCCGCGTCCACGTCGTCGACGACCCGAACCGCGATGATGGCGTCGAGGTACTCCGCATACCAATCCTGTTCCGTGGCCGGCTTCACGCGTGCATCGACCCGTGCGCTCGGCTCGTCGCCGCGCACCTCGCATCCGGCCTCGAGCAGCATGTGGATGAGCGGCTCAAGGTGGGTCTCCGCACAGCCACGATCGATCAACAACGTCTCGGCCGAACCGCACACGCCCGTGCGGCGCAATTTCGCGTTGAGAACGATGTCCTTGGCCATCGACAGATCCGCAGCGCGGTCGACGTACACGTGACACACGCCCTCGAGGTGGCCGATGACCGGCACCCGGGCATCCTTTTGCACGCGGGCGATCAGGCTCTTGCCGCCGCGCGGCACGATCACGTCGATGTCGTCCACCATGTCCGACAGCATGTAGCCCACCGCGGCTCGATCCGTGGTAGGCACCAGCTGAATGCAGGCGGCGGGCAACCCGGCCACCACCAGACCCTCGACCAGACACGCATGGATCGCGGCATTCGAATTTGCGCTCTCCGAGCCGCCGCGCAGAATCACGGCATTGCTGGATTTCAAACACAGCGCACCCGCATCGGCCGTCACGTTGGGACGGCTCTCGTAGATGATGCCGATGACCCCGAGCGGCACGCGCAGTCGCTGGATGACCATGCCGTTGGGCCGCGACCATTCGGCCAGCACCGTGCCGATCGGATCCGCCAACCGTTCGACGTCCTCCAGCCCTTTCGCCATGGCCTCGACGCGGGCATCGTTCAACTTCAGCCGATCGAGCATCGCCGGGGACAGGCCCTTGTCCTGTGCCTCGCGCATGTCGCGCTCATTGGCGGCAATGATCTTGTGGCGCCGTGCGCGCAGCGCCGCCGCCGCCGCCCGCAAGGCGCGGTTTTTCTGATCGGCCGAGGCCAGGGCGAGCGTCAGGGCCGCGGCACGAGCAGCGCGGCCGATGGCCGACATGATGTCCGGCACGGACCGGGCGGGCGTCGAGTAAGGAGCGAATGACTCTTGATTCATGGGTGACATCACGCCTTCAATAAGACCAGATCGTCCCGATGCACGAGCTCATCGCGACCCCTGAACCCTAGCACTTTTTCGATCTCAGCGGATTTCCGGCCGATGATTCGCGCGGCGTCGCTGTCCGAGTAGGCGCAGATGCCGCGCGCCACCTCGGCGCCGTCGGGCCCGACGATGCTCACCGTATCGCCTCGTTCGAAGCGGCCCACCGCCCGGGTCACGCCGGCCGGCAGCAAGCTCTTGCCGTCCATGAGCGCCCGTACCGCGCCCTCGTCCACCGCGATGGCCCCCGCAGGCTTCAGCGTTCCCGCGATCCACTGCTTGCGGGTTGCCACCGGCGTCGAGGACGGTACGAACCAGGTGGCCCGCGCCCCGTCCTCGATCCGTTTCAGCGGATGCTGTTCCGCCCCTTTGGCGATGCACAAATGACATCCCGCGCCCACCGCGATTTTAGCCGCGGCGATCTTCGTTTGCATCCCGCCGGATCCCATGCTGCTGCTCACCCCGCCCGCCATGGCTTCGATTTCCGGGGAGATTTCCAGCACGCGAGCGATGAACTGCGCCTCCGGGTGATCGTGCGGATTGGCGGTGTAGAGGCCGTCGATATCCGAGAGCAGAACCAGGCAGTCGGCGCCCACCATCTGGGCCACGCGCGCTGCCAGTCGATCATTGTCGCCGTACCGGATCTCCGCCGTGGCGACCGTATCGTTCTCGTTGATGACCGGCACCGCGCCGAGCGACAACAGGGTATTCAACGTCCCCCGCGCATTCAGATAGCGCCTGCGCTGCTCCGTATCGCCCAGGGTCAGCAGAACCTGCGCGACGGTAATGTCATGCACGTCCAGCAGTTCCTTGTAGGCATGCGCCAGCCGTATTTGCCCGACCGCCGCCGCGGCCTGACTCTCCTCCAGACGGAGCTTGCCGGCGGCCAGCTTCAAATGCCGGCGTCCCAGCGCGATCGCGCCGGACGACACCAGGATCACCTCCTGGCCGCGCCTGCGCAGACGCGCGATGTCGGCCGCCAAACTCTCGAGCCAGGCGCGATTCAATCGTCCTTTCTCGGCGTCCACCAGCAATGAGGAGCCCACCTTGATGATGACGCGCTTCGCGTCGGTCAGGCGGCGGGCGGCGATTTTACGGTCGGCTATCGTCATAGGTAACCAATATTGCCATTTACTTGGGCAAGCAGCCTCCCCTAATATCCGCCTTCATATTTAGCACAGATCAACAGAGGGCGACCTTACAGTGGGCAGAGAGTACGAACCGACGGTCGGACAGTGGTACGAGGACTTGGAAAA
The DNA here is from genome assembly GCA_003164785.1 of Gammaproteobacteria bacterium. Taxonomy (GTDB): domain Bacteria; phylum Pseudomonadota; class Gammaproteobacteria; order Steroidobacterales; family Steroidobacteraceae; genus Bog-1198. The sequence continues at coordinate 125,633 of PLUE01000020.1, read as the reverse complement.
CGAAGAAACGTTCCAAGTGCTCAAGGTGGACGAGGACAAGGAAACTGTGGAGATCCAGCATCTCGACGGCGACGTGGAAGAACTGGATGTGGACGGCTGGGCGGAACTCGATCTCGAGCTCACGGAAGAACCCGAAGGCTGGTCTGGCTCGAAAGCGGAGAAAGACGCTGACGATGAGGACGAGGACGACGAGGATTGGGACGATGATGAAGACGATGAGGATGACGACGACGATCTAGACGACGACGATGACGAGGGTCACGAGGAGTACTGAGCCTTACCCTATCGAACCGTTTTCAGCGAGCGCCGGCCCCAGGCCGGCGCTCTGGTTTTCGGCCCCGGCGGGTCAGACCGCTTCCAACCACCCGTGACGGTCGGCGGCTTCGCCTTGCTGAATCGCGACCAGCTGAGCCCGTAATGCGCGCGTCACCGGTCCCACCTCCCCGCTTCCCACGCGGTACTCGGTGCCGGCGTGAATCAACGTTCCCACGCCCGCCAGCACCGCCGCCGTGCCTGAGAGCGCCGCTTCGCCGGCCTTCACCCACTCGAGCATCTCTTTCACGTCGAAGATGCGCTCCGCCACCGCATAGCCGTTATCGCGCGCCAATGTGAGCAACGAATCGCGCGTCACGCCATGCAGAAAGCTGCTGTCGAGGCTGCGGGTGAGCACTTCGCCGGGCCGGATCAGCAGGAAATTCGCCGCCCCCGTCTCCTGCACTTCGCCGCCGGGACAGAACAAGACCTGATCGGCCTGATATTTTGCCCGCGCTGCGAGGGTTGGACCCATGGCCGCCGCGTAATTGCCGCCGGTCTTGACCATGCCCATCTGCGCCGCCGAGCGCGTATTCTGATCATCCACCAAGATGCGCAGCGGCTTCATCCCGCCCGAGAAATAATCCCAGACCGGGCTCGCCAGGACCAGCAAGGACGCTTCCGACGCCGGCGTCGCCGCGGCCCCGATATTCGCCGTGGTGCCGAACAAGATCGGGCGCAGGTACAGCGCACCCGGCGCTTCCGGAACCGCCTCGCGGCATCGATCGATCACCGCACGCACCATGTCCTTGAGCTGCACCGCATCGGGTTCCGGCAGGACCAGTTGCCGCGCACTCTGGCGCATGCGCGCGATGTGCCGATCCATGCGAAAGACATGGATGGAGCCGTCAGCGCGGCGGAACGCCTTGAAACCCTCGAAACAGGTGCTCGAGTAATGCAGGACATGCGCGGCGGGGCTCAATTCGATCGGCGCGACCGGCTTGACCTCCGCAGCTCCCCAAACGCCGTCCCGGAACGAGGCCACCGCCATGTGGGAGGACAATAAGGAGCCGAACGCAGGTCGCTGGGGTTGTGCCGTCATGGGGAATCCACCTTGGGTATGAAAATCGTCGCCGGATGCTCGACCAAGTCCTTCAGCGCCTGGATCATCGCCGCAGCATCATAACCGTCCACGAAGCGATGATCGAATGACGATGATAAGTTCATGATTCTGCGCACGACCACCGCGCCGCCCAGCACTACGGCACGCTCGACCGCCTTGTTCAGGCCGACGATCGCCACTTCCGGCGCGTTGATGACCGGCGTGGACGCAATCCCGCCCAGCTTGCCGAGACTGGTGACGGTGATGGTCGAGCCCATGAGCTCCTCGCGGGTCGACTTGTTGCTGCGCGCACGCTCCGAAACCCTGCGTATCTCCGCAGCCAGGGCCCACAGCGACAGCGCCTGCGCGTTGCGCACCACCGGCACCTTCAACCCGTCCGGCGTCTGCGTCGCGACACCGACATGAACCGACCGATGCCGCACCAGCACGCCGCGCGTCGCGTCGTACAGCGTATTGCACTGCGGAAACACCTCCAATGCCCGTATCAGCGCCAGGACGATCAGGGGCAAATACGTCAGGCCCGGCTCCTGCTTGCCGAGTTTGCCGTTCAAATGCTGCCGCAGCGCCTCGAGTTCGGTGACGTCGACCTCCTCGACATAGGCGAAATGCGGAATCGTGCGCTTGGCCTTGGTCATGCGCTCTGCGATGACACGACGCAACCCGATGACTTTGATTTCGGTGGTCGAGCCGGTCGCCGCAGTCGCCGGCGCGGGGGTGGCCGGGCGGCTGGCTTGGCGGCCGCTCGCGCTGGCCAGGTCCGCGGACAGAATGCGCCCACCAGGCCCGGAGCCGGCGATCGTCGCGAGGTCGATCCCAGCCTCCCGTGCCCGACGGCGATTCGCCGGCGACGCCTTGATCCGTGCCGGACGCGCGGCCGCGTCGGCCATCTCGACGAACATGTCGGCAGGTATCTCCGCGGGAGCGGCCGCCGCGTCGGCCGGCGCCTCATCGACGCCAGCGGTCGCGCCCGCCAACTCGAACACGATCAGCGGCGAGCCCACCGCCACCTTGTCGCCCGGCTCGCCCGTGATCGACACCACCCGCCCGCTGACCGGCGCCGGCACTTCGACCGCCGCCTTGTCGGTCATGACCTCCACGATCGCCTGGTCCTCGTCGACCGCATCGCCGGGCTTGACATGCCAGGCCACGATCTCCGCTTCGACCGTGCCTTCCCCCAGGTCCGGCATCTTGAAGACGAACTGGCTCATGACACCTCCATGACGGACTTCAGCGCCGTCGCCACGCGCGCCTGACCGGGAAAATACTCCCACTCGAAGGCATGCGGGTACGGCGTGTCCCACCCCGCCACCCGCTGGATCGGCGCCTCGAGATCCCAAAAACACTCCTCCTGCACGATCGACAGAATTTCCGCGCCGAACCCCGAGAACCGGGTGGCTTCGTGCGCCACCACGCAGCGCCCGGTTTTTCGGACCGAGCTGCAAATCGTGTCGACGTCGAGCGGCACCAGTGAGCGCAGATCGATGACCTCGGCATCGAATCCGAGCCCGGCGGCGGCGGCCAAGGCAACGTACACCATCGTCCCGTACGTAATCACCGTCACGTCCGAGCCGGCACGCACGATGTCGGCCTTGCCCAGCGGCACGGTGTAATGGCCCACATCGACCTGCCCCTTCGGATGCGCGCTCCAGGGAACCGCCGGCTTTCCAGGGTCGCCGTCGAACGGTCCGTTGTAGAGCCGTTTGGGCTCGAAAAAGATGACCGGATCGTCGTCCTCGATCGACGTGATCAGCAATCCCTTGGCGTCGTAAGGATTCGACGGCATGACCACCTTCAAGCCGCTGACATGGGTGAAGATGCCTTCCGGGCTCTGTGAATGCGTCTGGCCGCCGCGGATGCCGCCGCCGCACGGGGTCCGAATCGTGACCGGCGCGAAGAACTCGCCGGCGCTCCGATAACGAATGCGCGCCAGTTCGCTCGCGATCTGGTCGAAACCAGGATAGATGTAGTCGGCGAATTGTATCTCCGCCACCGGGCGCAAGCCGTTGATGCCCATGCCGATGGCGGCCGCAATGATGCCGCCCTCGGCAATCGGCGTGTCGATCACCCGATGTTCGCCGTACTTGCGCTGCAGCCCTTCGGTCGCGCGGAACACCCCGCCGAAGTAGCCGATATCCTCCCCCATGAGGACGACCGAGGGATCCTTTCCGAGCATGATATCCATCGCGGAATTCAAGGCCTGGATCATGTTCATGTTCGCCATGGCTAGCCTCGTTCCGAGCGCAGCGAGGCGCGCTGGCGCTCGAGACTCTGCGGCATCTCCTTGAACACATCCTCGAACATCAAATCCGCATCGAGCCGCGGACCCTCGGTCATCGTGCCGTACGTCGTCGCCTCCTTCCAACTCGCCGCCACCAACGCACCGAGTTCCTCGCTCAGTACGACATGCCGCTCTTCCGACCATTCGCCGAGCGCTATCAAGTGCTGTTTGAGCCGCAGAATGGGATCGCCCAGCGGCCAGTGCTCATAATCGTCCTTGGCACGATACCGGGCCGGATCATCGCTGGTGGAATGCGCGGCGCCGCGGTAGGTCACGAGTTCGATCAGGGTGGGTCCCGCCCCGGTACGCGCCCGCTCCGCCGCCCACTGGGTCACCGCGTGAACCGCGAGAAAATCGTTGCCATCGACGCGGATGCCCGCGATGCCGTACCCAGGACCGCGCGCCGCGAACGACCGCTGCTCCCCGCCCGCATAGCCTTGGAAGGTGGAAATGGCCCACTGGTTGTTGACGACGTTCAGGATCACCGGCGCCTGATACACAGAGGCGAACAACAACGCGTGATGAAAGTCCGCCTCCGCGCTGCTGCCCTCACCGATCCAGCTCGCGGCCACATGGTCCTCGCCCTTGATCGCCGCCGCCATGGCCCAGCCGACCGCCTGAGGAAACTGGGTGGCCAGATTGCCGGAAATCGAAAAAATATTGCCCGCCTTGGAGTGATACATCACGGGCAACTGCCGTCCCTTGCACATGTCATGGGTATTGGACAGCAATTGGTTCATCAGGTCGACGAGGGGAATACCGCGGGCCATGTACAAACCCTGGTTGCGATACGACGGGAACAGCATGTCGCCGGGACGCAATGCCATCCCTTGCGCAACCGAGACGGCTTCCTCACCGAACGAGCGGATGTAGAAGGAGATCTTGCCGGCCCGCTGCGTGCGCTGCATGCGATCGTCGAAGATTCGCGTGAGCAGCATGTGGCGCAATCCGATCTGCAATTCGCCAGGATCGAGGTGCGGGTGCCAGGGGCCGACAGCATTGCCCGAGTCGTCCAGCACACGCACCAGTTCGGTGGACAGATATCCGATGTCCCGGGCACGCGCGTTCATGTCGGGACGCCGTACGACCCCTGCCGGCGACAGGTCGACATAGCTGAAGTCCGGCGCCTCCCCCGGACGCGCCGGCGGATTGGGCAGATGCAAACGCGACTGCTTGTTCATTGTCCCCCCGCGAATGTGCCGAGCCAATCTACTGCTTGAAATCGAACCCTGTTGTAAACATTCACACTAGGCTCGATAATTCAGTTCATTCATTCCGAAAATAAGCCAATAATGGAAAATTCTTCTGCATCGCCCCTCGATACACTGGATCTGCGACTGCTCGACATCCTTCAGCGGCACGGCGCGCTGTCCGTCGCCGAGGTCGCCTCGCAGCTGAAGCTCTCGACCACCACGTGCTGGCGCCGCATCCAGCAACTCGAATCCAGCGGCATCATCAAAGCGCGGGTTGCCTTGTTGGATCGGCACGCGTTGGGCCTCGATGTCACCATGTTCGCGCATGTCAAACTCGCCACCACCGGCCGCGATGCGCTGGCTAGATTCGAGGAAGCGATCCGCGACCGCGCCGAGGTGCTCGAGTGCTACACGCTCACCGGCGAATGGGACTTTCTGCTCAAGATCGTCACCAAGAACATCAAGGCTTACGAGGCGTTCTATCTGGACCATCTTTCGCGCATTCCCCACGTCCAGTCGGTGAATTCTGCGGTCGCGGTCACGGTCATCAAGGAATCGACGGCGCTGCCTCTGGGTGTCTAGAGGGATCCCCTCAACGCCTCGCGGGGATAACCTCAATTGGCATTTGAACACACGCGCATTGCTGCAATGCGCCATTGCCCTGCGGCATACTCCGCCGTCAGAGAACCAGCGTGGCATCTCGTCACCGGAGGGCATGGTGTATTCCTTGACGTATGTGAGTTCCGCGGTCGTCCCGTTCACGACCCAAGCCTTGCGCGATCTGCTGTCGCAGTGCTGCAAGCACAATGAGCGCGACGGCATCACGGGCATGTTGCTCTATAAGGACGGTAATTTCATGCAGGTGCTGGAGGGCGAGGAGTCGATGGTGCGAAGCGCCCACCTGCGCATTCACAGCGATCCGCGGCATCGAGGCCTGATTACCATGCTGAAGGATCCGATTGCGGAGCGGCAGTTTCCGCAGTCGCCGATGGGATTCCGCGACCTGTCGGCGAACGCCCGCGCGTCGTCCGATGGATATGGCGACTTTTTGAATATCCCCCTGCCGGATTATCCGCGCGACGCGCCCCCGAGCAGGGTCATGCGGCTCTTGTGGACCTTCAAGGAATCGATGTAGGGCCCGTTGACTCGTCGATCTGCGAGCTGCGGTATTTCCCCTGCAAAGCGAACATCCACCCCGGATATTCCGGCGGCAAGGCACTCACCTTCCCGATCTGCTCTCGTTCCGCCGCGCTCAACTTGACGTCGGTCGCGCCGATATTGTCCGCCAGCTGTTCGCTGCGCTTCGCGCCGATGATCACGCTCGTCACCTGCGGCTGGTGCAGCAGCCACGCCAAAGCGATCCGCGCGATGGAGACCTGATGCGCCTGTGCAATCGCGCGCATCACGTCGATGCACTCTTTCGCGCGATCCTTGTCCACCGGCGGAAAATCGAACGCCGCACGACGGCTGCCTTCCTCCACCTGCCTGGCATCCGCGTACTTGCCGCTCAACAGCCCGCCGGCGAGGGGACTCCACACCAGCAAGCTCAAACCCTCGCTGCGTAGCATCGGGATGAGCTCCCGCTCCAGATCGCGTCCCGCCACACTGTAGTACGCCTGAAGCGACTCGAAGCGCGCCAATCCGAGCCGTTCGGCGATGCCCAACGCCTTGGCAATCTGCCACGCCGCCCAATTCGAGACGCCGACATAGCGCACGTGGCCATGACGCACCAATTGATCGAGGGCTCGCACCGTTTCCTCGATGGGCGTCGCCGGATCGAAGCCGTGGATCTGGTATAGATCGATGTACTCGAATTGCAGCCGCTTCAAACTCGCCTTCACCCCGTTCAGGATGTGGTGGCGGGTCGCGCCGCGCGAGTTCGGGCTCTTGCCCATCTCGCCGAACACCTTGGTCGCCACCACGACGTCCTCGCGGGGGATCTTCAAATTCTTGAGCGCCTGTCCCGTGATTTGCTCCGACAAGCCGGCCGAATAGACGTCGGCCGTGTCGAGAAAGTTGATGCCGGCGTCGATCGCCTGACCGATCAACTTCTCGGCGGGCGCCTGCTGCAGACCGCCGATGTTCGCCCAGATGCCCTCCGTACCGCCGAACGTCATCGTGCCCAGACAAAGCTCGGAAACGAACAGGCCGGTTTGGCCAAGCGAACGGTGACGCATAACGAGAGACTCCGCGGGTGGATGCCGTCATTGTGCCCAGTTGGGACGGCAGCGGCAAGGAGGCACGACCGGCGCTCGGGCGGCTTTCGGGCGACGATTTGTAGAAAGCTACCTTTGCAAGGCAAAAGGAATGGTGTAAAAAAGGCTCGGCGTCGATCCGCGGGGATCCCTATAACAATGAGCACGTTGACCGGCCACTCAACCATGCTCGATCGAATCGACAACAACCTGGAGTTAATTGCATGACCAAACCGCCCGATCGGAATCCACCAAACGCACCTTCCCACGGCTCACTCGATCGTCGCACCCTGCTGCAGGGCATGAGCGCCGGCGTGACACTGGGTGTGCTGGCCGCGACGTTCGGCGCGCTCCTGCCCGAGGGAGTCGACGCGGCGGCGAGCGCCGCGGGAACCGACTGCATGACGATTCTGTATCCGGCCGGCGAAGGCATCACCTTCGACGCCGACTACTATCGCGATCATCACCTCGTGACGATCATGAAGCTCTATGGAAAGTCCATCTCACGGTTCGAACTGCGCAAGGTGGCGCCGGCCGGCGCGGGCGCGCCGCCGGTGGCGTATTCCGCGGCGGTCAACATCTGGATCGCCAATCTGGACGCGTTCAATGCGGACAACGCGAAGCACGGCAAAACCTTGGTCGACGACGTCCCGCATTTCACCAATTCGCAACCGACCATTCAATTCGACAAGATTCACGGTCAGATGGGCAAGGCGCGCAACACACCCAAGATCGGCGATACCTGCCTGACGATTCTCTACAAGAACGGCGACGATGTTCGCTGGGACGTGGAGTATTACCGCACGCATCACATGCCGCTCATCGTGAAGCTCTACGGTCCCGAGGCCATCAGCCGCTTCGAACTTCGCAAGGGCGATGCGGGTCAGGCGCCCGGCTCGAAGCCGACCTTCATCGGATCGGTCAATATATACATCCATGACCAAGCGGCGTTCGACGCCGCCGGCAAGGAACACGGCAAGACGCTGGTCGAGGATGTCCCGCATTTCTCCAGCGTGATGCCCATCGCGTTCCCGACCACCCTGTACGGGATCGGCTAGCGCCGATGAATGCGTCCGGGGCCGCCCCGGGCGCGTTCACTCGCGACGCTTGTCGAGTTGATACGCGAGATGAGCTTTGACGGTGGGCCACTCGCCGTTGAGAATGCTGTAGACACAGGTATCGCGTAACGTTCCGTTACGCCCGATCTGATGTTGGCGCAGGATTCCGTCGAGCTTGGCGCCCAGCCGCTCGATGCCGGCACGGCTTTGGCGATTGAAGAAATGCGTCCGGAACTCCACCGCGATGCAATTCAAGCGTTCGAACGCATGGCCGAGCAGCAGCAACTTGGCCTCGGTGTTCAGACCGGTTCGCTGCACGCGCCTGCGGTACCACGTCGAGCCGATCTCGACGCGCCGGTTGGCGGCATCGATGTTCATGAACGTCGTCATGCCGACGACTTCATTGGTCGCGTTCTCGATCACCGCGAAGGGCAGCATCGAGCCCGATTTCTGCAGCCCCAGACGCCGGTCGATTTCCACCCGCATTTGATCCGGCGCCGGAATTGCCGTGTACCACAACGTCCATAACTCACCGTCCCGCACGGCATCGACCAATTGATCGTGGTGTGCCTGGGACAGCGGCACGAGCGACACCCGCGTCCCCTCGAGCGTCACGCGCTGCGCGAAGCTCATGACGCGGCGCTCGCGGATGACGGCGTTCTCAGTGATGATGAGGTGCGGAGGGACGCAACGAAACGCCGAATCCGCGCACACGCCTCGCGCAGCACCGGCTCGTCGGTCGCAAAACACACGCGAACGAAGCCACGGGTATCGGCGCCGAAGGCGCCCCCGTCGATCACCGACACGCCCTCGGAGGCATACAGTTCGATCATGAAATCATGTCCTGACAGACCGGTCTCGCGCACGTCCACGAGCATGAACATGCCCGCATCGGGAACGAAACAGCGAAGACCCGGTATGCCGTCCAGCCCGGCCAGCAACACCGCACAGCGGGTCGCGCAGTACTCTCGCATGCGCGCTTCGGCCGCAGGAGCCACGCCGAGCGCCGTGACCGCCGCTTCCTGGATGAAACCCGGCAGTCCATACAGCATGCACAGCGACAGCGCCTCCACATGCGTGATCAACGCCTTGGGACCCACCATCCAACCGGCCCGCCAGCCGGGCATCGAGTGCGATTTGGACAGGCTGCTGATCGTCACCACCTGGTCGGGGAGAGTGGCGGCAAGGCTGGGCACATGCCCCTGAGGAGCGAGTCCCGCGTAGACCTCGTCCACGACCACCCAGAGCGAATGACGCCGCGCCAGCTGTCCCAGCGCCGCGATGTCGGCCTCGGTCATGATGACGCCGCTGGGATTGTTCGGCGTGGCGAAGAAGATCGCCCGTGTGCGGGGAGTGATGAGCGCCTCGAGGGCCGCCAGATCGACTCGAAAATCCGCTCGCGCCGGGACCCGGATCATGCGCGCGCCGGACACCTCGAGCGCGGCGGGATACGTGGGATACAGCGGCTCGAGCGCGAGCACCTCATCACCCGGGCCTGCGATGCACAACGAGGTCGCGAACAGTGCGTTCTGCGCGCCGGCGAGGAATGCGACGTTGTCGCGATCGACCTCCTGCCCGCAGCGGCGGCGGTGCTGGGCGGCGATGGCGTCCCGCAGCGGCACGCGGCCGGTGGCGGGCGTGTAGTGCGTATCGCCGGCGCGCAGGCACTCGATCGCTCGGTCGACCACCTCGAGCGGCGAGTCGAGGTCCGGATCGCCGACGCTGAGCAGGATGACGCTCTCTCCGCGTTCGCGCGCCGCGCGCGCGCGCGCGTGGGTATTCCACGCATCCGCGCCTTCGCCCGAGATACGCTGGACCAAACTGGAAAATTTCATCTGAGAAAACCCTTTGCTTCTTGCCACGAAGCGCGCAATCCTAGCGCGCTTCGCCATCCGGCGTTCAAAAAGGCTCACATGTCGCGGACCATCGGCTGCTATCTCGTCGAACTGTTGGCCGCCAACGATATCGACACCGTCTTCGGCATTCCGGGCGTGCATAACCTGGAACTGTATCGCGGGCTTGCCGCGGCCAAGATGCGCCACGTGCTGGTACGGCACGAGCAGGGGGCCGGTTTCGCCGCGGACGGGTACGCACGGCTGAGCGGACGCCCTGCCGCTGCGTTCACCATTTCGGGGCCCGGGCTCACCAACATTCTCACCGCCGTTGCGCAGGCCTACTCGGACTCGGTGCCGTTGCTGGTGATCGCCAGCACACCGGTGCGGACCTCGCTCGGCAAGCAATGGGGCGTGTTGCACGAACTGCACGATCAAGCCGCGCTGGCCGCCGGCGTGTTCGGTGTTGCGCGCACGGCATCGAGCGCCGAAGACGTGCGCGATCACCTGCGCGTCTGCCTGGCCTCGCTGCGCGCCGGACGGCCGCGGCCAGCCTACCTCGAAATACCGCTGGATGTGCTGAGCGACACCACCTCGTTGCCGGCGACGCGTTTTCCCGATGCGGCGCCTCTGCCGGCCGCGGCATCGGAACAGATCGACGCGGCGGTGCGCCTTCTGTCGGTGGCCGTGCGTCCCGTGATCATCGCGGGCGGCGGCGCGCGGGGCGCGGGCGCAGAACTGCGTCGCCTCGTGGATACCCTCGATTGCCCGTTCGTCTCGACGGCCGCGGCCAAGGGCCTGTTGCCTGAAAGTCATCCCGCCAATCTGGGCACCTCGCTCCCCTATCGTGAGACTCAAACGCTGATAGCCGACGCGGACGTGGTGCTGGCCGTCGGCACCGAGCTATCCGAAACCGATGTCTACACCGGCATGAAACTGCCGTTGGGCGGCCTGCTCATCCGCATCGATATCGATCCCGCCAAGCTCGCGGATCATTACGCCGCCGACGTCCCGGTCTGGGGCGACGCCCGCAGCAGCCTTCAGGCCATCCAAACACGCCTGACCGGCCGTCGTGGGTGGTGCGCCCAACTGGGCGCCGCCGGCGCCCATCGTGCGCGGATCGACGGCGGCTTCGATGCCAACGCAAAGTCGCAATTGAAAGCGCTCGGCGCGATCCGTTCCGCACTGCCGCGCGACGGCGTCGTGTTCAGCGACATGACGCAGATCGCGTATTTCGGCAATTACGCGTTCCAGATGGACGTGCCCGGACAGTGGTTCCACCCGTCGGGCTATGGCACGTTGGGCTTTGCGCTGCCGGCCGCGGTGGGAGCGAAGATATCCAGTCCGGCCCGCGCGGTCATCGCTCTGGCCGGCGATTTTGGCCTGCAGTTCACGCTGAACGAACTCATGACGGCCGCCGAGGAATGCCTGAGCCTGCCGATCGTGGTGTGGAACAACTCGGCCCTCGGCCAGATCCGGGACGACATGGACGCATCCTTGATTCCGCAAATCGGGGTGATTGCCCGCAACCCGGATTTCGTCGCCCTTGCCAAAGCCTGCGGAGCGGCGGCGTTACGCGTGACCCATGCCGCCGCCCTGAGCGACGCCGTTCGTGACGCGTTGCTGCGGCACGGTCCCACGTTGATCGAGGTGTCAGCCGCCCACTTTTGAATCGAGCAGCGCGGCGACGGCCGGAGACGGGTTGCCGCCGCAGATCAACACCACGCATTTCTTGTTGCGGTAGGCGGCCGCTTCCTTGAAATACGCCGCCAAGGCGACGCCGCTCGCCCCCTCCACCGCCCAGCCCTGGGCATGTCCCCAGCGCATGGCTTGCAGGATCTCGTCCTCGGTCACCAAGACGCCGTGGTGCATGACCTCGCGGCAGAGACCGAACGTGATGGAATTGTCCTCCACGCCGCCGGCCGTGCTTTCACTGAGGGTCGCCGACTCGGGGGCATCGTGGATGCGACCCGCCTTGATGCACTCGTACAGCACGGGCGAATTCTCGGGCCAGCAGCCGATGATCTGCGCGTGGGGGGCGGCGTGCCGCAGATAACTGCCGATTCCGCTGATGAGCCCGCCGCCGCCGGTGGCGATGAATATTGCCTCCAGATCGGGTGCCTGGCGCATCAATTCGACGGCGATGGTGCCCTGCCCCGCGACCACGTACGGATCGTTGTAGGGAGAGACGTAGGTGCGTCCCGACTCCCCGGCGGCAGCGCGCGCCGCGACCTCGGCCGCCAGCGGATCTGCGCCCACGATGCGGATCCGTGCGCCTCGTTCGCGGATTTTCTCGCGTTTGGCCTCGGAGACCTGCGCACTCAGGAAGACCTCCGCATCGATGCCCAGCAACTTCGCGGCTGTCGCCACCCCCAATCCATGATTGCCGGTGGACGACGTGATGACGCCGGCTGCCGCCGCATCCCTGCTCAAACTCATGAGTTTATTGGCGGCGCCGCGCAGCTTGAACGAACCGGAAACCTGCAGCTGTTCGAGCTTCGCCCATGCATGACCCGCTTGCACGGCGCCCGGTTTTCCCCACCCCGGCATGGGCACCAACGGGGTTTCCTTCGCCACCGAGTACACGCGCCCGGCGGCTTCATCGATCAACGGCAACACATCGCGGCTCATCATCGGACGTATCTCTGGAACAGAACCGGGCAAAAAGCGCCCGTATTGGTATTATCGCAGAGAATATTCAAGTTCCATGCGCCTCCGCAACGTCAAGGGGATATCAGCATGCTCAAATTCTCGATGCACAACGCGATCAGTGTGGCGGCTCTCGTTGCCGGCTGCGCGATCACGCCCGCCTTCGCTGCGGAACAGATCAAGGTCGTCGAGCGGCCGGTGGGCGAAACCACGGTCGACCTCACCGCCAAGGGCGATTCGGTGGGCGATATGCTGGTGTTTGCCAACGGCATCTACGATGCCGCGAACAAGACGCAGATCGGCACCGATCAAGGCTATTGTGTTCGCACCGTCGTCGGCAAGAGTTGGGAGTGTTTCTGGACCCTGACCTTGAAGGCCGGGCAGATCACCATCGAGGGGCCGTTTCTCGACGAGGGCGACTCGCTCATGGCCGTGACGGGCGGCACGGGCAGGTATGTGGGCGCCAAAGGCACCATGAAATTGCACCCGCGAGACGCGACGCCCACGGGCTACGACTTCACGTACGATCTTCTATGAACGCGCACGCCAGCCGCCCCGACGCAGGTGAGGCCGATGCGGGCGATGCAGATGCGGGCGGCGGCCGCGCCGCTCCTGCATTCTCGGCCGAACACAGCGAGCGAAGCCGCAAGGATTTCCCGGCGCTGGGCTTCGCCAGGCGAGCGCGTGCGCCCACCGTATCGATCACGTTGGACGCGCACACTGCGGCCGAGGCGGCGACCGCCTTGGGAGCCGCCGGCGTGTGCGTCTGGGATGGGGATTTCTACGCGGCGCGCGCAGTCGGACTGCTCGGTCTCGCCGAGCGGGGCGGACTGCTGCGCACCGGCATCTCGATGTACAGCACGCAGAGCGACGTCCACCGTTTGCTCGAGGGCATCGCAAACCTCGGATGAGCCCTCCGGGCGAAGCAGGGGCCCTAGCTCGAGGCGGCCAACGTCGCCAGGTGCCGCGCCAGCTGCTCCGCATGATGCCGCAGTTCGGCCGCCGCGGTGGCCTCCCAATGACTCGCCCGCAGCATGGGACCGAGATAGAACAGTTGGGCGCTCGCTCGGCCGTCCGCGCCGATGCAAGCGCCCTGGGCACTGGTGCGCAATCCGAGATTCAGCCCATCCTCGGATACGTGTCCCGCTCGGTGCAGCGCACGCAGGAGGGGGTTGCGCGACCGTGCCAATACGTAGTCCGGCCCGGTGGCATTGACCACGGCATCGACCAGCACCGATTCGAGTGCCGTTTCGCCGCGCCGCCGCCACGTGACGCGCACCTGCTCGCCTTCCGGCGACAGCGAGTCGATTCGCCCCGCATTGATCTCGAGCCGGCCGCTGCGGCGCAGTCGGTCGAGGCGCGCGGCCACGGGCGGGGGCAGGCGGTGACGATGCACGTCCCAGTGACACTGCAGGTGACGCAGAAAACGCCGTCGTTCGACATCCGGCAGCCGCGCCCAGATGCTCGGTGCGAGGTTGCGGATGAAGGTGACGACCTCGCGCCAATCGCCGCCCATGTGCTCGATGTTCCGGGCCATGATCCGGCTGACCGACAGCACCGCGCGAATCGATCCGGCGCTATCCAGCAACCCCGAGCCATCTCCGCGCAACGCCGCGGCATGAAACGTCGACTGCGGCAGTGGAATCAAACCGCGCCGCGAAACCGTCATCATTCGCGGCGTGCGCCCCGCATCGCGTGCGAAGGAGGACACCACATCCGCCATCGTCAGCCCGTTGCCGACGATGAGCACTGCATGGTCACGACTCAAGGTAGGATGGGGCGCCCACGGATTATCCCGGTAGGCCGGATGCTCCTGAACCGGCGCGGCCCATGGCAGCATCGGCGGCGGGGGATTACCGACCGCCAGCACGACCCAATCCGCATCCATCGAGTCGCCATTGGCAAATCCCACCGTCGGGGATTCGTCGGCCGCGGCACCGACGGCAATGCTCGTCACCTCACCGTATACACGCGAGAACCGGACGTGCTCGGGCGCTTCGCGCTTCGCTTGCGCCAGGAATTCCTGCAGGTAGTCGCCATACATCTGCCGCGGCAGAAAATCCTCGCCATCGACATCCGTCAACGTACGCTGGGCGTAGCGCAGGAATTGCAGCGGGTCGCGCGAGTCCGCTGAGAGACGGCCGGCCGGCACGTTGAGCGGATACGGCCAATCGTGGAGCGCATAGGCGACGCCGCGACCCACCTCGGTGCCGCGCTCGACCAGCACGATCTCGCAGACACGGGACGGCGGATGTCGCAGCAGGTTGGCCGCCAGCACCGTTCCGCAGAAACCACCCCCGACGATCACGATGCGTTTGCCCATATCCATATTCTGCAGAATTCGTGATGAAATAGCCCCGAAAGGTCGCAAGTCCGGCCGAAGGCCATATCCGGCGATTTGCATCGTCCGCGCGGCCCGTTCGGTTGAACTTCGAGGACTTGCCCATATCTAATCCTACAACGGTCAATTCGACCAATTGGGGGCCTGTTATGCGTAGATTACTGACTGCCACGATAGCCGCAGCCACCTTGACTTTCGCGTTTGCCTCGAGCTCGCCGGTGCTCGCGGCCGATGCCGCCGATCCGAGCGTGCAGCAGATCTATGAAGCCGCCCAAGCGGGCCACTTCGACCAGGCACAGACGATGATGGACCAGGTGCTCAAGGATCATCCCAAGAGCTCCAAGGCGCATTACGTTCAGGCCGAACTATACGCAAAACAAGGCAAGACCTCGCTGGCTCGCGCCGAATTGGCGCAGGCCGAGGAAATCGACCCCGGCTTGACGCATGAAAATCCGCGGTCCGTGCAGGAGTTGAAATCCCAGTTGGGCATGGCTCCCCGCCAGACCAACGCACCGCGGGTCATCGGCATGAGTCCGGCCGCCGCCGCACCCAGCATTCACTGGGGGTTGATTCTAATCGTCGTCGGCGCGATCGTGGTGCTGTGGATGCTGTTCCGTCGGCGCAGCTCGTACGGTCAATACCCGGCCGGCGCACCCGGCATGGGCGGGGGACCCGGCATGGGCGGTGGTTATGGCGGCCCCGGCTATGGCGGTCCCGGCGCACCGATGGGCGGTGGGATGGGCTCCGGCATCGCGGGCGGCCTTGCCTCAGGTCTTGCGGTCGGCGCGGGCGTGGTCGCGGGTGAAGAACTCGCCCATCACTTCCTGGACGGCGGCGCGCGCGAAGGCACCGTGCCGCCGCAAAGCAACGAATGGCAGCAGCCGAGCAACAACTCCGACATGGGCGGCTCCGACTTTGGCGTCAACGACCCGGGTTCGTGGGACGACTCGGGCGGCGGTGGTGGCGGTGGTGGCGGTGGCGGAGACGACTGGACGTAACTCGCAGCGGCGCAAGGCATTCCTTGCCACGTCCGTAAAACGCCCCGGCACATGCTGGGGCGTTTTCGTTATGGCCTTGATATATCCAGGTCTGCAAGCACGTTGACGGCCGCATTCGCGGAATGCGCGGCCGGCGGCTCCTCCCTGCCGCTCAGACCGCCGCGGCCACCGCGTCGTGCAGGCCCTGCAGGCCGAACGACACATCCTGCACCACGCCATCGACGAAGAACGTCGGCGTGGCACGAATGTGGCTCGCGCGACCGCCCTCGATTTGCTCGCGCACTTTCTGCAGATACACGTGATCGTTCATTTCAGCCGTGTAACGCACCATGTCCAGGCCCAGATCGGCCGCATAGCGGTGCAGATCTTTGTCCTTGAGATGCGCCTGGTTCTGGAATAGCAGGTCATGCATCGGCCAGAACTTGCCCTGAGCCGAGGCCGCCTCGGATGCTTCGGCCGCCAACAGCGCGTGCGGATGCGCCGCTTCCAACGGGAAATGCCGATAGATGAAACGCACCTTGACGGGATACCGCTCGAGCAGCAGGATCGACGTCTGCTCGGCATTCTTGCAAGACGGGCATTCGAAGTCCGCGTATTCGATCACCGTCACGCGGGCATGCTCGGCCCCTCGCACGTGATCGCCGGGCTCGGGGGACACTGCCAACGTCACGGGATGTCCTGGCTGATTCATCGCATCGACTCCTTCAAGTGTTCAAGAACCCGTCACCGGCACTTCGATCGGTGTCAACATGGTCAACCCAGGATGATTTTCGGCTGGGCGGCCAATCCTTCGACGATGAGCTTGTTGATGCGACGGACGAAAATCGCCGGATCGTCCAACTCGCCGCCCTCGGCCAGCATCGCCTGGTCGTACAACACATGGGCCAGATCCGCAAAGGCGGCATCGTCGGTGGTCTCCTTGAGCCGCTGAACCAACGCATGTTTTGGATTCAACTCGAGCACCGGCAGCGTCGCGAACGGATTGCTCTGGCCGGCCTGCTTCAGGATCCGCCCCATTCGCAGGCTTAGGCCGAACTCGCCGGCCACCAACACCGCGGGCGAATCCGTCAAACGGCCGGACACCCGCGCGCTCGCGATCTTGCCGAGCAAAGCCTTGCCGAGACGCTCCACGGTGTCCTTGAAGGTCGACTCGGCCGCAGCCTTCTCGGGCGTTTCGATGGCAGACGCGACGTCGGCCGCGGCGCTTGCCACGTTGGTCAGGGTCTTGCCTTCGAATTCATGCAGATGGCTGGTCACCCACTCGTCGATGCGGTCGGTGAGCAGCAGCACCTCGAATCCCGACGCGCCAAAACCCTCCAAATGCGGGCTGTTGCGCGCCGCACCCAGCGAGTCGGCCGTCAGGTAGTAGATCGCCTTTTGATCGGGCTTCATGCGCGACACGTACTCGTCGAGGGTCACGGTGGGCGCATCATCCGTCGAGGAGGTCGAATTGAAGCGCAGCAGTCTGGCGATCCGCGTCTTCTGGCCCGCATCGTCGATCACGCCCTCCTTCAACACCGCGCCGAAGGTCGTCCAGAACTCCGCATACTCCTCCGGCTTGTCCCGGCTGAGCTCCTCGAACATGTCCAACGAGCGTTTGATCAACGCTGATTTGATCTTCTCGACGGTGCGATTGTTCTGCAGTAGCTCGCGCGATACGTTGAGCGGCAGATCGGCCGTATCGACCAGGCCGCGCATGAAGCGCAGCCACGGCGGCAGCAACTCGGCCGCCTTGTCCATGATGAACACCCGCCTGACGTACAACTGCACGCCGCCCCGCGGATCCCTCTCGAACAGATCGAAGGGCGCGCGCTTCGGCAGATATAGCAGCGACGTGTACTCGATGTTGCCTTCGACACGATTGAGCGCCCACGAACGAGCCTCGTCGCTGTCGTGGGTCAGATGTTTGTAGAAAGCCTGGTAGTCCTCATCCTTGAGTTCGGCCTTCGGCCGCGTCCAGAACGCCTTGGCCTGATTGACGGTTTCCTCGGTGTCGCCCGTCTTGAGGATAATGGGAATGCTCAGATGGTCGGAATACTTGCGCACCAACTGCCGCAACCGCGACGGCTCGAGGAATTCCTTCTCGTCATCGCGCAAGTGCATGATGACTTCGGTGCCACGGTCGGACTTGTCGGCCCCTTGAATGTCGTAAGACCCCTCGCCGTCCGACTCCCAGCGCACGGCGTCCGTGTCGGTACGCTTGGTGAGCACGGTCACCTTGTCCGCCACAATGAAAGCGGAATAGAACCCAACGCCGAATTGCCCAATGAGCTGCGAATCCTTGGCGGAATCCCCGCTCAAACCCTCGAGAAATCTTTTCGTGCCGGAACGGGCGATGGTGCCCAGGTTGTCGATCACTTCATCCCGGCTCATGCCGATGCCGTTGTCCTTGACCGTCAACGTGCCCGCTTCCGCATCGGGAATCAGAGTCACGGACGGCTCGTCCGTTCCCATGAGGGAGGGGTTGGCGATGGCCTCGAAGCGAAGTTTTTCGCAGGCATCCGATGCATTCGAGATTAGTTCGCGCAGGAAGATTTCCTTGTGCGAGTACATCGAATGGATCACCAAGCGCAATACCTGCTTGGTTTCGGATTGGAACTCTCTGGTCTGTGGCTGTGTTTCGGTCGTCATGGCCTTACAATCTTTATTGGTGGATAAACATGGCGGGTAATCCCTTTCGGTCCAAGGTGGGGCCGGCGCCGGATAGTTCAAGCGGCCGGCCTCGCTCCGGCGTCAGGAATCAATCACTTAACGTGGCAAAAAGTGGCACCGTCTCGGCTGTCTGGGCAGCCCTCATCGGCAATCTTCTGGTCGCCGCCGCGAAATTCGTGGCTGCGGCCCTGACCGGCTCGGCGGCGATGCTGAGCGAAGCCGTGCATTCGCTGGTGGATACGGTCAACGAGGTGCTGCTGCTCTATGGCATCGCGCGGTCCACACACCGCGCCGACCGCCTGCATCCCTTGGGCTACGGCCGCGAGCTATATTTTTGGAGTTTCGTGGTCGCCCTGCTGATTTTCGCCCTGGGCGCCGGGGTCTCGGCGTACGAGGGCATCGGCCGGGTGTTGAGCCCACGGCCGATCGATCGGCCCGTCGTGATCTACGCGGTCCTCGCCGTGGCCTTCGTCTTCGAGGGCGTTTCGTGGTGGATCAGCCTGCGAGCCTTCGGCGCCACCCGGCGCAATCTCGGCTGGTGGGAGGCATTCCGGCGCTCGAAGGACCCACCGGCCTTCATCGTGGTGTTCGAGGACTCCGCCGCCCTGCTGGGTATTTTGGTGGCCGCCGCGGGCACGACGGCCGCGCTCTACACCGGCGACGCACGCTGGGACGGCGTGGCCTCGTTGGTGATCGCGGCGATCCTGGCCGGAGTAGCCGTCCTGCTGGCCCAGGAATCGAAGGCACTGCTGCTCGGGGAGCGCGCCGATCCGGCATTGAGCGACGCCATACTGCACACGGCTGCCGGCATTCCTGGCGTCTGCAGCGCCAACAGCATCATCACCATTCAGATCGCGCCGCACAATGTCGTTGCGACGCTCAGCCTGGACTTCGTCGACACCCTGAGGGCACCGGAGATCGAAGCCGCCGTGGCCGAATTGGAAAATCGGATTCGCAGAGCCTACCCCGACGTGTCGGCCCTGTTCGTCAAACCGCAGAGCGTCCTGGCGGCGGCGGCCAGCCTCGAGGCCGGAGGCATCACCATGACGCCGGACCCGCCGCCGAATGAAACCGAGGCCGATTCGCGGGGCGACGGCTAGCGCCGGCTCATGGCCATGCCGCCCGGGGATTGAATTTGAACTCACGCCGCATGCGTTCGTAGACTTCCTTGGCCTCTGGCGTATCCGCCGCCGGCGTGACCAGTTTGATGACCACGAATTGGTCGCCGGCCGGCGCCCCCGGGAAACCGCGCCCTCGAAGCCGCAACTTCTGACCTGCCTGGGCACCGGCCGGGATGGTCAATTCCACCGTCCCGCCGAGCGTCGGAACCGCCACCTTGGCGCCCAGTGCGGCCTCCCACGGCGCCAAAGGCAATTCCACCTGCACGTCCTTGCCCTGCAGCACGTAGACCGGATGCGCACGCAGCTTCACCCTCAATAGCAGCGCACCCCGGCCGCCAGCCCCCCCGACGCGCAAGGCCTGCCCGTCGGTGACACCGGCCGGGATTTGCACATCGACCAGACGGGTACGGCCGTTTTCGCTGATATTGACGCGACGGCGCGTCCCGGCGAACGCCTCCTCCACGGTGACCTCGATTTGACCGGCCTCCGAGTCCTGCTGCTGGGCGTACGGACCAGCGCCCGCCGCGCCGTTGGCGCCGCCGAACAGACTGGAGAAGAAGTCGCTGAAGCCATTGATATCGGAATACTTGTGGCCACCCGCGTTTGCACCGGCACCCGACTGACCGAAGCGCTGTTCCCAATCCGGGGGCGGACGGAATTGCTGTCCCGAGCGGTAGTTCCGACCCAATTGATCATATTGCGCCCGCTTGTCGGCATCCTTCAGAACCTCGTATGCCTCCTGGACGTCCTTGAACTTATCCTCGGCGTTTCTTTCCTTGCTCACATCCGGGTGGTATTTACGCGCCTGCTTGCGATAGGCCTTTTTGATCTCGTCGGCGCTCGCGCCGCGAGCTACACCCAGCGTTTCGTAATAATCCTTGAACTGCATGCCCGAACCTGCACTATTTGATTTTCTTTGACGACTAGATTACGGCGTCCGCCGAACGGACGCATGCCCTTTTCGGACATGCATTGGCCGCTTCTGCTTGAAAACGCAACGCAATGACCCGATAATTTGTCGGTGGCGATACATATTGCGGCTCGACGGCGCAAAGAAAAGGCCACCCAGCGCAGAATCTGCACCCATTGTGATCCGAAATCGGTCGTCCCGCGAATGGTGATATCGTATCCTTCGCACCCCCTCGGGCTATTTGAACTGCGGCGCATATTCGCAAGGTATGACTCAATGACACCAGAGAACGAAATCGTCGTGCAGCCTCCCACCGCCGAACGAGTCGGAATGGAACTGGCTCGTTGGTTCGACAACAGTGATTTCGCCTCGCGAACCAAGGCGTCGGTGGCGAAGGAACCCATCCATGACGTCACCCGCCGGGTCGACTGGGCGCGCGTGCTACCGTTCCTGGCCATGCACCTCGCCTGCCTGGCCGTGATCTGGGTCGGTTTCAGCTGGGTTGCGTTGGGCGTGACCGTCGCCCTCTACCTCGTGCGCATGTTCGCGATCACCGGCTTCTATCACCGCTACTTCTCGCACCGGACGTTCAAGACCTCGCGCGTGGGTCAATTCATTTTCGGGATGCTGGGCGCGTCCGCCGTGCAACGCGGGCCCATATGGTGGGCGGCCCACCACCGTCATCACCATGTGCATTCGGACAAGCCCGATGACGTGCATTCGCCGGTCCAGCACGGTTTCTTCTGGAGCCACATGGGGTGGTTCATGTCGCACAAACATTTCGTCGCCGACCTGTCTCGCGTCAAGGATTTGCTGAAGTACCCGGAACTGCGCTTCCTCGATCGCTTCGACATCGTGGTGCCCACGGTGCTGGGGGTCGGCGTGTTCCTCCTCGGAATGCTCCTGAAACACGTGGCCCCGGGCCTGGGCACGTCCGGCGGTCAGATGCTCGTCTGGGGATTTTTCATCTCGACGGTGCTCGTCTACCACGGCACGTACACCATCAATTCCCTCTCCCATGTGTTCGGCCGTCAACGCTACAAGACGGGCGATTCCAGCCGCAACAACGTCTGGCTGGCCATCATCACCCTCGGCGAGGGATGGCATAACAACCACCACCACTATCCTGCCTCTGTCCGCCAGGGCTTTTACTGGTGGGAATTCGACATTACCTATTACATGCTGAAGTTGATGTCGTATGTCGGATTGATATGGGACCTGAAGCCGGTTCCCTCCGCGGTACGCGACGGGTTCGGCAAACGCGTCTGACATATGCTCTAATCATTGCGTAGGCGCATCCAAATGGGGGGATGCGACGAATAGCCTACGTAAGCCGGATAAACCGGCGACGATGAGTGGTCATACGCAATGCGAATCGCGGTTATCGGCTCGGGCATTTCTGGAATGGTCGCGGCATATCATTTGAGCCGGGAGCATGAGGTCACGGTTTACGAGGCCGGCAGCCATATCGGCGGCCACGCCCATACGGTCGACGTCGACCATCAAGGCACGTCCCTCAATTCATTGTTCGCGCAACGGCGCAGTGACGTCCGCCCGTCGTTCCTGCGCATGCGGCGATCAGGTCGTCGCGTCCGGTCGACATGCTGAATTTCCCCGCGCGCTTCTTCGTCGAGTTCTTCTCCAATCACGGCTTCTTGAGCGTCAACGACCATCCGACCCCGACGGCTTCCGGCCCGAGAATCCCGTGAAACAAAACATCATTCCAGGAGACGCCACCCGGCAAACCGAGGAGGGCTCGTCCGCTCTCACCCGGCTCGCCAGAATCTTGCTGCTCGCCCAGTTTCGCAAAATTCGTCACGGTCGGCTGCACTTCGTCGACTCCGGCCAGGACCTATCCTTCGGCAGCGTCACCGACGAGGCGCCGTTCGACGTCACGATCCGGGTGCGCAATCCGCGCTTCTATTCCGACGCCGTGTTCGCGGGCACGGTTGGTGCCGGCGAAGCCTACATCAACGACTGCTGGCACTGCGACGACCTGACCGGCCTGGTGCGGTTGATGGTGGCCAACCGCCATTTGATGAACGACGTGGATTCGGGGTGGTCGCGGCTGACCGCACCCTTGCTGAAAATGGCCCACTGGCTGAACCGCAACGACAAGACCGGCAGCCGCCGCAACATCTCCGCGCACTACGATCTCGGAAATCAGTTCTTCGAGCTGTTCCTCGATGAAACGATGGCCTATTCCTGCGGGATCTTCGAGACCGTCGAGTCATCCATGCGCGACGCGTCCCTGGCCAAATTCGATGCTGCCTGCTCGAAGCTCGACCTGCGCCCCGGTCAGCATCTGCTGGAAATCGGCACCGGCTGGGGCGGCCTCGCAATTCACGCCGCCAGACACTACGGCTGTCATGTCACCACGACGACCATTTCCCGGGAGCAATACGAGCTTGCGCGCGAGCGGGTCGGGCGCGCCGGCGTCGAAAGCCGTGTCAGGCTGTTGCTGGAGGACTACCGGGATCTACGGGGCGAGTACGATGCAGTGGTGTCCATCGAGATGATCGAAGCGGTCGGGCATCAATACCTTGATACCTACTTTCGCCAATGCAGTTCGCTGCTGAAGCCGAACGGCGCCATGCTGTTGCAGGCCATCACCATACGCGACCAGTTCTACGATCAGGCACGCCGCTCCGTCGATTTCATCAAACGTTTCATTTTTCCCGGCAGCTTCATTCCGTCGATCCAGGCCATCGCCGACTCCCTGGAGCGCGCCACCGATCTGAAGATCTTTCACCTGGAGGACATTGGTCCTCACTATGCCCGCACCTTGAAGTTGTGGCGGGAGCGGTTCATGGCACGCCAGAGCGAGGTCCGGGCGCTGGGGTATCCCGAGAGTTTCATCCGCATGTGGGAGTATTATCTCTGTTATTGCGAGGGCGGATTCGAGGAACGACAGTTGGGCGACGTGCAGATGCTTTTGACCAAGCCGCGATCGCGGCGCGCTCCGATCGCGGCCGTGCATGCCACGCGCACCTGATCGCGGCACCCTTGATGAGCTCAAGGCCGCGGTCGGCGATGGTTCCTGGCTCGACTCTCCCGGCGACGTAGCGCCCTACGTCGTGGATTTTCGGCGCCTGTATCGCGGCGCCACGCCCCTCGTTCTCGAGCCGCGCGAGGTCGCGCAGGTGTCGGCGATCCTCAAGGTCTGCCATCGCGATGAAGTGGCCGTCGTTCCCGTCGGCGGAAACACCGGCTACTGCGGCGGCGCAACACCCGACGACAGCAACTCGCAAATCGTCCTGTCATTGCGCCGGCTGAGGCAGGTACGCCACCTCGACGCCGCCAACTATTCCATGATCGTCGAGGCGGGGTGTACTCTCGCGGAGGCTCAGCGGGCCGCCGACGCGGCGGACCGGCTGTTTCCTTTGAGCCTCGGATCCGAGGGCACCGCTCAGATCGGCGGCAACCTCTCGACCAATGCGGGTGGCACCGCCGTGCTGCGCTATGGAATGATGCGTGACCTCGTCTTTGGATTGGAAGTGGTGCTGGCCGACGGACGCGTGATGTCAGGACTCAAGAGCTTGCGAAAAGACAACACGGGCTACGATGTGAAATCGCTGTTCATCGGCGCCGAGGGGACCTTGGGCATCATCACCGCCGCCTCCCTCAAGCTGTTTCCGCGGCCGGCCGATACGGCAACGGCCCTGGTGGGCATCGATTCGCCGCAGCATGCGCTCGATCTGCTGGCCCGGATGCGCACCGCGGCCGGCGACCAGATCACCACCTTCGAACTTCTGCCGCGTCGTGCGGTGGAACTCACGGTCAAGCACATCGCCGGTGTGGCCAACCCGCTCGACCAGGGCGCCGACTGGTATCTATTGATCGAGTTCACCTCGCCGAATTCGCAACAGGACCTGGCAACGCTGATGCTGGACCAATTGCAGCGGGCTGCCGCCGATGGCGCGGTCAAGGACGCCATGATTGCCGCCTCGATCGCACAGTCCCAGGCCATGTGGAAGCTGCGCGAGTCGGTGCCGGAGGCCCAACGTCATCACGGCGCGAGCCTCAAGCACGACGTGTCGGTTCCCGTCTCCTCGATTCCGCGGCTCATCACCGAAGGCGCCGCGCTGGTCGCACGCCTCGCGCCGGAGGGCGACGTTTTCAGCTACGGCCATATGGGAGACGGCAATCTGCATTTCAATGTGGCGCAGCGGCCGGGAACCGACACGGCCGCGTTCCTGGGGCGCGGCAAACTGCTGGAACACGCCATGTTCGATCTGGTCGACGGCATGGGCGGGAGCATCAGCGCCGAGCACGGCATCGGCCGCTTGAAGACGAAGGAATTCGCCGAGCGTGCGGACCCCGTCGAACTGTCCCTGATGCGCGATCTGAAGCGCACATTGGACCCGAGGGGAATTCTCAACCCAGGAAAGGTTCTCGCATGAGCCGGGGCGGCGCATGACGAAGCTGCGAACGGAGCGCAAGCTCGCCTTGCCGATCACCACGGCCCGCCTGCGGCTGCGCGAGTTCGTGCTGGCGGACTTCGACGCCATCCACGCGTATTCTTCGGATCCGCGGGTCACCAAATACCTGTTCTTCGGACCGCGCGACGCCGACGGCACGGCCGATTACCTGGAAGGACTGCTGGAATCGCAGCGTGAACTGCCGCGCACACGATTCGAATTGGCCGTCGAAGAGATCGCCAGCGGCCGCGTGATCGGCGCCTGCGATCTGTCGGTGATCGAACGCAATGTCGTCGACCTGGGATACATGCTCGGGATCGCGGATTGGGGCAAGGGGTACGCCACGGAGATTGCGCTGGCGCTCGCCGAAGCGGCCTTCCACGACCTGCGCGCCGAGCGGATCATCTCCACGGTCGACGTCAACAATCAGGCGTCGATTCACGTGCTCGAGAAGGTCGGCATGCGCTGGGAGGCGGTGTTCCGCAAACACCGGCGCGCCAAGAACCGTTGGTGGGATTGCCACTTCTTCGTGCTGCCTCGCGAGGTCTGGGAACTGGCCAAGGAGCGGCTCGACGCGGAGCAGGGCTAGTCCTCCGAGTCCTTTTTGTCCTTCGCATCCTGTTCACGCCCGCGCTCTTTGGCGCGATCCAGAACGTCTTGATTCGGCATGCCCGCACTGCGGCTGCTGCGCAGGGTCAGGATTCCGCCGATGAGCGCCGCCACGACCACGAATATGATGATGAACGCTTTCATGACGGCACCATGCGCAGCAAGCCTTCCTGTGAGGTGCTTGCAATCAGCCGCCCGTCACGGGCGAAGATGTTGCCGCGGGCAAAGCCGCGTGCTCCCGACGCGCTCGGACTGTCGGTCGAATAGAGCAGCCACTCGTCCACGCGGGCCGCGCGGTGAAACCACATGGCATGATCGATGCTCGCCATCACCAGACCTTTCGCCATGGCGGATACTCCGTGCGGCATCAGCGCCGTGTCCAGCAGATTGAAATCCGATACGTAAGCCAACAGACAGCGGTGCAGCGTCTCGTCGTCCGGCAGCGCCGCGACGGCGCGAAACCAGATGTGTCTCGACGGCGCCGACTTCTCGGCGCGCAGAAAGCCCGGGGTCTCCGTGGGTCGAAACTCGAAAGGCCGCTTCTGTCCCAGGATGCGCCGCACGCTGGTGGGCAGGCGGTCCATGATGTCGTTGTAGTAGGACCCCAGCTCCGGCAGGCCGTCGGGCGGCGGCACGTCCGGCATCGCCAGCTGATGATCCAAGCCCTGCTCATCGGTCTGAAAGGACGCGGACATGTTGAATATCTGGGCGCCATGCTGGATGGCGACGATGCGCCGGGTCGAGAAGTGATTGCCGTCCCGGGCCCGGTCCACCTCGTAGACGATCGGTGAATTGAAGTCCCCGCGGCGCAGGAAATACGCATGCAGGGAGTGCACCCGACGGTCGACGACCGTCGCCGTCGCCGCCATCAGCGCCTGACCCAGCACCTGGCCGCCAAACACCTGCGGACTGCCGATATCGCGGCTCTCGCCCCGAAACAGATCGCTCTCGAGCCGCTCGAGGGTCATCACCTTGATCAGATCGTCGAGCAGCTGCTGCATCGTGGCTTCAGTGCGTCTCGGCGCCCGAGACGCCCAGGCGCTTCTGCATGATCGGGCTCGTGGTCGTGTACTGCAGGAACTGGCGCTTCTCCGGGAACAAGTGATGTTGGATCGCGAATGCGGCGAGTGCTGCCTCGTGAAAGCCGCTCAGGATCAATTTCTTCTTGCCCGGATACGTGTTGATGTCGCCGATGGCGTAGATTCCCGGCATGCTGGTCTGAAATTTTTCCGTGTCCACCTTGAGCGCCTTCTTCTCCAGCTCGAGCCCCCACTCGGCGATCGGTCCCAGTTTCGGATGCAAGCCGAAGAACGCCAGCACCTGCTCCGCCTTGACCTGCAACGTCGTTTTTCCGTTGTTGGTCTGGAGCACCAGCCCGTTCAATCGAGGCGCGCCCGCGTGTTCCTCCGTGTGCAGCGCCAACGCGCTTCCCTCGACCAACTCCATCTTGCCCTCCGCGACCAGGGCGCGCATGCGCGCGACCGTGGCCGGCGCGGCGCGAAACTCCGCCCGCCGATGCACCAGGGTCAACGAGCGTGCCTTCTCGGCCAGGGCCACCGTCCAATCCAGTGCGGAATCTCCGCCGCCGCAGATCACCAGATCGCGGCCGTGAAAATCGGCCGCCGACTTCACGCGATAGTGCACGCTCGTCCCCTCGAACGCCTCGATGCCCGGCAGGGCGAGTCGCCGCGGCTGGAACGACCCCACGCCGCCCGCGATGACCACGGCGCCCGCTCGCAGACGCGTACCGGTCGCGGTGACGACCAGAAACTTCCCGTCCGGCAGCTGCTTCACTTCCGTGACTTCCTGGCCGAGATGGTACGTCGCGTTGAACGGCTTGGTCTGCTCGAGCAGCCGGTCGATCAACTCTTGAGCGCCGCAGATCGGCAGCGCCGGAATATCGTAGATGGGCTTCTCCGGATACAGCTCGGTGCACTGGCCGCCGACCTGCGTCAGCGAATCAATGATGTGCACGCTGATCCCGAGGAGACCGAGTTCGAAGATCTGAAAGAGGCCGACGGGTCCGGCGCCGATGATGACCACATCGGCGGGCGTGCCGTCGGACGGGGCGGCGGATGAAGCGGTGACTGCGGGAGTTTCCGGCATGGTGGGCACAATTCCTGTGTTTCGGCAAAAAACGGTCGCAAATTGTAGTCGAAATCGGGCCGTCGATGCCGCTAGGTTGCGCTGCGCGGCCGAATGGGCCTCCCTGCAGGCCATGACGACAGTTACGGGATTACGCGAGTTGTGGAACACGGGTGGGATGCACAACCGCGTGCGCATGATCGTGGCCTCGTTCCTCATCAAGGATCTGCTGATCAATTGGACGCAAGGCAGCAAGTTCGATCCGGACGGCGCGTACATCCGGCGCTGGGTACCCGAACTCGCCGCCCTCCCCGATGCTTGGATCCACCGACCGTGAGAGGCACCGGCATCTGTCCTACAACTGGCACATGTCACCCTCGGCCGGGGCGACCCTTACCCCCTCGTCGACCACAGCGTGGCGCGAAGGGACGCGCTGGCCGCCTACTCGATGGTCAAACGCAACTAAGTGTTGCTCATTGGCAACGGATCGCGTCAGCAAAAGCCTACGTGCTATGTACCTGTTTTGGCTGATATTAAATTGTACAATCCGTGGACACATCCAATGGAAGGGTCCTCCATGCACGCTCATATATCCACATCTGTAGAGTCGACGTCTCATGAAGCTGCCAATGATGAGGGAGCGCGTGAATCGACGCGTCCGATTCGAGCTCTGAATCGCGGGTTGGAGGTGCTGACCGAACTCAACAGATTGGAGCGAGCCGCCATCAACACCTTGGCCAACGCCGTGGGATTGCCGCGCACGACCACGTATCGAATCCTCGAGACCCTGCGTCTCGCCGGTTATGTCGAACGCGATGCCCACGACGATTGCTATCGCCCCACGATCATGGTACGCGGTTTATCCGACGGCTTCGACGATGAAGCCATGATCGCGCACATCGCAAAGCCGCATCTCGCTGCACTGTGCGCGTCCATCGTCTGGCCGATTGCGATTGCGACTCCCTCGGGTGCGGCAATGATGATTCGTGAGACCACCGATCTGCAAAGCCCACTCGCCTTGGAGCAGTACGGGGCGGGCATCCGTGTGCCCATGCTCACCACGGCCGCGGGACGCGCGTACCTTGCCTACTGCACCGCTGCGCAGCGCGAGGCGCTGCTCGAATCGCTGGCGCGCTCATCGCTGCCGGAAGATCGTCTGGTGCGCAGCCGCGTCGAAGTCGAGCGGATCTTGAACGAAACGCGCACGCAAGGCTACGGCATGTCACAGCGCGCCCGCCGCGTGTCCGAGGAGACGAGTCTCGCGATTCCGGTACGCGTCAAGGATCAGGTGCTGGCGACGATCTCGGTCCGCTTTGCCGCGACCGCGGTGCCGCTGCGCACAGCGATCGAGCAGTTCCTGCCCAAGATGCGCGAAGTGGTTGCCAAGATCGAGGAAGAATTCAGCACCAAGCAGGCCGCCGCCAAATAAGGCGGCGGCGAATGGCCCGGTCATCGGCCGTCGGATGCCGTCGACGGGTTGGCCGCGCGCGAGGATGATGTCGGCAGTCGGCTCAATATTTCGTCGGCGATGTGCGCGTAGCTACCGCCGAAGTGATGTCCTCCGGACAGCTTGAGCGAAGTGCCATCATGGCCGGTGATGTCGGCGCAGGCCGCATCCCCGTCGCTTTCCCCATACAAGCACAAGTAAGGCGACCCACTCCAGCGCGCAAGCTCAGGGGCGGTCGGTATTCCCTTTGCGGGACTGCCCAACCACGTGGCGACGTGAAACTCCCACAACGCGTTGTCGCTGATCCCCAGCAGCGTCGTAAAGCCCACCATGTCGTGGGTGGCGGGAGGCAGGCGGTTCACCATGAAGGGCATGGTGTCGGCGCCCTGAGAATAGCCGATCAACAACACATGGGATTTGCCCCAGGCGTGGGCGTAGTACCGCAGTACGCGATCCAGATCATGCGATGCGCCGGCTGGCGTGCGCCGCGACCAGAAATATTTGAGCGAATCCCAACCCACGATGGGAATGTGGTGCTTGGCCAATTCGATCGACACGCCCTTGTCGAGGCCGACCCAGCCGCCGTCACCGGTGAGGAATACACCGAACCAGTCGCTGCTGCCGCCCGGCGCCGCCGGCACGATCGTCAGCGGCAGGTCGGCGACTGCACCCGGCAGGACCGCCGCCTTGGCCTCCAGGCGAGTGGCGGCCAACCGCGCATATTCGGCGTCGAATTTCGGCAGCCAGCTTTCATCGGTGGAGAGATCACCCGTCATGCGCGGCAGCACCACGACTTCACTGCCGGGAACAGTCCTGGCAAACTTTTGCACGGCTGCCACGGGACAGGACGTGTCCATCGCGCCCTGCAACGCTATCCACTTGCCGGCGATCTTGTCGGGCCCCTCGCACACGGGCTTGCGCAGCGAAGTATCGG
Source organism: Gammaproteobacteria bacterium (assembly GCA_003164785.1). Lineage (GTDB taxonomy): Bacteria > Pseudomonadota > Gammaproteobacteria > Steroidobacterales > Steroidobacteraceae > Bog-1198. Next base: position 95,535 of record PLUE01000020.1, on the reverse strand, counting down.
CGCAAAAGCCGACGCTCAGCGCCCCCTTGAACAGCCCTCCGGGTGCTTCACGCAAAGTCGCATAGACAAGATTGGCGCCTGTCCCATAGCCCACCAAGATGGGCGGAAAATATTTTTTCAGGGCCAGCTTCGATTGAACATAGTGGCTGAGGTTTTCGAAATCGGACGCCGGCGAGACGCAGGCTTCGCCTGCCTTCTCGAGCGCATCCCGGTAGGTTCGAACGTCGATCCCCACGACCATGGCACCCTTGTCCGCCAATCGTTGCGCGAGCGATGCGGCTCGCGCATCCCAGCCGGCGTCGCCCGACACCAACAGCACGACATCGCGGGGATGGCCATGGCTGCGGTACACGCTGAGGGTGCCGAATCGATCGTAGTTGAATGGTTCGGCGGGATCGCGGGCCGGCACGACCGCAGCGAACGAGGGCGCCGCACGCAGCGGCGCCTGCCAACACCCGGCGAGCGTCAGTGACGAGAGACCGGTCATGAGCAGGCGACGAGCCAGCTCGCCGCGGCACCGGATTGCAGCTCCTCTCATCGCGCCTCCTTGGGTGCAAGACTATTTCTTCAAAACCTTGCCGACACCACCGGAGATGAGGGAGGTCACGTCGAGGAGTGCGCCGGCAACGCCGAATCTGCCTGGTGCGGCCAGATAGCGAGGCCGCCAAACAGGCAGGAACTTCTCCTTGTACTTACGCAGACCTTCGAAGTGATAAAACGTTTCACCATAACGCTGCACCATGCGACCCAATTTGTGCCAGGTAGGCGCCAGCGCGTGCTCTTCCAGTCCCGAAAGCGGCGCCATCCCGAGGTTAAACCACTGGTACGTCTGCGCCTTGCCCCACAGCATGGCCTCGACCAGCATGTAGTCGATGACGCCTTTGGGCGCCGCCTCGCTGTAGCGCATGAGATCCACTGACAGTTCCATGTCGACTCCGGCGCGCCACAGATTCGCGAATGCGACGATCAGGCCGCCGCGGCGCACCACCGCACAGTCGAAATGCGACAGGTATCGCTCGTCGAAATATCCCAGCGAAAAACGCTTCTCGCCGGCCTGCTTCTCGGCCAGCCAGGAATCGGACACCGCGCGCAGATCCGGCAGGATCGCCGGCACGCGACTGCGCGGGACGACCTCGAATTCCGCGCCGTCGCGCGCCGCGCGGCGATGCATCTGCCGCAGATCCGCGCGGCTGGCACCGTCGAGGGAGAACACGCGGAGCGGCACGCGCGCCTCCTCGCCGAGTTTGCTCAAGGTCAGGCCCAGATCGATGTACAACGACAAGTTGTCGGGCGCCACCTGATAAAACACCGGCGATACCGCCATGCCATCGCACGCTTCGATGAAATCCCATGCCAGCGGCTCGCACAACACGGCGGGCCCCACGGGATCGCCCATGCAAACCCAGCTGCCGCCCGAGGCTTGGTACATGATGAAGGCCGTTCGGTCGGCGTTGAACATGAGATGTTTGTCGCCGAGCAACGCCAGATTCGCGTTCGAATCGTGTCCGTTCGCGATCAACACCTCCGCCTGCTCCAGTTCGTCGGTGGTGGGCGACGACATTGCGGGCTTGGACGGCCGCAGCAGCCGCCACATGCCGTAGGCGGCGGCAATCATGGCGGCCAGCAGCAAGGCACGCAGACTGCGCGGCGCGTCCGCCTCGAAGGCGAACTCCCACCACAAATCCTTTTCGTACGGAACGTGCCGGTAGGCGAACAGGACCAGCCACACCGCGACGCCGAGCACCAGCAGCACGGCGATGATCCAGGGTCCGGAGAAGCGTTGCTCGATCAGCGATGCCCGCCGCCGAAAGCGCGCGCGCGCGGACACGAGCAGGACGGCCACGGCGCCCAGGACGGTGGCCTCTTCGAAATCGAAACCTTTCAGCAGCGACAGCAATACGCCGGCGCACAGCAACCACATGGTCAGCCACCATGCGGCGTCGAGCCGGCGGTACAGGCCGTTTGCCAGCACCAGCAGGCCTACACCGACCGCGCTGCCCAGCAGATGGGATAGCTCCAGGATGGGCAACGGCACGAAATGCCGCAGCCAGTCCAGGCGATTGCCTATACCTGGCGTGGCGCCCGAGAACAGCAACACGGCGCCCGCGCCGAACACGGCGATCGCACTGGCCTGCGGGGTCACGGCGGTCAGCCAACTGCGCCCCAATCGGCCCAACCGCACCATCGGCCCACGGTGCACCCAGACCTCGTGTCCGCCCAGCAGCGCCAATGCAAACCCGAAGGGCACGAAATAATAAATGATCCGGTAGGCCAGCAACGCACCCAGCAAATGATCGGGCGGCACCGAACGAAAGATCAACAACAGCACCGACTCGAACACGCCGACGCCGCCCGGGACATTGCTGATGACACCGGCCGTGATGGCGATGAGATAAAGACCTGCGAACGCTGCGTAACCGATGGCCGCCTGCGGCGGCAACAGCACGTACAGCACGCCCGCCGCGCACAGCAGGTCGGAACACCCGACCGCGACCTGGGCGAACGCGATGCGCGCGCTGGGCACGGGAATCACGAGCCGTCGATAGCGCAGCGCTTCATGCCGCGAGCAGGCGAGCCATAGATAGGCGCCGACCAACCCCAGCAGCAGGCATCCCACCAGGACGACGAACCAGGGATTGATATGTAGGACCGAACCCGACAAGCGAGCCTGGGACAGCAATGAGAGGCCCAGAAGCAACGCCGTGCCGAGGACGAAGGTCAGGGTGCCGAAGGCGACCACCGTCCCGATCTGCTTCGCGGTCAATCCCAATGGCGAATAGGCCCGATATCGGATGGCGCCACCGCTCAAGGTATTCAGGCCGACGTTGTGGCCGATCGCATAACCCATGAACGAGACCAGCGCCAGACGCGGATACGTCACGCGGGCGCCGGCGAATCGCAGGCCGAGCGCGTCGTACAACGTCAGACATCCGTAACCGCCGGCGGACAGCAGGACGGCCGCCAGCAACCGCGAAGGCGGGATGGCATGCACGTGCGCCAGGATGTCCTGCCAGCGGTATTGCGACAGCACGTGATGCAGCCAGAACAACGCCAGACAGAACAGCGCGATGCCAAGCAGCGTCGTCCACGCGGGGACCCGGCGAATTGTGTGTGGAAGAGTCAAGCCACGTATCGTATCAGGCGCCCGGTACTCGGGTGCGAAGACAGTGCCGACCCACTTCCAGTCGGAAATCGCCCAGTTTAAGCTTAAGATACGTCCACATAGTCAACAACACGGTGACCCACTCATGAGTTCCGGCAACGATGGCCGCCAGGCAGCCATGGACCCCACGCAGATTTATCGCGAAGAAACGTTTACGGATCGGCGCGTCGGCACGATTCGCCGGCTGACGCCGGTGACCGGCGACGGTTCGCCCGATGCCGCGCGCCCGGTCATTTTCGTCGGCCAAGCTCAGGTCATGACGCCCATGGGCGCGGTTCCGATCAGCTTTGAACTCGATTCTTCCACCCTCGACGGCGCGATCGCCAACTTCGGCGATGCCGCCGACCACGCGGTACAACAAACGATGCGGGAATTGCAGGAAATGCGCCGCGAGCAGGCCTCTTCCCTGGTCATTCCCGATGGGGCCGGCGGCGCCCTGCCCAACCCCGGCGACCTGATGGGACGAGGACGCTCCCGACGCTAAGGCGCTTCCAGCGCCTCCCACCGCGCGAACGCGACCTCGAGCTCTTTCTCGACGGCTTGTAGACGCTGCGCGGCCGCGGTGGCGTCCGCGGGACTGCGTCGAAACAGGGCCGGATCGGCGATCTTCGCGATCAACTCGCCCTGCTCGCCCTCGAGACGCTGAATGAGCTCAGGCATCCCGTCGAGCTCACGCTGATCCTTGTACGACAGCTTGCGCGGCTTGGCAGCACCCGGCGTAGGGGAACCCGCCACAGGGGCGCCCGGCTTAGGGGCGCCCGGCTTAGGGGCGCCCGGCTTAGGGGCGCCCGGCCTAGGGGCGCCCGGCACCGGGGCGGCGGCGCGCGCGGGCGCCGGCGCAAGAGCGGCCGCCGTGCGGGAGCCCGCCCTCTTGTCACTCGGTTTGGCGCCCGACTTCGCGCTCGCGGCGCCCGCGCGCCGTTGCCGCAACCAATCGGTGTAGCCGCCCACATATTCGTTGAGCCGACCCTCTCCCTCGAACACCAGCGTGCTGGTCACGACGTTGTCGATGAAGGCGCGGTCATGGCTCACCAGCAACAAGGTTCCGGAATAGTTCGCGACCATTTCCTCAAGCAGTTCCAGCGTCTCCGCGTCGAGATCGTTGGTGGGCTCGTCCATCACCAGCAGATTGCTCGGTTTGGCGAACAAGCGGGCCAGCAACAGACGATTGCGTTCACCACCCGACAGCATGCTGATCGGCGCGTGCAAGCGTTCCGGCGGGAACAGAAAATCCCGCAGATAGCTCGACACGTGACGCGCCTGTCCGTCGATGGTGATGGTCTCGCCGCTGCCGCCCGTGACGTTGTCCATGATGGACGCGTTGACGTCCAGCTGGTCGCGCTGCTGATCGAAATAGGCGGCCTGAAGCGAGGTGCCGCGGCGAACCGTACCCGACGTCGGCTCCAGTTCGCCCACCAACAGTTTGATGAGCGTGGATTTCCCGGCGCCGTTCGGCCCGATGATGCCGATGCGATCGCCGCGGATGATGCGTGCGGAGAAATCACTGATGATCGTGCGGTCACCGAACGTCTGGGTCACGTTCTGCGCCTCGAACACCAGCTTACCCGAGGCAGCGGCCTCCTGAACGCGCACGTCGCCCATGCCGACGCGCTCGCGCCGGTCACTGCGTTGGATACGCAGCTCCTTGAGCGCGCGGACGCGCCCCTCGTTGCGCGTACGGCGTGCCTGCACGCCCTTGCGGATCCATACTTCTTCCTGCGCCAGCTTCTTGTCGAAGAGCGCCGCGTGCTTGGCCTCGTCCTCGAGGGACGCTTTCTTGAGCATCAGGTAATTGTCGAAGGTGCCGGGCCAACCGCGGAGCTGCCCGCGGTCGAGTTCGACGATGTTCGTGGCGAGACGCCGCACGAAGGCGCGATCGTGGCTGATGAACAGCAGTGCGCCCTCGTATTCGAGCATCATGTCTTCGAGCCAGGTGATGGCCTCGATGTCGAGATGATTGGTGGGCTCATCGAGCAGCAGGAGGTCCGGCGCCGATACGAGCGCCCGGCCCAGCATCACGCGCCGGCGCCATCCGCCGGACAACGCGCTCATGAGCGCATCGCGGTCCAGGCCGAGGCGGGAGATCACCTGATCGACCTGCAGCTCCGCCTCCCAATCGCCATCGAGCCCGGCCGAGTGCACGCCTCCCATCACGATGTCGAGCACGGTGGTTTCGCTCGACGGGGAGACCTCTTGCGCCAGCGTCGCCACCTTGGCGCCCGGCCGCACCCACACCTCGCCGTGGTCCGGCGTGATGCCGCGCGTGATGAGCTGCATGAGCGAGGACTTGCCCTCGCCGTTGCGACCGATCAAGCAGGTGCGGTCGCCGCGGCGGATTTGCAGGCTGGCATTGTCCAGGAGGGGCTTGAGACCAAAGCTCAAGGAGACTTTATCGAGGCGTACGGTAGGCATAAGGCCGCGTATAGTATGCGGCTTCGCCTCTTAACTCACGTCAAATACCCACCCCCACGGAAACATATATCCCACGCGGGGTGGTTTTGCCGGCAATCGTGCCCAGATCGGCCCACGCAGCGGTGAGTGACAGATTCTTAACCCGAATTGGTTTGCCCGGGTTCGTTGCAATGTCGCATCGATGATCACGTTATGACCGGCCGTCGCGGTAGTCGGCGATACCCCCAGCTTCGCCATCTATCAGCGGCGGATCGCCGCCCCGGCAATGCTGCGGGTGCGCCCGGCGGGCTTATTTGTGTGGTTTTACCCGATTTGGCGCAGGCATCTGCGAAAAGCTCGGCCGTTGGCGTTTGTGTCGATGTGCGGCAAGATTGTCAGGCGCTGCGCGACTACAATAGCCGGAGAGAGAACCATCCAAGGACAGCATGCTCATCGCATTCTCAGTGGAGAATTTTCGATCTTTTTCGGCGGAACAGATCTTCTCCTTTGCTTCCTCATCCGACCGGTCGCACGAATCCACCCATTGCATGCGCACCGGCATGAGGGCGGTCCCCAAGGTGTCGAAATCGGCCGTGATATTCGGGGCCAATGCCAGCGGCAAGACCAACATGCTGGCGGCGCTGGCGACGTTTCGCGATCTGATCCTGCACTCCACCGGATACTCGGACGACCGGCTCCGCGAATTGCACACCCCCTTTCGCTTCGGACCAACGGAGCATCAGCCGACCCGGTTTGAGATCGATGTCCTCCTGGGCACGACGCGCTACCGCTACAGCCTGTCTCATGACGCCCGGCGCATCACGGCGGAGCGCCTGCTGGTCTATCGCACCGGAAAGTCTCAGCGGTGGTTCGAGCGACGCTTCGACCCCGACACCCAACGCGACGAGTGGTTGGGGTTTTCCCCCCACTTCAACGGGCCGCGCAAGATGTGGCGCAAGGCGACCCGACCCACCGCGCTGTTCCTCACGGCAGCGGCGCAGCTGAACTCCGATCAATTGGCGCCGTTGGTGCACTGGGTGGAGCATAGCCTCGAGATCGTATTGCCGGCCGACCTGAACGATCTTGGCCGCGCCGCAGCCTACGTCCAAAACGAGGATTTCAAAGAGCGGATGCTGGCGCTTTTGCGCGCCGTGGATATTCCGGTCGAAGACGTGCGGGTGGCCGAACGTGAGATCGCGCCGGGCGGATTCAGGGCTTCCGGCTCACCCGCCCCACCCGCGCAGCCGCCACTGGTCGAGTTTCTGTACGCCCACAAAGGGTGGGTACCGGTATGGCTCGACTCAGCCTTCGAGGCGGCCGGCACCCAACGCCTGTTCGCGCTCCTGGGGCCGCTGCTGACGGCTATCGACAGGGGCCGGTTGTTGCTCATCGACGAGTTCGACACGGGCTTGCATCCGCTGATCGCGCGCTTCCTGGTGCAAATCATCAATGACCCGGAGACTTCGAGCCATGGCGCCCAGTTGGTGCTCATCACGCATAACACGACGCTCATGGATCTGGACATCCTGCGCCGCGACGAAATCTGGCTCATGGAGCTCGACGCGAATCGCGCCAGTGTGCTCACGCCGCTGCTGCGCTCCACCCCGCGCAAACGCGAGTTGATCGCCAAGTGCTATCTTCTCGGCCTCTATGGTGCGGTGCCGAGCATCCGGTCCGAGGCAAGGGTAGCCGCCCCTCGTCGCGATCCTGAGGCGTCCCGCTCGCGCCGTTCCTAGAACGCCGGCCCGAGGCCGAGATCGAACCGGTTGAAATCGCTGTTGACGTGGAACCACTGATAGTCGGCCTTCAACACCACATGCGGCGTCGTGTAAAGGTTTGCGCCGACCGTCCAGACTCGGTCTTGATTTTGCGGCCAATAGCCGTAGTCCCCTGGCGTGGCCGACAACGGCAGCAGACCGGCCGGCACCACCGGACCCGAGGTCCCCTCGTAGCGCGAGCCCATGTCATAGCGCTCCCACCTGATGAACGGTGCCAGGCGGTAATCGCCGTGTTCCCACAACCCGTAGGCGGCCTCGGCGTAGTAGCCGAAGAAGTCAGAGGGGATCGGATTCGGCGATCCCGGATTCGACGCGTTCGCCACCCCGAGATTGCTGATCGAGCCGTGCGCGTACAACGCCGACAGGTCGAACTTGCCCGGCGTCCAACGCACATGGGATTCCCACAACGTGACGCGCTGATTGCCGAGAATCGGCGCGTTCGGCGGCGCCTGCACCTTCGCGGCATTTCCCGTAAAGACGGCGGCGCCGAGCGTCAATCCCGGAACGCCGTAATAGCCCAGCGCAATGTACTGACTGAGGTTGTGCGCATTGGCGAGCGCGAGCTCTTGATGCGTGGATTGCAGCGGCGCCACATCGTTGTCCTCGAGATCGAGCGCGGTCGTGTACTGCGGGAACTCCGGCGTGTAATCCCATTTCGACAAATCGAAGCCCGTGGTGAGTCCCACGTTCCAGCTGAACCCGACCGGCGTGTCGCCATGCAGATTGAATCCGCCTTCGCGCCAGGTGCTCGGGATGATCAGGGTCTCGACGAAGTTGCGCTGGACACCGTAGAAATTGGTGGGTTCGTGATGTTCGTTCAGCAGACCGAACGGCATCAGGAAAAGGCCCGCGCGGACCGTGACCGGATCGGCCAGCTGACGATCGACGTAGAATTGCTCCATTTCGAACTCGCCCACATCGCTTGCGGACGATACCGCATGCTCGACCTCAAACTCGGAGTTGAATTCGGTCTTCGCGTCGAACGAGTAACCGATGCCGAATACGGCCCGCGCCAGATCAGCCTCGGCCCTGCTCGGCACTCGCGAAGGTCGGGTGTAATAGATCTCCCCGTAACCCCACAGCTTCACACCGGATAGAGCCGACGTTCCACCGATCGGGGTGCCCTCCATGCTCGACGGCGCACCATTCGAGCCGGCCAGCGGCGGCGCGAGCGAGGTCGCGCCGGGCGGCGTCAGGCCATAACCGGACGGCGCGGCTGTCGACGCGGCAGCCGGCGGTGTCACATTGCCAGGCGACGCGGGCGGGGCGGGCGGGGTGGCCACCTGCGGTTGCAGCTTTTGCAACAATTCCTAATTTTGCTCGGCAAGCTGCTTCATCTGCGCCTGAACCGCCTGCAGTTGCTGCCGCAAGGCATCGATCTGCTGCTGTTCGGACGACTTGGACGGCGTGACGGCGCTGCTCGTCGGATTGGTGCTGGCAGAGCCGCCGCAGCCGGCGACGGTCGCCACGGCCATCCACAGTCCAACCCGTCCGAGCCATCCACCAAGGTTCGTGAAATCCATCGCCTCATCCCTAAACGAGCCCTGCCGATTGACCGGGCATTAATACGAAGGCGAATGCTATCGATAATGATTCGCATTAGCAATAATGATGGCAAATACCGAATGGCTGGATAAACTCCACCGATTTGCAATGATGGTTGCCCAGCAGCCAACTTATCCGATCGGAGACACGTGAAATCGACCTTCCGCAGTGCGCTTTTTGCGCTAACAGTCGCCACCGCCGCCACCGGAGCACTCGCCGTCGCAGGCGGCGCCCGCACTCCGCATGGAGGAGACAAGGCATCCCAGGGCTCCACGTACACCCCCGAGGTGAACACCGGGCCGGACGCCCTGCGCCATATCGTGCAGGAACAATGCATGGTGAACTGGATCCAGAAGCAGGACCCCGCTCCCTGCGAGAAGGTGTTCTTGCCCGACGCAAAAACCGGCAATTCCGGTTATGCGCTGCTTGCGGATCGCAAAGGCGGCGCGCATTTCCTGTTGATCCCGACCCAGACGATGGCGGGGATCGAAAGCAACGAACTTCTCGATCCGGACTCCCCCAACTATTTCGCGGAGGCCTGGCACGCTCGCGACCTCATCACGCGATTCGTCGGTCATCCGGTGCCCCGCACGGCCATCGGGCTGGCGGTGAACACCGCACATTCCCGTGGCCAGGACCAATTCCACATCCATATCGAATGTCTGCGCCAGGACGTCGTGGAGTCCTTGCGGACGAGTTCCGCCCAGATCGGCGATGTCTGGGCGCCGTTGCCGATCGTAGATTCCACGTATCAGGCGATGCGCGTCATGGGCATCGGCCTGGACGGCGCCAATCCGTTCGAATTGCTGGCGAAGCTCGGCCCCGAGGTGCGCCGGCACATGGGCGATTACACGCTGGTGGTCGCGGGCATGCAGTTCAAGGACGGCGCAGGATTCGTCGTGCTGACGGGCACCGGCCCCACGGGTGAGTTGCTGCTCGACGCCACCTGCACGGTCGCAGGAGCCGGTGGATGAGCGAGCCGTCCTGGTTGGTGATGGGCCGGGAGCTGCGCGCCATCGCGCAGATCGGCCTCACCTTTTCCCGGGACCCGTTCGACCGGCAGAGATTCGAACGTATTCGCGAGCTGGGCGCGACGCTGATCGCCGATGGGGCCGGAATCGACCCGGCCAACCTGCTCGGCGCGTTCCAGCTCGATGCGGGCTATGCGACACCGAAGGTCGATGTCCGCGGAGCCGCCTTTCGCGACGGCCGGGTGCTGCTGGTGCGCGAGGTGAGCGACGGCAGGTGGACGCTGCCGGGCGGTTGGGCCGACGTGAATCAAACGCCCGCCGAATGCGTGGTCAGGGAAGTGGCCGAGGAGTCGGGATTCACGGCACGCGCGATCAAGCTCGCCGCCGTCCACGACTACCGCAAACGCAACGCCCCGCATCAGCTCGATTCGATCTACAAGCTTTTCTTCGTCTGCGAGCTGACCGGCGGAAGCGCCACGCCCAGCAACGAAACCAGCGAGGTCGGTTTCTTCCCGCGGCATGATCTGCCGCCCTTGTCGCTCGGACGCACCACTGCGCAGCAGATCGGACTCATGTTCGAACACGCCGAAAATCCGCAGCTAGCCCCCGACTTCGACTGAGCGCCGCCGCGACAACCACGCATAGAGGGGCACGCAGGCCACCAACAACACCGCCGCAATGATCCCGGAACGCGGATCTTCCCAGACCGCCGCCGCCAGGATCATCGTGCAGCCCGCCAGCGCGAGCGAGGTGCTCCACGGATATCCGGCGGCTCGATACGGCCGGTACAAGCCGGGCTCGCGTCGTCGCAGCACGAACAGCGCCACGTAGGCCGACACGTAGTTCAACAAAAAGACCACCGCGGCAAGCGCGACGATCTGGTCGAACGTACCGCTCAAGATCAGCGCGGCCGCCGCCGCACTGGTGACCGCCAACGCCAGACGCGGTGTGCCGCTTGCACTCACCATGGCAGCCTTTGTCGTGAACAATCCATCCCGGCCGATGGCCAACAGGATGCGCGGCGTCATCAACATGATCGCGTTGATCAAGCTCAGCACCGTCAGCAGCGAGATCACGGTGACCAATTCCGCGCCGCCGTGGGGCAGCACCACCCGCGCGGCATCGGCGGCCGGCAGCGCCGACACGGCGAGCACCGGCAGCGGCACGACACGCAGAATCGCGACGTTGATGAGGACGTACAACGCGGCCACCACCACGGTGCCGCCGATCATCGCGCGCGGCAGCGTGCGCCCCGGATCGGTATTCTCCTCCGCCAGATAAATCGGCGAATACCAGCCGTCGTAGGTGACGAAGACGGCGCGCAAGGCGGTCACGACGGCCGCGAACATGCCCAGGGACATCAATGGAAGCGATGCGGCCGACGCCGGCAACGCGGTGGCGGATGCCGCCACGGGAGCGGCGTGAAAGCAGGCGGCGACCACGATCAACAGCATCAGGCCGATGGACAGGCTGATGATGCGCGTCAGGGTGCTTCCCATCCGCAGCCCGACCCAATGCAGTGCCGTGAATGCGAGCACGATGCCGATGGCGCCCGTGCGCGGATACGTCGTGGCCACCGGCCACAGCGCCCCGAGAAACGTGATCGCCGTAATCGCGCCATACGACAGCGCCGCCACTTCGTTGAACCAATCGCTCCAGCCGATGACGAATCCAATCCCGTTGCCGAAGGCGCGGCGCGCGTAGACGTAGAAGCCGCCGGCCTGCGGCAGCATCGCGGCAAGCTCCGACACCGCGACGGCGCCCAACAGGGCGTAAATGCCACCCACCACCCAAAACACCTCGATGAGGTGCGCATCGCCCAGTGCGGCGGCGAGCGTACCCGGCAGACGCAGGATTCCCACGCCCACCGTGCCGCCGAATACCATCGCCAGACCGAAGCCCAAGCCGAGGATGCGCTTCAATGGACGCGGGGACGCCACGCCGCTAGCGAGTATGCGCGGCATACAGCAATCCAAGCACCGCTCGTGTCATCCGCTTTCGCCTTGTTGTTCTTTTTGCAGCACCGGATGTTAGCAGCAGCGCCGCAGAATGGGCGCAGCGAGGTCGGCCGACCTCAGCCATCGAGCGGCGCGGTCGGGAAATCCAGGGTGACACATAGCCCGCCGCCGTCGCGGTTCGCGAGGTGAACCCGCCCGCCATGGGCTTCGGCGATCTCGGCGACGAATGCGTCCCACGCGATGGGCTCCGGCCGCGGCGCCGGCAATTTGGCGAAGGCCGCGTAGCTACCGACGAAGTGGTGCAGACGCCTGCGGTCGCACTTCGACCGCCGCATCGCGTTGGAAATGGGCGGCAACCTCGCACACCTCGTCGTCCATCAAGGACCACGCCATCATCGGCGATCTTCACACCATCGCGTTGATCGACACGCCCCACGCTACCTGGGCGTGATCACGGGGACATGGTACGCGCGCAGGATTGCAGCGATGGCCGGCTTCTCGCGATCCAACACCGCATTGATGCGGTCGCGAAGCGCCGCGTCATCGCGCCGCACGCCCATCGAAATGTCGAAGGCCATCGGCCAGCGCGGGTCATCCGCCGGCACCACCGGCTCGATACGCAACGGAACGGAGCTTCGATGGCCGAAATATCCCGCGAGCGGCCCCCAGACCATGGCCACATCGACGTCGCCCGCGGACACGGCAGCGACGATGGCCGCCGAGGGATGTTCGTCGCGCGAATCGCCGTACACCATGTAGCCCCGGACATTCTCGGTGAGACCGCGGCTCGCGATGGCGTGCGCGGGCGGCGTGTTCGTCGCATCGTTGCCGACCATCTGCACGCCGATCTTTGCGGTTGTCAGCCGCCCGTCATCCAGCGTCAGGTGCTCGAACGGCGCGCGCTGACGGCTCACGAACACATACGTCGACCGGTAATACGCATGGGTCGCGGCCACCATGTCCAGATCGGCCGCGACGCCGGGCCACACATCGCATTTGGCGGCATTCAACGTCTTGCGCACATAGCCCCGACGCTGTGGCCACCACAGGAAGGCGGCCGTCGCTCCCAGATCCTTCGCGACCAAATTGGCGATCTTGTTTTCGAAGCCATCGCCGGCCCGATTCGAATACGGCAGGTCATTCGGATCCGCACAGAAGACCAGCGAGGCCGGCGGCGCCGCCCAGCAGGTCGCGGCGGCCAACACGAGGGCCGCCGCCCACGATTTCATGGCGGCGCTTTGGTGGTCGACGTGTAGTCGCTGGTGACCTCTCCGGGCGGCGACCATCCTGCGTCCTGATCGACGCTCTTGGGCACCGGCGCGGGCGATTGAGATGGCGTGTTCCCGGTCTCCGCAGACAGGGTCTCCGGCAGTGACAGCGACCTCACGTAGGCCGCAATCTGCCACAGCTGTTGGTCGGGAATCTTGCCGCCCCAGGCAGGCATTCCGTTCGGTCGGCCTTCGACCAAGGTCTGATGGATTTGCTCGAGCCGCCCGCCGTAGATCCAGGTGCTGTCCATGAGGTCCGGCCCCATTCCGCCGCCGCCGTTCGAATGGCAGCCGGAGCAATTGTATTGGTTGAACAGCCGCTTTCCGGTGTTCACGGCCTCCGGGTTATCGTAGTACGCCGCCGCACGCGGATCGGTGGTGGTCAGGCTGTAACCCAGCCCCGGCGTGAGCGCCGTGTCGATCACGGCGGGTTGCGATTGGTCCGCCACCTCCGCGGCGGGGGCATGGCCGCCTTTGTTGCAAGCGCTGAGCAGGACGGCTGTCGCAGCCAACGCTGCAACTTCAGTGAGGAAGCGAGAACACATACAGCGTGCCTCCGGCGGTCGTGTATTTCGGTAGATCCGACATGGTGTTAACCATGCCAAGTGCGGCTGTCCCGTCGCGGGGATCGACAGGGCCGGAAACGACGGCCCCGGACCAGCCCCCCACGCCGGACAGGACGGCGATGTATTGATGCCCGTCCGGGCCCTTGTAGCTGATCGGCTGGCTGATGATCCCACTGTCGACCTTGGCCTTCCAGAGCAGATCGCCGGTCTTGGCATTGACCGCCTTGAACCATCCATCCATCGTGCCGTAAAACACGACGTCCCCGCCGGTCACCATCGAGCCCGACCAGACAGGGAAGTTTTCCTTGATCGTCCATGCCGGCCTGCGCTGCACGGGATCCCATGCGGTCAGTTCGCCGCGATGACCACCGGGACCGGGTTTCATGTGCAGTTGAGCACCGACATAGGGCGTGCCGGCGATGTAATTCACCTGCATGTTCATCCAGTCCATGCACATGTTCTCATGAGGAATGTACAGAAACCCGGTGTTGGGACTGAAGGAACTCGGATTCCAATCCTTGGAACCGGACGCGGTCGGGCAGATGTTCGTCACGGTCTGACCCAACTTGGTTTCCTTCGCTGGATTGCGGATCAGCCGGCCCGTCGCCAGATCCACGCCCTTTGACGAGTTCACCGGCCCGAAGGGATCGGCCGACAACACCGTTCCGGTGGTCCTTTCGATGACATAGACATACCCGTCCCGGTCCATATGGATCAACACCTTCTGCATCTTCCCCGCGAACGGCATGTCGAGAAGAATCTGTTCGTTGATGCCATCGTAATCATGCTCGTCGTGCGGCGAGATCGAGTAGTGCCATCGCGCCGCGCCCGTCGCCGGGTCACGCGCGAAGATGCCGGCGGTCCATTTGTTGTCGCCCGGGCGCTGGTCCGCGTTCCACGGACCGGGATTGCCGGTGCCGTAATACATCGAGTCAAGTTCCTGATCGTAGGTCACCCACCCCCAGACGCTGCCGCCGCCGATTTTCCACGCCTGCGGCGGCCACGTGGAAACGCCCAGATCCTTGCCCTGTTCGGTCGGATAATGGGGCTTGAATTCGGAGCCGATCAGCACGTCGGCATCCGGGCCCGTGCTGTACGCCCGCCACAGCAATTTACCGGTGTTCTCGTCCAGGGCCACGATCCAGCCACGGACACCCATCTCGCCGCCGGAGTTCCCGACATACACGCGGCCTTTCGCCACGGTGGGAGCCATGGTCATGGTCTCGCCCTTGTTGATGTTGGCCAGCTGTGTGCGCCAGATCGCCTTTCCCGTCTTGACGTCGAGCGCGATCGTCTGCCCATCGAGCGTGTTGAATATATATTTGCCGTTGGACACGCTCCCGCCGCGATTCACGACGTCGCAGCACGCCTCACCCTGGCTCGCCGGTGCCGGGCCGGGTGCGAAGCTCCATTTGAGGGGCGCGCCCGGTTTGGTCAAGTCGAGGGCATACACGTAGTTGGGATAGGCGGTGACGACGTACATCGTGTTGTCCGCGACGATCGGAGCCGCTTCCTGGCCCTTGTTCACCGCAAGCGAGAACGTGAAATCCGTCTTCAAATTCTTCACGTTGGCGGGCGTGATCTCGTTGAGCGACGAGAAACGCGTCGAAGCATAATTCTTCGACGGCATCGTCCACTGCCCGTCATCCTCCGGCGCGTTGGCGACGCTCGGCATGGTTTTGCCTGCCTCGGGGGTCGGGGGCGCAAGCGCGTGCCCGATCTCCTCGCGCGAGAACACTTCGTTGTCCGGCACCGGTGATGGCATCGTTTGCGCAAATCCCACGAGCGGCACCGCGGACAATATCAAGGTCGCTGCGAACGTTCTCATACGTGCTGTTCCATCATGTAAAAATAATCTCGGACGACCGCATCCCATCGACGAAGCATGGCTCGCTCGACAGCGCAAAGCCCGCACAGAGCTGCAGGAACCAAGCGATCGGACCGCCGAACAAGGCGAAGAAGGTCTCGTGCAACTTGACCTGTCCCGCCTGCGGCGCGGGGTGCGTGCTCATGCGGGAATGCGTGTTCATCGGCCGAACCCCAGATAAGGAGTGACATAAAAGGTGGCGAAGACGAAGAGGCAGACCACGACGGCGAAATGCCAGTACAGAATGCCCGCGGCGACGGCCACCCGGCGCCGCGGGCTGAAATATCCCAGCGCGGTCCAGAGGAAGAGAGCCGCCAGCACCGCGAGTCCCGCGATCACGTGCGCCACATCGAATCCCGTCGTGACGAAATACAGAGACCCATAACTCGAACTGCCGATCCCGAAGCCCTTCGAACGCCAATCGAGCCATTGCAGACAGAGGAAACCCACCCCCATCACGAACGCGACAGCAAAGCCCGCGAGCGCTTGCGCGGGTCGCCCATTGATGATGCCCCGTTCGGCAATCCAGGCGACCACGCTCGACACCAGCAAAAGCACGATGGCCGGAAGCGCCAGCGTCAGATCGGGTGCCGGATCGAGCAGCCACCCGACCGGCGCCGTCGCGCCGGTGTAGAAATAGGAGAACAGCAGGTACGCAAACAGTGCCGCTTCCGTCACGATCAGCGTGCCGACTCCCCACAATCCAATCCCGTTGCCGTCGACGGGACCGACGGGCAAATTCTTCGGCTCCGCAACGGCGACCTCAGACATGCGCCGCCTCCCGCTCGCGTAGGTCCCGGCGCGGCCACATCCACATCACCAGGGAGATGAAGACCACCGCGGCGCCCGCTCCCACGACCATCCAGTTCCTGACCAACAGTCCCACGAACAGAACCGATAGCCCGGCGGCCAGCGACAGAGGAGCGAAGCTATCTTCGGCCATTTCCATGATCATCTCAGGCTCCGCGTCCAACGCGGTCGTCCCGATCGTCTCCTTTCCTTGGTCGAGCAACATGCCCCGATCGGTCGACGACACGATTCCCTCCTCGCCGAGCCGGTCCTCCCAAAGCGGGTGACGCGAGCCGACGGTCGGGATGACGGCAAAGTTATACGGCGGCGGCGGCGAGGATGTGGCCCATTCCAACGTCGGCGCATCCCACGGATTCTTGCCGGCCCTGGCGCCGCTCTTGAGACTCTTGACTACATTGATGAAGAACAGCAGCACTCCCAGCGCGAAGATGAAACTGCCGATGGACGTGAGCATGTTGAGCGCGGCCCAACCGCCGTAGTCGTTGTAGGTGTACACGCGCCGCGGCATCCCCAACAGACCCGTGATGTGCATGGGCAGGAAGGCCACGTTGAATCCCACGAACATGGTCCAGAAATTCCAGCGCCCCAGCCTCTCATCGAGCAACCGGCCCGTCATCTTCGGGAACCAAAAGTACATTGCACCCACGACCGGGAACACATTGATCCCGATCAACACATAATGGATATGTGCGACCACGAAGTACGTGTCGGTCAACTGCCAATCCACCGGCACACTGGCCGTCATGAAACCCGAGACGCCGCCGATCACGAACAGCACGATCATCGAGGCGAAGAACAGAAATGCGGTGGTCCTCACCGGGCGGCCCAGCCAGACGGTCGACAGCCACGCGAACACCGCCACCGCCGACGGGATGGTGATGGCAATCGATGCCGCCGAGAAGAACGACAAGCCCAAGCCCGGCAATCCGGTGGCGAACATGTGATGCACCCAGACGCCAAAGCCGAAAATCATCGTCGCAACGGTGGACACGGCCACCAACGAATAGCCCACCAAGGGGCGGCGACAGAACACGGGCAATCCGTCGGAGACCATGCCCATGGCGGGAAGCACGATGGCGTAAACCCACGGATGACCGAAGATCCAGAACAAGTGCTGCCACAGAAGAGGCTGCCCCCCCCCGGCCGGATCGAAGAAGTGAGTGCCGAACTGGCGGTCCATCCATAGGAGCAGGAACGCCAGGCTCACGGCCGGAACCACCAGGATATTGGCGATGCTCGCCGTCAACGTTCCCCACACCAGAATGGGCATGCGATTGATGGACATGCCGGGTGCGCGCGTCTTGAAGGCCGTCACGATGAAGTTCGCCGCGCCCACCGTCGTCGAGATGCCGAGAAGGACCATGCCCAACGCATAGAAGTCCTGATTCATGCCCGGGTTGTAGTCGCGCAGCGCATACGGCACGTAGTTGAACCACCCGTCATTCGGCCCGTTGCCCGTCAGGAATCCTGCATACAAGAACAAGCCGGCAGCGAGATAGATCCAATAGCTCAACGCGTTCAAGCGCGGGAACGCCATGTCCCGGCTGCCGAGCACCAGCGGCCAAAGATAATTGGAGAATCCGGACAGGATCGGGGCCGCGTACAGGAAAATCATCGTCATGCCGTGCGTCGAAAACAATTGGTTGTATTGTTCCGGCGTCAGCAACGAGAGATTGGGTCCCGCCAACTGCAACCGCATGACCAACGCCTCGATCCCACCCAGCGCCAGAAACACGAAGGCCGTGATGATGTAGCGGATGCCGATTTCTTTATGATCGACGCTCGTGAGGAAACCCTTCAGGCCCGGCGACGTCTCCCACAGACGCAGGAGTTTCGCTTCGTGCTCGACGCTGTCGATGCCGATCCGTGGCGTCCGAAAGTCCAACTGCCTCATTTAAGCGTCTCCAAGTACGCCAGCGTGTCGGACAACTGTAGGCCGGTGAGATATTGAGTCGGCATTTGATTGCCTGGTTTGAACGACTGCGGCGCCTGGATCCAACCGGCCAAACTCGCGTGATCGTTCGGGAGAGTCCCGGCGGCGATCATCCGCCGGCTCATCAAATGGGTCAGATCGGGCGCGCTGACCGCCCCGGCGGCCGTGCCGCGGACCTGATGGCACAGCCCGCAGCGGTATTCGACGTAGGCCATCCCGTGCTGCTGCTCGGGTGTCTTCGGTGCGGGTGCCGGCTGCAGTTGGGCCGATCGCCACGCCTCGAAGTCTGCCTGCGGCTGCGCAACCACCTCGAACTGCATGTGCGCATGCTGCCACCCACAGAATTCCGTGCATTGCCCCAGGTATCGGCCCGGCTTGTCCGCCTGCATCCAACTCACGTTCGTCTGCCCCGGAATCGTGTCGGTTTTGCCGGTCAACTGGGGCACCCAAAAGCTGTGGATGACATCACCGCCATGCAAGCGAACCAGGACCGGAACGTTGACCGGAATGTGGATCTCGTTGGCGGTGATGAATTCTTGATCGGGGGACTGGCCGTTGTATTTGACCTCCCACCAGAATTGATGTCCCGTGACGTCCAGCACCAGGCCCGGATTGGCCGGTGGGGACGCGACCGCCGCCAACGTCACCATGGTCCAGACCAAGGTCACGGCCAGCGGAACGGCCGATATCATCAAGCCGACGGTGATCCAGCGAATTCCATTGCCGCCGCGCTCGATGGGTATGGTCCGCATGGCGCCGGGATCGTCGCCCTTTCGCGTGCGGCTCGCCGCGATCCACAAAAGGACACTGA
Organism: Gammaproteobacteria bacterium; assembly: GCA_003164785.1. Taxonomy (GTDB): domain Bacteria; phylum Pseudomonadota; class Gammaproteobacteria; order Steroidobacterales; family Steroidobacteraceae; genus Bog-1198. The sequence continues at coordinate 76,474 of PLUE01000020.1, read as the reverse complement.
TGACCACGCAGACGCTGAGCGATACGATCAAGGTAAACCAGGTCAGCGGTACGATGGCATGGGCCCTCGGCCCCGCGCTATCGAGATACTCGAGGGGCGACACGCTCATGCGGGGCGCGCCTTCTCGATCGACTGCCACAAGCGCGAGACCGAGCGGATGGCGGTCCAAAGGAACAGGGCGGTGCCCGGAACCCACATGAAGACTCCGCCCAGCTGCTGATCCTGCAAGGGACTGAACCCCCACGCTTGGGTGGTGCTGAAATGCCACTTGAACATCGGGTGGTCCGCGAACGCGAACACCGCACCGAGCAAGCCCATCTGCACGAATGTCACGGTGCCCGCTGCCAATACCGCCGCCGTGCGCTCGGGCGAATGATGAAGCAGTTCACGCCACAGCAAGATCGCACTGCCGAACAGGCTCAGGTGCATCGACCAATAAACTACCACCGAGGAAAAAGTCGCGTCATACGGCACCGGCATGTGCCAGACCCAGAGCGCCACGGAAAATACGGCGGTCCAAAGCCATAGGGGGCGCGAGGTCGTGACGCCGGATCGCGGCAAACCCAAGGCAATCAGCGGCGCGGCCGCCAACACCAGAATCATGTGCTGCGCCACGCGCGCCGAAAAGAGCGCCACCGACAGCGCGCAGAGCGGCGACAGGAATGCCGCCGCCGCGATCAACCAACCCCCGAGCGCGTAATATCGCGCCGGGCTCTTCCTCTGGGCGATCCACTGCCATACGCACAACCCGGCGAGGGCCGCCATCAACCAGGGATCTAGATTGAAGCGCTCCGCGAGTGCGCCGGGTACAGGCGTCACTCCGCAATATGGCAATTGGTGGATCATGCTCGATCTCCGCGGCGGGCCGGCTAGCGCTGGTCGCCGAACGAGGCCAAGGCGGCCTGTGCAACCTTGACGTCCTGATCAACGGTCCCACCGCTCGCGCCGAGCGCGCCGACCACCACGTCCCCGACTTTGATCGGGACGCCGCCGCCGAAAATGATGACTTTCTCATGATTCGACGTGTTGATTCCGAACAACGGCTTACCCGACTGCGACATCGCCGACAAGTTTTCGGTGGACATATCGAACGCCCGGGCCGTCCAGGCCTTGTGAATGGAGATATCGATGCTGCCGAGCCAGGCACCGTCCATACGCACATGCGAAATCAAGGCGCCCCCCGCGTCGACGACAGCGATGTTGTAGGGAATGCCGAGCTCATTGGCTTGTTTCTCGCCGGCAGCGATGAGAGCACGAGCGTCGGCGAGAGTCAGGGAGGGGATCTGGCGCGGCATGAGAACTCCTGGGCAAGGATGACGGCGGAGCGAGAGAATTCCCCCTCCGTGCGTCGCACGATACGTAGGAGGCCCCTCCCGCGATGTAGGGAATGCGGGACCAGCGCGGGTAGGTGATGGCTGACATGCGCGTGCCGCGGCCAACCGGAGGCGGGAAACCGTCGCGTGGCCGCGACGCCCAGCGCTACATCGATTCGCCGCCGATGGCCCGGTTTAGAAGCTCGATGGCGGCGTTGACGCTCGCTTCCGCCGGGCCGCCGCACAATTCACCGAGTCGTGCCGTCGCCGTCCGCAGGCAGGCTGCGACGGAATCGACATCCCAAGCCGCCGCGAGCGCCGACCGGCATTCGTCGATGATCCCCCGCGCCTCGTCGAAATCAGTGTATTCGGCGGGCGTGGGCATCGCGAGCCGCGAGCGGTCGATGATCTCACCGGCCTTCGCCACCTTCGCCTCGACGAAGTGATGCATCGATGTCGACATGCTGTCCATGACCCTACCGTATCCACCTATGTGGGCATATGCAAATCGCGCGTATCATGGTGACCTCCTCGTTGAGGGCAAAGGAAGACGACCATGCAGGAAATATTCGACACCGGACTGAGCAAGATCAAACAGGAGATAAAAAGCCTGTTGGTGCATCACGGCCTGTTCGGCAGCGTCACGAACGTCGAAACCGCCGCCACCGAACATGCCGCGGCCTGCACCACGATCGATGTCATCGTCAAGGGAAGGACCGCCGCCCGATCCTTCGACAACGCACAGATCGAGGCGTGTTGTCTGCGGGTGAAAGGACCGGTTTTGGTGGGCATCACTTCGATGGTTGACGAATTATCGGCCTAACACCATGCAGGCCTGGGAGCCTAGGCGATACATCATCCTTCTGGTCGTGCTGGCGATGCACGCCGCGTTGTTTGCGGGCCTTTTCATGATCTCGATCGTGCGGGCTCCGTCGATGTCGACGCCGCTTCCGGTTGAATTGCTCTTCCTACCCCCCGCGCAGGCTCCCAAGATCCGCCTGCAGAACTTTCATCCCCGCTTGAGCACCGAGACCGTCGTGTCCTTGGCGCCGACCCTCTCCGATGCGGTCTCGGACTCGCCGCGCGCGTCACGGGCGAACGGCGCCAACTCGACCGTGGACTGGGAGGCAGAGCGCCGTCGAGCCCTGCAGGCCTACGAGATCCGCAGCGGCAGACTGGCGGATGGCAACTCTCACCCAAGCGTTTCCGCCGATGCCAAATGGTGGCCGCAGGCGCCGCATCATGCCGGCGAACGGTACAAGACCGAGAGCGGCGATTGGATCGTCTGGATCAACGCGAACTGCTACCAAATTGCCGCCGCCTCCACTCCCGTTTATGGCGTCGGTGGCGCCTATCTGCAAACCATCTGCCCGCAGAAGGACACCAAGACCGGCGGCGAACCGGCCAAAGAAACGCCCTAGCGAGAGGGGCGCTGCCCAACGGAACCTGAACGCTAATCCATATATGCTGACTCCGCGCCGGACCAGGGTCCTCCCAGCTATATAAGAGCCTCTCCCTCCGCCGTGCGTCAAGCGCAGAAACCACTGTCTTCACGCGGATATGGGACCACACTCTCACGCGGACTGATGGATCACGGAATAGGTAGATTATGGACATCCACTTCAAATGCACGCAGTGCGGCAAATGCTGCCAGGATCTGAGGCTGCCTCTGACGATCACCGAAGCGCGTCGCTGGTTCGCTGCGGGGCGTGACTTGCAACTCCTCTGCGAAGCGACGCCGTGGCCGACGGAGCCCGCTCCGGACAATTTGCAGGCCCTGCATTGGCGGCGGCGCTCGTTTGCCGGAATGAACGGCATGTTGCCGGCACGCGTCACCGTGATTCTGACGGCCAATCTCGCCGGGCGCTGCCCGGAGCTGCAGGCGGATATGAGGTGCGGCATTTACGAGCACCGACCCTACATTTGCCGCATTTATCCGGCCGAAGTAAACCCGTTCAGGCGGCTCGACATAAAAGCCAAGCTATGTCCGCCCGAAGCCTGGGATCCCAAGAACCCCCTCTTCCAGACGGGCGGCGCCACATTGCCCGACCCGGACTTGCAGGACGCCATCCTGCGTTCACGAGAAGCTGATTTCGTGGATGCCCCCGTGAAGCAAAGGCTGTCGGCAGCGTTGGGACTCGATCGCGCCGCAGTGTCAGGTGAAGGATTCGTCATGTATTCGCCCGATCGCAACGAGTTGGCGCAGGCATTCGAGCGGGCCGACGAGTCTGCCGGCGACGACCAGCAACCACCCCGGTGGCGATTCGTTTCAAAGCGCCCGAGAACACTCGCGGCGCTCGAGACGGTCGGAGGAATCTGCGAGGCGCCCCAGATGTCCGCCGGACGACCTTATGATTACCTCGATCTCGGCGGCACATGAGCGATCGGAACACCCCCGCCGCCCCGCCCCAGACCGCAGTGCCGAGGACAACCCGCCGACATCACGCCAGCGCCTCGAACGCCGCGACAAAAAGGATCGGCCGCATCTATGTCCAGTCCTCACACGCGGTCACCGGTGTTGTGTTTCAGGTCAGACGATGGCGTTGCATCGGGAGACATTGCGACCCTTGGGGAATTCGAGGTCATCGCAGACCACTTGGCGGACGATTACCGTCTCGGCGAACGGCGGAGTTCCCAATGCCGACAACCGATCCGGGGTCCTGCAATTCGATACGCTAACGGCTATATTAACTAGGGGCTCAGCGACCGAAGCCTCGACGTGCACCGCAAGAATAATGATGTCCAAGTTTTCCCGAGCGCATACTTTTTAGAGCCAACCGGGATTAGAAGTCTGCCACAAGGTCGCAAATGTATTTGAATGCAATTGGTACGTCACTGCCGGAACGATGTTTTAGCAAACGCGACTGTTGGGATGCGTTTACCTCGTCGATCTGGTTCGAGCGCTTGGATGCCAGGGCGCACCTGATCGCAAAGGCAGTACTGAGCCGCGATAACGGAATCGATGAGAGATGGCTTGCCGTCGATAGTCTCGACGAGGTGTTCGAGATCGATCCCGATACACTACATCGCCGGTTCGCGACACATGCGCCCGCCCTTGCATCGAAAGCCGGTCGCGCCGCCCTGGATAACTCCAACGTTGAACCGAACGCGATAGGTGCGGTCGTCGTGAGTACCTGCACGGGCTACCTGTGCCCGGCGCTCAGCGGCTACGTCGTGGAGGCGCTCGGATTGCGCGCCGACGTCTTGTGCTTTGATCTCGTCGGGCAGGGATGCGCGGCGGCGCTCCCCAATTGGCAGGTAGCGGCGGGATTGCTGGCTTCGCACCGGGTTGAGCATGTTCTATCCGTCTGCGTCGAAGTCTGCAGTGCCGCCATGTACCTGGACAATGATCCCGGCGTTTTGATCAGCGCCTGTCTGTTTGGCGACGGCGCTGGCGCCGCGGTGCTATCACGAGCGAGCAGCCCCGATCGGCGTGCAATCAAGTGGCATGACACGGGCTCCTTTATAAATCCTCGCGAACGTCAAGCGTTGCGTTTTGAAACTCGTGCCGGACTCCTTCGTAACATTCTGACGCGCGCGGTGCCGTCGCTGGCCGCCGACTATGTGTCCGAGGTGCTTGAGACCACACTTGCTCGCGCGGGGCTGCGCCGTCTAGACATCTCGACTTGGATCATGCACGCCGGCGGAAGGGATGTGTTGCTTGCCCTACAGGACAAGCTCAACCTCGACTCGCATTGTCTTGCCTACAGCCGCGACGCGCTCCGGCAGTATGGGAATCTGAGCAGCGCATTCGTGTACTTCGTCCTCGAGGCGGCCATACGTGATCGCGCCGCTGGCGGATGGTGGTGGATGTCGTCGTTCGGAGCGGGGTTCTCGTGTCATGGCGCCCTCCTGAAAGTGGACTAGGGCATGACAATCACGGAACGTCGCGTCGAACCGGAGGTCTTGGATTCACTCGACCCACAGGACCCGCGAGCCGTCCGGTCCCGCCGCGATCTCCGCCGCGTGCACCGTGCCATGCGGTCACTGCCAATACTGAAGAGGGCTATCGCCGGCCTCGCACTGGAGGCGCCCCCTCGTCGGATATTGGAACTGGGCGCGGGAGACGGATCCTTGATGCTGCGTGTGGCGCGCTCGTTCGGATCGCGCTGGACGAACGTGGAACTCACGCTGCTGGACCAGGCCGATGTTGTCGACGCGGAGACACGTGAGGAATATCGGCGGCTGGGTTGGAGCATCACGTTTCAATGCACCGATGTCTTCGCCTGGGCAAGCGAGCCCCGAGGCATCCCATACGACTTGTGTATCGCGAATTTGTTTTTACACCATTTTTCCGATGTGTCGCTCGCGCACTTGCTCGAGGCGGTCGCGAACCGAACACGGGCGTTTGTCGCTTGCGAGCCGCGGCGGGACCGCTTCAGCCGCTGGTCGAGCCGATGCGTGGGCCTGATTGGCGGCAACAGTGTCACACGGGAGGATGCGGTAAAGAGCGTCGATGCGGGATTCAATGGCCGGGAACTCAGCGACTGCTGGCCCGCCGCCGACGGCGCTTGGGCCGTCAAGGAAGACCGAGCGTTTCCTTTCACCCACTGTTTTGTCGCGGTCCACGAACGCGCCTCGGCATCGTGAAGTGAATGCGTCCTTCGACACCGACGTGCTCATCATCGGCGCGGGCCCCGCCGGCTCTGCCACGGCCATTTTGCTTGCCGCTGCGGGTGTGCGAGTCGTGCTGGTGGAACAACATGCGTTCCCGCGCCAAAAGGTATGCGGCGAATGTCTTTCCGCCGGAGCCTTGGCTCTCTTGGACGAACTGGGTGTTGGAGAGGATCTTCGCGCGCTCGCCGCACCGGAAATTCGACAAGTCGGATGGATGGGAATTGAACGGAGCGTCGTTGCCGCCTTTCCACGTTGTGCTTCCGGCGCCCACCCCTACGGGCGGGCGATCGGACGCGATCGCCTCGATACTCTGCTCATTGGACGCGCGCGTAGTCTGGGCGTCCGCGTCCTGCAGCCCGCGAAGGTGCGTCATGTGACCGGAACTCCTGGGCACTTCCTTTGTACTGTCGGACTGCAGGTCGACGCCGCCGCTCATCGAAGCAGCCGGGCGGCCGCCAATCAGCTCTGGTTGGCCAGGGTGGTCATCGATGCCCATGGGTCTTGGGAACAAGGGCCGCAGGTCGATGAGCCGCACCCGCGACCGGCCGCGCTACGAACACCCCCGAGGGAAGCCGACCTCTTTGCGTTCAAGGCCATTTTTGTCAAGTCGACGCTGCCGCCCGGCCTGCTGCCGGTCATCGCCTTTCCCGGCGGTTATGGTGGTATGGTGGTTGCGGACAATGGCCGAACGACGCTCGCCTGCTGTATCCGCAGGGATGCCCTTCGACTGAGCCGGGCTGGGATGCCGGGAGCACCGGCGGGCTTGGCAGTCGCGGCGACGCTGCGGTCTTGTCGCGGGGTTGCGGAGGCTCTTGCGTCCGCGGAACAAGAAGGCGCGTGGCTGTCCGTCGGTCCGATACGGCCGGGTATACGGGTTGACGGCGACGCCGACATATTCAGGGTAGGCAACGCCGCCGGCGAAACCCACCCGCTCATCGGAGAAGGCATCAACATGGCTTTGCAGTCTGCGCGACTGGTCGCTACGCGCGTTTCTCGCCTTGTCGATTCGCGCATTGATGCGTCCAGCCTGCACGCGGCCAACCGCGCCTACGCCAAGCAATGGCGGGCCGCCTTTGGGTCGCGGTTGCGCTATGCCACATGGTACGCGCAGATGGCAATGCGGCCCGCGTGGGCCGGAGCGTTGAGCGGTCTCTTGCGGACCCGGCCCTCTTTGATGACCCATGCGGCGCGCTGGGCAGGCAAAGCGAGTGCCGCGACGCTTACCGTGATTGAGGACGGCATATGAACACACTGTCGACCCTGCAGGACATCTTGGTCGGTGACTACAAGGTAGCCCGGGAAGCCGCGGAGCCGAACGCCCCATTGAACACCTTGGGCATCGACTCATTGGGGCAATTGGAACTGATGTTCAAGATCGAAGACACTTTTCACGTGAAGATTCCAGGAGACCCTCCGACCGGTCTGGTGACGGTTGGAGATGTCTGTTCCTACATCGAGACGCTCGTTGCGGGTCATCGAGTCCCCGCGCAAGCAGGAACCACCGTACGCGAGAAGCCTTGAACGGACGCCGGGTCGCCGTGACCGGCCTGGGAGTCGTGTCGCCGCTGGGCAATACGACGTCGGAACTCTTTGCCAGTCTCAGCGTTGGCCGCTCTGGAATCGGGCTGCTGCCGCCGTCGCTGGCTTCCCAGCTTCGATCCCCGATCGGCGCTGCAGTCTCCTTTGACGGCACCGGGCATCTCGAGCCCGCGCAGTATCGAATGATGGACCGCTTCAGCCAATTCGGCTTGGTCGCCGCGCGCCAGGCGGTGCGGGACGCCGGCGTCGATTTCTCGAACGAGCAGAGGTCAGCTTGCGGCGTGTTTGTCGGGAGCGGCATGGGAGGATCGCAGACGACGGACGACGGTTATCAAACGATTTATGCCGCGAAGTCGGAGCGGGTAAAGCCCTTCACCGTACTCGCCGCGATGGCCAACGCGGCGGCTGCATGGATCGCAATGGAGTATCGATTGCTCGGCCCCAATCTTACATTTTCAACCGCGTGCTCATCGTCTGCGGTAGCCCTGGGTGAGGCGGCCCGGCGGATATCGAGCGGCGATGCGGACATCATGCTGGCCGGCGGTGCCGAAGCCCCATTGTGCTTCGGCGTTCTGCGGGCCTGGGAGGCCCTTCGCGCGCTGGCAACCGAGGACGCGCACGACCCCTCGGCTTCGTGCCGACCCTTTTCGCGGAATCGCACGGGCCTCGTGCTCGGTGAAGGAGCGGCGTTCGTCGTCTTGGAGGAATGGGGACATGCTTGCGCCCGGGGTGCCAACATTCATGCAGAGCTCTCTGGTTATGGTCTCACCTGCGATGCCGCACACATCACGCGGCCCAGCGCGGAGGGCCAGGTCAACGCGATGCAAGCCGCGCTGCGGTCCGCCCGGTTGAGCCCGTCGGCCATCGGCTATATCAATGCACATGGCACCGCGACGCCGCAAAACGACCTCATCGAAACGGATTCGATAAAGCAGGTATTCGGCGGATTGGCACACGACATACCGGTCAGCTCGACAAAATCCATGCATGGACACCTGCTCGGTGCGGCCGGTGCGCTCGAGTTCGTCATAGCGGTTCTTGCTCTGAAGAGCGGAATGATCCCTCCGACGATGCATCTGAACGACCCGGACCCCGCGTGTGACCTCGACTACGTGCCCAATCAAGCGAGGAGTGTGGCACTCCCACGGGCGGTCATGACCAATTCGTTTGCCTTCGGCGGCACGAATGCGGTCCTGATCGCGGAAAGCGCGGAGAGCCGCGGACTCGGCGGATGAGGTGGGCGTCAGGCTGACTTCGCCTGCGGCGAAGTTGTCGAACTCCCGACCTCCTGGTTCGCAGCCACGCGTTAAAAACGCCAAAATCTGAAATTTATCAATAAGTTATAGACTCGGAATTGTGCTATTGAACGTTTAACGAGTGTAAATTAAGCGCCTGATTTCGTTCAGCGGAATTGGCAGCAATCGCACGAAATCGGCGAGATGCACATACCCAGGCACCGCAACGGTAGTCTTCGATTCGAGGCTTGATAGCGTCTCATGCGAATCCGCGCCCGTGGAGAGATGGGAAACTTCGTGTTACATTATCGCCCTTAATGGCATACCAAGGTTCCATCATCCAATGGCCACTCCACATCGACCCTCCCTAGGCGTTCGGCGCAGCCTTCACAAGCTCGGCCAGGATATCCGGGACGCCCGGCGCCGACGTAGCTTGCCTGCGGCTGTCGTGGCCCAGAGAGCATTTACGAGTCGCCCTTCCGTAAGGCGAATTGAAGCGGGCGATGCCTCGGTAAGTATTGGTATCTACGCGGCTGTGCTTCAGGCTCTGGGACTCCTGGATGGACTCAGCCAGCTTGCAGATCCAAGCCGCGACGTTACCGGCCTCGCGATTGCCGCCGAAAACCTCCCTGAGCGGGTGCATTTGCGCCGTCCGCGCCAGAAACGCGATGGCTGATATCGACGTCTACGTAGATTTCGAGTCCGGCTTGAAACGGGTCGGAACGGTGCACCGTCACGTCAGGCGCGGCGTCGAGGCTACGAGCTTTGAATATCACGCCGACTGGCTTGCCGATCCGGCGCGTTTTTCGCTTGAGCCGGCTCTGACGCTCGGCCGGGGCGCCTTTGTTCCCGATGGTGGCCTGTCAATTTTCGGGTCCATCGGCGATTCCGCGCCCGACTCCTGGGGCCGACGACTCATGCAGCGGGCCGAGCGGCGCCTCGCGACGCGCGAAGGACGAACCGTGCGGACGTTGCTCGAGGTCGACTACTTGCTCGACGTGGCGGATGTGTCACGCCTCGGCGCATTGCGCTTTCGCAAAATGGGCGACGACGTATTTCAGGCGCCCACTTCGGTCGGCGTGCCGGGACTCATCGAACTCGGGCGCTTGCTTCAGGCCACCGAACGAATTCTTCGCGACCAAGAAACGGATGAGGATCTGCAGCTGATTTTCGCGCCCGGCTCTTCGCTCGGCGGCGCACGCCCGAAAGCTTCCGTCATGGACCAGCATCGTCATCTAGCGATTGCAAAGTTTCCGAAGGAGAACGACGAATACAGCGTCGAATTGTGGGAAGCGGTTGCATTCGCTCTCGCGAGACATGCAGGTATTCGTACCCCGGAACACCAGTTGATTCGCGTCGCCGAGAAGCCGGTGATGCTGTCCCGACGTTTCGATCGTACCGAGTGCAAACGCATTCCGTTCCTGTCGGGACTCTCGATGATGGGATTGAAGGACGGTGAGCGCGGAAGTTATCCGGAACTCGTCGATGTATTGACTCAGCATGGAGCGCAGGCAAGAGACGACGCGCGCGAGCTGTACCGACGCATGACCCTGAACGTGTTGATATCGAACGTCGATGATCACCTGCGCAATCACGGATTTCTGTGGGCGGGACCGCACGGATGGGTCCTTTCCCCTGTTTACGATCTCAATCCGACTCCGCTGGATGTTCGTCCGCGGATTTTGACTACAAATATCAGCCTCGATGAGGCCACCTGCGACCTGAATCTGGTTATATCGGTCGCGGAATTCTTCGGCATCGCAACCGACGAAGCAAAAACTATTATCAAAGAAGTGGCGAGGGCGACAGTTACCTGGCGCGAGGTCGCAACAGCTTTCGGCGCGACTCGAGGTGAAATTCACCGTATGTCGAGCACCTTCGAACATGATGATCTAGCCCGGGCGCTTGCGCTGTGAGTCAGACAGGGCATGCCGCGGCGGGAAATCCCCGTAGGTCATCTTCTGTCAATTTGCGGAGCTTGGCGGCCGTCGTTTCTCTGCCGCAGTAGGTGCGCCCGGAGAGATTGCTCGGGCTGCGCCCTCGTCCTCCGCTTCGCTCCGGACCGCCGGCGCCAAGGCTCGCCGGTGTCCAACTTCGCCTGCGGCGAAGTTGTCGAACTCGGCTTTTTGTCTGTCGGGAGTTCGAACTAGAACGACGAATGGTAGGGACCGGTAGTCGGTCCTCCAGCAAGGAATACAGTGGTGCGCCCGGAGAGATTCGAACTCCCGACCTCCTGGTTCGTAGCCAGGCATTCTATCCAACTGAACTACGGGCGCACAGAAACGTAAAAATCGACACCAACTGTATGGCGGAGAGGGAGGGATTCGAACCCTCGATGGGCTTTTGACCCATACGCCCTTAGCAGGGGCGCGCCTTCGACCACTCGGCCACCTCTCCCCTAGGACTTTTAGCCCATATCAAGGAGCGCGGGATGATACCCGCACGGAGCAGTCCAGGTAAAGCGATAGGGAGCTAAAGACGCCTTTTAGGCGTCGTCAGCTACGTCGATGGTCGAATCATGGGTCCTGGAATCGCCGTCTTCTTCACGTTTGATCCGCTCATAGATCTCTTCACGGTGAACGGACACGTTTTTCGGGGCATTAACGCCGATGCGTACCTGGTTTCCCTTAACGCCCAGAACGGTCACCGTGACTTCGTTTCCGATCATCACGGTTTCACCGACTCGCCTTGTCAATATCAACATAATCGGACTCCTAGCTTCCTTAGCACGTGGACGGGGCGCGCTGGCCTGCAATCAATCCTGCATCGCAGGCTGGCGCCAATCATCTCAACGACGATAGGACCGAATCGCCACGGAATTGTTCAACCTTGTACATGAGCTTACAAGAAACTGGAAAGCAATTCTTTATCTTGTTCACAATATAAATAAGCCGCTCAATGACGCTGTCGGGGCGTTCAACTACGCAGCGGGCGGCAAGTGACTTCTCACCCACAGCTCCACGCCGGCGAGCGCAGCGGTGACGTTTTCGGGCTGCGTGCCGCCTGCTTGGGCAAAATCAGCGCGCCCGCCGCCTCGTCCACCAACTTGTGCGGCCACGGAACCGACGAGATCTCCTGCTTTGTAGCGATCCAGTAAATCGGTGGAGACGCCGGCAACCAGCACAACTTTACCTTCCTTGACAGTTCCCAGAACAATCACTGACGAGCCGAGCTTGCTTCGCAGCTGGTCCACCGTGTCGCGCAGCGTCTTCGCATCGGCACCCTCGACCTGGGCCGCCAAAACCTTGATTCCGCCGACATCTTTCGCTTGCGTGGACAGATCGCCACTCTGCCCGCTCGCCAGCTTTGACTTAAGCTGTTGAATTTCTTTTTCCAATCGGCGTGAGCGCTCGACCAGCTCGCGCACCTTCTCGTCCACATCTTCGCGACTGCCGCGCAGCATGGATGCGATGTCGCGCAGCACCTGCTCGGTGCGGAGCACCCATTCGAATGCTGCGCGACCCGTGACCGCTTCGATTCGACGCACGCCTGCCGCAACGCCCGACTCGCCGATGATCTTGAACAATCCGATATCGCCGGCACGCGAGACGTGGGTGCCGCCGCACAATTCCATCGAAAAGTCACCGATCGACAACACGCGCACGTCGTTCTCGTATTTTTCGCCGAAAAGCGACATCGCCCCCGCCGCCACCGCCTCGTCCAAGGCCATCACGCGCGTCTCCGCGGGCGCGTTGCGCCGAATGGTCGCATTGACCAGTTCCTCGATGACACGCAGCTCGTCGACGGACACCGGCTGTGTGTGCGAGAAATCGAACCGCAGGCGGTCCGGCGCGACCAAAGAGCCCTTTTGCTGGACGTGTTTTCCAAGCACCTGCCTCAGTGCTGCGTGCAACAGATGCGTCGCGCTGTGATTCAGGGCAATCGCAGTGCGGCGCTCACCGTCGACTTGGGCCTCGACCTCGTCGCCGACGCGCAATTCTCCCGTCTCGAGCGCGCCCACGTGGGAAAACGAATTACCGAGTTTGCGGGTATCCCTCACGACGAACCGCGAGCCGGCTCCAACCAGGGCGCCGGTGTCGCCCATTTGGCCGCCGCTTTCCGCATAGAACGGGGTGTGATCCAGCACCACCTGCCCCTCCTGCCCGGGAGACAGGGACTCCACGATCGATCCGTCGAAAATGAGCGCGGTGATGCGGCCGGTCGCCACCAGCCGATCGTATCCAAAGAATTCGGTCTTCCCGGGCAGCTTCACCGACTCGCGCAGATCCGCACCGAACTTACTCGCGGCGCGCGCCCGGCCACGCTGCGCCGCCATGGCCGCGTCGAAACCCGCCTGGTCGATGGTCAAGCCACGCTCGCGCGCGACGTCTGCCGTCAAATCGAGTGGGAAACCATAGGTGTCGTACAAACGGAACACGGTTTCTCCGGGAATCACCGACGAGGTGAGCTTGCTGGCCTCCGCATCGAGCAACGCCATTCCGGTTGCCAGCGTTTCCGCGAAACGGGTCTCCTCCTGGGCGAGGACCTGGGTCACCCGCGACTCTTCTCTCACCAACTCCGTGTAGTAGCCGCCCATTTCGCGCACCAGGGTGGGCACCAACTTATGGAAAAACGGTTGCTGCTGACCCAGTTTGTATCCATGGCGGATGGCGCGGCGGATGATCCGCCGCAACACATACCCACGACCCTCGTTGGACGGAACCACGCCATCGATGATCAAGAACGTGCACGCGCGGATGTGATCCGCGATGACGCGCAAGCTCGAGGACTCGAGATCCTGCGAGCCGGTGATCTCGGCGGCCGCCCGGATCAACGCCTTGAAGAGGTCGATGTCATAATTGCTGTGGACGCCCTGCATCACCGCAGCGACGCGCTCGAGGCCCATCCCGGTATCCACGGACGGCTTCGGCAATGGCACGAGCACGCCATCCGCGGACCGATCGTACTGCATGAACACGAGATTCCAGATCTCGACGTATCGATCGCCGTCTTCATCGGGCGTGCCGGGCGGGCCGCCCGGGATCTCCGCGCCATGATCGTAGAAAATTTCGGTGCAGGGGCCGCACGGCCCGGTCTCGCCCATCGACCAGAAGTTCGAGGCCTCTCCCATGCGCGTGCAGCGTGTGGGGTCGATCCCGATTTCCTCGGTCCAGATGCGCGCCGCCTCATCGTCTTCCCGGTAGACGGTGACCCACAAACGTTCCTTCGGGATGCCGAGGGTGCCGGTCACGAAATTCCAGGCAAAGTGAATCGCCTCGCGCTTGAAGTAATCGCCGAAGCTGAAATTACCCAACATCTCGAAGAACGTGTGATGGCGGGCGGTGTACCCCACATTCTCGAGGTCGTTATGCTTGCCGCCGGCGCGCACGCAGCGCTGCGAGGTCGCGGCACGCAAATACTCGCGCACCTCCTTGCCGAGAAAGACATCTTTGAACTGAACCATTCCCGCATTGGTGAACAGCAGTGTCGGGTCGTTTCCGGGCACGAGAGAACTCGAGGGCTGCACGGAATGGCCGTTCTTGCGGAAAAACTCCAAAAAGCTCGCCCGGATTTCCGAACTCGTCATCGTTCTTAGTTTGGCATCGCGTTTCATAGGTTCATCACATGTCTACGTCAAGGTCGGTATCAAAGCCTAGGGCTATTCTAATCTGCGCGCCGGTGAAACCTCGATAGCTGAGGAACCGGCTCTGTCGCTGCCTGTCAGCGTAATGGGTTGGTGGCTGGGCGCCAAACTTCTTTTGGTGTGCTTTTCGCAACTGCGCGATCCAATCGGGATAGGCTGCAACGGCAGCCTCGACCAATTCGCCCTGCATCCCCGACTGGCGAAGTTCCGCCCGCACCCGGGTGGGCCCTTGGCCACGCGCCGCGTGGAAGGCGACGAAATTCTCCACGTAGCGGCGATCATCGATCAGCCTGTCGGCGACAAGCCGCTCCACCACATCGCCGACGACGAGCGGATCGTAGCCCTTATCGACGAGTTTGCGGCGCAATTCCTCGGACGAGCGATCGCGCCGCGCCAACGAATCGAGAGCCGCCACCCGGGCGGCCCTCGAATCGAGGGGCTCTACCGCAGCGCGACCCCAAGGGTCACGCTTCTTTGACGTCACCACCGCGATTCATGGTCGCTTTCTCGGGAATCAGCTTGGCGCGTACCTGGGCCTCGATGTCCTTCGCGATTTCCGGGTGTGTTTGCAGGAAGGTCCGGACATTGTCCTTGCCCTGCCCGATGCGCTCGCCCTTGTAGCTGTACCAAGACCCCGACTTCTCGATCATGTTGTGCGCGACGCCCAACTCGATGAGTTCGCCTTCCTTCGAAATACCGGTGCCGTACATGATCTCGAACTCGGCTTCGCGAAACGGCGGTGCGACCTTGTTCTTGACGACCTTGACCCGTGTCATCGATCCGACCACCTCTTCGCCGTTCTTGATGGCGCCGATGCGACGGATGTCCATGCGTACCGAGGAATAGAACTTCAAGGCGTTGCCGCCGGTGGTGGTTTCCGGATTGCCGAACATCACGCCGATCTTCATGCGGATCTGGTTGATGAAAATGACGATGGTGTTGGAGCGCTTGATGTTGCCGGTCAGCTTGCGCAGTGCCTGGGACATGAGGCGCGCCTGGAGGCCCATGTGCGAGTCGCCCATTTCGCCTTCGATTTCGGCCTTCGGCGTGAGCGCCGCCACGGAGTCGACGACGACGACATCGACCGCCCCGGACCGCACCAGCATGTCGGTGATTTCCAGCGCCTGTTCGCCGGTGTCGGGCTGCGAGACCAAAAGGTCATTCACCTTGACGCCCAGCTTCTCGGCATACACCGGATCGAGCGCGTGCTCGGCATCGACGAATGCCGCGGTGCCCCCATTGGCCTGCGCCGAAGCGATGATCGCGAGCGTCAACGTTGTTTTACCCGAGGACTCCGGCCCGAAGATCTCGATCACGCGGCCGCGCGGAATGCCGCCGACGCCGAGAGCGATATCGAGGCCCAACGAGCCCGTGGAAATGGACTCGACTTCGTAGGTTGCGCCGGCATCGCCCAAGCGCATCACGGAGCCCTTACCGAACTGTTTTTCGATCTGGCTCAGCGCGGCAGCGAGAGCTTTCTTACGATTATCTTCCATGGCGAGTCCTCAACAAAGTGTGGCGCCATTATTTCATATTCAGCGCCTGACGCTCATCTCATATGGACCGAAATGACAGAGATTTCTAGGTTTCGGCCGCGTCATCCAGTAGTGGCCAGGTGCCGACTACTGTATACGCCGACTGCGCACCGCCGGTATCGGAGCGCATCAGTGAAAACCCGCTCACGTCCCAAACGAGCGGCGACATTGCTTGCAGCACAGGTGGTTGCGATACCTTCCTCGCCAAAGTTACATGAGGGCGCAGAGGTTTTGGATCGAGAGCCCAACCATGCACCGCCAGCTCACGATGAAGTGTCTCCCACAACGCCTGTAGCGGTGCCGGAATCGTTCGTGCAGCCGCCACGACCACCTCCGGCTTCGGCCAATACTCGTAGGCCTCGAAACGCAGCGAGAAGCGCGCACCCCGTTGCCGGCGACCGATCTCCATCGCGTCGGCCAGACGCGCAACCGGTATCTCGCCGATGAACGCGCACGTCATGTGGAGGTTTTCGCGGCACACCAATCGAGCGGGTGGACCCAACTGCAAGGCGTCGGCCGCGCCGGCGAGCCGCGCAAGCACGCCAGGCTCGGGCAGCGCGGCGAAAAACAGCCGCACCAATTCGCCGGAAGTGTTCATGTAGGCGCTCTCATCGTTGGAGCAGTCCGCGCAAAGCGGCTCGCACGGTCCGGCGCCTCACCGCCTCGCGATCTCCGCGGAAGTGCCGGAGCTCGGCAGTGACGTGCACACGCTTGCCTCGGCGCACCGCCCAGGCCAACCAGACGGTCCCGACCGGCTTTCCGGGAACTCCGCCCCCCGGCCCGGCGATGCCGGTCACGGCCACCGCGATCTGGGAGCCGGCCCGCTCGAGGGCGCCGTGCGCCATCGCCCGCGCGACCGCCTCGCTGACGGCGCCCTTCGCCTCGAGCACCGACCTCGGCACGCCGAGCGTATGCATCTTGGCCTCGTTGCTGTAGGTGACGAAGCCTTCCAATACCCATTGCGAACTGCCCGCGATATCGGTCAGCGCCTTCGCGATCCAGCCGCCGGTGCAGGACTCCGCCGTGGCCGCATACCGCTCGGTCAGCCGCAAATGCTTACCGACCCGCGCCGCGAGGCGTTGGAGGGCCAAGTCAGAATTCATCGATGTCCCGTCAGCGCGTGAACGATTCATTCACAGAGGCCGCGCGGTCTTGATTTTCAGCTTCCGGGCCGCCGCCAGAAACACCCGGTCCAGCGAGTAGACGGTGTCGATGCCCTCGTTGAGCGCAATTGCCAGGTGCAGCGCGTCGCCGGCCCGCAAACCGAGTTCGTGCTCATCCAGAAAAGCCGCGGCTCGCACATAGTCCGCGCGGGTCGGCGTCAGCACTAAAAAGCTTTCCGCCGACAGCTTGCCCAAAAGACGCCGGGCGTCGAGAGCCTGCTCAGGCTCGAGCTGCTTCGATCGCACCTTGAGCCCCAAGGCACTCGCAAACTCCGTCAGCGTCCATTCGCTGATGCACATCCCTCCGCTATCCTGCCGCTCGATCCAACGCTGCAAGCGATCAGAGTCCGCTTCCGGCAAAAACAACGGCACCAACACGCTGGTATCCAAATACAACATCAATAGCGTTCGTCGCGCACACGGCGCACGAGATCAGAAGCAGTCATCTCGCGTGGCTTGAGCCCCGATCGGAATGCGGCAATGCCCTTCATGTTCGGCGGAACTTTTTTTGGCGCGACGCCGGAAATTTTTGCCACGGCAATACCACGACGCGTAATCACGACATCACGGCCCGCCTCCACCTCGGCCAGCAACCGGCTGAAATTTGCCTTGGCCTCTACGACTGAAAAGCGCGTCATGGCGTGCCCCAAGTAGTCATCTAGATGACCATATTAGCATGTCTGGGCATGTGCTCAAAGTGTCAGACCGCGGCGCACGCGCTTCGATCTACCTGCGTCGGGCATTTGCGCAGAAGTCGTCGCGTGGTGGAATTGTGCCGTTAACCTGACTAGACTAGACTAACAACGTCAACGAAAGGAGCGTCCAATGACGATCGTCAACATCTACGATGCGAAAACCCAGCTTTCCAAGCTCATCGAGGAGGCGGCGGCCGGCAATGACGTGGTAATCGCGCGCGGCGGCAAGCCTGTAGCGAGGTTGACTCGGCTCGGCCCGGCCAAGCGCAAGCTAAAATTTGGCATCCTCAAAGGCAAGATAGAGTTCTCGGCGGACTTCGATGCACCGCTGCCAAGCGAAGTCCTGAGGCAGTTTGAGGGGCGGTGATGCGGCTGCTTCTCGACACCCATGTGTTCCTGTGGGCGGTTACAGCCAACCGGCGCTTGAAACCGAGCACACGGGAATTTCTCTCGCGGGCTGATGCCGTTTATGTGTCCGCTGCGTCCATATGGGAAATCGCCATCAAGGCACGATTGGGGAAGATCGAGGCTGACGCGGCCTTTCTCGTCGAAGCGATCGACAGCAGCGGTTTTCAAGAACTCCCGGTCAGCGCCCATCATGCGGCGGCGGTAGCCAAACTACCGCTACATCATGGCGATCCGTTCGACCGCCTCTTGCTGGCGCAAGCCTTTCTGGAACCTTTACGATTCGTGACCGCCGATTCAGTGCTGGCAGCCTATGGGGGCGCAATAGAACTGCTGTAGGAATCGAATTTGCCAATTCGGCCGACACATATTTCCGGAAGTGGCCGACACCACCGCGAAGTCAACAAATGATTCAGAATCCCAGCAACACTCCAAACATTACGCCCGACCACACCCCCATGATGCAGCAATACCTGCGCATCAAGGCCCAGCATCCCGAAGTCCTGCTGTTCTACCGCATGGGCGACTTTTACGAGATGTTCTTCGACGATGCGCGTCGTGCGTCGCAATTGCTGGACATCGCGCTCACCCATCGGGGTGCCTCGGCAGGCGCCCCGATCCCGATGGCCGGCGTGCCCGCCGTCACGCTCGACAGCTACCTCGCGAAGCTCGTCCGCAAGGGCGAATCGGTCGCCATCTGCGAACAGCGGGGGGAGCCTGGCAAGACCAAGGGCCCGATGGAACGCGAGGTGGTGCGCATCGTCACGCCCGGCACGATCACGGACGAGGCGCTGCTCGACGAACGCCGCGACAATGTGCTCGCCAGCGTCTGTGGCGCCGGCCCGTTCGGCTTGGCGTGGCTCGATTTGTCGGCCGGCCGCTTCAGCGTCATGGAACTCGCCGATCTGGCCGCGCTCGATGCGGAAATCGAGCGCCTGCGTCCCGCGGAAATCCTCGCGCCCGATGGTGCACAACCGGTTCTGGGCGCCGCCAGCGGCCACCAGGAGCGGCCCTGGCGGCTGCGCGCGCCCTGGCATTTCGACTTGGAGTCCGCGACGCGCGCCCTCACCGAGCAGTTCAAGACCCACGATCTCGCCGGCTTCGGCTGTGCCGACAAGCCCCAGGCGATTGCCGCCGCCGGCGCGCTGCTCGCCTACGTCCGCGAAACGCAGAAGTCGGCGCTGCCGCACCTCTTGTCCATCACGACCGAGGAGCGCGATGCCGCCCTCATCATGGACCCCGCGACGCGGCGCAATCTCGAACTCGACGAGAGCCTCGCCGGCAAGCCGGAGCTCACGCTGGCCGGCGTCTTCGACCGGACCTCCACCGCCATGGGTGGCCGGCTGTTGCGGCGCTGGCTGCACCGCCCGCTGCGCGACCATGTCGGGTTGAGATTTCGGTATCAAGCGGTGTCGACGCTCATCGAGGCAGCGCGGCACGTGGCCTTGGCAGACCTGTTGCGCTCCATCGGCGACCTGGAACGCATCCTCGCCCGCGTGGCGCTGCGCTCGGCGCGGCCGCGCGACCTGACCCAGCTGCGCGCCGCCCTCGCAGCCTTGCCCAGCCTGCACCAATCGTTGAGCCTGACATTGCAGCAGACCCCCTCCCCGCTGCTCCAGCAGCTGCTCGGCGAATTGAGCGACCACCACGAGGAGCACGACGTGCTCGCGCGGGCGATCGCCGAATCACCGCCGCATTTCTTGCGCGACGGCGGCGTGATCGCGCCGGGATACGATGCGGAACTCGATGAGCTGCGGATGCTCGGCAGCAATACCGAACAATTCCTGCTCGATCTCGAGACCCGGGAACGCGAACGCAGCGGCCTGTCGAGCCTGAAGCTCGGCTTCAATCGAGTTCAGGGTTTTTTCATCGAGGTGAGCCGCAGTCAGGCCGATCGCGTGCCGGCAGAATACCTGCGGCGTCAGACGGTCAAGTCCGCCGAGCGCTTCATCACCCCCGAATTGAAGTCCTTCGAAGACAAGGTCCTGGGCGCGCGCGACCGCGCGCTCGCGCGCGAGAAGAATCTGTACGACGCACTGCTCGAGCTGCTGACCGGGCGGCTGCCCGCCCTGCAGCAAACCACCGCGGCCATCGCCCAGATCGATGTTCTGACCTGCTTCGCCGAGCGCGCCACCGCACTCGACTGCGCGCAGCCCGAGCTGGTCGCGGTTCCCATGCTGCGGATCGACCAGGGAAGGCACTCGGTCGTGGAACGCGCGAGTCGCGAACCGTTCATTCCCAACGACCTGTGCTTCGACGATGCGCGCCGCATGCTCATCATTACCGGTCCCAATATGGGCGGCAAGAGCACTTACATGCGCCAGACGGCCCTGATCGTGATCCTGGCGCACATCGGCTGTTTCGTGCCCGCGAAGCGCGCCGTGCTGGGCCCGCTCGACCGCATCTTTACGCGCATCGGCGCCTCCGACGATCTCGCCGGCGGCCGCTCCACCTTCATGCTCGAAATGACCGAGACCGCCAATATTCTCAACAATGCCACCGACAAGAGTCTGGTGCTGATGGATGAGGTCGGCCGCGGCACCAGCACCTTCGATGGACTGTCGCTCGCCTGGGCCTGTGCCGCGTTCATCGCCAACAAGATCCGTGCTTTCACCCTCTTCGCCACCCATTATTTCGAGCTGACCAGCCTCGCCACCGAGGCGCCGGGCGTGGCCAACGTCCACGTCGAGGCCGTCGAGCACGGCGACAAGCTGGTGTTCCTGCACAGCGTGAAGGAAGGCCCCGCGAACCAAAGTTACGGCCTGCAGGTGGCAGCGCTTGCCGGCATCCCGAAATCCGTCACCGCCCAAGCGCGGCGCTACCTGACCGAGCTGGAGCGGGAACGCGACGCGTTGCGCACCTCGGCATCGCCGCAGACCGAACTGCCGTTGTTCGTCGCGCCCAGCGCCGAGGCGCCCGTGACGACGCCGGAATCGCCCGCCTTGGCGGCCTTGCGCGACATCGACCCGGATTCGGTGAGTCCGCGGGAGGCGCTCGATCTGTTGTTCCGATTGAAGCAGTTGGACACGCGCAAACCCGGCTGAGCAGCCCGCCCCGCTCTCACCCCTCGAACCGCCCCTCCCGCAGAAACCCCGCCGTCTGCCGCGCCACCAACGCCGAAAACGGCATGCCGCTATGATTCACCCGCATCCGCAATTGCTGGGTGGCCCCCGGCAGATCCGTCTCCTCGACCAGCACGGTCCCATCATTGGGTGCACCCATCGGCCCCAGCAGCCGGCCCACGCCCACGGGCATGTCGCCGGCGATCACCCCGAGGTCCCGCGCGCCCGCCCAACGGCGCTCGCGCGACACGAGCAACGTGTCCGCGGCCGTCAGCCCCAGCAGGCGGCGGCCGAAGGGCAGCCGCGCGAAGCGCTGCGCGGACCAACTGCCCCGCACCGGCGACCCGAGGAACACGATACGCCCGGGTGCAAACCCAAGATCCCCACCAGCGACCACGCCAGGCTCGAACAGTTTGAGGACCACCAGCCCACCCAGGCTATGCGCCACCAGATGCACGGTGTCGGCTTGGATCGTTCGCAGGTATCGCTTAAGGGCAAGCGCATTCTCGTCGAGGCCGCAGCCGACGGACGCATAGGAAAACGACCGGGTCTCAGCCCCGAGCGCCCGCCCCACGCGCCGGCGCAGCAGGAACCCCTCGTGTCCCGGCAACCATAGTCCGTGGACATAGACCACCACCATGCTCACCGCGGGCCGCGCATCGCCGGCAGCACCGCGCCCGCCACTCCGCTCAGTGCCGGAGCTGCTCAATGATGGTCCGGTTGGTGCTCGAGGACACCGTGGCGAGCGCCTCGGCCGCCTTCGCCCACCGAAATTGCACATGCTCCCGATCGCTCAAGGTCACCGGCACCCGGTTCAGCAGCTTGAGAGCAAACGCATGTTCGACGTTGCGCGTGATGCCGGGCGCGTATTTCTTGCCGAACGCCGGCAGGATCTCGTACACCTGGGTCCACTGCATGTTGCGCAGCAGACCCTGGGTGATCCCGGTTTCTTCGATGACTTCGCGCCGTGCCGCATCGTCCGCCATCTCACCCCATTCGAGGCTTCCCGTCACCGACTGCCAAAACCCCGGCGGACGGCAGCGCTCCAGCAACAGGAAGTCGCCGCCGGCGGTGTAAATCACGATCAGCACGGACTCCGGACGGCGAAACTCGTCCAACGCCTACTCGACCTTGATGGGCGTGCGCACCCGAATGTGCAGCTCTTTCAGCTGCTGTTCGCTGACTTCGGTGGGCGCATCCATCATCAAGTCCGCCGCTGTCTGAGTCTTCGGGAACGCGATCACGTCGCGAATGCTCTCGGCGCCGGCCATCAGCATGGCGAGACGGTCCAGACCGAAGGCAATGCCGCCATGGGGCGGTGCGCCGTACTTGAGGGCGTCGAGCAAGAAGCCGAACTTCGTCCGCGCCTCCTCCGGCGAAATGCCCAACAGGTCGAACACGGCCGACTGCAGCTCCTGCATATGGATACGCACCGAGCCCCCGCCGATTTCCGAGCCGTTCAACACCAGGTCATAGGCCTTCGCCAGCGCCTCTCCCGGACTCGCCGACAACTCCGCGTAATCCAAATTCACCGGGCTGGTGAACGGGTGATGCATGGCGGCCCAACGCCGGGCCTCCGGGTCGTATTCGAACATCGGGAAGTCGACCACCCACAGAGGGTGCCAGCCGGCGCCAACCAACTTGAGGTCCTGGGCCACTTTCAGGCGCAGCGCGCCGATCGCGTCGCTCACCACCTTGGCCGAGTCGGCGCCGAAGAAAATCAAATCGCCATCCTTGGCGGCGGTGCGCTCCAGGATGCCCGCGACGGCCGCGTCGCTCAGGAATTTCAGGATCGGCGATTGCAGGCCCTCACGGCCCTTCGCGATCTCGTTGACTTTGACGTACGCCAGACCCTTGGCGCCATAGCGACCCACGAACGCCGTGTAGTCGTCGATCTCCTTGCGCGACAGCCTGCCGCCCTGCGGCACGCACAACGCCGCCACCCGGCCACTGGGGTCGGCGGCAGGCCCCGCGAACACCTTGAAATCGCAGCCCTTCACCAGATCCGCGACGTCCACGAGCTCCAGCGACACCCGCAGATCCGGCTTGTCCGAGCCGTAACGCCGCATCGCCTCGGCGTAGGTCATGCGCGGAATCGGATCGGGGAATTCGACCTTCAAGACCTCGTGGAAGAGCGAACGCACCAGTCCTTCCATCAGGCGCTGAATGTCGCCCTGATCCAGGAACGACGTCTCGATGTCGAGCTGGGTGAATTCCGGCTGACGGTCGGCTCGCAGATCCTCGTCGCGGAAACAGCGCACGATCTGGTAGTAGCGGTCGAATCCCGCAATCATCAACAGCTGCTTGTAGATCTGCGGCGACTGGGGCAAGGCGAAGAACTTGCCCGGGTGCGTCCGGCTCGGCACCAGGTAGTCCCGCGCGCCCTCCGGGGTGGCCTTCGACAGCATCGGCGTTTCGATGTCGATGAAGCCGGCATCGTCCAGATAGTGGCGCATCGCCCGGGTGATGCGATGACGCAGCATCAACCGGTCGCGCATTTCGTCACGGCGCAGGTCGAGATAGCGGAATCGCAGCCGCACTTCCTCGCTCACGTACTCGTCCAATTGAAACGGCAGCGGCTCGCAGCGGTTCAAGATCTCGATCTCTTGAGCCAGCAACTCCACCTGGCCGGATTTCAGATTGACGTTCGCGGTGCCGCCCGGTCGAACGCGCACCAACCCCGTGACCTTGAGGACGTACTCGTTGCGGACCCGCTCCGCCTTGGCGAAGACCTCGGCCCGATCCGGGTCGAACACGATCTGCAACAAACCTTCCCGGTCCCGCAAATCGACGAAAATGACGCCGCCATGGTCGCGACGCCGACTGGCCCAACCCGCGACGGTGACCACCTGGCCGATCAATGACTCGCCGACCTGCCCGCAATAATGAGTACGCATAAGCTTTTGAACTGTAAAAGGGAAAGCGCGCGATGCTAAGGCCTGGGGGCCGCGCGAGCAAGCCCGGGGCGCCACGCAATTGCCGGCGCCGCCGAGCCGGACGACCGGTCGCGAGCTAGCGGCGGCCCTTGGCCTTCGCGGCGGGCTTTTTGACGGCCTTCTTCGCCTTTGACTTAACGGGTGCAGAGGCCGCGCCGCGCTTCGACATGGCAGGAGCAGCCGGCTTCTTGGCCGATTCGGCCGGCGCTGCCGTGGCGGCCGGCTTGTCGGCGGCCTTCTCCACCGGCTTCGCGGCGTCCTTGGGCGCGTCCGCGGCCTTCGCCTCGGCCGCAGGTTTCTTGTCATCCGTTGACGAAGACGACGTATCGGACTCGGGCCGGTCGGCCAGATTCTTCTTGTTGTCGCCGTCGCCTTTGAAATCGGTCTCGTACCAACCGCCGCCTTTCAAACGAAACACGGGAGCTGACATCAATCGCGTCAGCTGGGATTTGCCGCAATGCGGACATTTCTTGAGCGGCGCATCGTTGATCTTCTGCATGGCCTCCAATTGATGGCCGCAGCTCTTGCACTGATATTCGTAGAAAGGCATGAAATTCCTCTAATCCCTGACCGCATCGAAGTATAACGAAGCTGCGGACGCGGCGCCCCGGCCGCTAATCGCCGCCGGAAGCGCCCGCCCGTCCACTCGAGCCATTCGCCTAGTGCAGCCGTTCCTTCTCGAAGACCAGGACGTCCTTTCTTAGCTTGGCGACCACCCGGTCGCCGGCGACGAAGTCGCCGCGCAGAATCTGCTGCGCCAGCGGATTCTCGATCTGCGACTGAATGGCGCGCTTCAATGGACGTGCACCATACACCGTATCGAAGCCCGCCTCGCCGATCTTGTCACGTGCGGCGTCGTCCAACACCAAGGAGATGTCGCGCTCCGCCAGCCGCTGCCGCAGACGGCCGAGCTGAATGTCGACGATGGAGCGAATCTGCTCCCGCCCGAGCGAATGAAACACGACGATGTCGTCGACGCGGTTGATGAACTCCGGGCGAAAATGCTGCGTCACCACCTGCATGACCGCCGCCTTCATTCCCGCGTAGTTCGCCTCCCCGCCCATTTCCTGAATCACCTGGCTGCCCAGATTCGAGGTCATGATGACCACGGTATTGCGAAAATCCACGGTGCGCCCCTGACCGTCGGTGAGCCGGCCGTCGTCCAAGACCTGGAGCAGCACGTTGAATACATCCGGATGCGCCTTCTCGATTTCATCGAGCAAGATCACGCAATACGGGCGCCGCCGCACGGCTTCGGTCAGATAGCCGCCCTCCTCGTAGCCCACGTAGCCCGGCGGCGCGCCGATCAAGCGTGCCACCGAATGCTTCTCCATGAATTCCGACATGTCGATCCGCACGAGCGAATCCTCGGTATCGAACATGAACTCGGCCAAGGCCTTGCATAGTTCGGTCTTGCCCACGCCGGTGGGCCCCAAAAACATGAACGAGCCGCTGGGACGATGCGGATCCGACAATCCCGCGCGCGTGCGCCGGATCGCATCCGCCACCGCCTTGACCGCCTCGGCCTGCCCCACCACACGCTTGTCGAGGACCTCTTCCATGCGCAGCAATTTGTCGCGTTCGCCTTCCAGCATGCGGGCGACCGGAATGCCGGTCCACTTCGACACGATCTCCGCGATCTCGACTTCGGTCACCGAGTTGCGCATCAGCTGATTCGGCTTCTGCTCGACTTCGAGCGCCTTCGCCAGACGCTGCTCGAGGGCAGGGATGCGGCCGTACTGAAGCTCCGACATGCGCGCCAGGTCCTGCGCGCGGCGCGCCGTATCGACGTCCTGCCGTGCCCGCTCCAATTCCTCCTTGATCTGCGCAGCACCCTGCACCGTGGCCTTCTCGGCCTTCCAGACCTCCTCGAGGTCCGAGTACTCCTTTTCCAGCGCCTTGAGCGCCTCCTCCAGCGTGCTCAGGCGCTTGCGCGACGCCTCGTCGGCCTCTTTCTTGAGCGCCTCGCGCTCGATCTTCAACTGAATGATGCGACGATCGAGCTTGTCGAGCGCCTCCGGTTTGGAATCGATCTCCATGCGGATCAACGAGCCGGCCTCATCGATCAGGTCGATCGCCTTGTCCGGCAATTGCCGGTCGGCGATGTAGCGGTTCGACAGCGTGGCCGCGGCGACGATCGCAGGGTCCGTGATCTCGACCCCATGGTGCACTTCGTAGCGCTGTTTGAGGCCGCGCAGGATCGCGATGGTGTCCTCGACGGTGGGTTCATTGACCATCACCTTTTGGAAGCGCCGTTCCAGGGCCGCGTCCTTCTCGATGTACTTGCGATATTCATCGAGCGTGGTCGCGCCCACGCAATGCAGCTCGCCGCGCGCCAACGCCGGCTTCAGCATGTTCCCCGCATCCATCGCACCCTCGGCCTTGCCCGCGCCGACCATGGTGTGCAACTCGTCGATGAACAGGATGACCTGCCCCTCTTGCTTGGCCAGATCGTTGAGCACCGCCTTCAGACGCTCCTCGAACTCGCCGCGAAACTTCGCGCCGGCAATCAACGATCCCATGTCCAATGACAGAATGCGCTTGTTGCGCAGGCCCTCCGGCACCTCACCGTTGATGATGCGCTGGGCCAGCCCCTCGACGATGGCCGTCTTGCCCACGCCGGGCTCGCCGATCAAGACCGGGTTGTTCTTGGTTCGCCGCTGCAACACTTGGATGGTGCGGCGAATCTCATCGTCGCGTCCGATCACCGGATCGAGCTTGCCCTGGCTCGCCCGCTCGGTGAGGTCGATGCTGTATTTCTCGAGGGCCTGGCGATTCTCCTCGGCGCCGGCGTCTTCCACTTTGGAGCCGCCGCGCACTTCCTCGATGGCCTTCTCGAGGGCCGGACGCAGCGCGCCGCTGGCCTTCAAGATTCGCCCCAGGTCGCCCCGATCCTCGCAGGCGGCCAGCACGAACAGTTCGCTGGAGATGAACTGGTCGCCGCGTTGCTGGGCCAACTTGTCGGTCACGTTGAGCAGTTTGTTGAGGTCGTTGCCGAGCAGCACCTCGCCGCCGGACCCTTCCACCTTGGGCAGGCGCTCCAACGCGCCCGCGAGGTCTGAACGCAGTTTGGCCACGTTGGCCCCCGACTTTTCCAGCAGCGGACGAACCGTCCCGCCCTGTTGGTCGAGCAGCGCCGCCAGCAAATGCACGGGCTCGATGTATTGATTGTCGCGACCCACTGCAAGCGACTGGGCATCCGCCAGACCTGCCTGGAATTTCGTCGTCAGCTTGTCCATCCGCATAGTTGTACCCTTTAGAAATCGCCTTCCGGTATTCACAACGTGGGGATTGGACCCGCCAATTCAACGCTGTGTCGGCGTCTCCAACCAAATCAGCGATGCCTGGCGGCCGGTGCGCCCGTCGCGCCGATGCGAGAAGTACCTAGCGGCATCTGCATAAGTACATACACCGCCCCCGTAGATGCGCTCGACCCCGGCCCGCACCAACCTGCGGCGTGCCAACGCGAACAGATCTGCGGTGAAGCGCCCACGTGCGTTCAAGGCGAACGCGGCATGCGCTTCCGGGTCCGCACGCAGCAACGCCTCACGCACCTCGGGACCGATTTCGAAATGCCGCGGACCGATCGCCGGCCCGAGCCATGCGAGCAGTTCGCCCGGCGCACCCAGCGCATTCACGGTCGCTTCGATCACGCCCGCCGCCAACCCCCGCCAACCCGCGTGCGCAGCGCCCACCCGATCACCGGTCTCGGACGCCAGCAATATCGGCAGGCAATCGGCGGTGAGGATGGCGCAGATACGACCCGCGCGCCGGCTGATCGCTGCATCGGCGGTGGTCGCGGACGCATCGGCGCTCGCCGACCCATGGATCGCCGCGCCGGGGTCACGCTCCAGGGCCGGATCCAGGTCCATATCCAAGGCCGGATCCAAGTCCGGATCCAGGTCCAGGTTCTTGACCTGCGTGCCGTGCACCTGCGCCAGCCACACCGGCTCCGCCGGCAAGCCTGCCGCCGCTCTCAACAACCGACGGTTTTCCGCCACCGCGGCCGGCGCATCGTCGACATGGTCGCCCAGATTGAGCGATGCGTAGAGCGGCCCGCTCGTCCCGCCGCCGCGCTGGGTAGACACCGCTCGCACCGTGGGGGGTGCGGGCCAGTCCGGAACCAACCATACCGGTCCAGGGACGCTCATGCGCGTCGGTCGAGCAGCTGGCTCATCGACGAGCGACGGTCAGCGACCGTGCGCAGGTCCCTGTTCAGCGTCGATGGCATCCTCGCGCAGCACCGCGAGCAGCGCCCCATAGTCCGTCGGAATGGGGCTGTGCAAGCTCAGCAGTTTGCCGGTCTTCGGATGATCGAAGGCCAGGGTCGTGGCGTGCAGCGCCTGGCGTTTGAAGCCGCGCAGCACCTCGATCAGCTCCGAGGTGGCGCCCCGCGGCAGCGCGAAGCGGCCGCCGTAGACCTGGTCGCCGACGATGGGATACCGAATGTGCGACAGATGCAGCCGGATTTGATGGGTGCGGCCGGTCTCCAGCTTGACGTTCAGGTAGCTATGGCCGCGAAAGCGCTCGAGCACCCGGTAATGCGTGACGGCCGGCCGGCCGTCGCCCCGGATCGCCATTTTCAACCGATCGCCGCGATGCCGGCCGATGGGCTCGTCCACCGTGCCCCCGCTGGTCATGACGCCGACGCACACCGCGAGGTACTCGCGCGAGACCGTGCGCGCCATCAGCTGCCGGGTGAGCGAGGTATGCGCCTTTGGGTTGCGCGCCACCACCAACAGGCCGCTCGTGTCCTTGTCCAGCCGATGAATGATGCCCGCCCGCGGCAGCGACGCCAACGACGGATCGAGCCCCAACAGGGCATTTTGCAAGGTGTGGGTCGGATTGCCCGCCCCCGGATGCACCACCATGCCCACCGGCTTGTCGATCACCAGGACATCTTTGTCCTCGTGCAGCAAGGTGAGCGGGATGCTCTCGCCCAGCACCTCGGTCTGCGGCTCGTCCACGGTCATGCGCACGTTGATGCGCCAGCCAGTCTCCACCACATCACGCGGTTTGCAGGGCAGACTGCCCACCAGCACCTGGCCCGCCTCGATCCAGCCTTTGATGCGGGTGCGCGAATGGTCCGGCAACATTCGAGCCAGGGCGACATCGAGCCTCTGGCCCGCCAATTCGAACGGAATTTGGAGATCGATGGATTGGAACTCTGCGCTCATAGGGGTACTCGAAGCTAGCGGCGGGGCATCGGGTATACTGCCGCGCGTTGTTTGATACCGCCTATTGTAAGGAATTGCCTGTGAGACTGCGTGATCTTGTCCAAGCCAGCCGAATTCTGCTGCTGACCGTCGGTATTGCAATGCTGGCGACCGGCTGCCGCAGCCACCGAGCCGACGATGCCAAATCCGGCCCCGAGGTCATTTATGCCCGCGCCCAGAAAGCCATGCGGAGTTCGAGTTATGGCGAAGCCATCAAGCAGCTCGAAGCGCTGCAGTCGCGGTTCCCGTTCAGCGAACCCGCCCGCCAGGCCCAGCTCGACCTGATCTTCGTCTATTACAAGAGTCGGCAGACCGATCCGGCGATCGACGCTGCCGACACCTTCATTCGCGAGAATCCGACCAATCCCCGGGTCGATTACGCCTACTACATGAAGGGACTGGTGTATTTCGAGCGCCAGGCCAATTTCCTGGAACGCTATTTCAACGTCGATTTGTCGCAGCGCCCGCCGATCAACGCCAAGAAGTCATTCGAAGCCTTCGATGACCTCATCAAGAAATATCCCCACAGCGAGTACGTCGGCGATGCCCGTCAGCGCATGATTTTCCTACGCAACCGCCTGGCCGACTTCGAACTGCATGTCGCGCTCTACTACATGCGCCGCGGCGCCTACGTGGGCGCGATCAACCGCGCGAAATTCTGCGTCGAGAACTACGACGGCGCGCCCGCGGTGCGCGGCTCGATGAAAGTGCTGGTGGACGCCTACCGGAAGCTCGGCATGACCGATCTCGCGAGCGATGCGGAGCGCGTCTACGCCGACAACTACCCCGGCAACACGAAGGACATCGAGCAGAAGAAGGCTTGGTGGAAGCGGATCCTGTGAGCGCCTGGTGAGCGGAAAACCGCTCATCAGGCGCCGGCTCAATGCAGGGTCAGCCCTGACGGACGGACGATTCTCGCGCCACGCGCAGCCTGTGCGCTTGACCTTGGATTACACAGCCGCCTAGTGCGATTTATACCCGCTGGTAATCGGGTACCGCCAATCCCGCCCGAAGGCGCGGCCGCTTACCCGCACGCCGGGCGGCGCCTGGCGGCGTTTGTACTCGTTGCGCTTGACCAGGGCCAGAATGCGCCCCACCGTCGCCCGATCGAACCCACGGGCCGTGATCTGATCCACCGACAGATCCTCCTCGATGAACGCCTCCAGGATGGGATCCAGCACCTCGTAGGGCGGCAGGCTGTCCGTATCCTTCTGATTATGGCGCAGTTCGGCGGACGGCGGACGGTCGATGACCCGCTGCGGAATGACCGGCGATCGGGCATTGCGCCAGGCGCAGAGGCGATACACCAACAACTTGCTGCAATCCTTGATGGGGGCGAAACCGCCGGCCATGTCGCCATACAGCGTGGCATAGCCCACCGACATCTCGCTCTTGTTGCCCGTGGTCAGCAACATCCGCCCGGTCTTGTTCGAGATGCCCATCAGCAGCACGCCGCGGCAGCGCGATTGGATGTTCTCCTCGGCGGTATCCGGCGGCAAGCCGGCGAATTCGTCCTTCAAAGCCGCCAAGGTCGCCTCGAACATCCCTTCGATCGAGATCTCGCTGTGCTTGACCCCGAGGAGCGCCGCCTGCTCCGCCGCATCATCCTTGCTCATCTGCGAGGTATAGCGCGACGGCATGGCCACCGAATGCACGCGATCCGCCCCCAGGGCGTCCACCGCAAGGGACAGCGTCAATGCCGAATCGATGCCGCCCGACAATCCCAGCACGACGCCCGGAAAGCGGTGCTTATCCACGTAGTCCCGCGTGCCCTGCACCAAGGCCCCGTACACGCTCTCCTCCTGGCCCTGCAGCGGCGCCATCTCGCCCGGAACGGGCATCACGGCGCCCGACGCATCGACCGTCAGATCGACCGTATACAGCCCCTCCGCAAAGGCCGGGAACCGCGACGTGACCGTCCCCTGGCCATCCATGACGAACGAGTTGCCGTCGAACACCAACTCGTCCTGCCCGCCGATCAAGTTCAAAAATACCAAGGGAATGCCCGTCTCTCGCACCCGCGCGCCGACGACGCGCTGTTCCCGCTGGGTCTGTTTGTCCACTTCGTAGGGCGATGCATTGATGACCAGCAGCACCTCCGCCCCGGCGCCCCGCGACTGGCGCGCCGGGCCCGACTCCCAGACATCCTCGCAAACCAGCACGCCGACCTTGACGCCGTTCAGCTCGCAAACCGTCGGCTGGGTGCCGGGCGTGAAGTAACGCTTCTCATCGAACACCCGATAATTCGGCAGACAGGCCTTGCGATGGTTCGCCAGCACCACGCCGTCCCGAATCACGATCGCCGAGTTGAAGATGGTCGAGCCGGAGTACTCCGGGTAGCCGGCGATCAACGTGATGCCGTGCACTTCCCGTTTCAGCCGCTCGATCGACTCCGCGACCTGCGTCCGCATGCCCGAATGGAACAGCAGATCCTCCGGCGGATAGCCGGAGACCGCCAGTTCGGGCAACAGCACCACGTCCGCCGCCGAACGATCCCGCGCCTCGTGCGCCGCCGCCACGATGCGCGACGTATTGCCGTCGACGTCGCCGACGACCAGGTTGAGCTGCGCCATGACACAACGCAGCTGCCGCGAGTGGGTCAATTCGATCCCCTACTTCTTGCGACGCGTCGCCGTCTTGCCGGCCTTTTTCAGCGCCTTCTGCAGCTTCAGTGCCTTCTTTTCGGCTTTCTTCGACAGCGGCTTCGCGACTTTCTTGGCGGCCTTCTTCGGGGCAGCCTTGGCCGTCACCGCGGTCTTTTTGACCGGCTTCGTCACGGACTTCTGCACCGCTTTCTTGGGCGCCGGCTTGGCTGCGGCCGCCTTCGCCCACGGATTCGGCGCCTTGGCCTTGGTGGAACTTTTGCCCTTCAAACGCTTGGCGATGGCCGAGCCCAACTCGGCTGGCGAACGTACCGTGGTGATGCCCGCCGCCTCGAGCGCCTCGAACTTGGCCTGCGCCGTGCCCTTGCCGCCCGCCACGATGGCGCCCGCATGGCCCATGCGCTTGCCCGGGGGCGCCGCCACACCGGCGATGTACGCGACCACCGGCTTGCTGACATGGTCCTTGATGTAGGCCGCCGCCGCCTCTTCGTCGCTGCCGCCGATCTCGCCGACCATGACGATGCCTTCGGTCTGGTCGTCCGTTTCGAACAACTCCAGCACATCGATGAAATTCATGCCGCGAACCGGATCCCCGCCGATGCCCACGCACGTGCTTTGACCCAAGCCATTGTTAGTGGTCTGGAACACCGCCTCGTAGGTCAGGGTGCCGGAGCGCGACACGATGCCGACCCGGCCCTTTTTGTGGATGAAGCCCGGCATGATGCCGATCTTGCACTCTTCCGGCGTGATGATGCCCGGGCAGTTCGGCCCGATCAGCCGCGTGTTGTAGGTCGCGAGCGTGGCCTTGACCCGCACCATGTCGTTCACCGGGATGCCCTCGGTGATGCACACGATGAGTTCGACCCCGGCATCCGCCGCCTCGAGAATCGCGTCCGCCGCAAACGGCGCCGGCACGTAGATCATGCTCACCGTGGCGCCCGTCTTGGCGACGGCCTCTTTTGCGGTGTCGAACACCGGCAGACCCAGATGCTCCTGGCCGCCGCGGCCCGGCGTCACGCCGCCCACGACCTTCGTGCCGTACGCGATGCACTGCTCCGAGTGAAAAGTGCCCTGCTTGCCGGTGAAGCCCTGGCAGATGACCTTCGTGCTCTTGTTGACCAGAATACTCATGAATGGGCTCCCGCCATTTTGACGGCTTTGGTCGCCGCATCGGTAAGATCGCTCGCTGCCGTGATGGCAAGGCCGCTATTCGCCAGGATTTCCCGCGCCAACGGCGCGTTGGTGCCCTCGAGCCGCACGATCACCGGCATGTTCACGCCCACCTCTTTGACCGCCGCAATGATGCCCTCGGCAATCATGTCGCAGCGCACGATGCCGCCGAAAATATTGATGAGAATCGCCGTCACCTTGGGGTTCGACAGGATCAATTTGAACGCTGCCGTGACCCGCTCCTTGGTCGCACCGCCGCCCACGTCCAGAAAGTTCGCCGGCGAGCCGCCGTGCAGCTGGATCAGATCCATGGTCGCCATGGCCAGGCCCGCGCCGTTGACCATGCNNTCCTTGTGCCGGAACAGCGCGTTGTCCTCGATGCCGATCTTCGCGTCCAGCGCCAGCAAGCCCCCGTCACCCCTGACGATCAACGGGTTGATCTCCACCAACGCCGCGTCCTGTTCCAGATACAGCTTGTAGAGCGCGTGGGCGATCTTGCCGAACTGGGCGATTTGCGGCCCGGTCAGCTCCAGCGCGAACGCCAATTGGCGGCACTGGAAGTCCTGCAACCCCGCCGTCGGGTGAACGTTGACATGGATCAGCTTCTCCGGCGTGTGCTCCGCCACCTCCTCGATGTCCATGCCGCCCGCCGAGGACGCGACGAAGGCGATCCGCCCCGCCTCACGATTCAACACCACGCTGAGGTAAATCTCCCGGACGATCTTCGACCCCTCCTCCACGTACACCTGGTGCACCGGCAGGCCCTCCGGCCCGGTCTGGTGGGTGACCAGCGTGGTGCCGATCATCGCCTTGGTGGCGGAACTCACCGTGTCCAAGTCCTTCGCGACCTTGACCCCGCCCGCCTTGCCGCGGCCGCCCGCATGCACCTGGGCCTTGACCACCCACAGGGAACCCCCCAGTTTCTTGGCCGCGGCGACCGCTTCCTCAGGGCTGGACGCCACGCCGCCCTTGGGCACCGGTATGCCGTATTTGGCAAAAAGCTGCTTCGACTGATACTCGTGCAAATTCATGAATTGTCCTTGAAGGCTGATTTGGATCGCATTGAGGCCGGGTATTCTGAATTAAGCTTGCAGGCAGCGCAAAGCCGCCATGGATGTAAAACGGTTGAATCGACAGTCAGAACGCAATCCCGGATCGAAACTCGCCCTGAATTGGCGCGTTCTCGGCCTTTTGAACCTATACCGCGTCCTGGTACCGCTGGTCCTGGTCAGCCTGTACTCCCTGGGCGGCGGCCGCCGCGGCCTCGCCGAGTCGCCCGGCCTGTTCTTCGCAGCGGGCGGCTTCTATCTGGGTTTCGCACTGTTCAGCGTCCTTTTGGTGCGCAAGCGCCTGGGCAGCGCCAAGCGCCCATGGATGTAACCCGTTGAACCGTCAATCAGGGCGCATTAACGGCGAAAAGCTCGCCATGAACTGGCGCATCCTCGGCCTGCTGAACCTGTATCGGATTTTAGTGCCGCTGGTGCTGGTCAGCCTCTACTCAGTCGGAGGTGGGCGCGGAATTGCCGTCGACTCGCCGCGCTTGTTCTTCGCGGCGACGGCGTTCTATCTGGGATTTGGGCTGTTCAGTGTCATGTTGGTGCGCAGACGCTTGGGCAGCGCGTACGGCCAGACGATTCTCCAAGCCACCCTCGATTTGATCGTGCTCATGGTGCTCTTGCAGGCCTGCGGTGGGGTGGCCAGCGGACTCGGCTTGCTGCTTCTCGTTCCCGTGGGCAGCCTCGCCTTCCTGCTGCCGCCACGCAGCGCGCTATTCCTCGCGGCCATCACCATCATCGCGTTGCTGGCGGACACGATCTGGCAACAGCTCACCGGCCGTGTGGATATCAATGTCTATGCGGCCGCCGGCCTGCTCGGCGTCGTTCTGTTCTCGATCGCCGCTGCGGCGAGCATCGTCGCAACCCGCATACGACAGAGCGAAGACCTGGTTCGGCAACGGGATGTGGACCTCGCGAACATGGCGGAACTATCCCAATACATCGTGCAGCATCTGCGCGAGAGTCTTCTGGTCGTGGATGCCGCCGATCGCATCCGCTTGATCAACGAATCGGCGGCGCAAATCCTCGGGGATCAACAAGCGGTGCCGGGCGCGCTGGTCGGCGAAGTCTCACCCCGCTTGCTGTATTCGCTCGCCACCTGGCGGCAGAGCAATCGGGGCGACGAAGATCCATCGAGCTTCGTCGCGGCGGACGGTGCTCGACTGATCCAACCTCATTTTGCGCCGCTGGGGGGACTCGATCCGGGCCCAACCTTGATTTTCCTCGAAGACACGAGCCTGATGGCCGAGCGTGTGCAGCAAAGCAAATTGGCGGCGCTCGGCCGACTCTCTGCCAGCATCGCCCATGAGATCCGCAATCCGGTGGGCGCCATGAGCCATGCCGGCCAATTGCTTGCGGAGAGCCCGGTCATGGGTGCCGATGAACGTCATCTCACGGACATCATCCGCAGCAATTCGGAACGCGTGAGTACCATCATCAACAATGTCTTGCAGCTCTCGCGTCGTGAAGCCACGAGGCCGACGCGGCTGACGCTGGGAGACTGGTTGGAGGACTTCGTGGATGAGTTCTGCGAAACCATGCAGGTCTCGATGACCCAGATCGCCGTGGTGGAGGAAGCGGTCAATCTGGAGGTCCTCATAGACCCAAGTCACTTGCGCCAGGCGGTGTGGAACCTTTGCGACAATGCCCTGAAATACGGCGAGGCCCAAGACGGCATCAACGTCGAGATCAGGATGGGCCGGCTCAGCCCCAGCGGCCGGCCTTATCTCGAGGTGATCAATGGCGGTCCCGGAATCGAGACCGCGGCCGTCGATCGCATCTTCGAGCCGTTCTACACCGGGCATAAGGGGGGAACGGGGCTGGGCTTGTTCATCGCCCGCGAACTGTGTCAACTCAATCGCGCGGTGTTGCTCTATGAACCGCGTGGCCGGGACGGGACCGTTTTCCGGGTGGTGTTCAGCGATCCCCAACGGTGGGAGGAATAACACCGAGCGCCACGCAGCCGAAGATCGCAACCGCGGCGATGCCGCCCCCAGGCACACGGCATCGATCCGCGCCGCATCGTGTTCGGAAACTTTGTTGGGCGATGAGATTATCTTCGTGGCGCAATAGTTGGGCGATTGACTCACCAAAAAAAGACGTAAACGCTACAATCGGCAAATGCCCAAGCCCGCAGTTCTTGTTGTCGACGATGAACCGGACCTCTGTGAATTGCTGTCCATCACATTGCGTCGCATGGATCTCGATCCTCATACTGCGTCGACCGTCGCCGCCGCACAACGCATGCTCCGGGCCGATAGATACGAATTGTGCCTCACCGATATGCAACTACCGGACGGCGACGGACTGGAACTGATCGGCTGGATCCAAAAATATGCGCCTGGTGTGCCGGTGGCCGTCATCACGGCGCATGGCAATATGGAAACCGCCGTCCGAGCCCTGAAGCTCGGCGCGTTCGACTTCGTGTCCAAACCGCTGGATCTGGCCGAACTCAGAAAGCTGGTTGCCACCGCCATCAAGATGTCCGAGGATCCGAATGGAGATACGGAGCTTTTTGGGCCGCGTCTCCTGGGAACTTCCGGCGCGATGCAGCATATGCGCGAAATGATTGCTCGGATGGCCCGAAGCCAGGCGCCTGTGCATATTTATGGCGAATCCGGGACCGGCAAGGAGTTGGTGGCAAGGCTGATTCATGAGTCGGGACCCCGCAGAGACGGCCCGTTCGTACCGGTCAATTGCGGCGCCATTCCCAATGAGCTGATGGAAAGCGAACTGTTCGGGCACAAGCGGGGGAGCTTTACCGGTGCCGTTGGCGACAAAAAGGGCCTGATCCAATCCGCCGAGGGCGGCACACTGCTGCTCGACGAGATTGCCGATCTACCCCTTCACATGCAGGTGAAGCTGCTGCGCGTCATTCAGGAAAGATCGGTGCGCCCCATCGGTGAGCAGCACGAGATTGGTGTCGATGTGCGCATCTTGTCGGCAACCCACCAGAATCTCTCGGAACTGGTCGCAAAAGGCGCATTTAGGGAGGACCTGTTTTATCGCGTGAATGTCATTGAGCTGAGAGTGCCCTCATTGCGCGAGCGCAGGGAAGATATACCGGAACTCGCGGATGCGATATTGCGACGGCTGGGGCGGCGCATGAAGATCACGCCGCCGGCGCTCGGCAAGGATGCCTTGAAGGCTCTCGACGCGTATTCATTTCCGGGCAATGTTCGTGAACTCGAGAACATCCTGGAACGCGCCGTCACTCTGTGCACCGATCGCCAAATCAATGCAAGCGACATCCAGTTGCGGGCCACTCCGATGCATTCGGCCGCCGATTCCCCCCACAGTGCGCCCGCGACGACATCTTCCGCCTTGGAAGACCACCTCGAGGACATCGAACGCGAGGCCATCGTCAAGGCGCTCGAGCAGAGCCGCTATAACAAGACGGCCGCGGCCAAGACCCTCGGCATGTCGTTCCGAGCCCTGCGCTATCGAATCAAGAAGCTCGGGATTGAATAGAGGCGCCATGGGTCGCCGCGGGTTGGTGCAATAATCGACAATGGGATCGACACTCGGTACATCGGTTGATGACTTCCGCCAACGGTGAGGTCTCGCGGGCCCGCGCGGCCGACTGCCTGACGATCATCCTCGCCATCTTGCTGTCGGCAGTGGCTCTGGCCTACTTCCATGCGCTCGATCACCACCTGTTCTCGTCCCGGTACATGTCGGGGATTTTTCGCTATCTGCTCAAGGAGTATGACGCCAAAACCGCCTGGTTGACCCTCGGTATCTGTGTCGCCGCCGCATGCTGGAGCAATCCCGCGCCGTCGCTCAAAATCGTGGATTTCGTGAACGCACATCTCGTTCCCATCGTCATCGCGTCGGTCGCGTTGTTGGCCCTGGGCACGGTCTTCGTCTATCACGACAATGCCTTCGCGATGGACGAGTATGCGGAAGTCTTTCAAGCGAAGACGTTCGCGGCGGGGCAGTTGCGCGCGCATTTGCCCGCCACGGTGGTTGACTGGCTGGTACCGCCGGAACTCAACGGCGCTTTTTTGGCTGCCTCGAAAATCTCCGGAGAGGCAATCGAAGTCTTTTGGCCCGGCTTCCCGCTGATGCTGGCGCCCTTCGAGGCGTTGGGTATTCCCTGGTTGTGCAACCCGTGCCTGGCCGGCGTGGCTGTTTTCCTCATCCACCGCATCACCTTGGACGTCACCGGGAATCGTCGTGCCGCCGGATGGGCCGTTCTGTTCACGTTGGCTTCCGGAGTCTTCGTGGCGTACTCGATTTCCTATTACTCGATGCAGGCTCGCCTGACCACCAACCTGCTTTTTGCATGGCTGCTTTTGAAGCCCGATCCCCGCCGCAGTTTTGCCGCAGGAATCGTCGGCTCCTTTGCGCTGGTGGTGCACAGCCCATTTCCCCACGCCCTGTTCGCCGCGCCCTGGATCCTCTCCATGGCGTTTTCCAAGGAACGCCGGCGCTCTCTCCCAATACTGATCGCTGGCTATCTACCGCTTTTGATTGTCGTGGGTGCAGGCTGGCTGCACCTGCGCGGCGCAATAACCGGAGGACAGCCCGGCTTCGAGCCGATCACTGCCACCATGAGCAGCGTCCTCAAACTCCCGACCATTTTCATGTTGGATCTGCGCGCGGCCGCAATGGTCAAAATGTGGATTTGGGCCGTCCCCGGGTTGTTCCTGCTCGCGCTGCTGGGCCGCCTCCGTTGCGGCGATGATTACCGCGTACGGCTCTTGGCATGGTCCGCGGTGTTGACGTTCGGCGGATATTTTTTTGTGGTGTTCGACCAGGGACACGGCTGGGGATACCGTTACCTTCATTCCGCGTGGGGTGTGGTTCCGATACTCGCGGGATGCGCCATGATTGAAAGACCGGGATCCACCGGTCGGCTGATCGCGTTTGCCGGCGCCGCAGCGATGTTGAGCCTGCTCTTGGTTGTCCCCTACCAACTGCTGCAGATCGACAGCGTCATCGAGCGTCACCTGGCGCAGCTACCGAGGCCGCAACGGCCGGCACGCTATGTTTATTTCATCAAGGTTCGCGGCGGATTTTATGCCGCGGACTTGGTCCAGATGGATCCGCTGCTGCGGCAGCCCGATCTGTTTCTATTCAGCCGCGGTCCGGAGCTGGATGCCAGCCTGAGGCAACAGAACTGGCCGGCAGCCGTCTTGGTCGAGCGCAGGGGCGCCATCGAAGCATGGGATGTCGGGCCGGCGTCCCCGAGTCGGTCCGCCGGCGAACCGAGTCCCGAGCGGTTTGAGGTGACTTACGCCGACGCTGCCCCGACGCAGGCCCCCGACCCATGAAGTGCGACCGCCCTTTGAACCTGCTAAACATGAGTCAAGATGAAATCAAAGTGCGCCACGTCATGAAGTCGCTGCTCGTCGCGATCGCGTTGACGTCCATACTCATCGCACTTTTCGTGGTTTCACATCGCTACCTGGGCCTGGTCGGTGACGCGGAGCTTTACGCCGTTCAAGCCATGGCCCGACTTCATCCCGGTCTTGCCGAAGACGTCTTTTTGCAAAATGGGTCCCAGGACAGCTATACGATTTTCTCCCCGATCTACGCCCGGTGCATCGCCTGGCTGGGTCTGCCGACGGCCGCCATCGCGCTGTCATTCGCGTTCAAGACCTGGCTGTTCGCAGCGTCTTGGGCGTTGGTATACAGGGTGTCCAATGCCCGAGTCGCATGTCTGTCGATCGGACTATTGATGGTCATCGACGGAACCTATGGTGGCTACGGAGTATTCCGCTATGCGGAGGACTTGCTGACGGCGCGCTCACTCGCCGAAGCACTCGCCATTTTCGCCATCGCCCTGCACCTCTATGGCTTCAAAGCATTCGCTCTTCTCGCGGCTCTCATCGCCCTGCTCATGCACCCCATCATGGCTCTCCCCGCCTTGTTGATTCTCCTCTGCCTGCATTGTTCGCCGCGCATCAATCTCGGGGCGGCGGCGTTGGGCGTGCTGTTGGTCTTCGCAGGGTCGCTCGCCGCACTGCATGCACCGCCGAGTGCCGGGCCGCTCGCAGTCATGGATCCGCCCTGGTTGGACGTCGTCCGCGAACGATCGATCTTTCTGTTTCCGCATCTATGGACGGGCGTTGACTGGGCAACCAATGGTCGGCCGCTATTGTGTCTGGCGCTCACCGCGGTGGTGTTCCGGCATTCGCGGTTACGCGCACTGAGCGGCGCGGCCATTCTCGTCGGCGCGACCGGTTTGACGATTGCCCTCATCGCGGGATCGATCGGCCATATCGCCATAATGATTCAGGCACAACCGTGGCGCTGGATGTGGATCGCCTGCTTCTTGAGCGTTTTGCTGTCGCTGCCGACGATCGCCGCCATATACCGGGATGAACGCTGCGGCGTGGTCACCGCCGTGTTGCTGCTGGCGGGATGGCTGCTGCCGGCGGTCGTCGGGATCATCTGCATGGCCCTGGCATTATTCCTCTGTTCGGTTCGAGAGCGAATCGAGCCGCCGATCGCGGCACGCTTGCGATGGTTCGCCGTGGCAGTTTCAACCGTCGCGGTGGCTTGGATGGCGCTCCACTGGGGCAAACTCGAGCTCGGTCCGGCCACCGGTGCGAATGGTGAAGCCACAGGCACGGCGCTCGAAGCACTATCAGGTGCGCGCGTCGCGGCATTGGCGGTGGTGCTGCTCTTGACGTGCTGGGTTTCCAGGAGCCGCTCGGTACTTGCATTGACGCTCACCATTGCATCGCTCGCCGCGTGCACGGCGCTTGCCATGACGGCGGCTCTCGAGAGCATGCAGCGCGACTCTGCATTGACGGAGATCACGGCCTTTGCCGATTGGCGGCGCCTCATTCCACCGACGAGCAACGTCTATGTTGCTCCGGCACACTATTCGGCTGCGTTCGCCTGGTTCACGTTACGGCGCCCGAGCTACCTGTCCGTCGACCAATCAGCCGGCGTCGTTTTCTCGCGGGCGACGGCCCTGGAAATCAAGCGCCGATCGATGGTGCTTTTGCCCGTCATGGAACCGGACTGGCAATTACGCACCCCACTTGGGGAAACCCTCGCCGCAGGCGCCCCGCAACGCAAACCGCGTGCGCTTACCGCGGATGGACTCGTGCGCCTATGCCGCGATCCGCAGATGGGCTTCGTCGTGTCCGCGCAAGACGTGGGAATCGCTTTCGCGCTTCGCAAGCCTGTCGGCGAATCGAAGCGCTGGACTCTCTACGATTGCGACCGGGTGCGTTCGACCGAATCCGGCACTTGAATCGAACCTATGAGACCATTCGCGCCCACACCATGCTGTTCACCGTTCTTACTTTGCTCCGCCGGTTGAAAGGATTCCGATATGGGTTCACCGGCTGAGTCGGGAAAGATTGCCGTCATCGCGGGTGCAGGGCCCGCCGGATTGACCGCTGCGCTCGAATTGCTGCGACGCTCGAACATCACGCCCATCGTCTTCGAAGCGGAGGGTCAGGTGGGGGGAATCTCCAGGACCATCAACTACCGCGGAAATCGAATGGACTTGGGCGGTCACCGTTTCTTTTCGAAGTCCGATTGGGTCATGCGCTGGTGGCAGGAGATTCTTCCCGTGGCCGAGGGCCAGTCGGAGGCCGGTGAGATGCTGCGGCTTGCGTATCAAGGGCGCGTCAAGGACATCGTCCCCGAACGGCTCAGAGCGGCATCCCCCGATGCGGTCATGCTGGTCCGTCAACGTCTCTCGCGGATTTTCTATCGGCGGCGATTTTTCGACTATCCGCTCAAGCTCAATGCCGCGACGGTCATGAACATGGGCCTGCTGGAAACGCTCCGCGTCGGCCTGAGTTACGGTCGGGCGCAGGTTGCCCGTCGGTCGCCGGAGGTGTCGCTCGAGGATTTCTTGATCAATCGATTCGGCGACCGGCTGTATAGAACGTTCTTCAAGGACTACACCGAGAAAGTCTGGGGGGTCCGCTGCGGGGAGATCTCTTCGGAATGGGGTGCCCAGCGCATCAAGGGACTGTCGGTGACCAAGGCGCTGACACACGCCATCATCGGCCGCTGGCGCTCCGCCACGGACAACGCACAGAGAAACACGGAAACCAGCTTGATCGAACGGTTTCTCTATCCAAAATTCGGACCGGGCCAGATGTGGGAGGAGGTCGCGAGACGAGTCGCCCGGGGCGGAGCAGCCATTCATCTCGACCATAGCGTCGTCGGCATCGAACGTAGTGCCTCTGCGGTCACCGCGGTCAGCGTCAAAGATCACGCGACGGGGTCCGTCCGGCGCGTGGCCTGCGATTTTTTCGTTTCCACCATGCCGGTTCGCGACCTCACCGCCATGCTCCAGCCTGACGATCCCGGCGTGGTTCACATCGCCGACCGGCTGCCGTATCGCGATTTCATGACCGCCGGATTGCTCGTGAAAAGGATGAAGTTGAACGGCAGCTGTCGTGCGTCAGCCAACGGCATGCCGCCCGACAACTGGATCTACATTCAAGAACCCGACGTCAAGATCGGTCGTCTGCAGGTGTTCAACAATTGGAGCCCCGCCCTGGTTGCGGACCCCGACACCATCTGGCTGGGGCTCGAGTATTTTTGCCAGGAAGGAGACGACTTATGGTCGATGGGCGACCGGCAGTTCCTCGACTTCGCCGCGCAGGAACTCGAAACGCTGCAGATGATCGATCGCCGGGACGTCTTGGACGGCACCGTGGTCCGCGTGCCCAAGGCCTACCCCGCCTACTTCGGCGAGTACAGCGGATTCGGGAAGATACGCGCGTACCTGGATCGGTTTTCGAATCTGTATCCGGTCGGACGCAATGGGATGCACCGCTATAACAATCAGGATCATTCCATGCTGGCCGCCAACGGCGCGGTCGATTCGATCATCGCAGGCGGACGTGGGAGGGCCGATATTTGGCAGATCAACGCCGAAGCCACATACCACGAGGAATTGGCGGAGCTGAGCGGGGCCGACTGACAATCTTTGTCACCGCCTGACGTAATGCGCCACACCGATACCTGGTCACGCGAAATCACGGACATATCTTTTGCGCCGCAAAAATCGATAAATGCACACTTATCATGTAATTACGAGACACGCACCTCCGCTGGCACGACCCTTGCTTCAACCATCTCACCGGCGCGGGCCGTTGTTCGAAACAGAATTTCTACATTACGTCCTAGGAGGACTCATGCTTAAGCAAGTGCAAAAGGGTTTCACCCTCATCGAGTTGATGATCGTCGTTGCGATCATCGGCATCTTGGCCGCGATCGCCATCCCGGCCTATCAGAACTACACGATTCGAGCGCAGGTAACAGAAGGCATGAGCCTTGCCGGTACTCTCCAGACGGGAATAGGCGAATTCTTTGCAGAGAATGGTACCTTCCCGCTTTGTGTTAGCACGATAGCGGCCCCCGTGGCTGGTTGCGTTAACACGACCGCAACAGGCACGGGCAAGTACGTCAATAGCGTTACGATTACCACCGGAACTGTTGTCGTTACCTTTTCGAGCGCGGCGCCGTATGCTGCCAATGCTAAACTCGGTGTCGCTGGCGCCAACACTCTTACATTTGTACCCTACGTCACCGCGAACAACGATATCGTATGGAAATGCGGTACGGCTCTTGCCCCGACGGGCGGCGGAGCAGTGATCGGAACGGGCGTTACTGCTGTGGCCACGACCATTCCCGTGCAATATCTGCC
Source organism: Gammaproteobacteria bacterium (assembly GCA_003164785.1). GTDB lineage: Bacteria > Pseudomonadota > Gammaproteobacteria > Steroidobacterales > Steroidobacteraceae > Bog-1198. The sequence continues at coordinate 32,709 of PLUE01000020.1, read as the reverse complement.
CACTTCCTGCCACTCCTAACTGAGTAGCTTTTTCGGGCACCTGGAGCCCCTCAAAGGAGGGGCTCTTTTCATTTGGGGGTCAAAGACCCCAACCGCACGTCCGAAGAAATCCCTCCGAGATTCCAATCACCCACCGCATCCCAGCGCCAAATAAGCCTCATGAGCGATAGTGGGAAGGAAATCACGGCGGATATCGCGGCGACTATGCCAATATCGGTGAGGGATTTGACAATTGATGGCCACGCCACGTTGTAAACTAGCTCGCACCAGGCCGGAACTCGCCGTAAACCCATGAATGATAACGTAATAGCTTCCACCAGCGCTTCGAGCCGAATGGCCTTGGGGGGCCTTGCACAACGCCTCGTCCAAGACGGCCTGCTGGAGGAGTCCGTCATGCAGGCCGCCATCGCAAAATCGAAGGAGAAGCAAACCAGCTTGGTGACGCATCTGGTGGCGTCCAATCTCGCGACGGCCCGCGATATTGCCATCTCAGCCTCCAACGAATTTGGCGTACCCCTCCTCGATCTGGATGCGATCGCCACGGACCCGGAGGCCGTTCGCTCGGTCAGCGAAAAACTGCTGCAAAAGCACCGGGTCTTGCCATTGATGAAGCGTGGCAAGCGTCTGTTCCTCGCCGTGTCCGATCCGACGAATCTACATGCACTGGATGAGATCCGCTTTCAGACCTCCATGAGCATCGAGTTCGTCGTGGTCGAAGACGACAAGTTGCAGATCGCGGTGAATCGGGCCATCGACCAGGCCGAAGCGGTGATGCCGGGCTTGACCGACGATGACTTCGATCTGGAGAACCTCGAGGTCACCGGCGGGGATGACGAAGCCAACGCCGAGACGTCGGGCCGAGATGATGTCGAAGATGCCCCCATCGTGCGCTTCGTCAACAAGATACTGCTCGACGCCATCAAGAAGGGCGCCTCGGATATCCACTTCGAGCCCTACGAGAAAATTTTCCGCATTCGCACCCGCTTGGATGGCGTACTGAAAGAGGTCGCTCTGCCGCCCGTGCAGCTGGCGATCAAGATCGTCGCACGGCTCAAGGTCATGGCGAGGCTCGATATCGCCGAGCGCCGCGTGCCGCAGGACGGTCGCATCAAGATGCGCCTGTCGAAAACAAGAGCCATCGATTTCCGCGTCAGCACCTGCCCAACCTTGTTCGGCGAAAAGGTGGTCACGCGTATCCTCGATCCGTCGAGCGCCATGCTGGGTATCGATGCGCTAGGATACGAACCGGTGCAGCGCGAGACCTATCTGAGATATCTCGCGAAACCGCAGGGCATGATCCTCGTGACCGGGCCCACCGGCAGCGGCAAGACGGTGTCCTTGTACACCGGGCTCAACATCCTCAACACGGAAGACTGTAATATTTCGACGGCCGAGGATCCCGCAGAAATCAATCTGCCCGGGATCAATCAGGTCAATGTGAACAACAAGGTGGGGTTGACCTTCGCCGCCGCGCTTCGCGCCTTCCTCCGCCAGGATCCCGATGTCATCATGGTCGGCGAAATCCGCGATCTTGAAACCGCCGAGATCGCGATCAAGGCCGCACAGACCGGCCACTTGGTGCTGTCGACGCTGCACACCAACGATGCACCGCAGACCTTGACCCGCCTGGTCGACATGGGCGTGAAGCCCTATGCGATCGCCACCTCGGTCAGTCTCATCATCGCGCAGCGCCTGGCTCGAAAACTATGCACCAACTGCAAGCAGCCGATCGACATTCCCGCGGAAGCGCTCAAGAAGGAAGGCTTTCAGGACGCCGACATTCAGCAGGGAATCCGTGTTTATAAAGCGGTGGGTTGCAGCCAGTGCACCGATGGGTACAAGGGCCGCATGGGTATCTACCAGGTCATGCCGGTCACGGAGACCATCGGTCGCATCATCATGCAAGGCGGTGGTGCGCTCGATATCGGCGATCAAGCGACCAAGGACGGCATCTGGAATCTCCGTCGGTCAGGGTTGGAAAAGGTCAAGGCGGGCGTCACGAGCCTGGAAGAGATCAATAACGTCACTATCGAATAGCGCTCACGCAAGGACAGATGTATGGCGATTTCGGCTGCCTCCACCAAGAAAGAGATCCAGTTTGTCTGGGAGGGCAAGGACAAGCGCGGCCACAAGGTTCGCGGGAAATCTCTCGCCGCCAGTGAGGCATCGTTACGCGCCGACTTGCGGCGCCAAGGAGTCGCTGCGACCCGGGTCAAGACGCAGAGCACCTTGTTTCGTTCCGGCGGCAAGGTCAGCAATCAGGATATCTCGGTGTTTGCCCGTCAACTCGCGACCATGATGGCGGCGGGCATCCCCATGGTCCAGGCGTTCGAAATCATCGGCAACGGCCATGAAAAGCCCGCGATGCAGAAGCTCGTGCTCGACATCAAAGCCAGCATCGAAGGCGGCAGCACCTTGCACGAATCGCTGGCAAAGTTTCCGCTGTATTTCGATAATCTATTCGTCAATCTGGTCGAGGCCGGCGAGCAAGCCGGTGCCCTGGAGTCGCTGCTGGACAAGATCGCGACGTACAAGGAAAAGACCGAAGCCTTGAAGAAAAAGATCAAGAAGGCCCTAACGTATCCAATCGCGGTTCTATGTATCGCGGTCATCGTCTCCGCCATCTTGTTGATCTTCGTGATTCCGCAGTTCGAAGAGCTGTTCAAAGGTTTCGGCGCCGACCTTCCCGCCTTCACCCAGATGGTGGTCAACCTGTCGCGGTTCGTGCAGCACCAGGGTTGGTGGGTGGCGCTGTTGATCGGCGGTGGGTTCTATGCCTTCTTTTACATGCTGAAACGCTCCAAGAAAATGCAGCTGGCGGCCGATCGCATCCTGCTGAAGATGCCGATCATCGGACCCATTCTGGTGAAAGCCGCGATCGCGCGCTTTGCACGGACCTTGTCGACCATGTTCGCGGCGGGCGTACCCTTGGTCGAAGCCATGCAGTCGGTGGCGGGCGCCACGGGCAACATCGTCTACGAAGAGGCCGTGCTGCGTATGAAAGATGAAGTCGCCACTGGCCAGCGCTTGCAGCGGGCCATGGAGAACACCGGACTTTTCCCGAACATGGTGGTGCAAATGATCGCGGTCGGCGAGGAATCGGGCTCGCTCGACACCATGTCGGGAAAAGTGGCCGAGTTCTACGAAAGCGAAGTCGACAATGCCGTCGACAGCATGTCGAGCCTCCTCGAACCGATGATCATGGCGATCCTGGGTGTCCTCGTCGGCGGCATGGTCATCGCCATGTATCTGCCGATCTTCAAGCTCGGTGCGGTGGTCGGATGACGCAGCGCGGGAGGCACAAGAGCCCCAGCCCATGCTGAGTGACCTTGCCGCGCTCTATTCCGGGCAGATCGCGCTGTTTGCCAGCTCGATCTTCGTCCTGGGATTGGTGGTCGGCAGCTTCCTCAACGTCGTCATCTATCGGCTGCCCATCATGCAGGAGCGCGAATGGCAGGCTCAGGCAAGTGAATTGCGGGCCGGGGAGCCGCCGGCGACGGAGGCCAGCCTCGCGCCGGCCGACCGCCTGAGCCTGAGCTTCCCTCGATCGGCATGCCCCACCTGCAAAGTCCCCATCGCGGCCTGGCACAATATTCCGGTGGTCAGCTGGCTGTTGCTGCGCGGGCGGTGCGCGTCCTGCAAGGGTGCGATCTCCATCCGTTATCCCTTTGTGGAGCTGGCCACGGCACTGCTTTCCGCCGCGGTTGCATGGCATTTTGGTTTCGGCCCCACGGCGGCATGCGCACTGTTGGTCACATGGGCCTTGGTGGCCCTCACCGGCATCGATGTGGACCATCAATTGCTGCCCGACAGCATCACGCTGCCCCTGATGTGGGGCGGTCTGTTGGCGGCAGTCGTTGTGGGAGTGCCGGAGGGGCAATCGCTTCCCGTGTCGCCTCGCGACGCCATCATCGGCGCCGCCGCCGGTTACCTGAGCCTCTGGCTGGTGTTCCACCTGTTCCGACTCGTGACTGGTAAGGAAGGCATGGGTTATGGCGATTTCAAGCTCTTTGCGGCCTTGGGCGCATGGCTCGGTTGGAAGCTCCTGCCCTTGGTGATCTTGCTGGCGGCGGCGACCGGGGCGGCGCTGGGCATTCTGATGATCGTCCTGCGCGGCCGTGATCGCGCGGCACCCATGCCCTTCGGGCCTTACCTGGCGGCGGCCGGGTGGATTGCCATGATGTACGGAAACGCTATCGTCGACGGCTACCTGCGCCTGTCGGGAATTCAGCACTGACGCATGGCACGCCGGCTGCGCATCGGACTCACGGGCGGCATCGCGAGCGGCAAGACCACGGTCGCTCATCGGTTCGTGGAACTGGGGATACCGGTCATAGACGCCGACGAGTCGGCCAGGACTGTGGTGGCGCCGGGCATGCCGGGGCTCGCCGCAGTGGTCGACAAGTTCGGCACCGGCTTGCTGATCGCCGATGGCGAGCTGGACCGCCGCGCCCTCCGTCACTTGATCTTCGCCGATCCCGACCGCCGCCGCGAGTTGGAAGCCATCTTGCACCCCTTGATTCGGGCCGATATGGAGCAGCGCGCCCACACGTCGGCCGGCCCTTACATCGTCATGGCCATACCCCTGCTGGTTGAAGGCGGCGCAATCGATCGCGTTGACCGGATTTTGGTGGTGGACGTGCCCGAGGACCTCCAGCGGCAACGCGTCATGCGGCGTGACGGCGTGTCCGCGGAGCAGGCGCAGGCCATCCTCGCAGCTCAGACCAGCCGTGAAAATCGACTGCAAGTGGCGGATGATGTAATTCTGAACGTAGGGACCGTTTCCGAGCTGTGGCAGGCGGTCGACGACCTCCACGCCCGATACCTAAAAATGGCTGCGGCGGGCCCCGGCTGAATTTAACTGAAATCCAAGGTTTACCCTGGGGCCGGCCTTGGCTCAGAATAGGGACATGAACTCCTACCTCGATCCACGAACCGACGCCGAGCCGGAATTGGCTCCGGTCACGTACGAACAACCCCTGAACGAGCGTATGCGCACGTTTTTGCGCATGGAATTTCTCTATACCCAGGCTTCCTATCATGCGGATTTCCCCAATCCCTGGAGCACCCGGTCGGCGGTGACCAGCCTCCTGGAGATTCTCGCCATCACCGCCCGCGGCGACTCGCGCAGCGAAGTCCTCAAGGAACTCGAGAGAAACGTCAACGTACTCAAGGAATTCCAGACCAAAACCGGCGTGGACCCGAGCCGGCTGAAGTCCCTGATGTCCAACCTCCTGAAAATGCGCGACGAGCTGTCCACGGTGGGCGGTAATTATATGACGCCCCTGCGCGATTCGGAGTTTCTGAGCGCCATCAAGCACCGCAGCGCCATACCCGGCGGCACCTGCGATTTCGATCTGCCGGACTATTGTTTTTGGCTCACACGTCCCGCGGATGTCCGCACTGCGGAATTCAATTCCTGGCTGGCGCTCATCAGACCCCTGTGCGACAGCATCGCCGAACTCCTGTGGATCACGCGCCAGAACGCCAAACGCAAACAGGAAACCGCGAGCGGCGGCATTTTCCAATTGCAGTTCGATCGCGAGAATCCCTGCCAGCTGGTGCGCGTGACCATGCCCCCGAACAGCGATTTGTTTCCGGAGATCAGCGGCAGCGGCCACCGCTGCACCATTCGCTTCCTGCAATGGTCGAGCGCTGCGAGCCGGCCCATTCATGTGGACACGGACGTGCCCTTCCTCTTGACCTGCTGCGCATAGTGGCCAAGGTTCGTAAGAATGGCCACCATGGTGAAATGTCCCACGTGTCGTCGGTCGGTGGAGTGGTCATCGGAATCGCTCTACCGGCCCTTCTGCAGCGACCGCTGTCGATTGGTCGATCTCGGCGCCTGGCTGACGGAGCAGCATAAAATCCCCGACGAGTCTCCAGACGCGGGTGAGGAGTCTCACCGAGACACGGCCGGCGACTCTTGACACATGCATCGTGAATTCTGGCTGGACCGTTGGTCACGGGCTGGGTTGGTTTAACCCCGCCATGACCGAATCGCGCAAGCCAAGGCGTTACCTGGCGCCCGCCCTCGTCGCCTGCGCGGTCGCCACGTCGCACGCCGCCGAACTGACCATCGATCGATTGTTCGACGCGCCGGCCTTGTCCGGCCCGACCGCCTTAGGGATGCAGGTGGCGCCCGATGGCTCGCGCGTCACCTACCTGCAGGGCAAACCGGGTGACAAGGACCGTCTCGACCTGTGGGAATACAATATTCACGACGCCCGTGCGCGGCTGCTGGTGGACTCATCGGTGCTCGCGTCCGTCCATGAAACCCTGTCCAACGAAGAGTTGAGCCGGCGCGAACGCCAGCGAACCGCCGCCCTGTCCGGGATCCTGGAATACTCGTTCGCGCCCTCCGGTCGCGCCCTGTTGTTTCCGCTCGGCGGGGAGATCTATTACTACGACCTGACCGCGCCGGCGAACGAGGCATTGACCAAGATCACACACTCCCAGGGCTTCGCCACCGACGCGACCGTTTCGCCGAAAGGTGGGTACGTGGCCTACGTGCGCGATCAGAACCTCTATGCCTACGATCTGTCCCTTCGGACGGAGAAGGCGCTGACCAGCGACGGGGTGGGACCGATCAAGAACGGCATGGCGGAATTCGTCGCCCAGGAAGAGATGGATCGCAGCACGGGCTATTGGTGGGCTCCGGACGACCAACACGTCGCCTTCGTGCGTGTGGACGAAACTCCCGTCAAGGTGACGCAACGATTCGAAATTGCCGCGGACAACGTGGCCACCTTCGACCAGCGCTATCCCGTCGCGGGCGGTCCCAACGTGCTGGTGCGCCTCGGCGTTGCGGACGTCGCAACCGGTGCCACGACGTTCGTCGATTTGGGGGCGAACACCGACATCTATCTCGCCCGGGTAAATTGGCTGCCGGACGGGAAAACACTGGCCGTTCAACGAGAATCCCGCGATCAGCACCGCCTGGACCTGCTGCTGGTCGACATTGCCACGGGACGGAGCCGGGTCGTGTTGTCGGAGACCAGCCCGACGTGGATCGAACTCAATGACGAGCTGACGTTCCTGAAGCGGTCGCGGGAATTCATTTGGGCGTCGATGCGCGACGGCTACCAGCACTTGTACCTGTACGATTATGACGGCCATCTCAAGAGACGGCTGACGGCCGGCGAATGGAACGTGGACGACTTCAGGGCGCGCGCCATCAAGGCCGTGGATGAGTCCCATCGCCTGGTGTACTTCGCCTCGACTGAAGCGGGAGCCATCGAGCGGCAGCTCTATCGCGCGTCGCTGGACACGGACGATCCTCACAGGACGACCCGGATCTCGCAACGATCAGGAATTCACAGCATCACCATGTCGCCGGACGCGAAGTTCTATGTCGACAACTTCAACAGCACGGAACAGACGCCCCAGGTCGGCCTGCATGACCGGGACGGCAAGTTGATGACCTATCTGCTGGAAAATGCGCTGAACGAGCAGCATCCCGATGCGTCCTACCGCGCCGACAACGCGGTGCCCGAATTTGGGACTCTCAAGGCCTCGGATGGTCAGCTGCTCCACTATCGATTGTTCAAACCTTTGCACTTCGATGCCTCACACCACTACCCGGCCATCGTCGAGGTATACGGCGGACCCGGCACCCAACGCGTGACGGACAGCTGGACGGGCAGTTCCTTCACGCAAATATTGACGCGCGCGGGTTACGTGGTATTCCAGCTCGACAATCGCGGCAGTGCATCGCGCGGGACGGCATTCCAGGCGCCGATCCACGAGCGGCTCGGCGAAGCGGAGGTCGCGGACCAGGTATTGGGTGCGCGCTGGCTGGGCTCGCAGCCCTTCGTCGACGCCTCCCGCATCGGCGTCTGGGGCTGGAGCTACGGCGGTTACATGACCCTGATGTTGATGTTCAAGGCGCCCGACGTGTTCCGCGCAGGCGTCGCCGGCGCACCGGTCACGGACTGGAGCCTGTATGACACGCATTACACGGAGCGCTACCTTGGCCGCCCGCAGGACAATGCGGCCGGCTATGCCGCAAGTTCGGTTCTCCCGTACGCCGGCGATCTCAAAGGGAAGCTGTTGGTGATCCATGGCATGGCCGACGACAACGTCCTGTTTCTCAACAGCACGAAGTTGTTTCGAAGATTGCAGGATTTGGGCAAGCCATTCGACGTGATGGTCTATCCCGGGGCGAAACACGGTCTGCTCCGGCAGCACGACGGCCGTCACGCCTATGCGACGATCGAGCGTTTCTTCGACGACAGCCTCAAGCGTTGACACTCCCGCCGCCCCGACGTTGACGCCCGCCCTCTTACGGCGTGCGGCTGCCGCCTGCGCCGGGCATCCCGGCATCATCCAAGCTATCGCCCTGGCCATGGAGGGAAAGGTTCAGGCGCAGGGCAGCGACGATCGGCTGATCCGCCGCCAGCATCTCCGCCGTCTCCAGCTCCTCAACCGTGCACCACCGCAACGCCTGCCCGTCCAAACCGACCGGTTCCCCGCTATACCTCGTGACCACCCACATGTCGATGAGCACGTCGCCAAACGGATAGCTATGCCGCAACCGCATCAACGGCCGCGGCTGCCCGGTGAGTGTGATGCCGAGTTCCTCCAGGAGCTCGCGAGCCAGCGCCTGCACCCGGGTCTCCCCCGGCTCGACCTTGCCCCCCGGAAACTCCCAACTCCCCGCCAGTACCTTCCCTGGCGGGCGCTGGGCGATCAAAACCCGCCCCGTCGCGTCGGTCACCGCGGCGGCAACGACGTGGACGGTCTTCTTAACTTCGCCTGATTCGGTCAACCGTTCGCTTGTTGCAGCGCGCCGTGACAGTGCTTGAACTTCTTGCCCGAGCCGCAGGGGCACAGTTCGTTCCGCCCCACCTTGGGCATCTCACGCACGAAAGGCGTCGCGATCGGACCGGCTTCGGCCGGATCCGCCACCAGGGAGCCGCCGCCGGGCCCGAAGCCGACCGGGCCACCACCATCGGGGCCGGACCGCTCGTCGAACCCGCCGGGCGCCTGAATGGGCGACACGGCATCGGCATGCTGCATCTGCAGGGCCCGGGCCAGACGTTGCTGGCGCTCCAGTTCCTCCCGCTCGATCTCGTCCTGACTGCGCACCTGGATCTTCGACACCGTGGTCACGGTATCGAACTTGATGCGGTCCAGCATGGCCGAGAACAGCTCGAAGGCCTCGCGCTTGTATTCCTGCTTCGGGTTCTTCTGCGCATAGCTGCGCAGATAAATGCCCTGGCGCATGTAGTCCATGGCGGCCAGATGCTCGCGCCAATGCTGATCGAGGGTGCGCAACATCACTTCTTTTTCGATGTAGCGCATCACCTGCGGACCGACACTGATCTCTTTCTGCGAATAGACCTCTTCGAGCGCCTCCAAAAGCTTCTTCTTGAGCCCGGAACCGTCGCCCGCCGTTTCGGCCTTGACCCACGCATCTACGGCCAAGGCCGGACCGAAGTCGCGCTCCACCGCATGCATCAAGCCCGGGACGTCCCACTGATCCTCCGCCGCGCCGCCGGGAACGTACTGATCCACCAGCTGGGCCACGACCTCTTCGCGAATGCCTTTGACCGCTTCGGCAACGTCCTCCGCGCTCATGAGATCCGTGCGCTGCTGGTAGATCACCCGCCGCTGATCGTTCGCCACGTCGTCGTATTCCAGCAATTGCTTGCGGGCATCGAAATTGTGCTGCTCGACGCGCCGCTGCGCGCGCTCGATCTGCCGGGTCAGCATGCCACTCTCGATCGCCTCGCCGGCCTTCATGCCCACCCGGGTCATGAGCGCCTTCATGCGGGTCGGATCGCCGAAGATGCGCATCAAATTGTCCTCGAGCGACAGGTAGAACCGGCTGGAACCCGGGTCACCCTGCCGGCCCGATCGACCGCGCAACTGGTTGTCGATGCGCCGTGATTCGTGGCGTTCGGTGCCGATGATATGCAAGCCGCCGGCCGCCAGCACTTCTTCGTGCCGCTTGCGCCAGTCCTCGTGGATCTGCTTCAGCTGCGCTTCGTCCGGAGCACTCTCCATCGCATCGATCTGCGTCTGCGGGCTGCCGCCCAACACGATGTCGGTGCCGCGACCGGCCATGTTGGTGGCGACCGTGATGGCCCCGGGCCGTCCCGCTTCGGCCACGATATGGGCCTCGCGCTCGTGCTGCTTGGCGTTCAGCACCTCGTGGGGGATCTTGGCGCCCGCCAGAAGTTTCGCCAGACGCTCCGACGTCTCGATCGACGTCGTGCCCACCAGCACGGGCTGGCCCCGCTTCACGCAATCCTCGATATCCTCGAGGATGGCCTGAAACTTGTCCTGCTCGGAGAGGAACACCAGGTCGGACTTGTCCTTGCGGATCATGGGCTTGTGGGTCGGGATCACGACCACTTCCAGTCCGTAGATCTGCTGGAATTCGAAGGCTTCCGTATCGGCCGTGCCGGTCATGCCGGACAGCTTGGAATACAGACGGAAGAAGTTCTGGAAGGTGATCGAGGCAACCGTCTGGTTCTCCTCGCGAACTTTCACACCTTCCTTCGCCTCGACGGCCTGATGCAGGCCATCCGACCAGCGCCGACCTTGCATGGTGCGGCCGGTGAACTCGTCGACGATGATGACTTCGCCGTTGCGCACGATGTACTCGCCGTCGCGCTTGTACAAGGAATGCGCCCGCAGCGCCGCGTTCAAGTGATGCATCAGCCGGATGTTGGTGGCGTCGTACAGACTCTCGCCTTCGCGCAGCAGTCCCTGTTCCGCCATCAATTCTTCGACCTTTTGGTGGCCGTCTTCGGTCAGCGTCGCCTGTTTCGATTTCTCATCGACGGCGTAATCGCCGGGACCGTTTTCATCCTTCTGCTTGATGAGCCGCGGAATCAACGTATTGATCTTGAGATAGAGCTCGGTGCTCTCTTCGGCCGGGCCGGAAATGATCAACGGCGTACGTGCTTCGTCGATCAGGATCGAGTCGACTTCGTCGATGATGGCGAAGGACAGCTTGCGCTGCGCCCGGTCCTCCAACCGAAAGGCGAGGTTGTCACGCAGGTAATCGAAGCCGAACTCGTTGTTGGTCCCGTAGGTGATGTCGCACGCGTACGCGGCACGCTTTTCATCCGACGATTGCGCGTTCTTGATGACGCCCACTGCGAGTCCCAGAAATCGGAACACCGGCGCCATCCAGTCGGAGTCGCGTTGCGCCAGGTACTCGTTGACCGTCACCACGTGCACACCGTCGCCGCTGAGGGCGTTGAGGTACGCCGGCAAGGTGGCCATCAAGGTCTTGCCTTCGCCCGTGCGCATCTCGGCGATCTTGCCGGAGTGCAACGCCAGCCCGCCGATGAGCTGCGCGTCGAAATGGCGCAGTCCCAGTTTGCGGCGCGAGGCCTCACGCACCAGCGCAAACGCCTCCGGAACGAGATCGTCCAGCGAGGTTCCCGCGGCAAATCGGGCCTTCAATTCCCGCGTCTTGTCCGGGAATTGCTCGTCCGTCAGCGCAGCGACGCTGGGCTCGAATCCATTGATGGCCGCGACCGTGCGGGTCAATTCCTTGACGAGGCGCTGGTTACGGCTGCCAAAAACTTGAGTCAGAAGCTTCCACACGAGGGGGAGTCCTTGAAAAACTGCGTATTGTACGGATAGACCCGAAAGCCGGGAACTCGTTTCACACGAGAGGCGGTATGTACCGTCTAGCGCGGCCGGGGGCGGTGAGTCGCCCGGCACCCAATGAAGGCTCGTAGCCTTCACCCCGCGCCTACCGTCTGTCAGCGCTCCTCGCCGATGAAGCGCAGCGGGTCGACCTGGACACCATCCTTCAGCACCTCGAAATGCAGGTGCGGACCGGTCGAATGGCCGGTAGACCCGATCAACGCGACCTCCTGACCCTTGCGGACCATGTCGCCCTGCTTCACCAGCAGCTTTTCGCTGTGGCAATACCGGGTGGCCAGGCCGTTGCCGTGATTGATCTCGATCATCTGGCCGTACCCGGGCCGCTCGCCGGCGAAGGTCACCAATCCCGCCGCCACCGAAGACACCTTGGTGCCCTCGGGACTGGCAAAATCAAGGCCCTTGTGCACTGCAGAATACCCGGTAAAGGGATCGGCCCGGGTACCGAAATACGACGAGATGAACCCCTGCTCCACCGGCCGACCTTCCGGATAGACCTGTTTGTTGAGCTCCCGGGTCAGGATCAGCGTCTCCAAAACCCCCAGTTGCTGCTCGCGGCTCGACAATTGATTCTGCAAATCATCGACCATCGCGGTCAGATTCGGGATCTGCGCCGGCTGACCGTCCGCACTCTCGCCGCCCAACGCCGGCGGATTGCCGAAATCGAACTCGCCGTCGTTCAAATTGGCCATGCGGGTCAAGCGCTTGCCCAGCGCATCGAGACGGATGACATTGGCGTTCATCTGACCCACGCGCATCGCGAGGGCGTTGACCTTCTCCTGCAGCACCCGCCGCACGTCCTCGACCTGGGCCTTTTGATGCAAGAGTTCGGCCGACCAGTTGCCCAGTTGATCGATGGGATTCGGGCCCCGATGGCGGGAGCCGAGACCCACGCCGATCGAGAACGCACCACCGACGATACAGCCGACGATCGCAAGCGCAGCCGCCACGACGAGCGGATGGCGGAGGTCCAATTGTTTGATACGGCTCGTTTTGCGGCCGACGAAAATGACATTCATAGGGAAATTCGCTCCAACGCCGTCATCTGAGGTCTACCTCCTAAGGCTAAGGCTTGGGGATCAAAGGGCGTAAACTATGCAGAATAAGGTGAGGCAAAACAAGGATTTCCGCATCCCTTGAGGGCGCGGATTCACGGTGCGGGCAACGTTCGGAATGCACAAACCCAAAAGTATCAACGAGTTGTTGAGGATAGGTGGCAAACGACTTTCGGACCTCAAAACGAAGAGTCTGGAGCGAAACGTCGCTTTGGAGCATGTGAAGGCCGCCCTGCCGCCCAAGCTGGCGGATGCCGTGATGACCGCGGGTATCGAGGAAGCTTGCCTCACCCTGGGTGTCGCCGGTGCCCCCTGGGCCGCGCGGCTACGGTATGTCACCGATGACCTGAGGACGCGTGTGGGCACTTCGATGAACGTCGAACTGCAGAAGGTCCGGATCAAGGTCATCCCGCCTCGGGCGTAAATCCGTGGGATTGATCCCCTTCAAACCCTCGCCGCCGCCGCCTCCACGTACGAAATCGGCGCATCCTTCAAGCTCTCGAACGTCACTTCCTTCCAGGCGCTTTGCTTGGCGATCAACGTTCGCAGCAGCTTGTTGTTGAGTGCGTGACCCGACTTGTAGCCGCTGAACTCGCCGATGAGGCTGTGCCCGAGCAGATATAAATCCCCGATCGCGTCGAGGATCTTGTGCTTCACGAATTCATCTTCGTAGCGCAGGCCATCCTCGTTGAGCACCCGGTAATCGTCGAGCACGATCGCATTATCCATGTTGCCGCCGAGCGCCAGGTTGCGCGAGCGCAGGCTCTCCAGATCACGCACGAATCCGAACGTCCGGGCGCGGCTGACCTCGCGCAGAAACGAGGTGGTCGAAAAATCCATGGTGGCGGTTTGCGAATGCTTCTTGAACGTCGGATGGTTGAATTCGATCTGGAAATTCACCTTGAACCCGTCGTACGGATCGAAGCGCGCCCACTTGTCGCCGTCGTCGACTTGCAGGCTCTCGAGGATGCGGATGAAGCGCTTGGGCGCCTTCTGCTCCTCGATGCCGGCGGACTGCAGCAAAAACACGAACGGCCCCGCGCTGCCGTCCATGATGGGCACTTCCCCCGCGCTCAGTTCGACCAGCGCGTTGTCGATGCCGAGGCCAGCCAGGGCGGAGAGCAGATGCTCCACCGTCGAAATCTTGACCTCGCCCGCCTGCAGCGTGGTCCCCATCGTGGTGTCGCCGACATTCTCGGCATGCGCCTTGATGTCGACGCTGTCGGCCAGATCGGTGCGTCGGAAGACGATCCCGGTGTCCGGGCCGGCGGGGCGCAAGGTCATCAACACCTTCTTGCCCGTATGCAGACCCACGCCGGTGGCACGGATCGAATTCTTCAATGTTCTTTGATTCAGCATGGGAAAGCGGGACCAATCTTGTAAAACGTCGCCAAAGGTACCACAGGCCGGTCAGAAGCTAAAAACCGGAAAAAGTTCAAACGGGCGCTCGGGGCGACCGAAAAGCCGCCCGAGCGCCAAACTGGAATGTCGTCGAACGAGCCGGCTTAGTCCGCCTGGCGGCGGAGAAAGGCCGGGATGTCCAACAAATCCTCCGATTCCACTTCCTGCCGCAGGCCGTCGCCCACCGCACGCTGCCGCTGCACCGTCGGACGGTCCAACATGGCGTAATCGGTCGGCGCCATCGACGACTTCTGACGCACCACCCGCATGGTGGGCGGCGGCACCATCGTGGAGGCCATCTGCTGCTGCGGCGGCTGCTGCGCCCGCACCACCGGCTTGCCCAAACCGGTCGCCACCACGGTGACGCGGATCTGATTGCTCATTTCCGGATCGATGACGGTGCCCACGACCACGGTGGCGTCATCCGAGGCGAACTGCTTGATGACGTTGCCCACTTCCTGGAACTCGCCGATCGACAGGTCCATGCCCGCGGTGACGTTGACCAGGATGCCCTGCGCGCCGGCGAGATTGATGTCCTCGAGCAGCGGGCTGGAGATCGCGGCCTCGGCCGCTTCGCGCGCCCGATCCTCGCCGGATGCGGCGCCCGAACCCATCATCGCCATGCCGGTTTCCGACATGACCGTGCGCACGTCCGCGAAGTCCACGTTGATGAGACCCGGCCGCGTGATGAGTTCCGCGATGCCCTGCACCGCGCCCTGCAGCACGGTGTTGGCCGCCTTGAACGCATCCAGCAACGTCGTGCTGCTGCCCAACACCGCCAGCAATTTCTGGTTCGGGATGGTGATCAACGAATCGACGTACTTCGACAACTCGACCATGCCCTGGTCCGCGACGCGGCCGCGCTTGTTGCCTTCCATCTCGAACGGGCGGGTGACCACGGCCACCGTCAAAATCCCGAGTTCCTTCGCCACCTGCGCCACCACCGGCGCTGCACCCGTGCCGGTGCCGCCGCCCATGCCGGCGGTGATGAACAACATGTCGCAGCCTTCGATCAACTCGATGATGCGATCACGATCCTCCATCGCGGCCTGGCGGCCCACTTCCGGATCGGCGCCCGCGCCCAGACCCTTGGTGATGTTGCAGCCGATCTGCAGGGCGGTCCGCACCTTGCCGTGCTTCAGCGCCTGCGCATCGGTGTTGATGCAAATGAATTCCACCCCTTCGAGGCCGGCCTGCACCATGTGCGCCACGGCGTTGCCGCCGCCGCCGCCCACCCCGATCACTTTGATGACAGCGTTTTGGCTGTACGAGTCCATCAGTTCAAACATTCCAGTTCTCCTTCATCGGTTTATATTCAATGTTGTCGTGAATCAAAAATTGCCTTGAAACCACGCCTTCATACGTTCAAATATCGACTTCATGCCACCCGATAGCAGCGGCGCCTCAGTGCGACGCACATCCATGGTGCTTTTTGCATACAACAGCAGCCCGACCCCCGTGGCATGGATCGGATTGCTGACGACGTCAACGAGTCCGCTGACGTATTGCGGTACGCCCAGGCGCACCGGCATGTGAAACACTTCCTCGGCGAGTTCGATGGCGCCCTCCATCTTGGCGCTGCCGCCGGTGAGCACGATGCCCGTGGCCACCGCCTCCTCGAGGCCCGCGCGGCGCAACTCGTCGCGGATCAGACCGAATAATTCCTCGTAGCGCGGCTCGACGATTTCCGCGAGCGTCTGCCGGGCGAGCCGGCGCGGCGGACGATCGCCGACGCTCGGCACCTCGATGGTCTCGTCCGGATTTGCCAACTGCGACAAGGCGCACGCGTATTTGATCTTGATATCTTCCGCATACTGGGTTGGTGTGCGCATCGAAACCGCGATGTCATTGGTGACCTGATCGCCGGCAATCGGAATCACCGCCGTATGACGGATGGCGCCGCCGCCGAACACCGCGATGTCCGTGGTGCCGCCGCCGATGTCGACCACGCACACGCCCAGATCCTTCTCATCGTCCGTGAGCACCGCATAGCTCGAGGCCAGCTGCTCGAGCACGATGTCCTCCACCGCCAGCCCGCAGCGCTGCACGCACTTGACGATGTTCTGTGCCGCGCTGTCCGCGCCGGTGACGATGTGCACCTTGGCCTCGAGCCGCACGCCCGACATGCCGATGGGATCGCGGATCCCTTCCTGCGTGTCGATGATGTATTCCTGCGGCAGCACGTGCAGGATCTTCTGGTCGGCGGGAATGGCCACCGCCTTGGCCGCGTCGATCACGCGATCCACATCGCCCTGCACCACCTCTTTGTCCTTGATGGCGACGATGCCGTGCGAATTCAGGCTGCGCACGTGGCTGCCCGCGATGCCGGCATACACCGAATGGATTTCGCAGCCCGCCATCAGCTCCGCTTCCTCGACGGCGCGCTGGATCGATTGCACGGTCGACTCGATGTTGACCACCACCCCTTTCTTCAGGCCGCGGGAGGGGTGGCTGCCGATGCCGATGATCTCGAGCGCCCCGTCGGACTTGATCTCGCCCACGATGGCGACCACCTTGCTCGTGCCGATGTCGAGTCCGACTACCAAATTGCGATCAGAACGCTTAGCCATGTCGTGTCTTTGAATCCTTGGACGTCGGTAGCAGAACATTGGCCGGTACCGCGGCCGGCGTGGCGGGGGCGGGCGCAGCATTGCGCCAGCCGATGGCGAAGCCGTTGGAATAGCGCATGTCCACGTAAGTGATGTCGTTCAAGCGATGCGCGATGACCTGCGATGCCGTGCGGATGAACCGGTCGAGCCGCTCGTCGACCTCGCGGCGCCCGAGCCGCACGGTCACGCCGCTGTCCAGATCCATCTCCCAGGCGCCGCGCTCGTCGAGACGCAGCGCCGCGATGCGCATGCCCGCCTCGAGCATGCGACCCTGCGCCGCCATGTAACGCTGCACCACCTGGTTCTCGGTGCCCTCGGGACCGCTCAAGCGGGGCAGTTCCGCCGGCACGTGGGCGGCTTCGCGCACGAACAGCTGCCCGCGCGTGTTGAGCAGCCCGGACTCGTCCCAACGCGCCGCGGCGGTCTCCTCGACGACGGTGACGTGCAGACTGTTGGGCCAGCGACGCTGGACGCGCGCATGATCCACCCAGGGCACCGCCTCGACGGCGCGCTGAATGGAATCGAGATCGGCCGACATGAAGCCCGACTGGGTGAACGGCGCGACCGCCTTTTCCACCTGGCCGGGGGACACCCGCTGAAAGCTGCCGTCCATGGAAATCACACGAATCGGCCGGTCGAGCGCCCACGCCGCCGCGCCCACGGCGGCCACGACGCCCATGAACACCGCCGCGCGGCGTGCGTACGAGCGCCATTCCGTGAACAGCTTGGGCCAGCGTCGCACCGGCTTCTCGACCTTGGGGCGATTGCGTTTCATTTCCGCTCCCTCAGGAAACTCGTCTCGAGCACGCGCCAGCACAACTCGGGGAAATCGATGCCGGCCTGACGCGCCGCCATCGGCACCAAACTGTGGCTGGTCATGCCCGGGGTGGTGTTGATCTCGATGAAATAGAACTGGTTGGTGACCTTGTCGCGCATGAAATCGACACGGCCCCAGCCGAAGCAGTCGGTCACGTTGAACGCCGCGAGCGCGGCGGCGCCCAACTCCGCCTCGGCGGCGGCATCCAGCCCGCTCGGGCAATGGTATTGGGTGTCGTCGCGAAAGTACTTCGCCTGATAATCGTAGAATTCCGTGGCCGGCACGATTCGGATCGACGGTAGGGCCTGCCCCTGCAGGACGCCCACGGTGTATTCGTCACCGGTGATGAACCGTTCGGCAAAGACGATGGGGTCGACCGCGCGCGCGTCGGCATAGGCGCGGGGAAACTCCTCCGCCGTTTTCACTTTGGTCATGCCGACGCTCGACCCTTGAGAGGCGGGCTTCACCATCATCGGCAAGCCCAGCCGGGCCAACGCCGCCGGCAGATCGGCGGGGCTCGTCAACACGGCATATTCGGGCGCGACGTAACCGGCACCCACCACCACCCGCTTGGTCTTGAGCTTGTCCATGGTGAGCGCGGAGGCGAGCACGCCGCTGCCGGTGTAGGGAATCCCCAGCCACTCGAGCGCCCCCTGCATCAAACCGTCCTCGCCCCCCGGGCCGTGCAGTGCGTTCCACGCACGGTCGAAACCCTCGCTCACGAGCGCTTGGACCGGCTTCTCGTGCGGATCGAATCCGTGGGCATCGACCCCGCGGTTCTGCAGCGCGAGCAACACGGCGGCGCCGCTGATCAGCGAGACTTCGCGCTCCGAGGAGTCGCCGCCCCGCAGCACGGCGACCTTGCCGAAGTCCAAGGCGGAACACGCCCGGCGTGTCACGGATTGCGTGTTGAGCAGGCTCATGTGGGCTCCCCGACGATGCGCACTTCGGTTTTCAGGTCGACGTGATGCAGTTCCGCGACGGTGCGCTGCACATGGGCGATCACCGCCTCGATGTCCGCGGCGCGTGCGGCGCCGTGGTTGACGATGAAGTTGGCGTGCTTCTCGGACACCGAGGCATCCCCGATGCGAAAGCCCTTGAGGCCGGCGCTCTCGATCAATCGCCCGGCATGCTGCCCCGGCGGATTGGTGAACACCGAGCCGCAGCTCCATTCGCCGATGGGCTGGGTTTCCTTGCGCCGCTCGAGCAGGTCGCGGATGGCGGCGTCGCTCGCGCCCGGCTTGTGCTCGAATTCCAGGCGGGCCGCGACGAACCACTCGTCGGCGGGACCGCGCACGCTGCGGTAGCCGATCTGATAGTCGCTGGCCGGGCGGGTGCGGCGCGCGCCGTGGCGATCGATGACGTCGACCTCGACCACATGCCGCCAGGTTTCACCATCCCAGGCGCCGGCGTTCATCGCCAGCGCGCCGCCCAGCGTGCCGGGGATGCCGGCGAAGAACTCGGCCGGCCCCAGGCCCCATTTCACGCATTGTTTGGCCAGCTTCGCGCACGGCACGCCAGCCTGAGCTTGGATGCGCGTCGCGCTCACGCGTTCGAGCGACCCCAACGTGCCGTTCATCGACACCACCGCGCCGCGTACGCCGCCGTCGCGCACCAACAGATTGCTGCCGAGGCCGATCCAGAGCAGCGGCATGTTGTCCGGTAATTGGCGCAGGAACGACGCTAGATCCGACACGTCTCGCGGTGTGAAGAAGAGGTCCGCCGGACCGCCGGCATGCCACGAGGTGTATTTCGACAGGGGTGCATCGAACGCCAGACGCGCGCCGAACTCCGACGAGATCCGCAGCGTCTCCATGCGCGCCGGGCCGCTCATGCCGCCGCCCCCGCCGCAAACCGGCTCTTCAGTTCCTGAGCCACGTCGCCCATGTTGCCGGCGCCCATGGTGAGCACGACGTCGCCGTCGTGCAGAACGCCCCGCAGCGCATCGGCCAGATCGTCGACGTGCTCGACGAAGACCGGCTCCATCAACCCCCGCGAACGCACCGCACGGCAGATGGCGCGGCCGTCCGCGCCGGCGATGGGCGCTTCGCCCGCCGCGTACACCTCGGTCACCAGCAGCACGTCGCACTCGCCGAGTACCCGGCCGAAATCGTCCAGCAGATCGCGCGTGCGCGTGTAGCGATGCGGCTGAAACGCCAGCACCACGCGCCGCGTCGGCCAGCCCTGACGCACGGCTTCCAAGGTCGCCGCGACCTCGGTGGGGTGATGCCCGTAGTCATCGACGATCACGGCGCGGCCGCCCGGCCACTGGATTTCACCGAGCTGCTGCAGGCGCCGCTCGATGCCCTGGAAACTGGCCAAGGCCTTCTGGATGGCCGCATCGGCGATGCCGAGTTCGGTGGCCACCGCCACCGCCGCCAGCGAATTCAGGACATTGTGACGGCCGGGCAAATTGATCGTCAGCGCCAGCGGCTCGTGCCCGGCGCGCTCGGCGTCGAAGCGCGACTGCAGGCCGGCGCGCACCACGTTGACCGCGCGAATGTCGGCGCCCTCCGCGAACCCATAGGTCACCACCGGCCGGCCGACAGCGTCGAGAATGCTGCGCACATGCTCGTCGTCGGCACACAGCACGGCGAGCCCGTAGAACGGCAGGTTGTGCAGGAAATCCACGAAGCTCTGCTTGAGCCGCGAGAAATCACCCTCGTGCGTCGCGAGATGATCGTTGTCGATGTTGGTGACGATGGCGATCATCGGCTGCAGGTGCATGAATGACGCATCGCTCTCGTCCGCCTCCGCCACCAGGTAGCGGCCGGCACCGAGCCGCGCATTGGTGTCCGCGCTCTTCAGGCGGCCACCAATGACGAACGTCGGATCGAGGCCGCCCTCGGCCAGGATGCTCGCGACCAAGCTCGTGGTCGTGGTCTTGCCGTGCGTGCCCGCCACCGCCACCGAGTACCGAAAGCGCATGAGCTCGCCGAGCATCTCGGCGCGCGGCACCACCGGAACGCGATTCGCCAGAGCGGCGGCCACTTCGGGGTTCGTGCGATTCACCGCGCTCGACACCACCACGACGTCGGCCTTGCCCAGATGGTCGGCGGCGTGGCCGATGAAGATGCTCGCGCCCAAGCGCGCCAGGCGTTGCGTGACGCCGTTGGCCTTGAGGTCGGAACCCTGCACGTCGTAGCCCAGATTCAGCAAGACCTCCGCGATGCCGCCCATGCCGCTGCCGCCGATGCCGACCAGGTGGATGATGTGGATGCGACGCATGCGGTCGTTCGGGGTGCTGCTCATGCCGTGGCCCCCACCGCAGCGCCCGCCGCCATGCACAGGTCCGCCACCTGTGCCGCCGCATCGATCACCCGGCTGCGACGCGCGGCCTCGGCCATCGCCAGCATGCGGGCGCGGTCGGCCGTGAGGTCGACGATGCACGCGCTCAAGCTGTCCGGCGTCAGGTCCCGTTCCTGCAGCACGCGCCCGGCGCCGACCCGCACCATGGCGTCGGCATTCTTCGTCTGATGATCGTCGGTGGCCGAGGGAAAGGGCACCAGCAATGCCCCCAGCCCCACGGCCTGCAATTCCGCGATGGTCATGGCGCCGGCGCGGCACACCGCGACGTCGGCCCACGCATAGGCCGCCGCCATGTCGTCGATGAATGCCGTGACGTCCGCGTCCACGCGCGCTTCTTGGTAGGCGACCCGCGCGGCGTCGATGCCGCGCTCGCCCGCCTGATGCCGCACCTGCGGGCGGCGCTCCGGATCGATCTTCGACAGGGCCTGCGGCACCATCGCGTTCAAGCGCTGCGCGCCCAGGCTGCCGCCGAACACCAACAATCTCGCCCGGCCGCTGCGGCCCGCAAAGCGCACCGCCGGTTCGGCGATGGCCGCGATATCCGCCCGCACCGGATTGCCCACGGTCCGGGCGTGCACGGCCGGCGCGAAACTGCCCGGAAACGCCTGCATGACCTGGCCGGCGAGCTTGGCGAGCCAGCGATTGGTCAGGCCCGGAATCGCATTCTGTTCGTGGATCAACAACGGCACGCGCATCAGCCACGCCGCGATGCCCCCCGGCCCGCTGACGTAGCCGCCGGCGCCCAGCACCGCGCGCGGCCGCACCTTGCGCAGCACCGCCATGGCCTGCCAGACCGCGCTCAGGATATGCATCGGGGCCAGCAACCAGGCGCCCAAACCCTTGCCGCGAATGCCCTTGACCCGCAGCCATTCGATCGGAAAGCCGTTGGCCGGCACCAGGCGCGACTCCATGCTCGCGGGCACGCCCAGCCACACCACCGGCACGCCGCGGTCGCGCAGCACCTTCGCCACCGCCAACGCCGGAAACACATGGCCGCCGGTGCCGCCCGCCATGATGAGCACCGGGGACTGCGGCGGGTTCGGCCACGCGCGCGCCATCAGCGGGACCCTCCCGGCATGCGCATCACCGCCGACCGCGAGGTGCACTTGACCTCGTGGTAGATGCGCAGCAATACGCCCAACCATCCGAGGCTCACGATCAGGCTGCTGCGCCCGTAACTCAGCAACGGCAGCGTCAAGCCCTTGGTCGGCAGCACGCCCATGTTGACGCCGATGTTGACGATGGCCTGCAGGCCCAGCCACACACCGAAGGCCAGCGCCAGATACGACTGAAACTTGAGGCCCGCCTGCGACGCCATGCGCGCGATCTGGAACGAGCGCCACACCAGCGCGACGAACAGGCCGATGACGCCGATCACGCCCACCAACCCCAACTCCTCCGCCAGCACCGCGAACACGAAGTCGGTATGCGCCTCGGGCAGATAGAACAGCTTCTGGATGCTGCTGCCCAGGCCGACGCCAAACCAGCCGCCGCGGCCGATGGCGATCAGCGATTGCGTCAACTGGAAACCGCCGTTGAACGGATCCTCCCAGGGGTGCAGGAACACCGTGAGCCGCTTCAACCGGTACGGCGACAGCACCGCCAGCATCGCGAAGGCCCCGGCGACCACCGACACCAACGACAGCACGTAGCGCAGTCGCGCCCCGGCCACGAACAACACCGCGAAGCCTGTGGCGAACAACACCGTGGTCGCGCCGAAGTCCGGTTCCAGCAACAACAACAACCCCGCCACGGTCAACAAGCTCACGGGCTTGAACAGGCCCGCGAAGGTGGTCTCCAGCTCGGCGCGCTTGCGCACGCAGTAGCTGCACACCCAGGTGAGCACCAGCACCTTGGCCAGCTCCGAGACCTGGAAATTCATCGGACCGATGCGCATCCAACGGCGCGCGCCGTTGATCTTCGCCCCAAGACCGGGAATCAGCACGAGCAGCAGCAGCGCCAGCCCCAGCACCAGCAAGGCCATGCTGTAACGATCCCACACCTCGGCGGGCACGCGCGTCACGGCCCAGGCCAGCAGCAGGCCGCACCCGCCGAAGAAGAACTGCCGCTCCATGAAGTAGAACGGGTCGTGCAGATCCTTGGCCGCAACCGCCATCGACGCCGACGTGACCATCACCATTCCGACCAGCAACAAGGCCGCCACCAACCCCAGGGTGATGCCGTCCCAGGCGAAGGGCATGCGCTCGCGGGCCCGCAACCCGTAACCCATGGTGGTTGCATTCATCGCGCCTCTCCCGGCGCCGTTCCGCGCGCGCTGGCCAGGGAGCTCTCGCTGGCCGCCAGAGCGCGCACGGCGGCCGCGAACACGTCGCCGCGATGCCCATAGTCGCGAAACATGTCGAGGCTCGCGCACGCGGGCGACAACAGCACGGTATCGCCGGACCGCCCGGCCCGGGCGGCGGCCGCGACGGCGGCGTCCATCGAGGCCGCACGCTCCGTCGTGCACACGCCGGCAAGCGCACGCTCGAGGGCCGGCGCGTCCCTGCCGATCAGCACCACATGCCGCACCTTGCCCTGGAATGCCGCGGCCAGCGGCCCGAAGTCCTGGCCCTTGCCCTCGCCGCCCGCGATCAACACCAAGGGTCCGTCGAAGCCCGCGATGGCCGCGACGGTGGCGCCCACATTCGTGCCCTTCGAGTCGTCGACGAAGCGCAGGCCATCGATGTCCGCCACCCAGGAGGAACGGTGCGGCAGGCCCGGGAAAGCTTCGATGGCATCGAGCATGGCGGGCAGCGGCAGATCCGCCGCATCGCCCAGCGCCAACGCGGCCAGCGCGTTGGCCGCGTTGTGCAGCCCCTTGATCTTCATGCACGCGGTGTCGAGCACCGGTTCGCCGAAGCGCACCAAGTGAGTTCGCTCGCCGCTGCGCAGCAGCGAATAATCGGCATCCGCTTGCCGCGTCGAGAACGTCACCACCCGCGTCGCGCCGGCCCGCATGGCCGACACCAAGGGATCATCCGCATTCAGCACCACGGTGGCCGCCCGCGCCACGATGCGCGCCTTGGCGCGGGCGTAGTCCTCCACCGTGTCATAGCGATCCATGTGATCGGCCGTGACGTTCAACACCGCCGCCGCCAGCAGGCCGAGCGAGGAGGTCGTCTCCAGTTGAAAGCTCGACAATTCGATCACGTACAGATCGGGCAGCGGTTGATCCAGAAGATCCAGCACCGGCTCGCCCAAATTTCCGCCCGCCAGCACGCGTCGGCCCGCCGCATTCGCCATGGCCGCGACCAGCACCGTCACCGTGCTCTTGCCGTTGGTGCCCGTGATGCCGATGACGGGTGCGCGGGCGGCGCGCGCGAACAACTCGACGTCGCCCACGACTTCGATGCCACGGTCACGGGCCGCCCGCGCGATGGGCTCGTCGAGCGACACGCCGGGCGAGATCACCAGCTGGGTCGCGCCGTCGAGCAGCGACAAGTCGAAGCCGCCCACGCGGATGTCCAGCGTCTTTGCCAGATGGCCGAGCTCCGCCAGATTCGGCGGCACGGTGCGCGAATCCGTCGCGGTCACGGGGATGCCGTGCTTCGCGAGATAGCGCAGGCACGAAGCCCCCGTTTTGCCCAGACCGACCACGACGGCGCCCATCAGCGGATCTTCAACGTGGCGAGACCCGCCAGCACGAGGACGAAACTGATGATCCAGAAGCGCACGATGACCTTGGGTTCCGCCCAACCCTTGAGTTCGAAATGATGATGCAGCGGCGCCATCCGGAAAATACGCCTGCCCGTCAGCTTGAACGAGGCCACCTGCATGATGACTGACACGGTTTCCAGCACGAACACGCCGCCCATGACGAACAGGACGATTTCCTGGCGCACGATGACGGCGATGGTGCCGAGCGCGGCGCCGATCGCCAGGGCCCCGACGTCGCCCATGAACACTTCGGCCGGATAGGCGTTGAACCACAGAAACCCGAGTCCGGCGCCCGTCAGGGTGGCGCTGAAAATCAGCAGCTCGCCCACCCCCGTGATGTACGGAATCTGCAGATAGGTCGCGAACTTGATGTTGCCCGTGGTGTAGGCAAAGATGCCGAGCGCGGTGACCACCATCACCGCCGGCATGATCGCGAGGCCATCCAACCCGTCCGTCAGGTTCACCGCATTGCTGGTGCCCACGATGACGATGTAGGCGTAGGCCACGAACCCCAGCGTGCTCATCGGCACCGCCACGGTCTTGAAGAACGGCACGTACAGGGTGGTTTCCGCGGCCGTCTGGTGCAGGGCGTGCAACACATACGCCGTTATCAAGGCCACCAAGGACTGCGCCAGATATTTGTAGCGCGCCGGCAGGCCCTTCGAATTGCCGACGACGAGTTTCAAGTAATCGTCGTAGAAGCCGATCGCGCCGAATGCCAGCGTGGTCGTCATCACGATCCAGATGAAGCGGCTGGACAGGTCCGCCCACAACAGCGTGCCGATCACCATCGCCGTCAAGATCAAGCCCCCGCCCATGGTCGGCGTGCCGGATTTTTTCAGATGGGTCTGCGGCCCATCGCTGCGAACCTGCTGGCCGATCTGATAACGGGTCAGTTGCTCGATCATGCGCGGGCCGATGAACAGCGTGATGGCCAGCGTGGTGATGGCCGCCAGGATGCCCCGCAGCGTCAGGTACTGGAAGACGTGAAAGCCGGAGTAGTACTTCGCCAGGTATTCGGTGAGATAGATCAGCATGATGTCACCGTCCCCGCCGCAGGAGGCGCCACCGGCTCGCCGGTTGCCGCCGCGCCACCGCCCACCGCCGCGCCACCGCCCGCCGCCGCAGGTCCTTCCGCCAGCAGCGCCTGCACGACGCGCTCCAACCGGTTGACCCGTGAGCCCTTGACCAGCACGGTCACACCCGGCGCCAGCTCGGTCCGCACGCGCGCGCTCAACGCCGCCGCATCGGCAAACCATTCCGCGCCTGCGCCGAACGACTCGACCGCGTGGACGCTCTGCGGCCCCGTGGCGAACAGCCGCTGCACGCCAAGCGCGCGGGCGTAGCCGCCCATCTGCGCGTGACTATCCGCCGTATGCTCGCCCAGTTCCGCCATGTCGGCGAGAACCAACCAGGTCGCCCCGGACAACGAATGCAGCACGTCGAGGCCCGCCCGCACCGAGCTGGGATTCGCGTTGTACGAGTCGTCGATGATCCAGCTCGCGTGCACGCCCGCCTTGAGCTGCAGCCGTCCGGATACCGCGCGAAAGGCCGAGAGTCCCTCGTCGATGTGATCGAGGGAGGCACCCGCGGCGCTCGCCGCCGCGGCCGCCGCCAGCGCGTTGACGATGTTGTGCGTACCACCCGCCTTCAAGTGGATCGGGCGCTCGCCCAACGGACACACGAGAATGAAGCGCGTCGCGAACTCCCCGCCCTCGATGCTTTGGACGATTTGGCGGGCGGTGAAGTCGGCGGGGCGGCTTCCCGCAGGACGGCCGTCCGCCACGCCTTTGACGCCGAACGTCAGCACGCGGTCGGCGTTGGCGACCCCCCGCCAGTAGCCCGCATAGGCATCGTCCGCATTGATGACGGCGGTCGCCTGAGGTTCGAGGCCCGCCACCATTTCGCCCTCGCCCTTGGCGACGCCGTCCAGGTCGATGAAGCCTTCCAGATGCTCCGCGCCCGCATTCGTGATGAGCCCCACGGTGGGTCGGGCCAGCTTCACGAGTTCGGCGACGTCGCCGACGCGATTGGCGCCCATCTCGATCACGGCGCTGCGATGGCTCGCGTCGAGGCGCAGCAACGTCAGCGGCACACCGATGTGATTGTTCAAGTTGCCCAGCGTGGCCAGGCACGGACCCATGCGCGACAGGATGGCCGCGGTCATCTCCTTCGCCGTGGTCTTGCCGTTGCTGCCGCCCACCGCGACGATGGGCACGCTGAAACCGCCGCGCCACGTCGCGCCCAGGCGCTGCAGCGCGTGCAAGGCATCGGGCACGACGATCTGCGGCAGCGCGACAGGCACGGCGCGCTCGACGAGCGCGCCGCTCGCGCCGCGGGCTGCGGCGGCCGCCACGAATTCGCCGCCATCGAAATTCGGGCCGCGCAGCGCGACGAACAATGCCCCGGCGCCGAGCGTCCGGGTGTCGGTGGACACCGCGCCGTACGCGCCATCCCCGCCAACTGGCCCGCCCACGAGCTCGCCGCCCAGAGCCCGCGCCGCGTCGAGCAATGTGCGCTTCATGCCGCCGCTCCCAGACTGCGCAATGCCTCGTTGCGGTCGCTGAAGCTGCGCCGGGTCTCACCGTAGATCTGATAATCCTCGTGGCCCTTGCCGGCGATCAGGACGATGTCGTCGAGAGCCGCCTCGCCGAGGGCGACGGCAATCGCTTCGCCGCGGTCGTGAATCACCCGCGCCGCGTGCGACTGGATGCCCTGCGTGATGCCCTGCGTGATGCTGGCGGGATTCTCCGAACGCGGGTTGTCGTCGGTGACGATGATCCGGTCGGCGAGTTCGTCGGCGATGGCGCCCATCATGGGACGCTTGCCGGGATCACGGTCGCCGCCGCAGCCGAACACGCACCAGAGGGCGCCGCGGCAATGTTCGCGCAGGGCGCTCAAGGCTTTGGCCAGCGCATCGGGCGTGTGCGCGTAATCGATCACCGCCAACGGCTTGCCGCCGCAGCTCGATTCGATGACCTCCATGCGTCCCGGCGGTGCCGTGCACTCGGAGAGCAGCGTGCACGCCTCGTCGAGCGACGAACCGAGCGCCACCAGGCAGCCGAGCACGATCACCGCATTCTCCGCATTGAAGCGGCCCAGCAGGCGGGTGGTCACGGTGCGCTTGCCGAAACTGCCGCCGAGGGTCATCGACATGCCCTGCAGGCCGAGCGCCACCTCGTTGACGCACAGCGAGCGGTCCGCGAGCCAGCCCGAGTCGCAGTCGCCAACCCACACCGCCGTCAGCGGCACCCGGCCGCTGTAGCGCAGCGCGAACTCCCGGCCGACGCTGTCCCCGATGTTCATGACGATGTGCTGCAGACCGGTGAACGCGAACAGACGTGCCTTGGCGGCGCCGTAAGCCTCCATGGACGGGTGATAGTCCAGGTGATCGCGCGTGAGATTGGTCAACGCCGCCGAATGAAAGCGCACCGCGTCGACGCGGCCCTGGTCGAGGGCGTGCGACGACACCTCCATCGCGACGTCGCGCGCGCCGGCGGCGCGCAGCTTGGCCAGCATCCGATGCACGCTCACGACGTCGGGCGTGGTGTGCGTCGGCGCATGCATGACACCGACGCGGCCCCAGCCCAGGGTGCCGATATACGCCGCACTGCCCTTCAGCTTCTCGAGACATTGCGCGAGCAGGTAGGCGCACGTGGTCTTGCCGTTGGTCCCCGTGATGCCGACGACGCGCAGATGCGACGACGGCCAGCCGAAGAAGCGGTCCGCGATACGGCCGAGCAACTGGCGCAAGCCGGGCACCGCCGCGACGAAGACCGCAGGACCCAGCGCCGCGGCACGGTCCGCGCCGGCGGCCGCATCGGGCTCCCACAACACCACGCTGGCGCCGCGCGCGACGGCTTCCTCCGCGAACCTCAGGCCGTGGCATTGCTGCCCGGCCAGCGCAAAGAAGAGGCTGCCGGCGCGAACCTCGCGGCTGTCGATGGTCAGATCCTCGACGCGCGCGGTGTTCGCGGGCAGCGCCGTGATGCCGTCGAGCAGCCACATCAGACTGACACTCATGGTGCGTTCGCCTGCACGAGCCTTTCCGCCGGCACGCTCTGCAGGTCATCGGGGGGCACGTCCATGAGGCGCAGCGCGCCGGACATCACATTCGAGAACACCGGCGCCGCGACCGTGCCGCCTTGAGCCAACGTGCCGCCCTGCTGCACATCCCGGCTCGGCTCGTCGATCACCACCACCGTGGCGATTTTCGGATGGCTGGCAGGCACCAGACCGGCGAACACCGCCATGATCTTGTCGGTGGAATAGCCGCCGGCAATCGATTTGAAGGCGGTGCCCGTCTTGCCCGACACCTTGTAGCCCACCACCGCGGCCCGGGTCGCGGTGCCGCCTTTTTCGACGACCTGCTCCATCAACTGCACCAACTCGTGCGCCACCTTCGGATCGAGCACCTGCTCGCCGGGCACCGGCCCGGACACCCGCTCGAACGAGATGGGCCGCTTGATGCCGCCGGCGCCGATGGTGGCATAGGCATGCGCCAACTGCAGCGGCGTCACGGATATTCCATAGCCGTGGGACAACGTGGCGATCCCGATGGGGCGCCAATGAGTGTAGCTGGACAGCATGCCGGCCGATTCACCGGGATACCCGCTGCCGGTCACCTGACCCAGGCCCAGACCGGTGAGCGTCTTGTAGATCTGCTCCGGCTTGAGGGACAGAGCGACCTTGGCGGTGCCCACGTTGCTCGACTTGGCCAGGATGGTGGCAAGATCGATGACGCCGAGATTGCTCTCGTCCTCGAACACTTTCGGGCCGACCTTGATGAAGCCCGGCGACGTGTCGACCACGCTGTCCGCGCGATATTGTCCCGACGCCAGCGCGGCGGCCATGATGAAGGGCTTGATGCTGGAACCGGGCTCGAAGATGTCGGTGGCCGCGCGATTGCGATACAGCTCAGGCTTCAGCTGTGCGCGATCGTTCGGGTTGTACGATGGCTGGTTCACCATCGCCAGCACTTCGCCGGTGTCGACGTCGATGACGATCACCGACCCGGATTGTGCGCGGTACTCCTGCATCGCCGCCTTGAGTTCACGATAGGCGAGATATTGAATGCGCAGATCGATGCTGGTGACGAGATCCCGGCCCGGACGAGGTGCGCGGATGCTCTCGACATTTTCGACATAACGGCCGTACAGATCCTGGATGACCCGCTTGGACCCGTCCTCGCCGTTCAGCAGCTGATCGAAGCCCAGCTCCATCCCCTCCTGGCCCTGATCATCGATGGTGGTGAACCCGACCACGTGGCCGGCGACTTCGCCCGCCGGATAGTAGCGCCGGTACTCGCGCAGCAGGTTCACGCCCGGAATGCCGAGCGACTTGATGTAGGCTGCCTGCTCCGGCGGCATGTGGCGCACCAGATACAGGAATTCGCGATCCAGATTGCTGGTGATGCGGCGGGCCAGGAATTGCGGATCCTGCTTCAATGCCTTGGCCAGCTTCGGCAGCTGATCGATGTTGTCGTTGAGTTCCTGCGGGTTCACCCACACGCTGTCGACGGGCGTGCTGATGGCCAGCGGCTCACCCGACCGATCCGTGATGGCGCCGCGGTGCGCGGCGATCTTGACCACGCGCATGGAACGATCGTCGCCCTGCTTGGCCAGGAACCCATGATCGAGCAGCTGCAGTTCCACCGCGCGCACCGCCAGGCCCACGGCGCCCAGGCACACGAGGCCCAGCACCACGGTGGAACGCCAGCGATAGCTCTTCGCCTGCGCATCGTTTTCGCTGGAGCGCGGCTTCACGGACGCACGATCCGCACATCGCGCGTCTGCGGCAGGTTCATTTGCAGCTTGGCGTTGGCCACCCGCTCCACGAAGGCATGCGAGGACCAGTAGCTCTGCTCGAGCTGCAGACGACCCCACTCCATTTCGAGCGAGTCGCGTTCGGCGTTGAGCTTTTCCAGATGCACGAACAGGTCGCGCGCCTTGTGCCGCGCGTAAATCACCTGCATCGACGAGCCCAGCACGGCCAGCCAGAGGACGGGAAAGACGACGGGCATCAATTTACCGAGTTTCATGCTGCTTCCCCCACGCGTTCCGCGACGCGCAATCGCGCGCTGCGCGCGCGCGGGTTGCGGTCGGTTTCCGCCTCGTCGGCCTGTATGGACTTGCCGATCAGGCGGAGTTTCGGCTGCGCATGCTTGGGCACGAACGGCAGACCGGCATAGACGGGATCGGTGGAGGCATGTCGGCGCATGAACTGTTTCACGATGCGATCTTCGAGCGAATGAAAGCTGATCACGACCAGGCGCCCGTGCGGCGCGAGCCGCTCGAAAGCCGCGTTGAGCGCGATGTCGAGTTCTTCGAGTTCGCGATTCACGTGGATGCGCAGCGCCTGAAAGACGCGGGTCGCGGGATGCTTGCGCTCCTTGCTGCGGGCGACGCGTGCAATCATTTCCGCCAACTGCAGCGTGCGCTCGAACGGCCGGGACACCCGATCGGCGACGATGGCGCGCGCGATTCGCGGCGCCAGCTTCTCCTCGCCGAATTCACGGAAGATGCGGATCAACTCGCCTTCCGAGGCCGTGTTGACCACGTCGGCGGCGCTCAAACCCTGATCCCCGCTCATGCGCATGTCCAGCGGGCCGTCCTGCATGAAGCTGAAGCCGCGCGAGGCATCGTCGAGCTGCGGCGACGAGACGCCCAGATCGAACAGGATGCCGTCGAACTTGAGTCCCGGCTCGACCTCGTCGGCGCAGGCCGCGAGCGCGGAGAAGGGGCCGAGAAACACCGACACGCGCGGATCGGACGCAAACCGTGCCCGGGCTTCGGCGACCGCGAGCGGGTCGCGGTCGAGGCACAGCAATCGACCGTCAGCGATGAGCTTTTCCAATAGAGCCCCTGCATGTCCGCCCCGCCCAAAAGTGGCATCCAGGTAGGTGCCACTCGTCCGTATATTCAACGCGGCCAGTACTTGGGATAACAGTACCGGCGTGTGTCCCGCTGCCGTATCGCTCATCGCCCGACCGCTACAACGACAGGCGTTCGAGTTCGGTGGGCAATGCACCCGGGGTGTCGTCACTCGCGAGCCACGCGTCGCGCCGTTCGTTCCACCGAGTCTCGTCCCACAATTCGAAACGCACTCCCTGTCCGATCAACGTCGCATCGCGGGTCAGAAAGGCAAACTCACGCAGGTTGGGCGGCAACAGGATCCGACCATGGCTGTCGAGCTCAAGGTCCGTCGCGTGCCCCACCATCAACCGCTGCAATTGCCTCGCCTGGACGTCGAACGAAGGCAATCGCATCAACTTGCGCTCGACTTCTTCCCAGTCGGGAAGCGGGTAGATCTGCAGGCACTGGTCCTTGTCCACCGTGACCACCAATTTCCCACCGCAACGTTCTTGCAGCCGCTCTCGATACCGGGTGGGCATCACCATCCGGCCTTTTGCATCGAGAGTTAGTTTATTGGCGCCCCTGAACATCGCTGGATTGGGTCCCGCGACCCATTCCCTCCCACTTTTTCCCACCGGGCACCACTATAGGGAGCGGGCCGCCGCACTGTCAACGACTTAAGTTAAAAAAAACTTGGGGCAACAGTGACTTAGGTCACACTTTGCGGGACGACGGGGAGGTTGGAACTCGAGTGTGTTTTGAATCAACCTCTTAGGGGGCATTGTTAATGCCAGCCTCGACGAGGCAGCGGTCCTGCGGACACGACATAGATCGACGTCGCGTCAACGCGATCGACATGCTCACGATGAGCAGAAAAATCCCACCCGATATCTTTTTCTTCTCTCCCACGCGCGCCCCGCGCGCCTATCGGTCGGGGGCGCTTCGCCCCCGTTGAACCCGCGCGTCAGCGCAAAGATCCGCCTCTTCTCTCCCACGCGCGCCCCGCGCCTATCGGTCGGGGGTGCTTCGCCCCCGTTGAACCCGCGCGTCAGCGCATAAAAAGGAGTCGGCCGTTAAGCCGGGTTCTGTCGTGGACAGTCATTCCTCTGGGATGCGCGTCGCCGCGCACCTCTAGCGACCTACCCGGAAGCCTATATGTGGGCCACACACTGCGGCCAAAGGCACCGCTTGCTTCCCTATTTGGTCTTGCTTCAGGTGGGGTTTGCCGTGCCACTGATGTTGCCACCAGCGCGGTGCGCTCTTACCGCACCATTTCACCCTTACCCTGGAAATGAGGCCGCAAGCGGCTTCAGGGTCGCCCTCCCGAAAGAGGGATAGCCGAGGCGGTATCTATTCTGTGGCACTGGCCGTCCACG
>PLUE01000021.1 GCA_003164785.1 Gammaproteobacteria bacterium | reverse complement strand
GTGGTGCTCGGCGGCCTGTACATGGCCATCGCCAAACCGTACGAACGCGGCAATGCCCCGGCGGGGGACGCGCATCGGCTGCGTACCGCGGGCGCGTCATGAGCCGTTGACGTCGTCCCAGCCGATGCCGCCTGCATGCAACCGCGAGTTCGCCATACGGACATGCGGCAGCTCGCGCAGCTCACGGGCCACCTCGTAGCCGTTCAAACCCCATAAAACATAGCCGCTTGCGCACGCAACGCAGCATTGGGAGTACGGCTCGCGCAGAGAACTGTATGCTTGGGGAGATGCGCGTTGTTGCCGCAAGAAGTACCTTTTTTTCGAAAGCCTAGGTGCCATCGATGACCCAACCGGCCTCCTCCGTACCCGCGTCGAACACTGAACTCAGCCGTTCCCTGAAGGGACGTCACCTGACCATGATTTCCATCGGTGGAATCATCGGCGCCGGACTGTTCGTCGGGAGCAGCACCTCGATCATCGCGAGCGGCCCGGCAGCCTTCATCAGCTATGCGATCACGGGTGTGCTGATACTTCTAATCATGCGCATGCTGGGGGAGATGACGACCGCCCTGCCCGGCGTGCGCTCGTTCACGGAATTCGCCCGCGCCGGCTTAGGGGGCGGCGGCGGCTTCGTGGTCGGTTGGCTGTACTGGTATTTCTGGGTTCTGACGGTGCCGGTCGAAGCGATCGCCGGAGCCAAGATCCTGCAGTCCTGGATTCCCCTGTCGCCGCTGCAGATCGGTCTTGGACTGATGACC
Organism: Gammaproteobacteria bacterium; assembly: GCA_003164785.1. Classification (GTDB taxonomy): domain Bacteria; phylum Pseudomonadota; class Gammaproteobacteria; order Steroidobacterales; family Steroidobacteraceae; genus Bog-1198. The sequence continues at coordinate 64,979 of PLUE01000021.1, read as the reverse complement.
GTGATGACCGGCGTCAATCTGATGTCGGCCCGCTCCTATGCGGAGTTCGAGTTTTGGTTCGCCTCCATCAAGGTGGCCGCGATCCTCGTTTTCATCGTCGTGACCGCCGCTTACGCCTTCGGCTGGACCTCGCCCCATGGGGCCACCTTCGCAAACCTCGTCGATCACGGTGGCTTCACGCCCCACGGCTGGATCGCCGTCCTGGCGGCGGTTCCAACCGTGTTCTTCGCCATGACGGGCGCCGAGATCACCACCATCGCCGCGGCGGAGTCGGCGCAGCCCGGCCGGGCGGTCGCCCGCATGAGTACGACGGTGATCTCGCGGATTTTGATTTTTTACGTGATCTCGCTTTTCTTGATCGTATCGGTGACCCCTTGGGACGCCGTGCGGTCAGGCGAGTCCCCGTTCACCCTGGCGCTCAATACCATGCATGTTCCCTGGGCCGGCGCCGTGATGAGCGCGATCATCTTGACCGCCGTGCTCTCCTGCTTGAACTCGGCATTTTACGTCAGTTCCCGCGTCCTCTTCATTCTGGCCGAACGCGGCGACGCACCGAAAATGCTGGTGAAGCTCAATGGCCGCCGGGTGCCGGTGGCCTCGGTGGCCTTGGGCGCGGTGGCCGGTTTCATGGGCATCATCGCCGCCACGGAGGCGCCGCAGGCTGTTTTCGATTTTTTGGTCAGCTCATCGGGTGCGCTGATCGTTTTCGTCTATATGGCCATCGCGCTCGCGCAGATCTCCTTGCGCAGGAAACGCGAGCGCGCCGGCGAACCTGCGCCCGCCGTGTCGATGTGGTTGTTCCCTTGGCTGAGCTACGCCGCGATTGCCTCGATGGCCGCGGTGCTGATTGCCATGGCCTTCCGGCCCGGCTCACAGCAGGATTTGAAATTCAGCTGCATCACCCTGGTCGTCGCGATCCTCGCCTACCGAATCGTCAACCGGGCGCGCCGCACCGCCGTTCCCAGCGCGATCACCTAACGTCTGCCGGCCCCGGGCACCTCTAAATGCGCTATCAAACGACATTTATCATTTTATCTTGTTTGTCAAGTGATAAAATTTACACCAGCCCGTATAAAGAGTACGCTGCTCATCTCGGTATTTTTGGCAGTATGCGTCATGCCCTGCGGTGGCCCCGCAACGGTAAATGGTTAGGAGAATCTCGCACCGGCAAGCCAGCCAACTCCCCCGTCGGTGCGATATCCCGGCGGCGTCGGTACCTTATAAGGCCGGCGCCGTTTTTTATTATGATGCCGGAGTATACCTCCACCGCCATCAACGTCCACCTCCCATGATTGCACTGCTCCAGGCCAAAGCCGACGGCTTGTGGACCCGGTCTCGCATCCGGGAGAACGTGCTCGCCGGCATCATCGTCGGTGTGGTCGCGCTGCCCCTGGCCATGGCCTTTGCCATCGCGAGCGGCGCTCGCCCGGAGCAGGGCATCTACACGTCCATCGTCGCCGGCGTCTTGAGCTCACTTTTCGGCGGCACACGCGCGCAAATTTCCGGGCCCACCGGCGCGTTCATCGCGGTGCTGTCCATCATCACGGCCCAGCACGGCATCGCCGGACTGCAGATCGCGACGCTCATGGCCGGCATGATCCTGGTCGCCTTCGGATTCGCACGCCTCGGCGCCGTCATCAAGTACATCCCGAACCCCGTCATCGTCGGCTTTACCGCCGGCATTGCCGTCATCATTTTCGTCGGGCAATGGAAGGACTTTTTCGGCCTGTCGCCGGCACCGTCGGGCCTACATTTCCACGAGAAGATCTGGTCGCTGCTGCAGGCATTGCCGACGACCAATCTCGCCACGACCGGCCTTGCGCTCCTGGCCCTCTCGATCTTGACGGTGGGCACGCGGTTTCTGCGGCGGGTGCCTGCGCCGCTGGCGGCTCTCGTCATCGTCACCGCCGTGCAGGCGGTGTGTCACTTCAAAGGTGTTGCCACGATCGGCTCCGCATTCGGGGGCATTCCCAGGACGCTGCCCTCGTTGTCGTTTCCATCCGTCACCTTTGCCCAGATAACCTCGCTGGTGGGTCCGGCGTTCACCATCGCCTTGCTCGGCGCGATCGAATCGCTTTTATCCGCCGTCGTGGCCGACGGCATGGCGGGCACCCGCCACGACTCGAATCAAGAACTGATCGGTCAAGGAATCGCCAACATCGTGGCGCCCCTGCTCGGCGGATTCGCCTCCACCGGGGCGGTCGCTCGCACCGCAACCAACATTCGCAACGGCGCCACCAGCCCCCTGGCCGGCATCGTGCATTCCGGGTTTCTGGTCCTCGTGATTCTCCTGCTCGCGCCGCTCGCGTCCGCCGTTCCCGTGTGCTGCCTCTCGGCGGTGCTTTTCGTGGTGGCCTGGAACATGAGCGAGTTCCCGCATGTGATCCGGCTCGTCCGGACCGCACCGAAGACCGACGTGGCGATCCTGCTGCTGACTTTTCTGTTGACCGTGTTCACCGATCTGGTGGTCGCGGTCAACGTGGGAGTCATCGTGGCGGCGCTGTTGTTCATGCGGCGCATGGCCGACTCGGTCAATGTCGAGCAACAACTCGAGCACACGGCCGGCGAAGCGCCCAACCTGGCCGCCGAAGGCATCGTGATCTACAGCATCGAAGGGCCTCTGTTCTTCGGCGCGGCCGAGAAACTCGAGCGCACGCTCGCCCACATTCAGCGTCCCGCCACGACCCTCATTCTGCGCATGGGCAACGTTCCCTTCATCGATGCCACAGGCATCATGGCCCTCGAACAGATGGTGGGCGATTTCACGCGCCATGGCGCCGTCGTGCTGCTGACGGAACTGAGACCGAACGTGCGCTACAAACTCGAGCGCAGCGGAGTGATCGCAAAGGTGGGCGAGGTCAATGTCGTCGGCACGCTGGCGGCCGCGCTCAGCCTGGCCCGGCAATCGAGGCCCGCGACCCCCTGAGGCCATCCGGGACGCACAGGTTCTAGCGCTCGAACTTCGTCGACAGGATGATCGAGGACGTGGTCCGCTCCACGCCGTCGAGCGCCCCGATCTGGTCGATGACTCGATCCATGTCGTCCACGGACGCCGTCATCGCGACCGCGATCAAATCCACATCGCCGCTGACCGAATGCAACACCCGCACCTGCTCGATGCCGCGCAGCGCCGCGGTGACTGCGCGAGCTTCCTTCGGCCCCACCTTGATCATGACGTGGGCACGCACCGCTCCGCCGCCATGCTCGGGCGCGAGACGCACCCCATAACCTACGATCACGCCCCGCTTCTCGAGACGCTCGATCCGGCTCTGGACGCTGGTGCGGGAGCGCCCGACCAGGCGGGCGAGTTGCGCGGTCGAGGCGCGCGCGTTCTCGCGCAGCGCATGAATCAACTTCTCATCGATGGCATCCATTGCACTTCGACCGTTATGGCCTGTGAAACGAAGGCATTATACTTAAAAACGACCGGTTTGACCCTACCATTCGTCGGAAGTCGGTCCGAGAATGCATCTCCCACCCGGGTCCACAGGAGAGCAACATGAAGCACATCGTCATCGTCGGTGCGGGCAAGATCGGATCCATGATTGCAGAACTGCTGGTCGGGTCGGGCGACTACGCCGTCACCGTGGTCGACCGCTCACAGGCGCAGCTCGACCGGCTCGAAACCGCCGTCAAGCTCACCAAGGTTGTCGCCGACATCACCCATGGCGACGAGCTGCAGAAGATTCTCACGGGAAAATTCGCGGTGTTGAGCGCTGCCCCGTATCACGCCACGCGCACCATTGCCGAGGCCGCCAAATCGGCGGGCGCCCATTACCTGGATCTCACCGAAGACGTTGCCAGCACACGTGCCGTCAAACAGCTCGCCGAGGGCGCACGCAGCGCCTTCATCCCCCAATGCGGCCTTGCGCCCGGGTTCATCACCATCGTCGCCAGCGACCTGGCCTCGCGTTTCGACGAGTTGCAGGACGTCCGCATGCGGGTGGGGGCTCTCCCGAAGTTTCCGTCGAACGCGCTCAACTATAATCTGACCTGGAGCACCGACGGCGTCATCAACGAGTATTGCGAGCCGTGCGAAGCCATCGTCAACGGCCAGTTGCGCGAGACTCAGCCGCTGGAGGAACTGGAGGAATTCTCCCTGGATGGCATATTGTACGAAGCCTTCAATACCTCCGGCGGCCTCGGCACGTTATGCGAGACACTGGCGGGAAAGGTGCGCAATCTGAATTATCGTACGATTCGCTATCCCGGTCATGCCGCCATCATGAAGGCGCTGCTGAACGACCTGCGCCTGCGTGATCGACGCGACCTGCTCAAGGACATTCTCGAGCATTCCGTGCCGATCACGCTCCAGGACGTGGTCATCGTATTCGTGACGGTCAGCGGGATGCGCGCTGGCCAGCTCGTTCAGGAGACCTATGCGAACAAGATCTATGCCGCGCCGGTGGGCGGCCGGGTGCGCAGCGCCATCCAGATCACGACCGCGGGTGGTATTTGTGCGGTTCTCGACATGCTGAGCGCCGGCGCTCTGCCACAATCCGGACTCATCAAACAGGAGGACATCAAGCTGCAGCCGTTCCTCGCCAATCGCTTCGGTCGTGTCTATGGGATGGCAGCAGAGGCAGCGGCTCACGCCGCATGAGCCATGCTCGCGCGCGAGGACCATGACGCGCTGTTGCGGATCGTAGGCCCTGCCGGGCTGCTCTTGGAGCCCGCGGATCGCTTGCCCTACGAAACCGCCGCCCGCTACGGCGTCGGCTCTGCGGCCGCGGTGGTACGGCCGGTGGATACGGCCCAGGTATCGGCGGTGCTCCGGCATTGCGTACGGCGCCGCCTGCAGTTCACTCCACAGTCCGGCAACACCGGGCTGGTGCTGGGTTCGATACCGGACACCTCGGGCACGCAAATCGTCATCTCGCTCGATCGTCTGCGCACGACACCGCACGTCAACGGCGCCGACCGCACGGTCCGGGTGGCCGCCGGCGTGCGCCTCTCGGCGTTGAATGCCGCGCTCGAACCACACAACCTGTTCCTGCCCATCGACGTGAGTTCAGACCCGATGATCGGCGGGATGGTCGCGACCAATACCGGAGGGGCTCGATTTCTGCGCTACGGGGACATGCGTCGTCATGTGCTCGCGCTCGAGGTCGTGCTGCCGGATGAGGCCGGGACGGTGCTGCAGCTGTCGAACGGGCTGCGCAAGGACAACGCCCATCTGGACCTTCGGCAGCTGTTCATCGGCAGTTGCGGCGCCTTCGGCATCATCACGTCAGCCACTCTCGAGGTGCATCCGCGCCCGCAACGCTCGGCGGTTGCGCTGCTGGTCCCGCGCGACGAGGACGCGGTGCTCGACCTGCTGAATGCGTTCGAAGTTCGGGCCGGCGAGTACCTCACGGCCTTCGAAGGCATGTCCGAGGCCGCCATGAGGCACGCGTTTGCGCACGTGCGCACCCTGCGCAATCCCTTCCTCGATGGGCTCCCGCCCTACGCCATCCTCGTCGAATTGAGCTCCAGTGCGGCGCAACGCAGCGGCGAACCGACGCTCGATCAGATCCTCGAGAACGTGGTCACGGAGTTGGCCGAGCGGCAGGCCGCGCCTCTGAGCGATGTGCGTTTCGGTCCGCCGGAGCGCTTCTGGGCGCTGCGCCATTCGCTGTCGGAAGGGTTGCGGGCTGCCGGCCCGGTGCTGGGATTCGATTTGTCGTTTCGCCGCAGCGAAGTCATGCTGTTTCGCAGGGTTGCCATTGCCCAACTCGCCACCATATTCCCGGAGTACGAGGTTTGCGATTTTGGTCATATCGGAGATGGAGGCGTGCATTTTAACTTAATGCAGCGTGCTCCCGCCCACCCAAACGCGGCGCGGGTAAAGGCGTTGCGTGACCATCTGTTGGACTTGGCTATCCGTGATTTCGGAGCCAGTTTTAGCGGCGAACATGGCATTGGCCGCGCGAACCAAGAAGCCTATGATCACTACACACCCGCATCGATACAGAGCTATTCCGCCGCGATTGCTGCGGTGTTCGCCCGTATGCCGGCTGCTGCGGTTCGCTTTGGCCCGCAGCGTTCCGTAGGAGAAAGTGATGACGACTGAGACCCATCTATCGCGGCTGATACGCCTGATCGCCGGCGACAAGGCGGCGGAAGATATTCTGGCCACGCTACAGATCGACCGTATGTTCCTGCTCGAAAGCGCGGGCTTCGTATCGCGCGGCGTGTTCGCGATGGCCCTGAATGCCCTTCTGTTCCATGACCTGCTGGGTCGCGTTCCCACGGGCGCCGCCTACGTGGCAGACCGGCGCCGCCAGCGCGAACGCATCACCTTCGACCATGGTGCGCTGCGCACCATCCGCTTCGGATCCGGGGCCACCGGCAAACTGCCGCCCGGAGTCGAGTCTTTCTCGCGCATCCTCGAGCCGCTGGGCTACCACGTCGCCGGGGTCTATCCGCTGGAGAAGCTGCGCATGACCGGCCGCGGCTTTGCACATCGCGAATTCCCCGAAACCATGCCCCAATTCTTCGTGAGCGAACTGCACGTCGACCGGTTCTCCGAGACATTTCAAGCAGCCGCGCACCGGGTGTTCGGCACCAGCCGCGATCCGCTGACCGCGACGTCACACGCCGCGCTTGCCGAATTCGCCGAGCAAGGTCGATGTGAAATGAAACTTGCCGCCCCCGCGCTGCGCGAAATCGTCACTGCGTTCGGACGGTGGCACGACACGCCCACCGTCGCCGATTACAAGCTGCTGCTCACGGAATCCGCCGAAGCCGCCTGGATCGCCACCGAAGGCGCGGCGTTCAATCACGCCACCGACCGGGTCGCCGACGTTGCCATGACCGCCTGCGGTCAGCGGTCGCTCGGTCGGCCGGTGAAGGAAAGCATCGAGATCTCCGCCGCCGGCTCCGTACGGCAAACCGCATTCAAGGCGGACCCCGTCCGGCGCACCTTCCGCGCCGATGATGGCTCAAACGTCGAGATGATCGTGCCCGGTTCGTTCTACGAATTCATCTCGCGCGACGTCGTGACCGGCAAGGATGGGAAGCGCCATCTCGATCTGCGCTTCGACAGCGCCAATGCCCAGGGCATTTTCAAGATGACGGCGGCGGGCTAGCCGACGCACGCGGCGATGTCGGCGAGTGTGGGGGCACGCCCTCGCNNTTGCACGAGCCATTGCCGCGCATCGTCGGCGTCCTCGGCAAACCATGTCCCGGCGGAGCCCAGACGAAAGGTGTACCCCCACTCGTCCATGTCGCGGCACATGCGTTCGCGACCGACATTGGGCAGCGTCGCCGCCAATAGTATCTGCAGGTAGCAAACAGCATTCTCTTCGGCGTCGTTGCCGCCGGCATCCGTGTGCAGGCCCGCGCGGCGCTCGGGACTCATGCAGATGAAGTGCGCACTCTCGTGAAGCACGGAATGCAGCGGCGTATCGAGCCTCACGTAGATCTTCGAGCCGATCAATCCCGCCTCCCGGTCTCCCCAGAACGAACCCGGAATGACTTCTTCCGGCGCCACCAATGTCAGCGCGAGCCCATACCGATCGAGCAATAGTTCGAGGTCCAAGCGACCGATGGAGTTGACCAGCAGCATGGTGGCGGACGCGAATTCCGATTCGCTACTTGAGGCTGGTCAACCGTCGCATGGCGATGGCCACCAGATCGCGGGCCATCTGGCGTCGCAGGATGTCCGCTTCGTGTTCCTTCGCCAGCAGCTCGTTCTCCTCGAAACTATAGTCCTTGGACAGGCTGATGGTCTGGGGGGCAAGCAACTCGGTGTCGGGCCCGTGTACCGCGAACGTCACGGTGTAGGTCAGCTCGTATTCGGTCGGAATGTTGCGCGACGATACCGACAGCGTGCGCTGCTCCACCGAGTCCCGCGTGACATCGATGGTCGCCGTGGATTTGGCGCGAACCTCCTGCACCAGCGCGCCGGAGCCCTTGAGCTGGTGTTCGAATTCGCGCGCGAAATCCGTATACGGATCCTTCACCGATAGATAGGGGCGCGCCAGGATGCCGGGCAACGATTCGCTGCCGGCCAGCCTGAAGCCGCAGGCGCTGAGCGCGACAGTCGCCGCGCACAACCACGCGCCGCGCCGCATCATCTTAGACCACCACGTTGACGAGTTTCCGCGGCACCACGATCACTTTTCGTATCGCGGCGCCGCCCACGAATTTCTGCACGTTCGGATCCGCCAGCGCCGTCTCGCGCACTGCCTGCTCGTCCGCGTCCACCGCCACGCTGATGCGGGCGCGGAGCTTGCCGTTCACCTGGACGACGATGTCGATCGTCGACTGTTCGAGCGCCGCGCGGTCGACGGTGGCCCACGTCTCGTCGATGAGCGCGGTGGTGTGCCCGAGTTCGCGCCAAAGCGAGTGCGTGACGTGCGGGATGATCGGCGACAGGACCATCACCGCGATTTCCAGCGCCTCGTGCATGACGCTTCGATCCTGGGGCGTGCCCTGGGGATACTTGGCGAGCGCGTTGAGCAGTTCCATCACCGCGGCGATCGCGGTGTTGAAGGTGCGGCGCCGGCCGATGTCATCGGTGACCTTCGCCAAGGTCTGGTGCGCCTGACGACGAATCGAGCGCTGGGTGTCGTTCAAGCCGGACGTGTCAAGGGGCTCCGCGGCGCCGTACAACGTGCCCGACGCGACGTGGTCGTGCACGGCCTTCCAGAGACGCTTGATGAAGCGATACGCGCCCTGTACACCCTCGTCCGACCATTCGAGCGTCTGCTCCGGCGGCGCGGCAAACATGGTGAACAGACGTGCGGTGTCGGCGCCGAACTCATCCACCAAGGCCTGCGGATCGACGCCGTTGTTCTTCGACTTCGACATCGTGACCACGCCGCCGGATTCGACCCTCCGACTTTTATCGGAACGCAGCACGTAATCAACCGTCGTACCGGCAGCACCCACCACGTCGCGATCTTCAGTGATATCGGCGATACCAATTTTGGCGCTGGTCACTCGCTCTACGTCCGCCGGATTGAAATATTCGATGCGCCCCGACTCGGGTTTATGGAAGAACATCTGGTTCAGAACCATGCCCTGGGTGAAGAGATTGGCGAACGGCTCCTTGAAGGGGACCATGCCCAATTCATGGACCACGCGCGTCCAGAAGCGGGCGTACAACAGGTGCAGAATCGCATGCTCGATTCCGCCGATGTATTGGTCCACGGGCAGCCAATAGTCGACCCGCGAGTCGAGCATGGCCTCGTGGTTGTCGCTGCAGGCGAAACGCAGGAAGTACCAGGACGAATCGACGAACGTGTCCATCGTGTCGGTCTCGCGGCGCGCGTCGGCGCCGCAGCGCGGGCAGGCAACCTGCAGGAAAGCCTCATCCTTGAGCAGCGGATTGCCGCTGCCGTCCGGGACGAGATTCTCGGGCAGCAGCACCGGCAATTGATCGTCGGGCACCGGAACGGCGCCGCAGGCCGCGCAGTGAATGATCGGGATCGGGCAGCCCCAATAGCGCTGCCGCGAGATTCCCCAGTCACGCAATCGCCACGTGGTCTGCTTCTCGCCCAGACCCAGGCGTCCCAAGTCCGCCGCGATCGCGTCGATGGCCGCGGCAAAATCCAGTCCGTCATACGGGCCGGAATTGATGCAGCGCCCATGATCTCCATACCAAGGCTCCCACGCGTCGAGCGAATAGCGCCGGCCTTCCAGGTCGATCACGGGCGCGATCTGCAACGAGTATTTCTTGGCGAATTCGAAGTCGCGCTCGTCATGCGCGGGCACGCCCATGACGGCGCCTTCGCCGTAGCTCATCAGCACGTAGTTGCCGACCCAGACGGGCACCGCGGCGCCCGTCAACGGGTGGTGCACGTCGAGTCCGGTCGCCATTCCCTTCTTTTCCTGGGTGGCGAGTTCGGCCTCGACCGCCGGACCCCGCTTGCACTCCTCGATGAACGCCGCCAGCGCAGGGTTGCCCTGCGCGGCAAGAGTGGCCAGCGGGTGTTCCGCCGCCACCGCGCAGAANNCTCTTGCCGATCCAATTGGCCTGCATGGCCCGCACGCGCTCCGGCCACCCCTGCATCCCGCTCAATGCCGCGAGCAGATCCTCGGCGTATGCCGTGATCTTCAGGTAATACATCGGAATTTCGCGTTTCTCGACCAAGGCTCCGGTACGCCAGCCGCGCCCGTCGATCACCTGTTCGTTGGCGAGCACGGTCTTGTCGGTGGGGTCCCAGTTCACCACGCCGGTCTTCTGGTAGGCGATCCCCTTGTCCAGCATGCGCAGGAACAACCATTGATTCCAACGATAGTAATCGGGCTGGCATGTGGCCAGTTCCCGGCTCCAGTCCAGGGCAAACCCCAATGACCTGAGCTGTTTCTTCATGTAGGCGATGTTGTCGAACGTCCATTTCGCGGGCGGCACGCCGTTCGCCATCGCGGCGTTCTCGGCCGGCAGGCCGAACGCGTCCCAGCCCATGGGCTGCAGCACGTTCTTGCCGTTCATCCGCATGAAACGGCTGAGGACATCGCCGATCGTGTAGTTACGGACGTGCCCCATGTGCAGGCGGCCGCTCGGATAGGGAAACATCGACAAACAGTAGTATTTGTCTCGAGAGGGGTCTTCTTTCGCCTCGAAGCTGCGCTGCTGGTCCCAGTATTGCTGTGCGTCCGCCTCGACAGCGGCGGGCTCGTATCTTTCTTGCATAAGTGGTCGCGAGAATACCCGAGATGCCGGGCCGCCGCGAACTGCCGTAAGCTAGCCGGCTACCATGAGCGCATCCAATCGTTATGTCGGGTTCGGGCTGGCCACTCTCAGTGGATGCCTGTGGTTCATGGCGTGCCCCCCCTTTGATTTTTCCTTCCTCGGCTGGGTTGCCGCCGTACCCCTGCTGCTGGCGATCGATCGGGCGCCGACGCTCAAGATCGCCCTGTTCCTCGGCTGGTGGGCCGGTGTCGTGGAAACCGGCGGCGGCTTCTACTGGCTCATCGATTTGACGCAGCGCTTCGCGGGGTTTCCCTGGATCGGTGCAGCAGCGCTGTTGCTGGCTTTCTGTGCAGCCCGGGCCCTCATTTTCCTGATTTTCACCGGCCTCGTCTGTGCGATTCGCCGGCGCCGCGCCCTCCCGATGGCGGTGCTGGCCCCCATCGCCATGGCGGTCGGTGAACTGGTGGTGCCCCAGGTCTTTCCCTGCGGCCAATGGATCTCCCAAGCCTGGCATCCGCTCGTGATCCAAATCACCGAACTGACGGGCCCGCTCGGCGTCACCGCACTGCTCATGCTGGTCAATGGCGCGCTTTACGACGTGCTCTCGGGCGGGCGCTGGGCACGCCGTTCCGCGGTGACCGCGGCTGCCGTTCTCGCGGCCTCGTTGCTCTTCGGCGTCGTGCGCATGCGGCAGGTGGATCAGGTGGTGGCGGCGGCGCCGCGGCTCAGCATCGGGCTGGTGCAGCCAAATTTCGCCTACGCCGTCGATGGGGAATTCTCACGTGAGGAGGCTCTGCGGGAATTGAACGCGTTGCAGGAGCAGTCGCGCCGCCTCGAACGGGCCGGCGCACAGCTCATCGTCTGGAGCGAAGGATCCTATCCTGTCACGTTGCCGCGGGACTTCGCACAAGATTTTCCCAGCGAGTCATTGGCGATGATCCGGCGCGGTATCGACTCGCCCGTCCTCATCGGCGGCGACACCTTCGAGCCCCAACAAGAGGATGCGTACAACTCCGCCCTGTTGCTGGACGCCGGCGGGAAAGTCGTCGGGCGCTACGACAAGGTGCGACTGCTCGCGTTCGGCGAATATATCCCGGGCATCGAGGCATTTCCCTGGCTGAGGAACATACTGCCGGAGGGGACCGGACGCTTCAAGGCGGGTGCGGGGCCGGGCGTGATGTCGCTGCGCTCGCCGGACGGCGCGAGCTGGCGCCTGGGGCCGGTGATCTGTTACGAAGATCTCCTCCCCGGCTTCATTCGCGGCGTCGGCAAACTGCACCCCGACGTCCTCGTCAACCTGACCAGCGACTCGTGGTTCGGCGCACGCACCGAACCCTGGGAGCATCTGGCTCTCGCCGTGTTCGCCAGCATCGAACTGCGTGTCCCGATGGTCCGTGCGGTCAATTCGGGGATCTCGGCGCTGATCGACCCCAACGGCAGGGTGCTCGCGAAAACCTATGCCGACGATCCCTACCGCGAACCCCACGACGCGGATGGGATCGTCGTCTCGGCGCCGAAGATGCCCGGAGGGCACACGCTGTTCGTGGCCTGGGGCAATTGGTTTCCCTATCTGTGCACCCTCCTGACGGCGCTCATTCTGGTTTGGGTTCGGCGCCCGAGGCGGGGCCCAGCGGTTCAGGCGACCAGCGCCTGATTCGCGAGTGCGAGATTTGTTGAACTGCAGCGTAACCGAAGATCCTGCGGGGCGCTATTCTCGCCGAGCCCGCGTTTAACGAGTAAAATCCGAGCCACGCCCATGCTCCAACTCAAAGTGTCCACGCGATGGTGAGAAACCGCCAAAGCAGGATCAAGAACTATTTTGCGGAAAACCGGCTGTTCGCGGTGCGAAGCGTCATCGCGGGCGTGATGGCGGTCGCCTTGTTGCTGGTGGTCGGCGCCCGGTTGTTTTATCTCCAGGTGCTCAAGCACGATTATTACGCGACCCTGTCCCAGGGCAACCGCATCCGCACGGAGCCGCTGCCGCCGAGTCGCGGCCTCATTCTGGACCGTCATGGCGTGGTGCTCGCCGACAATCGCCCGGCCTTCCAGATCGAACTGGTGCGGGAACAGGTCGGCGACGCCAAGGCGCTGGATGCGACGCTGGCGCAATTGGTCGGCATCGGCCTGCTGCACGCCGAAGAAGTCGGCAACATCCGCCGCACCATTCTGCTTCACAAGGTGTACGAGAGCGTGCCCGTCAAGCTGCAGCTCACCGAGGAGGAAATGGCGCTGTTTGCGGTGCATCGCTACCAATTCTCCGGTGTCGACATTCGCACGCGGCTGGCCCGGCACTATCCTCTCGGCGAATCGGCCGTTCACGCCATCGGCTACGTGAGCGCCATCAACGAGGCCGACCTCAAGCAGATCGACAGTGACGAGTATGCCGGCACCAGCCTCATCGGCAAGCTGGGCGTCGAAGGAGCCTACGAACAGCAACTCCATGGCAGGCGCGGGTCGCGCGAGATCCTGGTGAATGCCGCCGGCAGGCCGGTGGACAAGATCGGCGAGTTGAAGGTACCCCTGGAGGTGCGCCCGCCGGTGGCTGGGGACGACCTGATTCTCGGCTTGGATATCCGCGTCCAGAAGGTTGCCGAGGATGCGCTGGCGGGACGACGCGGTGCCGTCGTCGCCATCGACCCGAAGACCGGCGATGTCATCGCGATGGCCAGCCTCCCCGGATTCGATCCGAACGGCTTCGTGCGCGGCCTGACGCTGTCGCAATACGCCGCGCTGCGCGACGATATCGACATCCCGCTGCTGAATCGGGCGCTGCGCGGCGCTTATCCGCCGGGGTCGACGGTAAAGCCGCTCTATGCGTTGGCGGCCCTGAAATACAACATCCTGACGCCGTCCCAGGAGGAATTTTGCGGAGGATTCTTCACACTGCCCGGCAGCAGCAACAGATACCGCGACGACAAGAAGCATGGATTCTTGAACATGCGCCAGGCAATCGCGCAATCCTGCGACGTCTATTTTTTCCGGGTCGCCGAGCGGTTGGGGATCACCCGCATGGATGAATTCATGAAGGCGTTCGGCTACGGCTCGCTGACCGGCATCGACATTCCCGGGGAGAAGGCCGGGCTGTACGCATCGCCGGAGTGGAAGAAGCATGCCTTCAAGCGCGCCGCCGACCAGGTATGGTTTCCCGGCGAGACCATCAGCATGGGCATCGGCCAGGGTCCCATCACGGTCACGCCCCTGCAGCAGGCGCACTTCGCCGCCGAGATTGCCGAACGCGGGCAGGTGATCGCGACACCACGACTGGTGTCGGCCATACGTACGGCCGGTTCGAGCGAGATCGTGCCGCGCGCACCGCGACTCTTGAAACCCGTCGATATTGCCACCTCGGACCAGTGGGATGTCATTACCGACGGCATGGTGGGCACGATGTCGATGCCCGGTGGGACCGGCTTCGCGTCCGGCGTCGGCGCGCGTTACAAGATTGCCGGCAAGACCGGAACCGCCCAGGTGTTCACCATCAAGCAGACCGACAGCACGCGGGCCAAGATCGTGGACGAACGCCGGCGCGATCACGCGTGGTTCATCGCCTACGCGCCGGCCGATGACCCGAAGATCGCGGTCGCCGTCTTGGTGGAAAACGGCGGCTTCGGCGCCGCCGCCGCCGCTCCCATTGCGCGCAAGGTGCTCGACGCCTACCTGCTCGGGCCCGACGTGCCGGCCGATCCGAAAAAGCCGGTGGTGCCGCCCGCCGAGCACATCGCGGCGGTCGCGGCGGGCTCCGGCCCCGCTCCCCTGTAGACCCGGCGGCGCGCTTCTAGAAGCTGGTCGCCTCCGGCCTCCCGCTCAGCGCCGCCAGGATGCCATGCTGTCGAACACCCCATCCCGTCGGATAAGGCCATGCATCAGGGCCGCGCCGAAGTGCACCACGACGGTCGCGAACAGCGCGAAGGCAAGATAGGTGTGCAATTGCCGCAGCCACGCGTAAGTCACCGGGTCCGGCGACAGAATCCGCGGCAAGTACAACCCGCCGGTGATCTCGATCGGATGAGGTGCGGCCGACAGCATCGCCCAGCCCACGATCGGCAATCCGAACATCAGCGCATACAGCACGTAATGCGAGCCTTCCGCGGCGAAACGCTGCAAGCGCGGTACCGTGTCCGGCAGCGGCGGTGGCGGATTTACCCAGCGATTGATCAAACGCAGAATGACCAGCGTCAAAATCGCGATGCCCAGCGGCCGATGGATCGAGACCAGCAGCGCGTAGCGTGAAACGGAGGCGACCATGCCGATTCCGATGAACAGCATGGCGATGACCATGACCGCCATCAGCCAGTGCAGCAGGCGCGAGATGACTGGAAATCGGACTTGCTGACTCATGGCTTCACCACCCGTGTGACTTCTGCAGGATTGACCGCGCTCGGCGGCTTTTCCGGGCGCTGGCCCGCGCGCAGCGTGAATGACCGCGAATATACGGCCGAGCGGGCGCTCAATAATGGATCGTCCGAGGGCTCGATACCGGGCGGCAGCACCAGGGGATCGAAGTTGATGTCGGTGCAGGGTCCGTCATCTTCGCTCTGCAATGTCTCGACCGTCACGATGCCGGCATCGACATGGCGCCGGTTGTCGGGCCATTGCACCGTGGAGTCGGCGGTCGAATCCCCCGGCTCGCCCACCGTGACGACCAGGCGCCACCGCAACGGCTGTTCGTGTTCCTGAGCAATCAGGTCGTCGAACAACCGATTCTTGTCCGACGGGTGCGCAGAGTCATCATCGGGCGAATTGGCCTGCACGACGGCGGGCTGCATCGGTACGACGCCCCAACGCACCGGGACCGAGATTCCCGCCGCGTTGACGAAGCGAAAGGCATTCAGGCTGTTGAAGGTCGAATCGGCAAACCCCGTCTGCGGCGGCTGCGCCTGAATGATCGCGAAGGCGCGCGATGTTTCGGGATGCCGTGATAAAAACGCCTTCATGGCATCCGGATCCGGCTTGCCGCTCGCCGGATTCGGTTTCGACGCCTCGAGTTGCTCGTAAAACGCCTCCGGTGTGCTGACGACGAACACCGGGATGTTGTTCATGCCGGTGCGCCATTCCGCGGCGCCCGCCGCCATGAAACGCAGCGCCATGCTGCGGGGGATGGCCAGCGCATCGGGTTGGAATGGCATCCCGCTCGCCAGGGCGAAACGTCCCGTCAGAGCCACCTTGCCGGGGGCAAACACCACGGCCTTCGAATACGCGGCGGCGGCGCCGCTGCTGTCGAAGGAGCCGGTGAAGCACATGCCCTTCGCATGGGCGGCGCGAAATCCCGGGTGCAATCCCGACCCCGCGTGCAGCGCGTCGATCATCCGCGACTGCGTCAGGCGAGTGGGCGAAAACCAGCCGCCCGTGTACGCGAACAGCCCGACGACGCTCAGCATCGCCGCGCCGATGAGCGCGAACCGCGCGAGGGCCCGAGGAGTGGAAAGTGGAGTTTCATTCATAGGGTTTCGCTTATTAGTCGGGAACGAACATGCGCACAGCGGCGGCGCCCATCAGCGCGGTCGCGATCCAGCCAAGAATGACGATGGGCCGGCTCGCCGTGAACGCGCCCATGACGGATTTCTTGGATACCAAAACGATGATGATCGCCATCAAAGGCACCGCAACCACGCCATTGATGACCGAACTCCAGAACAACGCCTTCATCGGGCTGATCGGCGAATATTGAATCACCACGCCGGCCATGACGCTCACCGCGATGACGGCATAGAAGCCGCGCGCTTCGGCCACCTTGCGCTCGAGGCCATATCGCCACCCCATGGCTTCGGACATTGCATAGGCGCCCGATCCGGCCAGCACCGGCACGCCCACGAGGCCCACGCCGAGAATCCCGACAGCGAACAGTTCGAAGGCGAAATTACCCGCCAGAGGCCGCAACGCACTGGCCGCTTGCGCGGCGGTGTCGATGTTGGTGATGCCCGCCGCGTGCAAGGTCAGCGCCGTCGCGAGAATGATGAAATACGCGGTGATGTCCGAATAGAGCATGCCGCTCCAGGTATCCCAACCGATCCGCCGCAATTCGGCCGGAGCGGCGCTCGGTTCACGCAGCAGGGAAGGGACCGCCACGCCCGCCTGCATGTTTTCCACTTCCTCCGACGCCTGCCAGAAAAAAAGATACGGACTGATCGTGGTGCCGAACACGCCGATCACCACGGCCGCGGCGGCCGCATTCGGGGTGAAGGTCGGACGAATGGTCTGCAGCAGGACTTGGCTCCAGGGCACGTGCACCGTGAACAGCACGGCGGCGTACGCCAGCAACGACAGTGTCAACCATTTCAAAAATGCAACGTACCGATGATAAGGGACGAAAATCTGCAGTGCCAGCGTCAGGATGACGAAACACGCCGTCATCAGATGACGATCGACGCCCGTGACCAGTTCAGCCACTTCGCCCATCGCCGCCACGTCCGCCGCGATGTTCAGGATGTTCGCGGTCAACAGCAACAACACCGCTCCCTTCAACACGGAGGGCGGAAATGCATCCTTGATGTTGGCGGCCAGTCCTTTGCCGGTCACGCGGCCGATCCGCCCGCACATCGACTGGATCGCTGACATGAGCGGGAAGGCCAACGGCATGGTCCACAGCATGCCGAGACCGAACTGCGCGCCCGCCTGGGAATACGTCGCGATGCCGCTCGGATCGTCGTCAGCAACACCGGTAATGAGCCCAGGGCCCACCCGCGCCAGCGGATGTTGTCTTATTCGCGCCCACAACGTGCGAACGCGATTTTGGGAATGGCCCATGCGCTGAGGTGTCGCTCGTTGACCGGAGGAGCGCGCATTGTAGGCCGACTCGTGAGCGAGCCCGCGGGAGAATTCGACAGGCTTAAGGCTAGGCGCCGGCCTCGGTCCGCAGCTGATGCTCGACCTTGTCGGCCTTGATTTCCATCGGTCCGGACGATGTCTGCAAATCGAACACGACATTGCCCACGAAGACCTGGGAATTTTCGGCGCCGCTGAACGTCGTGGTCGAGCGCAGCAATTTGTGCGTGGCCGCCTCGGCCCGGCCGCCTTTCTCGTGATGGGGAATGGAATCGGCGGTCAGTTCGAGAAGAACCTTGTCGGCTTTGATCTCGATCGGCTGCTGGCTGCCCGCGATGCTGATCAGCACATCGCCGCTCAATCGCATCGTCTCGTCCTGGGAGTCGCCGTAGCCCTCCAACGATTCGGCAGAATTGGCGGACAATTTGGTCACGGCGCCGACCGGTATCCTGATCGTCGCCTCATGCCCCGAGGCGTCGGCTTCGATCACGAATGTCTCCGCATATGCCGTCGTCAGCGTTGATGCGGCGCACAATAAGCAAATCCCCACCAATTTCATCATCTTGAGCTCCAGACTAGGGTGGGAATGATCGGCGTGCCGTCCCCCGAAATCAACGCCGGCACGGGTAAAGTTGTGCAAAGTCACCGACCGCGTGCCAGGCGGCGCCTGATCATGACGATAAGTTCATTGAGCTCGTCGATCCGCAACGCGACCCCGCAAGCCGTGAAGACCAAACCGCCGACCACCACGGTTCCCAGCAACGCGAGCGCCTTGCTGAGGAAGTGCTGGGTGGCCCAGCCCGCCAGCAACCAATGGGTAGACGCGAAACACACGGCTGCCAGCGCCAGACCGGCGATGCCTGCTTTGACCAGCAGCACGAGCATCCGACCCGTCTCCAGACCGCCGAGTTGCCGATACATCAGGAAGTACAAGATCAGGAAATTGCAGGTCGCCACGCAACCCGTGGAAAAGGCCAGTCCAAGATGGCCCCAGTGCAGCTGGAACGTAAAGATCCAGTTGAACAGCAGATTCAGCGCGACCGAGAAGAAGCTCACGAACATGGGCGTCTTGCGGCGATCCAGCGCATAGAACGAGTTCACCAGCACCTTGAGCGCCGCATACCCCGCGAGGCCGATGGCGTAGAACCGGAGCGCACCACCCGCCTGCGCTGCCTCATGGGCATCGAACTTGCCGTGCTGATACAGCACCGAAATGATCGGCTCAGCCAATATCATGAGGCCGATGGTCGAGGGAATCGTCAGCAGGAACATCAGTCGCATCGCGCGCGCGAGCTCGTCTCGAAACCCGACCATATGGCCTGCCACCACCAAGCGTGACAACAGCGGCAGCGTCACCGTGCCGAGCGCCACGCCAAACAGGCCCAGGGGAAGCTGCATCAACCGAAATGCGATGGCCAGCCAGAAGATCGCGCCATCGCCCAGCGTGGAGGCGAAAATCGAGTTCGCCAAGACATTCAATTGCGTGGTGCTGGCCGCGATGACCGAGGGTCCCATGAGCAACAAGATCGCACTCACCCCGGGGTCGCGCCATTGCGTATCGGGTGCGAACCGAAACCCGAGACGCCGCAGCGGCGGCAGCTGCACGGCAAATTGCAGCGCGCCGCCGATCAATGTGCCGATCGCGAGCCCGATCAAGGCACGGTGTCCAAAATGCGGATCGATCCATGCGCCCAAGGTCACGCCGCCGACGATCGATCCGATATTGAAGAAGCTCGATGCCATGGCCGGCATTCCGAACACGCTTTTCGCGTTCAGCATCCCCATCACCAATGCGGCCATCGACACCAAGACGATGAAGGGAAACATGATGCGTGTCAGCTGGGCGGTCAGCGCAGCCTTCTGCGGGTCGAAGCCCGGCGCCATCAGTTCGACGAGCTGGGACGAAAACACCATGCCGATGACGCAGATGGTGCCGAGAACGATGAGCGTCAGCGTGGCCACCTTGTTCGCGAGCCGCCAGGCGGCAGCGTCGCCGCTGCGCGCGATGGTCTTGCTGAACGTGGTGACGAATGCGGTCGACAACGCACCTTCGGCGAACAAATCCCGCAGCAGATTGGGAATCCGAAACGCCGCGGTGAAGGCATCCATGGCTGCGCCGCCGCCGAACAGCGCCGCGCAGATCTGTTCGCGGGCCAGCCCGAGCACGCGGCTGCACATCACCGCCAGGCCGATGATGCCCGCGGCTTTGGTGTTCAAGCGTTCGGTGCGGGTCTCAGGCGGTAAGCCGGAGGTCATGAGCCGCCGAATTGGAATGCCGACAACGCCTTGCCGGCAATGGAACCGCTGAACGTACGGACCCCCGCATCGCCGTCCGCGGCTCCCGCGGCCACCATCAACGGAATCAAGTGTTCTTCGCGCGGATGCGCCTCGACTCCGCCCGGCGCGCGGCGCCACGCGCTCAGTTTCTCGTCGCGACCTTGCGGATCCAGCACGGCGTCCCCCAACCAGGCATCGAAGGAAGCCGCCGCCGCACCGCCCTGGGGCGAATACAGCGCCCGCAGATTGTGGTAACTCATGCCACTGCCGACGATGAGCACGCCCTCGTCGCGCAAGGGAGCCAACGCCTTCCCGATGCGCAGATGCAACGCGGGATCGAGACTTTTCTGCAGCGACAGTTGCATGATCGGAACATCCGCATGCGGATACACCAGCAGAAAGGGAATGAACACGCCGTGGTCCAATCCGCGATCGGCATCCACGCCGGACTCGAAGCCCGCGTCCGCCAGCAAAGCCCGTACGCGCGGCGCCAGATCGGGAGCCCCCGCCACGGGATAGGTCAAATGGTAGGTATGCGCCGGAAAGCCGTAATAATCGAATAGCAGGTGGGGCCGCTCGGCGATGTTGAGCGTTGGCTGCGTCGTCTCCCAATGTCCGGAGACGATCAGAACCGCCTTTGGCTTGACGCCGAGAGTGCCGTCGATGCCACGCAGGTACTGCGCCAACCCGTCCCACAAATGCGGGAACATCGGCGGCGGATCCATGAAAAAACACGGTCCGCCGCCATGCGGGATGTACAATGTAGGGAGGCGTTTGGTTCCGTTCACGTCCGGATTCTACGCCAGGACGCCACCCCTCACACCTTGGCGTCGACCGTCGCGCCCACCGAACTCAACGAGTGTCCGCCATTGCTTTGGACGGTCTGCAACAAGTTGTTCAGGAAATTCGTAAGTCCTGCGTTCGACGACTGATTCGACGCCGTGCTCGATCCGCTCGAGGTCCCCGCCGCCGAGGCGAGCGCCGAGCTGCTGCCCGCGCCCTGCACCAACTTGTCGAACGAGGAGCTGAGATTCGCCGCCGTGGTGCTCGTCGAACCGCCGGACCCCAGCTGCTGAATCAAGGTTTGCAACGACGACGCCAAGCTCCCCTCGTACTGCCCCGCGCCCGATGTCGCGGCCCCTCCCGTCGTCGACCCGGCCGTGGACGCGGCGGACCCCGTGGAGCTGCTGCTGCCCGATCCGTCCGCCTTTAACGCTTGGAACAGCGAGTGCAGGAAACCCTGAACGTTCTGCGCCTGAGTGGCTCCGGCGGCCGCGGTGGAAGCGGTTCCGGTGCTTGACGCGGACGCGGTGCCGGTCGTCGCCGCGGTCGACGCCGTCGTCGAGCTGGTCAGGGCCGATACCGCCGCCGCGGCGGCCGCGCCGATGGGCGTCGTGCTGGCCACCGTTTCCACGGTTTGCAGCAAACTGCTGAACAAGCTCTGCGTGGTCGCAGGAGTCTGTCCGGACGCCGTGGTGCTGGAATCTTCTGTCAGGGCATCCGCTTGAACACCCTTCTTATGGCTGTGATGGTTGCCGCGGACCGCGGATGCGGGTGCTGTGGCAACGGTTGCGCTTAGAGACATGGTGATACCTCCGAAAAATGGGCCAATTCGTTCGACGGAGTCATGCGCCTGACCTGGCGGAAGCGGCAATGGTTTGCCGCCTCGCACCGGCGAGGGGCCAAGGATTGCCGGTTCTTCGCGTTCGAATACCGGGTCCGTAACCTGGGGGCCTCAAACTCACACGACATGACTAACTCCGATCCGCCTGCTGGTAGGACAAAGCACGTTTCATGCCACAATTCGGAATGAATGCTGCCCTCCAGCCCAGCGGTCGCACCCTGCGCTATCGGCAGGGCTTGACCGTGTTGCTCCTGTTCGGCGGCGGGCGCGTTATATTTTTGCCGCGCAGACCTGTCGGTGGCCACTCCGCTGCTGGCTGACGAATTGGGTAAGCACGGCCTGAGCCACGGCGCCGCCCTGATCCGGATCGGCTCGATCAGCTCGTTGGGCGTTCTCGCCTATGCCCTCGGCAAGCTGCTCCTCGGCGGACTTGGCGACTATTGGGGCGGCCGGGTGAGCTTCCTGATCGGCCTGGGTGGCGCGACCTTTTTTACACTCCTGTTTGCGACCAGTTCGTTCGTGCCGGTTTTCACCCTCGCATGGTTCGGCAACCGATTGACCCAGTCGGTCGCGTGGGCGGGCCTGCTGAAGGTCTCCTCCCGATGGTTCGATTTTTCCTCGCACGGCGCCGTCATCGGTGTCCTCAGCATCAGCTATCTGATCGGTGACGCCGCGGCCCGGCAATCGATGGGCGTGCTGATCCAGAGCGGCGTCGGGTGGCGGCCCCTGTTCTATCTCGCCGCTGCGATCGCCGGCATTTTGTTCGCCGCCAATTACTTCTTCCTGCGCGAATCCCGGGCCGATGCCGGATTCCCGCAGGCGAGAGCGAACCCGCTGAATCTGTTTGCAAACGAGGCAACGCCGCGCCGGCTGCGCGACTTCTTGCTGCCCCTGCTGCGCAGCCGCGCCTTTCTCCTGGTTTGCCTGTTGTCGCTGGGCTGCACGATAATCCGCGAAACATTCAATGGTTGGACGCCGGTCTATCTGCATGACTATCTGCGCTACAGCATGGGGAGGGCCGCGGGCATGAGCGCCGTATTCCCCGCAGTCGGCGCCGTGTCGGTCGTCGCGACGGGCTGGCTGAGCGATCGCCTCGGCGTGAATGGGCGGCCCCTGCTCCTGTTGCTCGGCCTGAGCGCGACCGCCGCGGCCCTGCTGGTGCTCATGTCCATGCATGCAGTCGAGCGTGGCGAGTCCGCTGACTCCGCTGCTCGCCATCGGCACGATCGCGTTTTGCCTGCTCGGACCCTACTCCTACCTTGGCGGCGCCTTCGCCCTGGATTTCGGTGGAAAACAGGCATCCGCCATCGCCTCCGGCATCATCGACGGTGTCGGCTATCTCGGCGCGGTCGTCGCCGGCGACAGCGTGGCCCGTGTTTCGGTCGCCTTTGGCTGGCAGGGCGTGTTCGTGTCCTTGTCGGCGGTCAGCGCCCTGGCCGCGATCGGCGCGGGCACCCTTTACTACTTGAGCATGCGCGCAGCCGCGACAGGACACCACTTACCATGAGCCCCCCCGAACAGATCATCCGGGTGTCCGCCGACCCGGAAGCGCTCACCGTTGAATGGGCCTCGGGCCGGATTGCGGAATTCGACAGCCTCTGGTTGCGCGACAACCGGGTAGAAGACCGAGATCGGCACAGCGGTCAGCGCCTGGTGGACATCAGCGAGGTCCCGGAACACCCCGTGATTCGCGGCATTCAGACGCAGCTCGGCGACGTGAAGATCGAGTGGGAGGGGGAAAGCGCGCCGGCAACGTTCTCCTTCGACTGGTTGGCCGCACATGCCCCGGATGCTGCGGATGCCGGGTGCGTCGACGCGCCGGAGCGGCTGCCGCAGACCTGGATCGGCGGAGAGCTGGATGCGCGCCGCGACTTTGCCTGGACGGCACTCGAGGAACTCCGCAGCCGGCCGGCCGTGAGACTCGAATGGCTCACGCGGCTATTGCAGACGGGAATGGCGTTCTTGAGCGGCGTACCCGCGACGAACGAGGCGATCCTGGATGCAATGAGCTTGGCCGGACAGGTTTGCGAGACCAATTACGGGCTCGTGTTCGACGTCCGCGCCGTGCCCCAGCCGGAAAACCTCGCCTATTCGGATCTCGGACTCGGCCTGCATACCGACAACCCCTACCGCGAACCGGTGCCGGGGTTTCAGGCATTGCACACGCTGCTCGCCTCGCCGGACGGCGGCGCCAGCCTGTTCGCCGACGGTTTCGCGCTCGCGGAGCATCTGCGGGCAACTGACCCCGAGACATTCGCGACACTGACGCGAACGCCGGTGCCCTTCGCCTACCGCTCGAAAAACGCGGAACTCTACGCCGAGCGGCCGTTCATCCAGCTCTCGTGCGACGGCAGGGTCATCGCGATTCATTACAACAATCGCTCGATCGCACCCTTGCGCCTGAGCCGGCGGCAAGCCCCCGGCTTTTATACCGCCTACCGCCGTTTTGCCGAGCTCCTGCAGGACGGGACGTTTCAGCTGCAGTTCAAACTAAGCGCCGGCGATCTCGTTCTTTTCGACAATCAGTGCATTTTGCACGGGCGCACTGCGTTTTCGTCGGCGACGCACGGCCGTCACCTCCGTGGCTGTTACCTGACGCGCGACAGTGTTTATAGTGAAACCGCCCTGCTCCGGCGCCAACTGAACCAAAAGGCATCCCCATGACGATCACCGATGAAGTGCTGGACATATTCGCGAAACGCGGCTCAGGAGCCTATTTCGGCGAAAACGTCTCGATGACCGAGCATATGCTGCAAGCCGCCCATTTCGCACAGAGCGAAGGGGCGGCGCCGTCCCTCGTCCTGGCCGCATTGCTGCACGATGTCGGGCATCTCGTGGAGGATGTGCCCGATGCCTTGGAAGACTGGACCGAAGACGCCCACCACGAGGACATTGGCGCTCGATGGCTCGCCACACGCTTCCCGGCCGACGTGTCCGAGCCCGTGCGCCTTCACGTGCCCGCCAAGCGCTACCTCTGCGCCACCGATCCAACGTACTTCTCGAAGCTGAGCGCGGCCTCCGTCGTGACCCTGAAGCTGCAAGGCGGCCCGATGACCGCCGATGAAATCGCGCGGTTCGAGACGGAGCGCTATCACCTGGAAGCGGTCAGGGTCCGGCTCTGGGATGACCAAGGCAAGGTGGTCGGACTGGTCACGCCGTCCCTGGCATCGTACGGCGGCCTGATCGCGGAACTTCGCAAATCCGCATGAGCCGCCCGGCGCGGCAATCAGGACGCTCGTAGTTTCCGCAGAAACGCCCGCCCGCGGAGCCCCCCGTTCCGCGGCGCTCCGCCGATTCTCGATCGCCACGAATCTTGCTGAGGGGATGCGCGTCTCACGGTCGCCAGGAGCGCAATGGCGGACTGATGTCCGATCATTGCGCTCCGCTTTGTGCTGCCGGTCGAGCCGCCTAATTGCCCACCCGCCGCCGCCACAACGCCAACCCCAGCAAACCCAAGGCCCCGAGAACGACCGGGTAATTGCCGAGCCTTGCATACGGCGTGAGCCCCGTCATCGGCAGCACGTCCACGCGCAGCACGGCTTCTTCGAATTGCGGCAGCCGTGCGATCACCCTGCCGCGCGGATCGATCGCCGCGGTGATGCCATCATTGGTGGCGCGCAGCAGGTAACGCCCCGCCTCCAACGCGCGCATGCGCGAGATCTGCAGATGCTGATGCGGCGCCGTGGAATCGCCGAACCACGCATTGTTGGTGACGTTGATCAGGAGCGTGGCATCGCGCAGGATCTTCAACTGCTCGCTGCCGAAGGCGTCCTCATAACAAATCGTCAATCCGAGCTTCTGTCCGGCCGCGCTCAATACCGGTTGGTGGGCGGAACCCGCGGAGATGTCGTCGTACGGCAGGCTCATCAGCCGCATCCACGACCTCACGAACGACGGAACCGGAAAATATTCGCCGAAGGGGACCAAGTGGCGCTTGTAGTACCAGCCATCGCCGGCCTTGCTCATGACCAGCAGGCCGTTGAAATATTGATGTGTCGCCACCTGATAATTGACGAGGCCGATGGCAAATTCGGCATCATGGGCAACGCCGTCCCGGCGCAGATCCGCCAGATACTCCGGGATGCTGTTGGCCAGCACCGGCAATGCCGACTCCGGCCACACGATGAGGCGCGCGCCCCAGGCCTTATTCGTGAGGTTCGAATAGCGCGACATCGTCTCGTCGCGATTCTTGATCTGCCACTTTTGGTCTTGGGAGACAGCGCCCTGGACCGCGGCGATCGGGACCGGTTCGCCCGCTGCCCGAGTCCAGGCGTGGCGGGTCAGGAGCAACGGCAGCGCGAACAAGACCACGATGGAGACCACGGCGGCGACGCGCCGCGACCGCCCCACCCCCGGAGCGAACAGGACGCTGAGCGCGACGGCCACGAACGCCGCCGCCCATGTGACGCCATAGACGCCGAACAAGGGAGCCCAGCCCGCCAACGGCGTATCGATGAAGGCATAGCCGAGGGACAACCAGGGAAATCCGGTGAGCACCCAGCCGCGCAACCACTCGAGCAGAACCCACACGGCGGGCAGCACCAACCAGTCACGGGCCGCGCCCGGCTTGAGCCAGAAGCGATTCGCGAGAAAGCAGAGTAAAGCGTAGAACGCCGACATCCCGGCCACCAATGCCGCCTGCAGCACGACGGTGAGCCACAGGGGCACCAGTCCAAACACGTGCAGGCACGTGTAGAGCCAATAGGTTCCGAAGGCGAACAGACCGGCTCCGAATGCCGCACCGACCCAGGCGGCGCGGCGCGGCGGCAGTCCGCGGATCAAGGCGAACAAGCCGGCGGGTGCCAACAGGCCGACCGGCCACCAAGCAAACGGCGCAAACGCCAGATTGAGCGCTCCGCCAACCGCGAACGCGGCGATCAGCCGCAACAAGGCCTGCCGTTGAAACGCGGCCCCCGGGCCGCGCAACCGCACATTCAAGGAGTCGACTCGTCGGCGGGATGCGGTTCAATGTCGGTGGGCGTGATCACACGCAAAAGATCGATCCGGCGGCGGTCGGCACGCACCACGCGGAACTCCAATTCCCCGACCTGGATGGTCTCGCCACGGCGCGGAAGCCGCCCGAACTCCTGCATCAGCAGTCCGCCGATGGTGTCGTATTCCTCGTCGGAAAACGCGGTGCCGAAATACTCGTTGAAATCATCGATTGGCGTGAGCGCGCGCACCGTGAATTCCCGCGGCGTTTCGCGTCGAATGGTCTGATCATCCTCGACGTCATGCTCATCATCGATCTCACCGACGATCTGTTCGATCACATCTTCGATGGTCACCAGACCGCAGACCCCGCCATACTCATCCACCACCATCGCGATGTGGTTGTGACTCAGGCGGAACTCCTTGAGCAGCACATTGAGGCGCTTGCTTTCCGGAACGAACACCACGGGGCGCATGTACTCACGAATCTCGAACGGCTCATCGCCGGCCGCCTGCAATCGCAGCAGATCCTTGGCGAGCAGGATCCCCAAAATCTGGTCGCGATCCTCGCCGATGACCGGGAATCGCGAGTGGCCCGACTCGACCACCAATTCCACCAGCTTGTCGGGCGGCTCATCCCGCTCGACGAACACCATCTGCGAGCGCGGCACCATGATGTCGCGGACCTGCATGTCCGCGACCGCCAGGACGCCCTCGAGCATGACCAGCGAGTCGCCGTCGAACAAACCACGCTCGCTCGCCTCGCGCAGATCCTCGATGAGTTCCGCAAGGTCGCGCGGCTCCCCGGACATCGACTGCGTGATGCGCTTGAGCCAGCGGCCGGTGCTACCTGAGGTCTGTTCGGACATGAGCGCAGGATACTCGATCAAGCATACGGGTTCGAAAACCCAAGCCGATCAAGGATTTGAAGCTCCATGGCCTCCATTTCCAGGGCCCCGGCCCGATGTTCGTGGTCGAAACCCAGCAGGTGCAGGACACCGTGCACCGTCATATGCGCCCAGTGCGCCTCGCGGGATTTCCCCTGCGACACGGCCTCGTGCGCCACCACGGGCGCACAAATGACGAGCTCGCCCAGATGGTTCACACCGTCCGGACTCCATCCGGCGCCGCCGAAGGACAACACGTTCGTCGGCTTGTCCTTCCGGCGATAGCGCGCATTCAAACTGCGGCTGCGCGCCGCGCCCACCACCCGCACGGACAGCACGCTGGAGCGCGACCTGCCGCGCAACGCAGCCTCCGCCCAGGTCCTGAATTGCACGGGCCGGGGCGCCCAGGGACGCCGGGCAGCATAGGTCACGTCGAGTTCCAACCGGTCCGCCATGGATCAGGAGCCGTTGTCGGGACTGTTGGCCTCATAGGCCTGGACGATTCTCTGCACCAAGGGGTGGCGTACCACATCCTTCGAGGTGAACATCGTGAAGGCGATGCCGCGCACGCCGCGCAGAATGTCGATCACCGTGCGCAGCCCGGACGCCTTCGTGCTCGGCAAGTCGACCTGGGTGATGTCGCCCGTGACGACGGCCTTGGAGCCGAAGCCTATGCGCGTCAGAAACATTTTCATCTGCTCGTTGGTCGTGTTCTGCGCCTCGTCGAGGATGACGAAGGAATCGTTGAGGGACCGTCCGCGCATGAACGCGAGCGGCGCCACCTCGATGACGTTGCGCTCGATCATCTTGGCGACCCGTTCGAACCCCATCATTTCGTAGAGGGCGTCGTACATGGGTCGCAGATACGGATCGACCTTCTGCGACAAATCTCCCGGCAGGAAACCCAGCCGCTCGCCCGCTTCGACGGCAGGCCGCACCAGAATGATCCTGCGCACCTTTTCCGATTGCAGCGCCTCGACCGCGCAGGCCACCGCCAGATAGGTCTTGCCCGTGCCGGCCGGTCCGATCCCGAACGTCAGGTCGTGATTTCGGACATTGGTCAGGTACTCGGTTTGATTCGCCCCGCGCGCGCGCACCGCGCCCCGCGCCGTGCGAACCTTCAGCTCGTCGCTCGGCTCGGCGATCGGTGCGCCGGCGGGAGAGACGCCGGACACCGCAGCAGTCTGTGCGTCGTCGGCCATGCCCAACTCCTGTAAAGCAATGTGCACGCGCTCCGAATCGACCGGCTCGCGCTGAGCACGTGTGTACAAATCCTGAAGCACGGATTCGGCGCTCTTGATTGCGGCGGGCAGCCCGATGATTTGGAATCGGTTGCCGCGCCGGCGCACCTCCACGCCGAGTCGCGCCTCGATCTGGTGCAGGTGCTGATCCAGAGGGCCGCACAATTCGACCAGGCGGATGTTGTCGGCGGGAGCAAACACGATATCCCTCGTCATGAGCACGGAACTCATGAGAGGGCGTCTTCCTCGATGAGCGATCCTTCCTGCACCAGACGACCGCGAAGCGAATTCGGCATGGCTTCGGTGATGATGACGTCCGCGAAGCGATTGATGAGCCCCATCGGATCGTGCACGGGACCGTCGAAATTCACCCAGCGGTTGTTGTCCGTGCGCCCCGCCAATTGCTGCGGATTGCGCTTCGCCGGGCGCTCGATCAGGACGCGCTGACGACTCCCCACCATACGCTGTGAAATCGCGCGCGCCTGACCGTTCAGTCGCGCCTGAAGAATCTCCAACCGGCTCTGCTTCACCTCATGCGGAACCTCGCCGGGCAGCGCCGCCGCGGGCGTGCCGGGGCGACGGCTGTAGAGAAAGCTGAACGACTGATCGAACCCCACGTCGGCAACCAGATTCATCGTCGCCATGAAGTCCTCGTCCGATTCGCCGGGAAAACCAACGATGAGGTCGGTCGAGATGCAGATGTCCGGCCGCACGGCGCGCAGCTTGCGAATCTTTTGCTTGTATTCGAGCACGGTGTGTCCGCGCTTCATCGCCACCAGAATTCGATCGGAACCGCTCTGCACCGGCAGATGCAGAAAGTTGTTGAGCTTCGGAACGTTGGCGTAGGCCTCGATCAGGCTGTCGTTGAAATCCAGCGGATGCGATGTGGTGAAGCGGATGCGCTCGATTCCGTCGATCGCGGCGACGAAATGAATCAAGGTCGACAGATCCGCGAGTGTGCCGTCCTCCATCGGCCCGGCGTACGCATTCACGTTCTGGCCCAGCAAGATGATCTCGCCGACGCCCTGTCCGGCCAGCGATCGCACTTCATGCATCACCTGGTCGAACGG
The DNA here is from genome assembly GCA_003164785.1 of Gammaproteobacteria bacterium. Lineage (GTDB taxonomy): Bacteria > Pseudomonadota > Gammaproteobacteria > Steroidobacterales > Steroidobacteraceae > Bog-1198. The sequence continues at coordinate 35,562 of PLUE01000021.1, read as the reverse complement.
ACGGCTGATCTCCTCGCCGCGCGTGTAGGGCACGACGCAAAACGTGCAGTATTTGCTGCAGCCTTCCATGATGGAGACGAACGCAGTCGCCCCGGAGGCGCGAGCCTCCGGTAAACGGTCGAATTTTTCGATCTCGGGAAAGCTGACGTCGATCTGTGAGCGGCCGGACTGATGGAGGTCCATCAACATGTCGGGCAACCGGTGCAGGGTCTGCGGGCCGAACACCAGATCGACGAACGGCGCCCGCGACATGATGCCCTCGCCTTCCTGGCTCGCCACGCAGCCGCCCACCCCGATCACCACGTGGGGCCGCTGTTCCTTGAGCAATCGCCACTGACCCAGCAACGAGAACACCTTGTCCTCGGCCTTCTCGCGCACGGAGCAGGTGTTGACCAACAGCACATCCGCCTCGGCCGCGTTGTCGGTGCGCGTCATTCCATGAGATGCCTCGAGCACGTCCTCCATCTTGCCGGAGTCGTATTCGTTCATCTGGCAGCCGAATGTTTTTATGTATAAAAGACCGGGCATAGGCTCACGTTGAAAAGGCCGCTAAGATACTAGCAATCATGGCAATACGCGAAGTTCTAAGAATGGGCGATCCCCGCCTGCTGGCGGTGGCCGAACCGGTGCGCCAATTCGGCACGGCGGAGCTGGCATCGCTGGTGGCCGATATGCGGGACACCATGCGGGATCTCAATGGTGCCGGCCTTGCCGCGCCGCAAATCGGCGTCGGCCTGCGGGTGGTCATTTTCGGCATGGACCACAACCCACGGTATCCGGAAGCTGACCCGGTGCCATTCACTGTGCTCATCAACCCCGTCCTGGCCCCGGTGGGAGACGACATGGAGGACGGCTGGGAAGGCTGCCTGTCGGTCCCTGGCATGCGCGGGGTCGTGCCCCGCTACAAGCATTTGCGCTACGCCGGCGTCGACGCCGATGGGCAGCCCCTCGATCGCACCGTGAGCAATTTTCATGCCAGAGTCGTTCAACATGAAGTGGACCACTTGGATGGCATCCTTTACCCCCGACGCATCCGCGATCTCACTCAATTCGGGTTCACGGAGGCGCTGTTTCCGGACGAGGAGATCGTCGACGACTGACGGCCGGCAATTGGAATAGACTCCCCGTCAACCTGGTTCGGCGGCAACCCCTTCGGGCGCGCCGCGCTTCAACACATCCGGGAGCGCTTCGCCCTTCTCTGTAAAGCCCAGGGACACCGAATTCAGGCAATGCCGCTCGCCGGTGGGGCGCGGCCCGTCGGGGAATATATGGCCCAGGTGGCTCCCACAACGAGCGCAGACTTCCTCGACCCGCACCATACCGTAGCTATTGTCGCGGATGCGCTTGATGTGCGATTCAGCGTAGGGCTTGAAAAAGCTCGGCCAGCCGGTCCCGGAATCGAACTTCGCGTCGGAGCGGAACAGCGGCAAACCGCAGAAGCGGCAGGTGTACGTACCGTTCTTCTTGTTGTCCAAAAAAACGCCGCAGAAAGCGGCCTCCGTGCCATGCTCCAACAGCACGCGACGTTCGTCGCTGTCGAGTCCCGCAGTGATCTTACGGCGTTGCGCGTCTAAGGGCGGGGTCATGTCGAATGCTGCGGGCACGGCGGTTCCTTGATCTGACTCCCCAACATTGGGGTCGTAACGCGGATTCCAAGTCTGCAGAGCCCTCGCCCACCCCCCCGCCGGGATGCCCGACGCCAGACACCGGGTGGTCCGCCCTATTTCAGAACGGAATATCGTCGTCGAAATCCTCTTTTCCGCCGCCCGCCGGCGCCGGGGACTGATCGTATTCTTCGCGGGGAGGCGCGCTCGAGCCGCCGCCGCGCTCGCCGCCCATGCCACCGCCGCCGCCGCCACCCGACTTGCCGCCCAACATCTGCATGTTGTCGCCGATGATTTCGGTGGTATAGCGGTCATTTCCCTGCTTGTCCTGCCATTTGCGGGTGCGTAGTTTCCCCTCGACGTAGACCTGCGACCCCTTGCGCAGGTATTCCGCGCCGATCTCGCCCAAACGGCCGAACAAGGCAATGTTGTGCCATTCGGTGCGCTCCTGCTGCGCGCCGGACGCCTTGTCCTTCCACGACTCGTTGGTCGCAATGCGGATATTCGTCACGGTCATGCCGCTCGGCATGGACCGGGTTTCCGGATCCGCGCCCAGAGTACCCACCAGAATGACCTTATTTACGCCGCGCGCCATGACAAACCCCCGAAGCTTTGAATGATGCGCATTGTACACGCGCCGCCAGGCCCCACTATCCAACTCTGGCTCCGCAATCGCCCAGATATTCGTCCTCGGCCCGGGCTTGACGCCGGGCGTATGGTAAATGGTTACATGCAAAATATACGCATCCGGGGAGCCCGGACTCACAACCTGAAGAACATCGACCTCGATCTGCCCCGCGATCAGTTGATCGTGTTGACCGGACTATCGGGTTCGGGCAAATCCTCGCTCGCCTTCGACACAATCTATGCCGAAGGCCAGCGTCGCTATGTCGAGTCGCTCTCGACCTACGCGAGGCAGTTTTTGTCGATGATGGAGAAGCCGGATATCGACACCATCGAGGGACTGTCGCCCGCCATCTCCATCGAGCAGAAGTCGACGTCGCACAATCCCCGCTCGACCGTGGGCACGGTGACGGAAATCCACGACTATCTGCGCCTCCTGTATGCACGCGCGGGCACGCCACGGTGCCCGGATCACCATACCGACCTGGCGGCACAGACGGTGAGCCAGATGGTAGACGCCATTCTCGCCCAACCAGAAGGGACAGCGATGATGCTGCTCGCGCCCGCCGTGGCGGAGCGCAAGGGCGAACACGCCGAGCTGCTCGAGGAGTTGCAGGCCGGCGGCTTCGTGCGGGCCAGAATCGACGGCAGGGTCGTCGAGTTGGACAATGCACCGAAACTCGACGTCCGCCGCAAGCACACCGTCGAAGCCGTCGTCGATCGTTTCAAGGTACGTCCGGATCTGGGCCAGCGACTGGCGGAATCGTTCGAGACCGCGTTGCGGCTCGGACAGGGCGTCGCGCGAGTCGCGTACATGGAAGATTCCAATGCTGCCGAACTCGTGTTCTCGAACAAGTTCGCCTGTCCCATCTGCAACTATTCGTTGAGCGAACTCGAGCCGCGATTGTTCTCGTTCAACAGCCCGATCGGCGCCTGCCCGACCTGCGATGGGCTCGGGACCCAGGAGTTTTTCGATCCGGAAAAGATCGTCGGCAACCCTCATTTGTCGCTCGCCGGCGGGGCGGTGCGCGGCTGGGATCGCCGCAACACGTATTATTTCCAGCTGATCCAGTCCCTGGCGCGGCACTCCAAGTTCGACATCGAAGCGCCTTTCGAGAGCCTGCCGCAGAAGATCAAGAACCTCGTGCTGTTCGGCAGCGAGGAAGAACAGATCGAATTCAAATACCTCGACGGCAAGGGCGGGACGCTCAAGCGTAAACACGCCTTCGAGGGCATCGTGAACAATCTCGAGCGGCGCTACAAGGAAACCGAGTCGGCGGCGGTACGCGAGGAGTTGTCGAAATATCGTTCGTCGCGCGCCTGCATCGACTGCGGCGGCACGCGGCTCAACCGCGCGGCTCGAAATGTCTTTGTCGCGGGCAAGAGCGTGCCGGAGGTGTCGTCGCTGTCGGTCGAGCGCGCCATCGAGTTCTTCGCATCACTCACGCTCCACGGGTGGCGCGGCGAGATCGCGGTCAAGGTCGTGAAGGAAATCGGCGACCGCCTCGGCTTCTTGAACAACGTGGGTCTGAACTATCTCACGTTGAATCGAAGCGCCGACACGCTGTCCGGCGGCGAAGCACAGCGCATTCGCCTTGCGAGCCAGATCGGGTCGGGATTGGTCGGCGTGATGTACATCCTCGATGAGCCGTCGATCGGTCTGCATCAACGCGACAACCAGCGGCTGCTCGACACGCTCGTCAAACTGCGCGACCTCGGCAACACGGTCATCGTCGTGGAGCACGATGAAGACGCCATCCGCCAGGCCGACTACGTCGTGGACTTGGGGCCCGGCGCCGGAGTGCACGGCGGGCAGATCGTGGCGCAGGGGACGGCGGCCGAAGTCATCGCTCATCCCGACTCGATCACCGGCCAATATCTGAGCGGCCGCAGACGCATCGAGATTCCAGCCAAGCGCCGCGTTCCCGATCCGAAGCGCATGCTGCGCGTCACCGGCGCGACAGCCAACAATCTCAAGGATGTGACCGCCGAGTTCCCGCTCGGTTTGATGACCTGCGTCACCGGCGTGTCCGGATCGGGTAAATCGACCTTGGTGAACGATACGCTGTTCCGCGGGGTCGCCACGTCGTTCCATCACGCATCTCCCGGCACCGCACACTTCGATCGTATCGAGGGGCTCGAGTTCATCGACCGCGTCATCGAAATCGATCAGAGCCCGATCGGGCGTACGCCCCGCTCCAACCCGGCCACCTATACCGCATTGTTCGCGCCGATTCGCGAGATATTCGCCTCGGTTCCAGAGTCGCGGGCGCGGGGCTACGAGGCGGGCCGGTTCAGCTTCAACGTCAAGGGTGGCCGCTGCGAGGCGTGCCAGGGCGACGGCGTCATCAAGGTGGAAATGCACTTTCTGGCCGACGTCTACGTGCCCTGCGATGTGTGCAAGGGCAAGCGCTACAATCGCGAGACGTTGGAAATTCGATTCAAGGGCAAGAACATCCAAGAGATCCTCGACATGACGGTCGAGGACGCGTTGCCGTTCTTCTCCGCGGTGCCCACGGTTCAGCCCAAGCTGCAGACCTTGATGGACGTGGGTCTTTCCTACGTTCGGCTCGGCCAGAGCGCGACCACGCTCTCCGGCGGTGAAGCGCAACGCGTGAAGTTGTCGAAGGAATTGTCCAAGCGCGCCACGGGGCGCACTCTGTACATCCTCGATGAGCCCACCACCGGACTGCATTTTGCCGACATTGCCCAACTGCTGGCGGTGCTGCACCGGCTCCGCGACGAAGGCAACACCATCATCGTGATCGAGCACAATCTCGACGTCATCAAGACCGCGGATTGGGTCGTCGATCTCGGTCCCGAAGGTGGCGACGGGGGCGGCAAGATCATTGCGGTGGGCACGCCCGAGCAGATTGCGGCGAATAAGGCATCGTACACCGGGCACTATCTCAAGACGACGCTGGGCGAGCAAAGAACACAACCGGCACGACGCAAACGGGCATGAGCGAGCAGTGGCGCCTGTTCCTGGCGGCGCTACGCTTCGTCACACGGATGCCGGTCTCCTCGCCCGACGCGGGCGGCCCGCATTTTCCGATCCAGGCCCTGCGTTTCGTTCCGCTGGTCGCCATCGTCGTGGGCGCGATTGGCGCCGGTGTCTACTGGCTCGCCGCTCAGCTCTGGCCGACCAGCGTGGCGGTGGTGTTGGCGATGGCGGCCACTGCGGGCCTGGATGCCCGCCACCGCAATCTCGGCGTCCTGTACTGGGTGTTCGCGTTGCTGCTGAAGTACAACGCGCTCATGGCCTTGTCGTCCGCCAACCTGCCGCTGCAGCTGCCGGCCAACCTGACCCTCGGACTCATCATGATCGCCGCCCAGGCGGCGAGCGGCGCGTTGCTCGCGTCCGTGGTGGCGGGCGATGCGTCGCATCGCAGGTCGGACGTCCATCCCCGGGCTGCAGCCGGTGATCTCGGCGTCGCATTACTCATCGGCCTGGCGCCAGCCGCGGTGCTTGGAATCCCCGGACTGATCGGCGTGGCCTGCGCCATCGTCGTGCGGATGGCCTTGGCCAAAACCAGTTCTCCGGCAGTCGGGCGCGGCAATCCCGGCCGCCTCGAGGTCACCTGCAGAGCGACCGAGATCTGCTTTTACCTGGGAGCGCTGGCGACATGGAAATACGTCTGAGGATGGCGTGGGTCCGGACCCAAGGGTGTGGCCGTCGCAGTCATTCTGGCGTAAATTTGGCCGCCTTCGGCCACGCTGCAGCAACTTTCAAGGGCATCATGTACAAACCAGCGATTCTTTCCCTGGCCTTCCTCTGGCTCGTCTCGCCCACCCCCAGCATCGCTGGAGCGGAGGCCGACATCGATCAGCTCGAGGAAGCATTCAACGCGGCGTACGCCGCCAACCAGCTCGACAAGTATTTTGGCTATTACACCGACGATGCGGTGTTTTGGTTTCCGGAGGGCCGTACCGACCTGCCGAGCTATCGGAAGGAATGGGGCGAATTCCTCAAGGCGGGCGGAAGCATCAAGGCCGGAACGGTGTCGGACCTGCATGTGAAGTTCAGCCCGCTGGACGACACGGCCATCGCCAGCTATGTCCTGCGGCTGACCACGCGCGAGGCGAACAAGAAGGTGCACACGGAGGACTACCAGGAGACCGATGTCTGGTTCAAGACCGACAACGGTTGGAAGATTACCCACGTGCATTACTCGGCGGCGCCCAAACCGAAGAAGCAAAAAAAGGGCTAGGCCTTGCAGCACATCCTCGTCTATTCCGATTCGCTGTCGTGGGGCATCATTCCCGAGCGACTGGGGAGGGCGCTTGCGGCGTTCGTTCTCACGTTGCCCATTCTCACCGCGCCCGTCCCCTCGTGAAGCGATCGATGGCGGGCATGCTCGCGCGCGGAGCGCTGGGAATCCTCACACGCATGGATCCCGAGCGGGCACACGATTGGGGTCTTGCCGGGTTGCAGCTGCTGCATCCGCTGTGGCCGGCCGTCAATGTACCGGCTGAGCTTGCCGTGCGATGCCTGGGAATGACATTCGCCCACCCGCTCGGTCTCGCGGCCGGCTTCGACAAGAACGGCGATTACCTGGATGCGCTCGGCTGCCTGGGCTTCAGTCATATCGAACTCGGTACCGTCACCCCTCGACCACAGCCTGGAAATGCCAAGCCTCGGATGTTCCGGATTCCAGCCGCCGGCGCGCTGGTCAATCGCATGGGCTTCAACAACAAAGGCGTGGACCATCTGCTGACGCAACTGGCCCGAAGTCGCTATGCGGGGATTCGCGGCATCAGCATCGGCAAGAATATCGACACGCCCATCGAACACGCAGAGACCGACTATGTTGCCTGTCTGCGCAAGGTATACGCGCAGGCGGACTACGTCGCGATCAACGTTTCATCGCCGAACACCGCCCGGCTGCGTGAACTTCAGGGTCGCGCCGGCATGGAACGCATCGTCGGTGCACTGCTGCAGGAACGCACCCTACTCGAGGCCCGTCATGCGAAGCGCGTTCCGCTGCTCGTCAAGATAGCCCCGAACCTGGATCAGGAGCAGATCACGACGGTAGCGACCACGCTGCGCTCCCTTGGCGTGGAAGGCGTCATCGCAACGAACACGTCGACCGACCTCAGCATGCTCGGGGCTGCATGGCCCGAAGAGCATCGCGGTGGTTTGAGCGGCGCACCCGTCCATGCCCGGTCCGTCGCGGTCATCGGGCAGTTGCGCGCGGAACTCGGACCCACCTTTCCCATCATCGGCGTCGGCGGCATCGACAGCGCCGAGCACGCCTTGGCGAGTTTGCGCGCGGGCGCGAATCTCATCCAGGTCTATACCGGCTTTGCCTACCGAGGCCATTTGCTGGTGCAGGAAATTCTCGATGCCCTGCGCACGACGACGCAGGTCAGCCCATCGCCGCGGTGAGCGCGCCGCAAACCGGCATCAGCCTGCGCAACTGTCAAATCAGGCGCTGTTCTTGGGTCTCGCGGGGCAACCGACACCCAAGCCGCGACGTCTCAGCGGTCCTTCCAATCTGACGCTGCGCGACGTTAAGTTAAGGGCCACCCGCAATTTTGGCGCTTGATGGCAATATCAATGGTAGTGGCCAAGCAAAATTGGCACACTGCAGCACGAATCGCTCAGGGCGCGCCACGCGCGCACGTTTTCGACCAGTCACTCGACCCACGGAGCGCATGTGTCAGCTTTGCATCGGAACAATGTTCATATTCGCGGCGCGGGCAAGCGGGCGATGGTCTTTGCGCATGGCTTCGGCTGCGACCAACACGTGTGGCGTAACGTGGCGCCATCGTTCGAAGGCAAGTTCTCGACCATTTTATTCGACCACGTTGGCGCCGGGCGCTCGGACCTGGCCGCCTATTCCTCGGACAAATACTCGACCCCGCACGGATATGCCCAGGATGTCGTCGAACTGGGACTCGAGCTCAATATTGAAAACGCCATTTTCGTCGGCCATTCCAACAGTGCGATGATCGGAGCGCTCGCGTCCATCAAGGCGCCGGGCATGTTCGGCGATCTCGTCCTTGTGACGCCCTCGCCCCGCTATATCGATGACCGTGACTACATCGGCGGATTCACGGCGGATCAGATGGCCGAACAACTGAAATCCCTGGATGACGACTTCGTCGGCTGGTCCCACAGAATGGCGCCGCTGATCATGGGCAACGCCGACCGGCCCGAACTGAGCCAGAAGCTGGTGGAGAATTTCGTCAGAACGGATCCGACCATCGCCAAGGAAACGGCACGGACCATCTTCTTGTCCGACAATCGCAAGGAGCTCCCGCTCATTTCGGCGCGCTCACTCATCATGCAGTGCCGCGACGACATTCTGGCGCCCGCCGCGGTCGGCAAATATCTGGAGCGCCAGATCCCGAACAGCGAGTTGATCTTCATGCGTGCGCGGGGACATTGCCCGCACATGAGTGCGCCCGGCGATACGATCGCCGCCATCCACGATTTCGTCGCAGCCTCGCGGAACACCGTGGTCACGCGCGCAAAGCCCGGCGATGATGCAGCCGATGACGGCGCCGACCCGGCGATCAAACGTGCGCGGCAGGAGCGCCGTCGGACGGCGCGGACCATGAAGGAACGCCAATTCCTGGAGGATTCGCTGCTGCGCCGAGCCGGCGAATTGCGGATGCATTTGGGGCGCTACGACATGTATGCCGTCTCGCTGCAGCGGATGCTTGGCGCTTCTCCGGCACACGATGAGTCGGAACATCGGCTGACCATAGGCACACGCGGTGCGGCGATCATCCGGCTCATGGAAGAACGGGGAATCCAACGGGAGTTCATCGAACAATTCGCCGCGATCGAGGCTGAACTGCGGACAGTGCTCGCGCGGCAAGAAATTGCATCGAACAACGGTGCGGCGCTGAACGCGTTGCGAATCGCGTCGAGCGATGGTCGGATACGAGCACCCGCAAAGCCGCGTGACTGGTACGACCACGACAACGCCAGCGAAGCCGAGATCCGGACGTTCATCGACGAAATGGACCGCGACGTTTTGAAGGTGGTGTCGCTGTACGTCAGGCTGGCCAACTGCGCGACTGCCATCCGGCGCGCCATCAAGCGCTGAACCGGAAGGAGACCGACCGCGCAGCGGTCGGCATCATGGAGCGAATCCCGTTTGCTGTAGCTTGAGCGCAACGCGGCCGACCTCGCTCATCCATGCAAGCACGCCATGACATTCCTGCCCGGCTCCAAGCCGGGAGGACTATCATGGAATGTGTGCGACAGGGAGGAACCGCATGATCATAGAATTCAGCGTTCGCAACTTTCGGTCCTTTTCCACCGAGCAGCGTCTGAGCTTCCGGGCGGCTTCGCACGCGGGTGGCGGCCTCGGCACGACGCCACGCCTCAACAACTCCGCGATCGTCTTCGGTCCCAACGGAGCCGGTAAATCGAATCTATTGCGAGCGCTTCGTACGATGCGGGAGTTCGTGCTGTGCTCGACGTCCTTTTCGGAATCCGATATCGAAGCACGGTACACGCCGTTTCAGCCCAGGAGGCTGGACGATGAAGCGACCGTGTTGACCATCGACATGATCTTGGGAGGCATGCGCTATTGCTATGGTTTCGCGTACAACATGCGGCGAATCCTCAGCGAGCAACTGCGGGTGTTTCGAACACACAAGGCGCAGCGATGGTTCGATCGTCGCTACGATGCGGCCGCCGAGACCGAGCGATGGAGCCCGTTCTCGAGCTTCTTTTTCGGTCAGCGCGAAGCCTGGCGCTCGGCGACCAAGCCGCAGGCGTTGTTTTTGACGACCGCGGGCACCTTGGGTGCCGAACTGCTGGCGCCGCTTCTGAATTGGTTCGAGCATCAGCTCGTCATCCTGTTGTCCGCCGAATGCGCGGACATGAACCACCTTGCACGGCGTCTGCGCGACGCAGCCATCAAACGGAGCATTCTCGGCATTCTTCGGGCGGTCGACGGCTCGGTGGTGGACGTGCGGGTGCAGACGTCGCCGGCGGTTCGCGGGACCGCCGCGTCCTCGGGACCGTCGATTGAGTTCCTTCACGTGCGTGAGGGTGCGGAGCCCGTGTGGGCGGATTCGATCCAGCACAGCACGGACGCGCTGTGGCTCATTCTCGTGGTGCTGGCGCTGCTCGACGACGCGCAGTCCGACAAGCTGATCGCGATCGACGACTTCGACTCGCACGTCCATCCCATCGTGGCGCGATTCCTGATGCAGGCGATCGAGGATCTCGACGCCACGAAACCTGCCGCCCAGATCATCATCAGCCAATCCACGACTCTCCTGGATCTCGAATGGCTGCAACGCCATGAACTCTGGCTGATGGAATCCGATGATGACCATGCCAGCCGATTGAAGCCCCTGTTGGCGCATGGCCCGAAGGCGGTCGAGTCCCCCATCGCCTCGCATGTCGATGCGCGGTCCGAGACCAGGAAGTACTCTCCGACGCCTGCCGCGGGAAGGCATCCGCGGCAGGCGGCCGGGATGATTGGCAATAAGAAGCCGCACTGACGGCCCGCATCATCGATGGCGCCGGCTTCAGCTGATCCGCTGCTCAAGGAGCGTCGATGGCATAACCCTTCGCGCGCAGCTCGTCGAGGAGGCCGCCCTTCTCGAGCAGCATATCCATGTTCACCACGGCGACGGTGACCCCGCTGCCGCGCAGATACATTTCCATGGTGTCGAGCCAGGTGCGCCTGATCTGCGCGATGAGGTCGCTCGCGCCTGCGCCCTCGTCCAAAGCTGCACGGCAGGCATCCACTTCCGACGGCTCATGCAACTGATCGATGCGCTCGAGGTTGCCGGCAGCCCAGGCTTGAGCGCGCTCGACCAGGCGCGGCAGATCCTTCTCGACGGTGACCAGCGACGCCGCGACGCAGGCGGTCTCGGTCGAACGCGGCATGGTTTTCAGTGCATCCAGCACGTCATGGACGCCCGCGATTTTCAGTTCCTCGATTCGAACGCCATGCTTTTTGGCGAGCGCGCGCACCGCGGCGCCCAGATCCAACCGGGTCGACAAGTTCACCTGATGGAATGCCGCCTGCTGCAGGAGCGCAGCCGCGATGAGCGGTCTGTAATGCTCCCACTTGCCCGCATCATCCGTATATTTGGCCCGCTGCGCCGAAAAGCGCGCGTACAGCTCGGGAGGCATGACGTCCCGGAGCCGCTTGCCGCCGCCCACCAACAAGAGGCTGTGCTCCGTGATGATCAGCCAAAGCACGCGTGCGATACCGATGTCGAACGGCTTTTGGACCACCACTTGACTGGTGGTTTGGAGCACCTGCTCCAGTTGCTTTGGACGCCAGGTGATCCCCTTCGGCAACGGCGACATGCTGCCCAAGATCCACAGATGCGCGTCTCCGCGGTGAACGTGCCACATGCCGGGGCCGGTGTGTTCCCCGGTGACCACCAATTCGTCCATGAGCTGCGGCGCCTCGGCGCCGCGCGCCGCCAGCGCGAATAGGCATGCGGCCAGCACGCTCGTCGCGACGATCGCGATGGGTCGCCGTGGACTCATGATGGCAACGGCCCCACCATCTGGCGTCCCTCGAAAGGCAGGATCCGGCGCACCACAAAGCCACCTAGGTCACGTTCGCGCCCATCGATCACTTGTACGATTGTCATATCGCGCTCTTAGGAGTCTGAACTTGGCGGACATTATGGCATCGGCTGGCCGGCTGGCGTGCGTTCTCGCCGGATTGATGGCGGCCGGCACGGGTTGCGCCACCGAAATGGCCGCCCCGATCACTTACAACCCGCTGCCGCCCGGGTACTCCTTGTCCTACGACAAGGACCGGTGGACAGATGAGTTCTCGGTATTCCACGTGTCGGTCAGCGACCAATTCGGAGTCGTTGGCTCGAGCTTTGCTGCGTCCGATGATCCGCGGCTACGGCCCCTGACCCGGCTGGATTCCTCGTGGAGTCTGAGCGCACCGCTGATCGGACTGCCGATGCGGTTGGGCGACGGCGTGAGCAGCGCGGGGTTCTGGGATCAGCCGGCGCGCCTCGGCGGACTGCAGATCGGCACGTTTCAACCCGCCATACCGGCGGTATTGGCGCCACCCAGCGCGATCGCCGTGCCTTACGAGGTCGTCGGGCCGGCCAGCGTCGCGACCGGTCGCGTCATCGATCACCTGCAGTCCATGGTGCAATTGCAAAAGCCATTGCTGGCATCCGCGGGCCAGGGCGATTTCTCGCTGGAAGCCGGTCGTCTGCGCGAAAACTTCGAACTTCACAGCGCCGATTACGGGCCCTGGCTCACCTCCGGCACCTACCGCTATGGGGTCAATACAGCGACGACCATCGACGGGCAGATCGCACAAGTGTCGGGGCAGCAAAGCTTCCTGGGTGTGGGGTTGCTGGAAGGTTTCAGTGCGTTGGGACTCCTGTCAGCAACCCTCGCGAGCAGCCACGATCCAGATTCGACGGGCTGGCTGGCCCGCATGGGCTACGACTACAGCCATGAACGGCTGAGCATTGCGGTGCGCTCGCACATTCAATCGCCCGGCTTTCAAAATATCGGCGATGCTTCCGTCACCGAACTTTATCGGCAACGCACCCTGGCGAGCGCCGGAATCGATTTGGGGTCCATGGGCAAGATATCGCTGGCCAGCGCGACCGAGACCGACAGCGACAGCCGCCGTGACATCGTGGCCGTGAGCCATGCGATGCCTTTCGGTGGCGGCGGAATCCTATCCACCGCCGCTGCCTATTCGCCCGGCCCGATCGGCACCTCCGCGGTACTGTTGTCGTTCACCTATCCGTTCGATTACATCACGGCGCCCAAGCACAAGATCGACGGTGCCGTGAACGCCGCTCTGGACCGCACGATCGTGGACGCCTTCGGACAAACGCGGCTGCCTGCGGCCGGACGCTTGACGGCCGACCGATTGACGCAGGACTGACACTCGATTGCGCGCAGCGCCCCGTTCAGCCCTTGCGCGTCGTCAGTTTCTTCAGAAATTCGTAGTAGAACTCCACGCCGGTGTAGTAGGACTCCACCAGCACGCGTTCGTCCTTGCCGTGCATGCGCACGTCGTCGCGGTCGATCGCGACGCCGCAGATGCCATAGCTCGGAATGCCCGCCGCCATCGTATACACGCTGTCGGATGCGCCTGTCATCATGATCGGGACGACCGCTGCGCCCGGCCAGAGCTTTGCAGTGACGCTGCGCAGGGACTGCATGACATCGGTGCGCAAGGGCGGCGGCGCCATCGCCTTCCGATCTGAACCATGTTCCGTCAGGCCGCCGGCGTCGCTCTTGTAGAGGACCGTGAGGGTGGGGTCATTGAACAGCTTGACCAATTCGAGGCGGATGTCTTCCTGCGAATGGCCTGGGAAAATCCGGCAATTCACATTGGCCTCCGCATGCTGCGGCAGCGCGTTTGGGGCGTGACCGGCGCTCATCATGGTCGGTATGCAGGTCGTACGCAGGGTCGAATTATACTTCGCGTCCCTGGACAGGCGCTCGATCGCCGCCGGATCGGGAGGTGTCGCCAGAATCGCGCGGATGTCGGCCGCGGTTTGCCCCGACTCGCTCGCGGCCATCTGGTTGAAGTACTCCCGTGTGACGGTGTTCAACTCGAACGGGAACGGTGAACGCTGCACCACGTCGAGTGCATCGACGATGTGATAGATCGCATTGTCGGGCTTTGGCAGCGAACTGTGGCCGCCGGGATTGGTCGCTATGAGCTCATAGTCGGCATAGAGCTTCTCCGTCGCCTCGAACTCCATGGTCAATGGCTTGCCATGATCGGTCACCAATCCGCCGGAATCCGGGTTGAGCGCGAACTCGGCATCGACCAATTCCCGTCGATTCTTCAGCAACCAGTCGACGCCATTCGATTTCCCGCCCTCTTCCGCGGCCGTCAGCGCCAGGATGATGTCGCGGTCCGGCACGAACCCCTCTTTTTTCAGGCGGATGAAGTCGGTCACCACGATGGCATCGCTGACCTTCATGTCCTGGGTGCCGCGCCCGTAGTAATAACCATCCTGCTCCACGAATTGAAACGGATCCGTGGTCCAGTCTTCCTTGCGCGCTTCGACCACATCGAGGTGCCCGATGATGAGCACCGGGCGAAGCTTCGAGCCAGGCTTTCCGCGATAGCGGGCCACCATGTTGCCCTTCCGGTCTGGGCCCACGACAGTCACGTCGTCCGCCGGAAATCCCGCATCGAGCAAGCGTTGCGCCATCGCCTGCGCCGCAATCGTGGTGCTTCCGCTAGAATCGGTGGTGTTGATCTCGATCAATTGCTTGAAGATGTCATGCGCCATCTTGCGGGTGTCTTGGTCGCTCTGCGGCGCCGCGGCCCAAATGCACGGCGCGCAAAGAGCGGCAAGAAGGAGGCAGACCGAGTTGCTGCGAAAGCGATATTTCAAGGACTGTTTCTCCGCCGGCAAAAAAAACCAGGATGTAGCCAATGCGTTCGCGAGTCAACCGGGCCGCGCCTTTGCGGGCGGCCATCCTTTGCGCTCGAGATAGCGGTATCATGGGCATATGGACGCGATAAAAGACCCGACCGAATCACGCCCGGTCACCCGGGAAGCCGCCGAAGCAGCCGTGAAAACATTGCTGTTGTGGGCGGGTGACGATCCGGAACGCGAGGGGCTGCGTGACACGCCGAAGCGCGTGGTCAAGGCCTATGGCGATTGGTTTTCAGGCTACGCCAGCGACCCCGGGGAATACCTGCGGAGAACTTTCGAGGAAGTCGAGGGGTATGACGAGATGGTCATCCTGCGCGATATCTCGTTCGAATCGTTCTGTGAGCACCATATGGCTCCCATCATCGGCCGGGCGCACGTCGGCTATCTGCCCACGGATCGCGTCGTCGGCATCAGCAAGCTGGCGCGGGTCGTGGACGGCTTCGCGCGCCGGTTTCAGGTCCAGGAAAAGCTGACGGCGCAAATCGCCGGATGCATCAACGACATCCTGAAACCGCGGGGGGTCGGCGTCGTCATCGACGCGGTTCATCAATGCATGACCACGCGCGGCGTGCACAAGCGCGGTGTGTCCATGGTGACCAGCAAAATGCTCGGGACCTTTCGCGCCGACCCCGCGACCCGTGCCGAGTTTCTGCGTTTCATCGACATCGAAGGCAGCGGACAGCGCTAGCGCCGATCGGCACCCCTCAGGTGCGCCTTCCCGGACGTGAGGACGGCATCAGATCCACCGAGAAGGTGTATTTGTGTTGCTCGCCCGGCTGCAGCGCGCCGACGCCCACGACCTGCCTCGCGACTTTTTCACCCCGCTCATTGGTGATCGAGATGACCACGCAATATTCGCATTGCTCATCGCGCACCGGATGACGAATGGTGCCCTCGATGCGCATCGCCGACATGGCCTTGCTATCGGGTTCGGCGCTTCCGTGGTTGAATCTCAGATGGTGCTGGCATCCCGGGCAAATACTGGCGCTCTGCAATACCGTTGCCTTGCAGTGCGGGCAAACCCGCGTAGCGCCCAGCGTACCCGGACGAGCGACGCTCACTGTCAGCTCTTGCCGACCGCCACGCCTGCCGCAGCGGCCATCTTCAGAGACTTCTCGTCGTCCCAGCCGAATTCGACGTGCCCCCGCATGCGCGAACCCGCGGCGACCGTGATGGATCCGGCCTTGACGTCACCGACGATGACACCGCTCTCCTGCACGTCGACGCGTTTGGCCGATTCGATATTGCCCTGCAATTCGCCGCCCACCACCACGATGCCTGCCAGCACCTGACCCGTGACGTGTGCGCCCGGTTCAATGGTGAAGTTGCCCTCGATTCGGACGTCGCCTTTGAAGCGCCCGGCCATCTTGACATTGCCGGTGCCCTCGATCTTTCCCTCGATCGACAGGTTCGCTGCGATGACGGATTCGCCGCCTTCGACACGGTCCCGCGGCGCCGGGCTCGGGTTCGGGCGACGCGGTGCGGCAGACAGCGCCGGGTCGACCGTGGTGCGCGGTTCCGGTCGATCCAGCATGGCGCGCTCCGCCGGAGGTATCGGTTGAGGGGCCGCGGTGGGGGCCGCTGCGGCGGGTGTGGGGGTTTCTTTCCAAAGTGCCATGACTGCTATCTCCCGCTGGTGATGTACCCAAAGCGTACACGCTAACGCCGGAAATTGTCATCGGGTCACTGTCTTTTATTGGAGACGCGTCACGGGTGCCGGCCCCGGCGACCATCATCACCGCTTGGATTATAATACAGCGCCAATCAACGAGGTTTCAAAGCCGTGTTCCAACATCTCAGTCGCCTGAACCCGGATGCCATCCTCGGACTGATGGCCAAGTATCGAGCGGATGGATCCACTCGCAAAGTCGACCTCGGGGTCGGGGTGTTTCGCGATCTGTCGGGGAACACACCCATCCTCGACTGTGTGCGCCGCGCGGAACAGCGGGTGTTGGCGGACCAGACCACGAAATCCTACGTCAGCCCCGCTGGTCGCGAGGAATTCAATGCCGGCGTGGCCGAACTCGTCCTGGGCGATTCGCACCGCGTACATCGCGAGCGACGGGCGCGCACGGTGCAAGCACCCGGCGGCTGCGGCGCCCTGCGGGTCGGCGCTGAACTCATCCGCATCGCCGCGCCCGCGGCGACGGTGCACGTGAGCGATCCGACCTGGGGCAACCACATACCGTTGCTCGGCAGCTCCGGACTGCGATTGGAGCGCTACCCTTACTATGACCCCGTCACGCATGAGCTGAAGTTCGGTGACATGCTCGAGCGCCTGGATGAAGCGACGCCGGGCGACGTGGTGCTGGTGCACGCCTGCTGCCACAATCCATCCGGCGCGGACCTATCCGTGTGCCAATGGCGATCATTGATCGAATTGCTGGAGCGGCGCAGACTCGTCCCATTTCTCGACCTTGCCTATCAAGGCTTCGGCGATGACCTGATCTCCGACGTTGCCGGCGTGCGCCTGGTCGCGGAAGCGCTTCCTGAAGTACTGATCGCGACGTCCTATTCGAAGAACCTCGGCCTGTACCGTGAGCGCGTCGGTGCGCTCATCGTCATCAGTGAAAACGAGTCCCGGGCGGACGCGGTGCGCAGCCAGATTTTGCAAATCGCCCGCAGCATCTACTCGATGCCGCCCGACCATGGTGCCGCGATTGCCGCTTGTATATTCGCCGATCCGGCTCTGCGCGACTCCTGGCTCCGGGAACTCGCCGCCATGCGCGAGCGGATCAGGGGGATGCGCACCCTGCTGGCCGATGAGCTGCGAAGCGCCACGCGGGATGATTCGTTCGACTTCATTCGATCGCAGCGCGGAATGTTCTCGCTGCTCGGCGTGTCCGCCGCGGTCGTCGAACGCCTGCGCGAAAGGCATCACATCTACATGACGAGCGACAGCCGCATGAATCTCGCGGGCGTGCTGCCGGCCAATGCCGGCTATGTCGCCGCAGCCATTGCTGCGGAACTCGCTGCCGCCCCGGTTGCTGCCTAGCAAATCGCCCGGAGCCTAATCACCCAGGGCGTAGTTGAGCGCGGCGACTTCGGCCGCGCATTCCTTCATCACGATTGCGGTCTTCGCCGCGGTCAACCCCAGGCGCTCGGCGCCGGGGAGGTCGTGGAGCGCCAATTCGAGACCGACGAGATCAGCGGCATACGATGCCATCAGAATGGCGATCGCGATGACGTCGTGAAGCCTGGCAGGCCCCGCCTCCTCGTTGTTGTGATCGTCCTGGTCGCCGACCGCATTGGCCAGCTCTTCCGAGAAATCCCAGTTCTCGAGGATGGCTTTGCCAATCGACGCGTGCCAGTCGCTGATGAGTCCATCCAAGACGGCATTGTCCGCGAACAACTCGGGATGACGGGTGGCCCGGGTCAGCACATAGAGCTTGCCGATGCCGTGCATCATGCCGCCGAGCATCGCCTCGTCTGGATTCACCTTGGAGCAGGTGCGGGCAATCACGAAGGCAAATGCCGCCACCAAGGTGCTTCGCTGCCACAGGTCGGTGAGGTAGTGCTCGAGCCCTGCGATTTTGTTGGCGCTGCGGATCTGCGCCATCGCGAAGGAAATGGAGGCGCTGCGCACCATGTTGTAGCCGATGCGGTTGATCGCGGTCCGTAAATCGGCAACCGCCCGGCCGCTGCGGTTGAGCGATGCCGAATTGGCGATGCGCATCAATCGGGCCGCCAGGGCCGGCTCGGAGCCGACCACACGCACCACCTGCTCGATGGAGGATTTTGGATCGGACAATATCCGGCGAACGCGCACCGCGACCTCTGGAAACGAGGGTAGATCGACCTTGCCCGCGGATAACTCGCCGGCCAGCGACTGAACGAATGCGAATGCAATGTCCGGCTGGTTGGGTGATTCCTGCGTACTCGTCACGATGCAGCTCGCTGTTCAGGGCCGGCAAGGCATTTATCGACCCTGGCGTGCGATACTTGAGTTGTCATCGGGCCTCCGACTTCCCGCTCGTGAAGCGTTGCCGGACTTCGCCGTTCCGCGAGCGCTCGGTGAACAGCCCCTTGCCGTAGGTGGAGAGCACCCGCCGCCAAAACGTGACCGCGCCGGGGTTTCGCTGGTACTCGACGATCTCCCAGTTGCCGGCGAAGCGGTCGAATATCAGCGTCGCGGCGTCCCGTCCGACACCCGCGCGACGATGAATCTTGCGTACGAAAAATTCCGACATGGTGAAGTTCGCCACGGGCTCACCGGCGGCGGGGATCCGCGGACGGGTAACCAACGCAAACCCGACGGGATCGGCCCCCTTCAGGATCAATAAGGGATGAGACTGATCGTTCGCGAACCAGTGGGCAAAGATTTCGTGTTCCCGCCGGCTGTCCGCACCCAGTACCGAGAACAGCCCCGTGTTCAGGCCGGACAACGAGTCCAGGTATTCGTCGTAAGTCTCCTGGATCCACCGGCGATCCGTTTTCGAGTGCCTACAATCGCGAATGCTGACGAGAAATGAAGGCACTTTCCTTGAGCCTCATAAAAACACAGCCCGTCCGGACGAGCCCCTAGGGCCGTCCGCCGGGCTGTGTATCAGCGCGAAGCGTCTACGGCTTCGGTGCTGCGGCAGCGGAGGCTGCAGAGGACGCGGCATCGGCAGCGGCGCTGGCGGCGGCGGCAGAGTCGGCAGCGGAGCTGGCGGCCGAATCGGACGCCGCAGCAGGCGGCGGAGTCGTGTCAGTCGTGGGAGCAGGAGCCTCGGTCTTGCTGCCGCAGGCGCTTAACACCAATGCAGCGACAAAAGCGCTTAAAGCAAGTTTGGTCTTCATCTATCGATACCCCAGAAATATTTAATGATAAAAGGAAAAGGCCGAGTGTGTGTCTGGGGCTTCCACCCAGATGTCGCGCTCGATTTTAGAGTGTTTTCCCCCAATTTCATATCTCTTTCGCCGTTAATGGACGGCCTGTAACGTGGGAAGGGGTTGGTAAGGCGCTCGAAGCCCCCGCAGGCGGGGCCGGGTGTGGCGCATACTTTGCACCGAATTTGTGCCATTACGAGGAGTCAGCGTGACTGTAGACAGCCTGGACCAGCTCTATGAAGAGCACTTACAGACCGTTAAAGACCGGACCGATCGGTCATTGGCTGCCACCGGTTTCGATGCATTGGTGATCCAGGCCGGCAGCCCACCTGTGCAATTTCTCGATGATCAGGACTACCCCTATAAGGTGAATCCGCACTTCAAAGCCTGGGTGCCGATCGTCGACAATCCACGGTGTTTGCTGATTTACCAACCGGGGAGCCGTCCGCGCGTGCTGTTCCACCAGCCCGACGACTTCTGGCACAAACCGGCAACCCTGCCCCGGGGCCGTTGGACCGATGCCGTCGAACTGATCCCCATGACGGATGCGACCATGGCGCCCATCCATTGGGCGGAGCTCGGACGCGTGGCGTTCGTCGGACCCGGCCATGTCGACGCGGGGGTCGATTCGATCAACAACCCCGCTCTGCTGAGCCGCCTGCACTACGACCGCGCGGTGAAGACCCCGTACGAAATCGAATGCATGCGCCACGCGAGTGATTTGGGAGCCCGCGGCCACCAGGCTGCGCTGGCCGCATTTCGCGCCGGCGCATCCGAATACGAGGTGCACATGCGCTACCTGGCCGCCTGCGCGCAGCGCGAGGAGGAATTGCCCTACAACAACATCGTGGCGTACAACGAAAATGCCGCCGTGCTGCATTACCAGCATTTGGAACGGCGCGCGCCGCACACCATGCGATCCTTCTTGATCGATGCCGGCGCCCAATACCGGGGCTATGCATCCGATATAACGCGCTCCTATGCGGCCGGCCCAGGTCGCTTCGCCGACCTCATCGCCATCATGAACGCCAGCCAGCTCCGTCTATGCTCCGAGATCCTCCCGGCAAAGGACTACCGCGAGGTACATCTGTCGGCACACAGGATCCTCGGCGACGCCATGCACGACATCGGACTGACCCGCGTATCGGGCAATGAAGCGTTGGAACGCGGCTTGACGAGCGTCTTTTTTCCCCACGGCATCGGACACCTGCTAGGCCTCCAGGTGCATGACGTCGGCGGCATCATGGGCGACCTCGAGGGCGGTGTACGCAAGCGGCCCGACGGACACCCCTACCTTCGCCTGACCCGCATGCTCGAGCCCGGCGTGGTGGTCACCGTGGAGCCCGGCATCTACTTCATTGACTCGCTGCTGAAGGCAGCCCACGAGGGGCCCAACAAGTCGCTCATCGATTGGACGATCGTCGACGAACTCAGGCCCTTCGGCGGAATCCGCATCGAGGATAACGTGGTGACGACCGGCGGCACGCCGGAAAATCTCACCCGGGACGCCTTCTCACGTCTGGCCGCCTGACTCACCCCCAAAACGAAGAAACCCGCCGATCCTCGGGTACGAGAATCGGCGGGTTCACCGAAGCCACTCAACCGGCCAGCTTACGCAGCAGACTTGGCCTTGCGACGCTTCGGCTCAGCAGTGCCCTCTTCGGCCGGCGCGTCCTTCTTGGATTTCTTCTTCGGCGCCTTGGCGCCCGCATCGGCGGACTCATCCTTGGCGGCAGTGACCGCGATCAGTTCCGTCAACTGCATCAGAGCCATGTCCGCGTTGTCACCGGGACGCGGCTCCATCTTCAAAATCCGCGTGTATCCACCGGCACGGGCCTTGAAGCGAGGACCCAGATCGGTGAACAGCTTCTCAACCACGGCCTCGTCACGCAGCCGCGAAAACGCCAATCGGCGCTTGGCCTGGGTGTCGACCTTCGCCATCGTGATGAGAGGCTCGACCACGCGGCGCAATTCCTTCGCCTTCGGAACCGTGGTGCGGATGGTCTCGTGGCGCAGCAGCGACGTTGCCATGTTGCGCAACAACGCGTGGCGGTGGGATGAGTTGACCGATAACTGACGGCCGCTGTTTCTGTGACGCATTTTCTAAAACCTTAACTGGTGAATCGCTGGTAACCCTGACCGGCTCCCGACGGAGCGCGCCGGATCTATCAGATGCCGTCGCGCTCGTCGTCGCGCTTCAAGCCCGGGGGCGGCCAATTGTCGATACGCATGCCGAGAGTCAACCCATGGCTCTCCAGCACCTCTTTGATCTCGGTCAGCGACTTCTTGCCGAGGTTCGGCGTGCGCAGCAGCTCGACCTCGGTGCGCTGCACCAGATCACCGATGTAGTGAATGTTCTCGGCCTTCAGGCAATTCGCGCTGCGGACCGTGAGCTCCAACTCGTCGACCGGACGCAACAGGATCGGATCGAACTGGGTCTCGGTGGCCTTCGCGGTCGACTCGTCCTGACCCTGCAGGTCCACGAACACTGACAACTGATCCTTGAGGATCCCACCGGCGCGCCGGATGGCCTCTTCCGGATCGATGGTGCCATTCGTCTCGATATCCAAAATCAGCTTGTCCAAGTCGGTGCGCTGTTCGACGCGGGCGCTCTCGACGTTGTACGTCACCTTGCGCACCGGGCTGAACGAGGCATCGAGTTGCAGCCGGCCGATGGCGCGGGTCTGCTCCTCGAAAGCCATGCGCTGTGCCGCCGGACGGTAGCCACGGCCACGCTCGACCTTCAACGACATGGACAACTCGCCGGCCTTCGTCAGATTCGCGATGACCAGGTCCGGATTCAAAATTTCGATGTCGTGGTCGCCGGAGATATCGCCGGCGGTGACGGGGCCAGGGCCTTTCTTGTGCAGGCGCACTTCCGCAACGTCGCGGGTGTGCATGCGGATGGCCACGGCCTTCAGGTTCAACAAAATGTCGACGACGTCTTCCTGCACGCCCTCGATGGCGGTGTACTCGTGCAGCACGCCCTCGATTTCGATCTCAGTGATCGCCGCTCCCGGCAGCGAGGATAGCAGCACTCGGCGCAGGGCATTGCCCAACGTATGACCAAAGCCGCGTTCAAACGGTTCGATCACGATGCGCGCATGGCGCGGCGACACGGGCTGTACCTTGACAACCCGGGGCTTCAAAAACTCATTGATCGATCCCTGCATGGATATCACCTACGTTAACTGACCGCGGAAACGTCGCAGAAGAGGCTGCGATGCGTTACTTGCTAATTGCTTGGCTCGAGCCAATCCTTACTTCGAGTACAGTTCGACGACCAGACTCTCGTTGATGTCGGGCAGGAATTCCTGCCGATCGGGAACCGACTTGAGGATCCCCGAGAACTTCTTCTCGTCCACCTCGACCCAGTCCGGAAACCCGACTTGGGCGGCAATGGTCAAGGCTGCCTGAATGCGCGTCTGCTTCTGGGCCTTTTCCTTCAAATTGATGACGTCACCCGCCTTGCACTGGTACGAGGCGATGTTCACCAGCTTGCTGTTGACCAGGATCGCCTTGTGGCTCACCAACTGACGCGCCTCCGCGCGCGTGGCCGCAAAGCCCATGCGGTAGACGACGTTGTCGAGACGACATTCCAGGAACTGCAGCAAGGTCTCGCCGGTGGCGCCGGGCCGACCCGCGGCCTTCTGGTAGTAATTACGGAACTGGCGCTCGAGCACCCCGTACATGCGCCGCAGCTTCTGCTTCTCGCGCAGCTGCAGGCCGTACTCGGACAAACGCTGCTTGCGCTCGCTCTTCACGCCGCCGGGCGGCACTTCGAGCTTGCACTTCGACTCGAGGGGCTTCACGCCGCTCTTCAGGAACAGATCCGTTCCCTCGCGACGAGACAGCTTGCATTTCGGACCGGTGTACTTTGCCATTACAAACCCTTGAGCGAACTTTCGGTAATCACAAGCGCAGACCGTCTGCGCGGAAACTCTTGCAAACGATTAAACGCGGCGCTTTTTGGGCGGGCGGCAACCGTTATGGGGGATCGGAGTCACGTCCTCAATGTTCGTGATCTTCAATCCGCAGCCGTTCAACGCCCGCACAGCGGACTCCCGACCCGGGCCAGGGCCCATGACCCGAACCTCGACGTTCTTCACGCCGTGTTCCTGCGCCGCGTTGCCGGCCCGCTCCGCTGCCACCTGGGCGGCGAACGGAGTCGACTTGCGCGAGCCGCGAAAGCCGCAACCGCCCGACGTCGCCCACGACAACGTATTGCCCTGGCGATCGGTGATCGTGATGATCGTGTTGTTGAAGGACGCGTGCACGTGCGCAATCGCGTCGAGCACATTCTTGCGCACCTTCTTGCGGGCCGGCTTGTTGCCGCCCTTTTCGTTCTGTTGCTTCTGATCAGCCATGGTCTTATGCCTTGCCCACTTGAGCGTTCATCTTCACTGCCTGCTTGCGCGGGCCCTTGCGGGTGCGTGCGTTCGTGCGGGTCCGTTGACCCCGCATCGGCAAGCCCTTCCGATGACGGATGCCGCGGTAGCAGCCCAAATCCATCAGACGCTTGATGTTCATGGACACCTCGCGGCGCAAATCGCCCTCGACCGCGAATTTCGCGACCTGAGAGCGGAGCGATGCCACTTCGGCGTCGGTCAGGTCCTTCACCTTGACGCTGTGCTTGACCCCTGCGGCATCGCAAATGCGAACCGCGCGGCTGTTGCCAACGCCAAAAATGTGGGTTAAACCGATGACGACATGCTTGTTCATCGGAATGTTAATGCCGGCGATACGCGCCATCTATTTCTCCACCACAGCGCACGCGAAAAAGCGCGCAAGTATATTTGAAAAACGCTCGGATATCAATTCACTAGTCTTGTGCAATGCAATCAACCCTGGCGCTGTTTGTGCCGGGCGTCCGACGAACAAATGATGTAGACGATCCCGCGCCGTCGCACGACTTTGCAGTTCTTGCAGATCTTCTTCACCGAAGGACGAACTTTCATTTCTTACTCCCGATGCCCCGCAGGCTGGCCTTTTTCATCAGGCCCTCATATTGGTGCGACATCATGTGCGACGACGCTTGTGCGACGAAATCCATGACACCCACGACGATAATTAACAAAGAAGTGCCCCCGAACTGGAACGGAATGCTCGGGTTCACCATACGAATGATTTCTGGCAGCAGACAGACGATCATGATGTACAGACCGCCCCACAGGGTCAGGCGGGTCAGCACCTTGTCGAGATAGTCGCCCGTCTGCTGGCCGGGCCGGATGCCCGGAATGAAGGCGCCTGCCTTCTTCAAGTTCTCGGCCGTGTCACGGGCGTCGTATACCAACGCCACGTAGAAGAATGCAAAACCGATGATGAGCGCCGCGAACAGGATCACGTGCAGCGGCTGACCGATACTGAGGATCTGGGCGACCTTTTGCAAGGTCCGCTGTATGGCGTTCGGAGTCGGGCTGTTGCCGAAAAACTGCGCGATCGTGGCCGGGAAGACCAGAAGACTGGAGGCGAAGATCGGCGGAATGACGCCGGCCATGTTGAGCTTGAACGGCAGATGCGTGCTCTGGCCCTGCATCATGCGCCGACCGACCTGCCGCTTCGCATAGTTCACTTGGATCTTGCGCTGGGCTCGCTCGACGAATACGCAGAACAACGTGACCAACACCACCGCGACGACGATCAACAACACGACCAGCGGATCCATTTCGCCGGAACGCACCATCTCCAATGTGTTGCCGATGGCTCGTGGTAGCCCTGCGACGATACCGGCCACGATGATCATGGTGATGCCGTTGCCGATGCCCCGTTCCGTGATCTGCTCACCCAGCCACATGACGAACATCGTGCCGGTGACGATGGACACCGTGGCGATGAACAGGAACTGGGGGCCCGGGTTGGGAACCAGGTTACCGCCCGAATTCTGGATGGCCAGCGCAGCCCCGAAGCCTTGGAACGCAGCCAGAAACACCGTGCCGTAGCGCGTGTACTGCATGAGTTTGCGCCGGCCCGACTCGCCATCCTTGCGGATCTGTGCCCAGGGCGGGTACACCATGGATGCCATCTGAATGATGATCGAGGCCGTGATGTAGGGCATCACGTTGAGCGCGAAAATGCTGAACCGCTGCAGTGCACCGCCCGAGAACATGTTGAACATGCCCAGCAGCGTCCCCTGCTGGGTCGAGAAGAACGCGGCGAACCGTGCGGCATCGATCCCCGGCACCGGGATGAACGTGCCCACGCGATACACGACCAAAGCACCCAGCAGGAACCACAGACGCTTGCGCATTTCTGCGAAGCGGGTCATGTCCCCTAGTGCCGAGGCGGCATTGGTGCTTGAAGTGGCCACTCTTGAGTCTCTTTATTCCGCGAAACTGCCGCCGGCCGAAACCACGGCGCTCTTCGCACCCTTGGTTGCCGTGATGACCTTGTCCTTGATGACGTAAGCCTTGCTCACCGTACCCGACAGGATGATCTTCACGATCTTGGTCTGCTCGGAGACGAGGTTCGCCTCGATCAGCCCGGCCAACGTGACCTCATCCGTCGTCACACGCATCAAATCGGTGAGCGTCAACTCCGCCCGCGATGCCTTCATGTGCGAGTTGAAGCCGATCTTGGGCAACCGGCGCTGCAACGGCATCTGGCCGCCTTCGAAGCCGACCTTGTGGTAGCCGCCCTTGCGCGCGCGTTGTCCCTTGACGCCGCGGCCGCAGGTCTTTCCCTGGCCGGCGGATGCCCCGCGGCCGACGCGCAGATGCGTCTTTTTGGAGCCGGCAGCCGGCTTGATGGTATTTAAGCGCATTACACTTTCCCTGCAGCAGGCTCGATGAGGAGCAGATGGCTCGCCGCATTCGCCATGCCGCGGTTCGACGGGGTGTCCGCGACCACGACGCTATGCCGGATCCGGCGCAGGCCCAGGCCGCGCGCCGAATTGCGAATGCTGGCCAGCTGGCCATGCAAGCTCTTGAGTAACGTAACCCTGAAAGTTTTTGTCGTCATGACTTAACTCGCGATCTCTTCGACGGTCTTGCCGCGCTTCGCCGCGATGTCGTCCGGCGTCCGCAGCTTCTCGAGCGCGTCCATGGTGGCACGCACCACGTTGATCGGGTTGCGTGAGCCGTAGCTCTTCGCGAGCACGTTGCGCACGCCGGCGCACTCGAACACCGCGCGCATGCCGCCGCCCGCAATCACACCCGTACCATCCGCGGCGGGCTGCATGTACACACGCGTCGTGCCGTGCTGCCCCTTCACCGCGTAGAACAACGTATCGTTTTTCAACGATACGGTGACCAGGCTCTTGCGCGCCTGCATCATCGCCTTGGATATCGCGACCGGCACTTCCCGTGCCTTGCCGTAGCCAAAGCCGACGCGACCAGCGCCGTCACCGACGACCGTCAGCGCGGTGAAACCGAACTGTTTGCCACCCTTGACTACTTTTGCCACGCGGTTGACCGCAACCAGCTTTTCGAGCAGGTCGTCGCCGGACTGTGGTTTTTCAATTCTCGCCATTGCCCGCCCTCAGTTTAAAACTCGAGACCCGCTTCGCGTGCAGCCTCTGCCAGCGCTTTGACGCGCCCGTGATACATGAACCCGGAACGGTCGAAAGCGACCTTCTTGATCCCCTTGGCTGCAGCGCGCTCCGCGATGGCGCGGCCCACGGCCTTGGCGGCATCGATGTTCCCGGTGATTTTCAATTCGCCGCGCACGTCCTTCTGCAAGGTCGATGCTGCGACCAGAACCTTGTCGCCCTCAGCCGCGAAGATCTGCGCATAGATATGCTGCGGCGTACGGTGCACCGAAAGGCGCAGCGCCGCGAGCTCTTTGATCTTTGCCCGGCCCCTGCGCGCACGGCGCAGGCGAGTGTCTTGTTTGGTCAGTTTCATGTGCCTACTTCTTCTTCGCTTCTTTCAGCGTGATCTTCTCGTCGGAATACTTCACACCCTTGCCCTTGTAGGGCTCGGGCGGACGGAATCGACGAATTTCGGCGGCCGTCTGGCCGATCTTCTGACGGTCGATACCCTTCAGGAGAATCTCGGTCTGGGTCGGAGTCTCGATCGTGATGCCGTCCGGAATCGCGTAATTGATGAGGTGAGAGAATCCCAATGTCAGGGTCAGGTTCTTCGCCTGCACGGCCGCGCGGTAGCCGACGCCGACCAATTCGAGCTTCTTCTCGTATCCGGTCGATACGCCCGTGACCATGTTGGCCAGGTGGGCCCGCGTGGAACCCGCGATCGCATTCATGCCCTCGGCCAGGGAGCCCGTCTCGACTTCGAGGTGGCTTTCCTGCTGCACGACTTTGATGCCTTCCTTGAGCGCCAGCGTCAGGGAACCCTTGGCTCCCTTGACCGTGACGGCATCGGCGCCGATCGTGACGGTGACGCCCTTCGGCAGATCTACCGGCTTTTTTGCTACTCGAGACATAGTAAAACCCGTGAAGTTAGCTTTATCGAATTACTGAACGAAGAACAGGACTTCGCCGCCGGTGCCGGCCGCGCGCGCCTGCTTGTCCGACATGATGCCCTGCGGCGTCGAGACGACCGCCACACCCAGGCCATTGAGGACCTTGGGCAGCGAATCCTTGCCGCGATAGATCCGCAGGCCCGGACGGCTGATGCGCTCGATGCGGTCGATGACGGGACGACCGTCGTGATACTTCAACTCGATCGACAGGGTGCTTTTGGCCCCCGCGACGTCGATGCTGTACGCGCCGATGTAGCCCTCGTCCTTCAACACCTTCAGAATGGCCAGTTTCAGCTTCGACGAGCCGACGCCCACCGTGGGCTTGCCCGCGGACTGCGCATTTCGGATACGTGTCAGGAGATCGGCAATAGGATCATGCATGCTCATTGTGCGCGCCTCACCAGCTGGCCTTTGACAGGCCCGGAATTTCCCCACGATTCGCCGCCTCGCGTAACTTCACGCGCGACAACCCGAATTTGCTGTACACGCCGCGCGAGCGGCCCGTGATGGAGCAACGATTGCGTTGGCGGCTCTTGCCGGCGTCGCGCGGCTGCTTCTGCAGCTCGACTTGCGCGGCGGCGCGCTCTTCCGCACCGGTTTTCGGATCGCGGATCAGCTCTTTGAGTTGCGCGCGTCGGCCGGCGAATTTCTTCGCGACCTCGAGGCGGCGCTTCTCGCGCATGATCATGTTCGTCTTGGCCATGGCTACCCTACTTACGGAACGGAAAGTTGAAAGCTTCTAACAACGCGCGACCGTGATTGTCGTTCGCGGCCGACGTGGAAATGGTGATGTCCATTCCACGAATTTGATCGATCTGGTCGTACTGAATTTCCGGGAAAATGATCTGTTCCTTGACGCCCAGGCTGTAGTTGCCGCGGCCGTCGAAGGAGCGGGTGCTGATGCCGCGGAAGTCACGGATGCGCGGAATCGCGATGCTCACCAGCCGGTCCAGGAATTCGTACATGCGGTCGCCGCGCAGGGTGACCTTGCAGCCGATGGCCTGCCCGTCGCGAACCTTGAAGGTCGCGACCGACTTCTTGGCCTTCGTCACCGCCGGCTTCTGCCCCGTGATCTTCGCCATGTCGGCGGTCGCGGCGTCCATGACCTTCTTGTCGGCCACCGCTTCGCCCACGCCCATGTTGATCGTTATCTTGAGGATTCGCGGAACCTGCATCGTGTTCGCGAGCTCGAGTTTCGCCTTGAGCTCCGGCACGATCTTTTCTTTGAAAATCTGTTTTAGTCTTGCTGCCATGTCATTTACTCGTTATCTAGCCGTCTTACTTGGCGTCGACCATTTCTTTGTTCGACTTGAAGACGCGCACCTTGCGGCCGTCCTCGAGCGCCTTGAATCCAACCCGGTCACCCTTCTGGGTCGCGGGATTGAACAACAACACGTTCGACACGTGCAGCGGCGCTTCGCGCTCGATGATGCCGCCCTGCACGCCCATTTGCGGGTTCGGCCGCTGATGCTTCTTCGACATGTTGAGTCCTTCGACGCGCAGGCGATCGTCCGCCAGCACTTCGATGACTGCGCCTTTGCGGCCCTTGTCCCGACCGGCGATCAGAATCACCATGTCGCCTTTGCGAATCTTTTTCATCTACCTATTCCTGAACAAATCGACCCAAACACACAAAGGCTCCAAGTCCGGTCTCTTCCGGCGCGCCCCGCGCCGCTGAAACCCGAGATCGCGCTTCGCGACCTCGTAAGTCCTGGCCGCAGGCCATCACAATACTTCGGGCGCCAGCGAAATGATCTTCATGAACTGCACATTGCGCAGTTCACGCGTCACGGGTCCGAAAATGCGCGTACCGATCGGCTCCAATTTGTTGGTCAACAGCACCGCCGCGTTGGTGTCGAAGCGGATCAACGATCCGTCCGCGCGCCGCACACCGCTCTTGGTGCGCACGACGACTGCGTCATAGACCTCGCCCTTCTTGACCTTGCCGCGAGGAATCGCATCCTTGACGCTCACCTTGATGACGTCGCCCACCGCCGCGTACCGACGCTTGGATCCACCAAGCACTTTGATGCACATGCAGCGCTTGGCGCCGCTGTTATCGGCCACGGTCAACATCGTTCTAACCTGAATCATGTCGGTCCCTTATTCGGCTCGTGCGCGTTCGATAACGCGTACCAGCATCCACGATTTACGACGCGACATCGGCCGGCACGGCTTGATCGAAACCGTGTCGCCTTCCTTGCACTCATTGTTCTCATCATGCGCGAGCAGCTTGGTGGTGCGACGAATGTACTTGCCGTACATCGGGTGCTTCACCAGACGCTCGATGGAGACCGCGACGGTCTTGTCCATCTTGTTGCTGACGACCTTGCCCGTGAGCAAGCGCTGCCCGGGGATCGGTGCTTCGCCGGCCTTCGGAGCCTCGGACGGTACCGATTCAATCGCCGGAATATTTTCTGGTGTCGTCGACATCAAACCTTACCTCCACTTGCCTTTGATTGGGCAAGCACCGTCTTAACGCGCGCGATGTTCTTGCGCACCTTGGCAAACTGATCCGGCTTCGCCGCCTGGCCGGTCGCCCGCGCCATCCGCAGGTTGAACTGTTCACGGCGCAGCTTGAGGAGCTCCTCGCCGAGATCGTTGGGCGCCTTGCTGCGCAAATCTTTCGCCTTCATGTTCGCACCTGACGCTTGACGAATGTCGTGGACACCGAAAGCTTGGCCGACGCGAGGCGGAACGCCTCGCGCGCGACCTCCTCGGTCATGCCTTCGATCTCGAAGAGCACCTTGCCGGGCAACACCTTGGCGACCCAATACTCGACGTTGCCCTTGCCGGAGCCCATGCGGACCTCCAACGGCTTCTGCGTGATCGGCACGTCCGGAAACACCCGGATCCAGATCCGCCCGCCGCGCTTCACGTGGCGCGAGATCGCGCGGCGAGCCGCCTCGATTTCACGCGCCGTCATGCGGCAACGATCGGTGGCCTTCAGGCCGAACTCACCGAAAGCAACGAAGTTGCCACGGTGCGCGCTGCCCGCAATATTGCCCTTGAACTGTTTGCGGAACTTGGTCCGCTTCGGCTGCATCATGTGTCGTTACCTATCAACCGGCGGCCGGCGCTGCGGCGGTCGTCGGGGCTGCGGACTCGGCCTTCGTTGCGCCCTCGGTCTCGGCATCGGGAGCCTCGACTTCCGGCGTATTGAATACTTCGCCCTTGAATATCCATACCTTGATGCCGATGACCCCGTACGTCGTCTGCGCTTCCGCGAGACCGTAGTCGATGTCGGCGCGGAACGTGTGCAGAGGCACGCGCCCTTCGCGATTGGTCTCGGTCCGTGCGATTTCAGACCCGTTCAACCGGCCGGAAATCCGCACCTTGATGCCCAGCGCGCCGGAACGCATCGTGTTGGTGACCGCACGCTTCATGGCGCGGCGAAACATCACACGCTTCTCGAGCTGCTGCGAGATGCCTTCGGCCACGAGCTTCGCATCGAGCTCGGGCTTGCGGATCTCGGCGATGTTCAAACGCACGTCCTGCATCGTCATGCCCAAGATCTTGGCAACGGCGGTGCGGAGTTTCTCGATGTCCTCGCCCTTCTTGCCGATCACGATGCCCGGCCGGGCCGTGTGAATCGTGATGTTGGCACGTCGCGCCGCGCGCTCGATGTGAATGCGGCTGACCGACGCGTCGGCGAGCTTCTTCATCAGATACTGGCGCACCAGGAAGTCGGTGTGGATGTTGGATGCGAAGGTCTTCGAACCCGCATACCACTTCGACGTCCAGTCGCGCGTGATGCCCAGACGAATACCAATCGGATTGACTTTCTGACCCATTAGGCGTCTCGCTTCCCGTCGGACACTTGAACCAAGATGTGGCTGTTGCGCTTGGCAATCCGTACGCCGCGCCCCTTGGCGCGCGCATGGAACCGCTTGAGCACCGGCGCCGGATCGACCTCGATCCGCGTCACCTTCAGATCATCCACATCGGCATTGAAATTGTTGT
The DNA here is from genome assembly GCA_003164785.1 of Gammaproteobacteria bacterium. Taxonomy (GTDB): domain Bacteria; phylum Pseudomonadota; class Gammaproteobacteria; order Steroidobacterales; family Steroidobacteraceae; genus Bog-1198. Next base: position 3,754 of record PLUE01000021.1, on the reverse strand, counting down.
ACGCATTGGCGATGGCGGAATCCAGGACCTTGAGGACGATCTCCGCGCCCTTCTTCGGCATGAATTTCAGCGTGTTCACCGCGAGCGTCGCTGACTTGCCGCGGATGGTGTCGACCACCAACCGGCACTTCTGCGGCGAAATGCGCGCATAACGTAAGATTGCTTTTGTTTCCATGTCCTACTCCGCCGACGAGACTTTTTTGTCGCCGGAATGCGATTTGAACGTGCGCGTGGGCGCGAACTCGCCGAGCTTGTGCCCGACCATGTTTTCCGACACCAACACGGGCACGTGCAACCGGCCGTTGTGCACGGCGATGGTCAGTCCGACCATGTCGGGGATGACCATGGAGCGACGTGACCAGGTCTTGATCGGTCGACGATCATTTTTCTGACTGGCCGTTTGCACCTTTTTGGCAAGGTGCAAATCCACGAATGGGCCTTTCTTGAGCGAACGAGGCACTGATAATTCTCCAGTCTCTTAGAGTCGTTTGTTCTTGCGACGCTGAACGATCATGCCGTCAGTCCGCTTGTTGCGACGCGTCTTCTTGCCCTTGGTCTGCAGACCCCATGGGCTCACGGGATGCGGGTTACCCTGGCCGGATTTGCCCTCGCCGCCACCGTGCGGGTGATCGACCGGGTTCATCACGACGCCGCGAACCGTGGGACGCACACCGAGCCAACGTACGGCGCCAGCCTTGCCGAACACCCGCAGATTGTGCTCGTCGTTGCCAACTTCGCCGATCGTGGCGCGACAATCGACATGAATCTTGCGCATCTCACCCGACTTCAGCCGGACGCTGGCGTACACGCCGTCGCGCGCCGCGAACTGCGCGGAGGTGCCGGCGCTGCGCGCGAGCTGGCCGCCCTTGCCGGCCTTCAACTCGATATTGTGCACCGTGCTGCCAACCGGAATGTGCCGAAACGTCAGCGTGTTGCCCGGTTTGATCGGAGCATCCGCGCCGGAGCGAACTTCGTCGCCGGCCTTCACGCCCTTCGGCGCGAGGATGTAGCGGCGCTCGCCATCTTTGTACAACACCAGGGCCAGGTGCGATGTGCGGTTTGGATCGTACTCGAGGCGCTCGACAACGCCCGGAATGCCGTCCTTGTCACGCTTGAAATCGACGATGCGATAACGCTGCTTGTGACCGCCGCCAATGTGCCGGGTCGTCTGACGGCCCGAGTGATTGCGGGCGCCGGTGCGATTTTTCTTGGTCGTCAAGGACGCGAGCGGGCCACCCTTGTGCAGGTGCGACCGATCTACCTTGACCACGAAGCGCGTACCCGGCGAGGTCGGCTTCATTTTGATGAGTGCCATGGCCTAATCCTTAACTAGCAGAGCCGGTGAAGTCGATGGACTGACCAGCGACCAAACGTACGTAGGCTTTCTTGTAGCCGTTGCGCTTGCCGGCCACGTTCTTGAAGCGGCGCGTCTTGCCCGGCTTGTTGAGCAGGTTGACGCCCTCGACCTTGACTTCGAACATGAGCTCGACCGCGCTCTTCACTTCGGCCTTCGACGCGTCATCGCGAACGCGGAACACGTACTGGTTCGCCTTCTCGGTGACATTCGCGGCCTTTTCGGACACGTGCGGCTGGATCAGCACGGTCATCAATCGTTCTTTATTCATCTGCGCCTCCGAGACGCTGCTCGAGCAATTTCAATGCACCGACCGTCGCCAGCACCTTGTCGTGCTTGATGAGGCTCAAGGGATCGAGGCCGGACACCGCCATGACGTCGACATAAGGAATGTTGCCGGCGGCGAGGAACAGCTTCTCCTCGTATGCCTCGACGAGAATCAAGGCCCGCTTCAATCCGAACTCGGCCAGCTTGCTGATCAGCAGTTTCGTCTTCGGGGCCGGCAACTCGATCGACTCGATCGCCACCAGCCGATCCTGACGGACCAGTTCGGACACCATGCACTGCATCGCGGCACGATACATTTTGCGGTTGACCTTCTGTGTAAAGTCGCGGGGGCGGGCGGCGAATGCGCGACCGCCGCCGACCCAGATCGGGCTGCGGATCGATCCGGCACGAGCCTGGCCGGTGCCCTTCTGACTCCACGGCTTCTTGCCACCGCCGCGAACTTCCGCGCGCGACTTCTGCTTCTTCGTGCCCGCGCGTCCGGCGGCCATATAGGCCGTGACGACCTGGTGCACCAGCGCTTCGTTGTACTTGCGGCCGAAGGCCTCGTCGGACAACTGGATTTCGCTGGCAGGGCTTACATTTTTAAGCTGAAGCTTCATGGCGTTTACTTCTTATCCGATTTGGAAGCGCCCTTGCTGGCGCCCTTGGCGGGTACCGGGACCTTGTTCGGCGCCAAGCGCTTGCGGCGGGCCTGCGACGCGGTCTTCAGGGAGGGGCGTACGATGACGCGGCCGCCTTCGGCGCCGGGCACCGCACCGCTGATTAACAGCAGGTTGCGCGCGACGTCGATCTCGACGATTCGCAGGTTCTCGATGGTGCGGTTTTTGACGCCCATGTGACCCGACATGCGCTTGCCCTTGAATACGCGGCCCGGCGTTTGACGCTGACCGATGGAGCCCGGCGCCCGATGGGACACTGAGTTACCGTGCGTCTTCATGCCGCCCGCGAAGTTGTGACGCTTCATGGTGCCGGCGAAGCCCTTACCGACGGTGGTACCCGTGACATCGACGACTTGGCCGACCGTGAACATGTCGACTTTGAGTTCGCCGCCGGCAGCCAGCGCCTCGCCCTCGTCCTTGTTCAGCCTGAATTCCTGGGAGGTATACCCGGCGGCGACATTTGCCTTCGCGAAGTGACCGGCGAGCGATTTCGGAACGCGCGAGGGACGTCGGGTGCCCAACGTAACCTGCACAGCACGATATCCATCGGTGGCGATGCTTTTGATTTGCGAGATGCGATTCGGCGACGCTTCGACGACCGTCACGGGGACAGTCACACCGGCGTCGGTGAATACACGGGTCATGCCGCATTTACGGCCAACCAGACCAATGGTCATTGTCAAATCCTCATACCGCGAGAGCTTCGATTGGCTCTACGCTTCGTTGCGACAGATCAGCGGTTTGGGTACTCGTGACCCCAGGCCCCTTGAGCTGCACGGCTCTTGGAATACTGGCGTCGGCACCCACGCGCTCCGACCTCTAAATTGGAGGGCGAATTCTACACTGTTTAGCGCTTCGCGCAACTATTAACGGGGTCGATGCGACCCCGAAGTTAAATTGCGCGCTGCGCGCGTGTGGAATTCCCTAATTCAACTTGATTTGGACGTCCACGCCGGCCGGCAATTCCAGCTTCATGAGCGCATCGACGGTCTTGTCCGTCGGGTTGAGGATGTCCATCAAGCGCTTGTGGGTTCGGATTTCGAACTGATCACGAGCATCTTTATCGCCGTGCGGCGCGGTCAGTACCGTGAAACGCTCCATTTTGATGGGCAACGGGACCGGACCCTTGACGGTCGCCCCCGTGCGCTTCGCGGTGTCGACGATTTCGCGGGCCGACTTGTCGATCAAGCGATGATCGAAAGCCTTGAGTCGGATCCGAATATTTTGATTAGCCATAAATGTCCTATGCGCTTCGCGCAGAATCTACGGGGCCATAGGCCCCGAACTAAAGGTCGGGGTCGTTTCGACCCCGTTGAACTCGGCGCGTCAGCGCCTGAAAATTTGCGCGGAGCGCATGAAAACGGTGCGGGATATTACGCTATAACCTTGGCGACGACACCTGCGCCGACGGTTTTAGTCGCACGGATCACGCGATCACCTTGGCGACGACACC
>PLUE01000001.1 GCA_003164785.1 Gammaproteobacteria bacterium | reverse complement strand
CGCATTCGTAATGCGTGGGTCTACCAGCACCACCCGACATACAAGCGCCCCTCCGGATCCGGAGATTCTCTATCTCGCCAAACCGGATTTAGGCGACCCGAATGGGTCGCACTAAGAATGGCGCGCGATAGCGCGCTCCTTATGGGGTATGCCGGGTGGGTGGGGGATCGCGAAGCGATCGAGCCGGCAGGGGGCGTAGCCCCCTAAGAGGCGGTGCTGGGGTTTAGCGGCGGTGACTTATGCACAAGCGATTTTTCGCTGTTTTGGAGATGTTAAATACGTTAGATAGAGTTAAGCAAAAATGGGCGCTTGCAACAAATTGAAATATAAAGGAAAAAAAAACGTTACCCACAGATTCGGTGTGTAATAACACGAAGTTCGGTGTGTAATAACACGAAGTTCGGTGTGTAATAACACGAATCGTGGTCGAGACCGAACTCCGGGTTATCCACAGGCGAATCGCCACTATTCGGTGTGTGAAAACACGAACGATATTTGACACGGTGTGTGAAAACACGAAGAGTCCGCGGGTGGGTAATAACACGAAAGATATTGTGAGCGCGGTGGGTGATAATACGAAAGCGCGCTCCCCCCTGCTGCCAGTCCGTCATCAGCCGGATTTCTTCGTGTGCGACGTCTTCGACGCAGCCCTCAAGGGCGACAGCGCGTCGATGGAACATCCGATTTTCTCGCTATCGAAAAAGCCGGACATGAAGACCCGGCGCTATGAAAACGGCGACAGCTGGGCCGAGGTCCGACCGGGCGCCAAGGGCCTGGCGACGGTATTCGACCGCGACATCCTGATTTACTGCATCAGTCAGCTGATGGCCGCATTAAACGATGGTCGACCGATTTCCAAAACCTTGCGGTTGCGCGCCCACGATCTATTGATTGCGACCAACCGAGACTCGAGCGGCCGTGGCTATCTGCAACTCAAGGAAAGCTTCGAGCGGCTGCAGGGCACGCAGATCGCCACCAACATCATCACCGGCGGCAAAGATGTGTGGGACCTCTTCAGCCTAGTCGACCGGGCACGGATCGTGCGCGAGTCGCGCGATGGCCGCATGCAGGAAGTGGAAGTGGTGCTATCGGATTGGGTCTTTCAGGCCGTCGAGGCGCAGGAGGTCCTGACGCTGGATAGACGCTATTTTCAGCTCGCCAAGCCACTGGAACGGCGCCTGTACGAGCTGGCACGCAAACATGTCGGTCAGCAGGCGAACTTCAAAATCGGCCTGGAAAAGCTGCGCAACAAGAGCGGCTCACAGTCGACCATCAAAGAATTCCGCCGACTGTTGCAGTCGATCATGACGGACGATGCGCGGCACAATCACATGCCAGGGTATTCGTTCCATATTGATGGCGATATGGTGGAAATGCGCCGCAAAGCCGGAGAACAGCCCCCTCCCCTACCGGGCCCGGCGATCCGGCTCAAGACTGACACCTATGAAGGCGCCCGAACTCTGGCGCCTGGCTGGGATGTCCACGCAATCGAGGCGGATTGGCGGGATTGGATCGCCAAGAAGTCCATTACGCCGTGGCACGCAGACCGGCATTTTCTGGCGTTTTGTAAGCGGCGCGGGAAATATCCGGGGTTTCGCTAGCGCAGTCTATACGCCTATATTTCTATACTGCTATACACTCATACATCGCCAACCGTCGGGAGCCCGGCGATTTCCGGCTTACCGCGCTTGGCAAACACGGTGTTGATGCCCTCGGCCAACAACGACTGCATGGTGGTGCCCTCCTCGGCCGCAATGATGCGTAATGCCCGCTGCACCTCGGACGCAAAATGACCGCCGATCAGCACTCGTCCCAATCGAGACCCGGCGCCGCCCCGGCTTGCCCTCGCAACATCTGGCGCTGTCGCGGCCGGCGCCGCGGCGCGGCGCGCCTGGTTAAGCCCTTGCGCGAGTGGATTGGGTTTCGGCATGTTCTCGGCTCCTGGTAATGTGCCTAAGTGTATACTCGTATAGCTGTAGTGCTTCATCGGCGGCTTTACCGCGAGGCTCATGCTCAGCCGCCACTTTGCCGACGTTCCCGGCATGGCGATGCGCGGCTCGCAGATACAGCACGACCGGACATACCTCGAACCCCTGGGCCTTCACATGCTCGATGGCGTCCCGCGCCTCCGTGCCTTGGACCGCGGCTTTATTGATGACGACCAAAGCGGGCGCCGTGCCGGCGATCTTCAGCAGGTCCGCGAGCTTCGGCAGGGTCTCGAGGGTAAAGAGATGCGGTTCGACCGGCGCCAAGACCAAATCAGCACGCCGGGCGGCCTCGGTGGCGTCGGCGCTCGAATGGGGCGGGGTGTCGATCACGATGAAATCCACCCCCTGCAGGCGGGCTTGTTCGATGGCGGCGCCCAACCGGGCGGCGTGCGTCGGCACCACCCAGGGCATTTCGGCATCGCGGCGGTCGGTCCATTTAGACGCGGTCGATTGCGGGTCGGTGTCGAGGACGGCGACTTTGCGCCCGGCCAGCACCGCAGCGACCGCCAGCGTGAGGGAGAGGGTGGTTTTACCGACTCCGCCTTTTTCCGCTATTACGGCTACAACAACAGGTCTATCCATGTATACACCTATACCACACTAACTATATAATCGTATACGAGTCGATTGGAGTCAAGTAACGAGCTACGCGGCCTTGCACCGCGGCGCATCGATGATGGATCAACAATGGGGCGTGACGGGCGATGGGGACCAATTGGGCAGCGGGATTACTAAGATGGAAGCCCCATACCGACAAAGAGGGCGTCGCCTATTCGCTTAACCACCTCCATCCATTTCCCATGACGCTGGAATTGGCCGCCAAGGGCGGACTCCCGGCGCGTATGGTGCAACTCCACATTGCATTCAGCCTCCACACGTTCACCCGGTCGATCGAGGAAACGGACGACCCAACCGACCGATACCGAGACAATCGGGAAGTACGGACCTTTTGTCGCGACCGCTACCGCCTATCCACCGAACTCCCCACCATTGCGAGCGAGTTACCTAGGCGACCGTGCCAGTTCGCCACCAGCAAATCAGGCAGGATTAATTACGTCACCATCGATGTCAGCCAAGGTGTTCGCTATGGCGTTTTCTTTGATCTGATGCGACGCAAAGAGGCCGGGCCGGACGTGATTCTGCTGATGGTGCAATCGGCGTACGCGCTGGAATCGGGCAAGCCGGATCCCGGGAAAGGGAAAATTTCGTTCTCTGCGCTACTGGGAATGACATTACGGGGGAAAACGCCGAAACCGCCCCCCAGATAAGCGAAAGCCTCACGTTTTGAGGGTGAGGCTTCGTCAGTCCGGATCCACTTACCTCGCGCCGGGCGAGACCTCTTGCGAGGTGGGTGAGTACCAAGCCGGCTTTTGTACTCTGTGAGCCACCTTACGCCGTAGGGCTGGACCCGTCAAATGCAGAATCGAATTCCGGGACTCAGATGGGTTAATACGTATTAACTCCTTGGTGTGCGCACATCTAATTAGTTGGAACTAATTGACGCCAAAGGACGCCACGTGTTTCAACACACTGATAATAAAGACATTTTATGATACTTATTGAACGCTACGAATGCTCGCTTCTCAATTGACGCGGAGCGCGGGTCATCGATTAATCCAGATTAACTGCCGGCTCGTAGCTGTTTGTATACTCCTATAATTTCATACTTGTATAATTGTATATATTACGAAAATAACCGAGTTGGATTTCCGCTATGTTTGAACAAGCTTTCCGTAATGTCGATGACGTACTCCGCAAAGAGGCGGGGTGCACGACCGAACTCGACTACACCGAACAGACATCTTGGTTGCTGTTTCTCAAGTACCTGGACGGTCTCGAGGAGGACAAAGTCGCGGAAGCCGAGATCGACGGCAAGAAATACACCTACATCCTCGACAAGCCATATCGGTGGCTCAACTGGGCGGCACCGAAGGGGAAGGATGGGAAGCTCGACCACAACAAATCCCTGACCGGTGACGATCTGCGGGACTTCGTCAACAAGAAGCTCTTCCCCTACCTGCAGGGATTCACGCAACGGGCCACCGGCCCGAACACGATCGAGTACAAGATCGGGCAGATCTTTGTCGAGCTCAAGAACAAGATTCAGAGCGGCTACAACCTGCGCGAGATCATCGACCACATCGATGAGCTGCGGTTTCGTTCGCAAGCCGAAAAGCACGAGCTCTCCCACCTCTACGAAGCCAAGATCAAGAACATGGGGAACGCCGGCCGGAACGGCGGCGAGTATTACACCCCTCGGCCCCTCATCCGGGCCATGATTCAGGTGATCCAACCCAAGATTGGTGAGCGCATCTACGATGGGGCGGTGGGCTCCGCCGGGTTCTTGTGCGAATCCTTCGATTTTCTCAAGTCGAAAGGCAAACTCACGACCAAGGACATGACCACGCTGCAAACCCGCACGTTCTACGGCAAGGAAAAGAAGTCCCTGGCCTACGTGATCGCGATCATGAACATGATTCTGCACGGGATCGAAGCGCCGAACATCATTCATACCAACACGCTAAGTGAGAACCTGGCCGACATCCAGGAGAAAGATCGCTATGAGGTGGTACTCGCCAATCCGCCCTTCGGTGGACAAGAGCGCTCGGAAGTGCAAGCCAACTTTCCGATCAAGACCGGGGAAACCGCTTACCTATTCCTTCAGCACTTCATCCGTATCTTGAAAGCCGGCGGCCGCAGCGGCATCGTCATCAAGAACACGTTCCTATCCAATACGGACAACGCCTCGACCAGCCTGCGCAAGCTGCTGCTCCAGAGCTGCAACCTGCACACGATCCTCGATTGTCCCGGCGGCACGTTCCAGGGCGCCGGCGTCAAAACCGTGGTGCTGTTTTTCGAGAAGGGCAGCAAGACGCGCAAGGTCTGGTACTACCAGTTGGATCCGGGACGCAACATGGGCAAGACTAATCCGCTCAACGACGAGGATTTGACGGAATTCGTCAAGCTTCAGAAGACGTTAGCGGATTCGCCGAAGAGCTGGAGCATAGACGTCAAAACGGTTGATACAGTGACCTTCGATTTGTCCACCAAAAACCCGAATGTCGGAGAGGCAATCGCCCACCGCAGTCCGCAGGCGATCATCGAGGAAATAATTGCGCTGGATGCGGAGAGCGCTGAAATTCTCAAAACGATCAAGGCGCTGATATGAATCCGGGATGGGAGAAGAGACCTTTAGGCGAATTGTGTGAATATCAGCGTGGACTGACCTATTCCAAGGGTGATGAGGTAGATCATTCAGACAACGTGGTCCTGCGAGCCACCAACATTAGTCTCGCGACGAACCTACTTACATTTAACGAATTGAGATATATCAACGACACGGTTGTCGTGCAAGCCAGCAAGAAGGTCAAGAAGGGATCCCTGCTTGTCTGCACCGCGAGTGGCAGTAAAAGCCACCTTGGTAAAGTCGCTTTAATCGACGATGACTACGGGTACGCATTTGGCGGTTTTATGGGGATGATTACGCCGAAGCCTGTACTGCTTCCAAAATATCTCTTCTACGCGATGACCTCGAATGTTTACAGAGATTTCATCGGAGACCTATCAGACGGTGCGAACATCAATAATCTGAAGTTCGACGATCTGAGCAAGTTTATGGTGTCTTATCCACCACTCCCCGAACAGAAACGGATCGTCGCCATCCTCGACGAAGCATTTGATGGAATCGTCACCGTCAAGACCAATGCCGAGAATAATCTACGGAGCGCCAGGGCCATCTTTGAGAGCTACCTCGACGCAATTTTCGGTCAGCGCGACGGGAACTGGGACAAAGTGACATTGGAAACGCTGCTTGAGCGCGGGTGGATTGAGAGCCATTTGGACGGCAACCACGGGAGCGACTATCCGAGAAAGGAAGAGTTCATACAAGAAGGCGTTCCATACATTTCAGCGAACTGTCTGGATGATGACCGCATTGATATGTCGCTGGCAAAGTATCTGTCACCAGCAAGAGCGGCCCTTCTTCGCAAGGGCATCGCAAAGAACAACGATGTGCTTTTTGCACACAACGCCACTGTCGGTCCGGTCGCCATACTTCAGACCGTCGAGGAGAAGGTGATTCTCGGCACTTCGCTCACATACTACCGCTGCAACCTAAAGCACATTCTCCCTGAGTATCTCGCCCACTACATGAGATCTTTCAGCTTCAAGAAACAGTATACGCAAGTAATGGGCCAATCCACACGCAACCAAGTGCCCATCACCAAGCAGCGCGAGTTCCTTCATATCATTCCGCCGCTTGAACAACAGAGACGGATTATCGTCGCGCTTGATGGTCTGCTTGAAAATGGCCAGCGCCTCACCCGCATCTACGAGCGTAAGCTCGTCGCGCTGGATGCTCTGAAAAAGTCGCTACTTCATCGCGCATTTGCGGGAGAGTTAACGGCTAATAAAGTCGCCGATCTGATAGAAGCAGTGGCATGAACGAAGCCGAGACCCGCGCTGAATACATCGACCCCGCCCTGAAAGCAGCGGGGTGGGGCGTCGTCGAGGGCAGTCGCATTCGACGGGAGTACTCCATTACCCTGGGTCGGCTCGAGGGTCACGGAAGGCGCGCCAAGCCGCTGATCGCCGACTATGTGCTCGAGTACCGCAATACCAAACTGGCGGTCGTCGAAGCCAAAGCCTGGGACGAAGCGTTGACCGAAGGTGTCGCCCAAGCCAAGAACTACGCCGGGAAACTCCAAATCCGGCATACCTACTCGACCAACGGGCAGGGCTTCTATGGCATCGACATGGAAACCGGGACAGAAGGTCCGGTTGCCCACTTCCCGACGCCGGCCGAGCTCTGGAAGGCGGTATTCACTCAGCCCGACACCTGGCGCGATCGCTTCGCCGCCATACCGTACCCGGACAAGAGCGGGACCTGGGATATCCGCTTCTATCAAGAGATCGCCGTCAACCGCGTGCTCGAGGCCATCGAAGCCGGACGAGATCGCGTCTTGTTGACGCTCGCAACCGGCACGGGCAAGACCTCGATCGCCTTCCAGATCGCCTGGAAACTCTTCAAAGCCCGATGGAACGTCAAGGACTGGAAGAGTGGGAAGGAACCGGAGCGGCGGCCTCGAATCCTCTTCCTGGCCGACCGCAATACCTTGGCGACCCAGGCGTACAACGACTTCACGTCGTTCGCTGCTTTTCCGGACGACGCCTTGGTCCGCATCGCCCCGGAGTCGATCCGCAAAAAGGGCCGCGTCCCGACCAACGGCAGCATCTTCTTCACGATCTTCCAGACGTTCATGAGCGGGCCGCCCAAAGACGGCAAGCCATCACCGTATTTCGGCGACTACCCGCCGGACTTCTTCGATCTCATCATCATCGACGAATGCCACCGCGGCGGTGCCAACAACGAAGGCAATTGGCGCGGCATCCTCGACTATTTCTCGCCGGCGGTGCAGCTCGGCTTAACCGCGACGCCCAAACGCAACGAGAACGTCGACACCTACCAGTATTTCGGCGAGCCGGTCTACATTTACTCCCTCAAGGACGGGATCAACGACGGCTTTCTGACCCCGTTCAAGGTCAAGCAGATATCCACGACCCTCGATGAGTACGTGTACACGCCGGATGACACGCTCGTGGAAGGCGAGCTCGAGGCCGGCAAACGGTATGAGGAAGCGGATTTCAACAAAATCATCGAGATCAAGGAGCGCGAAGCCTACCGGGTGAAGGTCTTCATGGAGATGATCAACCAGCGGGAAAAGACGCTGGTGTTCTGCGCGACCCAAGACCACGCGCTCGCGGTGCGCGACCTCATCAACCAGATGAAAACCAGCAAAGATCCGAACTATTGCCAGCGAGTCACCGCCAAAGACGGCAGCCTCGGCGATCAGCACCTGCGCGACTTTCAGGACAACGAAAAGACTATCCCGACCATCCTGACGACCTCTCAGAAGCTCTCGACCGGTGTGGACGCCCGCAATATCCGGAACATCGTCTTGATGCGGCCGATCAATTCCATGATCGAGTTCAAGCAGATCATCGGGCGCGGTACGAGGCTGTACGAGGGCAAGGACTATTTCACGATCTACGATTTCGTGAAGGCGCATCAACATTTCAGCGATCCCAGCTGGGACGGCGAGCCGATCGATCCCGAACCCACGACACCGGAGCCGCCGGACACCCCGACTGACCCCACCGATCCGGAGCAGCCGCCCATTGACGGTCCGCGGGAACCACCGGGACCCAAGCGGATCCGCGCCAAGGTCAGACTCGCCGACGGTAAGGAGCGAGCCATTCAGCATATGGTGGCCACCACGTTCTGGCATGCGGACGGCACGCCCATGTCGGCGCAACAATTCATGGAATTGCTGTTCGGCAAGCTACCGGAATTTTTCAAGAATGAAGACGAGCTCCGCACCCTGTGGAGTGACCCGGAGACCCGCGCGAAGCTACTGATCGGGTTGGCGGAGAAAGGCTTCGGCAGCGCACAGCTCACCGAGATGCAGAAGATTATCGATGCCGAGAAGAGCGATCTTTTCGACGTGCTCGCCTACGTGGCCTACGCGTCACCCATGCTCAGTCGACAGGAGCGCGCGACCCAAGCGAAGCGTGGCATCAGCGCTCAAATTAACTACAAGCAACAGGTGTTCGTGGATTTTGTGCTCTCACACTATGTCGCGGTCGGCGTAGAGGAATTAAGCAGGGAGAAACTGAACCCATTGTTGCGGCTCAAATATCACGACTCCATCGCGGATGCGGTGGCCGATCTCGGCAGGGCTGACGAAATCGGCAAGATGTTTGCCGGATTCCAGCGGTACTTGTACGACAAAGCCCCGGCGCTCTCAACGCTTTAAAAGACGGAGCGGCCCATGGACACGATCACCACAACAATCTCTTAACCAGTTATGCGGGTCACGTCCGCGTTCGCTTGAACTCGATCGTGCCACCATCGAGTTGGCCAAAGCATCCAAGGAGGAACGTGTGAACGCCGCACATATGCTCTCACAAATCTCTATTGCCGCGATTCTGTTCTCATCCGTATCTATCGCATCGGCAGACAAACTGCAGGAATTCCAGCAGCTATGCGATTCTCACGGGACGGCGCCGGTATCCGTGAATATCCCATGCATGGAGGCTTTGCTTAATGCCTCTCATGACCCGGTTTACGCCATGGGAGACCCGGCGACGCAATTATTCATCCTCGACGCCGAGAAACTATTGACCGCAGTGGATAAGAAGCGTCTTTCTGAGAGTGCTGGCAAGGAAAAATTTCTGCATCTGTTGCTCGGACTGCAAGATCGGCACCGCCCCGATCTGCAAGCCTCGCAGACCGCCACCGCAATTCAACTAAACCGCCAGGAAAACGATCAAGCGGCGGCTGCCCGAACTGCAGAGGACCTAGCACGGCAGGAAAAGCGCGAGGCCGCGGCAGCCATGCGGAATGCACAAGTAGAACAACAACGTCAAAATGAGCGGCAGGCCGATCAAGACTTGCAACGCCAGGAAGCCGCCGCCAGCCGTGCGGCGGCTAATCAACAATCGCGGGCGGAAGCCGTGCGGTTTTGTATTGTGGAGGCCAATGAACGGAGCCCGTATGCATTCAGCGCGTCAGCCAATTGCACGGCGAATCCCAACTATTACCAAACCGTCCTCCGAATCCAGAAGGCTGTAGTAACCAATTGCCAGCGCCTGGGCAGTGTCGATCAGGTCACATGTAGAAGCCAATGAACGCATCAATACGCAACTTTAAATGTCGAACCGTCCTCCGGCCTGGTCTTCCGATGATCATAGATTCGCGTCGTCGAGATGTTCGCGTGCCCGAGCCACTTGTGCACTTGGCAATGTCGGCCTGGTGATCGAGCGCGTTGGTGGCGGCTGTCGCCCGCAACGAATGCGCGCCAATCTCAAACCCCAACCGGGCCGAGTACTCCCGCACCATCCGATACACCCGTCGGGGTGGTGGCCTGGTCGAACTGACTTCAAGAAACGGAAATTTACGTACGTTAGCGGCAGTGCACAATGAAATGAATCAAGCGCTTGCGCAGCCCGCAATGCTGCATAAAATCGAGCATTGGTGGCCCCGCTTCCGATCGCAAAAGAATCAATCGCTTGTCGCGTCTTGACGTACGTGATGATCCGAATCTTGAGGTGACCCCTTACCTGACTGCACCGTCCACTCGAACTACGGATACTTGATCATCGTCTCACAATAACTCATAATTGTCTCATGAAATCAGATAATCGATTCATGAGTGAGCTATTCCGTATCGTTAATGGCGCTCTTCGTCTCGATATAGACAAGGTTCGTAACTATACCGCCTTCCTCGCCGAGAAGCTCGAAAAGGACGGCGATACGTCTTCGGCCGACCGGCTGCGGAAGATGCTCGAAGAGAGCGATCACCAGCTTCGGCCGGCTGGCGCTGCCTTCGCTAAAGCGCTCCCCGTGGATGCGGACAGTCGCTTCCCTCTCATCGAGCGCGTGAACCTCAAGACGATGGCCGAGCCGCCCGTGGTGCTCGCGCAGGATCAATGGGACACGGTCAACGAGTTCCTGAGCATCGCGAAAAGCTACGCGCAGGCCGACGTGCAAGGCGCGACTTCTCTGAGCCTGCTGATGTACGGCCCGCCCGGCACGGGCAAGAGCCGCCTTGCGCGGTACGTTGCGAAAGAGCTGGGCCTTGAACTTTATGTGGCGCGGCTCGACGGCCTGATCTCGTCGTTCCTCGGCAGCACGTCGAAAAACATCCGCGCGCTGTTTGATTTCGCGGCGGCGACGCCGTGTGTCTTGTTCCTCGATGAATTCGACGCGATCGCCAAGCTGCGCGGCGACAGCCAAGAGCTCGGCGAGCTCAAGCGCGTCGTCAACAGCTTTATCCAGAACCTCGACACGCTGGGCAGTCAGTCGATCGTGCTCGCGGCGACCAACCATCAGGAATTGCTCGACTCCGCGATCTGGCGGCGCTTCGGCTATCGCCTCGCACTTGATTTCCCGGGCGCGGAGTTGCGCCGGACGATGTGGGAGAACTTCGCGAAGGAGTTGCACTTCTCGCTGCGCGATACCGAGCTGCTGGTCGATCTGTCGGAGGGTTTCTCCGGCTCCGACATCAACGAAGTTTGCGTCCGGCTGCAACGGCGGCGGATTACGAAGCAGCAAGTCCCGCTGTTGAAGGACGCCTGGGAGGTCTTACGCAATATGAGCATTGGCGAGGGCGAGAGCAGGCGTTTCCTGTCGGCCCTCAAAGGCAAGGACGAACACGAGATTTCGACGGTGCTGCGCGAGCGGAACAAAAAGCTCTACAGCCACGCCGCGATCGCCCACCTGTTTGGCGTATCGAAGGCGACGGCGCACCGCCGCGCCAGGGAAGGGAAAAGCTAATGGCGGAGAATACGCGACCGCCGCGGCAGGAACGCCTGCTCATCAAAGTCATCATGCCCAAGCAGGGCACGGAGCGAAAGGTTCCGGGCGGAGGCTCGCCGCCGAAGCCGTTCCGCACGGTAGACAAGAAATACCGCGCGTCCCTGTCGAGCCAGGTGTCGGCGATCCGCACGGCGATCGTGCCGCAGATCAAGACGGCCGGCGCGGCCCCCGTGCGTGTGAAGCTCGTCTCCAAGGCGGCCGCGAAAAGCCATCGGCCGGAAAACCTCTTCTCGGCGCAATCCTGCCCGATCGTGGGCGGCGGCGGCCTCGGCGAATTGTTCATCAAGGCGACACCGGAGGGGCTCGATCGGCTGACGCAGACGATCGAGCACAATGACACCGACCGCATGACGAAAGAGCTGTCCTGCGTGGAGACGATCGAGCCGGTGACGCCGGGCTTCCGGCGCGCCGGCCTCGAAGCGGCCGACGTGCTGCGTCACAGCCCGCGCGGCAAGGCGGGGTTCATCACGCGGGTGAATCTCTTCAACTTCGGCGCGGACCAAGACCAGCCGAAACTCGTCAAGGATCTGGAGGCCGTCTGTAAGCATCGCGGCATCATCCTCAGCACGAAGGGCTATTCGCCTTCGAGCTTCACCTACGGCGCGGAATGCCGGACGGTCGAGAACGTGGAAGCGCTCTCGCGCGTGGTGGGCGTTCGCTCGATTGCGCCCATGCCGCTGATCCGCACGATCCGGCCGCGCATGTTCGCGGCGCAGCCACTGCCGGCGTTGCCGGGGAGGGCAGACGTGACGGGTGATTTCCCGGTGGTGGTCGTGGTGGACAGCGGCATCGCTGCCAACATCCCCGGGCTTGAGAGCTGGGTCGTCGGCCGCGATGCGCAAGTGGCGCCCGAATACAGCAACACCGATCACGGCACCTTCGTCGCCGGCCTCATCTGCTGGGGAAGCCAGCTCAACCCGACGATCTCCGGCATCGACACGAGCCCGTGCGGCGTCTTTGACCTGCAGGTGATCCCGAACGGCGATCCGGCGAAGGGCAACACGCTGCCGCTGTTCGAGCAGGAGTTCCTCTCTTCGCTCGAGGAATCCCTGAGACAGCACGCCAATGCCTATAAGGTCTGGAATCTCTCGCTCGGCACGGATGAGGTCTGTTCGCTCGACAAGTTCTCGGCGCTCGCCGAAGAGCTCGACAACCTGCAGGAGAAATACAAGGTTTCGTTCGTCATCAGCGCCGGCAACTACGACACGCCGCCGCTGCTGGATTTTCCGCGCACTGGCCGACAGTTGACGGCCGGGCGTATCACGACGCCGGCCGACAGCGTGCTCGGCATCACGGTCGGCGCGATCTCGCACGTTGACTACAAGGCGAAGGGCCCGAAGGAACATCACCCTTCGGCGTTTTCGCGCCACGGCGCCGGGCCCAACTACGTCATCAAGCCCGACCTGGTCCACTACGGTGGCTCTTGCTCGACCGATCTCGCGCATATCTCCGGCATCCGCTCCGTCAACGGCACTGGCTCAGCCGAGAACCTCGGCACGAGCTTCGCAACGCCGCTGGTCGCGCGCGCCCTCGCGCAAATCTATCACCAGGTCACGCCAACGCCGTCCGCGGTGCTGGCCCGGGCGTTGCTCACGCATCACGCGCGCGATCCGCGCACGTCGGCGCGCGTGCCGGACGGGGATGAGAATTTCTTCGGCTTCGGCCTTCCAACGCCTCCGCCTTATTGCCTCGAATGCTCGCCGCACACCTCGACGCTCGTCTTCGACGACGTGCTGCGGCCGGGCTATTTCCTTGAATGGGACGACTTCCCCTATCCGCCGTCGCTCAAGCGTGACGGCAAATATTACGGCGAAATTTGGATGACGGTCGCCTTCGCGCCGACGCGCGGCGCGCGCTGGGGCACGGAGTACTGCGAAACTCACATCGACGCGCATTTCGGCGTCTACCGCAAGGAGCGCTCGCGCGAGATGGGCGAATTCAAACCGAAGTTGAAATTCGTGGGCCTGGTCCCGCCGGAGCACAAGAACGCTGGCCAGCTCTATGAGAGCTACCAGGTCGAGAAACTGCGCAAGTGGGCGCCGGTGCGCACCTACTACGGCGACATGGGCAACGGCGAACGCGGCGAGCGCTGGCGCATGATGCTGCGCCTGCTCACGCGCCACGGTATCGAACACGAAGACGCCTTCGCGCCGCAGGCATTCTCGCTGATCGTGACGATATCTGATCCCGAGAAGAAGGCGCCGGTCTACGACGAAATGGCGCAGATCGTCCGCAACCGCTTCCAGTCGCAGAACCTTACGGTGCGCGCGGCGGCGCGGGTCCAGTCCCGGCAATGAGTTTTTATTCTACAACGTAAGGAGGTAATGAACGATGACGAAAAAACCAAGTGGATTGAAGCCCGGTGAAACCGTCCCTCAGTCCGGCCTGTACCAGCAGATCGGACCGCGCGGTGGCAAGGGCCCGGAGGTGACTTCCGTGAAGGGAGAGCCGCTGCCTCCGGCACCCGTGAAAGGGACCACGTATAAGCTCGTGGACCCTGCGCGACACAAGTCCGGGCACTAGTTAAGGACGGCGCGCGAGGCGGGCCGGGCTGAAGCACGGCCTTTCCTTATCAGCCTACACCCAGGGTAAAAAAGCCCCAAAACCAGGCCAGTGCAAGGAGGATGCAATTGAATGATCAGAGCGTTTTGCTGAAGCAATGTAGTGATAAGAGATTCCAAGCCTTTGGAACAGGAAAAATATTTGAAAGGCGAGTGAAGCGACTTGAACGCCGCCGCAACTGGATTACTTACCTAGGCATCGCTGTTCCATTGCTGGTAGGCAGTTTGGGTTTATCCTTCGGTGGGAATTGGGTGAAATACCTGGCGGTTCCCGCGGGGATAGCGGCAGCCATTCAATTGATCCTATCCCTATGGTCCCTGGTTGCCCGATGGGACGATAAATATGTGTATGCCGTCAGTGCCATGCAGGCGCAAACAAAATTGTTTAACTCGTGGGATTTTTTGGCGAAACGGCAACCCGCCAATCTAGAGCAACGCATTGATGACTTGGCTGCGGAAGATCAACGCCAAGAGACGAGCGACATTGCTCAGGGTATATTGCCAGAGGAAAAGCGTTTCGCTATGCGTGCGGCGCTGTATCATTACGGCCTGGTTTGCCTCGCATGCAAAATTCAGCCGCCTTCAATGAAGGCATCAAAGTGCGATACTTGTGGCAACTTTTAAGGAAACGTCAACATGGATCGAAAAGTCGCTGTAGTGATGAAAGGGTTTACCGCGCTCAATAGCGCGGAACGAGACGAATTTGTAGAGGAACTTAATAAATATCGCTCAGGGAAGACACAAGACGCCATATTGCGAAAATCACTCGACGAAGCGACAAGAACGACCATGAATTTTGGTCCTATCCCTGGTGGTTGCCCCTGCTGCGGTAGATAGCGGGCTCCCCAAAGAGCAGGCTTTGTTATGTCGGAGGGGCATTCACAGCGGCTTTCTTCAATTCATCCAGCAAGCCCTGTTCGGGGCGAACTTCCACGGTCTGCCCGACTGACGTGAAAATCTGCGCAACGAGTCTTACATTCCGCACATCGCGGACATGATTGGGCGTGAATTATCGCCGTGCAGATCGAGGGTCTGCAATTGAATCTCGGTGAGTTGCGGCGCAAAGGATTGGACAAGGGTGTCGTTGCACAGCAGAGTGTGCCGCTCGGCGAGACTGAAGAGTCGCAGGATCTGCTCGGTGGTCGGACGCTTGCAGAGACGCTGTTCGGGGTAGATCGGTAATTCTTTGATTTTCTCGCGCTTCATCGCGAGGCGCAGTTCCCGCTCGATGAGCGCTTGGACCAGCAAGGCCAGGAAATACAGGGTGAATAGCGCCTCGATACGTCCCGGGTTTTTCAGAAACACCGGCGCGATCTGGTGGACGGTTTTGATCTGCTCGAAGCGCTTCTCGATGGTCGGCTGGCCTTTATGGGCCTCGAGGACTTGGGCGGCGGTGAGATTGCGGTCGTTGCAGATGAGCGGATACATGCCGTCGCTCTTCTTGTCGTAGTCGATGGCAGCCTGATCGATAGTCCATAGCAGATCGTAGCGACGAACGGTGACTCGCCGATACTCGGTGTCGGGTCCGGGGCGACCGCGTTGCTTCTGCTTGAAGGTGTGCTCGGGGCGGGGAACGCGCTTGACCCTCAAATACCGTTGCACTCGGTTCTCCTGGAGGATCATCTCGACTTCCAGGTCGATGCGCGCGCCACCTCGGATCCGAGATCGGGCCCCGAGGATGCGCCGACGCAGCGCGGTGAGCGCCTCGGTGGCGGTGGCGATATTGCGGTGACGACGCGCCTGCTGACGGGTTGCTGAAGATCACCCTAGTATTTTCGGCAGGGAGACGAAAAGCAGGGGAAATTAAATCGCCAGCCCTGAAGCGAGATGGTTTGACTCAAACGGAGTCGGTACAACACCATCCTCCTTTTAACGGAGATAGAAATGACCCCTCAATCAATCAATCCACCCACCACGCCGCCGGTGCCCGACCCCAACTTCGTGCCGTTCGATGATGAGCCCTCACAGGGGGATCCCGGAACCGGCGATGCCGCCGTCGACACCATGATGTAAACAAGGCGGTTTGCTAATACGACACCTTGAACGTCGGACTGTCCTCCGGTCGGGTTTTACGGTGATCATAAATCCGCGTCGTCGAGATGTTGGCGTGGCCGAGCCACTCCTGCACCTTGGCGATGTCGGCCTGATGATCGAGCGCATTGGTGGCGGCCGTCGCGCGCAACGAATGCGCCCCAATCTCGAACCCCAGCTTCGCTGAATACTCCCGCACCATCCGATACACCCCGTCGGGCGTGATGGCCTGGTCGGATAAAAGGTTGCGGCTGTTGTGAAGCGGGCGGAAGAGGGGACTCGCCTCGGCGCCGGCCTGGCCGGCCGCCTCGAGGTAATCGCCGATCAAACCGCTCGCGGCTGGGTGGAGCGGCACATAGCGCGTCTTGCCGCCTTTGCCCGACACTTTCAGATGTGGCACGCCGCGGCGCTCCTGGCGATAGTCTTTGACCTTCAGCTTGCACAGCTCGTCCCGGCGCAGCGCGTGATACAGCAGGGTTGCCAGGATGGCGCGGTCACGTTTGGCCTTGAGCGTGTCGCCGGCGGGCGCGGCCAGTAACTTCCGGGCCTGGTGATCGCCGAGCGCCGGCGTCTTGCCCTCGGTGGTCTCCGGCACTGGCCGTTTCACGCCCTTGACCGGGTTGTGGGTGACGGCGTTCTGGTCACACAGATAATCGAACAACGACGCAAGCGCCGAGAGCCGGTGCCGGATCGTCGTCGCGGATAAAGAACGGCCAGCGAGCTCGTCGCGCCAGGCGATGACATGCGCTCGGGTGACGGTCCGAAATTCCTCCGGCCGCTCGATGCCGGTGAACCGCATAAAGTCCTTGAGGGCCGTTTCGTATGCGCGACGGGTTGCCGCGGTACCTAGGTTGGCGAACCATTCGATTTCCGGCGGCACTTGGGCGAGCTGGTGAAATTCCGGGGCGGTCAGGGCACGCGAACTCGTCGGCCGCACCACTAAGTCGTTACTGGCCATCAGCTGCTCGGACCGCTTCCATCGCCATGGAGATTTTGTCGATCCGTCGGTGGATACGGGCTCTGACCCGGCGCCAAAATCCTGTGGGTTCAGCAGCAGGCGGCACGAGGCCTTGATCCCTCTGTGCACACCACTGTTCACGCAAGACGGCCAATTGCTGCGCCAAGGCGGCAAGCTCGTTTCCTGCCTTGTCCGCTGCGTGCCGTTCCAACATATCCTTAGGCTTACGACCGGCGCCTCGCATGGCGATGACATACACGAAGTTTGGTTCGCCCTGTTCCTTGGAATCCTTCCACCAGAACGAGAGCGGGTTATGAGCCACTTGATTGCGGATCGCCGCCAGGCGGCGCGCATCATTCCACGCGCGCAGCGCTTTGCGGCGCCATCCTTTGTCCGTACTGCCGCGTGCCTCGATGTGGCGCTCGATCTCCAGGATCCTCGTTTTGAATACCTGGCCGAAGAATCGGCTGGCGTCCTCGTGGCGCTCGGTCAGTTGCACGAACCAAAGCACCGATTCCAGCTCAACGGCCGAGGTGTTCATGATGATCCGACCGATACGCTCGGCCCAGGGTCGGGTGTGCGGAGAATCGACCGCGTACTTGAGTTTTGTCATGCCCCCAACTTACCCCCGATAAAATAGGTTATCA
>PLUE01000036.1 GCA_003164785.1 Gammaproteobacteria bacterium | reverse complement strand
TCAAGCACCCTCACCGGAGGGACACCGGGGTACTAGGGGCGTTCAAATATGAGTCGATTACTGAGTGCAGCGTATTCCCAGATGCAACAGCATCTAGCAAAGCCATCAAAGC
Source organism: Gammaproteobacteria bacterium (assembly GCA_003164785.1). Lineage (GTDB taxonomy): Bacteria > Pseudomonadota > Gammaproteobacteria > Steroidobacterales > Steroidobacteraceae > Bog-1198. The sequence continues at coordinate 7,386 of PLUE01000036.1, read as the reverse complement.
GGCAGAGGCAGGGTGCACGGGTTCGCCCTTCCTTCCCCGGAACAGCTCCTGCCATGGCTCATTCCTTGTTGGCGCGCCGAATTCGGCTAATTGATGAGCGGTCCATCGTTCCTTCTGTCGGGAATAATCACCCTTCGCAAGTAACGCCGCAGTGATGATGGTCCATGGCTTTGATCTGTCAAAAACGGTGATGAAGGCTTTTGCGCGCTGCCCAAAGTGCTTCGGATCAAGGTCGAATGGGGCTAAGCTACCACGTAGCAAGTCGTGATCTTCAAGTTGATGGAGATCGTCGACCAGCAGTGGCATTGCCTGCAGCATTGCCGCCTTGGCTTCTTCATTGCTGACCTGCGCTTGATTAAATGTACGGACGAGATGCAGGTTGCCATTGAGAATGAGTTGCTCAACGTCGAGGAGAAGTTTCGGCATATTGTTGCGCTCGCCGGCCCGGATTTCGTCACTGGAAGCTTCCACGAGATTGCGCAAAATGCGTACCCGCGTCGGAAAAACGTCGTCGGCCACTTCGTGGATGAATCTCAACAGGACGCCATAAAGCATTAGCGTATGCGCCAAGGTCCACTGACGGGTTCCGTAGCGCCGACAACAGGCATGGAATAAATCGACACCCTCCGTGTCGAATGAGTTGAACAGGAGTAGCGGCGTAGATGCGAGTCCGGCTTGGCTAGTGAACATGGAGCCAAATACCGCCGAGATAGTTTTTCCCTTCAGGGCTTCCCATGCCTGAAAAAGGAAAGCCAAATTTATTGCAGAGTTTGTCGCATTAGCTCCATATACTCGTTCAGCAAGATCCTCGTCGCGAGTGTTGTCCATGAAATCGATTCCGCTCTTCCAAGCACAGACCTCGGTGGTGAACCGAAAGTAACGCATGAATTCATCGTCAATAAGATGATCATCTCCCCTGTAGGGCCAGAGCACGTCCGTCCACTCTGTATCAACCTTTTGTGCAAACGAGTCCACCTGATCTCGGTGTGCAAACTTAAGCACATCTTCAAATTGGGCCTTGAATCGTTCAAAGGAGGTCAGTGGCCGACCGCGCGAGTTCATCTTGATGTAGAGGTCGTCGGTGCGGCCGTTGGCCTTCATTGGCAATAGATGAAAGCGGATCGCCGGGTGGTCGTCGCTCACAAGTCTCCGCCAGGCCAGTTGAACATCTGGTGTTCTTACGGAAAACCATTCGTGCAGTGCATCGAGCACGACTAGCATTGATTGAATGCTTGGGTCATGCCGCCAAGTGGGAAGGTAATCCGCATGGTCTTTGATCCAGGTGGAGAGCAGGCCACAAAATGCGGGTTGGCAGCGCACTAAAAACTCACAGAAGTCTCGTGTGCCTGGGCGTGTCGCGTAGCTGAAATGTTGCCAGGGCTGCTCCTGCGGTTTTACACCTGTGCGCCACGCCAGGTAGCAATGCAGCAAAAATAGGGTGGTCAGTCTTTGCTGTCCGTCGAGGGGGTAAAACTTTCCCTGCTTTTCGTCTTCTTTATGCTCGACGTCTCCGAAAACAAAATCGAGGTCTATTGCGTCTGCACCCGGTAAAAGGGCCTTGCACAGCGCATCGATGAATGTGTCCCGAATGCGAGTGACGTTCTCAGTGTTGCGTCCTTGGGCGTAATCGCGCTGGATAAGTGGGATCTCTATCTCGTGAATGGTGCAGCCAGCGATGTTGCGCCCAAATAATTGAGAAAAACTGGTGAGAGAAGCAGCGGTGGTGGATGCTGACACGGGGGCGTTCATTTCGTAGGATTCTCGTCTGGAGCAACTCCGATAAGATAAGGATGTAGCCTGCTCCGTAGTTCATTTAGGTAGCTGCTCTTATCAGCTTCACTCCAGAAGTGCGGCTGCTGGGCATCGGCCTCCGCGTAATACTTCAAGAAAACATTTCTAGTACACACCGGCACGTAATCACCCCGCCGATCAAGCTCAAGAATCATTCGCCGCTTTACTTCAAAAACGGAATTGCTCAACCGACTATTGTCGGCGCTGGAGAGCAACGCGAGATTGCGAATCGAGTGATCTGGAGCATCATCTCGGTTCAACACTTTCAGCACACGGGCGCTTAGGTCGTTGAACTGCTCACCGGAGAACCGCCCGGCGCCGACCTCAATCTCTGAAATGGCGGCACTGGTCTCGCGTTTTAACTCGTCGATCGCCAGGGCGTTTGCCGCATCCGCAATCGCGTCCAATGCGATCGTATGGGTTTTCAGCCAAGTGTTCCACTGTTCAGCCTTGTTCAAGTTGTCTGCGTTCTGCGCGTGAATGTGCTCCAGTGACCATTTCTTTCCCACATGGTGGAAGAATGGGAAGTGCTCATTGGAGCGGCTCTTGGTTTCGACGTTTACGAGTAATAAAAGGTGGAGAAGTTTGTGGTATCCGCGCTTTTTGTCTTCGTAGTGCAATTCCTCTAAGTCAGAATATTTGACGTTGATACGCTCACGGATTCGATCCAGCAAGAAAAGCTCAAACTGACTCTTTTGCTTGCCTCTTGCAGCGTGCACTATTGCCGTGAATGGATCGCCGGTCGAAACTAAAAAGCCAATTTTGTTGAATAGTAAAGGCTCCTCCGCCCAGCCCAACAGTTGTGCGTGCAAAGCGACGACCGTTTTCCAGAACGCTAGAGGGTGCTGTTGGAGGGTTCCCCGCAGGATGTCAAACGTGTAGTACCGAGGGCGTTTGCCCTGTGGGGCTTCAATCTCATCCGCGAGTGTATCCAATAGTAGGCTGATCCGAGTGGGGTATCTTTCATTGCCATCACTGTTGGACAGTCCGGATATAAATGCCCAGAGGCCAATGCCATGTAAATCGCGCTCGATGCTATCCCATTGGGCAGCGATTTCGTATGCGCGGGCGCCATCCGGGTCGTTGTTGCGAACCGCTGATAGCAGAGCAGCCTTTATGAGTTCGGAATCCGTGAGCGGGATTCGCCCCACGTTTAGTCGTGTGAAGAGTGCAATACCGTCTGTGTCCGCGGCGTCATACCAAATGACTCGAACCGAGTTAAAAAGGTAGCCGTGAATCGTGTTGGCGGCGCTATTTTGAGCATACTTATCACCAAGCTTTTGGAACCAGTCAGCAATACACTGATGGGCCCGGTAAATGTGGTAATAGTCCGCATTAGCGGTGTGCGAGGAGTTGTCCAGAGTCTTGAGATATTCTTCTGTCCCGGGGCGCGTGTCGTAACGCAATTGATAGGGAGCACCGATTCCGCAATTCGCATGCGTTTTCATGTATTGAAGTATCAGGTATAAAGTAGTTAGCCGCTGCTGCCCGTCAATCAACTCCCATTCGTTTGCATTCTCATCACTCCCCTGCTTCGAGAGCTTTACTACGATCGGTTGAAGGCTACAATCATGGCCCTTGCTTTCCTTGATGTCGTCAAGTAGGCGGGACACATCATTGTGATCCCATCGATACCCACGTTGATATCCGGGCACGACAAAGCAGCCCCGTATGTTACCGATAACTTGGTGGGTAAGCGCGTGCGAATGACGCGAGCCAGATATGATTTCGGTCATGGGCTCCATGTTGGTTCCGTGTCTAATGATTTCCGTCTCTCGCATCCCAGATCATTGGGTGGAGCGTTCGATGTCGGACACAGAAATTGTGTCTATTGGCCGTTTCATGCGTGCTGCGGCTTCAACGATTGCCGTGAGGGCCGCGGGATATTGTGTTAGCGCATTCCGAAGCTGGAAAAGCTCTCGTTCCTCTGTAACCCGAATCCCCCCGGGCCGACGCATCGCGTTCTCCAATTCGGTCTGGCGCTTAATCAGCCGTAAGGCTTCGTGTAAAGGTTCCATGAAAACTCCTTGGGATCAGTAGTCTAACGCATCAATTCATAGTCGCGTTGCCGGCGGCGTTTCGCAATGTGGGCAAGGTTCAATAGGGCGGCCTCAATGGTGGACGCGGACTGGCACCGCGCGCCCGAGGGCCGTGCGACTTCGGCAGTTGACGGTCGTGAGCACCCACGCTGACCAGAGATCCTGCTCGAGGTGAACGCGATAGTAGCGAGTACCCCGTGTGTCGATTTCCGTAGTCGATGTCCATTCCGTCCGCAATTGATGTCCAATTCCTCTTGTGCGCTGCGATTTATAACAGTTTCCACACCTCGATCCAGCGGTCACGGCGGTGCGCTGACGGCCAAGACTCTTGCCGCTCCGCCAGCCAATGACGGGCGGCTGGAGGGGAGCGGGATATCCATGCGGCTTGGCGATCCTGAGCCGATGGTCCGGACGGTCGGTCGGATGCAGCCGAGTGGCATGTCGCCATGAAGGCGTGCGCGGCCCATAGAGCGGCTCCCCGGACCTTCGGAGAGACGACATCGCGAAGTGTGCGCGTCATCTGATGATCGCCGTAGTCAGTTGTCGACATGCGTCGATATCTTCCTACCAGACCATAGCCCTCTTGCTCCTCGGCCGGCGTCAAGTCCTCCGCCGCGGACCATGACCTTACCGACTCGAAATGAGTCAGCGACCACGTTGTGACATCGGTCAGGACCGCCAAGAACTCATCCGCGGTGAGTATTCCCCAGATCCACTGATTTGGGGCGCTCCCCGATATGGCCGCCGCCGCGGTTCGCTCGAGGTGCATCAAGCAAGACAACATCGAAGATCGTACCGCCGGCTCGTGGGTCACCTTCAGGCCGCGATACCGGACTGACGCCAAAAATGCTCGGTCGCGTTTCAATTTCGCATGCGACCAATGCGAGCGATTGCTGGACGCGTGCGTTTGGTTGCGGTGGACCAGCGCGATGGAATGCACCTGACAAATGGTACACCAGGACTGCTGCCAACATCGACGGCCGTACGGAGTCCGGCCATGGGTGAAGTCATTGAAACAACAGTAGGGACAGTACACGGAAAATCCGTGGTCGTGCAATTCCCAGCCTGTACTCGGCGGCCAGAATGCGTTGATCTCTGAGCCCGAGAGCTGACCCAATACGGCCAGTCGGTCCGCAATCGTCCGATCGAGGAGGCGACCGGCATCGGGAGCCCCTGCCGTTCCAGCCCGGCCGGATTCCGCCCGCTCAATGACGCCCAGCAACGACACCGGGGACATCGTATATTCGTGGCTGACGCGCTCGAACCAAGAGGGGAGGGACTCATCAGTTTCCGGTCGGGGGCATACCGGCCACGCGTAAGCGTTCGTGCTCATGCGGGGTCTATTCGCAGCCGGTCGCTCACCCGTTCCACGACCGCGGCGTCAATGAACTCGCTACCGTCTTGAATGGCGATTTCAGCAGCGCACCCGATTAGCCAGGTCACTCGCCCCGTGATTCCGTCGCTGCGTTTGATAAGAACCCGGATCATCTCCAGTCCACCATACGGCGATGGCTTGCGCAGGGGTATCAGTTTGCCGTAGGCGACGACGAAGGCCCGAAATGCATCGGTCTCAGTCCAGCGAGGAATGAGGGCGGCTCGAACCGGCTGGCAACTTGCTCGTCGGTTTGAAGGGCATGAAATGCATCGGACGTGCCGACCGCGACGACTACGATTCTTAGCTCGTTGGCAAGGAATTTCAGTAAATTGAGCGATTTTCGCTGTTCGCGATGACTCCTCGCAAGCAGGTGATGCACCTCTTCGATGCACAGCAGCTGCGCCCCCACCTTCCTCAGCAGATCGATGACACGGGCCTCCACCATGCCGAGCTCTTCGTGAGCCGCGTAGGGTGCTCCGAGTACCTGGAGGACCCGGGTATAGAATTGTCTCCCATCCGGGCTCGACGGCATTTGCACGATGACTACCGGGCGCTTGGTGATGCCGCAACGCTGGTCGTAGGAACTCGGATGCAGGCGTTCCATTTTCTCCAGAATCATCGACTTTCCCATGCCGCTGTCGCCGTACAGGAGCATGCACGGCATGCGGGCACACGTCGGATAGTTGAACCGCCTTTCCAATTCGTCGAGGGCGACACCGGCGCGGGGATGTGCGACCCAGCGTGCGGTTTGAACCAAGCGGATGCGGGCTTTGGCATCCTGGAAAACCAGCTCGCGGGTCGCGGCGGTGAGGTGTGATAGATCCAGCGTCATGGTTTGGGCCCCAAATCTCACTCTCGAGCGGCATCGGATCTTTGCTGAAATCGATGGGGCTAACAGCCGTGACCGCCGCGGCCGGTTGCTGCTGGCGGGGCTCCTTGCGACGTCGGGCTGCCTTGGTTGCTTTGGTGGCGTTCGTGACGATGGCGTTTTGGCGCTCATGCATCGCGAACAGCCGCTCTTCGCTGATGGAACCCTTGGCCTCGCGCAGCAGCTCCGCATGGGCAAATCGCAATTCTGCAAGGGTAATTGGCGGGCGGCGTACATCGGCATACGGAACGGCCTGGTAGCTCTTGTTCGGCCTCAATACGTAGAGCCTTGATAAATTGCGAGGATCGTAGCGGGTAATCAGCGATTCACTCGGCTGGGCGATTGCAGGCAGGACATCCGCCCAGTACCGAATATGCGAGAAGAATAGACCGTTTCGCTGCAGTTTTCGGTGGACAACCGGAAGAAATCCGATCACAAATCGGGCCGGATCGGCGGGTAAAACCGGCACGGTTCCGCGAGCCAGGCTCTTCGCCCAGGCCGCCGCGGGCGTCGTTCCGATCATGCGGTGAATATCGTGATGATATTGACCGGCGATCTCGAGATACAACCATTCGTTCAGCTCTGCCAGCGTCACCCTTGCCTCGTTCTCGGATTGATAACGGCCGGGTGCCGTCGGCGAGGAGGCGGTGTATCGCGTAATGAGTCGTCGTACCGTGCGCGCGGACAACCCGAGCGTCTTTGCCGCCGCTTCGACTCGAAGGGTCATCGGGCCATCGCCCTGCAACGAATCGCGAATGATTCGCTCACGCTCTTGCGCCTTGGTCCAGTCCGGCGGATCGACGACGCGTAGGTTCTCGGCGCGTTGATCGAGTTGGATGATCGGAAGAGAAGGCAGCCCTCGCAATTCGGTGACAGGCACTTCTCGAAGATCAGCGGCGCCGGATCCTTGAATCCGTGCACGGACGCCTTTCAGGCTTTTCAGCCGATGTATGCGGCCCTCCCACAGCACCAATTCCCCGGATCGCAGTTCCAGGCGAAGGGCCGAATCGGGAGGCGCTGTCGTCGTGAGCCTTCTCCGCGGATTTGCACACGAAATGCGGACAATGTACGTTTTTGGACAGAGAATACGGAAATATTCAACGCAGCATTTGTGGCGGTGCGATCGAGTGGCGTCGCAGCAAATCATCAAATTTACAGAACGCGATCAGGAGCTTACGCGCATTCCAAAAAATTGCACCGTTTGTCCAGAAAGTGACGGATTGGCCAGAAACAAGTGACGTCGACACAGGAGTTTGCACGGCTGAGCGGCAGGGATCGCACGTTCATCAAGGGCCATTATCGTCGGATCGAGA
>PLUE01000051.1 GCA_003164785.1 Gammaproteobacteria bacterium | reverse complement strand
CGGGACCTGTGATCGGCAAGCTCACCGTCGCGCACGCGATCAGCGGCGAGATTGCAGGCAAGGTGAAACTTAGCGCCGCGCAGATCGCCGCGCTGCACGAGAACGCGGTCTATGTGCAACTCGACAGCGTGAAGGCACCTGACGGAAACTTGTGGGGCTGGCTCGAAGCCGTTCAATGATGGCCGGTCTCGAGCGTCATCAATCAACAGGAACATTCGAATGTCTGGCACCACGAAATCTATCGCGTTTGCGATAGCAGTCACCGGCTTGAGCGGGCTCCATCCCCTATTCGCGAATGAACCTACGGCCGCCCCTTTCACGGCGGAACAGGCGCAGGCGGGCCATGACGAATACGGTGCGAGTTGCGCGGGCTGCCACGGCAAGGCTTTGACCGCCGGAGGCGGAGCACCGGCGCTTGCCGGCGCCAGCTTCATGAATGTTTGGGGTTCGCGATCGACGAAGGATCTGTACCAGTTCATTTCGACCGCCATGCCTTACGGCAATGCGGGCAATCTCAGCGAGCAGAGCTATACGGCTATCATGGCGTACATCCTTCTGGTGAATGGCGCGCAACCCGGTGCGCCGCCCTACACTGCGAACGCCAACGTCAAGCTCAACTCCATCGCCGACGGTCGAGCGCCCGCCACTGCGCAACAACTGATCGCGTCGCCGTTTCACGCTCCCGCCGCGCCGACGGGGCGGCAGGGCCTGACCGTAGAAGGCACCGTGAAGAGTTACCTCCCCGTCACCGACGAGATGCTGGTGCATCCAGCCGACGGTGAGTGGCTGATGTACCGGCGCACCTATCAAGGCTGGAGCTTCAGCCCGCTCGCGCAAATCAACACTCAGAACGTGGCTACACTGCAGCTCAAATGGGCCTGGGCAATGAACGAGGGCGGCGCGACGGAAGCGACGCCGATCGTGCACGACGGAATCATTTTTCTTTCCAACACATCCAACACGGTGCAGGCGCTCGACGCCCGCACTGGCGATCTGATCTGGGAAAACCGCATCGGGCCGCCTTCGACCATCCCTTATGGCGGCACGCGCAGCCTGGGGCTGTATGAGGACAAGGTGTTCGTGGCCACCACCGATGCAAAGCTTCATGCGCTCGATGCGCGGACCGGCAAGATCGTGTGGGAAAGCGTCATCGACGTTCCGCCCAAGAGCGAAACCGGCGGCGTCATGGTGATCCACGGCAAGGTGCTCGTGGGCCTCACGGGCTGCGACAACTATTCAACCACCAATTGCTATATCAGCGCGTTTGACGCCACCACCGGACAGCGCGACTGGAAATTTTTGACCACCGCGCTTAGCGGCACGCCGGGCGGCGACACCTGGAACGGTCTTCCTGATCTGCTGCGCGGCGGCGGCGACACCTGGATTGCCGGCACCTACGATCCGGAACTGAACACCACCTATTGGGGCGTAGCGCAGAGCAAGCCATGGATGCGCGCGAGCCGTCAGACCGACGGCGCGGCGACTTTGTATTCGAGTTCGACGATCGCGCTTAATCCCGACACCGGCAAGCTCAAATGGTATTTTCAACATGCGCCGGGCGAATCGCTCGACCTCGACGAAGTGTTCGAGCGCGTGCTCATCGACCACGGCGATCAGAAGACGCTGATGACCATCGGCAAGCCCGGCATCCTGTGGAAGCTCGACCGCGTCACGGGAAAGTTCCTCGATGCGAGGCCGACCATGTTTCAGAACATCTTTACCAAGATTAATCCGAAGACAGGCGAGTTGACGTATCGCCAGGACATCTTGGACCAGAAGGTCGGTCAATGGATCGCGTCGTGCCCTGGTCCGGAAGGCGGCCATAATTGGCCCGCGACCAGCTACCACCAGCCCACCGATTTACTCATCATTCCACTCAGCCAAAGCTGCGTGCTGATGCAGGGTCATGACGTGGAGATGAAGTTGGGCGGAGGTGGCACCGCCGCATCGCAGCGGTTCTACTTCATGCCGGGCACCCACCAGAATCTGGGCAAGCTGGTGGCGTACCGTACCAGCGACATGAAAGAAGTCTGGTCGTTCGAACAGCGTTCGCCCTTCCTCACCGCGGTGCTGTCGACCGGCGGCGGCGTGGCGTTCGTCGGCGACTTCGACCGCCGCTTCAAGGCGATCGACGTCAAGACCGGCAAGATGCTGTGGCAGACTCGGCTCGGCACAACCGTCCAGGGCCATCCGGTTTCGTTCAGCCTCGACGGCAAGCAGTACATCGCCGTCACGGCGGGGCTGGGCGGCGGCAGCACCGTGCAGAAACCCTCGACGCTGCTGCCCGAGGTCCACCGTCCCGGCACCGGCCAGCAGCTCTACGTGTTCGGACTGCCGGACAGCAACTAAGGCTCTGTAAATAGTAAGGATGAGTTGGATTATGCTTTTGCATAGTGAACACCGTGTCCGATTTGAAACGCAAGTTTCGTCCCGCGTGGCCGCATTTGGACGAGCGAATGCGACGGATCATGGCAGCCACTGAGGCGATGAGCTTGGGCTATGGCGGGGTTTCTTTGGTGAGTCGCGCCTGTGGCTTGTCGCGCAAAGCAATTCGCAAAGGGATTGTGGAACTCGAAGGTCGAGGCAAACCGCTGCTGGGCCGTGTTCGATGTGCGGGAGGCGGGCGTAAATCGATTACGCAGTCCGATCCCGGCCTAATGCAGACGCTCGAAGCGTTGATCGATGAACAGACGCGCGGGGACCCGGAGTCGGCACCGCGCTGGATATGCAAGAGCACGCGCTCGATTGCCGGAGAGTTGGGCGAGCAAGATCATCCGGTCAGCCACATGAAAGTGGCGCAAATTCTGCACGACCTGAACTACAGCTTGCAGGGCAATCGCAAGACCGAGGAGGATGCGGATCACTCCGACCGCGATGCGCGCGGCACACCGGTGGCGGTTTCGTGCAGGCCGGCCTGCATCGTCGATCGGCCGCGCACATTGGCGGTCTTTCTGTCAGGCGCGACGTCGATCACCATCTGAAGCTGCGGATGCTCGAGCAGCCAGCCGTACCGTGGGCCGTTGTGTCCCTGGGTGAACTGGGTCTGGAAGCGCTCGATATAAAGCCTCCGCACGCCGGCCTTTCCCTTGTAGATCCCGCCGAGGAACCAGACGTCGCCCTGGTCCGAAAACAGATCCACCACCTCGTTGTACTGGGACTTGTCGATGAAGTAACCATAGGTGTACTGCAAGCGACGGATCTGGTGGATGTCCTGCTGAACCGCCAGCTCATGTTCGAGCTTGTCGATTCGGGCGGTCAGTGCGGCGATGTCGGTCATGGCATTTTCTCTGATGGCGTCAGCCAAAGTGGCGAAATGAGCAAGGTCGCCGAGAGGTTGACGTGGGCGTGCGAACGTAGCCCCCCCCGGCCTCGCTCGCCAGTATTCCATACAAAAATGCATCATGAAATTGTGCGCGCCGCCTCGACGTTGCGCCCCGGGGACGCGACGGATTCCGTGGCCTCGAGGAAAGGGATCGCGATCAAGGCCAGCGTCGCCGCCAGCATGACATACCAGGCGGGCGCGAACAGGGCCCCCCCCGGCCTCTGGGTAAGCCAGGTGAGGATGGCGGGAGCAAACCCGCCGAACAACGCGAAGGCAGCGTTGTAGACCATGGCCGTACCGGTGGTGCGGACACTCGTCGGAAAAATCTCGGCGAGCGCCGCGGGCGCCACGCCGCCGATCGTCGACACCAGAGCGCACAGCGCCGATTGAAACAGTATCAGCGTCGTGGTGGTGGGAACCGCGCGCAGCCACATGAAAAGCGGGATGACACAGACGAACAGCAAGAGTGCGCTGAGCCGCAGCATCGTGCGCCGTCCGATCCGGTCGGACAGATGGCCGAAATAAATGCAGCCGATGACCAGCGGGATGTTGCCGAGCACCGAGGCACCGAACGCTTGGCGCGCGGTGAAGCCGTAGGTGTCGGGCCGCTGCACGTAGGTCGGCATGAAAATGACCAGGACATACGACGCCACCGCCCACAGCGCCGCGATGCACAGTCCGACGCACAACCCCCGGCCGTGGTCACGGAATACTTCGCGCCAGGGTGCCGGCCGCGAGTGACCGCGTCGTGCGGCTTCCACCTGGAAGGCCTGGGTTTCCTCCAGGGAGCGCCGAAGAAACAAGCCGGCGGGCACGATGAGCAGGCCGAAAATAAATGGAATGCGCCATCCCCAGGCGCCGACCGCATTCGAGCCGAGCAAGGCGGTGACGGAAAACGCGACCACGGCTCCCACGATGTTCGCCATTCCCATGCTTGCCTGCAGCCACGCGGAGATCATTCCGCGCTGCCGTGGTGGTGCGCTTTCGAACAAATAGGCCGTTGCGCCGCCGACCTCGCCGCCGGCCGACAGCCCCTGCAGGACCCGCCCCAAGAGCAGCAGAATCGGCGCTCCGATGCCGATCGCGGCGTAGGTCGGTGAGAACGCAATGACGCCCGTGCCGAGTGCCATCAAGAAAATGGTGAACGTGAGAGCCGCCTTGCGTCCCACTCGATCGCCGTAGCCGCCGATGAGCACGGCGCCGAGCGGACGGACCAGGAAGCCGACGCCGAACGCGAGAAAGGCCTTGAGCAGCCGTGTGTTCGCATCGGCGCCGGGAAAGAAATTGCCGGCGATATAGGCCGCGAATTGCGCGTAGACCACGAAGTCATACCATTCCAGCGTGTTGCCGATGGATGTCGCTACGATCGCGCGAGTCCGGCCTGGAGGCGAAGGGCTTTGCATGGGACGAACTCGGTCGCTAGAGAAGATCTCGAAGCCGATAATAAAGCATCGCCAGAACCAAAGAGGGTCGCCGTAGCAGGGCGCCGCCGGGGAAGTCGCGATGGGGGATCCGCGCGAGGACATCGAAACGCCCCGCGGTGCCGCCGATGGCTTCGGCGACCAATCGGCCCCCGAGGCAGGTCAATGTCATTCCATGACCGGAGAATCCCTGCATGTAATACACATTCGACGCGAGCCGGCCGAAATCCGGCGCGCGCGTCATGGTGATGTCCAGAAAGCCGCCCCATGTGTAGGCGACCTTTACGTCGGCGAGCGATGGGAAAACCCGCACCATGCGTCGGCGCATCGACTCTGCCAGGTTGCGTGGCTGCAGCGAGCTGTAGCTGACGCGGCCGCCGAACAGCACTCGATCGTCGGCGGAGAGTCTGAAGTAATCGAGAATCCAGTTGATGTCCGCAACGGCCGCATTGCTGGGCAACAAGGCGGCCGCTCTGGCCGAATTCAGGGGCTCGGTTGCAATGACGTACGTGCTGACGCCGATGATCCGGCGGGACAACGTCGGCGCAACGTTCCCCAGATACGCATTTCCGCAAAGCACGAGTTGCGAGCAGCGCACTGTGCCATGCGGCGTATTGACCCGTACGTCGCGCCCGTCGGTGTAACCCAGGACCTGGGAGTTCTCGAAGATCTCGACGCCCTCCCGTTCCGCGGCGCGCGCCAGGCCCTGGGTATATTTGAGAGGATGCAAATGGCCGCTGCGCGTATCGAGGAGGCCGCCGAGATAATGGTCGCTCCGCACATGCGACTGCAGTTCATCCCGGCCGAGTAAACTCGTCGATCGATAGTCGTATTCCTCGTGCAGTTCGTGAAGCCACTCCTGCAATTCGACGACATGCCGCTTCTTGGTGGCGACGTGTACGTGATTGGGCCGATAGTCGCAATCGATGCCGTAGCTCGAGATGAGCGCCTGGGTGCAGTCCAGGGCCTCGATGGACAATTCGAACAGGCGACGCGCGTCCGCGGCGCCGACCTGCGCCTGGAGAGTCTTTTGACCCGCAGCAAGCCCGAAGATGGTCTGGCCGCCGCTGCGGCCCGATGCTCCGTAGCCCACGAAGCGCGCCTCCAGCAGGGCAACCTTGAAGCCGCGCTTCGCGAGGTGCAAGGCGGTCGACAAGCCCGCGATCCCGCCCCCGACCACTGCCACGTCGGCACGATGTTCGCCACGCAACATCGGGCGCGGGTTCGCCTGCGTGCTGGCAGCGTAGTAAGAGGAGGCGGACGGCAAAGATAGGCGCACTTGACAACTCACGAACACGAAGTGTTTAAAATTTTGTGCCTATTGACAACGTCATTTGCGCACGAGCGTACCGGCTAAATCACCTCGAGCGCAACCATACTGCATTGCAGCAAACGCGCCTAAGTCACGGAAATGCCTTAATCTTAGGCAAATCTGCAAGGTGACAGGGGACGAGTGACGTTCGGTGTGGTGTAATACGGTCGTTAAGAAAGCCTAGCCGTCAATCTAGGCGTTTAATATATTAAACATGTCGCGCTTGCCGATCATCGGAATTCCTGCCGACCGCCGGCTCTACGGGAAGCATGTCTTCCACATGGTCGGCGAGAAATACATTGAAGCCGTGGCCCTCGGCGCGCACGCGGTGCCGGTGCTCGTGCCTGCGCTCGGGCCCGCGCTCGATCTGCCATCCTTGCTGGATGCCTGCGACGGATTGCTCTTGACCGGCAGCCCCTCGAATGTCGAACCACATCACTACGGAGGACCGGCCAGTGAGCCGGGAACACTACATGACGCAGATCGGGATGCTACGACGCTTCCGCTGATTCCGCTCGCGATCGCCGCCGGCTTGCCGGTACTGGCCATCTGCCGCGGATTTCAAGAAATGAACGTTGCCTATGGCGGCACTCTTTGCCAGCGACTGCATGAAGTCGCCGGGAATCTCGACCACCGCGAGGACGAGTCGACGCCGCTCGAGGTGCAATATGGGCCTGCACACGAGGTCCTCCTGGAGCCTGGAGGATCACTGCGGAGAATCGCCGGACAGGACCGCTTGAGCGTCAATTCGCTGCATTGGCAGGGAATCAGGACGCTCGGCAGAGGGTTGCTGGTCGAGGCACGCGCTCCGGACGGCATCATCGAGGCGTTCCGGGTGGCCGATGCACCGAGCTTCGCCCTGGGGTTGCAATGGCATCCGGAATGGCAGTTTAAAAACAATCAATTTTCCAGCGCGCTGTTTGCGGCATTTGGCGAAGCCAGCCGTCAGCGGGCATCAGGCTCAAGGTGATTTATGGCTAGTACCATTCAGCAGTTTCTGAAAGAACATGGCATCTCGGAAGTCGAAGCGATCATTCCCGACATGGCGGGGGTCGCACGGGGCAAGCTCATGCCGGCCGCTAAATTCGCCGAAGAGGAGGGAATGCGCCTCCCCGAGGCCATCTTCCTGCAAACGGTGACCGGAGACTATCCGGACGACCAGAGCGCCATGAACCCGTCGGATATCGACATCGTGTTGAAGGCCGACCCGAAGACCGTGCGCGTCGTGCCCTGGGCCGCGGAGCCCACCGCGCAGGTCATCCACGATTGCTTTTACGGCGATGGCCGGCCGGTCACCATGGCGCCGCGCTACGTGCTGCGCCGCGTACTCGAGCTTTACGAGGCGCATGGCTGGGAGCCGGTCGTCGCGCCGGAGCTCGAGTTCTTCCTGGTGGACCCGAACATCGATTCGGACTACCCGTTGAAGCCGCCGGTGGGCCGTTCGGGGCGCCCCGAGACCGGCCGGCAGGCGTACAGCATTGCGGCCGTCAACGAATTCGATCCTCTGTTCGACGACATGTATTCCTTTTGCGATGCGCAGGATATCGAGATCGACACGTTGATCCACGAGTCCGGCGCGGCGCAGATGGAAATCAATCTGTTGCACGGCTATCCCATGAGCCTGGCCGACCAAGCATTCCTGTTCAAGCGAACCGCCCGCGAGGCGGCGCTGCGCCACAAGATGTATGCCACCTTCATGGCGAAGCCGATGGCCAAGGAGCCGGGCAGCGCGATGCATCTGCACCAGAGCATCATCGACTCGAAGACCCGCAAGAACATATTCAGCAATGCCGACGGATCGCCCACCTCGCTGTTCTTCAGTCACATTGCCGGCCTGCAGCGCTATCTGCCGGGCGCGATGTCGCTGTTCGCGCCGAACGTCAACAGCTACCGCCGCATCAGCCGCTATTCCTCCGCGCCGATCAACGTCCATTGGGGCTACGACAACCGGACCGCCGGTTTGCGCGTCCCCATGTCGGGTCCGGAAGCGCGCCGGGTCGAAAACCGGGTCGGCGGAGCCGACGCGAATCCCTACCTCGCCATCGCCGCCTCGTTGGCGTGCGGCTATCTGGGCATGGTGGAGGGTCTCAAGCCATCCGAGCCCATTTCCGGCAGCGCCTACGATCTGGCCATCGCATTGCCGCGCACCCTCGCCGAGGCTCTGCGGCTGTTGCGCGAGTCCAAGCCGTTGGTCGATCTGTTCGGGGATCGCTTCGTGCTCGCCTACACCGCCGTCAAGGAAGCCGAGTACGAGACCTTCGCGCAGGTCATCAGTTCCTGGGAGCGTGAGCACCTGTTGCTGAACGTTTAGCGAGTTGGCCCTGTCCCCGGAACCCCGGCTGCGATATAACTAGCAACCTTAGGGGCGCCTGGCATGTTCGCCATCGGGCCCGCGTGCCCGGCCATCTATTTAAGGGGACTCGTTTGCTATTGAGCGTTCGTCGGACGGCGATTTTGGCGCTTGGGTGCGCCTTTCTCTTGGGCGCTTGCGGCAGCGGCAAGTCCGGGTCGAGCGGTTCCGGGGATGCCTCGAGCGCGGGCGCCTCCCGGTCCGACTCCGGCAAGGTGCTGAACCTCTACATCTGGTCGGACTATCTGGCCCCGAAAGCCGTGTCCGATTTCGAGAAGCAGACGGGCATCAAGGTGCACGTCGCGTATTTCGACACCAACGAGACGCTGGAGACCCGCCTCCTCGCGGGCAGCAGCGGATTCGACATCGTCGTGCCCACCGCGTCCTATTTCGAGCGCCAGATCAAGGCCGGCGTGTATCTGACGCTCGATAAATCGAAGCTGCCGAACCTCGCCAACATGGATCCGCAGCTCATGTCGCGGGTGGCTCTGCACGATCCGGACAATGCGCACGGGGTGATCTATACCTGGGGCACCAACGGCATCGGCTACAACGAGAAGATGATCAAGGAACTCCTGCCGGATGCGCCGCTCGACAGCTGGCGCCTGGTGTTCGATCCGGCGGTGGCGTCCAAGATCGCGAAGTGCGGAATCAGCGTGCTCGACTCTCCGGCCGAGATGGTGCGGGCCGTATTGAGCTACCTGGGCCGCGATCCGAATTCGCAAAACCCTCAGGATCTGGCCGCGGCGGAGGAGATCTTGACCAAGATCCGTCCGTTCATCCGCAACATCAACTCCTCGGAATACATCGAAGCGCTGGCCAACGGCGACCTGTGCCTGGCCGTGGGCTACAACGGCGACGTCCTGCAGGCGCGGGACCGTGCGCACGACGCCAATAAGGGCATCGAAATCAAATACATGGTCCCGAAGGAAGGCTCCATTCTATGGTTCGACATGTTGGCCATCCCGAAGGATGCTCCCGACAAGGACAGCGCCTATGCGTTCATGAACTACATGATGGCGCCGCAGGTGAGCGCGGACGTCTCGGATTTCAGGCGCTACGCGACCGGGAATCTCGCCGCGTTGCCGCTGGTGCAGCCGGCCGTGCGAGACGATCCGGGCATTTATCCGCCACCGGCTCTGCGCCAGAAGTTGGCGGTGCAATTGGCCGATTCGCCGGATCAAACTCGCGCGATCACGCGGGTTTGGCAAAAATTCAAGACGGGCCAATAGGGGATGACGACTTCCGGCTCAGCCGTCAAGCCCGCCCCTTGGAATGATCCCGCCGCCCGACCGTACATTCAGGTCGAGGGGGTGAGCAAGTCGTTCGGCGACTTCGAGGCCGTGCACGATGTCTCGCTGAAGATCTACAAAGGGGAGATCTTTTGCCTGCTGGGGGCGTCCGGCTGCGGGAAGACGACGTTGTTACGCATGCTCGGGGGATTCGAGACGCCGAGCGCAGGGCGCATCTTCATCGACGGGGAGGACATGACCGGCGTGCCGCCCTATGAGCGCCCCGTCAACATGATGTTCCAGTCCTATGCCTTGTTTCCGCACATGACCGTGGAACAGAACGTCGCCTTCGGCCTGAAGCAGGATCGCGTACCCAAGTCGGAGATCACCGAACGGGTGGCGACGATGCTGGATCTGGTGAAACTCGGCAGCTTCGCCAAACGCAAGCCGCATCAATTGTCGGGAGGCCAGAAGCAGCGCGTGGCGCTCGCCCGTGCGCTGGTGAAGCGGCCCAAATTGTTGCTGCTCGACGAGCCGCTGGGCGCGCTCGACAAGAAATTGCGCGAACACACCCAGTTCGAGCTCATCAGCCTGCAGGACAAGCTGGGGGTGACCTTCGTGGTCGTCACGCATGACCAGGAAGAGGCCATGACGCTGGCGAGCCGCATCGGCGTGATGAATCACGGCGAGATCGTCCAGGCCGGAACGCCGTCGGACATCTATGAGTTCCCGAGTTCGAAATTCGTGGCGGATTTCGTGGGGTCGGTGAACATCTTCGAAGGCAAGCTCATCGAGGACGAACCGGAATACGTCCGCATCGCCTCCGACGAGTTGGGCGGGACCATCTACGTGAGCCACGGCATCAGCGCCGCGCCGGACGCCGTGGTCTGGGCGGCCGTCAGACCGGAGAAGGTGTTCATGTCCACGGCAAAGCCCGAAGGCGACGACAACGTCGTGCGAGGGGCGGTGCAGGACATCGCCTATCTCGGTGATCTGTCCATTTATCTCGTGAAGCTGCCGACCGGCAAGGTGGTGCGCGTCACCCAGCCGAACACCTCGCGCCATGCCGAAGCCATCACCTGGGATCAAGAGGTGTATCTGTCGTGGGATCCCTCGAGCCCGGTGGTCGTCACCCGCTGATTCACGTCATGAAGCGAACACGATATCTGGAGCGGGTCGGCATCACGGGGCGTGGCCTGGTGGTCGTGCTGCCCTACCTGTGGCTTCTCCTGTTCTTCGTGGTGCCGTTCGTCATCGTCCTGAAGATTTCGTTTTCCGACATCGACATGGCGATTCCTCCCTACAAGCCGCTGCTGGAATGGGTCGGCAAGAACTCGCTAGCCATCAAGATCAATTTCAACAACTACGCGTTCCTGTTCACCGATTCGCTCTACCTCAACGCCTTGTTGAACTCGATCAAGGTCGCGTTCATCTCGACGGTGTTCTGCCTGATCATCGGCTACCCGATGGCCTACGGCATCGCTCGTTCCAGGCCCGCGACCCGCAACATTCTCCTGCTGCTGATCATTCTGCCGTTTTGGACGTCCTTGCTGCTGCGGGTGTACGCGTGGATCGGTTTGCTGAAAGCCAACGGTGTCATCAACAACGTGTTGATCTGGCTCGGGGTCATTCACGAGCCATTGACGATGCTGTACACGCCGCTGGCGATGTACATCGGCATCGTGTACTCCTATCTGCCGTTCATGATCCTGCCCCTGTACGCCAATCTGGAGAAAATGGACTGGCAATTGCTCGAGGCCGCCGAGGATCTCGGGTGCCGCCCCTGGCAGGCCTTCTACAAGATCACGGTGCCGCTCTCGCGCAACGGCATGCTCGCGGGCTCCATGCTGGTGTTCATACCGGCCGTCGGCGAGTTCGTGATTCCGGCTTTGCTGGGCGGTCCCAATGCCTTGATGATCGGACGCATTTTGTGGGATGAGTTCTTCTCGAATCGGGCATGGCCGGTGGCGAGCGCCGTGGCGATACTGCTGTTGGTCATTTTGGTGCCGTTCATGATGTGGTACCAAAGCGTCCAGGCCCGCGAGTCGGCTGGAGCCCGATGAACTATCGGCGCTCGTTTTTCGTGACCACGTGCATCGCATTTGGTTTTGCGTTTCTCTACATCCCCATCCTGTCCATGGTCGTGTTCAGCTTCAACGCCTCGAAACTCGTGACGGTCTGGGACGCGGCGAACTCACCCACGTTGAAGTGGTATTACTCGCTGCTGCACAACGAGGAAATCCTGGATGCCGCGTGGATCTCCCTCAAGGTGGCGGTTATCAACGCGTCCGGTGCCGTGATCCTCGGGACGCTGGCGGGGTTCGGTCTGGCGCGGTTTGCCAGGTTCCGCGGACGATTCACGCTCAATGCCATGACGACCGCGCCCCTGGTCATGCCCGAAGTCATCACCGGGCTGTCGTTGCTGCTGCTGTTCGTCGCATTGGAGCAGACCATCGGCTGGCCGGCCGGACGCGGCATCACGACCATGACCATCGGGCACATGACCTTCTCCATGGCCTATGTCACGGTGGTCGTACAGTCGCGTTTGGCCAGTTTCGACACGGCGCTCGAGGAGGCCGCGATGGATCTGGGCGCGCGGCCCTTGAAGGTCTTTTTCGTCATCACACTACCGATCATTTTTCCGGCGGTGTTGTCCGGATGGCTGCTGGCATTCACCCTGTCCTGGGATGATCTGGTGATCTCCAGCTTTACGTCGGGACCTGGCAGCAGCACGCTCCCCATGGTGGTGTTTTCGAAAGTCCGGCTGGGCGTCAGTCCCGAGATCAATGTGCTCGCGACGCTGACCATTGCCGTCGTCACCTTGATGATCGTGGGCGTCAGCGTCTGGATGGCGCGGGCGAGCCGGTTGGAGAAGTCCGGGGAATAGGTGGCGGGGTTTCGGGGGGGCGGGGCGCGCCTTCCTCGACCGTCACCTGCAGTATCACCAGTCCCTGCTCGCGCGCGTGCTTGGATACCGGTGGGTATCCCGGGGCGGGATCGATGGTAGGTCGAGGCGCACGGAGTTGCAAGTGAGAATTATTCGTATTTGGTGAGATTCGGTCGGCCAATCGGCTGGCATTCGCCCGATCGAGCATCACCAACACCAATGAACGACCGGCCCGCGAACGTCAGGCCGGTCGCTCCGGGCCTCAATGACCGGCTTTGTCGCCCTTCCGGCTGCTTTCGAACAGGAACCAGGTACGACGTTCTGTCTCGTCGATCCAGTTCTCGATCAAGCTGGCGGTCGCAATGTCGCGAAGCTCGTCGACAACGTTGTGAACCTCACGAAGGCGGGCGGCCAGGGTCATGTTGTCCTCACGCAGCTCGGCCAGCATGTCGAGCGGATCGACGTACTCGGCGTCGTTGTCCTTGATGCGCTGAAGCCGGGAAATGTGGCCGATCGAGCGCAACGTGTTGCCGCCTGTCTTGCGAATGCGCTCCGCGATCGGATCCGTCATCGCATACAGCTGGTCGGCCTGCTCGTCGAGCAGAAGATGATAGTCGCGGAAGTGCGGACCACTCATGTGCCAATG
Source organism: Gammaproteobacteria bacterium (assembly GCA_003164785.1). Taxonomy (GTDB): domain Bacteria; phylum Pseudomonadota; class Gammaproteobacteria; order Steroidobacterales; family Steroidobacteraceae; genus Bog-1198. The sequence continues at coordinate 33,775 of PLUE01000051.1, read as the reverse complement.
GAAGTTCTTGGTCTTGAGGTACAGCACGAAGACGTCCGCAAGGATGGCATTCATGCCGCCGGCGATGTCCTTGGAGGCCTTCGTGCCGAGATCGGTGGGCGTAACCAATGGCGCTGCTCGTCGGCGCTTCAGCTCGCTTCGTTTGGTGTCGTTTTTCGCCATTTTCCATGCTCTCGTGTGACGGGTTGAACATTTCAACTGGCAACAGAATAACAGACTACACCCCACCGTTGCGCATTGGGCAGCCACGCCCTATCGTCTCTCAATCGATCGAGAATCCCGTTGCGCCGCGCCCTGTCGTGAAGCGTGCCGACATCGTGTCGAGAATGGCATGGACCGCTTCGTCGCCGCCCGACCGCCAGCAGCACGTGCGAGCCGACGATTTCGGGCGCACCGGAGTCGCATGTGACACCGACCGCCACGTCATGTCCCCGCGGGCTGAAGCGAATGCATTCGGCTGCGGTGCGCAAGGCGATCGCGGTTTAACGCCACGGCATTTTCGCGCGGGGTAAGATGGTCCGATCCCTTACCTTGAGGAACATTGCATGCAAATTGGAATGATTGGTCTTGGCCGGATGGGTTCCAACATGGTCCGGCGGCTCATCAAGGCGGGGCATGAATGTGTCGTATTCGACGCATCCCCGGCGGTCGTCGGGCAGTTGGTCGCTGAGAAGGCCACGGGCGCGGCTTCACTGTCGGAATTCGTGCAGAAACTGAAGGCGCCGCGAGCGGTGTGGCTCATGGTGCCGGCCGGCGCCGTCGACGACATGGTCGGAAAACTCACGCCGCTCCTCAGCGCCGGGGACATTCTGATCGACGGCGGCAATTCCTACTACGTCGATGACATCCGCCGCGCGAAGGAACTCGCCACGAAGCAGCTCCACTACGTCGATGTGGGTACGAGCGGCGGCACGCATGGCCTGGAGCGCGGCTATTGTTTGATGATCGGGGGCGAGCGCGAGGTGGTTGCGTCGCTGGATCCGATCTTCGCGACGCTTGCGCCTGGCGTCGGCGACATCGAACGGACTCCCGGGCTTCATGGCGCGACGACGACGTCCGAACATGGTTATCTGCACTGTGGTCCGAATGGCGCCGGGCACTTCGTCAAAATGGTCCATAACGGCATCGAGTACGGTGTGATGGCCGCCTTTGCCGAGGGATTCAGCCTGCTGCGCGGCGCCGACGTGGGCAAGCAGTGGGCGGCATACGACGCGGAGACCACGCCGCTGCGGGATCCTGAACGCTATCAATACGATTTCGACCTGCCGGCCGTCGCGGAAGTTTGGCGCCGCGGCAGCGTGATCTCATCGTGGTTGCTCGATCTGAGTGCGACGGCATTGGTCGAGGATCCTGCGTTGGGCAAGTTCGAGGGGCGCGTCTCTGATTCGGGCGAGGGACGTTGGACCATCCAGGCCGGCATCGACGAAGGGGTGCCTCTGCCGGTTCTCACCATGGCGCTGTATGGCCGGTTCAGTTCACGCGGCGCCGCGGAGTTCCAAGACAAGCTGTTGTCGGCCATGCGCTACCAGTTCGGCGGCCATATCGAGAAATCCGCAGGAAAGTAGGGGGATGGGGATGGACAATCGCTCCGACGCATCGGCGGCGACCGGGCGCTCTTCGCACGCCTTTGCCGACGCCTTCGGCGTGCCGGGATTGCTGCAGTTATTGACCTGTCTCGCGGCCTGGCGGCTGCCGCTGCGCAACGTGCATCGCTCAGACGAGCACCCGTTCGATGCCTCCCTTGTTGGCCCTCTGAACGTAGTCCGGAAGCCAATCGGGCCCGAGTAGATTCTTCGCGATCTCGACCACGATGTAATCCGCATCGAGGTCGGCATCGTCATTGTAGCGTTTGAGTCCCTGCAGGCAGGAAGGGCAGGACGTCAGCATTTTTACCTCGCCTTCATGTCCGGCGGCCCGGATCCGATCGACGCCGACACGGACCTCCTTCTCCTTGCGGAAACGCACCTGGGTCGAGATGTCCGGCCGGGTGATGGCGAGTGTTCCCGACTCCCCGCAGCAGCGATCGTTCTTCTCGATCACGCCATTGTGAGCACTGTTCATCAGGGTGTTGACGACGGTCAACGGATCGTGCTTTTTCATCGGAGAGTGGCAGGGGTCGTGATACATGTACCGGACCCCCGTGGCGTTCTGCAGCTGGACGCCCTTTTCCATCAGGAACTCATGGATGTCCATGATCTTGCAGCCGGGGAAGATCTTGTCGAATTCATAGCCCTGCAACTGGTCGAAACAGGTGCCGCAGCTGACGACGACGGTTTTGATGTCCAGGTAGTTCAACGTGTTGGCCACGCGATGAAAGAGCACCCGGTTGTCGGTGATGATCTTGTCAGCCTTGTCGAATTCGCCGGCGCCTCGTTGCGGATAGCCGCAGCACAGGTATCCGGGCGGAAGCACCGTCTGCACGCCGACGTGCCACAGCATGGCCTGGGTGGCGAGCCCGACCTGCGAGAACAGGCGCTCGGAGCCGCAGCCGGGAAAATAAAACACGGCCTCCGATTCGCTGGTGGTGCCAAGCGGATCGCGAATGATGGGGACGTAATTGCGATCCTCGATGTCGAGCAGCGCGCGCGCCGTGCGTTTCGGCAGTCCACCGGGCATGCGCTTGTTGACGAAGTGGATCACCTGTTCCTTGATCGGAGGCTTTCCCGTGGTGGCCGGCGGTCGTTTCGTCTGCGCCTTGGCGAGGCTGTTCAACGCCTGATTCGCGAGACGCTGCGCCTTGTAGCCCCAGTCGATCATGACCTTGCGCGTCATCTTGATGGTCTGGGGGTTGGTGGCATTCAAGAAGAACATGGATGCCGCCGTGCCCGGATTGAAGCGTTTCTTCCCCATCCGGCGGAGCAGGTCGCGCATCGCCATCGACACGGTGCCGAAGTCGATGTCGACCGGGCAGGGCGTGACGCATTTGTGGCAAACGGTGCAGTGGTCCGCGACGTCCGAGAGTTCGTCCCAATGCTTGATCGAGACCCCGCGGCGGGTTTGTTCCTCGTACAGGAACGCCTCGATCAGCAGCGACGTCGCCAGGATCTTGTCACGGGGCGAGTACAGCAGGTTGGCGCGCGGCACGTGGGTGGCGCACACCGGCTTGCACTTGCCGCAGCGCAGGCAATCCTTGATGGCATCGGAGATGGTGCTGATGTCCGACTGCTGCATGATCAGGGATTCGTGGCCCAGCAGCCCGAAGCTCGGCGTGTACGCGCGGCGCAGGTCCGCGCCCGGCATCAGCTTGTCCTTGTTGAACCGGCCATCGGGGTCGACGCGGAATTTGTAGTCACGGAAGGCCGCCATCTCCGTGTCGGTCAGGTACTCGAGCTTGGTGATTCCAATGCCGTGCTCGCCGGAGATCACGCCGTTCAGGTCGCGGGCGATCTTCATGATGCGCGCCACGGCCTGGTTGGCCGTCTTCAACATGGCGTAGTTGTCGGAGTTCACGGGAATATTGGTATGCACGTTGCCGTCGCCCGCGTGCATGTGGAGCGCGACGAAAACGCGTCCCTGGAGAACCCGCTTGTGCACGGCCTCGCATTCGGCAAGGATCGGTGCGAACGCGGACCCCACGAAAATGCGCGCGAGTTCCGCGCGAAGTTCCGCCTTCCAGCTGACCCGGATGCTGCGGTCCTGCAACCTCTCGAACAACGTGCCGGGGGGCACGCCCACGATGCCGACTCCGAGGGCTTCCAGGGAGTCGCGCGCGGTCTCGATGCGTTCCCCCATCGAGTTGAGCAGGAATGCCCAGCGTGCGCGCACGGTCGCGACGAGTTCGCGCGCGGCCGCCGGCCGTTCCGCATCGCCGAACTCCGTGGCGCCGGAAAAATAGCGCATCAGGGCGTCCGCCAACTCCAGCTTGTTCTGGATGGATAACTCGATGTTGATATGTTCGATGGCATCGGTGTATTCGCCGAGGCGCTCCAGCGGAATGACCACGTCTTCGTTGATCTTGAATGCGTTCGTGTGCTTGGCGATGGCGGCGGTCTTGGCGCGGTCGAGCCAGAATTTCCTGCGTGCTTCGCTGCTCACCGCGATGAACCCCTCGCCGGAGCGCGCATTGGCGATGCGCACCACCTCCGACGTGGCCGCGGCAACCGTGGCGTCGTTCTCGCCGACGATATCGCCGAAAAGCACCATCTTCGGCAGCACGCCGCGTTTCGACTTGGTGCTGTAGCCGACGGCACGGAGATAGCGCTCGTCCAGATGCTCGAGGCCGGCGAGGATCGCACCCTTGGCGTTGCCGTTCGTGTCGAGATAGCGCTTGATTTCCACGATGCTCGGGATCGCGTCGTGTGCCTGGCCGAAGAACTCGAGGCACACGGTGCGGACGTGCTTCGGCATCCGATGCAGCACCCAGCGGCCCGACGTGATGAGGCCGTCGCAGCCCTCCTTCTGGACTCCGGGCAGTCCGCCCAAAAACTTGTCGGTGACGTCCTTCCCGAGGCCCACCTTGCGAAATCTCGCCCCGTCGATGTCGAGCCGCTCACGGCGCAACACCTTGGCCTGGTCCGGATGCGAGCGGCCGTCCTTCCAAACGAGTTCGAAGCTCGCCTGACGGACGTCATGGATCTTGCCCATATTATGGTCCAGACGGGTCACCTCGAGCCAGTTGCCGTCTGGATCCACCATGCGCCACCAGAGGAGGTTGTCGACGGCCGTGCCCCACAGGACCGCCTTCTTGCCGCCGGCGTTCATGGCGATATTGCCGCCGATGCACGAGGCGTCGGCGGAGGTCGGATCGACCGCGAAAACGAACCCGGCCCGCTCCGCCGCGTCGGCGACCCGCTTCGTGACGACGCCGGCGCCCGACAGAATCGTGGCGTGCGAGTCCGATGCGGCCGCGGCACCGGGCAGCGTCAGCATCTCCACGGGCCCCAGCGCTTCCAGTTTCTCGGTGTTGATGACGGCCGACCAAGGCGTCAGCGGTACGGCGCCTCCGGTATAGCCGGTGCCGCCTCCGCGCGGGATGATGGTGAGCCCCAGTTCGATGCAGTCCCGCACCAGATTCGGAATCTCGGCTTCCTCATCCGGCGCCAGCACGACGAACGGCAACTCCACGCGCCAGTCCGTCGCGTCGGTGACGTGGGTCACGCGGGCGTAGGCATCGAAGCGAACATTGTCGGCGCGGGTATGCTTGAGCAGTGCGCGTCGCGCGCGTTTGCGCATGCCGATGAGGTCGGTGAAATGTTTCTCGAAACGCCGCACCGACTCGCGGGCCGCGACCAGCAGCCGCGCGACCTTCTCGTCGCGCAGCCTATCGGCAGGTTCACGGCGTTTTTCGACCTCGCGAAGCCGGTGATGCAGCGCGTCGATCAACAGGCGGCGCCGCTTCGGATTGTCGATCAAATCGTCCTGCAGGAAAGGATTGCGCTCGACCACCCAGATGTCGCCCAGCACCTCGTACAGCATGCGGGCGGAGCGGCCGGTGCGACGTTCGCCGCGCAATTCATCCAACAACTCCCAGGCGGAAGCGCCCAGCAACCGGATGACGATCTCACGATCGGCCAGCGAGGTGTAGTTGTACGGGATCTCGCGCAGCCGCTCCTCGGGACGTGGGTCGGCGGCCTGCGGGGCATCGAAATCGGTCAATTCGGCGGCGGCGTTCATGGCGTGCGATTTTACATGTTTAAGTGCGCTGCCGCGCGCTTCCGGGTCCGTCAAGTGCTTTCCAAGCGCCGCCGGCTCGATTATGGTGCCAGCATGAAAAACAACACCTTTGTGAATCACCCGCCCGCCGTGCAGGTACCGGCCGACAATCGTCCGCTGGTCGCGCCGATCTATCAATCGGTCAAATTCGCCTTCGACAACTCCAGCGAAACCATGCGCTTTCTCGGCGGCGATCGCGAGGGCTTCTTCTACTCGAGGAACGCGAATCCGACGTTGCGGCAATTGGAGATGACCCTCGCGCACATGCAGGGCAGGGAGGCCTGCTTGCTCGTGGGCTCGGGGGTCGCGACGATCGCGGCGACGCTGCTGTCGCTCTGCAAGCAGGGCGATCACGTGCTGGCGTTCATCGAGTCGTATGGGCCCACGCGCTACATCGTCCAACACCTGCTCGCGAAATACGGCGTGACCCATACTCTCTTGTCGATCGAGGATCTGGCCGGCATCGAACGCGTGCTGCGCGAAACGCCGACGCGTCTGGTGGTGTTCGAGAGTCCGACGAATCCCGTCACCAAGATCGCGGACATCGAGCATCTCACCGCCCATGCGCGTCGCGCCAATTCCCTGACCGTCATGGACAACACCTTCGCCGGCTTCCACAACCATGGCGGCTACGATGTGGACATCTTTCTGCACAGCCTGACCAAGTACGCATCCGGCCATGGCGATGTCATGGGCGGTGCGATCATCGCCAACGAGGCGTTGATTGCACAGATGCGCAAGGACGTGGTCTCCATGGGGCCGACGCTCGACCCGCATGCCGCGTTCTTGATCCAGCGCGGCCTGCGCACGTATTTCCTGCGCTACGAACGGGAATGCGCGAACGCGCTCGCGGTCAGTCAGTTCCTGCACGCCCACGCGCGGGTCAAGCGGGTGCTCCATCCTGGCCTGAAGAGCCATCCGCAGCATTCGCTGGCGAAGCGGCAGATGAAGGATTTCGGCACCGTCGTGAGTTTCGAGCTGGACGGCGGCTACGAGGAGGGCAATCGTTTCGCGGACGCGTTGACCTTGTTTTCGCTCACCTCGAGCGTGGGCTCGACCGAATCGTTGGTGATGACGCCGCAGTTGTTGGGCGGCCAGCAGTTCACGCCCGCACAGCGCGAGGCGTCCATGCTGACCCGCGGCACGGTGCGCCTGTCGATCGGTCTCGAGGATGCTGCGGATCTCATTGCGGACCTCGGCCAGGCCTTGGACGCCGCCTTCGTTTGACATAAGCGGCCGCCGGGCCGAATTGGTCCTCAAGCAACCTGATGCACTGCCGATCCATAGGATTGGGCACTGTCGTTGCCGGGGGTACCGCGTGAGTCTCGAGTCAGCCGTTGTTTTGTCACCCCTTCGCGGCCAGGCGGCGCGGGATTACCTCGACGAATCGTTGACGGTCCCGCAGAACATCGCGCCCCTGCCGCGCGTCTGTGCCCAGCTGGCGCAATTGACCGCGCAACAAGCGGTGCCTGCGGCCCAGCTTGCGCGCTTGATCCAGTCCGACGCTGCACTCGCCGGTGAGGTCATGCGGGTGGCAAATTCGCCGGCCTTGCGGCCGAGGTCGGCCGTGGTTTCCTTGCAGCAGGCCGTTTCCTGGTTGGGCGTTGCCGAGGTTCGCAATATCGCGATGGCGGTCATGCTGCGCGGCGAAGTTTTCGTCGCACCCGGGCACGAACCCGAGACCGAAGAGCTGTGGCGCGAAGCGTGGCTGGCCGGGTTGTGGGCGAAGGAGATCGCGCGCGAGCGCCGCAAGCACGTGGAAAGCGCGTTTCTGGCGGCCTTGATGCATCGCACCGGCGCCGCGTTGGCGCTGAAGATACTGTCCCGCTTCGAGGCCGAGCGCCGCACGATGATGGATGTTCGCAGCTTCGCCGACCTGGTCGTCGAGTTCGAACCGCCGTTCGGCCGCCTGCTCATGAAGAACTGGGGTCTGCCGGAGGACGTTCAAGATGGTGCGAGCGACTGGCGCCATTACGGGACGTCACTGCATAGCGACCTGGCGGGCACCGTGCACGCGGCGCACTTGCTGGCCACTCATACCCTGTACCCGCAGTTGCTCGGCGATGAGATCGTGCTCGAGAGCCCCGTGTTCGAACAGCTGGGGGTGTTCCCCGACGACCGGCGGGCCCTGCTGGGGAAGCGCGAACACGTATTGAGCCTCGCGGGGCTTTAAGATCATGCAACCGTCCACCGACTTCGATTTGATCTGTCTCGGGTCGGGGCCGGCGGGCCAGAAGGCAGCCATTCAAGCCGCAAAGGCCGGCTTTCGTGCAGCCATCATCGAACGCGAACCGTTGGTCGGGGGTTCCTGTCTGCTCTCCGGCACCATTCCGAGCAAGGCCTTGCGCGAGCAGGCGGTTCGGTACCGCCGCATGCGCGGAAGCGCGACGTCGCTCGCCGTCGAACTACGGGGCGACGCGCCGCTGTCCGCGTTGCTGCAGGGTGTCGATGCGGTGATCGCGGCCCAGGATCGTTATCTGCAAGCGCAACTCGCGCGCAACCACGTGGAACTGGTGCGCGGCAAGGGCGTCCTGCTCGATGCCAACCGTGTCGAGGTGCAACGGCTGGACGGCACCCGCCGCGTGCTGCAGTCGCCACGAATCATCCTGGCGACGGGGTCCAGGCCGCGGCACGTGGATACCATCGACGTCGATCATGAGCATGTTCTCGACAGCGACTCGATCCTGAGCCTGCCCTATCTGCCGCGAACCCTGATCGTGTTGGGCAGCGGCGTGATCGCGTGCGAATACGCGTCCATATTTGCCGCCTTGGGCTGTGTCGTGACCTTGGTCGACAAGGCTGCCGAGCCCTTGGGCTTCCTGGACCCCGCCTTGCGCGCCGGGTTCCTGCGTGCGTTCCTGTCCATGGGCGGCAGTTACCGCGCCGGTGAAGAGGTCGTGGCGGCACGGTTCGACGGATTTTCGCAGGTCGAGGTGCAGTTCAAGGGTGGCGAAGTCCTGAAATCGGACATCGTGTTCGCGGCGTTCGGCCGCGTGGCCAATCTCGACGGCATCGGGTTGGATCGGCTGAAGCTGAACATCAACGCCCGGGGCCACGTGCGGGTCGACGAGCGATTCGAGACCAACATCGCCGGCATCTATGCCGCCGGCGATGCGATCGGACCGCCGGCTCTCGCCTGTGCGGCCGCCGATCAGGGACGCCGCGCCGCGTTGGCGGCGTTCGGTCTGCCGCCGCCGCTGCTCACCAGTCTGGTACCCACGGGCGTCTATACGATTCCGGAAATTGCCTGTGTCGGACTCTCGCAGACCGAGGCGGTCGCGAAGAAGATCGACGTGATCATCGGCCGCGCCGACTTCAGTGAAGTCGCGCGCGCACACATCGTCGGGGAGTCCGAGGGCTTCCTTGCGCTCGTCTGCGAGCGGCTGTCCGGACGCGTGCTGGGCGTGCAGGTGATCGGCGAGGGCGCCACCGAACTCGTTCACCTCGGTCAGGCGGCCATCGCCGCCGCGGCCACGGCGGACTTCTTCGTCGAGCAGATCTTCAATTTTCCGACGATGTCCGAGGCCTATCGCATCGCGGCCTTCGACGTCATGAAGCAGCGCACCGGGGTGCAGCCCGCGCAGCTGCAGCTTGCGCGGGCGGTCGGCTGAGGGCGGTTGGCTGAGGGTGCCTACAGGTTGCGAATCAACAGGTCGCCGAATTCACTGCATTTGACCTCGGTCGCGCCTTCCATCAAACGCGCGAAATCGTAGGTGACCGTTTTCTGGGCGATGGTCCTGTCCATCGATGCGATGATTGCGTCGGCGGCTTCGAGCCAGCCCATGTATCGCAGCATCATCTCGCCCGACAGGATCACCGATCCCGGATTGACCTTGTCGAGATCGGCGTACTTGGGCGCGGTTCCGTGCGTCGCCTCGAACACCGCATGGCCCGTCAGGTAGTTGATGTTGCCGCCCGGGGCGATGCCGATCCCGCCGACCTGGGCGGCCAGGGCATCGGAAATATAGTCGCCATTGAGGTTCATCGTGGCGATGACGTCGAACTCGTCCGGACGCGTCAGGATCTGCTGCAGGGTGATGTCGGCGATGGCGTCCTTGATGATGACCTTGCCGGCCTTCTTGGCGGCATCCATCTGTTCGTTGGCGGCCTTTTCACCCTGAGCCGCCTTGATCCTTTCCCATTGCTCCCAGGTGAACACGTGGTCGGCGAATTCGCGCTCGGCCAATTGATAACACCAGTTCCGAAATGCACCTTCCGTGTACTTCATGATGTTGCCCTTGTGCACGATCGTCACGCTCTTGCGCTTGTTGGCGATGGCGTATTCGACCGCTGAACGGAACAACCGATCCGTGCCTTCCTTGGAGGCGGGCTTCAGGCCGATGCCGGAGCTTTCGGGGAAGCGGATCTTGGCGAATTGCTGCGGGAAATTTGCCTTGAACAGATCCAGGAATTTCTTGCAATCGGCCGTGCCGGCCTCGAACTCGATGCCCGCGTAAATGTCCTCGGTGTTCTCCCGGAAGATGGTCATGTCCACCTTCTCCGGCGTCTTGACCGGGGAGGGCACGCCCTTGAACCAGCGTACCGGACGCAGGCATACGTACAAATCCAGCAGCTGCCGGAGAGCCACGTTGAGCGAACGGATGCCGCCGCCGACGGGCGTGGTCAGCGGCCCCTTGATCGACACCAGATAGTCGCGGCAGGCCGTGACGGTTTCGTCCGGCAACCAGGTGTTGTAGGCCTTGTTGGCCTTTTCGCCCGCGAAGACCTCCATCCAATGAATCTTGCGCTTGCCGCCATAGGCCTTCTGCACGGCCGCATCGAACACCCGCACGCTGGCGCGCCAGATATCGCGGCCGGTGCCGTCGCCCTCGATGAAGGGAATGATGGGTTGGTCTGGAACATGCAGTTTGCCGCCTGCGATGGTGATTTTCTCACCACCGACGGGCACTTGAACGTTGAACGGCCTGACTTCTGACATTCGCTCACTCCTATAAACGAGGCGGCAATGCTAGCATGCGCGCCCGGAGGTCCGCATTGCGCACATTGACATCCATTCCTGCGAAAGACGGCTTTCGAATGCCCGCCGAGTACGAGCGGCATTCGGGGTGCTGGATGCTATGGCCCGAGCGGACGGATAACTGGCGCGATGGCGCCAAACCCGCGCAGGCCACCTTCACGGCCATCGCGACCGCCATCGCCAGCGGCGAACCCGTCACGGTCGGCGTTTCCGCCGGACAGTTCCAAAATGCGCGTGCGCGTCTGCCCCCCGAAGTCAGGGTCGTGGAACTCAGCAGCAACGATGCGTGGATCCGGGACAGCGGACCGACCTTTCTCATCGATGGCAAGGGTCGCCGGCGCGGCGTCGATTGGAGCTTCAACGCGTGGGGCGGCCTCGCTGGAGGGCTGTATTTCCCCTGGGATCGCGATGACGAAGTCGCGCAAAAAGTGCTCGAACTGGAGGGCAGCGATCGCTATCGCACGTCGTTCGTGCTCGAGGGCGGCGCGATTCACGTCGATGGACAGGGCACGTGCTTGACCACCGAAGAGTGCTTGCTCAATCCGAACCGCAACGGCTCGGTGTCGCGCACCGATGTCGAACTCATGCTGCAGCGCTACCTCGGCGTGAGCACGGTGATCTGGTTGGGCAAAGGGGTTTATCTGGACGAGACTGGTGGCCATATCGACGAACTTGCCTGCTTTATCGCCCCCGGCCAGGTGGCGCTGACCTGGACCGAGGACCGCAAGGATCCGCAGTACGACATCTCCTATGACGCTTATCAGCGGCTGCGACGGGCGCGCGATGCGCGCGGCCGGCCGCTGGTCATCCACAAGATTCACCAGCCGGGGCCCCTGTACATGACCGCCGAGGAAGCGGCGGGCATCGACGTGCGGGCCGGAAGCCGGCCGCGCCTCGCCGGCGATCGCTTACCGGCCTCGTATATCAACTTTTACATCGCCAACAAGTGCATCGTCATGCCGCTGTACGACAAACGCTGGGATGCGGCGGCAGCGCGCACCTTGAAGCGCCTCTTTCCCACGCGCAAGATCATCGGTGTGGCCACCCGCGAGGTGTTGCTGGGGGGGGGGAACATCCATTGCATCACCCAACAAGTCCCCCTGCCGACCCGCCGTTGAGGGGCCGAAGGGAACTTTGCTGCGCGCCGCCTCTCGAAAGCCATTATTCTACGCAGCCTTAACCGTACACCCGCCCGTCAAAATACTGGAATCTTAGTGCACCCATACTCAGGAACTTACGAGTCCGACCAAGGACCGAGCCGGGTCTCCCGGGCAGCGCGTCGCGTGTTTGCCGCGCTGCTATGCGCCGTCGCGGTCTTCGTGGCCGGATGCGGCAACAACAACGACGCCAGCGGCTACGGCATCGCGTGGGTCACGCTGAGCGACGCCCCCGGCGATTTCACCAGCTACATCGTCAACGTCGACTCGATCACGTTGACGCGCAGCGACGGCGCCGTGGTGACCGCGCTCGCGACCGTCGAGACGGTCGACTTCACGAAGTTGAGCAACTACGCCGAGTTGTGGGGTACGGCGACGATTCCGATCGGCAGCTACGTGTCCGCCAGCATCGTCCTAGATTACACCCCCACGAACGGCGCGAACATCTCGGTCATGGTCAACGGCCTGCCCCAGCAGGCCACCGTGGTGGATTCGACGGGTCTGGCCGTGACCACCGAGACGATCAACGTGATCCTGGATCCGGCAAATCCGCTCGTCATCGCACCGACTTTTGCGACAACCGCCGCGCAACGGTTGGCCCTCGATTTCAATCTCGCGGCCTCGACGTCGTCGATCAACTACGCGACCAGTCCGGCCACCGTGACCATCAAGCCGTACCTGACGGCCGCCATCGCTCCCCCGGACAACAAAATGATCCGGGTCCGCGGCCCGCTCATCAATTCGAGCGTCGACCTGGGCACCTACACGGTCTACGTGCGGCCGTTCTTCGACGAGCAGAACAGCCTGGGTTCGCTCACCATGTTCACCACCCCCTCCACGGTCTACACCGTCAACGGGGTCGTCTCGACGGGCGCGACGGGCATCAGCCAGCTGTCGCAATCGTCGGCCGGCACCACCGTGACGGCCGCGTTCACGACCTACACGCCGACGGCCACACCCAGCGCGACGGCGGCAAAGTACTACGCCAATTTCGTTGTGGCGGGCAGCACGCTCGAGGACGTCTACACACAGGGCCTCGAGGGCGACGTGGTGGCACGCAACGGCAACACGCTGACGCTGCGCGGCTCGACGCTGCAGTTGAACGATGGAATCTCGGTCTACAGCACCGCGGACGCAACCGTCATTCTGGGGCCGAGCACGATCGTCACCGCGGATGACAATACGAGCCTGACGGGCCTCAACTACCTGTCCGTCGGCGTGGGGCAACACATCATTGCACGCGGCATCTGCGATTATTCTATTTCTACTGCTTGCTCCGGCGTCCAGCAGGCGCCCACGGGCGCGCTCACGTTGGACTCCACCGGGTCGTCGGCCACCAACACGGGGTCGGTACGCTTGATTCCGACGAGTCTGTGGGGCTCGTTGGTTGCGGCCGCGTCGGGCAGCGTGCAGTTGGACCTGGCGACCATCAACGACTGGCCCGTCACCGATTTCAATTTCGCCGGCAATGGCACGAGCGCCGCGGCCGATCCGTTGGCCGCGAGCTACCTGGTCAACACCGGCGCGATCACCGTGCCCGATACGACGCCGGGCGACTCGTTGTTTGTCGACGGCATTGTGACACCCTTCGGCTCGGCGCCGCCCGACTTCACCGCCATCTCGGTGAACGACGAACTCTCGGTGCAGACGGTGGGCACGCCCGCGGCCGCGGTCGCGACCACGGTGGCGGCGGTGGCGGGAACCTGCGGCATCGGCACGCTGCGGTGCCAGTCCGCCAGCCTGCGGGTATATTGGAGCGGTGCGGGGACCGCCGCGCCCTTCTCGAGCCTGACGCCCGGCACGAGCACGGCACCCGGCAGCGCGGTCATCGATCTCGCCAATGCGAATTTTAGTTCGGGCGTCATTCGAATCGGAGCCGAAAGCATCAATCTGACGACACTGCCGGCCAGCCCGATCATCGTCTCGACGGAGCCGCCTACACCCCTCCCGGGCAACGCCGACGTTGCCGGCTCCGTCCCAGTGACTCTGACGCCCGTCTCGCTGCCTGCGTACTCCTACGGCAATCCGTTGGCCGTGGCGCCGCTCGGCATCAACGTGTTCAGCAGCTTCGCCACGTTCGCGACCGACCTGACCGCGGCGCTGCCAGCGACGCCGGCCTTGCAGCTGGAGGCGCGCGGGACCTACGACCGCGCCACCAATACCTTTACCGCCATCAGCGTCAACGTCGTGCTCTAAACTGTTCCCCCTATGGGGAATCACTCGTCAAGATCGCGACTGGCCTGGGTGCTCATGGCCGGTTGCGCTTGGGGTCTCGGCGGAAATGCGCAGGCGGCGGACGATGTGGGGGCGGCACAGCACAAGTCCATCCGCCCCCGGATCTGCCTGGTGCTGTCAGGCGGCGGGGCGCGCGGCATGGCGCACATCGGCGTCCTCAAGGTCCTCGAAGAGCTGAGAATTCCCATCGATTGCATTGCCGGCACCAGCATGGGCGCCGTCGTGGGTGGTCTGTACGCGAGCGGGATGAGCGCGCACGACATCGATCTGACGATGCGCTCGGTCGATTGGCAGGAGGCGTTCCGCGATACGCCGCCGCGTCGCGATCTGGCGTTCCGGCGCAAGCAGGATGATAGGAATTTCTTGGTGCGACTGCCGCTGGGCCTGAAGCACGGGAAGATTCTTCTGCCCAAGGGATTCATCCAGGGCCAGAAACTGCAGGAGACCCTGCGCCAGCTGACGCTGCCGTTCAGCAACAGCACCGATTTCGATCGTCTCCCGACGCCGTTCCGGGCGGTGGCCACCGATTTGGAGACGGGAGGCACCGTCTTGTTGGACAAGGGCGACCTGGCCATCGCCATGCGGGCAAGCATATCGGCACCCGGGGTGTTCGCGCCGGTCGATTACCAGGGGCGTCTGCTGGTGGACGGGGGCCTCGCCGAGAACCTGCCCATCGACGTCGCGCGGTCGATGAATGCCGATATCTTGATCGTTTCCGACGTCAGTTTTCCGCTGCAGGACCGGTCGCAGCTGGACTCCGCAATCACCATCTCGAACCAGATGTTGGCGATCCTGGTGCGCAAGGACAGCGACCGTCAAAAAAGCACCCTGGGCCCGCAGGACGTGCTCATCGAACCCTCGGTGGGAACCGCCACGCAAACCGACTTCTCGGCCGCCGTCGGCATCATCCCGCAGGGCGAAGCGGCCGCCCGTGACGCCATGCCGAAGCTGCGCACCCTGAGCGTCGATGAGTCGACCTATGGTCGGTACCTGGCGCGGCGGGCCGCCCGCGAACCCGCATTGCCGCCGATTCAATTCGTGCGTGTCGACCACGACTCGAAGCGCTACGAGAAAACCATCATGGCCGAGATGCAGCCGTTGGTGGGCAAGCCGCTCAATCTCGACGAGGTGGGCGCGCGCATCACGGAACTCTACGGTCTCGGCAACTTCGAGACGCTCGACTACAGCCTCGTCGATCAGGCGCCGCCGAAAGGGTCGGGCGAGGCGGCCAGCAGTGACGATAGCGACGAGACCGGCCTCGAGGTGCGGGCACGGCGCAAATCCTGGGGCCCGAACTACGTACGGTTCGGATTGAATCTCCAGGACGATTTTCAGGGTAATACCCGCTATAACGCGGCGGCCCGCTTCCTGTTGAGCGAGCTCAATACGCTGGGAGCCGAATCGTTGACGGACGTTCAGATCGGCAGCGACCCGCGGGTGTTCAGCGAATTCTATCAACCGCTCGACGCGGAACGGACTTGGTTCGTGGCGCCGAGTGCGAGGATCGAGGCGCGAGATTTGCCGATCTATGTGAACAACGAGGAGGTGGCCGACTATCGCGACCGCGAGGTAGAAGCGGATTTCGATGTCGGGCGCAACCTTGGCAATTGGGGTGAGATCCGGGCCGGCTTCCACCGGACCAACGGCGCCACCCGGCTGCGCTTGGGGGATCCCGACCTGGTCGAAGCGAACTACAACCTTGGCGAGCTGTTCCTCAAGTTCAGTTACGACCAGCTCGACAACGTGCACTTCCCGCGCTCAGGGGAGACGTTTTCCCTTCAATGGGACGCGGACCGCACGGATCTGGGATCGGACTTCGTGCGCGACCGTGTCTCGGGCGACTTGCTGGTGGCACGGTCGCTGGGACGCAACACGCTGCTGTGGTGGACATCGGCCGGCGGCACGCTGGACGGCGAGGTGAAACCCACCGCGCTTCCGGAGTTCTACTCGTTGGGCGGATTCTTCAACCTGTCGGGTTTGGCGCCCATGTCGCTGATCGGCCCGAATTATGCGATCAGCCGCGCGATCTACTTTCGCAAGATCGGGCGCGGCGGCGAGGGTTTTTTCGAGTTTCCAGCGTATATCGGCGCGTCGCTGGAGGTGGGTGACGTATGGAACCGGGACGCTCCCACGAGCTTGGGATCCACCCACAAGGACGGATCGCTGTTCCTCGCCTTCGACACCTTTCTGGGACCGCTGTACCTGGGAGGGGGCTACGACGAGCGTGGTACGAGCGCTTTCTACCTGTTCCTGGGTCGGACTTTTTAGGCGCTGCGCGCCGGATTTACGGGGTGAGGACACCCCGGCTGAGGGCGCTCGCTGCGCGAGCGGGGGGAGGGGACCCCCGCCGAGAGTGCCGTCAGCTGAAGCTGCGGCTTTCGGAGAGGTTTTCGACCTTTTCGAAGACCCCCTCAAGCGAAGCTGCGGCTTTCCGACAAATTCTCCACGTTTTCAAATACCCTCAAGCGAAGCTGCGGCTCTCAGACAGGTTTTCCACCTTTTCGAAGACGAGGGCCGGTTGGTCACCGATGCGCGAATATTCGTGCTTTCGCGCCATATCCTCGAGTTTCTGGTCGCGCTCGGCCGCCGTAAAGTACCAGTGCATCTTTTGCCAATCGCTGCCGAGCAGCTTGGCGAACGGGTCGCCCGGCCGCAGGCTGACACGGACGCCGTACGGCCGGGGCAGGACGGGCACGGTGCGGACGAGATTTTGTGAGTTTGCGATTCCCATGGTGGCGGGAGACTAGCCGAACCTGGCCCTGGGTGCCAGCTGATTAGCTGCGGAATCGCATGCTAGACTCCGCCGCCTTCGTCGGTCGACGGCTTGGGTGAGTTGAGGTAAACGATGGCATCGTCTTATACGGCCTCTGATATCGAGGTATTGAGTGGTCTGGACCCGGTACGCCGGCGACCCGGCATGTACACCGATACCACCCGCCCCAATCACCTGGCGCACGAAGTCATCGACAACAGCGTCGATGAGGCGCTCGCGGGCCATTGCCAGAACATCAACGTCACGATCTTCAAGGATGGTTCCTTGCAGGTCGAGGATGACGGTCGGGGCATGCCCGTCGACATCCATCCCAAAGAGAAGATCAGCGGCGTCGAGCTGATTCTGACGCGTCTGCACGCCGGCGGAAAATTCAACGACAAGACCTACCAGCATTCCGGGGGTCTCCACGGCGTGGGCGTCTCGGTGGTCAATGCGCTCTCCAAGCTTCTGGAGTGCTGGGTGCGTCGCGGCGGCAAGGAATATCACCTGAGCTTCGCGGGCGGCGCGCCGAAGACGAAACTGCAGGTCGTGGGCGACGTGCCCAAATCGAAGACCGGGACCACGATCCGTTTCTGGCCCGACGCCAAGTACTTCGACACCGACAAGTTCGCGATACCCAGCCTGAAGCAGGTGCTGCGGGCCAAAGCGGTGCTCTGCCCCAAGCTGCGCGTCACGTTGCTGAACGAATTCACGGGCGAAAAGGATGAGTGGTACTACACCGGCGGCCTGCATCAGTACCTGGCCGAGGAACTCGGCAAGGGCGAGTGGCTGCCGGCCGAGACGTTCTACGGCAAGCGCGACATCGACGGAGGCGCGCTCGATTGGGCCTTCGCGTGGGTCATCGATTCCGAACATCGGGTCACCGAAAGCTACGTGAATCTGATCCCCACGGTGGAGGGCGGAACGCATGTCAACGGCCTGCGCGGCGGGGCCGCCGATGCCGTGCGCGAGTTCTGCGAATACCGCAGCCTGGTGCCGCGCGGCCTCAAGTTGGCGCCCGAGGATGTGTGGGACGGCGTGAGCTTCGTGCTCTCGATGAAAATGCGCGAGCCGCAGTTCGCCGGCCAGACCAAGGAGCGGCTGTCCTCCCGCGAAGCGGCGGCCATCGTCCAGGGCGTCATCAAGGACGCCTTCGCCCTTTGGCTCAACCAACATCCGGACCAGGGCGAGAAGATCGCCATGATGGCCATCGCCAATGCGCAGCAGCGCTTCAAGGACAGCCAGAAGATCGCGCGCAAGCGCATCGTGTCTGGGCCCGCGCTGCCCGGCAAGCTGGCCGATTGCGTCAGCCAGGATCCCAAACGCGGCGAATTGTTTCTGGTCGAGGGTGATTCCGCCGGCGGCTCCGCCAAACAGGCCCGTGATCGCGTCACGCAGGCCATCATGCCGCTGCGCGGCAAGATCCTGAACACCTGGGAAGCGGACACCCGCGAGGTGCTGCAGTCGCAGGAAGTGAACAACATCACCATCGCGATCGGCGTCGAGCCTGCCGCCAACGACCTGTCCGGACTGCGTTATCACAAGATCTGCATCCTGGCGGACGCAGACAGCGATGGTCAGCACATCGCCACCTTGCTGTGCGCCTTGTTCCTGCGCCACTACCGGCCCTTGGTGGCGGCGGGGCACGTGTATGTCTGCATGCCGCCGTTGTTCCGCATCGATGTGGGCAAGGAGGTCATCTACGCACTCGACGAGGCGGAGCGGGCCACGGCGCTGGAACGCATCGCCAAGGAAAACCCCCGCGCCAAACCGGTGGTGACCCGCTTCAAAGGACTGGGGGAAATGAACCCGATCCAGCTGCGTGAAACGACCATGGCGCCGCAAACGCGCCGCCTGGTGCAAATGACCATCGACGCAAATGACAGTCCCGACTCCCTGCTCGACATGCTGCTCGCGAAGAAGCGCGCCGGCGATCGCCGCGCGTGGCTGGAGAGCAAGGGCAACCTGGCGCAAATCTAACGATGAAAGATCAAGAACTCAATTTCGAAGGCCCTAAAGCGAAGCTGCGCCCATGAAGGACCAAGAACTCAATTTCGAAGGACGTAAAGCGAAGTCGCGGCCATGAAGGATCAAGAACTCAATTTCGAAGGACGTAAAGCGAAGTCGCGGCCATGAAGGATCAAGAACTCAATTTCGAAGGACCTAAAGCGAAGTCGCGGCCATGAAGGATCAAGAACTCAATTTCGAAGGGATCGAGCAAGAGCCTCTCAAGTCCTTCGCGGAACGTGCGTACCTCGATTACTCGATGTACGTGATATTGGATCGCGCCCTGCCGCATCTGGGCGACGGCCTGAAGCCGGTGCAGCGGCGCATCGTCTATGCGATGAGCGAACTGGGGCTCGCGGCCGGCGCCAAGCACAAGAAATCCGCGCGCACCGTGGGCGACGTCATCGGCAAGTTCCATCCGCACGGGGACTCGGCGTGCTACGAGGCCATGGTGCACATGGCCCAGGATTTTGCCTACCGGTATCCCATCGTCGACGGACAGGGGAACTGGGGCTCGACCGACGATCCGAAGTCGTTCGCTGCGATGCGCTACACCGAGTCGCGGCTGACGCGCTACGCCACGCTGTTGCTGCAGGAGCTGGGCGCGAGCACGGTCGATTGGGTGCCCAATTTCGACGGTTCGATGGAGGAGCCCACGATGCTGCCGGCGCGCGTGCCCAACCTGCTACTGAACGGTGGCTCAGGTATAGCGGTGGGCATGGCCACCGACATACCGCCGCACAACCTGCGCGAAGTGGTCAAGGCCTGCGTGGCGTTGCTCGACGATCCGGATCTGACGACCCGCAAGATCATGGCGAGCATCAAGGGCCCGGATCTGCCGACCGGCGGCGAGATCGTGTCGCCGCGCGATGATCTCGTGCAGATGTACGAGACCGGATCGGGCAGTTTCAAGGCGCGCGCCACCTACGAGATCGAAGACGGCGTCATCGTGATCGATGCGCTGCCGTTCCAGGTATCGGGCAGCAAGGTGCAGGAACAGATCGCGGCGCAGATGCAGCAGAAGAAGCTGCCGATGGTCGAGGACCTGCGCGACGAGTCCGACCACGAGAACCCCACCCGGCTGGTGATCGTGCCGAAATCCAACCGCGTCGACACGGCGGCGTTGATGGCCCATTTGTTCGCCACCACCGATCTCGAGCGCAACTACCGCGTGAACCTGAACGTGATTGCGTTGGATGGGCGACCGCGGGTCATGGGGCTGAAGGAGTTGCTGCTGGAATGGCTGGAGTTCCGCAAGTCCACGGTCACACGCCGCCTGAGTCACCGGCTCGCCAAACTGAGCGCGCGGCTGCACATCCTCGACGGGTTGCTGATCGCGTATCTGAACCTCGACGAAGTCATCCGCATCGTGCGCACCGAGGATCACCCGAAGCCCGTTCTCATCAAGCGCTTCAAGTTGTCCGAGGACCAGGCCGAGGCGATCCTCGAGACCAAGCTGCGCCATCTCGCCCGCCTGGAAGAGATGAAGATCCGCGAGGAGCAGAAGAAGCTCGCCGACGAGCGCGACGAGATCCAGGCGATTCTCAAGAGCAAGGCACGATTGACCAAGCTGGTGCGAGACGAGCTGTTGAGCGACGCGGCCGAGTACGGCGACGAGCGACGCACGAAACTCGTGGAGCGCGAGGCGGCTCAGGCGATTTCCCAGGCGGAGTTGCTGACCAGCGAGCCGACGACAGTGGTGCTGTCGCGATTGGGATGGGTGCGCGCGGGCAAGGGTCATGAGATCGATGCGCGCTCGTTGAGCTACAAGACCGGCGACGAATTCCAGGCCGCGGCGCGCGGCAAGAACCTGCAGCAGGCGGTGTTCATCGACTCGACCGGACGTGCGTACAGTCTGGACGCGCACCAACTGCCGGCGGCGCGCGGTTACGGCGAGCCGCTGTCCGGAACCGTGGATCCCCCGGACGGCGCGACCTTCGCGGCCGTGTTGATCGGCGAGCCGGACGATCCATGGTTGCTCGCGAGCGATGCGGGCTATGGATTTTCGGTGAAGCTGCGCGAGCTGTATGCGCGCAACAAGAAGGGCAAGTCCGTGCTGAAGGTGCCGGAGCATGCCCACGTGTTGCCGGCGCAGCCGATCACCCACAAGAATGCGTTTGCGGTGTTCGTCAACAGCGATGGTGAGGTGCTCGCCATGCCGGTGTCGCAGATCGAGGAAATGAGCGCGGGCAAGGGACAGAACCTTTACGGCATTCCGGGCAAGAAATCAGCGGACCGTGACGAGTATCTGGTGGCGATGGCCGTGGTCGCGCCCGGCGAGGTGCTGACCGTTTACAGTGGGAACAGTGCTCCGATGAAGCTCAAGTACGATGAGCTGAAACCCTTCCAGGACAAGAAGGGCCAGCGGCGGCAGCGGTTCTCGCGCGCCTACAAGCAGATCGATCGGCTGGACGTGTCGCCGGCGTAGCGGGACAGGGGCGCCCGGCTAGGAGTCTGCGCGGCAGATGGATTTCAAAGCAGTGGGTGCGTGATTGGAATGACTTTCTCGGGGCGCTTGAGCGGACGGTAAGCCGCGGGTTCGCATGGTTGCCCTGGGGCACGGTCTGAGCGCTGCGGCTGAGGCGGTTGTGAATCCCGCTTCATTCGGGCGTGCGATGTGACAGGCGCCCCCAGGTTTGTTCCGGGTCCCGACAAACAACTGCTCCTGGGTTGAGTATGCTTGTCCCTTGTGAACCGATGAACCATTCGTGATTTCCCGCGATCATTGTGCTGTTTCCTTAATGCATATCGCAATCGAGGCTGTCACACTCTTGCTCCAGACGTTCATGGCGGTCTGTGCATCTTGGTGGACGCCGAATCCCTGGCAGCACGAGATAACATGGTGACAAACAACGAGCGTCCCCCGGACGCGGTGGGGCGCGTGCCGATCTACCTCCCATCTTCGGCCGAGATCGCCCGGACGCGACTGACGGCCTTTATCCGGCACTGCGAGGCCTTGACGGGTCAGAGCTTTGACGAGTACCCGTCCTTCGATGCGTTCAGCGTCGGTCAATCCGGCCGCTTCTGGAACGCCTTTCTGGAGTGGTCGGGCCTCTTGTACGAGGGCGAAAGCGCCCCTGCAGTGACGTCGACGGATTGCGAGGCTGCGCGGTTCTTTCCGGGATTACGGCTCAACTACGCCGAGAATCTTCTGCGTCTCGACGGCGCCGGCATGGAAGCCTCCCGGCCTGCGCTGCGCTTCACCACCGCGAATGGCACAACGAGGCGCTGGACGCGCGGCGAACTCCGGCGCGAGGTCGAAGCGTTTTCGGTGGCGCTCGCCGGGCTTGGACTCGGGCCCGGGGACCGGGTCGCGCTGATCGCCTACAACACCGGGGAAGCAGTGATCGCGGTGCTCGCGGCGAGCGCAGTCGGTTGCGCGATCTCGACGCTCGCGCCGGAACTCGGCAATGATGCGCTCCTGACTCGCTTGCAGCGCATCGAGCCCGTGGTGCTATTTGTCGACCTGTCGGGGAGTTTCGCCAGTCACCACAACCAGTTGCGCAGCCGCGTCACGACCCTCGTCGGGGCACTGCCCTCCATGCGGGCGCTCATAGTGCTCGATTCGGACGCTGCGCCGGTCACCGCGACCGTCCCGGTCCTTCGGGCTGCGCAGCTCATCGCGGCAAATTCCGAGCGTGCTGGCTCGTGGCCGCGACTGCCGTTCGATCACCCCCTCTTCATTCTGTTCACCTCGGGCACGACCGGTGTCCCGAAGGCTCTCGTGCACGGAGCCGGGGGCACGCTCCTCGAGCACGTGAAGGAACATCGTCTGCACTGCGATCTCGGGACGACGGATACGCTCTTCTTCCATACATCGACCGGGTGGATGATGTGGAACTGGCAGCTGTCGGCGCTTGCCAGTGGCGTGGAGTTAGTACTCTACGCAGGACCGGTGGCCTCGGCCGATATACTCTGGCGCATCGTGTCAGAGGAGCAGGTCACCGCGTTTGGGACGAGCCCCGGCTACCTCCAGATGTGCGAGCGGAGCTCCGCGGCATTCACAGCCGGCCTCGACGTGGCTCTGCTGCGGTCCGTGATGTCGACGGGCTCGATCCTCGCGCCCCGTCAGCAGGACTGGCTGTCGCAGCACGTGAAGCGAGTGCCCATACAGTCCATCTCCGGCGGCACCGACATCATCGGATGCTTCGTACTCGGCAAC
Source organism: Gammaproteobacteria bacterium (assembly GCA_003164785.1). Taxonomy (GTDB): domain Bacteria; phylum Pseudomonadota; class Gammaproteobacteria; order Steroidobacterales; family Steroidobacteraceae; genus Bog-1198. The sequence goes on along the minus strand of PLUE01000051.1, from coordinate 10,832 downwards.
CCGAACGTCGCGGCCTACGGCGCCGAGTGCCAGAGCCGCAGCCTCGGGCTCGACGTCCGGGCGCTCGCGCCGGGCAGCACGCGCGCGAACGGGATCGGCGAACTCGTCTGCGCGAATCCGTTCCCGTCGCGTCCCGTCGGACTCTTGCACGATCCCGACGGAACCCTGTTCCACGAAATCTACTTCAGCCAGAATCCGGGCTATTGGACCCACGGCGACCTGATCGAGTTCACGGCCGAAGGCAGCGCCCGGATGCACGGACGTTCGGACGGCATCCTGAACGTCCGCGGCGTTCGCATCGGACCGGCAGAAATTTATCGGATCCTCGAGCACGTGCCCGAAATCACCGACGCGATGGTCGTCGATCAGGCGCTACCGGTCGAGATCGGCGGCTCCCGCCTCGTCCTCCTGCTCGTGCTGCGGGACGGAGCTGCTCTCGACGAGCGACTCCTCGGCGTCATTCGACGCGAGCTCGCGGAACGCGGCTCCGCGGCACACGTTCCGGCTGTGGTGCTGGCCGTTCCCGAGCTACCCGTCACCTACAGCGGCAAACGCTCGGAGCGAAGTGCCCGCGACGTATTGAACGGACGTTCTGCGGTCAATAGCGAGGCGCTGCGCAACCCGCAGTGCCTTGCGTCCTTGCGTGCGCTCGTGGAACGAACGTCGTCGACGGCGGCCGCCAAGGGCAGCCCGACAGCGTCCCCCGGCGCCGGGGAGATCACGATCGCGCAGATGACGGCGTTGTGGGAAGCCGCGCTCGATCGGCGCCCAATAGGCGCGGACGACAACTTCTTTGACATCGGAGGCGGCTCGCTTGAAGCGGTAAAGCTGTCTTCCCAGATCGAGCGGCTCACGGGACGGGAGCTGCCGCTGACGGCCATCAGCGACAGCCCGACGATTCGCGAGCTGACGCAAGCCGCGAATGCCGCGACGCCACGCAGCTCCCCCCTGCCTGTGCTCCTCCGGCCGGGGGATACGTTGATGCCCCTATTCATCGTGCACGGCCACGGCGGTTCGGTGATGGAACTGCGGCCGCTCGCACGCGCGCTGTCGGCCGAGGCGGCAGTTTACGGGATCCGCGCCAGCGGTTTTGAGCCAGGCGAGCCGGTCTACGACCGCGTCGAGGACATGGCGCGAATCTATCTCAAGGCGATCAAGGTGCTCCAGCCGCACGGGCCGTATCTGCTGTCGGGGTACTCGCTAGGCGGACTCGTGGCCTACGAGATCGCCCGGTTGCTCGCCGGCGAGGATCGAGTGGCGCTGCTCGTACTGCTCGACTCGACGGTACACGAGCGCTACTGGCCGCGTGCCGCGTGGCTCGAGCATTTCAGGAGGCGCCTCGCGCATCATCTCAGCTCCCTGCGCGGCCAGGAGCCATGGGCGATCGCAGCCGGCATCGGCCGCTCGATTCGTGCGATGGTCAGGCGCCTGCGCGTGGCGTCGGAGGCTGCCGTGCCCGCGGATCCCGAGGGCGAGCGCCTGCCGGAATCGGTCCGGCGGTTGCGCGCCGCGGGCCTCGCGGCGTTCTCGGCGTATCGCCCGTGCACGAGTGACGTGCCGATGACGGTGCTGCGCTCCGACCTTCGCGAGTCGACCCTATGTGATCCGCGCCGCGTCTGGGAGCCCCTCAGTCCGTCGATGACGTTGATCGATGTGCCCGGAAATCACGTGACGATGATTCGCCCTCCGTTCCTCGCGACGCTCGCCGAACGTTTGACCGCGTGCGTCGATGCGACGCGCGCAAATCGGAGATCAACGTTCCAACGGTAGAAACGGGTAATCCGTGTATCCATGGGCGCCGCCGCCGAAAAAAATACCTCGATCGGGGACGTTCATGCGCTGTCCCGCGCGAAGCCTTTCAACGAGATTTGAGAGAGTAACCAAAAGTTGGGGGTGTGGGGGTGCACTTGATTTTGCTGCAATGACTCCCGGTAGAAACACCGCCTATTTCCCGAGGATTTTTGAGCCTCCCACTGTAAGGTATTGATTCTATGGGCCGTTCAGGTACCTCACAAAACATGTCTTTTCCAGCACCGCCAGCGCAGATTTAGGGCTCCAAAAGTTGGATTTTTGGGCTAGGGGCGCGCGGCCAGGGCACCCCTGACTTAAGCGCCCCTAGCGATCCCCCGACATGGTGACTTCTTCGGGCGCGTTGACGAAGTAGCCCTGGATGAACTCGATGCCGAGCTGCCACAAAACGGCCATGGTATTCGCGTCCTCGACGCGCTCGGCGACGGTTTCGACGCCCTTGCGCTTGGCCGCTTCGACGAGTCCCTTGACGCGCTGCTGCTGCAGCTGATTGGTCGACAGGCCCTGCATCAGGGATCCGTCGACCTTGATGAAGTTCATGTCGATGTCGGCGAGCAGCTTGAGCGGATCGCGGCCGGTCCCGAAATGCTCCAGCGCGAAGCGAAAGCCGAGTTTTCGCAGGCTCTCGGCCAGCTCCTTCGTCTGCCTGACATATTGCGTCGCGATTTCCTCGGTGACCTGGATGCACAGGCGCTTCGGCTCGATCTTCTGGGACTTCAATTGCGTCTCGAGCCAGGTGATGACGCTCTTGTCCAGAATGGTGTCCTTGGATACTCGCACGAAAATACAGGCGGCCTTGCGATTGGCGGCGAACGCCAGCGACGCACCGATGACCCAGCGGTCGATGTTCTTCATCAAGTCATTGCGTTCGGCCGCGGCAATGAATTCCGCGGGCAGGACTTCGTTGCCTTGCTCATCCAGCATGCGGACGAGCACGTCGAACATGCCCTTGTCCTCACCGAGCAGACTGGCGATGGGCTGCTGCACCAGACGGAAGCGATTCTCCATCAGGGCGCTCTTGATGTGCTTGACCCAGATCTTGTCATAGGCCTGAACACGGGTGTCGGTGTCCGACTTGTCCACGGCGTACATTTGATTGCCGCCGAGTTCGCGTCCGCGCCGGCTGGCGCTGATCGCATCGGTAATGGCGCCGGCCACGTCGGAATCGGCGGGGGACAGCAGACCCAATCCCACGGTGACGGTGGCGGACAGGGTCTTGTCGCCGATGCTGAAAGTGTGTTCACCGACGCGTTTGACCACGTTGTCGGCCCAGGTCTCGCCGTCGCGCGCGGTGCCGCGCTCGAGCAGGATCAGGAAACCATTGCCGCCGAACCGGCCGCAAATGTCGGCCGGGGTGATCTGTACGCGCAGAAGATCGGCGAGTTGCGCCATGAAGTCTTCGCTGGCGAGCACGCCGATCGATCGTTGGATGTCGATGAAGCGATCAGGCTTGATGTGGGCGAACTGGCGTACGCCGCCTTTCGTGCTGATGCCGCAGCGCTCGCGTACCGCGGCAATCAGATAGCGTTGCTGCAAGAACCGGGTCGACGCGTCGTTCTTGACCGCCTCCGCCAAGCGCACCTCGAGATCGAGATCCTTCTTGTGCCGTGCGGGGATGCTGATGCGGGTGGCCGGCTCGTTCTCGTAATCGGCCTTGGTGAGCGTCAACTCGAGCGACATGCTGGAGCCGTCGGACAGCAGCGCCTGGACCTTGAGGGCGTGATCGGTCCACTTGCCCTGCAGGCAGGCGACCAGCGCCCCCTTCAGCGCGGGATGGGTCTCCTGCTCGAACAGATCCATCAGCGGCATGCCGGCGAGGACGTCCTCGCCCGAATATCCGAAAAGCTCGAGCCAGGCGTTGTTGGCATCGACGATGATGCCTTCCTGCACATGGGTGATCGCGTCCGCGGAACCTTCGAGGAAATTCTGCAGCTGTTCGCGATATTCGCGGGCGGAGGACAGCGTGGTCGACAGCGCGCGTTCCAGGCGATAGGCGCGCAACTCGCGGCTGGCGACCGATTGCAGGCGGCTGCGGTTGGCCAGCGTCACCACGTCCTGGACGCCCAACCGCATGGCCTCGGCGATTGCCGCTTCGTCGACGTTCTCGCGGACGATCAGCACCGGCATTTCCGGCGCGCTCAGCTGCTTGACCTTCATGATCGAACCCAAGTCCACGCCGAGTTCGTCGATGAAGGCGATCAGCATCTCGGGGTTCAGTTGGGTCAGGGCATCCGCGAGGTCGCGGGCGTCCGGCAGCCAGGTGCAATGGACCGGGTGACCGGCCTTTCGCAGCGTGCTGTTGATCGCTTCGACGTGATCTTGCGACCTCGACATGACGATCATGGGAACCGCAGCCTGTACGGACACTGGTCAAAATCCTCGCGAAACGGGTGCAAAGTGTAACATCTGGTTTCCGGTGATTCTGGGACCGGCGTCTAGCCTTGGGGTCACCCGGTTCGGCCGGATTGGCCAGAACAGCGAGTTGCAGCTATCATACGCGCCCTTAAACGCGAGGCCTTCGATGGCAACCTACAGCACGAACGAATTCAAATCCGGACTCAAGATCCTCATCGATGGCGATCCCTATGCGATCGTCGAGAACGAGATGGTCAAACCCGGCAAGGGTCAGGCATTCAATCGAGTCCGGGTACGCAACCTGAAGACGGGGCGCACCATCGAGCGCACGTGGAAGTCGGGCGACACCGTCGAGGCCGCCGACGTGGTGGATACGGACATGCAATATCTGTATCGGGAAGGCGATTTCTTCAACTTCATGGTCCCCGACACCTACGAGCAACTGACCGCTTCGAAGGCAGCCGTGGGCGACGGCGCCCAATGGTTGAAGGACGGCACCGTGTGCGTCGTGACGCTGTGGAATGGCGTGCCGCTCCAGGTGGTCCCGCCGGCCCACATGGAGCTCAAGGTGATCGAGACCGATCCGGGTGTGCGGGGCGATACGGCCACCGGCGGTTCGAAGCCCGCGAAGCTCGAGACGGGGGCGATGATCCGCGTGCCGCTGTTCATCAACGAAGGTGAGATGCTGCGCGTCGACACGCGCACCGGCGAGTATTTGTCGCGCGGCAAGAACTAGCGGGGAGGCGCACCGGCTTGCCGTCCCGGCTTGCCGCACCGGCGCGCAGCGGGGTTCCCCGCTACGCGTTGTCGATCGAAAACGCCATGACCTCCGACAGTCGTGGGATCCCCATGCCGACGGCCACCAAGCGATCAAAGCCCAGCGCGACCCCCGCGCAGTCGGGGATCCCGGCGGCCAGCGCGGCGAGCAGTCGTTCGTCGATCGGCGGTGCGCTCTGGCCGCGCGTGTGGCGGATTTGCAGATCCTGCATGAAGCGGCCACGCAGTTCGGCCGCGTTGGCCAGTTCATGGAAACCGTTCGCCAGTTCGATGCCGTCGACATAGAGCTCGAAGCGCGCTGCCACCGGCGGCAGGCCCGGTTTCAGCCGCGCGAGTGAGGCCTGCGAGGCGGGGTAGTCGCAGATGAAGCACGGACGCTCGATGCCGAGCTTCGGGCCAACCACCAACCCCATCAAGAGATCGAGCTTCGCATCGCGGTCCAGTGCTGCGTTGCAGACGATGCCATGATCGGCGGCCGCGCCCGTGAGTCTCGCGTCATCGTCATCGTGGGGATCCACGCCCGCATGCCGGCGCAGCGCCTCGGCATACGTCAGGCGTTCAGCCGGGGCGACATGACGGTCCGGCGCCAGCAGCGCGGCGACGAGCTCCTCGACCTCGGTCATGAGCGCCGCATCGTCGAATCCCAGTCGATACCATTCGATCATGGTGAATTCCGGGTTGTGCCAGCGGCCGTGCTCGCCGTCGCGAAAGACCTTGCAGACCTGGTAGATGTCGCCGCTGCCGGATGCCAGCAGACGCTTCATCGGATATTCCGGCGAGGTGCTGAGATGAAACCGGCCCGGCATCCCCGTCACGTGGGTCGCCAAGGTCTCGATCTGCGGATCGCTCACGGCGCCCGCGCTCAAGATGGGCGTCTCCACTTCCAACACATGGCGCGCTGCAAAAAACTCGCGCAGCTTGGCGAGCATGCCGGCGCGCCGCTTCAGGGTTTTAAGCGTCGCCGTCGGTTGCCAGTCGCTCAACCGCGTCTGCCGATGGCCTGGCCGAGCTGCACGACGGAGCCCGCGCGCAGCAACGGATGCCATTGCACGGAATTCGGTTCGAACAGCAGGATCACGGTGGAACCCATGTTGAAACGGCCGAGCTCGGCGCCTTTTTCCAGCGTCAATTCCGGTGCCGAGATCCGGGTCACCTGGCGCCCTGCGGCGGGAGTGATGTCGCCGGCCCAGACCGTGGCCATGCTGCCCACGTTGAGCGCTCCCACCATCACGAGCGCGCATTTGCCGAATTCGGTGTCGAACAGGGTGAGCACCCGTTCATTGCGCGCGAACAGGCGCGGCACGTGTTGGGCGGTCACGCTGTTGACGCTGAACAGGCGCCCCGGGACATAGACGGTGTCGAGCAAGGTGCCGCGCACGGCCATGTGAATGCGGTGGTAGTTGAAGGGCGCGAGGTAGATGGTCGCAAAGCTTCCGCCGGCGAACGTCGAGGCCCACGGTTGCTCCGCGAGCAGCTCGCCCAGGGTGTAATCCCTGCCCTTGGCCTGCATGAGCCGATCTTTGTCGATCGCGCCGCATTCGCTGACCGTGCCGTCCACGGGGCTCGCGACCGCGTCAGCATCGGCGTCGATGGGGCGCGTCCCGGGGCGCAGGGTGCGCGTGAAGAATTCGTTGAAGCTGCCGTATCGATAGGGATCGGTCTCGATGGCTTCGCTCATGTCGACCGAAAACAGGCTCAAGAACCCGCGCGTCAAGGCATTCTTGAACCAGGGCGTACGCACCCGCGTGGCGGCGAGAACCACGCGGGACAGCCCGTGCTGCGGCAGGATGTATTGCATCCAGACGAAAATGCGGCCGGCGACCCCGCTCATGAGCGCGCAGCGACGATGTGCTGGAAGTCGGCGGCCAGAGCGTCGACGGTGAAGGGTCCGGTGAGTATTGCGGTCAGCTTGCCGTCCGGGTTCAACACGAAGATCGATGCCGAGTGATCCACGGTGTAGGTGCCGTCAGCCTGCGGCGTGATGAGGACGGCGACGCCGAGCTTCGCCGCCACGGCCTCGATCTGAGGTTGATCGGCGGCGGTGATGCCGATGAACTCCGGATCGAAATAAGGGACATACTTCGCGAGCTGATCCGGCGTGTCGCGCTTGGCGTCCACGGACATGAAAATGACCTGTGGGCGCACCGGCGCCGCGGCGGCCCGAAGGCGCTTTTCCAGCAAGGCCAACGTCGTCATGGTCGTGGGGCAAAAGTCCGGGCAGTTGGTGTAGCCGAAAAACATCATGGTCCAGTGGCCCCGCAGGTTGGCGGACCCAAATGTCTGCCCTCGTTGGTCGATCAGGCTAAAATCCGGCAGCGCGCGGCTCGGCGACAGGTACGTGCCGGTACTCAGTTCGACGGTGGGGTTCGGGTGGCGCCAGATGAAGGCGGCGGCGAGGCCCGCGATACCGGCAATGCAAATGAACGCGATGCTTAACAATCTTTTTTGAGGTGCCATGCGGCGATTATCCCATACGCCAGCGATCGACGTGCCCGCCGAAACCGTGGGCGCGGCCATCGTACGCTGTGCGCGCGAATTGCAGCGCGCCCGCGTGTTTTTCGGTCACGGCACCGACAATGCCCGGGACGAGGCGGCCGAACTGGTGTTCTTCGCGGCCCGGATCGACCATGCCGAAGGCGCAAATGCCTACGGCAAGCCGCTCACTCGCCGCCGGTCCGAGCGCATCGAGGCGCTCTTGAGACGACGGATCGATGAGCGCATTCCCCTGGCCTATCTCACGCATCGAGCGTTTTTCGCGGGGCTCGAGCTGTATGTCGATGAGCGGGTGTTAGTGCCCCGATCGCCCATCGCAGAACTCATCGTGCAGCGGTTCGCGCCGTGGGCCCCCGATCGGGCGATACGCAGGATCCTCGACATCGGGACCGGATCGGGCGCGATCGCCCTGGCGAGCGCCAAAGCCTTTCCGAAAGCTCGCGTCGATGCGGTCGACATCTCGGTTGCCGCACTGCAGGTATGCCGGCGCAATGCGCGGCGCCTCGGCCTCGAGAAGCGGGTCAGGGCCCTGCGCTCGGACCATTTCGGCGCCGTCGAGAGGCGGCGTTACGATATCATCGTGAGCAACCCGCCCTATGTCGGCCGCTCGGAAATGCGTCGGTTGCCGCGCGAGTATGGCCATGAACCGAAGCTGGGGCTGGCGTCGGGTGCCGACGGCCTGGATTCGGTCCGCGCGATCTTTTCATCGGCACGGCAGCACCTCGAAGATGACGGCATTCTGGTCGTGGAAGTCGGCAACACCGAGCGCGCGCTGATGCGGGCATTCCCGCGGCTGCCGTTCATTTGGCCGGATATCGAGATGGGCGGTGGCGGCGTGTTCGTGCTGAGGGCAGCCGATTTGGATGATGCGGAATGGGAGAAACAAGCGCGTGGCGGGTAATACGTTCGGTCGGATTTTCACGGTGACGAGCTTCGGCGAAAGCCACGGTCCCGCGCTCGGGTGCGTGGTGGACGGCTGCCCGCCGGGGATGGCGCTCTGCGAAGCGGATCTGCAGACGGACGTCGAGCGACGCCGCTCGGGCACCTCGAAATTCACCAGCCAGCGCAAGGAGCCCGATACCGTACGGATTCTGTCCGGCGTCTTCGAGGGCAGGACCACCGGCACACCCATCGGGCTTCTGGTGGAGAACGAAGACCAGCGTTCGCGCGACTACGAGAAGATCAAGGATCGCTTTCGTCCCGGGCACGCGGACTACACCTACCAGCAGAAATATGGATTTCGCGATTATCGGGGCGGTGGCCGGTCCTCCGCACGCGAAACCGTCATGCGTGTTGCGGCGGGCGCCATCGCCCGGAAATTCCTGCAGGAACGCTTGAACATCGGCATTCATGGCTATCTGGCCCAGATGGGTCCGTTGGTGCTCGATCCGGTGTCGCCGCGGAGCGCCTACGACAATCCTTTCTTTTGCCCGGATCCGAGCCGGGTCAAGGAGCTCGAGGACTACATTTGGGGATTGCGCGAGGCAGGTGATTCGATCGGCGCACGCGTGACCATCATCGCCACCGGTGTGCCGCCGGGGTTGGGCGAACCGGTGTTCGACCGGCTCGACGCGGACCTTGCGAGCGCGATGATGGGCATCAACGCGGTGAAGGGCGTCGAGATCGGCGCCGGCTTCGCCGCGGTGGAGCAGCGCGGGTCGGAGCATCGCGACGAGCTCACGCCTGGCGGGTTCGCGAGCAATCACGCCGGCGGCGTGTTGGGCGGCATTTCATCCGGACAGGACATCGTCGTGAGCATTGCGCTCAAGGCGACGTCGAGCATCACCGTACCGGGCCGCACCATCGACATCGAGGGCCGGGCGACGGAGATCGCGACCACCGGTCGTCATGATCCGTGCGTCGGCATACGCGCCACGCCCATCGCCGAGGCGATGATGGCGCTGGTATTGATGGATCATTATTTGCGGTTTCGCGCGCAATGCGCCGACGTGAAGAGCACGACGCCCGTAATCACTGCGACAAATCGAGGGGCGGAAAATGAGACAGGGTAGTTCGTTGCCGCGTATCGCGGTGGTCGGCGTGTCGAGTCTCATCGGCGAGGCGATAGTGGCCGAGCTGCGTGCGCGGAAGGTGGGCTTTGCCGAACTTCATACGCTCGATGATGAGCGCAATCTCGGCCGTCCCGTGACCGACGAGGATGGCGAGGCCAGGGCCAAGACGCCGCTGGTCACCGATGTGGCGGCATTCGATTTCTCCCGCGCGGACGTCGTGTTCTTTTGTGGCCGCACGGCGCTCGCGGAGCGCTATGCGGAGGCCGCCGCGGCACACGCGTGGGTCATCGACAGCTCGTCGACCTTTCGGGGGCGCAGTGAAGTCCCGTTGCTCGTGGCTGACGTCAACCCAGCGTTGCTCGAGCCCGTGGCGGCGGCGGGGCACGGACTGATCGCCCTGCCGGGTAGCGCGAGCGTCGCGTTGGCCACGGTGCTTGCGCCGCTGCACGCGCTCGCGGGGCTGGTTCGCGCGGAGGTTGCCACGTATCAGGCCGTCTCCGGCAGCGGGCGGGGCGCCATGGACGAGCTGGCGGGCGAGACCGTTGCGATGCTCAGTGGCAAGAAGGCGCGCGGCCGTGCATTCGGTCGTCAGATCGCGTTCAACGTGATTCCCCAGGTGGACGCGCTGGAGGAGGACGGCGTCACGCGCGAGGAGCGGCGGTTGTGGGAAGAGACGCGACGGGTGCTCGCGTTTCCGCAGCTCGCGATCAACGCGACGGCGGTGCGGGTACCGGTGTTCTTCGGTCACAGCTTGGCGGTGCACGCGTCATTCGAGCGACCGCTGAGCGTGGCGGATGCTCGGGCTGCGGTGCGAACGGGCGCGGGCTTGAGTCTCATCGAAGCCGATTCGAGTGCCGAATTTCCGACGCCGGCCACGTTATCGACCGCGCCGGATAAGGTATATGTAGGACGCCTACGGGCTGACCTGACGCGCGATCGGGCTTTAAATTTGTGGGTGGTAGCGGATAATGTTCGGAAATGTGCGGCACATAACGCAGTATCCGTGGCCCAGATTTTGGTAAATAGTGGCCACTAAGATATAGTTACCGAGTTATGTAAAAGGCAAGTGGGAAGTCGCTTCCAAGCGAGTGTCGCCCAATGATCTTTAATACGCTTGCCCACCGGAATTCTGGGAGAGAAAATGTCAGTGACGATGCCTCGCGTAATGCTGATGGCGTGCCTGCTATCCCCGTCCTTGTCGTGGGCGTTGGGGCTTGGTGAAATCCATTTGAACTCGGCGCTGAACGAGCCCATGAATGCCGAGATCGATCTCATCTCCGCGGCTCCGGACGAATTGAGTGCGCTGCGGGCCACGCTTGCGAATCGCGAAGCATTTACCCGGTACGGCATCGACAAGCCTCCCTTCCTGTCGAGCCTGACCTTCAA
>PLUE01000014.1 GCA_003164785.1 Gammaproteobacteria bacterium | reverse complement strand
CGGGACCTGTGATCGGCAAGCTCACTGGACTGCACCCGGCTATGCAGATCGCCGCATAGACGGGTACAGTCCAGCTTCTCGTATGCGGCTCTGCGCATGTGACACGGCCGCCCGGCTCTGAGTCCGGACCGTGCTTTGCAACGCCGCATTCCCCTTGGTCTCGCTCCTTCCCTCCGCCGACTCCGCGGCGGATAGTCCCGCCTTGTTCGCCGGTTTCACTGGTAATACGAGCGAGTCTGACTTCTCCGGTCCGTACTTCATGGTCTAAGGCGTGTCCGCCTTCACCATGCGGCCCCGTGCCCGGCTGGCAAAGGGCGGCCCGGAGATCTCTCGGTTCCCGTGCAAAAGACGTACAGGCATGCCAGGGTCTACGACGACGCAGGGTCGCGTGTCGCTTGCGATAGCGCGACACGACGTATTGCCTTCTGATGACTGGATAGCATGAGCACCCTGGATGTGAAGTCTTTCGTCGCTCAATGTCCTGGCCTACCTGCGCCCCTGTCAACGCTTCGATAACGTCCTCGCGGATGCCACCGCATGACTCGGGGTCAATGTGGTTCGCTACACCTTCATCGTACGGGACTTTCACCCGCTGTCTCTCGCCGGTCTCCCGACGCACCCAGTCGATCCCTTCGAGCAACATCGAGAGCTGTGGACCTCACCCGTTTCGGTGGACAGTTTCTAACCTCTCTTTCCGTCCTTTGATCTTCATCCAACGTATACCACAGCGCAGTCTGCCGCCCCGCAGGCGGCAGAAGTTCTCTGCTGAGTTTTTTCTTCTCTTCCGTTTGGCAGCGACCGAACGTAAAGCTCCAGGAGCCACGATCTCGGTTGACCCCTGGGGTTCTATCCCCCGACTTCGCATGATTGATTGTTGATCTGTCCATTGCTCATGCTGCCCGATGCTCGAGTGCGTGACGCTCGTAGTTCATCGGTGACCGGCGGCCCAGCGATGAGTGCCTGCGATGCGGGTTATACCAACCTTCGATCCACGAGAAGATCGCCATCTTCGCTTCGGCCTGGGTTTTGAAGCGCCGACGACTCAACACCTCGCGTTCCAGCGTCGCCCAAAACGATTCGGCCATCGCGTTCACAAGAGCAGTCAACTACACGCGAGCTGACCGATCGAACGCAGGTTTTCAAGGTCACTCTGGACTGTACCCGGTTTTCCGGACACTGAGTTAAGGTGTATGGGGAAACTGGAGTTGGAAAATGGCGAAGGAAGTATTACGACGAGGATACGAGCCCGAATTCAAGCGTGAAGCGGTCAAGCTGGTTAAGGGCGGATTGAGCAGCTCGCAGGTTGCTCGGGAACTGGGGCTCAAATCCAATATGGTATCGAGGTGGGTCCGTGAATCGAAGGCGGATCCGACGCATTCGTTTCCGGGCAAGGGCATTATGAAGCCCGATGAGGCGGAGCTGGACCGACTACGCAAGGAAATTGTAAAGCTGAAAGCAGAACGAGACCTGCTAAAAAATGTATGGTCTGCCCCTGTAAAGCAAGGTCATTCTTTCCGATCGGCAACACGTTTTGCGTCAATGTATCCGGCCTGTTTATGAAGCCCTTGGGCTTCTGGCCTTGATGGAATCCGCGCGCATCGATCCTCATAAAGCGTTCGGTCATCCTTGGACCGCATTTTTAGCCAGGCTAGCGATGCGCCGGTGAACGGTTGCGCCATCAGTCAATCAGACCTCGCAAAACAAGGTGAGTTAAAAAGCAGAGACCGGTTAAACTACACGGACTGGATACGGCTCGTAATCTGCGCCGGTTGCAAGTACTTTCCAGCAAATGCGCACGATTTTATTTGCTAGCGCTACAATCGCGACGTTACGGTGGCTACGTTTTTCGATGTCTCGTAGCCACTCGCCCAGCCGGGATCGATCGCGCTTCATATGGATGTATAGTGCTTGGGCGCCCTGGATAAACAGCGACCGCAAATAGATGTTTCCGCGCTTACTAATGCGCCCGAGCGTCGATTTACCGCCAGTCGAATATTGACGCGGTACGAGGCCAAGCCAGGCGGCCATATCCCGGCCGCGTCGAAACGCCTGTGCGTTGCCGACCGCAGCGACCAACGCTGTTGAGACAATGGGTCCGACGCCGGGCACTGTGACAGCTCGCTGGCACAATGGAGATTCTTTCGCGTGGTCTGTGAGTAGAGTGGTGACCTCAGCAATTTCTGTATCCAGGATGAGCCATCTCTGGCGCAGACGATGTATTAAACTGCGCATCCGTACACTCAGGCCGTTCTCGGCATCCTCAAGAATCTCCGGCATGCGGCGTGCGAAAAGGGCGCGGCCGACAGGGATGACGATCCCATGCTCGAGCAGCAGCGCGCGCATCTGATTAACGACCGCCGTTCGCTCGACGATGAAACGCTGGCGGACGCGATGAGTGGCTTGCAACTCCAGTTGCTCTGGGTTCTTTAGCGGCACGCAACGCATGGTGGCACGGCTTGCCGCTTCTGCGATCGCCTCGGCGTCATTGAAGTCATTCTTGTTCGACTTCAAGTAAGGCTTTACAAACTGCGCCGGCATAATTTTAAGTTCATGCCCGTGCGCGGCGAACCGTCTTCCCCAGTATTGAGATCCTGGACAAGACTCCATTGCAACGATGCATTTTGTTGTTGATGCCGCCAGAGTTCCAAGTTGCGTCCGATTCAGCTTTTTGCGCAAAATGGGCTGGCCGCGTTGATCGATACCTACAACGTGATACCAGTTCTTGCCGAGGTCGATGCCGATAATCGTGATTTGATTTTCCACGGTCGCTATCTCCAGCCGGTTGATGGGGTGCCCCATTATAAAGGAAGGGGCAGACCATTCCATTAAGCAACGGCCTACTTTGCCAGGGAGTCGACGTAATGTTCGGCTTTATCGCGAAGCATCGAGTGGTTTGGCCGGTGCGTTGGATGTGCGAGATGCTCGATGTCTCGCATGGTGGGTTCTACGAATGGCTGAAACGTGCGGAGAGTCAGCATACGCGCGACGACGCACGGCTTCTCGGCCACGTGCGAACCAGTTTTGCCGCCAGTGACGAAACCTACGGAGCACGCCGTATATGGCGCGATCTGCGAGGATGGGGGTTTGGGTGCGGCTTGCACCGGATAGAGCGACTGATGAGCTCTGCGGGCCTTAAGGCGCGCCGTGCACGTCGACGCAGGCCCACCGATGCCGGTCCGCGCATCGAGCATACGATCGCGGCCAACGTGTTGGATCGGCAATTCGATGCGATCGGTCCGAACCGCAAATGGACTGCCGATTTCACCTACTTGTGGACGCACGAGGGCTGGCTCTTTGTAGCGGTAGTGATCGATCTATTTTCACGGCGCATCGTGGGCTGGTCAAGCAATGCCCGCATGACCGCGGATCTCGTGATGGATGCGTTGATGTCGGCGATCTGGCGACGCGGAACGCCTAACGCGCTGATGCATCACTCGGACCGCGGAAGCCAATATACGAGTGAACGCTTCCAGGCTCTATTGGCCGAGCATGGCATCGAGTGCAGCATGAGCCGACTCGGAAATTGCTGGGATAATGCTGTCGCCGAGAGCTTCTTCTCGACAATGAAAGTGGAACGTACCGATCACAAAATGTACAGCACTCGCGATCAGGCTAAAGCAGATGTGTTCGATTATATCGAGCGGTTTTATAATGCTCGACGAAGACATTCAACATTGGGATATGTAAGTCCGATAGACTTCGAGCAGATGGCCGCGGTGGCCTAAAGGTGGTGTCCACCAAACCGGGTACAGTCCACTCATCCCTTCCATCCACTTCTCGGGCAGGAGTTCACGCTGGTCGATCGGCGCAACACCTGGGGAGAGGATCGCGTCTATTTTAACGATAGCACTGGCAAGCTGAGACGATTGGCAGCGGGCTGGACAAGCGTTGCAACGAGTACAGCGTGCGAGACGATGTCCACCGGGCGAGCACACTTTCGCGCTTCAGATCTTCTGCAGCTGGTTGCACTCATTGCGCGACAGAGGGAAGTACAACCGTTGCCGGTCAGAGCGAAGCGGCGGCGTAGACCGTCAAGCAAATAATGCCGTCTGTGTAAATTAACATATGCCCGATATGATCTGGAGATCGTCAGGTAGATCTCCACTTTTGTCGAGTCATCTTTCGGATTATTTGCGATATTGTCCGATATATATCCTTTAATGTCCTAGACGGACACCGCATATTTCACTTGACAGCGTCTTAGTATAGGCATAAATATATTTACACATGGCCCGTACCCAAAAACCCGACGCCAAGCTTGCCGCCCTCAAAGAGAGCGGCACGACCAACCCCCACGCTCACGACGTGCGCGATCCGGCCTTTTCGCAGAGTGACTTCTTCGATCCGCGGGACCTGGTTCAGGTGCGCTACGAGATGCTGCGCCGAGTGCGCACCGAAGGTCAGTCCATAGCCCAGACCACCTCAAACTTCGGAGTCTCGCGGCCGACGTTCTATAAAGCGCAGAGCGATTTCAAGCACGCCGGGTTGGTTGGACTTCTGCCCACCAAACGCGGTCCACGCGGCGCTCATAAAATCACCGCTGAGGTATTGCGCTATATCGAAGACTTACGCGCCAATGACCCGGACAGAGAGGCGCAGACGCTCACCGAGGATATTGCCGCCCATTTTGGGCTCGCCGTACATCGGCGCACCGTGGAACGCGCTCTGGCACGTTCGAAAAAAAAACGGCCGTGAAAGAGCCCGCCATCACCGCCGAAGGTCACGCGATGGTCCAGCACTACGAGTCATTGCGCAAGGACGTCGTCGATTTCGACGCACACACGCACGCCGTGCGAGGTCTTGCACTGCTGATGCGCCAAGGCATGGCGATCTGGATGAAGGGCGTGAGCGAGGCGCTGGTGCCGGCCCCCGCGGTCGCACGGAGCCAGCCCGAGCGGTCCTTGCCTGTCGGTATCGAACAATCGCTGGTCGATATCTTGGCGACTATGACATTGGCCACTACCGCGGAGGCTATCTCATGATTTCAGAGACCCACTCCAAAATACAGTCCCGACACCTCAAGAGAAGCGCCTATCTGTACGTGCGTCAATCAACGCTGCGACAGGTATTTGAGAACACGGAGAGCACGCAACGGCAATACGATTTGCGCAACCGCGCCGTCGCGCTCGGTTGGCGGTTGGACCAGATCATCGTCATCGATTCGGATCTCGGCCAGTCGGGTGCTTCCGCGGTGGATCGAGAGGGGTTTCAACGTCTGGTCACCGAGGTGAGCCTGGGACGCGCTGGGATCGTGATGGGCCTGGAGGTGTCGCGCCTCGCACGTAATTCCACCGACTGGCACCGCTGCTCGAGATCTGCGCGCTCGCCGACAGCCTGATCCTAGATGAGGACGGCATCTATGATCCCGCACACTTCAACGATCGATTATTACTCGGTCTCAAAGGCACGATGAGTGAAGCGGAACTGCATGTCCTGCGCGCTCGCTTGCGCGGCGGTATCCTCAACAAAGCACGCCGCGGAGAACTGGAGATTCGCTTGCCGATCGGTTATGTCTACGACAGCCAAGGCCAATGCCGCATCGATCCGGACGTGCGCATCCAGGAGAGCATACGCCAACTCTTTCGCACCTTTCGACGCACCGGTTCTGCATCGGCGACCGTCAAAGCGTTTCGTCAACAGGGGTTGAAGTTTCCGCGCCGTATTTTCAGCGGCTCGCGCAAAGGGGATGTGGTGTGGACTGAGCTGGGTCACACGCGCGTGCTCTGGGTGATCCACCATCCACGGTATACCGGCGCCTTCTGCTTCGGGCGCTCCCGGCAACGCAAGCATCCCGATGGCCGCCATATCTTTGTACGGCTGCCGCAACAGGAGTGGATCGCGTTGATTCGCGATGCGCATGAGGCCTACATTACCTGGCAGGATTTTGAGCACAACGTTCAACGCCTGCGAGACAACTGCAACGCGCTTGGCACAGACCGCGAGAAAGGCGTACCACGCGAGGGTCCCGCGCTGCTGCAAGGCTTGGTTATCTGTGCCGCGTGTGGCCAACGTATGACGGTCCGCTACCATCAGCAGGGAACACGTCGGATTCCGGACTACATGTGCCAGCGCCACGGTATCGAGCCAGGCCAGCGGTTCTGCCAAATGATCCACGGCGACGGCGTCGATAAAGCGATCGCTGCCCTGCTCGTGCAACAGGTCACCCCGGTCACACTCGAAGTTGCACTGGCGGTTCAACAAGAGATCGAGAGTCGCTCCGAAGAGGGCGATCGCTTGCGTCGCCAGGAAGTCGAACGCGCGCGCTACCAGACCGATTTGGCGCGCCGCCGTTTCATGCAAGTAGATCCCGACAATCGACTGGTGGCCGATTCGCTGGAAGCCGAGTGGAACGAGACGCTGCGCGCGCTCGCCGATGCTCAGGAGCGCTATGAGAAGCAACGACAAGCTGACCGTGCGGGACTCAATGACCAACAACGCTCCAGCATCATGGCGCTCGCGCGGGATTTTCCACGACTGTGGGATGATCCACGCACGCCCGCTCGTGAGCGAAAGCGCATGCTGCGCCTGCTCGTCGCCGACGTGACCCTCCTCAAAGGCGACGACGTCCGCGCGCAGGTGCGCTTCAACGGCGGCGCGACACAAACACTTCATGTACCGCTGCCTTTGCGTTCTTGGATGGTCACTCAAACGCCGGCCGCGGTCGTTGCCGAGATCGACCGGCTCTTCGATCACCACACCGCCGGCGAGATTGCCACAGTGCTCAACGAGAACGGCGTGATCTCAGGGGCTGGCCACCGCTTCAACAGGCTGATGGTCACGCAAATCCGTAAGTCGTACAAACTCAAGACGCGGACTGATCGGTTGCGTGCGCGAGGACTGCTGACGGCACATCAGATCGGCAAGCAACTGGGTATCTCGTACGACACCGTGAAGGTCTGGCGGCGTGCCGGGTTGCTGGTCGGGCATCGCTACAACGACAAGGGACAATGTTTCTTCGAACACCCCGGCGCGGACGCGCCGATCAAGTTTCGCCACCAGGCAAAATCCTGCGGCAGAACAGCCACATCCATACCAAACAACACTCCACATCACTCCTGAGGTGCACTATGCAGCGTATTCCTTGTCGTAACAATCTCCCACCGAACCCATGGACGGCATCACGCCGGCTTCCTGACACCGCTTGCCAAACGCGTAACTCGTATACTGACAACCGCGATCGGAGTGATGGATCACGCCTTGCGGTCGCCGTTGGGAGATGGCATTTTGCAGCGCTTCGAGCACCAGCTCGGTGCGCAAATGATTCTCCATCGCCCACCCGACCACTTTGCGTGAATACACATCTAAAACGGCCGCTAGGTACAAAAATCCCGCCCAGGTGGGAAGTGGAGTGAGAGACCGGGCGTAGTCGAACTATTTCCCGGCCTCTCCGCCCCGAACCGGACTTGCACGTTTCCGCGCATCCGGCTCTCCATCTCAAGTATTGCTCATAGCAAAGACAAGATCGCCGTATCGCGATTCGAAGGTGTTTCGCTTCTCTTCGCGCAAGATGTACGGGTTGCCATCCGGCAACCGCCATTTGAACTGACCCTTCCGGCTCGTCACCAGTCGCCGCAGCGTGATTTCTCGGAAGGCTCCGCGACTATCCGGACCCGGTAGGACCCAGGTCTTGGCTAGCCCGGGTTCTGGCGCACGTACCCACTGACGGCAGAGGGTTTTGAGGGTAGCTCGATATTTTCTACCGAGCCAGTGCCCGAGCTTCCAGAACACGAGCCGATCCAGGCGCTGGAATACCATTGCCGTATAATCGGTGAACCGGTAAAACTCTGCCCACCCCGCGAGGATGCGATTCAGAGATTGAACCTGGTCAATTTTATTGAGGCTGTAATTGCCCGACAGTGCTTTGACAAGTTTCTCTGCAAGTCCCCGGTACTTTGCCCACGGGATCGATGTGACGGGACGCATGGTGCCGCGTGGTCCTCGCTTGCGGATAATCCGGTGACCGAGAAAGACAAAGCCGTCGTTCACATGAGTGATATGGGTCTTCCCCATATTGAGCGTAAGCTTCAGTTTACCTTCCAGAAAGGCCCGACAGGCTTCACGTATTTCCTCTGCGTGCGCCTTGGTTCCTTTCACCACCACCGTAAAATCATCCGCGTAACGGCAGTACGCCACTGCTGGCTTCCACTGCCGGCCTTCTCGCACGGTGATAGGTCGCCGTTTGAGAATGCCAAAGTTCCACGCCCACCGATCCTTTCGCACTTTCTTGCCAAGGTAGTTCGTTTCCATCCACTGATCAAACTCATTGAGCATGATGTTGGATAGCAGCGGAGATAGGACTCCCCCCTGTGGAACGCCTTCGCTGGCGGCACGAAAGAGACCACGATCGACACTACCGGCTTTGATGAGTTTCCACAACAATGCCAGAAAGCGTTGATCTGCAATGCGCTTTCGAACAGCTCGCATCAACAGCCGATGATGGACGGTGTCGAAGTAGCTGGCCAGGTCACCTTCAATAATCCAGCGACCTGACGTACTTTCTTCACCGCCATCCTGCAATTGAAGCTTGACCGTTCGGATCGCATGGTGAACGCTGCGTTCGGGTCTGAAGCCGTAAGAAAGGCGATGAAAATCGCTCTCCCAAATCGGCTGCATCGCCATCAGCATCGCCCGTTCCACGATTCGATCGCGCAGACTCGGTATGCCCAGGGGCCTCAATTTCTTCTTGTCACTCGCTTTAGGAATATACACACGGCGTGCCGGTAGCGGCTCGTAGGTGCCCGCCAACAACTCGTTTCGTATCCTCGATAGCTCTGCAGGAAGATCGATCTCCATGCGTTGCTTGTCGATTCCGTCTACTCCAGCCGTTCGCGCGCCGCCTGAGGCCAAGGTCACGCGCGCAGCTTCCGCGAGCCAAGTTCTGTCGGTAATCAGTCGCAGGAGTCGATCGAACTTGCGCTCTTTGTTCTCCGTTGACCATCTCGCCAGCTTGTCCTGCATTTCGCCGATTATCAAAGGTCTTCACCTCATTGCAGTCGGCTAATTCGCCGCACAAGCCACTTCAGACTGCTCCCCTTCGCCCTGTGACAGGCTTTCCCTGTCGCCGACTACTACGAGAGCTCCGCCAACTTGGTCAGCCTCGGGGGACACACTCCCTTCGCATCTGTTCCAAGCCTTCCCTAGTTCGCATGTCTGGACTCAATCACACGGGCGAGGTTGCCTATCGCAGTCTTTATCCTTGCTTGCCGCAAGTCGTCGCGGGTGGTTTGGTCTAGCGACGCTCTCTCCAAACCGCCGACAGGATCACCAAATTGTCGATCCTGTTTTCGTCGGCCAGCGCATACATGTCGCTGACCGATGCCCGCGTCCCACCGATAAAGTCGTGTCGGTGGTGGTGACATTTCAACCCTCAGATGCGTTTCAATAGGTTCGTGTTCCTCAACCATCCCATGCTCAGCCTAGAGACTCATCTTGGCGTAACGACTTCGCCTCAAGCCCCGTTATCTGCGGACTTCGTCACCTTGCCAGTGTCCGGCAAGTCACCGCCGCTTCGGCTCACCTCTTCTCGTAGCAGAAGAAGGGCATGTTCAAAACTTCATGCATTCCACACATGCTCAAGCGCTGTTTCCCCCTCAATGCGGCGGGGACCGACAGCGTCTAGGCGTACTGTACGTTATGTCTGCCACCCACAATCTGTCGGGATATTCCGCATAAAAGCCCCGCTTCACCATATCGATCGGTTGCTTGGCGGCCTCGTCGCGCACCGTGGTGATGACGAACCGATGCGGCCACACGCCCTGCAGATGCGCGGCACGCATTAGTCGCGCGACACGTTTGCAGCCGACGCGGATACCGTGATCATCGGAGAGCTCCGCATGGATCATCGGCGATCCGTACGCTCCGTTCGAGCGCCGGTGGATCGCATGAATCTTGCCGGTCAGATATAAATCGTACCGCGATCGAGCGCTCGCTGGTCGATCCTCCCACGCGTAGAAGCCACTGGTCGATACGCCGAGCAGCCGACACATCATCTGCACCGAATAGGCGGCCTGGTTTGCCATCACGAATCCGAAGAGCGCTTCGGTATCTCGATGTTTTCCCGCGCAAACCAGGCCGCGGCTTTTGAGAGAATCTCCCGCTCCTGCCGAAGCTGGCGCACCTCATGCTTAAGCCTCGTCAGTTCCTCGCGTTCCAAGCTCGTCAGACCCTGATCGCCCGTGCCGGCATCCCGAGCGGCCTGCTTGACCCAGTTCCTGATCGACCAGACCGACACTCCAAATTCCTTGGAAAGCTCGGGAATCTCGCGACCAGCTCGTACCAGCTGTACTATCTGGTAGCGAAATTCTTTCGTATATCTCTTGCCTCGCTTCGACATTTTGAACACCCCTCTGAGTGACAGTGATGTGTCCACTAAAGCGGGTCAAGTCCACTGCGCCGCGCTCATCGACACCGCACCGCTCTGCGCCTGAGGCCACACGAATTTGCCATCACTCAGGCATTTGCAGAAAAGACATACCCCATCGCCGCTGTGCCATAGCACTTTCACCTTGTCCCCGCGGCGGCCGCGGAAGACAAAAATATGCCCCGAGTACGGACTCTCATGCAACGCCGTCTGCACCAACGCACTCAAGCCGTCCATGCCTTTGCGAAGATCCGTAAAGCCTGCCGCCAACCAGATTCGCGATCCGTGCGGCAAACCCATCAGCACCGCGCGAGTTCCTGCAGCACTGTGCGCAATAGTGCGCCGTCCACCACACCGCGTACCGATACTCGCTGGCCGGCGGGAAACGCCACTTCGATGAGGTTACCGGCGGTGATTACCATCGTCGAGTGGACCGGCCGACTCGCTGCTCTCGGATGCCTGCGTTTTGCTCACCTGTACCGGTAATAACCGTGCTCTGCGGACTGTCTTCTTCCCGCCGGATGCTCCGATCCGCAGCTCCGTGCGCCAGCGGTTCAATACGCTCACGTGAACACCATGGCGCTGCGCGACCTGCTGCCTCACGGCGCCCGGCCTCTCCGCCTCACGCACGATCCGTCGCTTATCGCCCGTCGTCCACTGCCGACGAATCCGTTTGCCCTGATCGGCTGTCTGCCGATCCTCACCGTTTGCCTCGATCCCGTCCATCTTGCTCCTCGTGCACCATTGGGGTGTCATTGCTACGAAGAGCCCATCATCACACTCGCGCGTGACCCCATCCACGGGCCCAGGCCACACGCTTACCTATTGTGTGCGGAAGCGCACCCCGACGTAGAACATGCGGCCGAT
Source organism: Gammaproteobacteria bacterium (assembly GCA_003164785.1). Lineage (GTDB taxonomy): Bacteria > Pseudomonadota > Gammaproteobacteria > Steroidobacterales > Steroidobacteraceae > Bog-1198. Next base: position 31,142 of record PLUE01000014.1, on the reverse strand, counting down.
TACATCGTAGATGGTGTTATTGACGCCGTTGCTTGGCCCTGCGGCACCGGGAGCGGGCGGCGGCGCCACGTTAGCAACGTTGTTGATCTTGGCGTACAACACGCCATTGTCGAACAGACTATAGGTCGCACCGATATCTAAATAAAACGCACCGGGCATGTGGTTATAGTTGATGGTGGGATTGGCGACGGTCGGCGGCGGGCAGTTCGTTGAGCATTGGATATACGAGTTGCTGAAAGTGCCGCTGGCAAACCAGCGTTCAATCAACGTAAGACTCCATTTATCGTTGGTATAGTCTTGCTCGGTGTCGGTTTTCCACCGTGGAATTGTTCCGCCCGTGGCATTGTACGTCGTGCTAGTGGTGAAATTACCCAAAGCGCCAGCGTAGTCTGTAGCCGGCTCACCCGGAATACCCGGATTAACGATGAACTTGTAGACGTGGTTCGCTAGGCCGCGCAGCGCGAACTTCCCAGGGATACCTAAATTGTTAAGATCGAACTGATAGGCGGCCTCGATGTCAAGGCCATCGGTGATTGTAGACGCCAGGTTGAACACCTCAGAAACAACCTGTGTGATCGGAGCCCCGGTCTGAGCCGGCGCGCCTGTGGAGGTAATAAGCACATTGCCAGCGCAAAATGCCTTGTTGCCGTCGTAGCACAAGTTCACCACGTCTTGGATGGGTAACGCGGCGATCATCCCTTTCACCTCGATGCGATAATAGTCGACGGAGGTCCTTAGGCCGCGCACGTAGTCCGGCTGCCAAACTAAGCCAAATTCTGTGGTCACGGACTTTTCAGGTTGCAGCTCTTGGTTACCCTGGTTTACTTGCTGGACCGTTACAGCCGGGTTCCCCGGAAGGAATGGATTATTTACCCCGGCGTTAATGACCGAGGTCGGCGCGAACGCCTCGCTCAGGTTCGGCGCACGCACGTCGCGGGACTGCAACGCACGAAACCGGACGCCGTCAAGCGGCGTATCCCAGACAAAGCCCGCCTTCCAAGTCGCGATCTCGCCGGAAACACTGTAATCCTCAATGCGACCAGCGAGATCGAGATCGGCGTTGCCCAAGGCAGCGGTTTTGAAGAGCGGAATTCCGGTCTCCACGAAGCCTTCCGACACGTCATATTGGCCGTGCCCACCGTGAAAATTCCCGGCATACCAATTGTTACCCGAAACGGTATTAAGCAACGGATCAGCGGGATATTGGGGGGAGTTGGGAGAACTCGCTGAGACACCGTTGCCGTAGGGATCTGCGACAGCTGTGTAGGCTTCTTGACGGAATTCGATCCCAGACGCGACCGAAATATCACCCGCCCAGTCGGCTATCGGCGAACCATGCACTGCAGCACTGAATGCTTCCTGCCGCTGGTTAGTGTTTTGGAACGGACCGGCCTGCGGGACGACGTAAGCGAGCGCACCAGGGGTAAGCGGAACTTGACCGATAAGGTCCAATGCTACACAACCGCTCGCCCGAGCGGCGGCCGAGCCGCAGACAATCGATCCGTTGGGACCTGGCACCGCGTTTATCGCCGCGTTCAAACGCGGGTTTAGCGGCATATTCGCAATATTTAGGCCAGTGTCGTTCTCGCCATGCTCGATGTAGGTGTCCCAGGTCCAGTCCTTGCCAAACGCGTTGAAGGAACCGTCGGCGCCGACAACAACACGCCGCTGTATCCGTTCAATATCGACTGTCTCCCAGTTGGGCAGTGGATAGCCAACGCCATACTGGAAGCCGGTGATGCCATTCGCCGCGCACGCCGCCATAATCGAGGCTGGAACGTATGGATTGGCACATTGAATCGTTAGGTTGGCGTTTTTGAACAAGCTAGGCGTCGGCTTGGTACCAGTGTCCGAGACGCCGTAGGTGATGGTCGCAAAGACCTCGGTGGTCGGGTTCAAATCATATGACAAGCGTGTATAGAAGTTAGCGCGCACGAGGCTACTCGCCAGAGTGGATCCTTGTTGGAAGCCAGAATTATCGCCAGGTGAGGTGGGAGTGCCTAAGCAATACGGACTGATACAACCGTTCACCGCCCCGCTGGGAAGCCCCGAAGGCGTCCCCCCCCCGGCATACTGGAAGTTGTATGGCGTCCCATTGCTACCGAAGGCTATCCCTTGCAGCGGACCGGCAGTGATTAGGCCATATTTCGCATACTGCAAATTCTGCGCCTGGGTGCCGTAAATGTATTCCGGCTGTCCGGCGGGGGTGGCCGATATGGGCCGCATCTGAATGGTCGGCTGCTGGTTCCAGTCGCGGCCTCCTATACCGGGGCCAGTTCCATAGCTTTGGGCGGGAGTGCCCTGCGCCATGACGCCCGCGTCGTTCAAGTATTCGGCTGCGACTTCGATATGGCCCTTGCTGTCTGCGAAATGGGTACCTGCCGCGAACTGAACATTGGTGGTCCCATTGTCGTCATACGCGCTTATTCCCCGCTCAGCATTGAGCTTAAACCCTTCGAATTTCTTGTCGGTCACAAAGTTGACTACACCAGCAACCGCGTCCGAGCCCCAAGAGGCCGAGGCGCCACCTGTAACCACTTCCACCCGTTGGATTAGAATCTGGGGCAGTTGATCGACGTCGACGACGCCGTTGTAGTTCGCGCCCACAACGCGCTCGCCATCTAGCAACGTCAGAGTACGTAGAGGGCTCAAGCCACGCAGCGATAAGGTGGAAAGTCCCTGCAGCCCTGAGCTGCTCGAGCCGGTCTCGTAGGTCATTCCCGTGCTGCCTTGAAGCGAAGGGAGCTGGATAAGTGCGTCGAACACGTTGGGCTGAGATAGCTTTGCGAGATCTGAAGAGCTCACGACCGTGGTTGGCGTCGGCGCGTCGAAGCCGGCGTTTTGAAGGCGGCTCGCAGTTACTACGATAGCGTCGATACTGTTCGTGTCGGCGGTCGGCGGCTTTTCTTGCGCCATTACAGTGAAGGCACTAAGGGCCAGAGTCACCGCAGTGCCAATAAGGCGAACACCAATCTTCGTTAACCTAGGAAAATACATTAAGAATCCCCCAATGTCTGATACGTCTAAGTCTTTGCATCAGGCATCGTAATTCGCAACGTAATACGCGCCCGATTTTCATTATGATTTTCATGTTGGCATATGTGGCAGCAAGGAATCTTGCATAGGTTGGCAGCGAGATTGGAGAATTCAGCAACCAAAGCCACTTGACCCACCGCTTCGCTTACGCATTGCGACGCGGAAGTCCTATCGGAGACGCGGCCGCGGCCGCTATACTCGCTCACCGTAGTGAACGAAGCCCGCTGCTCGTCATCGCTCTCTCAATGAACCATACACGCGGCGGCGATCGATGACGTGCATTGGAGTCTGGAAGCGGCAACAATCCCTCCATATAAAAGCCCAGTGACGGAAACATTGACGCACGCAACCACCTAATCGCGAAGGAGTGGAACTTCTGTAACTTATGAACGATAACAAAATGGTGATCGATAAGAACCGGTACTGGGTCGGCGTCGCGATATCGAATGGCACTGCGGCTGAGCGCACCGAGCCCGTCGCGAGCGATGGATGGATCGGTGAGTACGGAGCGGTGCAGTGACTACAGTCGAAGAAGGCGATTTGCTGTGGGTCCCGAGCACCGAGCGTAAAGCGCAAGCTTGTCTGACGCACTATATGAGTTGGCTCGCCAAGAGCGGGCGCCGCTTCGATTCGTACGCCAATTTGTGGCAGTGGTCGATCGACGACCAAGATGGATTTTGGGGCTCTCTCTGGGAATACTTCGACGTGCGCGCATCGCAACCCTACGAGTGCGTGCTCCGGTCTCGGACCATGCCGGGCGCAGAATGGTTTCCCGGAACACGCCTCAATTATGCCGAACATGCACTGCGTAATGAGCGCGCTGGGAGCGATGCACTCCTGTTCTTGAGTGAGCGCCGGGCGTTGAGCGCGCTCTCCTGGACAGAGCTTGGCACGCAAGTGCGCAAGCTCGCGTCCCGACTGCGCACGCTCGGGGTCGCTCCCGGCGACCGCGTGGTCGCGTACCTGTCGAACACTCCGGAGGCGGTCATCGCAATGCTGGCAACTGCCAGCATTGGTGCCATCTGGGCGAGTTGCGGCCCGGACTTTGGGCCGCGCGGCGTGGTCGATCGGTTCCTGCAACTGGCGCCAAAGCTTGCATTTTGCGTGGACGGCTATTATTACGGCGGCAAGACTTTCGATCGCCGGCCGGAACTTGGAATCATTTTAGGCTCGCTGCCCTCGCTCGAGCAGGTCATTTATCTGCGCCAATTGGAGCCTCACAATGACTCGCGTTTGACGGCGCACACGCTCTTTTGGGAAGAAGCGCTTGCCGGTCCCGACATTGCGCGCGAGTCGTTCGAATACGAGCAGGTGCCGTTCGCGCATCCGTTGTGGATCTTGTTTTCTTCAGGTACCACCGGCTTGCCCAAGCCCATCATTCATTGTCACGGCAGCATGATTCTCGAGCAGATCAAAGCGCTCAAGTTCCATATGGATGTGCATCCCGGTGAGCGCATGTTCTTTTTTACGACCACCGGCTGGATGATGTGGAATCTCCTGGTGAGCGCGCTCTTGGTAGATGTGGTTCCCGTCCTGTATGACGGCAATCCGGCTTACCCCGAACCGGATGTGCTTTGGGCCATGGTCGAGCGCACGGCGGCCAGCTTCTTCGGAGCGAGTCCGACCTATATCAGCATTCTCGAAAAGGCAGGCATCGTGCCTAAGGATCGGTTCGATCTATCGGCGCTTAAGTCCGTAATGCTGGCAGGTTCACCGGTGACCGCCGAATGCATGGCGTGGGTTTATCGCAACGTGAAGTCCGATATCTGGGCGCACTCCGGTAGCGGGGGCACGGATCTCTGCACGGGGATCGTCGGTGGCGTCGTCATCTTACCGCTGTACGCCGGCGAGATTCAGGCACGGCAGCTGGGAATCGCAGCGGTCGCGTTCAATGAACAAGGGCAAGCGGTCATTGACGAGGTCGGCGAACTGGTCATCACGAAGCCCGTACCCTCGATGCCGGTCGGTTTCTGGAACGATGCCGACGGCGCCCGTTATAGGGAATCCTATTTCGACCAGTATCCCGGCATCTGGCGGCATGGCGATTTTTTCAAAGTCAACGGACGAGGCGGCTGCTTCGTGCTGGGTCGCTCCGATGCGACCTTGAATCGGCATGGTGTGCGCATCGGCACTGCCGAGGTGTACCGCGCGCTCACCGAAGTGTCCGAGATCGAGGACGCGCTGATCGTGAATCTCGACCTCGCGGGCGGCGGCTTTTTCATGCCGCTGTTCGCCAAGCTGCACGACGGACTTGAGCTCGATGAGCCGCTGCAGGAGAAAATACGCGCGCGCATGCGCAAGACATATTCGGCGCGGCACATACCAGACAAGATTTACCAGGTGGGTGCGATTCCTTACACCTTGACCGGCAAAAAAATGGAGGTGCCGGTGCGCAGAATTTTAATGGGCGTGCCGGTCGAGAAGGCCGCAAACCGCGCGGCCATGGCCAATGTCGAGTCGCTGGATTACTTCATTCGCTACACCCGCGACCAGCAAGATTACCAATTGTAGCCCCCCCAGGGCCGCAGGCGCTGCCATTTGGGCAGCGCACCACCTAGGTTCCAGTGCCAACCACTACTGGAATTCACCGGAGGCCAAGTTCCCGATATAGCTAGCGGCTCGACAATCTCCGCCACGAACCACGCTGGGCAATCCGCCGCAAGAAAGGCTCCCCTTATAGGGGAAGCCTCCTTTTGGTTTTTCTTCGGTTATGGCGCAGATCTCAAGTCTCAAAAATGCGCCTTGAACTGCACTCCATACATGATGCCTAGGCTGTAATTCCCGCCCCACGGATCACGGACATTCGGATTGAGACTGATTGAATCGAAATTCGTATAATCTTGAAGCAGTATCCTGTTATCCGTCAGGTTGCGCCCGTAGAATCCAAATTCCCACTTTCCGCCGATCGGTCTGATTGTCGCGTGCGCGTCAATTCGTTCGTACTCCGATTGCCTATTTTGCGGATTGTTATCGTACTCAACAGTGTAGCTGGCGTTAAAGCTCGCAAAAAGGTCCAACTTCACCTCGTAGCCCGACGACACTGCGAACACATAGTCGGGATTCAAGTTCATCGTCCAAGCCTGGCTGAAAGGTAGATCCACGCCCGCTCGACTCACACCGATCACACATTGCGCCGGCTCCTGCTTAGCCTCAAGGGAATTACAGGATGCGCCGTTAAAAACGTCAAACACCGCGCGCGCGCCGACGGTGCCGTTAAACGCGAGCGTAAACTCGTGCGTGACGAGCCAGCGGCCATCGAACTCGACGCCCCGCGTATGAGATTCACCGGCGTTGGTGGTGGCAAAAGCGTCTGTAACATGGTCATAGTTACTTATCTGCAAATCTTTGTACCTTGTGAAGTACCAATCCGCATTGAGCTCCAAGGTATGGTTGAACAACATAGCCTTCACGCCGGCCTCATAGCCGTTTGCATGTTCCGGTCTGTAGGAAAACGGATTCGGCACCCCGCCGGCAAAGACGGGCTCCATGACGAATCCGCCGGCTTTAACCGCCTCAGACCACTTTGCATAGGTCATGACGCCGTCCGCCACATTATATTGAACACTAAGTTCCGGAAGAAAGTTGCGCTCAAGCAAACTACCCTGTGCAGTAGGGTACCCAGGGTAAGGCTGCTGTGCGGTGAATGAAGTTCCCCCTGCCTCGAGGTTCCCAGCCGGGAGGTAGGCGTAGGAGGCCGGCAATACGCCCGTTTTGCTTACGTCCTGGAGGCGCCCGCCAAAGTTCGCCCTGAACGCATTGGTGATGTTCCATGTAACCGCAGCAAACTCGCTGTACGTATCCGACACCTCAGACAACTGGCCACCATAGCTTATTGCCTGCGCGCTCGCCGGCAAAAAAGCAGCATTCGTGGTCCACGGCAAGTAAATATCGTCAGAGCTCACCAGATTGTGGTGATCGTAGTAAGCGCCCACCATCCAGTAGACCGTCTGGTTCACGGGCGACGTGAGCCGAATCTCCTCGGATCGTTGGCTAAAGTGTTCGTCGCGAATGTCGGAGAACAGCGCAAAGGCGCTGTAGGTCGGATCTATCTGCTGAAATTCGTCATAGCCCAGAAACGCCGTGGTGGACGTGAGCGTTAGGTCGCCCAACAGCCAGGTAAAGTTGCCATTATAACCGCTGAAGCTGTATTGCTCGCCCTGAGGCGCATTGAACTGCGTCACATGGTTCAACCCATAGGGGATGGCTTGCATGCCGATGACGCCCGTCGCGGGGTTGGAGTTATATCCCCAGATCGGATTCGCTAACGTACCGCCATTTTGGAGGTTGAGCTGATTGAGGGCAGTGCGCGCATCTAGCAAGCCACCGGTGAAGGCTTCGCCCCGATTATTAAGATTAAGTCCGGCAGCCTCGACGTCCAATGCGCAAAGCGCCGGCATTCCGGGAAATATGTACGCGCTAGAACGGCTGAGTTTAGGGTTCAACTCGCAAGTCGAGGGACCGCCGCCCATACCATTACCATTAGCCAACACGTCTTGGTGTTCAGCTTTGAAGGTAAAGTTGAGCGTGTCGGATGCCTTCCACGTCACCGTCATTCGTTCCGCGCTATCCCGCTTGGTACCCACGGGTGCGCCGTTCCAGTTGCTATAATCCGTTTCGGGCAATTCGTAGTAGCGTCCCGCGAGCCGCACGCCCACGTTGTCGTTTACTGGTCCGCCGATCCCCGCCTCCACGGACGTTTCCTTGTATTTGCCGTAAGTGCCATTGACGTACCCTTCCAACGTGTCGCCTGGCTTTCGATCGTAGGTGCTGATCGCCCCCGCGGTGGCGCTTTGACCCGCAAACGTGGGCTGCGGACCGCGGACCACCTCGACTCGCTCGACATCAAACATTTGGTTCTGGTCCAAGACCGCCCGACCGTAGTACACGCCGTCGACAAACTGCGCAACCGCTTGCTCGAAACCCGGGTTGTCGACCCCCGACCCGATGCCGCGAATGCTCAGCATCTGACCGGTCAAGTTATCCTTTAGAAACATATTCGGTACGTACTTCGCCAGGTCCACCGCATCGTCAATTCCGTTCTCTTGCACCGTCTGGCCCGACAGCGCGGTAACGGAGATGGGTACATCCTGAAGATTTTCCTCACGCTTCTGCGCGGTCACGACGATTTCCGCCAAGCTGTCATCGGCCAATGCTGGGATGCTCGGTAACAGCAAAAAGGCCATTGCTCCGAGCGGTACGACCAACGCTGCTCGCTGCAAAGCAATATGCAAACGCTTCTTCATGGGCGATTTTCCCCTATTGTTAGAATTGCAAAAAACCAACCAAACCTAGCTCGCGGAAACTTATCGTCGGTGCAGCAGCTGGTACACAGAGCCCACTGCGGCCGCCACGCCGGTTCAATGGGCGCGAGGACGCTCCATTTAGGGCAACATTCATTTGAGTCAATTAGCACCACAATCTCCCAACATTCGCAGCGCAACTCACGGCATCGTGCAAATTTCGGGCTGCCGTTTTATGAGTCGATAGTGGCACATGCGAGTCAGCGAGTCTTTAATGGTTTCGCAGCTAAATTGGAGAATTCGGCACGGAATTTACTTCAGGTGAAGTTGGCTCTTAACTTGCGCCCGCGATGCGCGAGCTGCAAACCCTTAGTTGCCGGTGCGATAGGTTTTCGAGAATCCATTGCGGATATTGGTCACCGTAAAAGTGCCGTCGGATTTTGCGGAGACTTTGATCCAATATGCCGGGGAATGATCGGGATTCCCTATGGCCGCTGGGAGGGCGCCCGGCGGCGTCGGAGGCGGCGGATTGGCGATGATGCCTGCGGTAATGGCAGGCTTTTCCAGATTGGCGATGAATTTGCCGGCGGCATTGTGCTCGAGCAGGCCGTTTGCAGACCAATGGAGCTGCCAAATATCTTCAAGACCCGGCGAGGACTCCAATGTCTCGAATGCTTCGACCGAACCCCCTTTGGTCGAGCCATTGTTCATGATGGCAACCTTGGGCTTTATTGCGTAGATGAGTGCCGGTACTCCCGACCAATTGGAGCCGTGATGCGTGGTCAGCAAAAGATCGATGGTACCGATGCGATTGACCGGGCATGCCAGTTGGCCCTCGAAGTTCCACAGCAGATCGCCTAAATCCATCGTTCGGAATCTTCCGTAGGCAATCACGCTCCCCACGGACTCCGCGTTCTCGAGGTCGACTTGGATGTTTTTCGGGACGAAGCCCGCGCAGTAAGGATTGGTTTGACCGGCCCCAGGAACGCCCGTCATGTTGGTTGCAAGCGTCTTGCCGGCCGATGAAACGATCGTCCAATCGATACCGGTAATTGGCAGCTTGTCGCCGGGCTTGACGATGATATGCAGACCCTTGACGATCGCAGCGTCGTAGGCCTGCTTCGACTCTATGTGTTGTTCCGGTTGGACGGTTACGCCGTGATCGACATAGTGTTTGATCGGGATGAACTTAGCTAACTCCATGAACCCGCCGATGTGATCGGCGTGAAAGTGCGTGATCACGAGATAGTCAATCTGCTTGACGCCAGCCGTTTTTGCCGCCTCCATGATGCGGTGCGCGTCGCGTACGCCCGGCCACCCCGTGTCGAGGAGCGCCGTCTCGCCGCTTGGCGAGACAAATAAAACTGCGTGACCACCTTCGGTGTCGATGTCGTAGATGTCCAAGGTTTTGGAACGAGTCTGTGCCAGCGATGCGGCGGTTGGGATCGCGATGAACAGTACGAAGGGAATGATTCGCCGCATATATCACTCACTAATTCGGTAGCCCAAAGGTAAGAAATTGCGCGCCGGCGGCGATCGTAACGAATTGCTTGCCGCCGACCATATAAGTCATAGGCGAACCTCGGAACGTGTCGTTGGCCGGAAAGTGCCAAAGCGGCGCGCCGGTCTTGGCATCCAGGGCCGTAAACATCTGGCTGTCCTCACCGATGAAAACCAAACCTCCATTGGTTGAAAGAGTCCCGCTCGTGGTGTAGCCGCCCATGGATTGACTGTAATCCCAGACAATCTTTCCAGACCGAATATCCAGAGCGCGAACCGATCGACCGCCCGGCAGAAAGCTGATATCGCCATTGAAGTAACGCTTGCCCATTTCAAACGGCGCGGGAATCGATCTTATGAGTCCACAACGATCGTCCGCCGCGACGAACACCAACTTGAGCGGTGGGTTATACGAGGCCGACATCCAATTCGTGGCGGCCGCCGGGCAAAACAACTTTCCTTCCGCCTGCGGTTCGGGGTCGGTCAGCAGAATCGGTTTGCCGGTCTTCGTGTACCCACTGGCCCAGTTCACGCTTCGGGAGAAAGGAGTGCTCCGCAAGAACTCCCCAGTTGTCCGGTCGAGCACAAATAAGAAACCATTGCGGTTGGCCTGTACCAGAAGCTTCCGCGGTCGACCATCGAATGTTTCGTTGAGCAACATGAGCGGTTCGCTCGCATCCCAATCGTGGGTATCGTGCGGCGTGAATTGGAAATACCACTTAAGCTCCCCGGTTGCGGGCTTAAGTGCAACAACGCTGTCAGTGTACAAATTGTCGCCCTTGCGATTCGCGCCGTTAAAATCTGGGCACGGATTGCCGACACCCCAATACAGAAGGTCGAGCTCGGGATCGTAGGACCCGCTCATCCACGTGGTGCCGCAGCCATGTTCCAAGGCCGTGCCGATCCAGGTCTCTGATAATTTCTCCCCAGGCTTCGGTATCGTCCAGAACTGCCATTCGCGCTCACCCGTTGCGGCGCGATACGAGGCAACGAATCCCCGCACCCCTTCTTCACCGCCGGCCACGCCGGCGATCACATGCTCGCCAATCACGAGCGGAGCGCCGCTTGCGCTGTACTGCGACTTGGGCCAGTCGGTCATCTCAATATCCCAGAGCAGTTTCCCATTGCTTTTGTCGATTGCCAGAAGGTGAGCATTGTCGGTCATCATGAAGACCCTATTGCCGGTGATGGCAACGCCCCGATTGGCGCCGGCAGCCGCTTCACCCAGCAAACCGGAAGTCCTGGCGCGCCAATAAACCCACAGGCGGCGACCCGATGTCGCATCGATCGCGTATACCGCGTTCACTGCTGTCACGTACATCACGCCATCGACGACCACGGGGGTGGCCTCCAGTCGCCTCGCCTCCGGTACCGGGAACACCCATTGCAGGGTCAGATTCCTGACATTGGCGGCGTTGATCTGCTCGAGAGTGCTGTTGCGATTGCTCGAGTAACTGCCGTCGTAGCGCGGCCAGTCCAACTTCGGCAGAAGGGAAGTCTCCCGATACACGTTCCCATCGCGCAGGAGCAGATGAATTTTCCCATCCGGCGTGGCGAGCTGCATGTCGAAGTTAGAAGCATTCAGAACCTTGCCCTCCAAGGTGGTGCCGATGTCCAAAGTCACCGTTATCGTGCGCACCGCCTCTTCGCCCGGCCCCGTCATTGGCCGAAGCGTATGAAGAAACTCCAACAGCGTCGTCATTTCAGGATCCGCGATGTTATGCGACGGCATACCGCGAATGCCGCTGCGAATGAGCGCCGCGATCTGCGCGTCTGGATTGGACGCAACGAATCCCAGGAGACTCGGCGCTCTGCCCGTGCCGTTGCCATTGCCTCCATGGCAAACACTGCATCGGGTTTCGAAAGAGCGGGCGCCCTCCGGCGGCACCGCTGCCGGTGCCTGCGCCATAACTTGGATCGTTAACAAGAGGAGCCAGAATATACGTTTTTTCATGCGACCTATTTTAAGAGCGGGTTTGATCGCTCCTCCACTACCACATCGAAGTTTCTTGAACTCCCCGCATTATAACGAGGCGGTTGCATTTTCATATGCGCCGAAGGCTGACTGAAAACAATGGTGGGATAGCAAAATGCCGAATTCTTCAAATTCACTTCCGACCAATCTAAGAAACATTGTAAGCCATACTCGCCAGAGGACTATGTCGCACGGCTGGGTAAGCACATGAGAGATGCCGTAGAATTGGGGAGTCATCGTTGCCTGATCGAGAGTCGCACAAATTCGGAGCATTGCATGAGATCGATTGCTTGGGCGACGGTGCTCATTGGGTTGAGCTTCGCCGATTCCGCCACTTCTAGTGAACCTACCCATCGGCTCTTCGGGCACCTCGCGGATGGGAAACCCGTGCAAGTGTACTCATGGCGTACGGACGCACTCGAAGTCAGCATTACCAATTTCGGGGGGCGCATTTTGCGCCTACGAACTCCAGACCGAGAGGGGCACTTCGACGACATCGTGCTGGGATTCGACAAGCTCGATGCCTATCTGAAGGGGGATGCTTTTTTTGGCGCAGTGGTTGGGCGATACGCAAATCGCATTTCGCATGGACGCATCGTCCTGCACGGCCGAACGTACCAGCTCACCCAAAACGGCGGCGACAATTCCATCCACGGCGGCCGCATCGGATTCGACAAGCGGCTCTGGCAAGATCACATCGAGCACGGCAGTCTGGTGTTGACGTACGTCAGTCCGGCCGGAGAGGAAGGCTACCCCGGAACTCTGACGACGACGGTGCGATACACCATCAATCGCAACGAAATACGCATTGACTATCAAGCGACAGCGAACCAAGACACCATTGTCAACCTGACCAATCACACGTTTTTCAATCTGGCTGGAGCGGGTAGCGGCACCGTGCTCGATCACGAGCTCACTCTGAATGCCGATTGGTATACGCCGACGGACGACGACTTAATTCCGACCGGTGTCATCTCCAAGGTAGCCGGGACGCCATTCGATTTCCGTACGCCGCATCGAATCGGCGAGCGCATCGATGACCCGGCGTTGCGTTACACGAAGGGTTATGACCAAAACTGGGTTATTGTTCATCATCAGGCTGATCTCGCCTTAGCGGCGCGAGTTTTTGAGCCGCGCTCAGGCCGTGTGTTGGAAGTGTTAACGACAGAACCGGGCGTCCAATTTTACACCGGCAATTTTCTCGACGGTTCGCTGACAGGCAAAGACGGCAAGCACTACGTGCGCTATGGCGGATTTTGCCTGGAGACGCAGCATTTTCCGGATTCGCCGAACCACCCTGACTTTCCCTCCACGCTCCTCAAGGCTGGTCACACGTTTCGCTCGGTGACCATCTTTCGGTTCTCAGTGACATCGGCCATATCTCTGAAAGATTGGACGAGCGGCGCGCGTCGCTGACATTTGATATGCGTTGCTGCGACACAATAACTTGGTGGCCTCTTTGAGGGTAAGCACTCCGCAATCCCCGTTTGATGAGGCGAGCATCGGCGGCGTTGGCATCGCGTGATCTAATCGCCCAGTAGGGCTCGATTAACCCGGTACTGGCGTTTCTTCAGGGATTCAGGATGGGCGAGATGCCGCGTCAGGCGGCCGACTGCTGTTGATGCTGCTCTTTCTTCCGTTCGTCGAGCATCGCTTTGAGGTTCCAGGGCAGCAGCGCCTCAACGTGCTCCACGGTGCTGGCCGCAGGCAGATGCTCGAACAGATAGTTCAGATACGCGTAGGGCTCGACTTGATTGACGCGGCAGCTCATCACCAGCGAGAACAGGTTGACGCTCGCTTGGGCGCTGCCCGCATCGTAGCTGAAGAGCCACGCTCTTCAGCCCGTCGCAAAGTGTTTGATCTGCTGTTCGATGTAATTGTTGTCGACCGGGATTTCGGCGTGATCCAAGTGCCGTACGAGCTTCGGCCACTGCCGTGTCGCGTACCCAAGGGCCTTGCCGAGTGCGCTGTTCGGTGGGGTTCCGGGCAGTAGCTCATCGACCCACGCTTTGAACTTCTCCAGGATCGGCTTGGACTTCTCCTGGCGCAGCGCCCGCACCGTCTCCAGGGGCAGGCTTTGCCCGCGCTGCTGATACTCTGCCCGCAGCGCCTTGATCTGTCCCTCGATCTGATAGACCCGACCGATGTAGTCCTCGATCGCCGCGTTCGCCAGCGTGCGACTGGCGGGCAGCTGACTGACCTCGCGCGCCTTGAAGAACATCGTGCGGCAATGCGTCAAACAGCCAAAATGCAGCAACTTCAGCTCTGCGGCGATCTGGTCATAGCGCTCCAGCCCGTCGCTGATGAGCTTGCCCTGATACGGTCCGTCCGGACCGATCAATAGCCGCTTCAAACCCTCCGTGGTGCGCGAGGCCAGGTAGTCGTACAAGATGATGCGCTGCGTCGGCGGACCGCCCGCCCGCACCACGATGTAGTGGTCGGAACCGGCCGCCTTGTCGCTGCACAGGATTTGTAGCGGCGTCTCATCGATATGCATGAATGGCGCGGCGAATAACGCCTCATTGATCAGATTGATCAGCGGTACGACCTTCTCGCCACCGACCGCGCTGACCCAGGTGCCGAGCGTGCCGGGACCCAAGTCCATGCGGTAGCGCTTCAGGTCCTGGCTCACCCGATACAGCGGCAGCCCCAAGTTGAACTTGGAGTTCACCACGTGCGCGAGCAACGACGGGCTCGCCATCGACTTCGGCAGAATGACGGGCGGCGCCGGTGCGGTGATCGGCGCCTCATGCCGCTCCTCGCACACATACGTCGGGCGGATGTGCTGCTCGACGCTGATCTTCTGCGGCTCGAAGCGGTAGCACTCGCGGATCTCTTCTCCGATGCGGGTCAGCGGATGCGGCACGGCGCCGCCGCGGCCGCGGCCGGCGCAATGCGCACCGGCACAAACCCCGCTGCTTTGGATCGTTCAGCCCGGCGCCGCCCGCCAATCACGCCCTTGCGGACCAATGCCCGCTTGACCCACGTCCACTGGTGGAACTTCAGATCCCGCTCGCGGCAGTGCTGGGAAAAGCTGATACCCAGCTCCTGCGCCTGGCGCAGATGCGTCAGACACGCTCGCTCCCGTTCGTTCAAGGCCTCAAGGTTCCGATCAGACATCGCACTCTCCACCTCAACGGCAACAGCGCCGCCGTGAATAGCTTCGCCGCTTCAGATCACGACGGAAAGTACGGGGTTCATGGAGTGCTTACTGTCATGCTGGCGGCGACGCTGGCCTTGATCGCGATCCCTTTCCTCGAGGCCACGGAATCCGGCGCGTCCCCGGGGCGCAACGTCGAGGCGGCGCGCACAATTTCATAATGCATTGGGATCGCGCGCCACGGAAATCACCGTGTCAGCGCGCGCCGCGGCCCACCCGCAGAGGCCCAGGCCGGACTCAAGTCCCCGGGGGCGCTCCGAGTTCGCGCAATATCTCTGCGGTGTGCTCGCCGAGCATCGGCGAGGGCCGGCCCAGCGCCAGATCGGACCCGGAGAATCGGATCGGCGTGCGGACCGAAGGCACGCTGCCGCCGCCGATATGCGGCGCCTCGAGATCCAGCCGCAGCTGTCGGGACATCACCTGGGGATCCGCGAAGACGTCGCTCACGGTGTTGATGGGGCCGGCCGGCACGCCGACCGCCTCGAGACGGCTCAACAAATCGGCGCGATTCCATGCGGTCAATGCCGCGGAGAGGATCGCGATCAGCGCCTCGCGCGCACGGACCCGACCCGCGTTGCCGGCATATGCCGGGTCTTCCGCCAGGGAACCAAGGCCGAGCACCGCGCACAGGCGGCGGAACTGCGCGTCGTTGCCGACTGCGATCATCACACGCCCATCCCGGACGGAGAACAGCTGGTAGGGGACGATGTTCGGGTGCGCATTGCCCAGTCGATGCGGCGTGACGCCGGACACCAGGTAGTTCAGCGATTGATTCGCGAGCACGGACACCATGACGTCGAGGAGGGCCATGTCGATGTGCTGCCCGACACCGGTACGTGCCCGTTGGGCCAGCGCCGCTTGAATCGCAACCACGCCATAAACACCGGTGAATATGTCGGCAAATGCCACGCCGATTTTCTGGGGCTCACCGGCAGGATCTCCGGTCAGATCCATGATGCCGCTCATTCCCTGAATCATCGCGTCGTAGCCGGCGCGGGCCGCATAGGGACCCGTCTGACCGAATCCGGTCACCGAGCAGTACACGAGCGTCGGGTTGGCGACGCTGCGCGTCGCATAATCGAGACCATACTTGTCAAGACCGCCGCATTTGAAATTTTCGATCACGACGTCGGCCTGGTCGATCAAGCTCGCCACGGCGGCAAGATCGGCCGCCGAATTGAAATCCGCCACCAGGGAACGTTTGCCGCGATTGCAACAATGGAAGTACGCGGCATCCGTATCGGCTCCGTCGACACCCTTGACGAACGGAGGACCCCATCGGCGCGTATCGTCGCCCTCGGGCGATTCCACCTTGATGACGTCGGCGCCCAGATCCGCGAGCGTCTGTCCCATCCAAGGACCGGCGAGAATGCGGGCCAGTTCGACGACCTTCAGGCCCTTGAGCGGCGCATCCATACGATGTCTAAAAGAACGCCTGCAGGCCGGTTTGTGCCCGGCCCAGGATCAATGCATGCACATCGTGCGTGCCCTCGTACGTGTTCACGGTCTCGAGATTCTGCGAGTGCCGCATGACGTGGTAGTCGCTTTGGATGCCATTGCCGCCATGCATGTCGCGCGCGACGCGCGCGATGTCGAGCGCCTTGCCGCAATTGTTCCGCTTGATGAGCGAAATCATTTCGGGCGCAATCGCGCCTTCGTCGAACAACCGCCCCACGCGCAGCGACGCCTGCAGGCCCAGCGCGATCTCGGTCTGCATGTCCGCCAGTTTTTTCTGGAACAATTGGGTTGCAGCCAGCGGCCGTCCGAATTGCTTCCGTTCCAGCCCATACGCGCGCGCGCGCTGCCAGCAGTCCTCGGCGGCGCCCATGGTGCCCCAGGCAATGCCGTAGCGGGCGCGATTCAGGCATTCGAACGGACCCTTCAAGCCGGACACATTCAGCATGGCATCCTCCGGCACCTCCACGCCGTCCATGACGATTTCGCCCGTGACCGAGGTGCGCAGCGACAGCTTGCCGTTGATTTTCGGTGCGGACAGTCCGGCCATGCCCCTCTCGAGAATGAAGCCGCGAATGTCGCCGTGCTCCGAGGACTTCGCCCACACGACGAACACATCGGCGATCGGGCTGTTCGAGATCCAGGTCTTCGAGCCGGTCAGCAGGTAGCCGCCCGAGATCTTCTCGGCGCGCGTGCGCATCCCGGACGGATCGGAGCCGGCGCCGGGTTCCGTCAGACCGAAGCACCCGATCAACTTTCCGGACGCGAGACCGGGAAGAAACTTCTGCCGCTGCGTCTCGGTTCCAAACGCGAAAATCGGGTGCATGACCAGCGACGACTGCACGCTCATCATCGAACGATACCCGGAATCGACGCGTTCGATCTCGCGGGCGACGAGGCCGTACGAAACGTACGTGGCGCCCGCCCCGCCGTACTCGACCGGAATGGTGATGCCCAACAAGCCGAGGGCGCCGAACTCCTGGAAGATGCCGGCGTCGGTCGTTTCATTGAGATACGCGTCCGAGACCCGCGGCAGCAGCTGACCCTGGGCAAACGCGCCGGCGGTCTCGCGGATCATGTTCTCCTCGTCGCTGAGCTGCGATTTCAGGAGAAAGGGATCGCTCCAATCGAAACGGCCGGTGGACTCTTTGGGCGCTTGCGGGGACAACGATCTCTCCTGACGGAAATTGAGGGGCCTGGCAGTCGAGATTAAACCAAGACCCCTGGATGAACACCGCTATTTGAATCGCACCACAAAACAGTAGTGAATGCGCGCATTGCGCTCGAAGTCGTGCGGGATCGTCGCGGCGCTGATGTCCTCGATGGCGAGATCCGCCAGCGCCCCGGCATCGAGCTTGAAGCGGGTATAGTTGGTCGAGAACACCAGACGCCCACCCGGACGCAGCAGCTTCAGCGATCGACGGATCATGCCCACGTGATCGCGCTGCACGTCCAGCACACCGTCCATCCGCTTCGAGTTCGAAAAGGTCGGCGGGTCGACGAAGATCAGGTCGAATCGCGGACCCCATACCTCCTGGCTCTCCAGCCACTGGAGGCAATCCGCGCGGAACAACTCATGTTCCTGCCCGCCGAATCCGTTGAGCAGCAGGTTCTCGTGCGCCCAATCCAAATAGGTGTTCGACAGATCGACGCTGCAGGTCGATCGCGCACCGCCGGCGGCGGCATACACGGTGGCGCTGCCGGTGTAGCAGAACAGATTCAGGAAATCGGCATCCTTGGCCCACTCGCGCAGCTTCTGCCGCATGATCCGATGGTCCAGGAACAGTCCCGTGTCCAGGTAGTCGCGGAAATTGACCCAGAACTTCAGGCCGTTTTCGCGCACGACATGGCGTTCCGCGACGTTCTCCCGCTTTTCGTACTGGTCGCTGCCCTTCTGAGGCTTGCGAACCCGCGAATGCACGTGCGCAGGCGGCAATCCCAATACGCCCGGCAACACGGCCAGCACCTCGCGGCGGCGCTCGCCGGCGCTCTCCTGATCCACCGTTTTCGGCGGCGCATACTCCTGAACGTAGGCATGGCGCGACTCGCGGCCGTACAGGTCGATGGCGAAGGCATATTCCGGCATGTCGGCGTCGTACACGCGGAAGCAATCGATGTGCTCCCGCTCCGCCCATGAGTCGAACGACTTGAGGTTTTTGCGCAGCCGGTTCGCGAACATCTGCGCGCCGGGCCGGCTCGACCAATCGGCGCGTACCACCTCGGCCGGCCGCTGCTCGCTGGCCTGGTTCAGATCGAAGCGCAACAGGCGGCACTCGATCGTTCCATTGTAGAAACGATGCGTGCGCTTCGCATAGACGCCGAGGTTGCGCGCCAACGGCGGATTTCCCGTCAACACCGCCGCCTGCCATCCGCGGAACTTCTCGCGCAACATCAGGCCGAGTTCGGAATACAGCTCGGGTAATCCTGACTCCGAGCCGATTCGTTCCCCGTACGGCGGATTGGTCACCACCAAGCCCACCTCGCTGTCGGGCCTCGTGACCTCGGCGAGCGAGCGCTTCTCCACGTGAATCCAATCGGCCACGCCCGCGCTCTGGGCGTTGGCGAGCGCCATGCGCACGGCGTCCGCGTCGCTGTCCGAGCCCACGATGCAACGCCGCGGAACGCGCGCGGCGCGGCGTGTCCGCGCATCGTCCCGCAGACTCTCCCAGAGGGCAGCGTCGTGTCCCGCCCAGCCCGTAAACCCGAAATACTCGCGATCCAGTGCCGGCGCGGCGTCCGCCGCGATCAGCGCAGCCTCGGTGAGCAACGTTCCCGAGCCGCACATGGGATCGACCAGAATGCCGCCTTGGTCATTGACGGCGGGCCAGCCGGCACGCAGCAGAACCGCCGCGGCGACATTCTCCTTCAGCGGAGCACGGCCGCCCTCGACCCGATAGCCGCGCCGATGCAGGCTCTCCCCCGAAAAGTCGATCGACACCAAGGCCGTGGGGCCCTCGACATGCAGATGCAGCAGGACATCCGGCCGCTCGGGCTTGATGTTGGGGCGCTCTCCGGTCGCATCCCGCAGACTGTCGCAGACCGCGTCTTTCAGCAGTTGCGATCCGTAAATCGTGTGACGGATCGATTCATTGCCGCCGCTGCAATCGCATGCCAGCGTGGCTCCCGGACCGATATGTTCGCGCCAGTCGATGCGTTTGACGGCGTCGAACAGGTTCTTCGAGCTGCTCGCATCGATCGAACCCACGCTGAGCAATATCCGCGTCGCGGTCCGGGACCACAGACAGGCACGGTATCCCGTGTCGAGCGTGCCCTGAAACTTCACATCGTGACTGCGCTCCTTGATGTCGCTCGCGCCGAACTGCGCGAGCTCTTCCGCCAGCACGGAGGCGGCGCCCACGGGCGCGGTCGCGATCCAGTAACGAACGTTGTCGAAGGAGTCGCTCATGTGCGCACGGCGACCAATGGATCCGAAATAATCTGGCAGATGAACACGTCCTTGAGATCCGCCGCCGCGTCCTCGTTGAGCTTGCGGTGATCCACGTTGGCGCCTCGCGTGTACATCATAATGCACATGGTCGCGCAAATCCCTGCCAATCGACGTCAGGGTTTTTCGCCAAATACCGCACCAGGATGCGATACACGTCGACATCGAACGCCCCCGGCGAGCGTTTGGCGGCGAACTCCTCCAGCTCCTCCTCCGAGCGGGCGGTGCCGAGATAGGTCCAATGATCCAGCACGTGATATTCCGAGCGGCCTTCCCGCAGCGCGACGCGGCCCGGGAACGGCCACGGCTTCAGCTTGAGCGACGAAAGGGCCATCTGCAGCCGCATGGTGTGCAACATCAGCGGCTCCTTGCCTATGCAGGCGCCTTTACACTTGCCCACCTGATAAGCGAAGCATGAACCCGTCGCCGCCTCCAACCCCAGGACCACCAAACACAGCGAGTGCGCGCGGGCGATGTCGATGAACGCCTTGCGCCCATCTTTCTGCGACTGGAACACGCCGTAGCAGCCGACCAAGTCCGCCGGCTCGAGTTCGTCGATGGCGATCAGCCGCGCTCCGTGGGTGCCAGGCAATGTCTGCAGGGTGAAGCAGCCGCCCTTGTCCTTTATGCGCTTGTTGAATACCGGCTTCTGCGTCCTGATCCACTGGATTTCCTGCAGCTGCGCGCCCAAATCGCCCGCCGTCTCCACCCAGTCGATGCGCCGCACCAAACGAGCCTTTTTCTGCTCCCTCGCATCGCAGTTATCCGCCGCGAAATGCCCGAGCACGCGCGACCGAAGGGAATGGCTCTTGCCGATGTAGAGCAGCACGTTGTCCCCGTCGAAAAAGCGGTAAACCCCCGGCCCTTCCGGGAGTTCATCGGCCAATTCGGCCGGCAGATGGGCGGGCAGCCGGTTGGCGCCGATCACGGCACGGGTCGCCTCGGCAAATTGTCGCGCAGGGACCTCATCGAGCAGCTTGCTCCAGAAATCGCCCAACACCCGCGCGTCGCCCAGCGCGCGATGCCGCGCCGTGCAGGTCAACTGATGCCGTTCCATCACCGCATCCAAACTGTGCCGCGGGAATTCCGGGAAGAGCCGCCGCGATAGCTTGACGGTGCAGAGAACCTTCGCGGAGAACGGCACGTCCAGGCGACGAAACTCGGTGCGCAGGAACGAATAGTCGAAGCGCGCATTATGCGCGACGAACAGCGGCGGGTTGTCCACCAAGCCTCGCGACGAGGCTTTCAGCTTGTCGAGCACGACGGCTGCGATGTCCGCGAACCGCGGCGCATCCGCCACCATCTCGTTGGTGATCCCCGTAAAACCCTCGATGTACGAGGGGATGCGGCACTCGGGATTGACCAGCGAACTCCATTCCTCGACGACCACGCCGTCTTCCATGCGCACGATGCCGATCTCGGTGATGCGATGATGGGCCGCGTTCCCACCGGTCGTCTCGAGGTCGACAAACACCAAGTCTCGAGGAAGGGTGGAAGCCTCAGCCGCGTCCATCGAGCGACAGAATCGGGTAATACAGATCCGGCCGGCGGTCGCGGAACACTCCCCACGCCTGCCGATAGCGTCGCACGGCATCGAGATCGAAGGTCGCGGTGATGACGCTCTCGCTCGATCGATCGGCTTCGGCGATCTTCTCACCCGTCGCCGAGGCGATGAACGACGAGCCGTAAAAGGTCATCGTGTACTTGTCGCCCGTTTCCGTGCCGATGCGATTCGAGGCCACCAACGGCATGACGTTGGCGGCCGCGTGTCCCTGCATGGTGCGCTGCCAATGGGCGCTCGAATCCAGGCTCGCATCCTGGGGCTCGGATCCGATCGCCGTCGGGTACAGCAGAATCTCCGCACCCATCAGCGCCATGCAACGCGCCGTTTCAGGGAACCACTGGTCCCAGCAAATGGCGACGCCGAGTTTGGCGAATTTCGTGTCGAACACCTTGAATCCGGTATCGCCGGGTGAGAAGTAGAATTTCTCGTGATACCCCGGCCCTTCGGGGATGTGGGACTTCCGATAGCTGCCGAGCACGGCGCCGTCGGCATCGACCATCACCATCGAATTATAGAAAACATTGCTCGAGTGCTCGAAGACGCTGACGGGCAGCACCACCTCGAGTTCGCGCGCCAGCTCCCGGAAACGCTCGACTGCCGGATGCCCCTCCAACGGTTTGGCGAGTTCGAAATGCTGCGTCGAATGATCCTTGCAAAAATACGGGGTTTCGAACAATTCCTGGATCAAGATGACGTTCGCGCCGCGCGCCGCCGCCTCGCGGATCAATTTCTCGGCGCGCGCCATGTTGGCCTCGCGATCCCAACTGCAGGCCATCTGGGTGGCCGCCACGGTTACCTTGCTCATGGGGACGTATGCTACCTGAAGGTCCGGCTAAAACGTGGGCGGCGAACTCGCGCTGACGATCTCGCACTCGTCGCGGCCGGGATTCCGGAAGCGATGCGGCACCGAACTCTTGAAGTAATACCCGTCCCCGGCCCCGAGGATGCGCGACTCCCCGCCGACGGAGAGTTCGATCCTGCCTTTGACGACCACCCCGCCTTCTTCCCCCACGTGGGTGAGCATTTCCTCGCCGGTGTCGGCGTTGCCGGCGTAACGCTCGTGCAAAATGGACATGCTGCGCTTGCCCAAGCGGCCGCCCACCAGGCGCAGTTCCACCGCGCCGGAGCCGATGTCCAACAGCTCCTCACGTGGAAAGAACACCTGCGGTTTGGCCGCCAGGTCCAGCGTGAAGAAATCGGCGAGTGCCATGGGGATGCCGTCCAGCACCTTCTTGAGCGAACTGACCGAAGGGCTCACGCGATTCTGTTCGATCAATGAAATCAACCCGTTGGTGACGCCGGCGCGCTTCGCCAGCTCACGCTGGGAGAGCCCGTACATCTGTCGCACGGATTTCAAATGGGAACCGACGTCGAGACTCATGGTGTGCATTATATTAAACACTTGAGGCCAATGGAACGCCGAAATTGAGCTTATTGTCGATTTTCCTTATCATCGTGGGACAAACCACCAGGATGCCCGATGAACGCTCAGCCCATTCCCGCCCCGGCCCCCGCTGAACTGGACGCATTTTGGATGCCATTTACGGCCAATCGGCAGTTCAAGGCGAACCCGCGCCTACTGGCGCGCGCTGAAGGCATGTACTACTGGACGCCGGACGGCCGCGAAGTGCTCGATGGCGTCTCGGGTCTGTGGTGTGTGAACGCCGGGCACGGCCGGCGCGAGATCACCGACGCGGTTGCGAAGCAGTTGAGCACGATGGAATTCGCACCGACGTTTCAGATGGGCCACCCGATCGCGTTCGAATTGGCCAATCGCCTCGCCGAACTCGCACCCCCGGGCATGGACCGCATCTTTTTCACGAACTCAGGCTCGGAATCCGTGGATACCGCGCTGAAAATCGCCATCGCGTATCATCGCGCGCAAGGTGCGGGCCAGCGAACGCGGTTCATCGGTCGCGAAAAGGGCTATCACGGCGTCGGCTTCGGCGGCATCTCCGTGGGCGGCATGGTCAACAACCGGAAGATCTACGGTTCGTCGATGCTGCCCGGAGTCGACCACCTTGCGCACACCCTGGACATCGAACACAACGCTTTCTCACGCGGCCTTCCGCGATGGGGCATGCACCTCGCGAACGAACTGGAACGCTTGATCGCCCTGCATGACGCGTCGACCATCGCCGCGGTCATCGTCGAACCGCTGTCGGGTTCGGCCGGCGTGGTGCTTCCGCCCGTCGGCTATCTCAAGCGCCTGCGCGAAATCTGCGACAAGCACGACATTCTGTTGATATTCGACGAAGTCATCACCGGCTTCGGTCGCGTCGGCAAGCCGTTCGCCAGCCAGGCATTCGATGTGACGCCCGACCTGATGACGACCGCCAAAGGACTCACCAACGGCGCGATTCCGATGGGCGCCGTGTTCTCGCAGCGCAAGATCTACGATGCCCTGATGCAGGGCCCGGAGAACGCGATCGAACTGTTCCACGGCTACACCTACTCGGCGCATCCGGTGGCGTGCGCGGCCGCGCTGGCGACGCTCGACATCTACGCCAAGGAAGGTCTGCTGACGCGTGCCGCAGCCCTGGGGCCTCAATGGGAGGACGCGGTGCACTCATTGCGGGGAATTCCGCATGTCATCGACGTGCGCAATTACGGGCTGATCGGCGCGGTGGAATTGGAACCGCGCGCCGGGAAACCCGGAGCGCGGGCATACGACGTGTTCGTCAAATGTTTCGAACGCGGAGTGATGGTGCGTCAGACCGGGGACGTCATTGCCATGTCGCCCCCGCTCATCATCGAAACGGCGCAGATGACACGCATCGTCGAGACGTTGGCGGAAGTGATTCGCGAGACCGCCTGAGTCGATACGTCGGGATCGGTCGGTGCACCGGGGTCAGGTGACTTTGACCTCGAACACCGCGTACCACTTCTTGCACGGTTCGACGACCTCCCACGTTCCCTCGAAGCCGGATGGTACGATGAAGGCATCGCCGGCCCGGAAATCGTGTTTTTCGCCGGTCGTCGACTCGATGCGCACCCGACCCTCGAAGAGCACGCAAAACTCGTCTTCCGTGTAGCGTATTCGCCATTTGCCGCTGGTGCTGCTCCAGACGCCGCAGAAAAATTGCTGCGACCGGTCGGCGTATTGATTCGAAACCCGAATCCGCGGAATGCCGGAGAGGATTTTCTCGGGCGAAGGATTGGCGGAGTCGCCGGTTTGGAAACGGTCCAACAAGACGATCTTCGGTTGCTCGCTCATCCGCTATCGTAGGCACGGGCCGCCCACGGAAACAAGAGCGCTGTTTCAAGCCGCTATTCGGGCAACGCCGTGACGCGACGGTGGCGGATTGTGGCAATACGGCGACCCATTGAGCCGCGCCCGCGGCGGCGCGCCCCGGCCTCAAGCTTTGAGCGAAAACGGCGTGAAATTGGTGGCAATGTCGTAGTAGTCCTCGTTTTCGGCCCTTTTCAGGAACGCCACGACCCGATAGGTCAACGGGGTCGCCACGATCTCCCAGCCGCTCTTCAACCCATAGTTCGTGAACAGCAGCTCGACCAGATGCGGCGAAGGCATGCGGCCATAGAACGCGACGAAGTAGAAGATCACCGAATCCACCAGCTCGCCGCAGAGGGTCGAGCCGAAGATTCTCGTCCACAGCCATCGTCCGCGGGTCCAGATCTTCATCTTCGCCAGCACGTAGCTGTTGACGAACGTGCCGCACAGAAACGCCATGATCGAGGCCAGGACGATGCGCGGCGTGTTGCCGAATATGGTTTCGACCGCGGCTTGAGTCGCGCGCGAGGCGTCGGAGGATGGCAGGTGCACGACCGCGGCCGCCATCAGGGACGCAAATGCCAGCGCGCCGAATCCAGCCCATACCACGCGACGATCGCGGGCATACCCGTACACCTCGGTCAGGATGTCGCCGAAGATGTAGGAAATGGGAAAGAAGAGCACCCCGGCCAGGAATGTGACGGTGCCCAACACGGGAACGTGGATCGAGGCCTCTTTGGCCGGTCCGATCAAATTGGAGCACAGCAGGATGCAGACATACGCCGCCATCACGAAATCGTAATAGCGAAATTGACGAGTTTCCGACGAGATGGTCATGCCTTCATCATATGTCACGCGCGTGCCGCGAAAGCGCCGATTTTCCCCCGTGCGCCACGCGCCACGCGCGGTCGACCTGCGCGCCTTAATCCGCTCGCGACACGGCGGGCCCGAGTTCCTGCCAACCCCCGCCCAACGCCTTCACCAGATAGACCGCCGTCACGAATTGCTGGCCGTGGATCTGCACGGCCAGCCGCTGATTGCCGAGCAGGGTCTGCTCCGCGGTGAGCACGTCGAGATAGATCGCCACGCCGCCCTTGTATCGGTCGCTCGCAATGTCGAACGCCCGTTGCGCACTCGCGACGCTGTCGTTTGCGTGGCTCGCGGCCCGGCCCAGGGACGTCAACCCGGTGATGCCGTTCTCGACCTCCTCCATCGCGCTCAAGACCGTCTGCCGATAGGTCGCGACGGCGGCCGAATAATCTTCCTCGGCGATATGCACATTGGCACGGGTTCTACCCGCATCGAACAAGGTCTGGCTCGCCGACAGCCCCACGGACCAAAGCTGGCTCGGCGCGTTGAACAGGGCTGAAATCGCGGTGCTTTCCCAGCCGATGTTGGGCACCAAGGGCATCAACTGGATGGTGGGAAAGTAGGCCGCGCGCGCGACGCCGATGCGGGCGTTGGCCGCCGCCATGGCGCGTTCGGCCGAGGCCACGTCCGGCCGGCGTTGCAAAAGATCCGACGGCAATCCGATCGGCAGCGCGGGCAGGTTGCCCGGCGATACCACGGGGGCGATCGAAAAACTCGGCGCAGGCGTGCCGACCAAGGTCGCGATCGCATGTTCGTTCTGCGCACGCTGCACCTGCAGCAGTTCCAACTGCGCCGCGCTGCTCTGCACCAGCGCTTGTTGCTGCGCCAGGTCCAGTCCCGTGGCGTATCCGAGATCGTGGCGCGACGTGACGAACGTGAGCGCGTCGCGCTCCAAATCGAGGCTGTGGTTGACGACGTCGATTTCCGAATCGAGCTCGCGCAGCGTGAAATAGTCGCTGACCAGTTGGGTCGTGAGCATCAAACGCGTGTTCTCGAAATCCGCCGCGGCCTGTTCCGCCGCGGCACGATAGCCTTCGACCTCGCGGCGTACGCGGCCAAAGAGGTCGAGCTCGTAATTGACGCTGGGGCCCAGCGTGAAGTTGTTCTGCACCGTCGCCTGGTTCGGCACGCGGTATTCGGCCAACGGTCGATTCGCCGACGTCTTGCCGCGGGCGGCCGACGCCTGCAGGTCGAGTTCGGGATAGAGATACGACCGCGCCACCGTGACCTG
Organism: Gammaproteobacteria bacterium; assembly: GCA_003164785.1. Classification (GTDB taxonomy): domain Bacteria; phylum Pseudomonadota; class Gammaproteobacteria; order Steroidobacterales; family Steroidobacteraceae; genus Bog-1198. Next base: position 4,434 of record PLUE01000014.1, on the reverse strand, counting down.
GCTGCGCGCCTGCTCGAGCCGGGCCGCCGCCACACGCAGGTTCTGGTTTCCCTCGAGCGCCTGCTCCACCAGGGGGTTGAGCGTGGCGTCCTGAAACAACTCCCACCAATTGCCCTTCAATGCCGCATCGCTCGGTTCCGCCTCGTGCCACGGAGCCTCCGCCTGCCATGCCGGCGGCACGTCGGCGGACGGGCGCCGGTAGTCGGGGCCGACCGCACATCCCCCGAACGACAGCACGGCGAGCCCGCCAGCAAGGCTCAACATCGCACGCGAGCTGGATCGGCGCATTGGAATCAACCCTTGCCCTGGGGTGGCGCCGGCGGCGCGGTCGCGGGCAGCAGCGCGACGACGTCGCCATCCGCCAGGGAATCCGCCGGATTCACGACGATCCGGCTGTTGACGTCGACGCCGCTCAGAATTTCGACGGCCTTGCCGAAGTCCGTGCCGAGGGTCACCGGCGCCAGATGCACGTGGCCCTGGGCATCGACGACGGCGATCCGCGGCCCTTCCGGCCTGAAAAGCAGCACATTGGTCGGCACCACCGTGGCCGCCTGGTCCCCTTTGATGGGTAAGGTTGCCTGGACGTAGGCACCCGAAAGCAGCGCGCCATCGGGGTTCGGCACGCGAATCTCGACCTGCAAGGTCCGCGTCACCGGATCGATGGCACGCGCGGTCCGCGCAATCGAACCCTGGTATTTCACCGTGGCGTTCTCGACCAGACCGACGTCGACGGTCTCGCCCACCTTCACTTGATTGGCATAGACCTGCGGAACGTACACGTACAGGCGCAAGGGGTCGACCTGCGCCACCGAGAACAACGCCTGGCCCGCCCCGCCGTTGCCGGCGTTGATCAAATCGCCCACGTCGACGCTGCGGCGGGTCAACACCCCGTCGAACGGCGCCGTGACCTTGTTGAAGCCCTGCAGGCTTCGCAGACGCGACACGTTGGCCTGGGCGGCGGTCAGGTCCGCCTGCGCTTGCTTGTAGGCGCTGCTTCTCTCGTCGAGATCCTGTTGAGTGACCGCATCCTTTTCCCGCAGGCTCTTCCATCGTTCGGCCGTGCTCTTGGCCAGCGCCTCGCTGGACGCCGATTGAGCCTCCGCCGCCTGCGCTTGGTAGAGCTGTTGGTCGACTTCCGGGGCCGTGATTTCGGCCAGAAGTTCGCCCTTTTTGACCGGCGCACCGATGTCCTTGGTCCAGCGCACCAGGTACCCGCTGCTGCGGGCGTAAACCGTGGATTCGATCACACCCTGCAGGGTGCCGGGTAACGTGATCGGCAACCCGTCGCCGCCGCTGGTTGGTTGCGTGGTGGTGACGTACTGCACCGCGTGAATCGCCGTGGAGGTTTCCAGAGCCCGCGCCTGGAACGACCGGTTCACGAACACGATGATGACACCCACGAGAAGCAAAGCGACCACCGTGATGACGGCGAACTTGGCACGCCTAAGACTCGGCGACGATGTTATTTCAGCCATGTCAGATATTCCCATGTGTGACCGGCAGTACCGTGGCCGGCGCATGCTTGCGCAACCCCAAACGCCGGTGGATGCCGGCAAAAATTACCGGTACGAACAACAAAGTGGAAACGGTCGCAAACAGCAATCCTCCGATCACGGCGCGGCCGAGAGGCGCATTCTGCTCGGCGCCCTCACCGAGGCCCAGCGCCATCGGGATCATACCGATCATCATCGCGAGCGCGGTCATCAATACGGGGCGGATGCGCGTGGCGCCGGCATCGCGGGCGGCCTCGACCGGATCGAGCCCCTCGTTCATGCGCTGACGCGCGAACGAGACGATCAAGATGCTGTTGGCCGTGGCGACACCCATGGTCATGATCGCGCCGGTCAGCGCCGGCACGCTCAAGGTGGTGCCGGTCAGCATGAGCATCCAGCAGATTCCCGCCAGGGCGGCCGGAAGGGCCGTGATGATGATGAACGCGTCCATCCAGGATTGAAAGTTGACGACGATCAACAGATAGACCATGACGACGGCCATGACCAGACCCACGCCAAGCTGGACGAATGAAGACTTCATCGTCTGCGCCTGGCCCAGGATGGCCACCTGCGTGCCGCGGGGAAGATCCGGTCGGATCTGGTCCACGAGTTTCTGTATTTCGCCGGACACGCTGCCCATGTCACGCCCTTGGACGCTGACGTAGATGTCGGTTGCCGGCGCGAGATTATAGCGCGACGCCACGGCGGCTTGGACTGCCGGCGTCACGCCCACCAGGTTGCTCAAGAGTTGCGCGCTGTTTGGCGTGATGGATGAGGCCGGCGAACGCACCGGCGTGCGCAGCAACGCGTCCAGGCTGTCGATCGAGTATTGGGGGGACTGCACGATCAGGTTGTACACCACCCCGTTGACGGGGTTGAGCCAGAAGTTCGGCGACGTTTGCGAGGTACCGGACGTGGAGATGAGCAAGTCCTGGCTCACGTCGTTGGGACTTAAGCCCAGCTGCTGCATCTGAACGCGATCCATGACCAACGACACGGTGGGCAGGTCCAGCCGCTGATGGATATGGGTATCGACCGCGCCGTCGACCTGGCGGATCTGCTTCAGGAGCTTCGCCGCGATCAGATAATTCCCGCGCAAATCGGTTCCGGTGAACTGCACATCGATGGCCGCCGGCAGACCGAAGTTCAAGATCTGGGTGACCATGTCCGCCGGCTGAAAGAAAAACTCGGTGCCCGGAAACAACTTCGGCAGCTCACGCCGCATCTGCTCGACATACGCCGCGGTCGGCGCATGCCCCTCGTTGAGCGAAATCTGGATCTCGCCATCGAGGGTGCCGAACACGCCGGAATTGCTGTAGGAGAGATTCAACCCGCTATAGGGAACTCCCAGGTTGTCCAATATGGTGCCCAACTCCCGGGCCGGAATGATGCGCCGGATGGCGGCGTCCACCTCGTCGGCGGTACGCGCGGTCTCCTCGATGCGTGTGCCGCTCGGCAATCGCATGTGCAGCCGAATCTGGCCGGCATCGACGCTCGGGAAGAAATCGCGTCCCAGCAGCAGGACGAGACCGCACGAGAGAACGCAGAATCCCAGAAACAACGACGCGAAGGCCCGTCGCGCCGCCAGGACGGCCGTCAAAATCACGACGTACCCCGCACGAATCTTCTCGAACCGAGCGTCGAAGGCGGTATACACACGCTTGAGCAGGCTCGGGCGCGCCGCCGGATCGTGCGGCGCATGATCCATCATCATCATGACCAGGGTGGGAACCAGGGTTCGCGACAGGACGTAGGAGGCCAGCATGGCGAAGACCACCGCCTCCGCCAATGGCGCGAACAAGAACCGCGCGACACCCGACAGAAAGAACATCGGTATGAACACGATGCAGATGCAGAGGGTCGACACCAGCGCCGGGACCGCGATCTCTCCCGCCCCGTCCAGGATGGCCTTGTGCAGGTCCGAACCGAGATGCAGGTGGCGCTCGATGTTTTCGATCGTGACGGTCGCGTCGTCGACGAGAATGCCGACGGCCAGCGCCAGGCCGCCCAGGGTCATGATGTTGAGGGTTTCTCCCATGACGTCGAGCGCGATGATGGATGACAGAATCGAGAGCGGGATGGATATGGCGATGATGCAGGTGCTGCGCCAGTTGCCGAGAAACAGCAGGATCAGCACCGCGGTGAGACCGGCGGCGATCAAGGCTTCACGCACCACGCCGCTGATGGCGGCCCGCACGAAGGTCGACTGATCGAACAGCGGCACGATCTTGAGGTCTTTTGGCAGCAGCTGCTTGAGCAGCGGCAGTTCGCCCAACACGCCGCCGACGATGTCCAGGGTCGATGCGCTGCCGTTCTTGATGATCGACACCAGAACCCCGCGTTGTCCATTCTGACGCACGATATTGGTCTGCGGCGAGAAGCCGTCCCGGACGTGGGCTACTTCGGACAGATAGGTGGTCGCCCCATTGCGGGTGACCACCGGGATTCGATTCAACCCCTCGATCGTGTCGGGCGACCCGTTGGTGGCCAGCACGTATTCCGTGCCGCCGATCTTCGCGGTTCCCGACGGCAGCACCAGGTTCTGTGAGTTGACCGAATTGACCACATCGGTCGGCGTCAGGCCCTTGGCCAGCAGCGCGGCGGTGTCGAGGTCGACGGAGATCACCCGCTGCTTCCCCCCGTACGGGTACGGCACGGCCACCCCCGGGATGGTTACCAGCCGGGGTCGCAGGAAGTTCACCCCCGTATCGAACAGGGCCTGCTCCGTCATGGTCGCGCTCGACAAACCGAGCTGAATCACCGGAATGCTCGATGCCGAATACTTGATGACCAGCGGCGGCAGGGCTCCGACCGGCAACTGTTTCAACGTCGACTGCTCGAGTGCGACCACCTGCGCCAAGGCGGTGGGGATGTTGGCCGAGGGTTGAAAGAAGATCTTGATGACCGAGATGCCGTTGAGCGATTGCGACTCGATGTGCTC
>PLUE01000052.1 GCA_003164785.1 Gammaproteobacteria bacterium | reverse complement strand
CGCGAATGCCCAGGGGCGCAACCTCCTGGGCGAGGGACTCCGATAGACCCTCCACCGCAAACTTCGTAGCCGCGTAATAGCCCGAACCCGGATTTCCGACGATTCCGCCCACCGATGCTTCTGTGCCGAGCGGCCAGGGTCAAGCCCTACTCCGCTTCACTGTCCAAACGGGCGAGATCGTGCTGTGCGATTCTCGCTTGGCCCGCATCGAGACTGTCTTGGACGACGGCAAAGTCCGCATTCTGGACCTGGGCACGAATTTGGTCAGCGAGGTCTCCATTGCAGATCTGCGAGCTCAGGCGTCGATCGCTGAAGGGACGGCAATTGACGCGCACTCGGAGGCCGCGAGAGGCAGCGATGAGATCCCCTGGCAGCACGCCAAAGTTCGAGAGCGGGCAGTCGCCCAATTGATTGAGGGATCTGGAGCATGGGGCGAACGTGCCGTCACCATCGCCCAAGCCAATGGAGTTTCCCGGCGCACTCTGGACCGATGGCTCGCGCGATATCGAGATTTCGCGACAACCTCTTCATTGATACCTTTGCCCGACGGCGCACCTCGGGGAGCACGGCGTTTGGATCCCACGCGCGAGACCCTGGTCAACAAGATCATCGAGCAGCAGTATCTGTCGCGTACACGCCCATCCATCCAAGAGATCGTACGCCTCGTTGAACGGCGTTGCATGGCGGACGGCTGCAAGCCGATTTCGCGCAACGCGATCCGTGCGCGCATCCAACAACTCGACCCGCGCACTCACATCCGCGCACGCTCGCATCGCCATCTTCGAGGTGGACTTCAAGACCGGCATCTTCACCTAGCCGATGGACCGCCCGCATATCGATACCTTCCTGCCGATGGTCTTTGCCGCGCTCAAGGAACTGAGAAAGAATCCGGGCGTCGATCCCAATCGCATCGGCGTCATGGGCTTCCCTATGGGCGGCGGCATCACCATGCGAGCGGCCATCGAAGACAATCGCAAGGCGTGGATGGGCAATGAGAAGGGGTTCGCGGTCCATGCAGCATTTTATCCGGTATCAAAGCCGCTCATTCCGATCATTGAGCACGGCCGCGGGATGACCGGAGCTCCGATCATCATCCTCTACGGAACGGAAGATTCCTACGGTGAGGGAAAGGCGGTGCCCGAACTCAAGCAGATGCTGAAGAAGAAATTCAACTTCGATGTCACCACGGTCGAGTACCCTGGCGCAATGCACGACTTTAATCGCAACACCGCGCCCATGACGTATTCCGACCCGGGCGCCATCGGCGGCAAAGCCTTCATCAAGTGGGACCCGGATGCGGCCAACGACTCGATCACCAAGGTGGTCGCGTTTCTCACCCAAAACTTGGCCGCGAAGTAGGAGCCACCGGCCAGCATCTTCCGCGCAGCGGCTGACGCGATACTTTTCCCTACGATTTCTTTGGAGAGTCGAGCGCCACCTTTGCGGGCTTGGCCTTGCCGACCTCTGACCATGACTTCGCACTAAACGTGAACTCGGCGACGGCGCACGTCGGCATGTGAGTAATCTCGCTGGAGAGGCGATGCGCCAACTCTGTAAACTCGGGGTTATGGCCGAACAGCATCACGCACCTCGCCTTGTCGCCGAGCTTGTGAATTACGCTGAGCAGGTCATCCACCGCGGCGGCATACAGCCGGTCATCCACGACGATATCCTTGACGCGGTAATCAAGCTTCTTGGCGATGATCTCCGCGGTGGTGAGGGCGCGCCTCGCCGGACTCGACAGGATCATGTCGGGCTTTACGTCGCGCTCCGCTAATCGCGTACCCATCTTCGGTGCGTCGCGCTCGCCGCGAGCGCTCAATGGTCGGTCCTTGTCGGGTAACGCTGGGTTACCCCAACTCGACTTCGCGTGACGAATGAGAAATAGCGTTTTCATGCAAAGTGACGGCCTTTCGATCCACAAGCAGCAAGTAATCACAACGAGCTGGGCGTCGATCCGTTGTCGGGCGCGTTGCTCGGACGCCAAGTCAGGTTATCAGACTCTTGAGAACATGACGCGCTGCCTGGCAGCTCGATAGGACACGATCTACTGATATCCACAACCGCGCCGCCCGTTCGCTTGTTGATATCGAGGATCCTGCCGTGCGCGGAAGCGCGCTGTGGTTCGCGCATTCCGTGATGGCGTGCATCCATCAAGATGCCTCCGATCGGCAAACGGCCTACCGACGTACCGCGAGACAGGAAATCAAGTACGTCGCATCGTCCCCTGCAGCTCGCGCTTGGCGGGCATCCCGCATGACCACTTGGCCGGGACGCTACCTCGCCAAATACTGGATATACCCCCAGGCTTAGCAGCCCGACGCCGATCTCACTGGGCCAGTGGCCATAGACTGTTGAAATTTTGGCCAAGGAATACCGCGATCGACGCACCATTCACGGTGGTCGGATCTTTCAATTTTGCGCCGACTTTGCGGAACTTACATCGAGCGATCATGAGCTTACGGGCATTCGAGGAATTTGCATCGTCTGTCCGCAAAGTGACGGGTTGGTCAGAAATTGCTGATGTCGACAACGGCGAGCTGTCCATTGACAGCCTTGGCGACGTTGCATTGCCACGCCGAAGCGACTTGGAGGGATCGTGGAAAGCATTTTTCCCAATGGCGGCGTAGTCCACAGTTCTGGCCGCTCTCCATCACGCGAGTCGACCCTGACCCTCAGACCTGAATTTCGCGATGACATCGACCCGGCAAACGATACAATGCAGGCAGCGCATCCGAGGCTGGGTATTCATGTCCAATACGATCAACCGTCGCGATTTTCTCGGCGGCACCGCACTTGCCATCGCTGCAGGTCTGACTCCACTCGCTCAACTGCGCGCCGAGCCCGACCGCGACTACCCACCATCGCTCACCGGCCTTCGGGGCAGCCATCCCGGATCGTTCGAAATCGCTCATGAAGTGGGTCGCGAGGGGAAGTCGTTCGACATTTCCCGCCTCGCAGTCGAACAGAGTTTCGATTTGGTGGTGGTTGGCGGCGGTATCAGCGGACTCGCGGCCGCTTGGTTCTTTCGCGAGCAACACGGCGTTGCGACGCGCATCCTGATTCTCGAGAACCATGACGATTTCGGCGGCCATGCCAAGCGCAACGAATTTCAAGTCGATGGTCGCCTGTTGCTCGGCTACGGCGGCACCGAGTCGCTGCAATCGCCCAAGACTTTCTTCAGCAAGACCGTCAACCGGCTGCTGCATTCGCTCGGCGTCGACACGAGACGCTTCGATACGGCCTTCGACCGCAAGCTCTACGGGTCTTTCGGCCTACGTCACGGAGTGTACTTCGATCGCGAGACCTTTGGTGTGGACAGGCTCGTAGTCGGCAATCCAGTAGTAACCGGCGGAGATTCGTTTGCGAGCGACACCAAACCTCGCCCGATCGAGACGGTGGTTGCAGAGTTTCCCCTGTCCGATGACGCCAAAGCGCGACTGGTCAAATTTTTCAAACACCCGAGGGATTATCTCGCCGGAAAGTCAAAGGAGGAAAAGGTCGCCTATCTAAAAACAATCAGCTACCGCGACTTTCTGCGCAAGGATGCCGAACTCGGCGATGAGGCAGTCAAGTTCTTCGACGGATCGAGTTTGGGTCTCATGGCCATGGGGCCCGACATCGTGCCGGCCCTCGATGCGATGAACAGCCAGTACCCCGGCTTCACCGGTCTCGGGCTCGGGGATCTCGGGGACCCGGAAGCGGCTGCCTTCGACGAGCCCTATATCTACCACTTCCCCGACGGCAACGCTTCCATTGCCCGACTGCTGGTGCGCGACTTGATCCCCACCGTAGCTCCCGGCCACACCATGGAAGATGTGGTGCTTGCCGATTTCGACTACTCGAGACTCGACGTTGAGGGCGCGCCCATCCGCCTACGTTTGAATAGCACGGCGGTGGCGGTCGCAAATGCCCACAGTCGAGGCGGGCCGGTGGATATCGGTTACATGCGCTCGGGAACCCTACACCGCGTTCAGGCCAAGAAATGCGTACTTGCCGGCTACAACATGATGATTCCGCATATCATGTCGGAGCTGCCCGAGGCGCAGAAGCAGGCTCTTGCGCTCAGCGTCAAAATGCCTCTGGTCTACGTGAACGTAGCCGTTCGCAATTGGCATGCTTTCGTCAACCTCGGGGTCGATGATATTTACAGTCCCACCGCCTACTACTCGAACACCAAACTAGATTATCCCGTATCACTCGGCGGTTACCGTAATCCGCGCGACCCGGGCGAACCCATGCTGCTGCACATGGAGCATATCCCGCTGACGCCGAATCAAGGACTTTCAAATGTCGAGCAATTTCGCCTAGGCAGGCAGCTACTGCTTGGCACCCCATTCGCAGAATACGAAACGCGGATCGCCGATCAGCTCGACCGCATGCTGGGACCTGGCGGATTTCAATCGGCGCGCGACATCGCCGCGATCACAGTCAATCGCTGGCCCCACGGCTATTCATACAGCGCGGATTCGCTGTTCGATCCGGAAACCAAAGGGCCCGAGCCCTATGAAATCGCCCGCAAGCGCTGCGGCGGCGTCACCATCGCCAACTCGGACGCCGGCTGGAACTCGTACACGCACGAAGCGATCGATCAGGCGTGGCGCGCGGTCAATGAGCTGAAATCGTCCTGACGGATTCTCAAAGCGAAGTAACAATGACTGCGGAACATCCATCTTTCGGGACCAACCACACCCCGTTCATGAATAGTTAGCTACTGGGTGTGGGTCGTCCGGTGAAGGCTTACCCGAAACGCTCGTCAGAAGTGGTGTTCGCTCAGCCCTCACCCGCCTCGCCAAGTCGGCGGCCGCCAGCCGCCCGGCGAGCCCCCTGCTCGACCTCCGCAAGCTCTCCCAGTGAGGGCACTCCATGCAGGTGTTTCAATCGACGTATATCGGGCGGCCCTTGGGCTGGTTACACGCCGTAGGGCCACGACACCGAGCTCAACGGACCACGGTTTTGACCGCCCTCGCTGTCTCGCTGTGATGGACACCGCATGACTTGACAGACGTCCACGTTCTGACTAGTCTTATGACTAGTCTAGAAAATGGGAGGATGTTATGAAGAGCTGGCCAGTCCAGGACGCGAAAGCCCGATTTTCTGAATTTCTGCAAGCCAGCCTCACTCGAGGCCCTCAGTTAGTGACTATGCGTGGCGTCGAGACTGCAGTGCTGTTGCCGATCGAAGAATGGCGACGACTCAACTCCAGGGCGCGTCCGGGATTCAAGGCGCTGCTGCTGGCCACGGAGGGCCGCGGCGATTTGGCGATTCCTAATCGGGGGAAGCTGTGCCGTCGGGTACCAAGAGAGCGATCCTGATGGCCTACTTGCTCGACACCAACGTGGTATCCGAACTGCGGAAGCACAAGCCACACGGTGCGGTCGTCGCCTGGATCACGGCGATGCCGGAGGAGTCACTATTCATTTGCGCCGTGTCCTTAGGAGAGATTCAGGCCGGAATCGAGATGACCCGCGAACAGAATCGAGCGAAGGCGGAGGAGCTCGAAGTGTGGCTGAACGATCTGGCGCAATCGTCTAACGTACTTTCCGTTGACGGGGCGATTTTCAGACGTTGGGGCCAACTCATGCATCGTCGTCCCGATCATCATCTGGAGGACGCCCTGATAGCCGCTACCGCCATCGTACGTGATCTCACGGTGGCTACCCGCAATGTCCGAGATTTCACGCCATTCGGGGTCAAGCAGATCAACCCCTTCAAGCAGGTCTAGAGTGCACGGTTGAGCGAGAACGGTTCCCAATTGCAAGACGATTGGGGCGCCGCTCATTTCGTTACACGCGGTGCCCGCTGCCTGCCTGTCGCACCTCCATGCCTGGCTGGTATCGCTGCCCACCCCCCCGAAATCGACCTCCCACGGTTCTGACC